>NZ_FYAS01000055.1 GCF_900185715.1 Allobosea sp. CS1GBMeth4
ATCGAGCCCTCGATCCGGCTCGACCCGGGCGGCGTCAGACGCATGATCGACAACGCCGTCACGCTCTTGCCCGACCCAGACTCGCCCACGACCGCAACCGTCTCCTGCGGCTTGATGTCGAAGGACAGATCCCGAACCACCGAGCGCCACTGACCCTCAACACGGAAGGACGTCGTCAGCTTCGAAACCGAAAGGATCGGGGAGATCATGCAGGCTCCTTCACCACACCAGACGCAAAGGCCAAGCGAACCGACGCAGGACCAAAGCCCCGCACGCCCCACAAACCCGCGCCTCTCCAGACCACAATACCCAACCAAAAGCCCTTGTCAGCAAGGGCCGGCCCTGAATTTCGGCGTCCTTCTGCAACAAACTATCAAAATCGGCCGCCCGAACCCCATTGATCGCAGCGAAACGGGTCAACCGCCACGGCAGGCGCGCGGAGCGGAGCCCCTGGCCGGCGCGGGACTGCGCCTGCCTCGACGGCATCGCAACCGAGGGCGGCCGATCCGGAGTGAAGCGCGGATCAGCGCATTCCCCGGCCCGGTCAATTCGCCTTCTGGAGCTTGGTGACCGTGATCTGGCCGTTGACGCGGTCGGCGTCGAACTTGATCTTGTCGCCGGCCTTCAGCCCTTTCAGCATGGCCGGATCGCCGGCGCGGAACACCATGGTCATCGCGTCCATGTCGAGGTTCTTGATCGGGCCGTGATTGATGGTGAGCTTGCCCTGGTGCCCGTCGACCTTGGTGACGGTTCCGCTCACCGACTGCGCGGCGGCAGGCAGGGCGATGACGAGGGCAGCGAGGACGGTGGCGGTCTTCAGCATGGGATGCTCCTTTCGCCGGCAGCCTATTTGACGATGATCTTGCCGGTCATGCCCGCCTCGCGGTGACCGGGAATCAGGCAGGAGAAGTCGAACTCGCCCGCCTTGGTGAAGGCCCAGACGATCTCGCCGGTCTTCTTCGGCGCGAGGCGCCTGGCGTTCGGATCGTCGTGCTCCATGTCGGGGTTCTTCTGCATCTCGACAGCGTGCTTGAGGTTCTCCTCCAACGTCGCCAAGACCAGTTCGTGCTCGAGCTCGCCGTCGTTGCGCAGCCGGAAGCGGACCTGCTCGCCGCGCCGGACCTCGATCCGGTCCGGAATGAAGACCATCTTGCCGTCTCGCTCGCTCATCACGACCTGGACGATGCGCGCGGACTTCTTCGGGTCGCCCGGCTTGCCGTAGGCGGTCTCGCCGCCGTGGCCGTGGCCATGGCCGGCCGCGCCGGGCCCGGCGAGGGCCGTGCCGGCAGAGAGGAGGACCGCGAGCGCCGCGAGCTTGAATGCCGTCATCATGGGCTTCTCCGATCGATCATCGTCATCTCAATGGTTGGAGTGGGAGTTCTTCGCCGCAGGCCGCGGCTTGCCGTCCGGTCCGAGGCTCGGCTTGCGCGGGTCCTTGACCCGCCACTCGGCCGCCTCGACGCCGCTGTCGGGCGAACTCGCCCGCGGGGCTTCGCCCAGCTTCTGCCCCTTGTATTCGAAGGCGACCGTGCCTTGCGGATGCTTGAACCAGCCGGGATCCTTGTAGTCGTTCTTCGCCAGCCCTTCGCGGACCTTCACCACCGAGAACATGCCGCCCATCTCGACCGGCCCGAACTGGGCATAGCCGGTCATCATCGGCAGGGTGTTGTCCGGCAGCGGCATCTCCATCGCGCCCATCTCGCCCATGCCGTTCGAACCCATCGGCATGTAGCCCGGCGCGATCCTGGCGATGCGCTTGGCCAGGTCCTTCTTGCCGACGCCGATATAGGTCTTCACCGAATGGCCCATGGCATTCATGGTGTGGTGCGATTTGTGGCAATGGATGGCCCAGTCGCCCGGCTCGTCGGCGACGAAATCGAAGGCGCGCATCTGGCCGACGGCGCAGTCGATCGAGACCTCGTCCCAGGCCGCCGCCGGATCGACCCAGCCGCCATCGGTGCACGAGACCTTGAACTCGTAGCCGTGCATATGGATCGGGTGGTTGGTCATGGTGAGGTTGCCGAAGCGGACCCTGACCTTGTCGTTCTTGCCCACGACGAACGGATCGATGCCCGGAAAGACCCGGCTGTTCCAGCACCACAGGTTGAAATCGAGCATGGTGTTGACCTTCGGCACATAGGAGCCGGGCTCGATGTCGAAGGCGTTGAGCAGGAAGACGAAGTCGCGGTCGACGCGGCGGAAGGCCGGGTCCTTGGGATGGACGACGAAGAAGCCCATCATGCCCATCGCCATCTGGACCATCTCGTCGGAGTGCGGGTGGTACATGAAGGTGCCCGAGCGCCGGAGCTGGAACTCGTAGACGAAGGTTCTGCCCGGCGGGATGTGCGGCTGCGTCAGGCCGCCGACGCCGTCCATGCCGTTGGGCAGGCGCTGGCCGTGCCAGTGCACCGCCGTGTTCTCCGGCAGCTTGTTGGTGACGTAGATGCGGACGTTGTCGCCCTCGACCGCCTCGATGGTCGGCCCCGGCGACTGGCCGTTATAGCCCCAGAGATAGGCCTTCATGCCGGGGGCGAGCTCGCGCACCACCGGCTCGGCGACGAGGTGGAACTCCTTCCAGTCGCCGTTCATGCGCCAGGGCAGCGACCAGCCGTTCAGGGTCGCGACCGGCTGGTAGTCCGGCCCCGTGGTCGGGACGAGCGGCGCCTGCGTCGTCGCCTCGGCCATGGTCGGGGCCTCCGGCACGGCGGCGAAGGCCGAGCGGCCCGAGACCATGCCCGCCCCCGCGAGCACGAGGCCGGACGAGCCGATGAAGCCCCTGCGCGATAGCGTCGTCATGCTCGGCTCCTCCGTTCAGTGGCCGCCGCCGGAATCGCCGCCGCTCGCCGCCGCGACGGCCGACGGGCCGCCGCCTGCGCTGCCGCCGCCGATCAGCGCGTGCTTGAAGTCGGTATGCGCGATCCAGACATCGCGGCGCGCGTTGATCGCCGCGACATTCGACAGGATGCGGCTGCGGGCGTCGACGATGAGCTGTGTCACGTCGGTCAGCATGCCGTTGTAGTGCAGCAGCGACTCGTCCTGGATGATCTTGCGCAGCGGCAGCACGTTGTTCTGGTACTGGCGGGCGATGTCGTAGCTGGCGCGGTAGGAGGTATAGGCCTCGCGCGCCTCCGAGCGGGCATTGACCGCCTTCTCCGCCAGCCTGTTCGCGGCCTGCATGTAGCTCTGCTCGGCGAGAGCGACCCTGGACTGGCCGAAATCATAGATCGGGATCTCGAGCTCGAGCTCCAGCGTCCGGCTGCGCCCGGATTCGCGCTCGACATGGCCGTCGGCGGCGATGCTGCGGCCGCGATCGTAAGTGCGGCGCCCGAGCAGATCGACGTCGTTGACGAAGCGGGTCGCATTGGCGAGCCCGAGCGACTTCGCGAGCGTGTCGAGCTCCGCCCGCGCGATCTGGACGTCGATGCGCTTGCGCAGCGCCTCGGCCTCGACCGCTTTCACCGCTTGCAGCCGCGGCAAGGGCGGCAGGGTTCCGGGCAGCGCGAACTTGAGATCGTCGCCCCAGAGCCCGAGCTGACGGACGAGCCGTTCACGCTCCTGGCGCTGCTGCTGGCGCGCCTGGGCGAGCTGCACGGTCAGCTCGGCCTCGAAGGCGAATTCGCGGGCCTGGTCGAGCTTGTTGACGCCGCCGGATTCGCCCAGCCGCCTGAACAGCTCCGACGCGGCATCGGCGGAGTCCTTGGCCTGCTGATAGAAGGTGACCTGAGCGTTGGCGGCGACCGCGCGATAATACTGGCGCCGCGTATCGGCAGCGAGCTTCAGCACCGCCTCGGCCGCCCGCAACTGCGCGGTCCGGAAGCGGTCGCCGGCGATCTCGGCACGCACCGGCAAGGTGACCAGCGCGAGCAGGCTGCCGGCGATCTGGCGCTCGATCTCGATTTCGAAGCGCCCCGACAGCTTGGAGATGCCGAGGCGCGGATTGGGCGGCAGGCTCGCCGCGACCATCTGGGCCTCGGCGATGCCGAGCTCGTTGAAGGCGGCCTGCAGGCCGCGATTGTTGAGCAGCGCGACCTGCACGGCAGTGTCTGCGGTCAGCGGCTTGCGCAGGAGCTGGTCGACCCGCGCCTTCGCCGTGAGCGCGCCTGCGTCGTCGCCGATCTTGACGACGTCCTTGCCGATCTCGGCATAGGCGGCCATCTGGATTGGCGCCATGCCGCCATCGGCCGAGACGCCGACACAGCCGCCGAGCAGAGCCGCCGTGCCGGCAAGCAGGCTCCAGCGCAGCAGGCGGCGGGCATTCGGCTCAGTCGGAGCGGTCAAGGCTGGCCTGTGAGTCGATGGAGCGAACGAAACGGTGGAGCAGGCGGGCAGCATCATGACTTCGGCCCGACCTGGCGGTTGAGCTCGCGCCAATCCTTGGGCTCGGCCGGGCGCAGGGCGGTGGCCCCCGTCGTCACGCTGCGATAGGAGACGGCAGGGACGCGAGCGTTCGGATCAGCCGGCCGCGCCAGATGGTCTGGCACAGTGGCGGAGCAGGCGCCCAGTGCCACGCCCACCGCCATCAGCAACGGCACCTTCACGAACGGCACGATTCCGCTCCCCTGTCTCGATGCGACAGGGGTAGCAGCGCCGTTTCGCGGGCGTCCGTTACAAATTGTTTCAAAGCGGGCCGAGCGGCTGGGCCGCGAGCGCGCTAATGTGGCGGAGAGCAGATCGCAGCATCGCGTTTCGAGGGGCAGGACCATTCCGACGCAGGCACAACGAGAGACGAACCAGGCCCCTGCGGCAACCGCCGCCGACGACCATGGCCATGTCCTGGTGGTCGACGACGATCCGCAGATCAGGCTGCTCGTCGCGCGTTTCCTGCAGCGGCACGGCTACCAGGTCACCGGAGCGCCGGACGGGCGGGCGATGCTGGAAGCGCTGGCGCACAGCGCCATCGACCTGATCGTGCTCGACCTGATGCTGCCCGGGCGCTCGGGCGTCGAGCTCTGCCGCGAGGTGCGCGCGACCTCGCAGGTGCCGATCGTGATGCTGACCGCCCGGACCGAGGAGAGCGACCGCATCATCGGCCTCGAGGAGGGGGCGGACGATTACGTCACCAAGCCGTTCAGTCCGCGCGAGCTGCTGGCGCGGATCCGGGCGGTGTTGCGCCGGGCGCGGACGGAGCGCGGCTCTGCCGCCGCGCCGGCGGGCGCGATGGTGACCTTCGACGGCTGGCGCATGGACCTGCGGCGGCGCGAGCTCCAGTCGCCGGCCGGAACCTTGATCGACCTGTCGACCGGCGAGTTCGACCTGCTCGTCGCCTTCGTCGAGCATGCCAACCGGGTCCTCTCCCGCGAGGCGCTGATGCAGTTCGCCAAGGCGCGGACGAGCGACGATCCCTTCGACCGCACGATCGACGTCCAGATCAGCCGCCTGCGCCGCAAGCTCGAGGCCGATCCTCGTGGCGGCCAGCTGATCAAGACGGTCCGCGGCGCCGGCTATCTCTTCGCCTCGCAGGTCGACCACCGGCAGGAGCGGCCCGCTTGACGCCTCTGCTCAAACGGCTCTGGCCCGACACCGTCGCCAGCCGGGCCATCCTCGTCCTGGTCGCGGCGCTGCTCGCCTTCCACCTGCTCGGCTACTGGGCCTATCGGGTCGGCGTCGAGAGCCTCGCGACGGCCGGTCAGGACCGAGGCCTCGCCGAGCGCATCGTCTCGATCAAGCGGGCGATCGCGCGCCTGCCGCAGGCGCCGGAGCGCGACCGTGTCGCGCATGATCTGTCGAGCGCCAGCCTGGAGGTGCACTGGAGCAAGGTCAGCCTGGTCCTCGGCACGGCTCCGATGACCGAGCGGACCCGGGCGATGGAGGCGCGCCTCAAGGCGCTCGCTCCGGAGCTGGCCGCGGAATCCTTCCGGGTCGGCTTCGCCGACGATGGCGCGCTCGGCGCCGGCGAGACCGATGCCTACAAGCACATGATGCTGGTCTCGGTGCGGCTCGACGACGGCTCCTGGGTCAATTTCTCCTCCTCCGCCCTCGGGGCCTCGCAGCATCTCGACTGGGGGCTGACCGCGATCGTGATCTGCTTCGCCGTCGCCATCATCGTCGTCGCGCTGCTGCTGCTCCGCTGGGCGACGCGGCCGCTGCGCGATCTCGCCGAGGCGGCCGAGCGCTTCAGCCCCGACCAGGTCCCGCAACCGCTTCCCGAAACCGGCCCCGCCGAGGTGCGCCGGGCCGCGCGCGCCTTCAACGCGATGCGGGAGCGCATCCGGCACCTCGTCGCCGAGCGGATGCAGGCGATGGCCGCCGTCTCGCATGATCTGCGCACGCCGATCACGCGCCTGCGGCTCCGGTCCGAATTCCTGGAAGACGATGCGACCCGCGCCCTGATCGACGCCGACCTCGGCGAGATGGAGGCGATGATCGACTCGACGCTCGATTATCTGCGCGGCGGCACCTCGGGCGAGCCGCTGCGCGCGGTAGACCTCGCTTCGGTGGTCGAGACGATCGTCGACGAGCATGTCGACCAGGGCCACCCGGTGTCGCTGGTCGGGCTGAACTCCGCGCCGGTCAGGGGCAGGGTCCTCGCCCTGAAACGCGCCGCCTCCAACATCATCGGCAACGCCGTGAAATATGGCCGGGCGGCCAAGGTCAGCATCGCCGACGCCGGCGACAGCTTCGCCATCCTCGTCGAGGATGAGGGACCGGGCATCGCCGAGGCGGACAGGGAGCGGGTGTTCCACCCGTTCGTCCGGCTCGAGGAATCACGCGGGCGCCAGACCGGCGGTTCGGGGCTCGGCCTGACGATCGCGCTCGCCGTCGCCCGTTCGCATGACGGCTCGATCACGCTGGACAACCGGGCCGAAGGCGGCCTGCGCGTCACGCTGTCGCTACCGAAGCTGGAGCCCGCCGCGCCCGTGAGCGGCTCATAGCCGCATGCCGCCATCCACGGCGATCTCGGCGCCGTTGATGTAGGCGCCCGCGGGCGAACAGAGCAGCAGCGCGACGCCGGCGCAGTCCTCCGGCGTGCCGATCCGCCCGAGCGGAATGCGTGCGAGCACCTGCTCCTCGCGCCCGGGCTGCGCCAGGGCGGCGCGGTTGCGCTCGGTCCGGATCGCGCCGGGCTGGACGACGTTGCAGGTGACGCCCGGCACGCGCAGGGTCCGCGCCAGATTAAGGATCATGTTGGTCTGCGCGGCCTTGGTCGCCGCGTAATAGAAATGCGTCGGATTGGGGCGCGCCTCCTGCACGCTGCCGATGGCGATCACCCGGCCGAAGCCACGGGCCAGCATGCCCGGCAGGAAGGCCTGGAGCAGCCGCAGCGTGGCATGGAGATTGATTTGCGTCTGGGCGGCCATGGCGGCTTCGGAGACCGCGTCCCAGCTCTCGGGGACCTCCACCGACGCGCAGAGCACGAGAATGTCGGGCTCGGTCCGGTTCGCCGCCAGCTCCGCCGCCATGGCGGAAGGGGCCGCGACCTTCGCGAGATCGGCGACCAGGGGCGACGCGGCGAGATCGGCGCCTCGCAGATCGGCCGCGACGGCGCGGGCGGCCGCGGCGTCCCGATCATGGACGATCACATGCGCGCCGGCCTCGGCGAGCGTCGTCGCGATCGCGCGGCCGATGCCGCGTGCCGCGCCGGTGACGAGGGCGACGCGCCCTGAAAGCGGCTCCGGCATCAGCCGAGCAGCGGCTTCACGCGGGCGACTGCGTCGTCCATCGCCTGCTGCGGCGGCTTGCGGCCGAGCACCGCCGCTTGAGTCTCCTCGACGAAGATGTCGTGGGCGCGGGCCTGCTCGTCGAAGGCGGGCAGATGGATGCGCGAGGCTTTCAGCGCCGCGGCCTCGTCGGCCGCATAGGGCATCGCCGCCATCAGCTTGTCGTCGGCATAGGTCGAGATCCGCGTCGGGCCGTTGCCGTTGAGCGCCATCGCGGTGGCGCCGGCCTTCGAGGACAGCGCGCGGATCAGCTCCCAGGCGAGCGGCTTCTGCTTCGCGTTCCTCGGGATCATCAGCGACCAGAACTCGACCGTGGGCGCAAAGGCGAGCCTGCCGGCGAGGTCGGCCGCCATCGGCGGCAGCAACGACTTGAAGCGCCCGCCGTACTTGCCCTTGGCCGGATCATTGTAGGAGACGAGGCGGGCGAACGGGTTGATCGTCATCGCCGCCCGGCCCTGCTGCATCCAGGTGGTGATCTCCTCGTTGTTCACCGTGGCGAAGTTCCGCGGCAGCACGCCGGTCTTGTAGAGATCGGCGAGGATGGTCAGGGCCTTGACCATGGCCGGTTCGTTGGCGACGAGCTTGCCGTCGGCGGTCATGTAGTCGCCGCCGAGGCAACGGGCGAAGGTCAGGAAGTTCGAGGCGAAGACCGCGGTGAAGGCGAGGCCGTGGACCTGCGTGCCATCGTCGCGCTTGAAGGTGAGCTTGCGGGCGAGCTCGACCAGCTCCTCGAAGCTCGCCGGCAGCGTGCCGACGCCGCGCTCCTCCAGCAGGGCCTCGTTGTAGATCAGCGCATTGGTGGCGTGGCGGACCGGGATCCCGTGCAGCGCGCCATCGCGCTTGAGCGGGCCGATCAGGCCTGGCGCGAAATCGTCGAAGGCCTCGATCGGCGCCTCCTTCAGCAGCGCATCGAGCGGCTCGAACAGCCTGAGATTGCGCGGCACGGCGCGGCCGTTGACGAGGTAGGCGACGTCGATCGAGGTCTCGGCCAGCGAGGCCTCGCGCAGCAGGCGCTCGTGCACGGCGTTGACGTCGCCGAAGGTGACCCAGTTCAGACTCGCTCCGCTCGCCTTGCGGAAGGCTTCGGTGGCGTCGCCTCCCGGCCCGGTCGTGGCCGCGGTCTGATGGACGCGATGGCCGAGCACGGTCAGCGTCTGCGCCTGGGCGAAGACCCGGCCGGGCAGGGCCGCAGCGGCCACGGCCGCGCCTGCGAGAGCGCCGAAGCGGCGGCGCGAGATCGGAAAGGTCATGGCATCTCCTCCGGACGTCCAAGTCTTCGGCGCCATGGCCGCTGCGTGAGGTCAGGCCGGCAGCAGCGGCTGGACGCGCTTGACCAGCGAGGCCATCGCCTCCTCCGGCGTCTTCATGCCGAGCACCGCGGCCTCCGCCTCCTCCTTGAAGAGGTCGCCGGCACGCGCCGCCTCGTCGAAGGCCGGCAGCGGCACGCGTGCCACCTTCAGCACCTTCAGCTCCTCGGCCGCATAGGGCACGGTGCCGGCGAAGCTCGGGTCGGCATAGGTCGAGGCGCGCACCGGGCCGTTGCCGTTGAGCGCCGCCTTCAGCGTCGCCTCCTTCGAGGCCATCGCCTTGATGAAGCTCCAGGCAAGGTCCTTCCGCTTCGCGTTCTTCGGGATGACCATACCCCAGAACTCGACCTTGGCCGGGGCCGCGTCGTATTTCCCCGCCAGCGTCTTCGAGGCCGGCACGGCGACCGTCTTGATCCTGCCGGGGAATTTCGACTTCTGCGGATCGTTGTAGATGCGGTTGCGGCCCATGCTCTGCAGGCTCATCGCCGCCCGGCCCTGCTGCATCCAGACATTGACGTCCTCGGGCGAGAGCGTCGCGAAACTGCGTGGGAAGGCGTTGGCCTGGAACAGTTCGCGCAGGGTCCTGATCGCATTCAGCATCGGCGGCTGGTCGGCGGCGCATTTGAAGTCGGGCGTGATGAACTCGCCGTCCCAGGCGCGGGCGAGGTCGATGACGTTGGGATAGGTCACGCCCGGCGTGCACAGGCCGACGACCTGGGTGCCGTCGGCGCGGCGATAGCTGCAGGCCTTGGCGATCTCGATCATCTCCTCGATCGTCGCCGGCGGCCTGGAGAAACCCTTCTCGGCCAGGATCTCTTCGTTGTAGTGCAGCCCGGACGAGGCATGCCGGAACGGCACGGCGAGCTGCCTGCCGCCGACATTCATGCCCTTCATCAAGCCGGGGAAGATGTCGGCGAGGTCCTCGACCGGGTCCTTCTTCAGGTAATCGTCGAGCGGCTCGAACAGGCTGGCGGCGCGCGGCACGACCTGCGTGTTGACGACGAAGCCGACGTCGACCGAGGTCTCGCCGAGGCTCGCCTCGCGGAACAGGCGCTCCTGCAGCGGGCCGGTGTCGAAGGTTGTCCACTGGACGCTGACGCCGTTCCTGGCGGCCCAGTCCCTGGTGATGTCGCCGCCCTGCGCGCCGGTCGAGACCGTCTGCATGACGCGATGGGTGAAGACGTTGAACGGCCCGCCTTGCTGCGCACGCGCTGCCCCGCCCGCGAGCGCCGCGAAGCTCAACCCGAGAATGCCGGCGCCGAACTGCCTACGGCTCGGTCCCGTCTCCGTGCTCATGTTTTTCCTCCCGATGGCTCGCGAGTTCCGCGATGGCGGCTTCAGCCGCTTCGAAATGCTTGTTCATGGCAGCCGAGGCCGCGACCGGATCACCCTCGCGGATCGCCGCGACGACGCGCACGTGCCGCTCGAGAGTGCGGCGCCAATCGGCCCTGGTGCGCGTCCCGCGCGAGTTGAAGATCTCCATCACCTCGCGGATCACCGGCCGCAGGCCCCTGATCTGGAAATCGAGCAGGCGGTTGCCGGAGGAGGCGGCGATCGCCTCGTGGAAATCGAGATCGGCCTCGATCCAGCGCGGCACGCGGCCGAGCGCATCCTCCATGCGGGCGAGGATCAGGTCGAGCTTCTCGACATCCCCGGCCGAACGCCGCGCGGCGCTGTGGGCGGCGATCGGCGGCTCGAGGATACGGCGCAGCTCCACCGCCTCGGTCAGGCCGTTCGGGCGGCCGCGCACGGCGAAGCGATAGAAGCGATCGAGCGGGGCGGCATCGAGCGCCTGCACCCGGGTCGGCTTGCCCTGCTGGATATGGACGACGCCCATCGCCGCGAGCTGGCGGATCGCCTCGCGGGCGATCGGCTTGCTGACGCCGAAGGAGGCGGCGATCCGCGCTTCCGACGGCAAGGCGTCGCCGGGCTTGAGCCTGCCGTCCTGGATCGCCTGGGTGATGCGCTGGATGACGGCATCGCCGAGCCGCATCGGCACCACGTCGCCGCCGGCGAACGGGTCGTCCCCGTCCAGCAGGGATGAAGCGGCATCGCGCATCGGTCACCTCCGTTCGACGATCATTGACAGATGCCGCTCCACTTGGCAACTGTTCAACCTATCAGATAAGTTGAATGACATGGGAGGACGACGCCGCATGCCGGCCAGCCGCATCTCGAAGATCGTCGCGCACCCGCTGCGGGCGGCCCTGCCCAAGGTCCAGCGGACCTCGCAGGGCGACTATCCGGCGATCGAGATCGTCGTGGTCGAGGTCGAGACCGAAGACGGCACTGGCGGCTTCGGCGAAGGGCTCTGCCGCCGTGGCGCGGCAGGCTATGCCCGCTTCATCGAGGAGGCGCTGGCGCCGCGGCTCATCGGGCGCGATGCCGCCGATCGGCGCGCGCTCTGGAAGACGATGCGCGCCGCCTTGTCCGGGCGGCCGGGCGGCCAGATCGTCGAGGCGATCGCCGCCGTCGACATCGCGCTCTGGGACATCGCCGGCAAGCAGGCGGGCCAACCGGTCCACAAGCTGCTCGGCGGCATGGGGCGCAAGGAGGTCGCGGCCTATGCCTCCTCGATCAACTGGCTCGACGATGCCACCGTCGAGGCGGAGGTCGCCGCCGTGCTGGGAGCCGGCTTCCGCGAGGTCAAGGTCAAGCTCGGCCACCCGCTGCGCGACGCGATCGCCCGCGCGAAACTCGTCCGCAGGCTCGCCGGCGACGACATTGCTCTCTATGTCGATGCGAACTGGGCCTATGACGTCGACGATGCGCTGACCGTCGGGCGGGCCCTGGCCGATCTCGGCTATGGCTTCTTCGAGGAGCCGATCGCGCCGCAGGACCGCGAGGGCTATCGCCGCCTCGCCCGGCACCTGCCGATCAGGCTCGCGGCGGGCGAAAGCGACTTCGTCGCGACGGATGCGCTGGCCTCGCTGCAGGACCGCTCGCTCGGGCTGATCCAGCCCGACGTGACGCGCTCGGGCGGGATCAGCGAGACCTGGCGCATCTGCGAGCTCGCCGCCGCCTTCAACACTCCTTACGCCCCGCATGTCGGCTGGTCGGGCGCGATCTGCGTCGCCGCCAGCCTGCAGCTCGCCGCCGCGGCCGAGAGCTTCCGCACCTTCGAGTGCATGGTCTACCAGAACCCGCTGCGCGACGCCTTCACCCATCCGATCGTCGGCGAGGGTGCGCAGCTGGTCGACGGCAAGCTGTCCGTGCCGCAGGGGCCGGGTCTCGGCATCGAGATCGACCGCGACGCGCTGGCGCGCTTCAGGATCGCGTGACAATGCGCGTTGCTCTCGGCCTCCAATCCCTCGCGGCTCATCCCGGACAAGCGGCGAAGCCGCGCCGATCCGGGATGACCAGGGTGGAGGATCGGAGATGAGCCAGAGAACGCCCCTCTCCGCCATCGCGCTGGTCTCGCCGGTGCAGCTGATGATCGGCGGCATCATCTTCCTGCCGGCGATCTACGTCTTCTGGCTCAGCCTCAACCAGTCATCCTTCGGCCAGGCGGCGAGCTTCGTCGGCTTCGCCAACTACGCCAAGGTGCTGGGCGATCCCTATTTCTGGAAGGCGCTGCTCAACACGGTGATCGTGGTCGCCGTGGTGGTGCATGTCGAATTGCTGCTCGGGCTCGGCATGGCGCTGTTCTTCGCCTCGGGCGTGCCGTTCCGGCCGCTGCTGCTGGCGATCGTGCTCGCGCCCTATGCCGTCAGCGAGGTTTCCGCCGTCGTCATGTGGCGCTTCCTGTTCGAGCCCGATGTCGGGATGATGAGCCGGCTTCTGATGTCGCTCGGCCTGCCGCCGATCGAATGGGCGGTGAACCCGGGCCACGGCCTCGCCATGGTCAGCCTGCTCTCGATCTGGCTGCACCTGCCCTTCAGCTTCATCATCCTCTATGCGGCGCGGCTCTCGATCTCGAGCGATCTCTACGAGGCCGCGGCGATCGACGGCGCTTCGCCCTGGACCTCGTTCCGCCGGGTCACGCTGCCGCTCCTGATGCCGGCGCTGCTGATCGCGGCGCTGTTCCGCTACATCTTCGCCTTCCGCCTGTTCTCCGAGGTCTGGCTGATGACCGGCGGCGGCCCGGCGCGCTCGACCGAGGTGATGGCGGTCTACCTCTATCTCGAGGCCTTCCGCTACAACGCCTTCGGCCCGGCCGCCGCCACCGGCTGGCTGCTCGTGCTCGCCTCGCTCCTGCTCGCGCTGCTCTATCTGCGCCGGCTCTACAGGGAGATGTTCGGCAAGCATGCCTAAGCTTCTGCGCCATCTCCTCAAGCTCGTCGGCGTCGCCGCGATCGTCGCCTGGTCGCTGGTGCCGATCGGCCTGATCGCATTGTCGTCCTTCAAGGCCGACCGCGACATTTTTTCGACGACGGGCGCGCTGTCCTTTTCTCCGACGCTGGCGAACTACCAGGCTCTGTGGAGCCGCTGGGGCGACTTCTTCTTCGGCCTGTGGAACAGCTTCCTGGTCACGCTCGGCGCGACCGTGCTCGCCGTCGGCGTCTCCCTGCTCGCCGGCTTCGCCTATTCGCGCTTCGCCTCCAGGGGCCTGCAGGCTTCCGCTTTCTTCCTGATCTTCATCCGGCTGATCCCGCCGATCGTGATCACCCTGCCGCTGTTTCCGGTGGTGAACCGGCTCGGCCTCAACGACACCCATTTCGTGCTGATCGTGCTCTACGCCACCTTCTTCGTCTCGCTCGGGACGGTGGTGATGCGCACCTTCATCGACCAGATCCCGCGCGAGCTCGACGAGGCCGCGATGATGGACGGCGCCTCGCAGATCCAGATCATCGCCCGCGTGATCCTGCCGATGGCGGCGCAGGGCATGCTCGCGGTCTCGGTCTTCGTCATCGTCTATGCCTGGAACGAATTCCTCTTCGCCTTCATCTTCACCACGACCAAGGCCAAGACCGCGCCGCTGGTGATCTCCGAGATGATCGGCGCCGTCGAGGGCGTCGAATGGGGTGTGCTCTTCGCCGCCTCGACCGTGCAGCTCGTGCCGGTGCTCGCCTTCGTCGTCCTCATGCAGAAGCATCTCGTCGCCGGCCTGACCGCCGGCGCGGTGAAGGGGTAATCGCCATGACCGACATCGACACCCTGCGCCGCGCCATCCGCGAGGCCGATCCGCAGCTCAGCCGCTTCGATCCCCTGTCCCGGATCATCTGCCTCGACGATTTCGACCGCGGCATGTGCGGCTGGACCCAGCTCGTCGGCAATTACGAGGACAGTCTCGACGCGATGCTGCCGGGCTATGCCCAGCACAGCCACGCCATGCTCTCGACCCTGCCGAACTGGGATTTCGGCTCGCATGGCGGGGTCGACGGCTCCTATGCGCTGAAGATCGCGACGCGGCCGAGGAAGGGCGCGCAGAACGTCGCGATCAAGCGCCTGACCTTCCGCCGGGCGGGGCCGATCCGGCTCGAGGCCTATTTCACCTTCAAACCGGAGGCGACCGATCTGCTGCTGTCGGAGACCGACATCCGCTCCTTCGGCTTCCTCTACGATCTCCAGATCGGCGACGCGTCGGGACCGGGCGACCGGGTGATGCCGCATCTGCGCTTCCTCAACGCGCAGGACGGCGAGCATATCCAGAGATGGCAGTTCAAGCGCAGGACGACGCCGATCAAGCCGATCGGCACGGCCGGCAAGACCATCACCCACTATCATCTGTCGCCGGATGACTGGGAGAACCTGCCGGGCGGCGAGCAGCGGCTCTGCTACAACGAGATCCCGACCAAGGTGAACTGGCACTATCTGCGCTTCGACTTCGACCTCGCCTCGATGCAGGCGACCGGATTTCAGGTGAATGACCGCGTGTTCTCCCTGGAGAGCTTCGACTGCATCCGCATCCCGGCGATGAAGAACCTGTGGTGCATGCTCAACCTCGCCTTCTTCGCCGAGACCGATACCGACAAGCGCGCCTTCGCCTATCTCGATTCCGTATGCCTGTCGGGAGAGTTCTGATGCTGCCCGAGAATCTCACCGCCGTCGTCGCCCGCAACGAGACCTGGAGCGGCGCGAGCGCGACGGAGCCCTACGAGGCCGGCTGGGCCAGGGAGGCGATCGTCTTCGTGCGGGCGCTGAAGGAGCCGAAGGGGGCGCTGCCCAAGGCGCGGATCGAGATCTCGGCCGACGGCATGCACTGGTGCGCCGAGGGCTCGGAGTTCGCGCTGCCGGCAACCAGGGACGCGGTGACCTTCCAGCGCCTCACGCATTTCGGCAATTTCGTGCGCGTCGCCGCGACGCTGCCCGACGGCGCCGCGATCACCGTGCTGGTGACGCTGCACCTGAAGGCCTGAGGCGCGGCCTGCCCCGAAGGCGGGCCGGACGCCGCCGCCTTACCTGTCGAGCGGGAAGATCGGCCGGCGCACGCGGCGATAGGGCAGCCTGGTCAGATCCGGCGTGCAGAGCGCGCCGCTGTCGCAGACGATCACCTTGCCGGCGATCGGCTCGAAGGCGGCGCGGAAATGCTGCATCGATTTCAGGCCGACGACGCGCTTCGCGGCCGGATCGATGCCGAAGGCGCGGAACTGCTGCAGGTCGTTCATCTGGGCCCGGATGGTGGTGACGAGGATCTCGACGCCGCCGACGCGCAGGACGGCGCAGGGGCCCCAGCTGGCATGCAGGCCGCCGAGCATCGGGCCGTCCCCGACATAGTCGCCGTCGCTCGCGCTGACGAGCGTGCCGGTGAGGTCGAGCGGCGCCCCGCCGATCCCGGGATCGACCTTGCCGCCGAGCCTGACCGAGACCGTCGTACCCTGCTTCGCCCGACGCAGCTCGGCCGCCGCCTCCGGGTCGACGATCGGGCCGAAGCAGGCATCCTCGAGATCGGCGGCGAGCATGCCGCGCAGCAGGCCGGTCGCGTCGCCATAGCCGCCGCCGCCGGGATTGTCGGCGTAGTCGGCGATGATCAGCGGCCCCGAGGTCGCGACATGGGCGGCGGCCTCCGCGACCGCTTCCTCGACCGAGAGGAAGGACGTGATCGTCTCGAAGCGGCGCCGCCACATGTCCTCGGCCAGCGCGTCGGCGAAGGCGCGATGGCGCTCGAGGTCGCCCTGGCAGGTGACGAGCACGGTCGGCCCGACCTCGGCGATGTCGGCATTGCCGAAGCCGCCATTGACGCTGACGGCGAAGACGTCCGGCTCCTGCTCATAGGCCCTGGCCCTGGCGATGCGCTCGACCATCGGGCCGATATCGGTGCGCCCGCCATTGACCTCCTCCAGCATCGGCCGGTCGACGCGCAGCGTCACCGGCCTGATCTCGCCGGCGAGCGTGCGCTGCATGATCCGGGCCGCCAGCCGGCCGGTCTCGCGCATGTCGACATGAGGATAGGTCTTGTAGGAGGCGACGATCTCGGCGAGCTCGGTCATCTTGCGGGTGACGTTGGCGTGCGGATCGAGCGTGACCGCGACCGGCACCGCCTCGCCGAGAACGGCCCGCAGCCGCTCCAGCAGCTCGCCCTCGCCGTCCTCGCAGAACTCGGTGACCATGGCGCCGTGCAGGCCGAGCAGCACGCCGTCGATCGCTCCGGCATGGGCCTTCGCCGCCTCGACGATCACGCCGGCGATGCGGTCATAGGCGTCGCGCGTCACCGGGCCGGAGGGCTGGGCGGCGGCGCTGATCGCATGGAGGACGCGCCAGCCGGCCGGCCGGGCGATGTCGAGGAAGCCGGCGAGCGGCGTGTTGGCGTCGCCGCGCGCGGCGATGGCGGCCTCGCCGAGGGCGATGCCGCGATCCTGGAAGGCGGCATAGTCGGCCGGGCAGCGGCTGAAGGTGTTGCTCTCATGCGAGAACTCGGCGGTCAGCACGGTGAAGGTCATGGCGTTCTCTCGGGCAGGGAGGCTCAGCCGTCGCGCAGCGGCCGGCGGATATCGAGGGCCTCGATCAGCGCATCGCCGAACAGGTTGATGGCGATCACGGTCGTCGCGATGACGAGGCCGGGGAAGACGATGATCCAGGGTGCGATGAAGATCTGGGCCGTGCCCGAGCTCATCATCGCGCCCCAGGACGGGGTCGGCGGCTGGGCGCCGAGGCCGAAGAAGCCGAGCGTCGCCTCGAGCACGATGGCATCGCCCGTCGCCAGCATGCCGGCGACGATGACCGGCGTCATGGCGTTCGGGAGGAGATGCAGGAAGAGGATGCGCGCCGGGCTCGCGCCGGCCGTCACCGCGGCATCGACGAAGAGCTCGCCCCTGAGCGCCATCACCTGCGCCCGGGTGAGCCGGGTGAACTGGGCGAGATAGGCGATGGCGATCGCGATCGCGGTGGAGTGCAGCCCCGGGCCGAGGATCGCGATCAGGATCAGCGCCAGCAGGATCTCCGGAAAGGACCAGGTCAGATCGACCACGACGGTGACGATCCGGTCGAGAACCCCGCCGAAATAGCCGGCGGCAGCGCCGAGCGTCGCGCCAGCCAGCACCGAGAGCGCGATCGAGAGCACGCTGACGCTGAGCGAGGTGCGTGCCCCCTGGATGATGCGCGAGAGCAGGTCGCGGCCGAACTCGTCGGTGCCGAGCCAGTGCGCCGCCGAGGGCGGGGTGTTGGCGAGGCTGAGCTTCTGCGCCGCATAGTCGTAAGGCGCGATCCACGGTGCGAACAGGGCGCAGAACGCCAGCCCGGCGAGGAACAGGGCGCAGAGCACGCCGCGCGGGGAGCGCGCCAGGCGGGCAGCGAGCGAGGCGCGGCTCATCGGGCCCCCATGGTTTCACGCAGGCGCGGATCGAGCGCCACCTGGGCGAGGTCGCCGAGGAGCGTGCCGAGCATGACGGCGATGGCGAGCATCAGCAGGCAGCCCTGGACGAGCGGATAGTCGCGCTGTCCGAGCGCGGTGATCAGCAGCGAGCCGAGCCCCGGCCGAGCGAAGACGTATTCGACCGTGACCGCTCCGCCGAGGATCCAGCCGATGCGCAGGCCGAGGATGGTCATCACCGGCAGCAGCGCCTGCTGCAGGACATGGCGCAACTGGATGCGCCAGAAGGACAGGCCCTTCGCCTGGAGGACGCGCACGAAGTCGCGCCCGGCAATCTCGACCATGGCGGCGCGGGTGACGCGGGCGATCAACGCCGTGCCGCCGATGCCGATGGTCAGGGCCGGCAGGACGAGCGCGTCCCAGCTGCGTGCGCCCGAGACCGGGAACCACTCGAACTGCACCGCGAAGACGAGGATCATCAGCAGCGCCAGCCAGAAGCTCGGCAAGGTCGAGCCGAGCAGGATGAAGCCCATCACCGCCCGGTCGAACAGGCTGTCGCGGAAGGAGGCGGCGAGCACGCCGGTGACGATCCCGACCGTGGTCGAGAAGAGCAGCGCCGTGCCGCCCAGAGCGAGGCTGTGCGGCAGATTTTCGATGATGAGCTGCGCCACCGGCTGGCGCATCACGATGGCGTCGCCGAGATCGCCGCCGGCGACCTTGGCGAGCCAGCGGCCGTATTGCAGCAGCAGCGGCTGGTCGAGGCCGTAGCGGGCGATCATCTGCGCCCGCTGCTCGGGCGAGGAGCCGACCTGGACGAGATGCTCCAGCGGATCGCCCGGCACGAGATGGACGATCATGAAGATCACCAGCGAGACGGCGAGGAACACCGGCACGAGCATGGCGAGCCGCCGGATCGCGAAGCGCAGCACGGGCTGTCTCCCTTAAGCGGCGAGGCCGTGCTCAGTTCGCCGGCGCGATGTCGAGCAGGGTCGGGCTGTAGAGGCCCATGCCGCGGATCTTCTCCGGCATCACGATGCGCTTGCCATAGGCGAGGCTCTGGACCGGCTGGTAGATCGGCGCGAACGGGTACTGCGACAGCACGTACTCATGGTACCTGGTGAAGTTCGCGACGCGCTCGTCCCAGGTCTTCGACTTGTTCATGGCGATGTCGTTGAGGCGCTCAGCCTCGGGATCGTTGAACATCGAGACATTGGGATAGCCGGCCCGCTTGGCGGCGAAGAACCAGTCGACGATGTCGGCATTGGCCCATTGATAGGAGCGGATCGCGAGCTGGTGCTCGGTCTTCTTGCGGTACTGCGCGTTGATCGAGCCGGCATCGATGATGCTGATCTCGGCCTGCATGCCGACCGCCTTGAGCTGAGCCTGGACGATCTCGACGAGGCGCTTGAACTCGGTGCCGTTCTGGGTCCAGAGCTTGACGGCGAGGCGCTTGCCGTCCTTGACGCGGACGCCGTCGGGACCCGGCTTCCAGCCGGCTTCGTCGAACAGCCGCTTCGAGCGCTCGGGGTCGTAGGCGATCCTGAATTTCGGCTCGACCTGCGCCTCCTTCAGCGAGGAGATCAGGAAGGTGTCCGCGACCGCGCCATTGCCGCCATAGAGGCTGGCGAGGATCTCCTTCTGGTTGACGGCGAAGGCGGTGGCCTCGCGGACCTTCCTGTCGGTGAAAGGCTCGACGCTGGTGTTGATCGGCATGTAGACCAGCTCGTTGCCCGGGAAGGTCACGAGCTTGACCGCCTTGTCGGCCTGGATGCGCGGCAGGAAGTCGGTCGGGACGTTGACGAGCAGGTCGGCGCCGCCGGTCTTCAGCTCCAGATAGGCGGTCGATTCCTCGGCGATCTCGCGGAAGGTCAGCTTCTTGAACCTGGCCGGGCCCTGGTTCTTCGACAGGTCGGCGGCCCAGGCGTAATCGTCGTTGCGCACCAGCACGGTCTGCTGGCCGACGGTGAACTGCTGCATCCTGTAGGGGCCGGTCCCGATCGCCTCGGTCACGCCGAACTTGTCGCCGAGCGCCTCGTAGGCCTTGGGCTCGGGAATGCACATGAACGAGCTGGCGAGGTTGAACAGCAGGTTCGGATCGGGGTGCTTCATGTGGAAGCGCACCGTCAGATCGTCGACGACCTCGACCCGCTCGATCGCCTCGACTGTGAAGGCGTTCTCGCTGCCCTTGAACTGCGGCACCCACCAGGCGACGGTGCGGGCGTTGAACGGCTCGCCATTGTGGAACTTGACGCCGGGCTTGAGCCTGAAGGTCCATTGCAGGCCGTCGGGACTCGATTCCCACGAATGCGCGAGCTGGCCGTGGAAGCTCTGGTCGGCGTCCTGCACCACGAGCCGGTCGAAGATCAGCGTGGTCGCGGTGTTGAGCTTGGTGGCCTTGATCGGATTATAGGTCGGCGCGCCGACGAGGCGCGCCGTCATCACGAACGTCGCCTCCTGCGCCGGCGCCGTCGTGGCGGCCAGGGCGGCGAAGCCCAGCGCCAGCATGCTCCCCTTCAACATCGTCCTCATCTCGTTTCCCCTCTTGTTTCGAGATGCTGCGAAAGATCCCGGGCGGCTCAGCCCAGCGGCCCGGAGGCATCGCCGGCATGGCCGGTGAAGCGGCCGTAGAGCTCGGCCATCCGGTTCAGGCGCGGCTCGACCTGCGGACCGAGCTCGACGAAGACGGCGTTGATCAGAAGGTTGCTGAGGCTCGCCATCTGCGCGGTCGAGTCCCAGAACAGGTTGAACTCGGTCGAGACCACCAGCATCTCGTCGACGAGCCCCCGCCCCCAGTCGCAGAAGGCATCGGTGACGAGGGTGGTCGGAATGCCGGCCTCCTTCGCCTCCCGGGCCAGGAGCCTGGCCATGCGGGAATAGCGGCGCGCCTCGAAGATCACGAGGCAGCGCCCGGCTTCGCGCGAGAGCAGGAGCTCCGAGAAATTGCCGGCCGCGAGATCGACCAGATGCACGCCGTCGCGCAGGTACTGGAGCTGGTTGGCGAGGTATTGCGCGAGGCCGCGCTCGGTCTGGAAACCGGTGACGTAGACCGATGGCGCGCTCGCCAGCCGCTTGGCGACGCGCTTCCATTCCTCGCTCTGCGCGAGCTCGTAGAGCCTGACGAGGCCGGCGATCTCGAGCTGGAGGCTGCGCGCGAGCTGGTCGTCGCCGGCGAGGCTGCGCTGCTGGAAATCACGCAGGCGGTCGCTGATCAGCCAGGGCCTGTCGCCGATCTCCTCGGCGAGACTGCCCTTGAGGTCCTTGAGGCTCCTGTAGCCGAGCGTCCGGCAGAAACGCCCCACCGTCGGCTCGCTGACCGAGACCTTCTCCGCCAGGCTCGCGGCCGTCTCGAAGGGGAGGCTCGGCATCTGCGCCAGCATGTAGCTCGCCAGCGCCTTGTCAGCCTTGGAGCCGATGGCGAGGCAGGCCTGCAATCTCTGGCGAAGGGTCTGCGACATCGGAACTCCCTGCGGTGCCTTATCAAGAAATTTTTCTTTCATTGTGTCAAAGGATTTTTATTTTCTTGCAAATCATTGCGGACTGAGGCTGGCTGCGGCCATGCTCGTTTCGGGCTTTTTGGAGACGGGCTTGCCCAGGCGATGACGATGTCAGGACGACAGGCCGATGCGATCGTGCTCGGGGCCGGGATCATCGGCGTCAGCGTGGCCCTGCATCTGCAGGAACGCGGCCGCACCGTCCTGCTGGTCGAGCGCGGCGAGCCGGGCGCCGAAACCAGCCATGGCAATGCCGGGCTGATCGAGCGCTCCTCGGTCGTGCCCTATGCCTTCCCGCGCGACCTGCCGACGCTCGCCGCCCTCGCCTCGAACCGCTCGATCGCCGTGCGCTACCGGCCGGCGACCCTGCTGCGGATGGCGCCCTGGCTGGCGCGCTACTGGTGGAACTCGGCGCCCGGCCGCCTCGACAGGCTGGCGCGCGCGATCCTGCCGCTGATCGAGCGCTGCATCGACGAGCACCGGCACTGGACGCAAGCCGCCGGAACCGAGGCGCTGATGCGCGGCGAGGGCTGGATCGAGCTCTACCGCACGCGCCGCGCCCTGCAACAGGCGGGCAAGGCCGCGACGGAGCTCGCCGCCCATGGCCTCGCCTACGACCTGCTCGACGCGGCGGCGCTCGGAGCCCGTGAGCCGGGCCTGCTGCCGGGCGCGGTCGCCGGCGCCGTGCACTGGCGCGATCCCGTCACCGTCAGCGACCCGGGGGCGGTGACGCGCGCCTATGCCAGTCTCTTCACCGCGCGCGGAGGCCAGCTGCTGCGCGCCGATGCCACCGCCTTGCAGCAGGACGGCGAGGGATGGCGCCTGCCGGCGGGCAACGAGATCTGGCGCGCGCCCGAGGCCGTGGTCGCGCTGGGGCCGTGGTCGAACGATCTGTGCCGGCGGCTCGGCTATCGCTTTCCGCTCGGCTTCAAGCGCGGCTACCATATGCACTACGCGGCCGCGGACGGGGCGGTGCCGCGGCATCCGCTCTGCGACGCGCAGGCCGGCTTCGTGCTGACGAGCATGGAGCGCGGCATCCGCCTGACCACCGGCATCGAGCTCGCCGGGCGCGACGAGCCTTCGGATCCCTGGCAGCTCGACCAGGCCGAGCGCGTCGCCCGCCGGATCCTGCCGCTGGGGCGCCGCCTCGACGCCGAGCCATGGCGCGGCGCGCGCCCCTGCCTGCCCGACATGCTGCCGATCATCGGCCCGGCGCCGCGGCACCGCGGACTGTGGCTCGCCTTCGGCCACGCCCATCACGGCTTCACGCTCGGCCCGGCGACCGGCCGGCTGCTGGCGGAGATGATGTGCGGCCAGCCGAGCTTCTGCGATCCGGCGCCGTTCGCGGCCGCGCGCTTCTAGAGCCCGTTTGCAGCGGCATCGGCATTGATCTTCATCCCCGGGGATGGTTATGTCCCGGCATGCGATTTCGGTCCGCCAGCGGGGGCCTGACCCTTCGACTTAGCCGCCCGGCGCTGTGAGCGCGCCGGGTTCCAGAGGCTTGTCCATCGCATGACGGCGCAGCCGGGCCGAGCAGGCCGGCGCCCCGCATCCTTCGCAAGGGTTTCCCATGTCCACGATGCCGATTTCCAAATACCGCGCCTATGCGCCGGTCAACCTGCCCGACCGCCGCTGGCCCTCGCAGGTGCTCACCAAGGCGCCGATCTGGTGCTCGGTCGACCTGCGCGACGGCAACCAGGCGCTGATCGAGCCGATGGGCGTCGACCGCAAGAACCGCATGTTCAACCTCCTGGTGAAGATGGGTTTCAAGGAAATCGAGGTCGCCTTCCCGGCAGCGTCCCAGACCGATTTCGACTTCGTCCGTTCGATCGTCGAGAGCGGCGCGATCCCCGACGACGTCGCGATCCAGGTGCTGACCCAGTGCCGGCCGGAGCTGATCGAGCGCACCTTCGAGGCGGTGAAGGGCGCCAGGAACGTCATCCTGCACTTCTACAACTCGACCTCGACGCTGCAGCGCGAGGTGGTCTTCCGCTCCGACCGCCAGGGCATCGTGAAGATCGCGACCGACGCCGCCACCCAGATCAAGGCGCTCGCGGCGCAGGCGCCCGAAACCCACTTCACCTTCGAGTATTCGCCGGAGAGCTTCACCGGCACCGAGCTCGACTACGCGCTCGAGATCTGCGAGGCGGTCAAGGCGATCATCGCGCCGACGCCCCGGAACAAGCTGATCCTGAACCTGCCGGCGACCGTCGAGATGGCGACGCCGAACGTCTACGCCGACCAGTTCGAGTGGTTCGGACGCAACATCTCCGACCGCGACAGCGTGCTGCTCTCGATCCACCCGCACAACGACCGCGGCACGGCGGTGGCGGCCGCCGAGCTCGCGCTGATGGCCGGCGCCGACCGCGTCGAGGGCACGCTGTTCGGCAATGGCGAGCGCACCGGCAATGTCGACATCGTCACCATGGCGCTGAATCTGTTCACGCAGGGCATCGACCCCGAGCTCGACCTGCACGACGTCAACGAGATCCGCAGCGTCGCCGAATACTGCACGCAGTTGCCGGTGCACGAGCGGCACCCCTATGTCGGCGATCTCGTCTACACCGCCTTCTCCGGCTCGCACCAGGACGCGATCAAGAAGGGCTTCGACGCACAGGACAAGCGCAACGATCCGCTCTTCCAGGTGCCCTATCTGCCGATCGATCCCAAGGATGTCGGCCGCGACTACGAGGCGGTGATCCGGATCAACTCGCAATCCGGCAAGGGCGGCATCGCCTATATCCTGCAGGCCGATCACGGCCTCGACCTGCCGCGCCCGCTGCAGATCGAGTTCTCCAGGATCGCGCAGGAGCAGATGGACGAGGACGGCAAGGAGCTGACCAGCGCGGCGCTCTGGTCCCTGTTCAGCAAGACCTACCTGCTGAGCGACGCCCCGCTGGAGCTGATCTCGCACAAGACCTTCCCGACCGCCCAGGGCACGCGCACGCTGACGGCCGAGCTGAAGCAGGACGGTGCGATCCGCACCGTCGACGGCGTCGGCAACGGCCCGATCGACGCCTTCGTCGACGCGCTGAAGACGACCTACGGCGTCGAGTTCTCCTTCCTCGACTACCATGAGCACGCGGTCGGGCGCGGCGCCAATGCGACGGCCGCCTGCTATGTCCAGCTCCAGGATGCCGCCGGGCGGGTCGTCCATGGCGTCGGGATCGACCCCAACATCGTCATGGCCTCGCTCAAGGCGGTGCTCAGCGGCATGCAGCGGGTGATGGCCGGCCGGAAGGGCTGATTGTCCGCCGGCGAGACGCGGCGGCTTCGCCGCGTCAGGCCGGCGCGCCGCGACGCTGGCGCAGAAGGCGCCAGGCCGGCGTCAGCAGGATCGCCGCGCTGAGCAAAGCGAGCACGATCGCGATCGGCGTCGAGACCAGCGCCGCGGCATTGCCGCCCGAGATGGTCAGCGCGAGGCGCAGCTGGCTCTCCACCATCGGGCCGAGCAGCAGGCCGAGCACGATCGGCGCGCTCGGGTAATCGAGCCGCTCCAGCACGTAGCCGACGAGCCCGACGCCGAGCAGGACCCAGAGGTCGAACAGCGAATTGTTGACCGAATAGACGCCGATGGTGACGAAGAGCAAGATCACCGGGGCGAGCACGATGCGCGGCAGGCGCAGCACCTGGCCGAAGATCCGGGTCGCGGCCAGGCCGCCGACGATGGCGAGCAGGAAAGACGTCGCCAGGAACTGCAGCATGAAGCCGTAGACGATGTCCGGATGCTCGCGGAAGAGCTGCGGGCCGGGCCTGAGCCCGTGCACGAGCAGGCCGCCGAGGATGACCGCGGCGACGCCGGAGCCGGGAATGCCCAGCGCCAGCGCCGGGATCAGCGAGGCGGCGTTGTCGGCGCCGTTGCCGCATTCGGAGGCGGCGACGCCTTCCGGATTGCCGTGGCCGAAGGTCTCGGGATTGCGGGCGACCCGCCTGGCCTCGTTATAGGCGAGGAAGGAGGACATGCTGCCGCCCGCGCCCGGCAGGATGCCGATGACGATGCCGATGATCGAGGAGCGGATCCAGACGGGCGTGAAGAAGCGCCATTGGCTCAGCGCCGAGCCCTGGCGGTGCAGCTTCAGCTTGTCGCCGCTCATGCCGGTCTTCACCGCCTCCTCGACGATCTGCAGCACCGGCGGCACGGCGAAGAGCCCGGTCAGCAGCACGATCGCGCTGAAGCCGTCGAGCAGGTCGAGCTGGCCGAAGGTGAAGCGCTCGGTGCCGTTGGAGATGTCCTGGCCGACCGCGCCGATCAGGAGGCCGATGCCGCAGGCGATCAGCCCCTTCGGCAGATCGTCGCCGAGCAGGGAGGAGACGGTGGCGAGACCGAGGATGCCGAGCCAGAAATACTCGATCGGCCCGAAGAGCAGGCTGAACGAGACCAGCGGCGGCGAGAGCAGGATCAGCGCGACCGAGGACAGCACGGAGCCGATCACGCCCGAGAGCAGCGCGACCTGCAGCGCGTAGGCGGCCTTGCCCTGCTGGGTCATCTTGTAGCCGTCGAGCACCGTCGCGACCGAGGCCGGGGTACCGGGCACGCGCATCAGGATCGCCGGGATGGCGCCGCCATAGGAGCCGCCATTGTACATGCCGGCCATCATGCCGAGGGCGAAGAGCGGATCGAGCCCGAAGGTCAGCGGGATGAGCACGGCGAGGCCGGTGACGACGGTGAGGCCCGGCAGGCAGCCGACGATCAGCCCGGCGACCAGGCCGATGACCATGGCGAGGATGTTCATCGGCGCGAAGACGAGGGGGATGGCGTGCAGCAGGGCGTCGATCATCTGAGCTTCGCCAGCAATGGTGACAGGAGGTCGTCCGGGATCGGGCGGCCGAGCGCGTAGACGAAGATCAGGAGGATCGCGACGACGCAGACGATCCCGACCAGAGCCGACAGGCCCCAGCGCCGGAAACCTGCCGCGGCCGGCAGGAGGATGCAGAGCGCAAGGCTCGGCAGGATGAAACCGATCAGGCCGACCGCGGCGAAATAGACGACGAGCGCCGCGACGGCGACGACGAGGCGCGGAGCATGGTGAGCGAAGGCACCGGGCGTCGGAACGCCGTGCCGCCGGCGCAGCAGCTCGCGCAAGGCGATCCACAAGCCCAGCACCGCCGTGCCGGCGGCGATCGCGACCGGATAGGCGGCGCTCTCGACCGGGTAGCTCGACGCGATCGCGATCGCCCCGATGGAGACCGCGACGAGCGCGAGCGCGAAGGCGATCTCGACCGGGCTGCGCGAACCTCCCGCGCGGGCTGCCGGCGCAGCCTCTTCCGTCACTTCCACGGGGTCGCCTTCCAGGTCGCCTCGAGATCGGTGGTGGCGCGGTCGAGGAAGGCCTTGAAGTCGCTCGAGGCGAGGTACTGGAGCGGGATCTCGGCCTTCCTGGCGGCGTCGAGATATTCCGGATCCTTCAGCGCCTGGTCGATCGCCTTCTCGAGCCTGGCGACGATGTCGGCCGGAACGCCCTTCGGCGCGGCGATACCGCGCGAGGCGCCGACGACGACGTCATAGCCGGCCTCGCGGAAAGTCGGCGCGTCGGGGAGATAGGGCGAGCGCTCGGCGCTCATCACGCCGATCACCCTGATGTTGCCTTCGCGGGCGATCTGGAGGGCTTCGCTGAGATTCATCGTCGCGGCCGGGACGTGGCCGCCGAGCACGGCCTGCCGGACCGGGGCGGTGCCGCCGAAGAAGGCCGGGGTGAACCTGGTGCCGGCGAGGCGCTGGAAGTTCAGCAGCGCGATGTGCTCGGAGGAGCCGCTGGCGCCGGAGGTGCCGATCACGATCGGCGTCGAGGCCTCCTTGGCCGCGTCGATCAGGTCCTTCAGCGAGGCATAGGAGCTCGTCTTCGGCACGACCAGCACGCCGGGATCGTAGACCAGGTTGGCGATTGGCTGCAGGTCGGCCATCTTGAACTTGGTCTTGCCCTCGACCACCAGCGCGTTGATCGCCGGGGCGTTGATGAAGCCGATCGTGTAGCCGTCGGGCCTGGCCTGGGCGACGGCGGTCCAGCCGATCTCGCCGCCGGCGCCAGGCTTGTTGACCACGCCGATGCGGGCGTTGCCGCCGAGATATTTCTCCATGTAGCGGGCGATGGAGCGGGCGGCGACGTCGGTGCCGCCGCCGGGCGCGAAGGCGACGATCATCTCGATCGGCTTCTCGGGATATTCGGCGCGGGCGGCGCCGGCCATGAGGAGCGCGGCTCCGAGGGTCGCGGTGATCGACAGGCGCTTGAGCATCGGGACTCTCCTTCAGGAGGTGGGAGCGGGCAATTCGGCGGGCGCGGCGGCGTCGGACCATTCGTCGCCCAGGAGTTCGGGCGTGTCGTAGGCGACGAGCGAGCGGTAATGCGCCTCGCGATCGGCGACGAAGAGGGCACGGGCGATGCCGCGGCCGAGCCGGTCGGCGCCGGCGCTGACGGCCGGGATGTCGCCGGAGAGCTTGCCATGGCTCAGCATCGCCGGATAGTTGAAGCAGTGGATGCGCGCCAGCGCCGGGCAGCTGCCTTGCGCCTTCTCCTGGAATTCGAAGGACGGGCCGAGATCGGGCGCGTTCTCCAGTTCGGGATTGTCGATACCCTCAGGGACGTAGCGATCCTTCCAGAAGCGGATGAAGGGCGCGACGGCGGCGAGCTCGGGACGCTCGGCGAGATCGACCGAGAAACCGGTGGCGAAGATCAGGAAATCGAGCGCATAGGTGCCCTTCGGCGTCGTCAGCGCGAGCGCGCCGTCCTGTTCCTCCAATGCGAGGATCGGGCTCGCGAGATGCAGGCGGGCATTGGCATGGCGCGAGACGCGCAGGGTCGAGTCGCGCGGCGGCGGCGTCTGCGCCTTAAGCGCATAGTCGAAGAAGCGCCATTTCCAGGCGTCCGGCAGGCCGGCGACGCCGTGGACGACGCCCTGGCTGCCGATGCCGGTGAACTTGTTGATGCGCGGCAGCTCCTTGCGGCGCACGAACAGGTCGAGGCTGGCGGCGCCCTGCTCGAGCGCGGTCGCGGCATTGTCCATCGCCGAAGCACCGGCGCCGACCACGCCGACGCGCTTGCCGGCCAGCCCCGCAAAGTCGATCTCGTCGGCGCTGTGCGCCCAGAAGCGGCGGTCGACCGTCGCCGCGACCGGCGGCACCCAGGGGCCGCCGAGACCGTCGCGGCCGGTGGCGAGGACGAGATGGCGGGCGAAGACCGTGCGCGCGCCTTCCGCATCGGAGACCGTCAGCACCAGCAGATCGCCATGCGGCACGACCGCATCGAGGCGGGCGCCGTTCTCGACCGGCAGATCCAGCACCGTCCGGTACCAGGCGAGATAGTCCATCCACATCGTCCGCGGGATCTTGCCCAGCGCTTCCCAGGCGGCGCGGCCGTGCTGCGCCTCGTACCAGGCCCGGAAGGTCAGCGCCGGCAGGCCGAGCGCCGGGCCGGTGAGCTGCTTCGGCGAGCGCAGCGTCTCCATCCTCGCATAGGTGACCCAGGGTCCTTCGCGACCGGCGGGGGCACGGTCGAGGAGGACGATGTTGGAGAGGCCGAGCCCCTTCAGCGCCGCCCCGGCGGCGAGGCCGCACATGCCCGCCCCGACGATCACGACGTCGCGCACGCGCCGGCCCTCATGCTCGCGCGGCGGCACCCAGTCCCTGGCCGGCCATTCCAGCCATTCGAGATCCTGACGCAGGCGCTGCTCCAGGGCCGGCAGGCCGGTGGGGACGGAGCTGACGGCGTTCATGCGGCGCTCCGGCCCGGCCGAGGGCCGAACAAATCGGCCATCAGCCGCTCGCGAGCCGTCGGCGGATGCTTGACGAAGCCCGGCAGCGTCTCGCGCGAGACCGTCTCCAGCGCGGCGATCAACCCGTCGACCAGCGGCGTCGCCGGACGGCCATAGGGCGTGACCACGCCCCAGAGGAAGGAGATCGGCACGTCCAGCTTGCGAATGGCGACGCCTTCCAACGGCATGCCATAGGCGATGACCGGCTCGAGAATGGCGACGCCCAGCCCGGCGCGCGCCGCCATCAGCGCGGTGTTGGAGGTGTTGGCGTCGAGGATTCCGGCCGGCCGGACGCCGGCGCGCTCCAGCGCCGCATCGACGCGCCGGCGCCAGCGGAAGGGATTGGCCATGGCGATCAGCCGGCGGCCGGCGACCGCGGCGAGCGGGATCGTCTCGGCTTCGGCCAGCGGATCGTCGGCGCGCACCGCGACGACACAGGGCGCTTCGCCGATCCAGTGGAGCTCGAGGGCGGGGTGATCGACCGGCAGGCTGGTGACGCCGATCTCGGCGACATGGGTCGCGACCGACTGCACGACCTGCTCGGCCAGCGCCGCGCGGACATGCACCTGTTCGGGCAAGGCCGCCTCGCCGAGCCGGGCGAGGGCAGCCGGCAGCATGCCGGCGGCGAAGGAGGCGATCGAGGCGATCTCGAGGGAGCGCGGCCTCTCCGCCGCGATCGCCGCCGCCCGCTCGCGCAGCTGCCGAAGCCAGGCGATGACAGGCTCGACCTCCTGATGGAAGCGCAGGCCCTGCTCGGTCGGCGTCACGCGCGGACCGGCGCGGTGCAGCACGCTGAAGCCGAGCGTCTCCTCGAGCTCCTGGATCTGGCGGGTCAGCGTCGGCTGCGAACGCCCGAGCAGCTTCGCACCGCCGGTGATGCTGCCGGCGGAGAAGACTGCGGCAAAGGCTTCGAGCTGGCGCAAATCCATCAGTGAGCAAAACCGAACATTATTCCTTAAGCGGATGATACATGCTAGTTGATGCAGATCAAGTATGAAGCTTTCGCGCGGCACGCGGTGTCGCAGGCGGCCAAGGAGAAACGGGTGAGCGCTTCCCAACTCATCGAGACGCTGGCCGGCGCCGGCTCCGGCCTCTCGGACGCCCTCGCGGAACGGGCCGAGATCCTGCGCCTCAGCCAGGCTGCGCACGACGCGGTGCTGCTGCCGCGTGCGCCGGGCGGCCTCAGCCATGGCGAGCGCGCCGCGCTCGCCGCCCGCATCGCAAGCGCCAATACCGACGCGACGCTTGCCGGGCATTATCGCGCGCTTCTGCGCCGGGCCGGAGAAAGCCCGGCCCTCCTCGCCATCGCCGACGGCGCCGTCCCGGCGGCGGAGGTCGCGGGCGCCGATGGGCGGCTGCGGGCGATCGTCCGGCATGTCGACCTGGTGACGCTGTCGCCGAAGGACGCGACCAGAGCCGACATCGCCGCCCTGGTCGATGCCGGCCTGGCCGAGCCCGACATCGTCAGGCTGGCCGAGCTCATCGCCTTCGTGAACTACCAGGCCCGCGTCATCGCCGGCCTGCGGCTGCTGGGGAGCCTCGCATGAGCACAGTCGTCCACGATTTCACCGCCACGGTCCCGCGCTGGTCGCCCTTCGTCACCCCGGTCGCGCTCGCAGAGGCGACGCCGGAGCAGCTCGACGCGATGCAGGTGACGCCGTCGAACAAGAAGATCTCGGATTATGTGCTGACGCTGGCGCACGACCCGGAATCGCTCAAGGTGCGCTCGCCGCTGTTCAACGCCATCATGTACGGCAAGGGCGGGCTGTCCTCGGCCGAGCGCGAGCTCGGCGCGACCGCCGCCTCGATCGTCAACCGCTGCGTCTACTGCGCGGCGGTGCATGCCTCGCGCTTCATCGGCCTGACCAGGCGCGATGACGTGATCGCGGAGATCTTCGCCAGGGAGCTCGACGCCGAGCTGGAAGAGCACCAGCAGGCGATCTTCGACTTCGCGGCGAGGCTGTCGAAGACGCCATCGCAGGCCACTGAGGAAGACATCGCGAAACTTGCCGATCTCGGCCTTTCCAAGGTCGAGATCCTCGACCTCATTCTCTCGGCGTCGATCTTCGGCTGGGCCAACCGGCTGATGCACACGCTCGGCGAGCCGGTTCGGGACTGAGGCGCCTCAGCCCTCGCGCAGCTGGCGGTGCAATTCCGCGGGCGTGAGCCCGGCGAGCCCGAGCGCCGGGAGCAGGTCGTTCTCGGCGCGGAAATCCCGCGCGCAGATCGCGTCGAACAGGGCGATGCCGGCCCTGTGCAGCGGCAGCTCCATGCCGGCGATTGCGCCGAGCAGATCCAGCGGCACGAGGCCGAAGGGCACGTCCTCGGTGATGAACCGAGTGTCGAGCGATTTGGGACCGAGCAGTTCCGGGCGCTTGCGGTAGACCGCCGCCGCCATCTCGCCGACCGGCCCGGGCTCGACGCCGAAGGAGAGCCGGTAATGGTCCTGCACGCTGCGGACCTCGAGCCCGAAGGCGCGCGCCAGCGACAGCCGCTCGGCATCCATCGCGTCGATGATGCGGCCGACGCCCTGCGTGATCGAGCCGTAATTCGGCCAGTCCTCGCCTTGCTCCGCCCGGGTCAGGTTGCCGAGCATGGTCGCCATGTGGGCCGGCGGGTTGAGATTGCTCAGCATGATCGCGAGCACGTCAGGACGCGGCTCGAAACGGTCGCCGAACAGGGCCCGGCACAGCGCCAGCCCGGCCTCGGCATGGCGCTGCGGCAAGGTCGCGACGTCGAGCCGCGCGCGGATACCCGAGACATGGACGCCGCGCGGGCCGCTCTTGCGCGCCGTCAGCGCCGTCGTCGCCCAGGCGGCGATCGGCAGGTCGAGCCCGCGCGCGGCCAGCAGGCGATGCAGATGAAGCGCGGCGAAGGAGCAATGCGCGCTGACGATCACGCCCTGCCGGGCGCGCAGCTGCGGCGCCAGCGCCTCGAACACCGCCCGGAAGCCGTTGGCCTGCACCGCGACGATGACGGCGTCCGCGCCGTCGACCGCCTCGGCACAATCACGGGCGAGCGCGAGCGGCAGCGTGCCTTCGAGCGTGCCGGTGACGGTGAGCCCGGCGCCGCCGGCGAAATCGACGAGCGCCGCGCCGCTGGGCGACCAGAGGATCGGCTGGTGGCCCGCCGAGCTCAGATAGGCCGCATAGCCGCGACCGATGCCGCCCGAGCCGATGATCGCGACACGCATGAAGGATTCCCGCTCTCCTGGCCGTCATGCCGTCCGGTGCATCCTCGCAGCGCACCGGCGGCGGCAGAGGGTTTAGTGCTTCTCCGCGGCCCGTCGCAAGCCGGCGCGCCCTTCATGGCGTGCGGTCAGCCCCCGCGGCACGCGCCGAGAACTCGCCGGTTGACAGTTTTGCAATCGATTACATAATCCGTCCCGAAGCGGTTCCAGAGAATGAGCCGGCGGAGGGAGGAATGCCGCGCATGCGCATCAGCATCGTCGATTCGCCGGGCTCCTCCGGGCGTGGCCGCGCCGCGGCGCCGCGCTGACCGCAGCACCGCGAAGGCCCGCGCCATGGTCCAGATCGGCTTCAACCTGCTCACCGTCGGCGGCTTCATCGACGAGGCGCACCTTCCCTTGTGCGAGCGCATCCGTGAGATCGGCTATGACGGAGTCGAGGTTCCGGTCTTCGAGGGCGATATCGGCCATTACGAGCGGCTCGGCCGCCGCCTCGACACGATCGGCCTGCAGCGCACCATCGTCACCATCGTCGCGGAGGACAGCAACCCGCTTTCGCCCGATCCCGCCATCCGCCGGAAAGCGCGTGAGCGCCATCGCTGGGCGGTCGACTGCGCCGCGGCTCTGGGCGCGACCGTCATCGCCGGCCCCTATCACTCGCCGGTCGGCGTCTTCAGCGGCGAAGGCCCGCGCGAGGACGAGCTCGCTCATCTCGCCGAGGCGCTACACGCCATGGCGGATGATGCCGGCAGAGCCGGGATCGCGCTCTCGCTCGAGGCGATCAACCGCTTCGAATGCTACGTGCTGAACACGATGGAGGCGGCGAGCGCGCTGCATGCCCGGGTCGGGCACCCGAACTTCGGCTACATGTACGACACCTTCCACGCCAATATCGAGGAGCGCGACCCGGTCGGCGCCTATGGCCGCCATGCCGGCGAGATCAACCACATCCACCTCTCCGAGAACGACCGCGGCATCGTCGGGCGCGGCCATGTGCCGTGGGCGGAGACGTTCCGCGCCATCCGCGCCACCGGCTACGACGGCTGGCTCACGGTCGAGGCCTTCGGCCGGGCGCTGCCCGCGCTCGCGGCCGCGACGCGGGTCTGGCGCGATCTCTTCCCCGATCTCGATACGCTGCTGATCGAGAGTCACGGCTTCATCCGGCGCGGCTGGGCCGAGGCAGCCTCACCCGCCGAGGCAGGTGCCGCATGAGCCCGAGCCCGCCGGTCCTCTCGATGCACGGCATCGGCAAGAGCTTCACCGGCGTGCGGGCGCTCGACGATGTCAGTCTCGATTGCCAGGCCGGCGAAGTCCACGCCATCTGCGGCGAGAACGGCGCCGGCAAGTCGACGCTGATGAAGGTGCTGGGCGGCGTCTACCGTCCCGACGAGGGCGAGATCCTGCTCGGCGGGCAGCCGATCGCGTTCCGACATCCGGCCGAAGCGCGCCGGGCCGGGATCAGCATCATCCATCAGGAGCTCAGCCTGCTGCCGGAGCGCAGCGTCGCCGACAACATCTTCCTCGGGCTGGAGCCGACGCGTCGCGGCCTGCTCGACCGAGCCGCCATGCGCGAGGGCGCGCGCCGGCTGCTTCGGCGCGTCGGCGCCAGGGTGCCTCCCGACGCCTTGGTGAAATCGCTGTCGATCGCCGAGCAGCAGCTGGTCGAGATCGCCAAGGCGCTGGCGCTCGATGCGCGCATCATCGTGATGGACGAGCCGACCGCGGCGCTCGACGAGCGCGATGCCGGCCGGCTGCTGGAGCTGGTCGGAGCCCTCCGGCGCGAGGGCGCCTCGATCCTCTACATCTCGCACCGCATGGCCGAGCTGAAGGCGATCGCCGACCGGATCACCGTGCTGAAGGACGGCAGGCTGGTCGCGACGCGCCCCGCCGCCGCGCTGACGCCGGCGATGATCGTCGGGCTGATGGTCGGGCGCGAACTCTCCGACTTCTTTCCGGCGCCCGGCGATCCGGCACGCCGCGGCCCCGTCGCCCTGTCGTTGCGGGGCGCGGGCAACGCCGTGCTCTCCGACATCGCGCTCGACCTGCGTGCCGGCGAGATCGTCGGCGTCGCCGGGCTCGAAGGCTCCGGCAAGGGCGCGCTCGGGCGCGCCCTGTTCGGCGACGCGCCGTTCACCCGCGGTCGCATGGCCATCGACGGTCGCGACGGCCTGGTTTCTTCGCCACGGGCGGCCATCATAGCCGGCATCGGCTTCCTCTCCGACGACCGCAAGAAGGAGGGGATCGCGCCGCAGCAATCGTTGCGCGACAATGTCCTGATGACCCTGCGCGCCTTTGCGCAGCGCCTGCTGCCGCCGGGTTCCGGTGCAATGGCGCGCGCCGCCGCCGACCGGCAATTGACCGAGGTCGACGTCAGGGCGGCAGGGTTCGCGCAGGAAATCCGCGAGCTCTCCGGCGGCAACCAGCAGAAGGTCGTGATCGGCCGCTGGCTGGCGCGCGACCCCAGGGTGCTGATCTTCCTCGAGCCGACCCGCGGCATCGACGTCGCCGCCAAGGCGGCGATCTACCAATTGATGCGCGGCCTCGCCGACCGCGGACGCGCCATCCTGATGATCTCCTCCGACCTGCCGGAGATCGTCGGGGTCAGCGATCGCATCCTCGTCATGCACGAGGGCCGCATTGCCGGGGAGCTGAAGCGGGGCGCGAGCGAGGAGGAGGTGATGCACCTCGCCCTCGGCACCGGGGCGACGGAGGCCGCGGCATGAGCGCCGGCGCCGATGTCGCGGCCGCCCGCCCGGCGCGCGAATGGCCGGTGGCGCCGCTGCTCTTCGCCGGCTCGTTCGTGCTCTACGTCGCGACCGCGCTCGCGACCGGTCAGCACGCCTATCTCACCGGCGAGGGACTGATCGGCCTCGCCCAGCGCATGGTCGGCCTCGGCATCGTCGCGCTCGGCCAGACCCTGACCATCCTGGTCGGCTCGATCGATCTTTCGGTCGCGAACCTGATCAGCGTCGCCGCCGTGCTCGCCTCCTTCATCATGCAGGGCGAGCCGGCGATGATCGCCCCCGCCGTGCTGGCGGTGCTGGCCCTCTCCGCCGCTGTCGGCCTCGTCAACGGGCTGATCATCGCCAGGCTCGAGGTCAACCCGCTGATCGCGACGCTGGGCGTCGGCCTGATCCTGCAGGGCCTGCTCTCGGCCAGCTTCAGCAATTTCGCCGGCTCGGTCCCGAACGCCTTCCAGGCCTTCGCCTATGACCGGATCGGCCCGCTGCCCTGGTCGGTGCTGCTGCTCCTTCTGCTCGCCCTCTGCTTCTGGCTGCTTCTGACCCGCACGCGCTTCGGCGCGCATCTCTACGCCACCGGCGGCAATCGCGAGGGTGCCCGCCTCGCCGGCATCCGCACCGAGCGCGTCATCATCGGCGCGCATGTGCTGTGCTCGCTGATGGCCGGGCTGACCGGGCTCTATCTCGCCAGCCGGCTGCGCGCCGGGGCGCCCTGGGTCGGCCGCGACGGCATCTACGACCTGGAATCGATCGCCGTGGTGGTGATCGGCGGCACGCTGCTCGCCGGCGGGCGCGGCGGGGTCTGGGGCACGATGGCCGGCGTCCTTCTGTTCGCCACGCTCGACGCCGTCTTCAACATGACCGGCATCGACGCCTTCCCGAAGCAGGTGCTGCGCGGCGCCATCGTCATCCTCGCCGTCGCCATCTACGCGATGCGCAGCCGGGGGCACGTCGCATGAGCGTCGCGCCCGTCCATGTCGCCCCCTCGGCGGCGCTGCGCTTCGCCCGCGGCGTCAATGTCGGCGTCGTCATCTTCCTCGTGCTCTACGGCACGATCGCGATGCTGCAGCCGGGCTATTTCGAGGTCGCGGGCGTGCTCAACTTCCTGCGCCGGGCCGCGCCGCTGATCATCCTCGCCTGCGGCCAGCTCTTCGTCATCGCCGGCGGGGGGTTCGATCTGTCGATGGGCTCGCTGGTGACGCTCACCGTGCTCGGCGGCTCGATGCTGGCCGGCGGCGATCCCGGGAACACCTGGTGGACGATCGGCGTGCTCTATCTGATCGGGCTCGGGGTCGGACTGGTGAACGGGCTCGTCGTCACCCTGCTCAAGGTGCCCTCGATCATCGCGACGCTCGGCATGCTGCTCTCGCTCAACGGCGCGGCCCTGATGTGGTCGGGCGGGGCGCCGCGCGGCTACCTGCCGGAGAATTTCCGGGCGCTCGGCCGCCTCGTCTACCGCGACGTGCCGGTCACCGGAATCATGCCGCTGTCGGTGATCGTGCTCACCGTCTTCGTCGGGATCGCCGCCTGGCTGCTGCACGCGACCGTGTTCGGCCGGCAGGTGCTGGCGGTCGGCGACAATCCGCGCGCGGCGGAGCTCGCCGGCATGCCGGTCGGCACGACGCGCATCCTCACCTTCGTGATCTCCGCGCTGTCGGCCGTCACCGGCGGCATCCTGCTCGGCGGCTTCGCCGGGGTCTCGACCGCGGTCGGGCAGGGGCTGGAGCTGCAGGCGATCGCCGCCTGCGTCATCGGCGGGGCGCAACTGCTCGGCGGGCGCGCCAGCGTGACCGGCGCGGTCGCCGGGGCGCTCAGCCTGTTCGCGCTGTTCACCCTGCTCAACCTGATGGGCCTGCCACAGCCGCTGCGCGAGACCGTGCAGGGCCTGATCCTGATCGCGGCCGTGGCGTCGAGCGCCTGGCGGCGCAGGCGCGCATGATGAACGAATTTCCGGGGCCGTGATCCCACGTGCTCCGCCGAAGGCCGCCGGCAAGGCGGCGCGACAAGAGGGAGGTGACAGATGAAGACGCATATCGGCCTGGCCGCGCTGGTGGCGGGCCTGTCGAGCGCCGCGCTCGCCCAGAACTTCAATGATCCGGCCGAGTTCGAGCGCCAGAAGGCGTTGCTCACCGTCAGTCCGCAAGGCCCCGAGGGCAAGCCCTGGGAGCAGCATCTCGGCGGCGAGACGGTCGACACCGCCAGGTACAGGAAGCCGGGCCCTTACCGGCTCTGCTTCTCCAATGCCGGCGTGAACAACCCCTGGCGCGTCGTCGGCTTCACCAACATGCAGGCCGAGGTCGACGCCAACAAGGCCGACATCGCCTCGTTCACCCATGCCGACGCCGAGGGCAAGGACGACAAGCAGATCTCGGACATCAACGCCTTCGTCAACAGCGGCCAGTGCGACGCGCTGATCGTCTCGCCCAACACCACCGCGGCACTGACGCCGGCGGTCGAGGCCGCCGCCAAGAAGCTGCCCGTCGTGGTCTTCGACCGCGGCGTCGACACCAAGGCCCCCGTCACCTTCGTCAACCCGATCGGCGGCTACGGCTTCGGCATCCAGGGCGCGAGCTTCATCGCCGAGAAGATCCCCGCCGGCGGTTCGGTGCTGGCGCTGCGCATCCTGCCGGGCGTCGACGTGCTGGAGAATCGCTGGGCCGCCGCCGAGCGCATCTTCAAGGAGAAGGGCATCAAGATCGTCGGCACCGAGTTCACCGATGGCGACAACGCCAAGACCAAGGCGATCGTCGAGGATTATCTCAACCGCTTCGGCAAGATCGACGGGGTCTGGATGGATGCGGGGGCGACCGCGGTCGCGGCACTCGAGGCCTTCGAGGACGCCGGCAAGCCCTACCCGGTGATCAATGGCGAGGACCAGCAGGACTTCCTGCAGAAATGGAAGAAGAACAAGCTCACTGCGATCGCGCCGACCTATCCGACCTACCAGTGGCGTACCCCGGTGATCGCGGCGATCCGTATCCTCAAGGGCGAGCCGGTCATCGGCCCGACCTGGAAGCTGCCGCAGCCGGCGATCACCGCCGCGACGCTCGACAGATACGTCAACGACAAGATGCCGCCGCTGCATTACGCGCTGTGCGGCTGCGAGCAGATGGCGAACTATCCGGCCCGCTGGGGCGGCAAATAGCGACCACGGGGCGCCCGCATCGCGCGGGCGCCCACCCCTGCCCTGCCGGGAGTGATTGCGGCATGATGGGCGCTCTGCCCGCTCACGCCGATTCGCCGCCGCCCTTTCAGATCACTGCCTTGCACGACGGACCCTCTGCCGCCCCGACCATCGCCGAAGTCGCACGTCTCGCCGGCGTCTCGACGGCGACCGTGTCGCGCGCGCTGGCGCAGCCGGAGAAGGTCAAGGCGCGCACCCGCGAGCGCGTCCTCGCGGCGGTCGAGGCGACCGGCTTCATCCCCAACGCCCAGGCCCGCAATCTCAGGCTCCAGGCGACCCGCACCGTGATCCTGCTGGTGCGCGACATAAGCAACCCGTTCTATCTCGAAATCTACAAGGGCGTCGAAGAGGCGGCGATCGATGCCGGCTACAAGGTGCTGATGGGCGACGCCCGCGACGATGACGAGCGCATCCTGCGCTATGTCGACATGGTGCGCGAGCGCCACGCCGACGGGCTGATCCTGATGGTCGGGCGCTTTCCCATGGCGCTGGCCAGCCGGGGCCGGCTGCCGCCGATCGTGATCGCTCTGGAGACGCTGCCCGGGCTGACCCTGCCGACCGTCAGGGTCGACAACCACGCCGCGGCGCGCGCCGCGGTGGCGCATCTCGCCCGGCTCGGCCATCGGCGCATCGCCCACATCGCCGGACCGCTGCCCGACCCGATGAGTCTCGACCGCCGCGACGGCTATCTCGCCGGCCTCGCCGATGCCGGGATCCCGGCCGATCCGAGCCTCGTCGTCGCGGGTGATTTCGGGCTCGCCGCCGGCCGCGCCGCGATCCGGACGCTCGATGCCAGAGGGGCCGGCTACACCGCCGTCTTCGCCGCGAGCGACCAGATGGCCGTCGGCGCCATGGGCGAGCTGCGCGCCCGCGGCCGCAATGTCCCCGACGACGTCTCCGTCGTCGGCTTCGACGACATCGTGCTGGCGGAAGCGGTCGAGCCGCAGCTCACCACGGTGCATCAGCCGCGCCGCGAGATCGGCCAGGCGGCGATGAAGCTGCTGATCGAGCAGTTGTCGGGGCGCAGCGATCGCCCCGAGCTCGTCCTGCCGACGCGGCTGGTCGAGCGGGCCTCGGCAGCCCCGCCGCCGAAGCAGGCGCGGTAGCGGCTCAGGCCGCGGCCGCCGTGCCGCGGCGGGCCATGGCGGCGGCGACCGCCTTTTCCAGATCGGCCTGCCAGAACGGCTTGTTGAGGCGCAGCATGCCTGCTCCCGCGCCCGGGGGCAGGTCGGCATAGCCGGTGGCGAGGATGACCGGCAGCGCCGGCCAGCGCTCGCCGACCTCGGCGATCAGCTGCGCGCCGGTCATCTGCGGCATGGCATGGTCGGTGATCAGCAGATCGACCTCGCCATTGCTCTCCAGCACGGACAAGGCCTCCCGTCCGGAGCTCGCCTCGATCACCTTGTGGCCGAGATCCTCGAGCAGCGCGGTCGTGTTCATCAGCACGAGCGCGTCGTCGTCGACCGCGAGCACGGTGAGCGGCTGGGTCGCCGCTTCCGGCAGCGGCGTCGACGCCACGGACGACCGGGCCGGTCCGGCGGCGATGGCCGAAGCGGCGACGGGCAGCCACATCTCCACGGTCGTACCCTGTCCCGGACGGCTGTCGAGCAGCAGCCGGCCGCCGAGCTGCTCGGCCATCCCGTGCACCATGGACAGGCCCAGCCCCGTGCCCTTGCCGACCCCCTTCGTGGTGAAGAAGGGCTCGGTCGCCTGGGCGAGCGTCCTGGCGTCCATCCCGCAGCCGGTGTCGACCACCGAGAGACGGACATAGTCACCCGCCGGCAAGCCGGTGCGATGGCCGCTGCCGACATGCTCGTTGCCGGCGCCGATGCGCAGTCGCCCGCCTTCCGGCATGGCGTCGCGGGCGTTGACGGCCAGGTTGAGCACCGCGGTTTCGAGCTGGTTCGGATCGGCCGCAGCCATCGCGAGATCGGCGGGGGAATCCGTCTCGATCTCGATCAACGGGCCCAGGGAGCGCTGCAGCAGCTCGCCCATCTCGGCGACGAGCACGTCGACGGCGACCGGCTGCAGCGCGAGCTCCTGCTTGCGGGCGAAGGACAGCATGCGCTGCGTCAGCGAGACGCCGCGGCTTGCGCCCCGGATCGCATTGTCGATCAGGGTGAGCTGACGCTCGTCGCCGATCTGGCGGCGCACCAGCTCCAGGCTGCCGAGGATGGCGGTCAGCAGGTTGTTGAAGTCGTGCGCGACGCCGCCGGTGAGCTGCCCCAGCGCCTCGATCTTCTGCGACTGGAACAGCGCCTCGCGCGCCGCGTCGAGCTCGGCCTGGACCCTGCGGCGCTCGGTCAGATCGCGGGTAACCTTGGCGAAGCCGATGATCTCGCCGCTGTCGTCGCGGATGGGATCGATGACGATGCTGGCCCAGAAGCGCCGGCCGTCCTTGCGGACGCGCCAGCCTTCCTTCTCGGTGCTGCCGTTCTCCACCGCGGCCTGCAGCGTCTTCTGGGGCTCGCCGCGCTCCCGGTCCTCCGGCGTGTAGAACAGCGAGAAGTGCCGGCCGACGATCTCGTCCGGCGCATAGCCCTTGATCCGCTGCGCGCCGAGATTCCAGTTGGTGACGACGCCGTCGCGGTCGATCATGTAGATCGCGTAGTCGGTGACCCCCTGGACCAGCAGGCGGAACTTCTCTTCGCTGGCCCGCAGCGCCTGTTCGGACTCGCGCCGCTCGGTCAGATCGCGCGTCACCTTGGCATAGCCGAGCACGCGGCCGGTGGACGGGTTGAGGATCGGATCCACGACGGCATGGGCCCAGAAGCGCGTGCCGTCCTTGCGGACGCGCCAGCCCTCGCTCTCGAAGCGGCCTTCTTCCGCAGCGCGACGCAAGGCGCGCTGCGGCAGGCCGGCCGCCCGGTCCTCCTCGGTGTAGAACCGCGCGAAGGACTGGCCGATGATCTCATGATCCTCGTAGCCCTTGAAGCGACGGGCGCCCGGGTTCCAGCTGATCACCGTGCCCTGCGGATCGAGCATGTAGATGGCGTAGTCCGTCACGGACTCCACCAGCAGCCGATAACGCTCTGCGGTCACCGGACCTTCCGCAATCTCGTGCACGCTCGCGACCTTTGGTGACTGACATGTCGAAGGCCGATAACGCCGCCCGACAAGAAAGGTTCCCGATGGGACAAAGAAGTTGACGCATGGTCAATCCACGCGCTTGGGCGCCGCCAGGATCGCGCCGGAAGCGGCGACGACGAGGACGAGCCCGAGCCAGTCGCTCGCGGCGGGACGCTCGCCGAGGAGGAGGACCGAGCCGAGCGCGCCGACGGCCGGGACCATCAGCGTGCCGAGGCTGGCGATACCGGCCGGCAGCCGGGCGATCACCGTGAACCAGAGGAAATAGGCGAGCGCCTGCGCGCCGAGGATGTGGAAGGCGAGCGCCGCCGCGACGGGAGCGGACAAGGCTTTCGCGGCGGGCAGCCCCTCGAAGGCGAGCATGCCGATGCCCGCCGCCAGACCGCCGATCAGGAGCTGCCAGGCGGCGATCGTCAGCGCCGGCGCCGCGACCGGCCAGCGCTTGGTGACGATGGTGCCGAGCGCCCAGCTGAGGCTGGCGAACAGGGCGAGAGCGAGGCCCGGCGAGACCTGCCCCGCCCGGATCAGCGGCAGGCCAAGGCAGGCGAGCCCGGCGATGCCGAGGCCCAGGCCGAGCAGCCGCGGACGATCGAGACGCTCGCCCAGCGCCGGCCAGGCCATCAGCGTCGCCCAGACCGGCATGGTGAAGGTCAGGATCGCGGCGCGCGAGGTCGGCGCCAGCAATTGCGCGAAGGCGAGCAGGACGTTGAAGGCGGCGATCGAAAGGACGCCGGCGACGACGAGCCGCGGCCAGTGCTCTCTCGGCACCTCGAGGCTGACGCCGCGCCAGAGCGCGACCGCGACCAGAGCGAGGCCGGCGAAACTCATGCCGCCGGCGCGCAGGGTCCAGGGCGCGATCTCGGTCAGCGAGATCCTCACCGCCGGCCAGTTGAAGCCCCAGAGCAACCCGAGCAACGGGACGAGCAGGAGCGAGCGGACAGGCGCGGACGGCATCGGGCGACTATGCGCGTGCGCAGGCCCGCGCCGTCATGTCATTTCGGCGCAGGCTCGATGCATGCCAGGCGCGGATCGGCACCGGCCTCAGCCAGCGGCCGGCTCGACGCCGCACCATTCGGCGACGAAGAGCGCCATGGTGCCGGTGATGCGCTTCAACGAGGCGAGGCTGACGCGCTCGTCGAAGGCGTGGATGTTCTGCGAGATCGGGCCGTAGCAGAGCGCCGGCACCTTGTCGTAGAGCGCGTAGACGCGGGTATCGAGATAGCCCGGAGTCATGAAGCTCTTCAGCGGCTCGCCGGTCGAGCCCTGATGGGCGCGGCCGAGCACGGCCTCCGCCTCGCTGCCGGGCTCGAGCACATAGCCTTCCGACCAGAAGCCGTTGAAGACGACCTTGGGCGGGTTGTTCGAGAGGAAAGCGTCGGCCCGCGCGAAGGCGAGCACCTTCGCCTCGATGCGCCTGGCGAGCTCCTCCGCCGACATGCCGGGATAGAGGCCGATCCGGCAGTCGACCCTGCACCAGCACGGCACGGACGAGGCCCAGTCGCCGCCCTCGATCTTGCCGATGTTGAGGTTGATCGGATGGGCGATCTCCTCGAAATGCTCGCGCCCGGCCTTCTCGCGGTTGAGCTCCTCCTCCAGCCCGCGCAGCGCGCCGACGACGCGATAGGCGGCGTCGATCGCATTCGCGCCGGCCGCCATCTCGCGCACGTGCATCGGCACGCCGCGGACCTCGAACTGGAACCAGAGCACGCCGGTATTGGCGCGCACCAGCATCTCCTCCTCCGGCTCCGGGATCAGCACCGCGTCCGCACGATAGCCGCGCAGATGCGTCATCAGCGCGCCGTTCCCGGTCGATTCCTCCTCGACCACCGATTGCACATAGACGGTCGCCGCCGGCTGCAGGCCGATGCGCCGGAGCGCGTCGAGACAGAACAGGTTGGCGGCGCCTCCGGCCTTCATGTCGGCGCCGCCGCGGCCATAGAGCCAGTCGCCCTCGACGACGGGATCGAAGGGCGGATGCGTCCAGAGCTCGGCGGGGCCGGTCGGCACCACGTCGACATGGGCCTGGAGGATCAGCGAGCGCCCCTTCTCCTCGCGCGGATGGTGGATGCCGACGACGATGGGTGCGTCGGAGTGGCTGTCCGAGAATGGCGCGCCACCGGGATGGCGGCCGATCGCCTCGCGGTCCATGGCGAAGCGGTCCATGGTGAAGCCGCGCTGCTTCAAGGCACGGAAGATGAAGTCCTGGACGGTGTGCTCGTCGCCGCGCGTCGAGGGAAAGCGGATCATCTCCTGGGTGAAGGCAACCTGCTCGGCAAAACCTTCCTCGACGGCGGCGAGGATACGGTCACGCAAGGCGGGATCGAGCGGCATGGCGGGGTCTCCGGCAGTCTTGGGGCTAAGCCGTCATGCTCGCCCTTGTGGCGAGCATCCACGTCTTGGACCCGGCCTGCGCCCGGCGAAGACGTGGATGGTCGGGACAGGCCCGACGATGACGAGTGGGGCTCACCGCCCGAACCGCTCTCCGCCCGGGACGGCGGCGAGGAGCTGGCGGGTGTAGTCGTGCTGGGGTGCGGCGAAGAGCGCGGCGGTCGGGCCGCTCTCGACGATCTTGCCGCGCTGCATCACCGCGATCCTGTCGCAGATCTGCGCCGCGACGCGCAGGTCGTGGGTGACGAACAGGATGGCGAGGCCGAGCCGCTGCTGGACGTCCTTGATCAGCTTGAGGATCTGCGCCTGGACGGAGACGTCGAGCGCCGAGACCGCCTCGTCCGCGACGAGCACGTCGGGCTCGAGCGCGAGCGCGCGGGCGATGCCGATGCGCTGACGCTGGCCGCCGGAGAATTCGTGCGGGTAGCGGTCGATCGCATTGGCCGAGAGACCGACCAGTTCGAGCAGTTCCTTCGCGCGCGCCAGTGCGTCCTTGCGCGCGACGCCATGCGCCACCGGCCCGTCCGAGATGATCCGTCCGACCGTCTGTCGCGGGTTGAGCGAGGCGAACGGGTCCTGGAAGACCATCTGGATGCGCTTGCGATGCGGGCGCAGCGCCGCGACGCTGAGCTCGGTGATGGCGAGCTCCCCGAGGGTGATGCGGCCCGAATCCGGCTCGATCAGGCGCAGGCAGCAGCGCCCGACCGTCGACTTGCCCGAGCCGGATTCGCCGACCAGCCCGAGCGTCTCGCCCCGGCCGAGCGTGAAGCTGACATCATCGGCGGCCCTGACCTCGCGGCCGGGGCGGAAGAAGGCGCGCTTGCGGTAGACCTTGCCGAGCTTCTCGACCGTCAGCACCGGCTTGCCGTCCGGCAGCGCCGGCCGTTCCGGCGGCGTCAGCGACGGCACGGCGGCGAGCAGATTCTGCGTATAGGGATGGCGGGGCGAGCCGAGCACCTGGTCGACCGTGCCCTCCTCGACCAGGACGCCCTTCTCCAGCACGGCGATGCGATCGGCGATCTCGGCGACGACGCCCATGTCGTGGGTGATGAACAGCACCGCCGTGCCGTGCTTGTGGCGGAGATTGTCGAGCAGCTTGAGGATCTGCGCCTGCGTGGTCACGTCGAGCGCGGTGGTCGGCTCGTCGGCGATCAGCAGCTTCGGCTCGAGCGCGAGCGCCATCGCGATCATCACGCGCTGACGCTGGCCGCCGGAGAGCTCGTGCGGATAGGCGCGCGCCAGCCGCTCCGGCTCGGGCAGGCCGACCTCGGTCAGCAGCGCCAGCGCACGCGCATGGCGCTCGGGCTTGCTCAGCAGCCCATGCGCCTCGAAGGTCTCGACGATCTGGTCCGCCACCCGCATGACCGGGTTGAGCGAGGTCATCGGCTCCTGGAAGATCATGCCGACCTCGCGGCCGCGCACATCCTGCATCGCGTCCTCGGACAGCGCCAGCAGATCGCGGCCGGCGAGCCTGATCGCGCCGGCGACGGGCTTCACCGCCTTGGGGAGGAGGCCCATCACGGCATGGGCGATCATCGACTTGCCGGAGCCGGACTCGCCGACGACGCAGAGCGTCTCGCCGGGCTGGATCGCGAGCGTCACGCTCTCGACCGCATAGGGGCGGTCGGCCAGCGCCGGCAGGGCGAGCCTCAGGCCTTCGATCGACAGGACGGGAGCGGCCATCATTCCCTCCCCCGGGCGAGGCGCGGGTTCAGGGCATCGTTCAGCCCCTCGCCGGCGAGGTTGAGCGCCAGCACCGTCAGGAAGATCGCGACGCCCGGGAAGAAGCTGATCCACCAGGCATCGAGCAGGCGCGTGCGGCCGGCGCCGACCATGTAACCCCAGCTCATCAGATTGGGGTCGCCCAAGCCGAGGAAGGAGAGCGAGGATTCGAGCAGGATCGCCGAGCCGATCATCAGCGAGCCCATGACGATGATCGGCGCGATCGTGTTGGGCAGCACCTGGCTCCAGATGATGCGCGCGGTCGGCTGGCCGATGGTGATCGCGGCCTGGACGTATTCGCGGGTCTTCAGCGAGAGCACCTCGCCGCGCACCAGCCGCGCCACCGGCGGCCAGCTGACCACCCCGATGGCGAGGACGATCGAGCCGAGCTGCGGCTGCAGGATCGCGACCAGGACGATGGCCAGCGCGAAGGAGGGAATGGTCTGGAAGAATTCGGTGAAGCGCATCAACGCATCGTCGACGAACCCGCCGGCATAGCCGGCGACCGCGCCGAGCGGCACGCCGATCAATAGCGCGACAATCGTCGAGACCAGCCCGATCGTCAGCGAGACGCGGGCGCCGTGCGCGAGGCCGGACGCGATGTCGCGCCCGAGCGTGTCGGTGCCGAGCGGGAAGCGCTCCATCACGAAGGGCGCGAGGAAGGGCCGCGCCACCGTCCGCCAGGGCGATTGCGGGTAGAGCTGCGGGGCGATGACGGCAAAGAGCACCACCACGATCAGGATGGCGAGGCCGATCAGGGCGCCGCGATTGCGGGCGAAGCGCTTGAGGAAGCTCACGACACCGCCTCCGGCGCCTCGGCGTCATTCCAGGGCGGCCCGTAAGCGCCGAGCCCGGAACGCATGAACATTGTCCTATTCCAGACGTGTTCAAGGATGGCGCCCCAATTGGCCCCGGGAGCGCTCATGGGTTTCGGGCCCGCTGCTGCGCAGCGCCCCGGAAAGACGGTGTGGTTCATTCTCATGACACCGCCTCGATGCGCGGATCCGCCAGCCGATAGACGAGATCGGTCAGGATGTTGAAGCCGACGACCATGGCCGAGGACATGAAGAAGACGCCGAGCAGCACCGAATAGTCGCGCTGCACCAGCGCATCGAACATCAGGCGCCCGATGCCGGGCCAGGCAAAGACGGTCTCGGTCAGGACGGCGCCGCCGACCAGCTGGCCCGCCTGCAGGCCGGCCAGCGTGACCACCGGCAGGATGGCGTTGCGCGCGACATGGCGGCGCGAGATCACGCCGGGCGCCAGCCCCTTGGCGCGGGCGGTCTTGACGAAATCGGCGCCGGCGACCTCGAGCATCGAGGCCCGCATCATCCGTGCGTAGAGCGCCGTGAAGAACAGGCCGAGCGTCAGCGCCGGCAGGACGAGGTGGCTGGCGATGTCGAGCGCGCGGGCGAGCCCGCCATAGTTCGCGCCGATGGTCTCGTATCCGACATTGGGGACGAGGCCGAGCTTCAGCGAGAAGACGATCTGGCTCATCAGGGCGACCCAGAACAGCGGCGTGGCGTAGAAGACCAGCGCCAGCGTGGTGATGACGCTGTCCTGCCAGCGGCCGGCGCGACGGGCGGCGAGCGCCCCCATCAGCGTCCCCAGGCCGAGCGAGACCAGGAAGGCGGCGCCGGTCAGGAGCAAAGTAGCCGGCAAACGGTCGAGGATCAGGCTCAGCACCGGCTGCTGCTGGCGGTAGCTGAAGCCGAGATCGAAGCCGAGATAGCCCTTGAGATAGACCCAGAGCTGGGTCAGCAAGGGCTGATCGAGCCCAAAGCGCTCGCGCAGCTGCATCAGCAGCTGCTCGTCGGCGGCGCCCGCCTCGCCGGCCAGCACCTGCGCCGGATCGCCGGGCGCGGCCCGGATCAGGAAGAAGTTCAGCACCGCGATGGCGAAGAGGACGACGATCCCCTTCGCGAGCCGGCCGGCGAGAAATTGTGCGAGGTTCATTCAGGTTCCGCTGGCGTCATTCTCGGGCAAGCGCAGCGCAGACCCGAGAATCTCTTGCAGGAGATGCTCGGGTCGGGCCCGAGCATGACGTGATCCTATCGGATCACGTCACTCCTTCCAGGCATCCCGGAAGCCGTCGTCGACGCCGACGCCGGTGGTGACGAGGTTCTTGACGTTGCAGCGATAGATGGTGGGGAAGTCCATCTCGAGCAGCCAGAGCACCGGCAATTCCTCGGCGAGGAGCTTCTGCACTTTCGTATAGAGTTCCTGGCGCTCGCTGTCCGTCGGCGCGACCGCCGCGGCGGCGAAGAGCTTGTCGACCTCCGGATTGGAGTAGCCGCCGACATTGGCGAAGGGATTGCCCTTGGCGATGTTCGAGGAAATGTAGCTGCGCGCCACGCCCATGGCGGGGTCGCCGAGCTGGTAGAGGAAGTTGAAGTTGAGGTCGAAGTCCCAGTTGCTGGCCTTCTGCGTCCAGCCGGGCACGTCGGTGTTCTCGACCTGCACCTTGACGCCGACATCCTCGAGGTTCTGCTTGATCGCCTCGGTCCAGCGGGTCCAGGTCTCGCCATAGGGCAGGTTGAGCAGCCTGATCGTCTCGCCTTTGTAGCCGGAGGCCTTGATCAGCTCCTTGGCCTTCTTCGGGTCGAAGCTGTATTTCGGCACGTCGCCCGAATAGAATTTGGTCTTCGACGAGATCGGGCCGGTCGGCAGCTTGCCGAGCCCGCCCCAGACCACGTCCTTCCCGAACTCGCGGTCGATCGCGTACATCAGGCCCTGGCGGAACTGCTTGTTGCCCAGGATGCCGTTGCGGACGTTGACGGTGAGCCAGGCATGGGGCGCGAACATCTCCCAGCCCTTGGTGGTCATGCAGGTATTGGGCAGCTTGGAGAGGCGGGCGACGTCGTAGACGTCGACCGAGCCGCCGGTCAGCACGTCGACCTTGCCGGTCTCGTAGGCGACGGCGCGCGCCGCCGCGTCGGGGATGATCTGCCAGTAGATCTCGTCGAGGTTGGGCCTGCCCTTCAGCCAGTAGTTCTCGTTCTTGACGAGGTGGATATAGGAGCCCTTCTTCCACTCCTTCAGCTTGAACGGGCCGGTGCCGATCGGCGTGTTGTTGGCCGGGTTGGCGCGATAATCGGTGCCGTCATAGATGTGCTTGGGGATCATCGGCGCGGAGGCGACCTCCTGCGTCATGATCATCGGGCCGAAGGGCTGCTTCAGCGTGATCCTCACGGTGAGGTCGTCGACCTTCTCGATCTTCTCGACCTGGGCGTTGACGATCGGGCGCCAGCGCGGATGGACCTCGCGCAGGAACTTGTCGAGGGTGAAGACGACGTCGTCGGCGGTGAACGGCTTGCCGTCGTGCCAGGTCACGCCCTCCTGCAGCTTGAAGGTGTAGACCTTGGCGTCGGGGGAGATCTCCCAGCTCTTGGCGAGCGAAGGCTGCGGCTCGAGCTTCTCATTGTAGCGCAGCAGCGACTCGTAGATGTTGCCGGCGACCATGTTGGTCGGGCCGTTCTGGTTGAGCCCCTGCATCAGCATCGGCGGCTCGGGCTGCACGACGACATGCACCGTGCCACCCTTCTTCGGCTCCTGCGCCTGCGCCGCGCCGAGCGCCAGGATGGAAGCGGCGAGCGCCAGGCCAACTCTCAATCCGGTCATCGTCTTTCTCCGTTCCCAGCGCCAGGATCCGCAGCACGCAGCGGTCGAGGCGTCCCCATTCTTGGTTCGCCGGCCAGCCTTGCCGATCGCACCCGATCGGGCGTCCCTTGGCAAGCTCCGCCGCCATGAAAGCGAGAGACAAAATCCGTGTCAATCATTGACATGGCGTGTTATTAGGCGACACGCTCAGCAAACGAACACGATGCAGATCGCGCAGGCGATGACTCAGAATGACCTGAACAGGGCCGCGCAGCTGCCGCCGGGCGTGCCGATCGTCAGGGCGGTGGACCGTGCCGTCGCCCTGCTCAAGGCCTTCCGCCCCGAGCAGCCGCGGCTCGGCCTGAGCGAGCTGGCGCGGCTGGTCGGGCTCGACAAGGGCACGACCAGGCGCCTGCTGCTGACGCTCCAGCTCAACGAGCTCGTCGAATATGACGAGCGCTCGCAGAGCTATGCGCTGGCCGTCGGGCTGATCGAGCTCGGCAGCGCGGTCACGACCGGCCGCGAACTGCGCGACATCGCCGGGCCCTATCTGACCGAGATCGCGGAGAGGACCGGCGCGACCGCCTTCCTCTGGGTCCATATCGCCGGGCGCGGCCTCTGCGTCGACCGCGTTCGCGCCTCGCTGCCGCATGTCGACGCGACCTGGTTCGCGGTCGGCGCCCAGGCGCCGCTGAACTGCGGCGGCGGCCCGCGCGTGCTGCTCGCCTATCTCGACGAAGACCAGCGCCGGCTGGCGCTCTCGCTCGACCTTCCCAAGCGCGCGCCGGCGAGCCAGACCGATCCGGAGCTGCTCTGGCGCGAGGCCGACCGCATCCGCGCGCAGGGCTGGGAGCTGGCGGCCGACGATTTCTTCATCGGCCTGACCGGCGTCGGCGTGCCGATCTTCGACCGCTCGGGCGCGCTCGCCGGGGCGCTCAGCATCTCCTCGCTGACCTCGATCGTCGCCCCCGGGGGGCACCCGGTGCATCTCGACGCGCTGCGGGATGCCGCGGCGCGGATCGGGGCGCGGGTGCTGCCAGGGTGAGCTACCGCTCGATCCGGGTCGAGAGGATGATCGAGGACATGGTGCGCTCGACGCCTTCGAGCGCGCCGATCCGGTCGATCAGGCCGTCGAGCTCGCCGATCGAAGGGGCCACCACCACGGCGATCATGTCGAACTGGCCGCTGACCGAGTGCAGCGTCCTGATCTCGGGAATGCGGCGCAGCTCCGCCTCGACCCTCCCGGCGAGTTTCGGCAGGGCGGTGATCAGGACATGCGCCTTGACCTGGCCCCTCTCGTAATCCTCCGAAAGCCGCGCCGTGTAGCCGGCGATGACGCCGCGGCGCTCGAGCCGCTCGATCCGGCTCTGCACCGTGGTGCGCGACAGGCCGAGCTTGCGGCCGAGTTCGGCGACCGGCGCGCGGGCGTTCTCGGTGAGCAGCGTCAGAAGCTGGCGGTCGGTCGGGTCGATCGGCATAATGCCGAAGCCTTACGTCGTTTCGCTGAAAAATCCCATATGAATCGTCGCGTCGCCGGCTTCTAACCGACGAAGCCGTCGGTGAAGCTGACGCTGAAACCAGTTTCTGCGGGGGAATCATGAAGAACGTGGTCGTCATCGGCGCCGGCAAGATCGGCACGACCATCGCCGACCTGCTCGGCGCCACCGGGGATTACCGTGTGGTGATCGCCGACCGCTCCAACGAACAGCTCGCCGCGATCAAGACCGGCCCGACCATCTCCACCCGCCGGGTCGACATCACCGATGCGGGCGAGCTCGCCGAGGCTCTGAGCGGCGCCTTCGCCGTGCTGTCGGCCGCGCCCTACGACCTGACGACGCGGATCGCCGAAGCCGCCGCGGCGCAGGGCGTGCATTATCTCGACCTGACGGAGGACGTCGCCTCGACGCGCCGCGTCAAGGAGCTGGCGCTGACCGCACGAGCGGCCCTGATCCCGCAATGCGGGCTGGCTCCGGGCTTCATCTCGATCGTCGCCGCCGAGCTCGGCCGCGACTTCGACCAGCTGGACAGCCTGAAGCTGCGTGTCGGCGCGCTGCCGCAATACCCGTCGAACGCGCTGAACTACAACCTGACCTGGAGCACGGACGGGGTCATCAACGAGTATTGCGAGCCCTGTGAGGCGGTCGTCAACGGCGAGCGCGTGCTGGTGCCGGCGATGGAGGAGCGCGAGGAGTTCTCGCTCGACGGCATCACCTACGAGGCCTTCAACACCTCCGGCGGGCTCGGCACGCTCTGCGACACGCTCGCCGGCAAGGTGCGCGCACTCAACTACCGCACCATCCGCTATCCCGGCCATTGCGCGATCATGAAGGCGCTGCTGCAGGATCTGCGCCTGTCCGAGCGGCGCGACGTGCTGAAGGACATCTTCGAGAACGCCCTGCCGAGCACGCTGCAGGACGTGGTGGTGATCTTCGTCACCGCAAGCGGCCGGATGAACGGCCGGCTGACCCAGCGGACCTATGCCAACAAGGTCTACAGCGCCATGGTCGGCGGCGCGATGCGCAGCGCCATCCAGATCACCACCGCCTCGGGCATCTGCGCCGTGCTCGACCTGCTGGCGCAAGGCAAGCTGCCGCAGAAGGGCTTCGTCAAGCAGGAGGAGATCAGCCTCGACGTCTTCCTCGCCAACCGCTTCGGCCGCGCCTACGCCCGGCCGGAGGATCTCGGCCACGCGCCCGGCGAGAGCCACGCGGCCCGCGCCGCCTGATCCGGCGCCAAGCACAATCCTCCCCGGCCCGCAAGCGGGCGAACGCAGGGGGCGCATGAGCGGGTGCGGGCTGGCAGTGGCCCGCTCCCGCGCTAGAACAAGAAAAATGGTTCCAAAGGGAACGTTTCCGGGGGAACGACCGAACGATGGCCAAGCGCGTCCTGATCGCGGAATTCATGCACGAGACGAACACGTTCAGTGTTCAGCTCACCGATGAGGCCGTGTTCCGCCATCACGGCGTCTTCCGCGACAACGAGGTGCCGGCGGCCTTCCAGGGCACGCGGACCTCGATGGGCGCCGCCTTCGAGGCCGCCGAGAGATTCGGCTGGAGCCTGGTCCACCCGCTCGTGGCCGGCGCCAACCCCTCGGGCCGCGTCACCGATGCCGCTTTCGATACGTTCGCCGGAATGATCCTCGCCGCCTGCGAGCGGCTCGACGGCGTGCTGCTGCACCTGCACGGAGCGATGGCGACGGAAAGCTCGGACGATGGCGAGGGCGAATTGCTGAAGCGCATCCGCGCCAAGGTCGGGCCCGACGTGCCGATCGTCGCGATCCTCGACCTGCACGCGACGCTCACCCAGCTGATGGCCGACAACGCCAATGCGCTGATCTCCTACCGGACCTATCCGCATGTCGACCAGTACGAGCGGACCTGGCAGGGCGCCGAATTGCTGGAGCGGGCGATGCAGGGCGAGATCAGGCCGCGCGTCGCGGTGGCGCGGCGGCCGATCCTCTACGCGCTCGACGGCGGGCGCACGACCTCGCCGCCGTTCAGGGAGTTGCTGCGCCGCGGCGACGCGCTGGAGGCCGCGGGCGCTGCGCTCGTGGTCAGCGTCCAGGCCGGCTTCTCCTCGGCCGACGTGCACGATATCGGCCCCTCCATCGCCGTCACCCATGACGATCGCGGCAAGGCGCAGGCCATCGCCGAAGAGCTGATGGACTATGCCTGGGAGCAGCGGCATTTCTCGTCGATCCACTTCACCCCGCTGGCTGAGGCGATGGCCAGGGCGAAGGCGGGCGAAGGCACGCTCGGCCCCGAAGCCGGCGGCAAGCCGCTGCTGATCTCCGACTATTCCGACAACCCCGGTTCCGGCGCCTATGGCGACGCGACCAATCTGCTGCGCGCCGTGCTCGACGCCGGCCTGAAAAATGTCGGCTTCCACGCCATCCGCGATCCGGAGGCCGCGCTCGCGGCGCAGGCGGCCGGGGTCGGCAACCGCGTCAGGCTCGCGCTCGGCGGCAAGGTCGACCCGAACACGGGTGGCGGCCCGCTCGCGCTCGACGCCCATGTCGTGGCGCTCACCGACGGACATTTCATCTGCTATGGACCGATGGGGGGCGGCGTCTGGCGCAATTACGGACTCTCGGCGCTGCTGCGGGTCGACGATGTCGAGATCATCGTCATCACCCATAACGGCCAGGCGACGGACCTCGCCCAGTTCACCTCGCTCGGCGTCGATCCGACGCGGAAATCGACTCTCGTCGTCAAGTCGATGCAGCATTTCCGCGCCGCCTTCGAACCGATCGCACGCGAGGTGATCGAGGTCGACACCGGCGCGCTCTCGACCAGGAATTTCAGGGATCGGCCGTATCGCAAGGTGCGCCGGCCGATCTTCCCGCTCGACGACATCTGAGCGGAGTCAAAGACCACGACCGGCCGAAAGCGCTGGCGTCGACAAGACCCGAGGATGCAGGGATGGAGCAAGTGGCATGAGCGTCAAGGCCGATATCGTGCTGCGCGGCGGGCCGATCTGGTGCGGCCGCGAGGAAGGCGTGGTCGAGGCGCTGGCGCTCTGGGGCGACAAGGTGCTCGCCGCCGGCATGGACGCCGAGATCGCCGGGCTGATCGGGCCATCGACCCGGGTCATCGATCTCGCCGGCCGGCTGGCGACGCCGGGGCTGAACGATTCCCATCTGCATCTGATCTCGCTCGGCTTGACCATGGACTGGGTCGATGCCCGCCCGGCCGCGGCGCCGACGCTGGACGCTCTGCTCGGCCGGATCGCGGCCCGCGCGGCGCAGTCGAAACCCGGCGACTGGGTGCTGGCGCGCGGCTACGACCAGACCAAGCTCGACACCGGCCGCCACCCGCTGCGCGAGGAGCTCGACCGCGCCGCCCCGAACAATCCGGTGATGCTGGTGCGGACCTGCGGCCACGTCTCGATCTGCAATTCGAAGGCGCTGACGCTCGCCGGCATCGACGAGAGCTCGCCGACCCCGCCGGGCGGGCTGATCGAGCAGCAGAACGGCCGCCTCACCGGCCTTCTCGCCGAGAACGCGCGCGCGCCGGTCTGGGCCGCGATCCCCGACCCGACCGAGGACGACCTCGTCGCGGGAATCGAGCGCGGCGGCAACTATCTGCTCTCGCTCGGCATCACCAGCTGCATGGACGCGGCCGTCGGCCAGCGCGGCGGCTTCGGCGAGATCGCGGCCTATCACCGGGCGAAGCGTGACGGCCGCCTGCCGGTGCGCACCTGGCTCGCTCTGCTCGGCGACGCGGAGCGCTCGATCGTGCCGCAATGCCATGCCGCCGGGCTGATCTCCGGCACCGGCGACGCGATGCTGATGGTCGGCGCGGTCAAGATCTTCCTCGACGGCTCGGCCGGCGGGCGCACCGCCTGGATGAGCGAGCCCTATCTCGGCGAGGACAGGACCACCGGCGTGCAGATGCTCTCGAACGAGGATCTGGAACGGCAGGTGCTCGACGCCCATGCCAAGGGCTACCAGCTCGCCTGCCACGCCATCGGCGATGCCGCGATCGAGCAGTTGATCACCGCCTATGAGAAGGCGCTCGCCGCTCACCCCGATCCCGATCGGCGCCACCGCATCGAGCATTGCGGCTTCTCGACGCCGCAGCAGCACGAGCGGATGATCAAGGCCGGCATCTATCCCTGCCCGCAGCAGGTCTTCATCCACGATTTCGGCGACGCCTACATCAAGGTGCTGGGCGAGGAGCGGGCCCTGCCCAGCTACCCGTTCCGGACCTGGTTCGATCTCGGCCTGAAGCCGGCGACCGGCAGCGACGCGCCGGTCTGCGATCCCAACCCGTTTCCGAACTTCCACACCATGCTGACGCGCAAGACCTGGCGCGGCACGGTGATGGACGAACGCCAGCGCGTCTCGATCGAGGAGGCGCTGCAGGCCTATACCGAATACGGCGCCTTCTCGCAGAAGCAAGAGACGGTGAAGGGCAAGCTCAAGCCCGGCTTCCTCGCCGACGTCGCCGTATTCTCGCGCAACCTCCTCACGGCCTCGCCGGAGGAGATCCTGACGGATACGCGCTGCGACCTCACCATTCGCGGCGGCAGGACCGTCTATGAGCGCCCGGGAGCGGCCACCTGAGTACTTCGCCGAGGAAACAAGAAGACAGGGCGTGAAAGCCCGCTATGGTCTCAAATGGAACGAATACCGGCGCCGGCCAACGGCGCCGATCCGAAGGGTCCACGGACAAATTGGGAGGTTTCGACGTGTTGAAAAAGCTTGCCTTCACGACCGCGCTGACGCTCGCGACATTCACCCTGCAGGCGCAGGCCCAGGAGCCGCGCCGGGGCGGGACGATCCGGTTCACCGCGCCTTATGGCGCGTCCTTCGTCAGCAATGACAGCCACGTCTCGAACCAGATCCAGGACGAGATCTACACCTACGCGCTGCACAGCATGCTCTACAAATGGGATGCCAGGAACGGCAAGCCGGAGCTGGAGCTCGCCAAGAGCGTCCAGGTCTCGCCGGACGGCAAGACCTACACCTTCAAGCTGCGCGACGACGCCTTCTTCCACAACGGCCGCAAGATGACGGCCGACGATATCATCTGGTCCTACACCCGGATCATGGACGGAGCGAAGAACTATCCCGGCGCACGCTACATCGCCCGGATCAAGGGCGCGACCGAGGTCCAGAAGGGCCAGGCCAAGGAGATCTCCGGGCTGAAGAAGATCGACGACTTCACCCTCGAGATGACGCTGACCGACAAGGCCGATCCCGGATATTTCCTGTTCCAGGGCCAGACCGCGATCCTGCCGGGCAAGGAGGCGCAGCAGGCCGGCTTCTTCGACAAGCCGATCGGGCTCGGGCCGTTCAAGTTCGTCGAGCACGTGCCGGGCTCGCGCATGGCGTTCGAACGCTGGGACAAGTACTTCAAGGCCGGCAAGCCCTATGCCGACAAGCTCGTCATCTCGCCGATGGGCGAGGCGGCGGCGCGCGACGTCGCCTTCCGCAACAAGGAGATCGACGTCTCGATCCTCGGCTCGACGCAGTATGTCGCCTACAAGGCCGACCCGAACCTGTCCAAGGGCATCCTCGAGGTCGCCGAGGTCTTCACCCGCAACATGGGCATGAACCCGGCGTTCAAGCCCTTCTCCGACAAGCGCGTGCGCCAGGCGATCAACCACGCGATCGACGCCGACCTGATCATCAAGCGCCTGGTCCGCGACAAGGCCTACCGCGCGGTGAGCTGGCTGCCGCTGTCCTCGCCGGCCTTCGACAAGGACGCCAAGCCCTATGCCTTCGACCCGGAGAAGGCGAAGAAGCTGCTGGCCGAGGCCGGCTATCCCGACGGCTTCGAGTTCGAATGGGTCGCGACCCCGAACGAGAGCTGGGGCGTGCCGATCGTCGAGGCCGTGATCCCGATGCTCGCCAAGGTCGGCGTCAAGGTGAAGATCAAGCCGGTCGAGACCTCGGCGCTCGGCGGCGTCGTGGTGGGCGGCGACTTCCAGGCCTATATCTGGTCGAACACGTCGGGGCCCGACACGCTGACGGCCCTGAAGTGCTTCCATTCCGCGACGCCGCGCTCGTCCTGCAACTACACCACCTTCAAGAACGCGGCCTACGACAAGCTGCTCGACGACGCTTCGGCCGAGGCCGATCCGGCCAAGCAGCTCGAGCTGCTGAAGAAGGCCAACGCCCTGCTGCAGGAGGAGGCGCCGGTCTGGTTCTTCAACTACAACAAGGCGGTAATGGCCTATCAGCCCTGGCTGCACGGGCTCCAGCCCAACGCGACCGAGCTCGCGCTGCAGCGCTATGAGGACCTCTGGGTCGACACCACCTCGCCGGCGGCGAAATGAATCATCCTGAGCCCTCGCCCGTCGCATGGCGGCGGGGGCTCGTCTTCATCCCGAACATGGTCTGGTCAGGCTGAAGCGTCATTGCGAACGAAGCGAAGCAATCCAGGGAGCGCAGAGCTCCGCCGCCCCTGGATTGCTTCGTTGCTCCGCTCCTCGCAATGACGGGCAGCGATCCGGCCTGAAACCTGACATAGCCCCAGCGGCGGCCAGGAGCCCTGTTCATGTTGCCCTATGTCTTTCGCCGGCTCCTGCAGGCCATCCCGATCCTGCTGGCGGTCGCGGCGCTGATCTTCGTGCTATTCAGCGTCATTCCCGGCAATTTCGCCACCAGCCAGATCGCCGACGGGCGCAGCAACATCGACGCCGCCACCATCGCGCGGATGAACGAGCAATTCGGCCTCAACGATCCGCTGCCGCTGCGCTTCGCGAAATATGTCGGCGGGCTCGCGACCTTCGATCTCGGCGATTCCTTTCGCACGCGCCAGCCGGTCACCAACCTGATCGGCGAACGGCTCTGGCCAAGCCTGCAGCTCGCGCTCGCCGCCATGCTCTTCGCCATCGTCATCGGCGTACCGCTCGGCTTCCTCGCGGCGCTGAAGCCGGGCAGCTGGATCGACATGTTCTCGATGATCTTCGCCGTCTCGGGCCTGTCGCTGCCGATGTTCTGGCTCGGCCTGCTCCTGATGTACGCCTTCGCGCTGACGCTGAACTGGTTCCCGAGCTTCGGCTATGGCGACGGCGACCCGCGCTACATCGTCCTGCCGGCGATCGCGCTCGGCGTCTCGCCGCTGGCGCTGCTCGCCCGCACCGCACGCGCCGCCGTGCTCGAGGTGATGCATGCCGATTTCGTCCGCACCGCCCGGGCCAAGGGCGCCGGCGCCTACCGCGTCATGCGCTGGCACGTCGCGCGCAACGCGCTCGTCATCGTGCTGACCACGCTCGGCCTGCAGTTCGGCTCGGTGCTGGGGCAAGCCGTGGTCGTCGAGAAGCTCTTCGCCTGGCCAGGGCTCGGCTCCCTGCTGGTCGACAGCGTCACCTGGCGCGATATCCCGGCGGTGCAGGGCTGCATCCTGACGATCGTGCTGTTCTTCCTCGTCGTGAACATCGCCGTCGACGTGCTCTGCGCCATCGTCGACCCGCGCATCAAGTACAGCTAGGCCTCAGCATGAAGTTCCGTGCCAACCTCTGGATCGGCGCCACCTGCTTCGCGCTCGTCGTCGCAGGCGGCGTCCTCGCCCCCTGGCTCGCCCATACCGACCCGGTGATGGACGCCAATCTGATGAACGCCGAGATCCCGCCGGGTTCGGAGTTCTGGTTCGGCACCGATGCGCAGGGCCGCGACATCTACAGCCGCGTGCTCCACGGCGCGCGCATCTCCCTGACTGTCGGCGTCGTCTCGCAGCTGATCAACACGATGATCGGCGTCGCGCTCGGCCTCTCGGCCGGTTACTGGGGCGGCTGGTGGGACGATTTCGTCAACGGCCTGACAAACATGATGCTCGCCATTCCCTCGCTGATCTTCGCGCTGGCGATCATGGCGATCCTCAATCCCGGCCTGACCAGCCTGCTGATCGCGCTCGGCCTGACCAACTGGTCCTTCACCTGCCGGCTGACCCGCGCGGCGACGCTCTCGGTCAAGGCGCTCGGCTATATCGAGGCGGCGAAGTCGCTCGGCTACGGCACCTTCCGGATCATGCTGACCCAGATCCTGCCGAACATCGCCGGCCCGATCATCGTGATCGGCACGCTCGGCATGGGCGGGGCGGTGCTGGCCGAGGCCTCGCTCTCCTTCCTCGGGCTCGGCATTCGCCCGCCCTTCCCGAGCTGGGGCTCGATGCTCTCCGACGCGCGCGACCAGATCTCGACCGCGCCCTGGATCTCGATCTTCCCGGGCCTCGCCATCTTCCTGACGGTGCTGGGGCTCAATCTGCTCGGCGACGGCCTGCGCGACATCCTCGACCCGCACTCGCAGAGCCGCAGGGCCTGAGCCTTCCTTCCCGACGAGAGACTGAACCGTGACCGCCACCGACCTCGACGACGGCCCGCTCGAAGCCGTCCGCTTCATCGGGCTCAGGCCCGGCCCCAGGCTGATCGTGACCGGCGCGGTGCACGGCAACGAGCCCTGCGGACCGGCCGCGATCCGTCGCGCCATCGAGGAGTGCCGGACCGGGACGATCCGAATCCTGCGCGGCGAGGTCACCTTCCTGCCCGTCACCAATCCGAAGGCCTTCCGCCAGAAGACGCGCGAGGGCGACCGCAACCTCAACCGCGACCTGCGCGAGCGGCCTCTGCCGGGCGACTTCGAGGACCGGATCGGCAACCCGATCTGCGCGCTGCTGCGCCAGCACGACGCGCTGCTCGACATCCATTCCTTCCGCCAGGAGGGCGAGCCCTTCGTCTTCTTCGGCCCTGCGAACAACCGCGGCGCGCTCGAGCCCTTCGCCCGGGCGGAGGAGGAGTTGGCGCTCGCCGCCTGCCTCGGCGTCTCGACCGCGATCCATGGCTGGCTCGACAACTACGCCAGGCTGCTCGACATCCGCGCGCGCCTGCCGGTGCCGAGGCTCAACGTCACCGAGGGCTATGGCACCACCGAGTTCATGCGCTTCTGCGGCGGCTATGCGGTGACTCTGGAGTGCGGCCAGCATGACGATCCCAGGGCCGCCGATGTCGGCTATGCCGCCATCCGCAACACGCTGGCGCAGCTACAGCTGGTCGATGCGCCCTTGCCGCCCCCCGCGCTCCGCGACGTGATCGAGATGGTCGAGGTGCTGCTCTGCGAGACGGAGGGCGACCGCGCCGAGGCCGGCTGGCGCACCGGCGATGCGGTCAGGGCCGGCGCCGTCCTCGCCCGCCGCGCCGACGGCGCCAAGGTGACGGCGCCCAGCGACGGCTACATCATCTTCCCGAATGTCGCGCCCAGGCTCGGCGAGGCGATCTGCCATTTCGGCGTGGCGAGCAGCCGGCGGATCGCCGGCTGAGATCCTCTCCCGGCACCCGATCTTGCGCCGCGCCGCGATAGCGGCAACATGCCGCCGCAATCCCAGGAGCCCGTCATGTCCCGCCTCGTCTACGTCCTCAACGGTCCGAACCTGAACCTGCTCGGCAAGCGCCAGCCGCACATCTACGGCTCGGAGACGCTGGCCGATGTCGAGGATGCCTGCCGGGCGCTGGCGAAGGAGCTCGACCTCGAGATCCGCTTCCACCAGTCGAACCGCGAATACGAGATCATCGACTGGATCCACGAGGCACGCGAGCAGGCGGCCGGCATCGTCATCAACCCCGGCGCCTTCACCCACACCTCGGTCGCGATCCTCGACGCGCTCAACGCCTTCGACGGCACGGTGATCGAGTGCCACATCTCGAACGTGCACAAGCGCGAGAGCTTCCGGCACCATTCCTACGTCTCGCTGCGCGCAGACGGGGTGATCGCCGGCTTCGGCACGCAGGGCTATCTGCTCTCATTGCGCCGGATCGCCAGGCTCGCCGACGAGACGAGGATCTGAGCCGCTCTCCTCGGCATTCAGTAGTGGAAGGTCCAGAGCAGGCTTTCGCTCAGCCCCTTCAGCGCCTCGACCGCGTCCGGCCGCTCGCGGGCCAGCGTCGTGATCAGCGCATCCGCCACCGCGAAGGCGGCGGTCGGCGAGTTGGGCAGGAAGCTGTTGCGGGCGGGGGCGAACAGCGTCATGTCGGCCAGCGGCACGAGCGGCGAGGCCGGCCCGTCGGTGATCGCGAGCAGGACCGCGCCGCGCTTCTTGCTGAATCTGGCGAGCTCCAGCGTGGCGCGGGAATAGCGCGGCAGCGAGATCGCCACGACGATGTCTTCCGGCCCGGCCGAGAGCATGTGGCGGACGGCACGCTCCGGCCCGCCCCGCGACGAGGCGAAGACGACATCGGTGTCGAGATAGAGCGCGAGCCCATCCTCGAGGAAAGCGCCGACGTAATGGCTCGCGCCGGAGCCGACGATGAAGATGCGGCGCGCCTTCAGAAGCACGGCGATGGCGCGGTTGACCGTCTCCTCCTCCAGAGTCGCGATCGCTTCCTCGAGATTGGCGGCCTCGCTCTTCAGCGTCGCCGCCATGGTGGCGAAGACCGAGCCGGCCGCGGCGCGGGCGCCGGCGAGCCCCTCGACCGGCGCGAGCGCGACCTTGAGCGCCGTCGACAGGGCCGTACGGAAATCGCCGTAATTGCGGTAGCCCAGCGCTCTGACGAAGCGCGTGACGGTCGCGGTCGAGGTCCCGCTCTTCTCGGCCAGCCCGTCGATCGTCGCCATCGCGGAATCGAGCGGGCTCTGCAGCACGAAATCCGCCGCCTTGCGGTGCCCTTCGCTCAGCGAGGGGTAGATCCGGGCGATGCGGTTGGCGAGATCCGTCGTCGGCTTCAAGGCGCGTGACATGGCTTTCCCGCTGATTGACGTCGGATCATTTTCATGTTTGCTAGCGCGTGAAAATAAAGCTGTCAAAACGACCAGCTACGGGAACGGAGGCAGACCGATGCGTCAACGCGCGCTCATCACCACCCTGCTCGGCGCCAGCATGCTCAGCGCCAGTCTGCTCGGCACCTCTGCGATGGCGCAGACCTTGCGCATCGCACTCGCCTCCGAACCGACGGCGGTCGATCCGCACTATCACGATCTCACCCCCAACAACGCGCTCGCCCAGCATATCTTCGACAGCCTCGTGCGGCAGGACGAGAAGCAGGCGCTGCAGCCCGGCCTCGCCACCACCTGGGAGAACGACGGCAAGAACCGCTGGACCTTCAAGCTGCGCCAGGGCGTCAAGTTCAGCAACGGCCAGCCCTTCGGCGCGCAGGACGTGGTCTTCACCTTCTGCCGCACGCTGAAGAACGAGACGAAGGTCTCCGATTCCTTCGCCGACATCACCGGCAACTTCGCCAAGGTCGAGACGCCGGACGCGGGCACCCTGGTCATCGAGACCAAGGAGCCGGAGCCGCTGCTGCCGACGCTGCTCTCCGGCCTGCCGATCCTGTCCGCCTCGATCGTCCAGCACGGCGAGATCAAATACGACATCGCCAGCAATTGCGGCGTCACCGGCCCCTGGCCGGCGGTCAACAACTTCAACGACGGCACGATGGCGATCGGCACCGGGCCGTACAAGCTGAAATCCTATGTCCGCGGCTCGGCGATCGAGCTCGAGCGCAACCCCGACCATTGGGGCGGCCAGCAGCCCTGGGCGAGCGTGCGCTTCCTGCCGGTGACCAATGCCGGCCCGCGCCTCGCCGGCCTGCTCGCCGGCGACTACGACGTGATCGAGAATCCGGCGGCGCGCGATCTCGGCCGCATCAAGGGCGACAAGCGCTTCGGCCACGTCATCACGCCCTCGACCCGGGTGATCTATTTCCAGCTCGACGTCGCGCGCGACCAGAGCCCCTTCGTCAAGGCGCCGGACGGCAAGAACCCGTTGAAGGATGCGCGCGTGCGCAAGGCGATGTCGCTCGCCATCGACCGCGAGGCGATCGTCAAGCGGATCATGGACGGTGCCGCCGAGCCGGCCTACCAGTACCTGCCGACCGGCATGTTCGGCACGCTGCCGAACCCGCCCAAGCTCGCCTACGACCCGGCGGCGGCGAAGAAGCTGCTGGCCGAGGCCGGCTATCCCGACGGCTTCCAGCTGACCCTCTCGGCGACGAACGATCGCTATATCAACGACAGCCAGATCACCCAGGCGGTCGCGCAGTATCTGACCCAGATCGGCATCAAGGCCGAGGTCGACGCCATGACGCGGGCGATCTACTTCCCGCGCCGCGCCAAGAAGGAGTTCAGCGTCGCGCTCGGCGGCTGGGGTTCGGCGACCGGCGAGGCCGCCTCCTTCCTGCGGCAATGGCCGCCGACCCCGAACGAGACCAAGACGCTCGGCGGCTCGAACTATGGCGGCTACAAGAACGAGGAATTCGACAAGGTGATCCGTGCCGCCGTCACGACGCTCGACGACAAGAAGCGCGCCGAGTTGCTGCAGCAGGCGATGACGCTCGTCCTCGCCGACGGCGCCTTCATTCCGCTGCACTTCGAGAGCGGCATCTGGGCCTTCAAGTCGGAGCTTTCGGTCGCGGGCCGCGCCGACCAATACATGCTCGCCATGTCGGTGAAGCCGGCGAAGTAAGCCGGCGATCATCTCACCGAGGTTCGGCGCATGACCGCCTATGTCCTGCAGCGGCTGATCCAGAGCGTCTTCGTGCTGCTCGCGGTCTCGGTCGTGGTCTTCTTCGCCGTCTACGGCATCGGCGACCCGATCGAGCTCCTCGTCTCGCCGCAGGTGAGCGAGGCCGAGCGCCAGGCGCTGATCCGGCGGCTCGGGCTCGACCTGCCGGTCTGGCAGCAATACCTGACCTTCATGGCCAATGCGCTGAAGGGCGATCTCGGCCGCTCCTTCGTGCATGGCGTGCCGGCGGTGCAGTTGATCCTGGCGCGCCTGCCCGCGACCTTCGAGCTCGTGCTGCTGGCGATGACGCTGGCGCTCGCCGCCGGCATCCCGCTCGGGCTGATGGCGGGGCTCGATCCCGACAGCCGGCGCGCCCGCATCGTCATGGCCGGCACCGTGCTCGGCTTTTCGCTGCCGAGCTTCTGGAAGGGCATGATGCTGATCCTGCTCTTCGCCGTGCTGCTCGGCTGGCTGCCGACCGCGGGGCGCGGCGAGACGGTTTCGGTGCTCGGCATCCAGACCAGCCTGCTGACCTTCGACGGGCTGCAGCACATCGCCCTGCCCGCCCTCAACCTCGCCATCCCCAATCTCGCGCTGATCGTGCGCCTCGTCGCCGCCGGCACCACCGAGACCATGACGCAGGACTATGTGAAATACGCCCGCGCCAAGGGGGTGCGGCCCCGCCGCGTCGTCAACCGGCATGTGCTGCGCAACATCCTGATCCCGGTCGTCACCGTGGTCGGCGTCGAATTCGGCAGCCTCGTCGCCTTCTCGACCATCACCGAGACCGTCTTCGCCTGGCCCGGCATGGGCAAGCTGCTGATCGACTCGGTCTACCAGCTCGACCGCCCGGTGGTCGTCGCCTACGTCCTGCTGGCGACGCTGCTCTTCGTCGGCGTCAATTTCCTGGTGGACGTGCTCTATGCCGCGCTCGACCCGCGGGTGAAGCTCGCCGGAGAGAAGGCATGAGCCTCGACGCCTCCCGCCTCGCCGGTCCCGCCGAGGCCGACACGCCCCTGCGCGAGAAGGTGCTGCGCCGCCTGCGCAACCGCCCGACGACGCGCGGCGCCGCGATCCTGCTCGGCATCATGGTGCTGCTCGCGCTGCTCGCCCCGGTGATCGCGCCGCAGAACCCGCATGATCTCGGCGCGCTCAGCGTGATGGACAACCGGCTGGCGCCGGGCGAGCGCGGCATGAGCGGCTTCACCTACTGGCTCGGCAGCGACGCGCAGGGGCGCGACATGCTGAGCGCCATCCTCTACGGGCTGCGCACCAGCCTGCTCGTCGGGCTCGCCTCGACGCTCGGCGCGCTCGCCATCGGCATCATGGCCGGGCTCGCGGCGGCGCAGTTCGGCGGCGCGGTCGACGCGGTGCTGATGCGGATCGTCGACTTCATGCTCGGCTTCCCCTCGATCCTGGTGGCGCTGGTGCTGCTCGCCTCGATCGGGCGCGGCGTCGACAAGGTCATCCTCGCCATCGTGCTGGTGCAATGGGCCCAGTACGCCCGCCTGATGCGGGCCGCGGCCCTGGTCGAGCGGCGCAAGGAGTATATCGAGGCGGCGGTGAATTTCGGCCTGCCGACCCGGCACATCATGCTGGCGCATCTCTTGCCGAACTCGGTCGGCGCCGTGCTCGTCGTTGCCACGATCAGCATCGCCTCGGCGATCACGCTGGAGGCGACGCTCTCCTTCCTCGGCGTCGGCGTGCCGGTGACGCAGCCCTCGCTCGGCCTGCTCATCGCCAACGGCTTCGAGTTCCTGCTCTCGGGCGAATACTGGATCGCCGTCTTCCCCGGCATCGCGCTGGTGCTCCTGATCATGTCGCTCAATCTCGTCGGCGACCGCCTGCGCCGCAGCTTCAACGTGCGCGCATGAGCGAGGCTCCCCTTCTTTCCGTGCGCGGCCTCAGGACCGTGTTCCATGCGCAGGACGGCGCCTGGCCGGCGGTCGACGGCGTCGATTTCGGCGTCGCCAAGGGCGAGGTGCTCGGCCTCGTCGGCGAGTCCGGCTCAGGCAAATCGGTGACCGGGTTCTCGCTGGTGCAGCTCGTCGACCCGCCGGGCGAGGTCGTCGCCGGCGAGGTGCTGTTCGGCGGCGAAGACCTGCGCGCCGCCTCGCAGGAGCGCCTGCGCCAGTTGCGGGGCGACCGGATCGCGATGATCTTCCAGGACCCGCTGATGACGCTGAACCCGGTGCTCAGCATCGGCGAGCAGATGAGCGAGGCGATCCTCGAGCATCGTCCCTGCAGCCGGCAGGAGGCTCTCGACAAGGCGGCCAAGGCGCTGGCCCGCGTCGGCATCTCCTCGCCGGAGGCCCGCCTCAAGCAATACCCGCACGAATTCTCCGGCGGCATGCGCCAGCGCGTCGCGATCGCGACAGCGCTCCTGAACGATCCCGACCTGATCATCGCGGACGAGCCGACCACGGCGCTCGACGTCACCATCCAGGCGCAGATCCTCTACGAGATGCAGAAGCTCGCGCGCGAGAGCGGCGCCGCGGTGATCTGGATCACGCACGACCTCGCCGTGGTCGCCGAGCTCGCCGACCGGGTGGCGGTGATGTATGCCGGCCGCATCGTCGAGATCGGCGATGTCGAGACCGTGCTCGACCGGCCGCGCCATCCCTATACGCTCGGCCTGCTCAGCTCCTCGGCGGCCATGGTCGAGCCGGGCGAGCGCCTGCATCAGATCGACGGCATCGCGCCGCGCATCGACTCGCGCCCCTCCGGCTGCCCGTTCCGGCCGCGCTGCGAGCGGGCGCTGCCGGTCTGCGCCGAGAGCGACCCGCAGCCCCAGGCCCATGACCGCCGCACGCTGCGCTGCCACAACCCCGTGCCCGATCAGGTGGCCGCATGAGCGAGACCCTGTTCGAGCTGCGCGGCATCCGCAAATATTTCCGCGGCAAGGCCAATCTGGCCGAGCGCCTCCTGAGCGCGATCGGCCGGCATCCGCCGCCGGCGACCCTGAAGGCGGTCGACGGCGTCGATCTCAGCGTCCGGAAGGGCGAGGTGCTCGGCCTCGTCGGCGAATCCGGCTGCGGGAAGTCGACGCTGGCGCGGATCGCCACCGGCATCCTGCCGCCGACCGAGGGCGAGGTGTTCTACAAGGGCCGCGCGGCGGCGGCGCTGAAGGGCAAGGACCGGCTCGATTATCTGCTGAAGGTGCAGATGATCTTCCAGGACCCTTACGCCTCGCTCGACCCGCGCATGCGGGTCGCGCGTATCGTCGGCGAGGCGCTCTCTGTCCACAAGCTCGTGCCGAAGGCGGTGATCGACGGCACCGTCGATCGCGCGCTCGCCGAGGTCGGGCTCGATCTCGCCTATCGCGAGCGCTACCCGCACCAGTTCTCCGGCGGCCAGCGCCAGCGCATCGGCATCGCGCGCGCGCTCGCGGTGAAGCCCGAGTTCCTCGTCTGCGACGAGCCGGTCTCGGCGCTCGACGTCTCGATCCAGGCGCAGGTGATCAACCTGTTCATGGACGTGCGCGAGCGGCACGGGCTGACCTATCTCTTCGTCAGCCACGATCTCGGCCTGGTCCGCCACATCAGCGACCGCGTCGCCATCATGTATCTCGGCCGCATCGTCGAGATCGGCAGCGCGGCGGCGATCTTCGCCGAGCCGGCGCATCCCTACAGCGCCGCCCTGATCAAGGCGATTCCCTCGGCGGCGCGGCGCAGGAGCAGCTTCCAGCCGCTCAAGGGGGAACTGCCCTCGCCGCTGTCGCCGCCGCCCGGCTGCCCCTTCCACCCGCGCTGCGAGCACGCCATGGCTGTCTGCCGCGAGGTCCGCCCGGACCTTCGGGAGATCGCGCCCGGCCGCAGCGCCGCCTGCCACCTGCACACGACAGACAAAGCCGCATGACCACGCTCGCTCTCGACCCGCCGCAAGGCCGCAGCACCCTGCCCTTCCTCGACGCACGCCATCCCCAGCGCCCGCTGGAGGTGAATGTCTACCGGCCCGCGCGGCATCGACCGGATGACGAGGTCGTCTTCGTCCAGCACGGCATGCTGCGCAATGGCGACGACTACCGCGACTTCTGGATCGAGGCCGCCGAGAGGCACAATCTGCTGATCGTCGCGCCGACCTTCGGCAACGCACATTTCCCGCAGGCCGAGGGCTACAATAACGGCCTCGTCGTCGGTGAGGACGGCGCCATCGCCGCTTCCGACGACTGGCTCTATGCCGTGCCCACCCGCGTGCTGGCGGCGCTGCGCGAAGCCGGCGTCACCAGGCGCGAGACGGTCAAGCTGTTCGGCCATTCCGCCGGCGGCCAGTTCGTCCACCGCCTGCTGGCGACACAGAGCGAGACGCCGTTCGAGGCCGCCTTCGCCGCCAATTCCGGCTGGTACACGCTGCCGACGCTGGAGCGGCGCTTCCCGGAGGGGCTCGGCGGGCTGGGCTTAAGCGAGGCCGAGCTGGCGCGCTGGCTCGCCTGGCCGATGGTGATCTTCGCCGGCGACCGGGACATCGTCACGGATGACCCCAACCTGCCGGCGCAGCCCGAAGCGCTGGCGCAGGGGCCGATGCGCTATGCCCGCGCCCGGTTCATGCTCGACTTCGCCAAAGCCGAGGCGGCGCGGCGCGGCCTGCCCTGCAACTGGACGCTGATCACCGTGCCCGGCATCGGCCATGACGGGGCGGCGATGTCGCGCGCCGCCGCTTCCTGGTGGTTCGAGGGTCGCATGCCCTCGGTCGAGGAGCTGAGACCGGAGGCGAGCGCAGTCGCCTGAGCCGACGCGCTCAAGGAGCGACCCCAGGCGGCGGCCCCGCCGCGGGCATGACCGCGCCGGAGGGCGCGGGGTCTATCGCCCCGAGCCGTTGCTGCAATTCATGAACGCCATGTGCGCGGCCGAGCCGACCTTGGCCGACCGCCAGGCCTTCCGGCCGGGACGGGCGGGGTCATCGATGACCCGCCCGCCATTGCTGAGCGCGCAGGTGCAGGAGCGCTGGTCCCTCATGCCACGGCATTCCGGATGACCCCCGCCTTGCGCCGAGACCGGCCCCGATGACGCAAGCGCGATCAGCGCGGCACCGCGGAGCAGAAGAGTCAAACGCAAATCAAATCCCCCGGCCGCAGCCCAAGGTTGATGGCCTGGGGCCGTGCGTCCACGGCTTTCGAGAGCCGCGCCTGCGAATGCGCGGCCTCGCGTGTCCGTGCGGCCGCTCAGAGCTCGGCGCGCGGATCGTGCTTCGCCAGGCGGCCGAGCAGGTAATCGACCTCGGCCCTGGCGGCAGCAGTGAGGCCGGGGCCCGGCTTGCGCTGCGCGTCGCTCGCCAGGATGCCGCGCCGCATCATCACATATTTGCGCACGGCGAGGCCGACGCCCTGCTGCTGCTCGTAGCGCAGCAGCGGCAGATGCGCGTCGAAGATGTCATGCGCATCGTCGCGGCGGCCGGCCTTGCTCGCCTTGACCACGTCGATCAGCAATTCGGGGAAGGCGTAGCCGGTGTTGGCCCCGTCGGCGCCACGCTCCATCTCGAAATCGAGGAAGAGGCCGCCATTGCCGGTGAGGATGGCGACCCGCCGCAGCGATCCCTCGGCCTCGAACCTGCGCAGCGTCGCGATCTTCTCGAGTCCCGGCCAGTCCTCGTGCTTCAGCATCACGCAGGACGGATTGTCCGTGATGATCTTGCGGATCACCGCCGGCGTCATCACCACCGAGAGCGTCAGCGGATAATCCTGGATGACGAAGGGGATGTCGCTGCCGATCGCCTCGACCGCCTGGGCGTAATAGCCGGTGATCTGGTCGTCGGTGCGCAGATTCGTCGGCGGCGCGATCATCACGCCGCCGGCGCCGAGATCCATCACCTGGCGCGCCAGCGAGCGCATCGCCGCGAAGCCGGGGGCGGAGACGCCGACGATGATCGGTTTGCCCCCCATCTTCGCCACCGCGCGCTTGACCAGCTCGACCGACTCCTCCGGCTCGAGCTTGGGCGCCTCGCCCATGATGCCGAGCACGGTGACGCCGTCGGAGCCGATGCCGGCGTAGAAATCGAAGAGCCGGTCGGCCGAGGTCCAGTCGACCGTGCCGTCGGGATTGAACGGGGTCGGGGCGATCGGGAAGACGCCGGAGGCTTCGGTGGTCAGGCGCATGGGTTGGTCCTAGCTGTTCATGACATTGACGCGGCGGGCGGGCGGCGAGTGGGGCCGCCCTCAGACGATCCGCGTCCGAACGGTGCCGACGCCGGCGATCACGCCTTCGAGCAGATCGCCCCTGACCACGGCGGCGACGCCTTCGGGCGTGCCGGTCATGATCAGGTCGCCCGGCGCCAGCGCGACGAAGCGCGAGAGGTAGGAGACCGTCTCCGGCACGTTCCAGATCATCTTGGCGAGATCGGAGCTCTGGCGGACCGCGCCGTTGACCTTGAGCTCGATCAGTCCCTTGTCGGGATGGCCGGCCGTGGCCGCCGGGACGAGCTCGCCGATCGGCGCCGAGGCGTCGAAGCCCTTGCCCATGTCCCAGGGCTTGCCCGCCTTCTTGGCCGCGGCCTGCAGGTCGCGCCGGGTCATGTCGAGCCCGGCGGCATAGCCGAAGACATGGGAGAGCGCGTCGGCTTCGGTGATGTCCTTGCCGCCCTTCCCGATCGCCACGACGAGCTCCATCTCATGGTGCAAATCGGCGGTCTTGGGTGGATAGGGCATGTCGGCGCCGCCGGTCAGCACGGCGTCGGACGGCTTGGTGAAGAAGAACGGCTCCTCGCGATCGGGATCGCCGCCCATCTCGCGGGTGTGCTCGGCGTAATTGCGGCCGACGCAGAAGATCCGACGCACCGGGAACAGGCCACCGCCGGCCACCGGGATGGCGGCGATCTTCGGCGGATCGATGACATAGCTGGACATGGCGGCGCCCCGTTCGAGAAATGCGGGAGCGTTCATGCGGGAGCGCGCCCGCTTCGGCAAGGGTCTTGCGCCGCTCAGCCGAGCTGCGTTGCGCTCATCCGCGGCGACCGGATGGAAGCGCGAAAACCCCTCCCCCTTGCGGGGAGGGGCAGGGGTGGGGGCGCAAAGTCGGAACGAAGTCGCCGGGAAGATGGTTGGCTCGCTCCTACAAGCAGCCTTGCACCCGGTCGTTCGCCCCCCATCCCATGCCCTTCCCCACAGGGGGAAGGGAGGAGTCGAGGCGACCAGCGCTTTACAAAGGAATTACGGCGCCTTCGGCAGGTCCGGCACCTTGTAGGCCGTCGTCGCCTTGATCCGCTCCATGGCGAAGCGCGAGGTGACGTTCTTGAGCGGGATCGTCTCGATCAGCTTCTTGTAGAAGGTGTCGTAGGCGGCCATGTCGGCGACGACGACGCGCAGCATGTAGTCGACATCGCCCGCCATCCGGTAGAACTCGATCACCTCCGGCATCGCCGCGACGCTCTGCGCGAACTTCTCCAGCCAGGGGCCGGAATGGTCGGCCGTCTCGATCTGGACGAAGACGGTGAGCCCCAACCCGATCTTCTCAGGCGCGACCAGCGCGACGCGCTTGAGGATGACGCCGGCCTGCTCGAGCTTCTGGATGCGCTTCCAGCACGGGGTCTGCGACAGCCCGACCCGATCGGCGAGCTCCGCGATCGAGATATTGGCGTCAGCCTGCAGCACGGTCAGAATCTTGCGGTCGATGGCGTCCATCTCTCGATCCATGGCAACAGAGAAGAATTTTCGTATCTGACTACGTTATATAGCCTATTTTTCTTTTTGACCTCGGCAACTTGTATTCACATAGAAAATCCTTTTATCAGCCGTCAATAGGATCACAAATTTCGCCGCCCGAGGATCACGATGAAGGACCGCCGCCAGTTCCTGTTCGCAGGCTCCTCGTTCGCCGCCGCGCTGGCCACTCCCTTCGCCAGCGCCGCCGCTCAGGACTCGATTCCCGCCCGCATCGGCTACATCCCGATCATCGGCACGGCGCCGGTCTTCGTCGCCAATGGCGAGGGCTGGCTGAAGCAGGCCAGCATCGCGCCGAGCTTTACTGTGTTCGAATCGGGCCCGAACATGATCCAGGCGCTCGCCTCCGGCACGATCGACCTCTATGTCGCCGGCGTCGCCCCGCTCGCCGTCGCCCGCTCACGCGGCGTCGACATCCGCGTCGTCGCCTCGACGGCGACGGGCGAGAACGTCTTCGTCGCCGCCCCCGCTCTGGCGAAATTCTTCGCGGCGGGCGCGAGCGCCGCGGTCGCGTTCAAGGCGCACAGGAGCGCGACCGGCAAGCCGGCCCGACTCGCCACCCAGCCGCCCGGCTCGGTGCCCAACACGGTGCTGCAATACTGGCTCTGGGAGGTGGCGAAGGCCGACAAGGCCGATATCGAGATCGTGCCGATGGGCATCGACGCGACGCAGCAGGCGGTGCTCGCCGGTGCCGTCGAGGGCGCGATCGTGCGTGAGCCGGCCCTGACCATCATCCAGACCCGCAATCCCGGCATCAAGTTGATCGCCGGCGGCGAGGAGGTCTTCCCCGGCCAGCCCGGCACCGTCGTCGCCGTCTCCGGCGCCTTCGCCACCAGGAACCCCGACGCCGTGCAGAAGCTGGTCTCCAGCCTCGCCAAGGCGGCCGAGGTCCTGGTCAAGACGCCCGCCAAGGCCGCTCCCCATGTCGGCGCGGCGCTCGGCAAGGGCATCGTCGACCCCGCCCTGATCGAGAAGGCGCTGACCTCGCCGGCAACGCATTTCGAGATCGACCCGCGCAAGATCATCGAGCCGGCCCGTGCCATGCAGGCCTACCAGGTCAAGCTCGGCTCGCTGGAGAAGGAGCTTCCCTTCGACGGCCTGTTCGAGACGCAGTATTACGAGCGCGCCATCAAGGGCTGACGGCAAGGCGAGAACGATCAACCCGCCCTCTTGCATAGCGCGACGCAATCCCACACACGCGTGTCATCCCGGGCGACCGGAGGGAGACCCGGGATCGGCGCCGCTGCGCGACTTGTCCGGGATGACCCGCGCTGGTGGTCGAAGGCTGAGTGAATTGACGGTGCAGTCTCTTCGGGCCCCTGCCCTCGCCCTCACCGGCCTCGCCGCGTTCCTCCTGCTCTGGGAGGCGATCCCCTATTTCGGCATCGTCAATCCGGCCTTCCTGCCGGGGCCGAGCGCCCTGCCGAGCGTCTTCCTGCGCGAGGTGAGGTCGGGCGCCTGGCTCGCGGCGATCCTCGGCTCGCTCGGCCATTACTTCATCGGCCTTGCCACAGGCGCGGGGCTCGGCATCGCCCTCGGCGTCGTCACCGGCATGTCGAAGCTCGCCGAGGAGGCGACCGCCTGGGTGGTCCGGCTGCTGCGGCCGATCCCCGGCCTCGCCTGGGTGCCGTTCGCGATCATCTGGTTCGGCGTCAATCCGCAGGCGGCGGTGTTCATCATCGCGATCGGCGTGTTCTGGATCGTCTTCTTCGCGGCGCAGGGCGCGATCCGCGGCGTCGACCGCGAGCTGATCGAGGTCGCGGACGCCTTCGGCTTCCGCTCCCCGGCGCAGAAACTCGCCAAGATCCTGCTGCCGGCGGCGATGCCCGGCATCCTCGTCGGCGTGCGCACCGCGCTCGGCCAGGCCTGGATGGCGGTGGTCGCGGCCGAGATCTTCGGCGTCGCCGGCGTCGGTCAGCGCATGATGCAGGCCTCCAGCCTGCTCGCGACCGACCTCGTCGTGATCTACATGCTGACCATGGCGGCGCTCTACGGCCTGCTCGATACGCTGTTCGTCGCCGTCCAGGGATGGGTGCTGCGTTGGAAAGCGTGATCGACATCAGGGAGCTGTCGCTCAGCTTCACCCGCGACGGCGAGACGACGGAAGTGCTGCACAAGCTCGACCTCTCCGTCGCTCCAGGCGAGTTCCTCGCCATTGTCGGCCCCTCCGGCGTCGGCAAGTCGACCTTGCTGCGCGTCATCGCCGGGCTCGCCCGGCCGAGCGGCGGCGAGGTCGCGATCAATGCCAGGGACAACACCCGCCGGCCGGTCGCGCTGGTGTTCCAGGATTCGCGGCTGCTGCCCTGGCGCAGCGTGATCGCCAATGTCGGCTTCGGCCTCGAAGGGCAGAAACCCAGGGCCGAACGCCTCGCCCGAGCGCAGGCGATGCTCGATCTCGTCGGCCTCGGTCATCTCGCCCGGCGCTGGCCGCATCAGCTCTCCGGCGGCCAGCGCCAGCGCGTCTCGCTGGCGCGGGCGCTGGCGGTCGAGCCCGAGATCCTGCTGATGGACGAGCCTTTCTCGGCGCTGGACGCGCTGACGCGCGAGACCTTGCAGGACGAGCTGATCGAGGTTCGCCGCCGCACCGGCAAGACGGTGCTGTTCGTCACCCACGACATCGACGAGGCCGCCTATCTCGCCGACCGGGTCGTGGTGCTCTCCGGCGCGCCCGGGCGGATCGTCGCCGAGCACCGGATCGCGGCCGCCCATCCGCGGAGACGGGGGGCGGAGGCGGAGGCCGAGATCGTGCGGGCCGTGCGAGGCGATCTCGGGGCGGATGTCGTGAGCGACGGCGCGGCGATCTGACAAGACGTCCGTGGACAGGAAAATTCGTTCGCCTTTACGAACACAGGCGACGGTGATATTCCCTTCGTCCGTTATATCGAACGGATCGGACGACATATCATGGCGATCAAAGCAGCGGACACGGCAGCGCTCCACCCCGAGACCCGGCTGGTCCATGCCGGCACGCTGCGCTCGCAGTTCGGCGAGACCTCCGAAGCGCTGTTCCTGACGCAAGGCCATGTCTATGACAGCGCCGAGCAGGCCGAAGGCCGCTTCCTCAACACCGATCCGGGCTTCCAATACGGGCGCCTCTCCAATCCCACCGTCGCCATGCTGGAGCAGCGCATGGCCGCCTTCGAGGGCGCCGAGGCCTGCCGCGCCACCGCGACCGGCATGGCGGCCGTCACCGCCGCCGTGATGGCGCCGGTGCGGGCCGGCGACCATGTCGTCGCGGCGCGCGCGCTGTTCGGCTCCTGTCGCTACGTCATCGAGGACCACCTGCCGCGTTATGGAGTCGAGTCGACGCTGGTCGACGGCACCGACCTCGCCGCCTGGCGCGCCGCGATCAGGCCGAACACCAAGCTGTTCTTCCTGGAGAGCCCGGCCAATCCGACGCTGGAGGTGATCGACATCGCGGCCGTCGCGGCGATCGCCAGGGAGGCCGGCGTTCTCCTCGTGGTCGACAATGTCTTCGCGACGCCGCTCTTCCAGCGCCCGCTCGCGCTCGGCGCCGATCTCGTCGTCTATTCCGCCACGAAGCACATCGACGGCCAGGGCCGCTGCCTCGGCGGGCTCATCCTCGGCTCGAAGGCGCTGATCGAGGCCGACGTCCAGACCTATCTGCGCCAGACCGGCCCGTCCCTGTCGCCCTTCAACGCCTGGGTGATGCTGAAATCGCTGGAGACGCTCCCCTTGCGCATCCGCCAGCAGGCGCAGAACGCGACTGTGGTGGCGCAATGGCTGAAGGGCCGCAAGGACCTGCCGCATGTCGCCTTCATCGGCGACCCCGACCATCCGCAGGCCGAGATCATCGCCAGGCAGATGACCGGCCCCTCGACGCTGATCGCCTTCGAGGTCGCGGGCGGCAAGGACGGCGCCTTCCGCTTCCTCAACAAGCTCCGGCTGATCCGCATCTCCAACAATCTCGGCGACGCCAAGAGCCTGATCGTGCATCCGGCGACGACGACGCATCAGCGTTTCACGCCGGAGGTCCGCGCCGGCATGGGCGTCGGCGACGGGCTGATCCGCCTCTCGATCGGGCTGGAGCATCCCGACGACCTGATAGCCGATCTGAAGCAGGCGCTGCAGGGCTGAGCGCGACGGCGGCGCCGGCACCGAAACCCGAGCGGGCCAACCGCGTTGAACCTCGGCAACGACAGAGGTTCACAATGCCCAGCAAGATCGCCTGCACGGCGGCGCTGCTCGCCAGCCTCGCGGCTCCCACGCTCGCCCAGAATGCTTCGCCAGCCTCACCGGCGACGCCGGAAAAGCCGTCCTCGCCCGAGCTCGCCGCCTGCAAATCGACGGCGATGGCGGCGCTGACGGCGCGCGAGCCCGAGATCAAGGACATCTACATCGACGAGGACGGGCTGACGGTCGCGGTGGCGGAGACCAGGATCGAGGATATCCCGGTCACGCGCATCCTGATGGGCGAGGCCTATCTGAAGACCGACAGATCCGACAAGCCGCGCCGCTTCCTCTGCCTGGTCGGCGAGAAGGGCAAGGTGCTGCTGACCTTCTTCACGCAGCGATGACGGCTCAGCCGCCGTCGACGATGCGGGTATTCGGCCGGTCGCGGCCGTCGGCCAGTTCCTCGTGCCATTCGCCGCGAGCGTCCTGGTAGACGATGCCGTCGGTGACGCCCGGCCGCTTCTGGCGGGCCGCGGCCTTCTCCGCCGCCTTCAGCGCCGCGTCATGCGAGCGGAAGGTCTCCGAGAGCACGTCGCCGACCTTGTAGGCCCAGCCGCCGTCGTGCTCGACGATCTGGTACTTCACCGTGACCATGAGCATCCTCCATGGCTCACTGGTCGAACCGTCGCAGCGCGCTCCGGGTTCCACCAGGACGGAGGATAGCCTCGGCCCGGCGACGGCGGAAGAGGCCTGCCGGCCTCAGTCGCCATTGCCGGTGTCGGCGGCGCGCAGGCCTTCCAGCACCGGCATCTGGGTGATGTGGTAGCCCGCGTCGATGTGGTGGACCTCGCCAGTCACCCCGCCGGAAAGATCGGAGAGGTAGTAGAGCGCCGAGCCGCCGATCTCTTCCAGCGTCACCGATTTGCGCAGCGGCGAATTGGCTCGCTGCCAGGAATACATGGCGCGCGCATCGGAGATGCCGGCGCCGGCGAGGGTGCGCACCGGCCCGGGCGAAAGCGCATTCACGCGGATGCCCTTCGGGCCGTAATCGGCGGCGAGATAGCGCATGCTCGCCTCCAGCGCCGCCTTGGCGACGCCCATGACGTTGTAGTTCGGCATCACGCGCGACGAGCCGCTATAGGTCAGCGTGATCATGCTGCCGCCCTTCGGCATGCGCTCGGCGGCGCGCCTGGCGGCTTCCGTGAAGGAGAAGCAGGAGATCACCATGGTGCGCGAGAAGTTCTCGCGGCTGGTGTCGGCATAAAGCCCCTTGAGCTCGTTCTTGTCGGAGAAGCCGATGGCATGGATCAGGAAATCGAGCGTGTTGCGCTCGGGATCGCCGCCCCAGGCCTCGTCGATCGCGGCGAAGGCGGCATCGACGGTCGCGACGTCCTCGACATCGCAGGGGATGACCAGCTTCGAGCCGATGCTCTCGGCGAGCGGCTTGACGCGCTTGCCGAGCGCCTCGCCCTGATAGGTGAAGGCCATCTGCGCGCCGTGCGCATGCAGGGTCCGGGCGATGCCCCAGGCGATCGAGTTCTGATTGGCGACGCCCATGACGAGGCCGCGCTTGTTGTGCATCAGGGGGAGCATGATCGGACTATCCGTATTGGCGCGGGCTTCAGGAGGCAGCGAGGGCGTCGGCGCCTGTCACTCAGAGATGCTTCCTGACCGCCGCGGCGGTGTCCTTCGAGCTCGCCAGCGGCACGATCTCGAAACGGGCGAGATCGCCCCAGGCCAGCACCCATTCCTGCAGCTTGGTGACGTCGTCGCACTGCATCACCTGGAAACAGCGGGCGAAGTCGGCCGAGATCCAGCTGTCGATATAGGTGAGGCCGTCCGGCATCATGCGGCCGCGCTCGTCGAAGCGCCGGTAGATCTCCTTCACCCGGGCCTGGTCGAAATGCTCGATCACCATGAACAGCATGGCCGGTCTCCTCAGGCTTCGAGCCGCTTCATCACGATGGTGGCGTTGGTGCCGCCGAAGCCGAAGGAGTTGGAGAGCACGCAGCCGAGGTCGGCATTGTCGATGCGCTTGCGCACGATCGGCATGTCGGCGAAAGCCGGGTCGAGCTCCTCGATATGGGCGCTTTCGGCGATGAAATCGTTGTTCAGCATGAGCAGCGAATAGATCGCCTCCTGCACGCCGGTGGCGCCGAGCGAATGGCCGGTCAGCGACTTGGTCGCCGAGATCGGCGGGCTCTTTTCGCCGGCGCCGAAGACCGTACGGATCGCCTCGATCTCCTTGGCGTCTCCGACCGGGGTCGAGGTACCGTGCGGATTGATGTAGTCGACCTTGGCCGTCACGCCCTGCAGCGCCATGCGCATGCAGCGCTCGGCGCCCTCGCCGGAGGGAGCGACCATGTCGTAGCCGTCCGAGGTCGCGCCATAACCGACGATTTCGCCATAGATCTTGGCGCCGCGGGCCTTGGCGTGCTCGAGCTCCTCGAGCACGACGACGCCGGCGCCGCCGGCGATGACGAAGCCGTCGCGGCGCACGTCATAGGCGCGCGAGGCGATGGCGGGGGTCTCGTTGAAATCGGAGGACATCGCGCCCATGGCGTCGAACAGCACCGAGAGCGTCCAGTCGAGCTCCTCGCAGCCGCCGGCGAAGATCACGTCCTGCTTGCCCCATTGGATCAGCTCGTAGGCGTTGCCGATGCAATGGTTCGAGGTCGCGCAGGCCGAGGAGATCGAGTAGTTGACGCCCTTGATCTTGAACCAGGTGGCGAGCGTCGCCGAGGCGGTCGAGGACATGCCCTTGGGCACGGCGAAAGGGCCGACCTTCTTCGAGGAGCCGCTCTCGCGCGCCTTGTCGTAGGCGTCGATCAGGGCGCGGGTCGAGGGGCCGCCGGAGCCCATGACGATGCCGGTGCGCTCATGGCTGACCTCGTGCGGCTCCAGCCCCGCATCGACGATCGCCTGGTCCATGGCGACATGGTTCCAGGCCGAGCCGCCGCCATGGAAGCGCATGGCGCGGCGGTCGACGACCTCGGACGCGACCAGCGAGGGCACGCCCGCGACCCGGCTGCGGAAGCCGTGCTCGGCGAAATCCGGCACATAGGAGATGCCGGACTTGGCCTCGCGCAGCGAGGCCAGCACTTCCTGCGTATTGTTGCCGATGGACGAGACGATGCCCATCCCGGTGACCACCACGCGTCTCATGCTGCTTCTCCGGCTCTTGGTGCGGGCCGGGATGCCAGCTCCGGACCTTTCGCTTGATCGACTACCGCGCAAATGGACCGCGCGGAGGACGAAGGCAAGGCGTCGGGATGATTTTGCTCAGGCCGCCTCGGGCTTGAACAGGCCGACGCGCATGTCGCTCGTCGTATAGATACGCTTCCCGTCCGCCTCGAGCCAGCCATCGGCGATGCCGAGGACGAGCTTGGACTTGAAGACGCGCTTGAAGTCGACGCCGTAGACGACCCGCTTGACCGAGGGCAGCACCTGGTCGGCGAACTTGACTTCGCCGACGCCGAGCGCCCGGCCGCGGCCGGGCAGGCCGAGCCAGCCGAGAAAGAAGCCGGTGAGCTGCCAGAGCGCATCGAGACCGAGGCAGCCCGGCATCACCGGGTCGCCCTTGAAATGACAGTCGAAGAACCAGAGGTCGGGCCTGACGTCGAGCTCGGCGCGGACCAGGCCCTTGCCGTGTTCGCCGCCGTCCTCGCTGATCTCGGTGATCCGGTCGAACATCAGCATCGGAGGCAGCGGCAGCTGCGCATTGCCCGGCCCGAAGAGCTCACCGCGCCCGCAAGCGAGGATCTCCTCGTAGCTGAATGACGATTGCCGCTCCATATCCAACTTCACTCCATTCAGGCCGCCGGGCCATCCCTGCCGGCCAATTCGCGATGAAACCGTGCCTAACACGGTGTCGCCGCGGAACGGAAGGGCGCAAGCCGGGCTCGCCCGTGGATGATCGGCCGGCGAAGCCGCGCCGAGCCCTGCTACCACGACCCGGCGGCCGTGGCATAAGGTCCCAGCCATGGCCCTCGGTGGCCGCTTTCGCGGCACGGAAGCCGGCGCCATGCCCGAGGCAGCGCGACGATGCTCCACGGCTGGAGCCCGGCCCCGGCGGGGCCCGATGCTTGCGAGCCGGCGCCCGAAGCCTTACATCGACTCTAAACTGCCGCGCTTCCGAACCCGGAAGCCGATCACCGGAGCACATGCAAGGATGGACGGTCTGAACCCGCAGGACCAGAGCGACCGGTCGAACGCGCGGCAAGGCTGCCCCTTCCACGACGTGCGCCAGAAGCTGCGCCGCGTCGGGCTGCGGCCGACGCGCCAGCGCGTCTCGCTCGGCTGGCTCCTGTTCGCCAAGGGCGACCGGCATGTCAGCGCCGAAATGCTCTATGAAGAGGCGATGAGGGCGCGCGTGCCGGTCTCGCTCGCCACCGTCTACAACACGCTGCACCAGTTCACCGAGGCCGGCCTGCTGCGCGAGCTGGCGATCGACGGCGCCAAGACCTTCTTCGACACCGACAACAGCGACCATCACCATTTCGTCGTCGACGGCGAGGACAAGGTGATCGACATCCCGGCTTCGGCGGTCGATGTCGCCGAGCTGCCGCCGCCGCCCGAAGGCTACGAGATCAGCCGGGTCGACGTGGTGGTCAGGCTGCGCAAGGCCGCCGGCTGAGCCCGCGCCGGCCCGCGCTCGGCGCCGCCTACTGCACGGTCTCGTTGGGATAGACGCCCCAGAGCCGATCCTGCCTGATATAACCGGAAATCTTGCTGACCGTGACCCGGCACCAGGCGTTCTGGCAGGATTGCACATTGGCGATGACGCCCGGCTCGAGCGTCGCGACCACGGCAGCGCCCTCGCTCGCGGAATCGCGCAGGGCGAAGGTCTCGCCCTTGTTCTTCGACCAGGGCGAGACCAGGACCGTGCGCCGCCCCGAGAGCAGGCTGTGCAGGACCCAGCCCTCGGTGCCGTCGGCGTCGCGCACGCGTCGCCAGGTCTCGAATTCGGCCGTGACCTCGACCGGCAGGCCGGCGCGCTGGAACACCCAGCTGGTGCGATGCTCCTTCGACGGGCCCTCGCGCAGATTGACCCTGTCCGACTTCAGGCTGACATAGCGCGGCAGCGGCAGGCCGGAGACGGGACCGTTGGCGACATCCTGGGCCGCGCTCCCCGTCGCCAGCATGGCGAGGCCCGCCGCGAGCAGGAGGCCGAGCGCGCCGCGCATCCTCTGAACCGTCATTCCAATCCACTCCTCGACCCGCCCCTCCGGGCGCGCTCGCGCCGAAAGGTCAGGTTGTGTTCCGCCGCAACGCTGCTAGACAACGAAACGGCCGCCGACCGTCGAAACTGTCCGACTCAATTCCTGATGCGCCTCGGTTAATGGGGGGTTGAGGCGGAAAGGCGACGCTGCGGCCACCAGAGCCCGTTCCGATCGCTCCGCGCTCGCGAGCTGATCAGACCCGGCCCTGGTCGCGCCCGGCCGGGCGCGACGACGGACGCATCGGAGCCCGACGGGCCTGCAACGGAGCCGCGCATGTCGAAGAAGAAGCCGCTGGTGGTCGTCACGCGCAAGCTGCCGACCGTGGTCGAGACGCGGATGCGCGAGCTTTTCGACGCCAGGCTGAATCTCGACGACATGCCGATGAGCCAGGCCGCCCTGGTCGAGGCGGTGAAGACCGCCGACGTGCTGGTCCCGACCGTGACCGACAAGATCGACGCCGCGCTGATCGCCCAGGCCGGCGACCAGCTGCGCCTGATCGCCAATTTCGGCAACGGCGTCGACAATATCGACGTCGTCAGCGCGGTGCAGCGCGGCATCACCGTGACCAACACGCCGGGCGTGCTGACCGACGACACCGCCGACATGACCATGGCGCTGATCCTCGCCGTGGCCCGGCGCATCGCCGAGGGCGCGCGCATCATCACCGACGACGAATGGGCCGGCTGGTCGCCGACCTGGATGCTGGGGCGGCGCATCACCGGCAAGCGCCTCGGCATCGTCGGCATGGGGCGGATCGGCCAGGCCCTCGCCCGGCGCGCCGCGGCCTTCGGCCTGTCGATTCATTACCACAACCGCCGCCGGCTCGACGCGCGCATCGAAGAGGCGCTCGACGCGACCTATTGGGACTCGCTCGACCAGATGCTGGCGCGGATGGACGTCGTCTCGGTCAACTGCCCGCACACCCCGGCGACCTATCATCTGCTTTCGGCCCGCCGGCTCAAATTGATGAAGCCCGACGCCATCCTGGTGAACACGGCGCGCGGGGAGATCGTCGACGAGACGGCTCTGGCCCGCATGCTGGAGGCGGGCGAGCTCGCCGGCGCCGGCCTCGACGTGTTCGAGCACGAGCCGGCGGTCAATCCGCGCCTGCTCAAGCTCGCCCGCCAGCACCGCGTCGTGGTGCTGCCGCATATGGGCTCGGCCACCCATGAGGGCCGCGCCGACATGGGCGAGAAGGTCATCGTCAACATCAAGACCTTCATGGACGGGCACAAGCCGCCGGATCGCGTCCTGCCCAGCATGCTCTGAGATTTCCGCCGGGCCGAGGCGGCCCGCTCAGGCCGCCTCGGGCTGCGCACCGGGGCGGTATCGGCATTCCGACAGGGCGTCGAGTTCGCCGAGATCGGCAGCATGGCGGCGGCCCCAGTCGCACAGCATCGCGATCACCGGAGCCAGGCTCCGGCCGAGCGGCGTCGCGGCATAGTCGACGCGCGCCGGCACCTGCGGGAACACCTCGCGGCTGACCAGCCCGTGTTCCTCCATCTCGCGCAATTGCTGGATCAGCACTTTCTGGGTGATGGCCGGAATGCGCCGCTGCAGTTGCGACAGGCGCCTGGGACCGTCGAAGAGCTGGTAGAGGATCACGGCCTTCCAGCGGCCGGAGATCACCTTGAGCGCCCGTTCGACCGGCAGCATCGGCAAGCGCTTCATCGGATCGGCCATGCTCACCTCGTGGTCTGCTGCGGAGAAATCGGTGTGTAGTCGGCGGCCGGCATCCTAGCCCAGAACGCGCCTCACGCTCATCCCCTTCCCGCGAGGCATGCCATGAAAGCCGTCCAGTACAGCCGCTTCGGCGGCCCCGAAGTGCTTGAGACCGTCGAGGTCGAGACGCCGTCGCCCGAGCCGGGCGAGGTGCTGATCGCGGTCCGCGCCGCCGGCGTCAACTTCTTCGAGGTGATGATGCGGCAGGACCGCGATGTGACGACGCCTGCCCTGCCCTTCATCCCGGGCGTCGAGGTCGCCGGCACGATCGCGGCGCTGGGCGCGGGCGTCGCGGGTTTCGCGATCGGCGAACGCGTCGCCGCTTCGCTCTTCGCCGCAGGCGTCCAGAGCGGCGGCTATGCCGACCACGTCGCCGCCAGCGCGGATGTCGTCGTGCGCCTGCCGGAGGCGCTTTCCTTCGCTGCGGCCGCCGCGCTGCAGGTGCAGGGCCTGACCGCGCTGCACCTGCTGCGGAGCCATCCGGCGGAGGCGCGCACCGTCCTGATCAGCGCCGCGGCCGGCGGTGTCGGCAGCCTGCTGGTCCAGCTCGCGAAGCGCCATGGCGCAAGACGGGTCATCGCCATGGCGAGCTCGGCCGAGAAGCTCGCCATGGCGCATGAGCTCGGCGCCGATGCCGGCGTCGACTACACCCGTCCCGACTGGCCCGGGCAGGTCCGCGCAGCGAGCGACGGCGCCGGCCCGGACCTGATCTTCGATGCGTCCGGCGGCGACGTCCCGGCGCAGTGCCTCGCCCTGCTCGCCCCGTTCGGGCGGCTGGTGCTCTACGGCCCCCTCTCGATCGCCGGTTTCCGGCCCGACGCCGAGACCCTGAAGACGCTGGTCGTCGGCAATCGCACGGTCGCCGGCTTCTCCCTCCTGCCGCATCTCGCGCCGGCCCGCCTCGCCGGCGACCTCGGCGAGCTGTTCGAACTGGCGGCGGCGGGCGAGCTCAGGCTCCTGCCGGGCGGTCGCTTCCCGCTGGCACAGGCGAGCGCCGCCCATGCGGCGCTGGAAAGCCGGCGAACCGCCGGCAAGCTCGTGCTGGAACCGTGAGCGTCAGCCGCCGGCGCGGGCTGTGTCGAACTGCCCGGACTTGCGGAAGCGCCAGAGATAGCCGGGCACCTCGGCCTCGGCCGAGACCGGCGCGATGCCGAGCCCGCGCAGGGTCCGGCCTTCCGCCTCGGCCGCCGCGGAGACGACATTATCGCTCTCCAGCAGGGCGACCTGGTCGCGCGTCAGGACGAGTTCGTCCGGCAGGAGGCCCAGCGTCAGCGCGTCGACGATCTCGAGGACCCGCCCCTGCAGACGCGCGAGGCCGAAGGGCACCGGCGCCAGCAGGCATTTGCGGCCGGTGACCTCGCAGACATAGTCGACCAGCTCGCGCAGCGTCTTCACCTCGGGCCCGCCGAGCTCGTAGACCTTGCCGCCCTCGACCTTGCCGTCGACGGCGCGCGCGATCGCCTCGGCGACGTCGCCGACGAAGACCGGCTGGAACTTCGTCTGCGCCCCGGCGAGCGGCAGCACCGGCAGCATCCGCACCAGCGCGGCGAAGCGGTTGAAGAAGGTGTCCTCCGGCCCGAACATCACCGAGGGGCGCAGCACGACCGGCTGCCTGACCGAGGCCTGGGCCGCCGCCTCGCCCTCCGCCTTGCTGCGGGCATAGAGGGATTTCGAATCGGCTGCCGCGCCGAGCGCCGAAACGTGTACCAGCCGCTCGACGCCGGCCTGCGCGCAGGCCTGCGCCACGGCCCGCGCGCCCTGCGCCTGCACGGAGGAGAAGTTCTGCCGGCCCTGCTCCTGCATGATGCCGACGAGATTGACCACGGCGTCGGCGCCCTGCACGGCCGCGGCGACCGAATCGGGGTAGCGCAGATTGGCCTGCACCGCAGTGACCTGGCCGACGATGCCGAGCGGCTGGAGGAAGCCGGCGAGATCAGGACGGCGGACCGCGGCCCGGACGCGATAGCCGCGCCGCGCCAGCGCCCGCACGACATGGCGCCCGAGGAAACCCGAGCCGCCGAAGACCGTGACGAGTTGCGAAGCGGGAGGCAGAACCGTCATGATGACGCGAAGCTCCGTTTGGAAGCGCTGAAAACTGGTGCCGTCGCGCCTGTTCCTAGTGCATCGGATCGCGGCTGTGAAGGCGGCGCGAAGCCGCCCTCGGCCGAGCCGGCAGCGTCTCGTCAAAAAGCCGGCTTCGCCCGTTGACAGGCGCGCGCCGCCCCCGTAAACGAACCGCCGTTGCCCAGGTGGCGGAATTGGTAGACGCACCAGCTTCAGGTGCTGGCGCTCGCAAGGGCGTGGAGGTTCGAGTCCTCTCCTGGGCACCAACATCTCTTGAGGACTACCAACCTCAAGGGCTTAAGCCAGAACAGAGTGTTGCGCGTGGCCGATTGTGCTACAAAGGTGCGCAGCAATACTTCGAAGAGCCGTAGCCCGTTCGATCGGTATGAGGCTTCAGATCTTCGATACGGCGGGAACCCCGCCGATGTCGCGAAGCCGAGTAAGGGAACGACGGAGCGGGTGCGTTCCGTGCCAACCCTCGCCCTTCACCCAACAAGCTACCGACACGCGATGAACACGCTCGCCTTCTTCGCCTTGTCGGCCAAGTCTGCGGGGTCGAGCTTATCGCCCAACGTCCCTGTCTCGTAGGTGATCTGATTGGCGTCGAGGAAACTGATCGCGAGCGATGCCTTAACAGCGAAGTTGACGTTCTGCGGGAGGTCTCCTTGCTCTCCAGCAACCTTGATGGCGTTCAGCTTCGATGTCACGACGCCGACGACATTCCCTGAGGTGTCCAAGAGTGGACCGCCAGAGTTACCAGCCTGCACCGGAGCGGAAATCTGAAGGTGCCGGCTGTCGTCCCGCAAGCCGGCCAGCGCGGTAACATTGCCGAGCGTGAAGTTGCCGGTCGTTGCCAAGATGTCGGTATGTGGGAAGCCAAACGCGGCAATTCCTTCGCCCAACCGAACGCTCGACCGGAGCGACAACGTTTTTTCCACCGGCCCGGCGACCTTAAGGACCACCAAGTCATTGATGACATCTCTAGCGACAATCCGAGCAGGAAGCGCGGTGGCCCCATCCGGCCGCACCGTGATCGTAGCGCAGTCCTTCACCACATGGGCGTTCGTCATGACATGTCCAGCCTTCGACACGAAGAAGCCCGAGCCCGTAGAGAAGGTCGTCTTCGGCGGCTCGGTCGGCCTCGATGTGGGCGTAGTCGGAGGCGGAGCGGATGGAGGAGCATTTGCGACCTCGGGCTCATTGCGGCCCCAAGGGTAACTTGCGCGTTGAGTCGTTGGGAATGGCGCACCGGTCATACTGGCCCATAGTGAGCCCGAAATGATCGTAACCAGCCGGTTTCCGTAAACCGGAGCGTCGTCGCTGGACCATCCCATGTCGAAGCCGAGGATGCCGTCGCCATCGGTGTGATAGCGGACATATCGATTGTAGCGGCCCTGATTGCCGGTGATGACGAAGAAGTCTCCCTTGAGCACCTTGTAATTGATGCGGTCGCCGCTTCCGACCATCTCGCGAAGGGTGGTGTCGTAGGCAGTGCGCACGTCGGCGGCGGCAATGTAGTTGAACTTCATGCGGAACCGATTGGCCGGCTCCTTCATCTCGACCCCGAGGTCGGTTCTCCTCACTTCAAGGTTAAGCCCCATCGGCACCCAAAGTTGCCGACCGCGTACCGGATGTGGCACCCAACGCAGGCGCCATCCGTCGAGAACGGACCTTGCTGAAGCGAGCATGCTGTTGACCTGGGCTTCGGTCAGGACGCCCGTGGGCAACTCCCCGCGCGAAAGCTGATACTGTTTCGTCGCCTCGAATAGCCGTCGCGAGTAACCAACATTGGGCACCGCGGGCCAATGGCCGGAGCTCGTCAGGACGATCTGAAACCAAAGCCGCGTGTCAGGCTTCAAGCTGAGGAAGGCTTCCTGCGCGGACTGAAAGTACGGATCAGAAGATTGCGCATGCACAGCGACAGGTGCCAGCAACAAAGACAGCCCTAAAGCGGCTGCTCGCAGGCGCATAACTTCCCCCAACGCGACAACTTCAGGGTCACTCTACGGAGACGGCCTGCCAAGTCAATGAGGAGCAAAGTATGAGGTTACCGCCGGCTGCGGGCGAAAATCAGGTTTGAATCGCAGCGATCCTGGCTGTTCTGCTCTGCTTCAACAAATGACAATGTCGAAGCACGCCTCTCCTGGGGACATTTTTCTCAAGGCCTCCGCGAGCCTTGATCTGGTTGCTCGCCATTGAACGTTCTGAACCGACCGCCGCCTCCTGGATTGGACGGCGAATGGTTCATGCCGTCCGGACGCGGCCGTCGACGACCTCGATGATCCCGTCGCAGCGGCGGGCGAGATCCATGTTGTGGGTGACGATCAGGAAGGACGTGCCCGACAGCCTGTTCTCCTCGCGCAACAGCGCGAAGACGTCCTGCGCCGATTTGCTGTCGAGATTGCCCGTCGGCTCGTCGGCGAGGACGAGATCGGGCCGCATCGCCAGCGCCCGTGCGATCGCGACGCGCTGCTGCTGGCCGCCGGACATGTTCAGCGCGTTGTTGTCCGCCACCGCCGAGAGGCCGACGCGATCGAGCAGGTCGCGGGCGCGTGCCTCGATCCGCGGGCTGGACCGGCCATTCGCGATGACCATCGGCATCATCACGTTCTCGCAGGCGGTGAAGGCCGAGACCAGCAGATGCGCCTGGAAGACGAAGCCGATCCTGTGACCGCGCAGATGGGTGAGTTCGGCATCGCCGAGCCGGCTGGTCGCCTCGCCAGCGATCAGCAATTCGCCGCGGGTCGGCCGGTCGAGCAGGCCGATGATGTTGAGAAGCGTGCTCTTGCCCGAGCCCGAGGGGCCGACGAGAGCGACGAAGCCGCCGCGCTCGAGCTCGAGATCGATGCCGTGCAGCACCTCGGTCTCCGCCGGGAGCCCGATCGCATAGGATTTGCTCACCCGCTCCAGCCTGACGATCGCCTCAGCCACGGATCGCCTCCACCGGATCGAGCCGCGAGGCGCGCAGCGCCGGCGCCATGGCCGCGACGACGCCCGTCGCGGTGGCGAGGAGCGCGCTCGCCACGAACAGGCCGGGCGCGATGATCAGCGGAAAGAGCTCGCTGCCGTCGGCCTGGCGCGCCACGCTGTGCCAATAGGCCAGTGCGCCGGCGCCGAGCATCGAACCGGTGACGGAGCCGGCGAAGCCGAGCAGCCCGCCCTGCAGCAGGAACAGCTGCAGGATCTGGCCGCGGGTCGCGCCCATCGCCCGCAGGATGCCGATATCCTTCGAGCGCTGGATCACCGAGACGACGAGGACGGCGGCGATGCCGAAGGCCACGGACAGGCCGACGAAGAGGCGGATCAGCGTATTGGTGTTCTTCTGGGCCCGGACGGCCGTGAAGAACTGGGCATTGGTCTTGATCCAGCTGTCGGCCTCGACGACGTTGGAGGCCGCGATCTCGCGGGCGATCGTCTCGGCGGCGTAGATGTCGCGCACCGACAGCCCGATCTCGGTGACGCCGCCGATGACGCCGAGCAGCGACTGGGCGGTGCGCAACGCGACATAGGTGTTGCGCAGGTTGGCGCCCTTGTTGCCGAGGTCGAACAGGCCGGCGACGGTCAGCGTTCTGCTCGCCCCGCCCATCCCGTTCAGCAGCAGCTTGTCGCCGACGGTGGCGCCGAGATCGCGCGCGAGCTCGATGCCGATGAGGATGTCGTCGCTCGCCAGCCGCAGGCGGCCGGCGACCATGTAGTCGGTCAGCCGGACGATCCTGAGATAGCGCTCCGGCTCGATCCCGGCGACGGAGACCGAACGGCTCGCCGCCCCGCGCACGGCGAGAGCGGAGCCGGTCATGCTCGCAGCGACCGCGGTGACTTCCGGCAGCGCCTCCATCCGCCTGACGATCGTCTGCCATTGGTCGATCGAGATGACGCGCTGGCTCGGGCGCTGAACGATCGCCTCCTCGATCTCGTCCGGGCGGTTGCGCAGGGGACGCGCGACCTGCTCCGGCGGCAGCAGCTGGATCTGGGCCTGGGACGTCAGGACCCGCCTGAGGAAGTTCGCCTCGAGGCCGGCGAGCATCGCCGACATGAAGACGATCACGGCGACGCCGATCGTGATGCCGCCGACGATGAAGCCGGTCTGCAGCCGGCCCTCGCCGAGGAAGCGCAACGCTCCGGTCATAACGAAGGGCAGCCAGCGCATCATGGCCGCACCGCCCTGATCCTCTGCCCGGTCACGACACCGGAATTGGCCGGAACGAGTTCGTCGCCCTCGGCGACTCCGTCGAGGATCTCGATGTTGCTGGCGCCGCGCAGGCCGAGCCTGACCGGCTGACGGCTGGCGCGTCCCTGCCGCAGGCGCATCACCCAGGGAGCCGGGGAGACGGCGTCGCGGACGCTGCGCGCCGGCACCACGAGCGTTCGGGAGCGGCGTGCCGTCTCGATGTCGACGGAGACGGTCATGTCCTGGCGCAGATAGGCCGGCGGCTCGGCGACGCGCAGCTTCACCTCCACGGCGGCGCGGGCGATGTCGATGCCGGGGTTGATGTAGACGAGGACCGCCTCCATCCGCTCGTTCGGGAATGCGTCCGCCGAAGCCAGCGCCGGCTGGCCGGGCGCGACGAGGCCGAGATTGCGCTCGTCGAGCTGGATCACCAGCTGCGTCTCGCCGCGCGGCGCCAGCACCAGCAGCGCCTTTCCGGGCTGGGCGACCGTGCCCCGCTCGACCGCGCGCGAGATCAGGATGCCGTCGCGGGGGGCCGAGATCGTGGCATAGCCGAGCCGCGAGGAGGCCGTCTCGAGATTGGCGCGGGCCTGGTCGAGCTGCGCCTGCGCCATGATGGCGTCGCTGCCGCCGGGGCTGGCGGTGAAGACCTGAAGCTCGGCGCTGCGCGCCTGCGTACGGGCGACGTTGAGCGCCCGCACGGCCTCGTCGAGCGCCGCGCGCGTCGCGGAGCCCGTCCGGGCGAGCTCGACGGTGCGGTCATGGCTCTGCTGGGCATTGAGCAACACGGCCTGCGTCTGGGTGAGCGCCTCCCTGGCCGCCGGCAGGACGAGCTCCTGCATCTGGCGCAGCCGCGCTTCGGCCTGCGCCACCGCTCCCTGGGCCTGGACGAGCGCCGCCCTGAGCTCGCGGTTGTCGAGCAGGATCAGCGGCTGCCCCTTGGCGACCGTCTGGCCCTCCTCGACCAGCACCTCCTCGACCGTACCGGTGATCTGGCTGCCGATCTCGACGCGATAGGGCGTCTCGACATGTCCGCTGGCAACGACGGTCTGGATCAGGTCGCCGCGCCGGACGACGTCGACGACGACGGCGGGTCCGATCAGGGCCCGGCTCGCCTGCCAGGCGGCGACGCCGGCCGCGACAGCGAGGGCCAGCCCGAACCAGCGATAGGCCCAGAGGCGGCGCAGGAGATGCGCGGATCGGAATCCACCCCCGCTCTCCGCCGGCTCTCCGGTCGCGACAGCAGCAGATTGTGGCAAACGCCGGTCCATGTCAGACGCCCTGCATCACCTCGCCCCTGGCTCCAATGTCGAGTCTTGCCGCACCACGTCGTTGATTCAGCGCAAGAGGCAGGCGAGGGCCGAGGCGGACGATCGCCCGGGTCCGGACATGGAAGGCGGCTCGCTCGAGCAATAGCGGGGCTCGCCGCCGCGTCCTTTGCGTTCGATCAATGTACCGGGGCCGAGGCAATGGAATCCTCGACAGATCCGAGCGCCTCGGCCGGACGCCGGCGACGAGGCGAGACTGCGGGAGGGGCCATGTACAGCCACATACTGATCCCCATCGACGGGTCGCCGCTCTCGATGGAAGCGATGCGGACGGCGATGGCGTTCGCGCGCGATGCGGGCGCGAAAGCGACCGTCCTCATGGTGGTGGAGCCGTTTCATCTCTTCACCGTTTCGCCCGAGCAGCTGCCGGCGAGACGTGCCGAATACGAGAGGGATGCGAAGACGCATGCCGCCGACATCCTCGCGGCGGCGGAGCGCGAGGCGAAGCTGCTCGGCGTGCACTGCGAGGTCGTCCAGACGGAAGGCGACGATCCACATCGCGTGATCATCGAGACGGGTGCGCAGCGCGGATGCGATCTCATCGCCATGGCCTCGCATGGACGGCGCGGCATCGCCGCGCTGCTTCTCGGCAGCGTGACGCTGAAAGTGCTGACCCATTCGAAGATCCCGGTCCTGGTCTACAGGTGAGGACGCTTCATCGGGCCAGCCGGCAAGCGGCGGCCGCCGGCGCACCGCCCGGTCCCATGCTCTTCGCGCTGGCGGGTAGCGACGAGCTCGGCCGCTCGGTCGCCGCGAAGCTCGACATGGCGCTCGCAGCCCATGAGGAGCGCGAGTTCGAGGACGGCGAGCACAAGATCCGGCCGCTCGATCCCGTCGCCGGGGCCGACGTCTACGTCCTCCACAGCCTGCATGGCGGGCCCCGCGCCAGCGCCAACGACAAGCTCTGCCGGCTGCTGTTCTTCATCGCGGCGCTGAGGGACGCGGGCGCGGCGCGTGTCACTGCGATCGCTCCCTATCTCTGCTATGCGCGCAAGGATCGCCGCACCAAGCCCAACGACCCCGTCACCACGCGCTATGTCGCCGCGCTGTTCGAGGCGATGGGAACGGACATCGTCGTCACATTGGAGGTCCACAACGAGGCGGCGTTCGAGAACGCCTTCCGTTGCCGCACGGTGGCGCTCTCCGCCGCGCCCGTCCTCGTCGAGCGCGTCCTGCAACTGGTCGGCGACGAGCCGCTCTGCGTCGTCTCCCCCGATCTCGGCGGCGGCAAGCGTGCCGAGCTCTTCCGCGAGGCGCTCGAAGCAGCGGTCGGCCGGCCCGTCGGCAAGGCTTTCGCCGAGAAGCATCGCAGCGCCGGCATCGTCTCCGGCGATCTCTTCGTCGGCGAGGTCGCAGGTGCCACCTGCATCGTGGTCGACGACCTCGTCAGCACCGGCGGAACGCTGGTGCGCGCCGCCCGCGCGGCGCTGGTGGGTGGCGGACGGCGTGTGATCGCCTGCGTCGCGCACGGGCTGTTCATGGCGGGCGCTTCCGAGATCCTCGCCGACCCCGCCATCGAGCGTATCGTCGCCACCGACACCGTGCCGCCGTTCCGGCTCGGGAGCGGCGCCGTCCGCGACAAGCTCGACCTGGTGAGCGCCGCGCCCCTGATCGCGGCGGCGATCGGCAGGCTGCACGACAACCGGCCGCTGACGGACCTCATGGTCTCCTGAGCAGGCGCTCGAGCTGCATCGCATCCCTGGCCGCCAGCTGCAGATAATGGCGCGCCTGCCTCGGCCATTTCTCCGGCGTTCTCGGCACGGGATCGAGCAGATGCGCGATCGACAGCCGCGCCCGGAGCATGGCGCGCTGGCTGCGGTAGAAGGAGAACAGGCCGGAGGCGCGATCCTCGCCGAGCGCCGCGGCCAGGTTCCGGCGGATGCGCTCGCCGGCCCAGCGGGCGCCGAGGCGCTCGCATTCCAGATGCAGGAAGGCGACCTCGTCGAGCGGGTCGAGCGCGCGCAGGCGCGGATCGAACTCGAGGCGATCGATGATCCTCACCGGATCTGTCAGCCAGAGGTGCTCGGGGCGCAGGTCGCCATGCGCGTCGACGATGCGGCCCGCCCTGGCGCGGACGGCCAGGGTCTGCGCCCGCCGGCTCAGGAAGCGGTGCTGCACCGTGGCGATCCAGCCGATGCGGGCCACGGGCAGGCGAAAGCGCGGATCGCAGAGCACGCTCCTGTTGGTGTCGATGGCGCATCGCCAGCCGGCCAGAAGGCGCTCGGCCGGCATGAGCACGGGCCGGGCATGCCGATAGAACGCCGCCAATGCCAGGGCGACGCGCCGGGCCTCCACCGGCCGCAGGCGGCGCGTCAGCAGGGCCGTCTCCAGACTCAGTTCAGAGGGGAGCCGGCGCATGACCACGAGCCAGTCGGCGGCGGGGCCGGCACCGGCGACGGCGAGGCCCGCGGACGCCAGCGTCAACGGCACCACGGCGAGGTAGATATCCGGCGCGAGACGTCGGTTGAGTTCATATTCGGCGCGGCAGGCGGCAGCCCGCCGTTCGAGCGTCGAGAAGTCGAGATAGCGAAAGCGCACCGGCTTCTTCAGCTTGTAGACCCGGTCCTCGGTCAGGAAGACCCAGGACATGTGGGTCTCGCGCGCCTCCACCGTCCCGGCCACTCCGGGCAGATGCCGCGGGTCGCTCAGGAATCGCACCTTGTCCTCGAGCGGGACAGCCGGCCGAGGCGCCGAGGTCCGGGAGGCGGAGTCGAGGGCGCGGTCCATGATTGCATGATAGGACGGAGACAGGCGCCGGATTTGACGCCGATCAATGCCGGAGCGCGCGGCGCTGATGGGATCGGCTGCCGGGAGAGCATGGCCTTGGCCGTGCTCCGCGGTAAGGATGGAACAGGACGATGCGCTTTTCGGACCGGACCGAGGCGGGGCGCAGATTGGCTGCAGCGCTCGCATCCTACCGCGATCGGCATCCCGTCGTGCTGGCGCTACCCCGCGGCGGCGTGCCCGTTGCCGCGGCGATCGCGGAGGCGCTGTCGGCGCCGCTCGACCTCCTTCTCGTCCGCAAGATCGGCCTTCCCGGGCAGCCGGAACTGGCGATCGGCGCGATCGTCGACGGGGCGGAGCCGGTCGTCGTCCGCAACGAGGCGCTGATCGCCCTCGCGGGCGTCCGGGACGAGGCGTTCGAGGAAATCCGCCGCGGCGAGCTCGCCGAGATCGCGCGCAGGCGGGCACGCTACATCGGCTCTCGCAGGCGCGCGCCGATCGCCGGCCGGACCGTGATCGTGGTCGATGACGGGATGGCGACCGGCGCGACGGCAAGGGCCGCGCTGCAGGCGATCCGCAAGCACGGGCCGGGGAGGCTCGTGCTGGCCGTCCCGGTGGCCTCGGCCGAGGCCGTCGCGGCGGTGCGCGGCGCAGTCGACGATCTCGTCTGCCTCGAAGTCCCCGAGGCCTTCCTCGCGATCGGCAGTTTCTATCGGGATTTCGGCCAGGTCAGCGACGAGGAGGTGGTCTCGATCCTGGCGCGCTTTCCGGCCACGTGATCGCCGCCGGCGGTCGCCCCGATCCGGTCGTGACCCGGCTCGCACGCCTTGCCTCCGATGCCGGCAGTACTGCTGGTCGACCACGGGTCGTGGCCGGGTCCCCGGCCGCGCATCACGGATCGCGTCGACCGGCGTCCATTCCGCCTGCAGGCTGCCTGAAACGCGAAAGCCCCGTCTCGGGGAGAGACGGGGCATTGGTTATCGTTGGTTGCGGGGGCCTGAAACCACCGAGAGCGTTTATGAGAATGTGCCGCTCCTGGCCCTATGCAGACCCTGGGAGCGTCCGGTTTCGGGCAGTGTGATGAGCTCCGCAGTCGAAGGGCTGGAACTGGCCAGAGCGGACATTGAATTGATCTGGCGGAGTTTCCCGACAGCTAAAGTTTGGGCCGCTGGTAGACGAACTCCCGCAATCACGGAGCCGCCCCTAGGAATTGTCGATCTTCACCGTGAAGATGACGGGCGCGTCCTCATCGCCTTATGCGTCATTTCGATCGAGGCGCCGGGCTTGCCCCAGCCATGCTCGGCGAGGGCTTTGAAGAAGGTGGAATCGCCTTCCAAGGATCTGATATCGGCGACGACGATCATTGCATCGATTGCCGCCCACCCAACTTTTCACGTATAAGATCCAGCAAAACCTTCGGAGGCTTATCCTCTTCCAAGAGGCGCTTTACGCGAGCGTTGATCGAAATCAATCCCTCCTTTGATTCAGCCGGGCTGCCCGACTGCCCCTTCTTCCAAGAGTTTAGATTTTCGAGAGGTGGATTTTTATTTGCCAATCATTGCTATTTCACTGCGAATATTATGAGAATGAAAGGGCGATCGCTCAAGGCTGATTGGTTAACGCCGCTAGATTTGCTTGTAACAAAATTTTAAGTGATAAGAGCGGATGCTCGCGCCCAAGCCGTACCGGCTACATGAGAAGGGTGCGAGGGCCTGAGCATGATCGAGCCGAGCAATTTTTTCAAAGCTGTCAGAACACAGCCCGAACGCTTCTATATCATCCATTATTCGTCCCAGGCGCTCTACGATGAGGGGATCGAAGCCTTTTCGCCGCGGATTACGTCGGTGGTCGTTATGCAGTTTCAGCTGCGCCAGACCCAAACTTTCTGCCTGCATTCAATCGCTGAAGAGTTAGGCATAGGACGAGATGACGTTGAAGCCCGCTATGATGATATCGAGCGAGAGCTACTGTCGCGCTTTTTCTCGTTCGTGAAAAACAACCAAGACAAGTACTTTGTCCACTGGAATATGCGGAACCAAGTTTTTGGCTTCGAGCACCTCGAACATCGCTTCAGGGTGCTCACCGGCGAAGAGCCGCCGCGCGTGCCAATAGAGTTCCGGCTGAACCTGAATGACATTCTGAAAGTCAAGTACGGGGCGGATTATGCGGCCGATCCCAGAATGGCGAGCCTGATGCTGCTCAATGGCAAGCCGCCCAGGGGATTTCTCACCGGAGAGCAGGAAGCCGAGGCGTTCAAACGGAAAGAGTTCATCCGTATGAACAGCTCCACGATTTGCAAGGTGGAGTTCTTCCGACACGTTATCGTCGCCGCACAGCAGGGCAAACTGCGAACTGCCGGCCGCGGCTGGGTTCATCGAATTGACCGCTTGTTGGAGAATCGCTGGGCCAGAGCCGCAGCGCTTTTCGGATCGCTTGTGGGCGTCGGCGCGATTCTGGTGAATGCCTATCGCTTCGTCGCAAGCCTGAGTCTCTGAGACAGGGCAAGAAAAGCTGACCATCGCCTATTGCCAATTCTCCCCGGCCATCCCATCTCGGGCAAGCGAGGTTGAATCTGATCAATTCAACCGACCCCATTTGATGAAAAAGCTCTAGCTCACGTTCTCTGTTAAACGCCGCAAACGCTCTCTCGCAAACGACACACCGCAAAACGCACCAGCTCATCAACGCACGCAACGCACCACAGAACCCAACGCATCAAAGCACAGCTCGCAAAGCGACACTCCCCAAAGCATCCAACGCAAAACTCGCAAGCTCGAAATACCGGCGGCGCCCGCAATGCGCATTGCATCGCTGCCGATGAACAGCACTGGTGTCCGGATGCCGATCCTCAATCCTTTTTAGGGTTCTGTCGGCCGGCGAACCTTGGAGTCCCAACAATGGGTTTCAGGTTCGCGTTTGAAGTGCAAATGAGTGAAGCTATGGCGACACGGCTTCTCGTCATCATCATCGCGCTGCTCACGTAGTGGCGAGGAGAGGGGGACCGAGAGGTCCCCTTTTCTAGCCTTTGAACCATGTATCGTGCCAATCTTCCGGCTCGTTGCGTTCCCGCCTCCAAGTCAGATAGTACTCGTCTGAGCGAAGGTGCTCGATATAAGCCGACTCCAGGCCGAGTATCTTCATTTTAGGCTCTTTTACCAGTCGCGTATTGGCGTAATCGATGCCTTCAAGGTATTTCAGGCGGTCAAAGGCGCTTAGAACCCGGTCCACCTGCTGAAGATATTCGTCTCGATGCAAGTCCCAACCCGTTCTCAGGCTCTCAATTTCTCGCATGCGCTCCCGCCCTTCCAGCAGCTCACGCTGGGCGGCCCGTCGGAACGGGTACAAGCTTTGGCTGAAGTCGAGCGGGGCATCTTTCCTTCCGAAATAGAGGTAGGCGACCCCGCGTAGTGCAGCCAGCATTTCCGGATTCTCGTGATTGTCCCGGACGGCCGCCAGCAGCGGATCGGTCAGTACCTTCGGCCTACGATACTCGAATGGCGTGTTTGGCCACTGATTGAACCGATGGAACTCAAAGATCCCCGCCGGAAATAGCGAGGCGAAGCCCGGGTCTTTGAGAAACCCGCGCGCAGCCTCCGCAAGTTTCCCGCGAGAGATCAGGTCGATGATGTACGCGAAATAGAGGTTCTTCACCTCCTGATCTGAGAAGACGCCCGCGTGCCCCGCATCGACAAGTCCCTTGAAGCGGGCTGTGTCGGTCTTGGAGGCGAACCGATCTAACCACTGTCTTCCGATACTCCGCAGCCTTTGAGAAAGGTCTTCCGACCGCGAGCCAGGTACGGTCTCGGCTGCTGCCAGTCGAAAGCGAGAAACCCAATATCTCGAATGGACCGGCACTTCCTCGAAAACGTCCGGGAAGGCGTCGATAATGCGCTCCGCTTCATCCCGTTGAAGCCGCGCTTTGAAGCGCCCGTTCCGCGCATCATCGAGGAGGCGCCGCACATCATCGACGACTTCGGCGGCCTCCGGGCTTTGCGTCGCAATGTCCGGCACGTCCTCGGGGTAGGCGTTCCCGTTGACATGGTGGAGCTTGCCATTGACCCAGAACGGCACCGGCGCATATTCGCCGATCATCATCCGTCGCCGAGTGACGCCGGGCGGGATCTGCTGGACAAGCCGGTATGGCGCATCGGGCGGGAGCAGTAGGAAACGGGTGATCCGAAAGTCACCGTCTGTCTCGGATACCCAGAGCGAATTACTGTTGCTAACCGAGAAAAGCGGGATGCCGATCGAGTCCGGCACATCAACCAGCCGGATGGAGCCCCACAGATCGGCCCGCGACCGGCGGCTCATAGGCGTATCCCCGCCTTTCGGTAGATCGTGTTCACGGCACTGTAGATGGCGGAAAAATAGCTGTTGCCGCTAATCGGGTGGCATTCATAGAATTCAATGCGCGGCGTGATCGACTTGACGATTTTCACCATTTCGCGGTCGCGCTTGTACTCCTCAGGCATCACCACCCCGAGCAGATTTTCGGGGGTGAGGTCGATGTCCGTTTCAAGCTGAAGCTCAATCGCTGCCGCCCGATCGTCAAATCCCTCTGCGGATTTCTCCGCGTAGAGTCGGTTGATGGCCTTTACTGCCGCATGCCTTGGCGTGAGGCTGTATTCATCATCGAGTTTCTCGGCAGGACGCGGGTTGCGCTTCACATAGCTCTGATCGTCGCCGAAGAACGCGGACACGACCCTCCCAATGGATTCTCGTTCGGGCGCCAGCTCGAAAGTCTCCCTGCCGAAGAAGGTGACATACTCCGGCAGCCGCTTGTTCACGAAGGCGCCGCTATCGAAGGGAAAGAGGCGCTTGATCTTTGGGTCCGTCTGGAAGCGGACAACGAAGACGGTCGGAAGCAGCCAGTACGGTGTCTCCCCCGCCTCCAGCTGGTACTTGTACGCGGGCCGTCCCACGAACAGGTACGTCAGCTTTTCGCCCCGGAAGACATTGCATGGCATCGCCGCGATGCGGCCGGTCCCGAGGATCGCCGGCAGATGCCCGGCCTGAGTCGTATGCAGCCACGGCAGTTTAGAAGCCGTCCCAACCTGGGCCTTCTCCAGAAATTCCTTCAAAGAGAAGTTCTTCAGCATCAGATGCACCGATCCACGTTCACGCGGGCTGCTCCTCGTTCACTTCGGTCTGCGGGGGCAGGCCAAGTGCCGGGAAGTCATCCAGCGGGCCCATCCCGGCCCGCAGACCGACGTGTGTCCCATGCAGAAGCAGGCCGCTTTGGAGGTTGTCCAAAAGCTCGTACTTCTTGGAATAGTGCCGGAAGCGATATCCAGGCGATGACAGCATGTTGTAAAATAGCATGACCAGCTCGCCATCGGACAGCTGGGCGCGCAGGATTTTCATATATTTCTGCTTGGGATCGCCCTTTTCACCATCGAGCAGCGGCAAATGCGCGCCATCAACAAAGCGGATGAGATTGAAGAGGAACCGGAAGTAGTGCCCGAGATCGTGACGGTTGCGTCTCCAGAACTCCGCATACGCCTCGTTGATGCTTTTCGATAGGTTTTCGGGCGGATACACGATGCTCGCTCGCAGCTCCTTACGGAGCTTTTCAACGAAGAGGCGAAAGCAATCGCGGCCGGTAGCCTTCTCGTCACCGCTCTCCTTATCCCGAAGGTCCATCCTGCTCACGATGTCGTTGTGCAGGGTCAGCATTCGGAAGAACGTTGCCTCGAAACTCTGCCGTATTTGAGCGGCCTGAAGCTTGCGGGATTCCGCCTGCGCTTCCTCTAATCCCTTTTGCTGCAGGTACAGCGTGAAGAGCACGCCGCCGAAGCCGAGCAAGCTGAGGAGCGGCCCTGCAATACCAGCGAACAGATCGGCGCGGGCTCCGAGGTTCTGCCATTGACTGCCTTCGGCGCTCCAGATGTGGTGCATGTTTGCAGCCACCAGCAGCACCAGGACGCCGAAAATGCCGAGCAACACGAGGAATGGGTGCAGCCGGTACGGCTTTGGATTTTCCATGTCTCCCCCCAGGAGCTTTGACTGAGGATAATCCGATTCTTGCGGCAGCTTCCGCAACTGTCCCCGGTAAATTGGTAGGATGCTGATCTTCATCGATGAGACCGGGTCCATCGGCGAAATGGGAGGGCCGACCAGCATCTTCGCTGTCGGCGCCCTGATCGTCCCCGAAAGCAAGTGGGATAAGCTGCGCAACGCCTATCTGCGCATGCGCAAATCCCTTCCGCAGAACAAGGGCGAGGTAAAAGGACGCCTGCTCGATGAGGCGCGGGTGGCGCAGGTGGCTCAGCTCTTGCGCCGACACGAGGCGCTGTTCGAGTGCACCGTCATCGACCTCGGAATGCACAACGCGGAGATTGTCGCCCAGCACCAGGCACGACAAGCCGAGGGGATGACGAACACGCTGACGGATGCCCATCATCAGACGGTCGTGGACGCGATAGCGAAGGCTCGGCGGCAGTCGGAAGGCTTCAGCCTGCCCCTTTACGTCCAAACGATGCTCACCTTCCTACTGGTCCGGGACGTGCTGGATATTGCACCCAACTACTACGCTCAGAGGCGCCCGCGGGAGCTGGCGGCGTTCAAATGGGTGATCGATGCCAAGGACAAGCTTCCCAACCCCACGCCCTGGGAAGTGTGGTGGTCCACCTTCATCATGCCGTGGATGCAGACGGATACGCTCCGCACGCCGATTGCTTGGGTCAGAGCTCCTGACTTCAATTTCCGGTTTGCCAAGCGCTTCGAGGCAAAGGCGAGCGAGTGGTACCAGGAACTCCTCGCCAACGAGTCGAGCCAGAAGAATGACGGCGACAATTTCCCGCTCGACCTCCGGCTGATCATGAACGAGCATTTTCGGTTCTCGTCAGAGCCGGAGCCGGGTCTTGAGCTGGTCGATATCGTCACCTCGACCGTCCGTCGCGCTCTGGTCGGGAATATCCGTCCCGAGGGGTGGCGGAGCGTCCGCGATCTCATCGTCAACCGCACCGGCGAGAACCTGCATATCCTCGCCCTAACAGGAGCCAGGCGCCCTAAGAATCTCCCATACGGCGACGTGGTGAAGGCGTTCCGGAACTCACGGCGGACGATGTTCGCCTAAGGGCGAGAATTTTGGATGTGGTCCAGATAGCCTTCGCAACCGCTGAAGTAGACCTCCAGCGCTTCCATCACGTTTGCCATCTCCGCCAGATCCACTTCGCTCTGGGGCAATGACACCGGGTTGCCTTTCGTATCGCGTGGATACCGGAAGGAGAATGAACCGGGATCGATGACCGCGAACTCTTTGATGACGCTCTCAACCGCGGTATCTTCATCGTTGCGTTCGACGATGCCGTAGATCTCATAGATCCGCTTCAGGGCTTCCCAAAGGACGATCAGGTCGTGGGTTTTCCAGTTCGCCGGCACACCCACTTCCGGGCCGAACTCATCAATGAGCGACTTCAGCGACAACTCAATGAAGTGGCGGTAGTTGAACAGGATCGGGTAAACCAGATGCTCCCGCTCATGCCAATTCGCGTTGGCCAGTTTCACCAGATGATCGGCAGCCCGCTTATACCCGTCTGTCATCCTCCAGGTTTTGCCGTGGCCACTCGTGTTGATGACCACGTTATCGATCGGCCGGGCAGCGCTGGAGAATGCCTTGTCGCCGAGCTTGGGCCACGGGAATCCTAGATCCTGGCTTTTGCCTTCCTCCTCTTCACTCATCGTTCACTTCCACATCATTTTCCGCGAATATCTCTCGTCCGGGCCGGAAAGGACGGCATAGATGGCCGTCGTGCGCATTGATGCATGGCCCATCCACTTTGCACCAGGTGCGGCGGCACGCCGGCGCGGTGACGCAGCCTCGTTGGCGCATGGTCACGCCATTCTGCGTCGCAGAGGTCTGCTTTTGGGCGGAGGCCTAAGTTCCGCTTATGGCGCCCCTCAACAGTCCATCGCATCATGATAATTCTGCTCAAAGACGGCCTTGGGAATCGCGAACCTCGAGCCGATTAGGGATTGGACATCAGTTAATCGATCGACTTCGCGTCGTGGCCCCGGCAAAACAGAAACAACCCATACGCACAACTCCGCCTTGCAATACACCAAAGCGCGTGTTCCCTTAGGGAGCCACGCCGCGGGGGCGAAATGAAACGAAAATCGACGTACCTCATGTGCTGTATTTCCTTCATGCTGGCGGCATGCGGAGTAACAGCCCCGCGATTGGATCTCAGCGACGACTCTGCCGAAGCGGCAGCACTTTTTGCCCAGAGCGTCACCGTTCACGTACACTGCGAGCTTAGAAATGCAGTTGTCTTCACCTATGACAAATTACGCCCCGAACAAGATGTCGAATGGCTGAAAGAATGGGCCGCTAAGATTACCTTGACGATCAATGTTGACGAGAAGATTGGTCTTAGTCCTGGCTTAGCTTTAACAAAATTCTTCAGAAGCTACAGCAATACACTTCGCGGCGGCGAGCTTATTACGGCGTCACGCTCCGCTGAACTAGGAATAGGCGGGGGGTTGTCGTCAACCGCCACCCGCGAACAGGAAATCACTTGGTTCCTGGTATTCCGTGACCTGCTCGACGAACGACAATACGCCAACGCAAAATGCGACCAGAAGCATCCCTTCTTGATGGAAGGCGACCTGAAGATAAAGGAAACGCTGTTCTCAGGCGTTTTCGCTGGCAGCTTGGCCCGGAACACGTCCGATCCCTTCGAGAGAGGGGGGCGGCTACAGGTGGTTCAGCATCTAGTGTCCTTCTTCATCGAGGCTTCCGGCAATGTCACTCCGTCCTGGCGCTTTGTCGATGTGACCGCGAACGGAGGCGGCTCCTTCTTCAGCCTCAATCGAAACCGAAAGGACACGCTCCTTATAACGATGGGGCCTACTCAGCTCGCTGACAGCGGTCGCAAACTCCGCGAAACGCGCGTCATACCTTCGCAATCTGTCGACAGCTCACACCTGGCCAGGCAGATCGGCACCAGCGTCGGAGCAAACCTGATCGGAATCAGATAATGGAGGATGACATGCAGCCTGAAAGTATCGATGCCGCAAGACGACTTGGTTGGGTCGAGATGACACTGGACGAGATCAAGGTGCTGCGCGATCTTCATTCCAGCTCATCGGCTGATTTCATAGGAGGCTCGGTCGATTGCAACGGTAAGCCAGAGGGGACGCGCTGCGGCGGATTTGGCGTGAGCCTGAGCGGCTCTGTCGCGTGCTTTTGCCGGCAAGGTCTCTGTGTGTGCTTCCGAGCCCCTCTTTTTGCAGTACCGCCTCCCTAAGATCAGCATCGCGGTGATCATAACGACGAGAGAAGCGTGATGGCCTGCAGGCATTTCAGCCACTGACGCGTCTCGGCGGCGCATTTGGGCTGGCATACTAGGAGCGCCCGATGATCTGGATCCGCGCAGAAGTTGCGATTCAGTTGAGGTCGGATGGGCTGATCCGATGTCACGACACATAGCGGCGCTTCGGCCCGATCTCGTATGGATTGTCAGCAGGCAGAACACTGCGGCCTGGTTACGATCTGCTGGTCGGACCCACCGTAACGTCCGCTGCAGGGCAACCACTCAATGTCCGCAGTTGGCGCTTTCGACTATCTCATTGTTTTCAATCGCTTCACCGCAACGGCGGGCGTGGAGCGGTCGTTTCTCATCCAGTGTCTGTTGAATGCCGGATCGAGGCGATCGCTCGAAAACCTCTTGCAAAAAAACCGCCGCGACTTTCGAGCTATTGCAAGGCGCGCGGCCACACGCAAAGGTAGTCTAGCCTCTCACCTTCAGCCGGCCAATCGCCATGACTTGCCATATCTCAATCCCGGCGTCCTTTCACGGTTATCTGGACTCAGCGATCGTGCGCTTCGAGAGCCGACATGCCGGCATCCGTGTCGTCTCAGGTGAAGCGGGCGTCGACCTCGAAGGCGAGCAAGCTGCAGATCCTGAACTGCGGGCTGATTTTCTGCATATCCTGTATCGCGAGAAGATCTATGCCGAGACTCTCTCGATGCGCCAGGCGCTTTTGCGCGTCGTGCTGCGATGAAGATTTGGCCGCTAAGATTTCGAGGAGGGGCGGCGGACGGCTATCTCTTCACCGACGACGCCGGAGGGTTTTTCCGCGCTGACGCCACCTTCCTGGATCGGTACGTTTCGGGCGGGTTGACGGCACGGGACAAGGCTTTCCTTCACCTCGGCGGCCACGGTTTCGAAGAGGCCGGTGATTTGGCTCACACGAGCTTCGCGTACCGCTGGAGCCAACGGCAAGCCATCCGAACCGAACTTGGCTATGTGATCCTGGTGCCGACGCTCAGGTGCAACCTGACCTGCACGTACTGTCAGGTCTCTCGCGCGGCCGAAAACGCTCGCGGGTACGATTGGAGCGAGGACACGACCGAGGCCGTGCTGCGCTATCTCGATGGATTGACGACGAGTGACGTCAAGATCGAGTTCCAGGGCGGTGAACCACTGCTGCGCCTGGATTTGCTCGAAGAGGTACGTTCGTTCTGTCGCCGGCGGTTCACGTCGTCCAAGTTCGTGGTCTGCACCAACCTCCAAAGGCTGGGATCCGAGGAATGGTCCTTCCTCGACGCCCCGGACACTTTCGTCAGCACTTCCCTCGATGGCGATCTCGCCACCCATACCCGGCAGCGAACGCGGTCGACTTCGGCCACCGAAGGGTTCCTAAGCAACCTGGATCAGGTACTGGAGCGGCTGGGAGCCGACAAGGTTTCGGCACTGCCCACGATCGACATCGACGATCCCCCCGACTTCGATGAGTTGATCGAAGCCTACAGCTCTCGCGGCATGCGCTCGATCTATCTGCGGCCGATCAATCACCAGGGCTTCGCGCGGCGCGCTCGGTCCGTCGACGCCGATATCGAGCGATGGAACATGCTCCACCGCGAATTCGTGGAGCACCTAGTCGACCTCAACTACCGAACAGGCGCCGGGCTGGAGGAATACTATTTCTCCCAGTGTCTGCGACGCGCGCTGCGTCCGGGCGCCGACGATCACGTCGATTTAAGGAATCCCAATTTCTTCGGCTCTGATTACGTGGTCATCGACCACGATGGAAAACTGTACCCGACGGACGAGGCGAGGATGCTGTCTCGGATCGGTCGCATCGACCTGTCCATCGGGGACGTCTTCACCGGCATCGCGGCGGAGAAACGGGACATCCTGAATGCGGCGTCGCTCAACAGCTTCGATCCCGACTGCATTCACTGTGCCTTCCAGCCCTATTGCGGATCGGACCTGATCGATGACCTCTCGCGGTACGGTCGCAGCGACCATGCGCGAAGCAACACCTGGTTCTGCAGACGGCACACCAGTGTTTTCGATCATGTCTTCGAACTGATGTACCGGGGTGATGCGGCCGCCGATCATTCCCTGGCTCAGTGGTCAGGCATCGCGAACTGGGGTGCGCACCTAGCGCCCAAGCTATCATGATCCCCCTTCAGATCGCCGCGAGCACCTCAAGCGCCGGTCCGTTTATTGCGCGCCTCAATTCCGAAGGCCGCGCTTTCGAGCTGGAACGGACGCAGGGACGAACCCCGTTCGATGTCGATCTTGAGTTCGTCGGATCGGGGAGGCTGGTTTATCGCTCCGCCTCGATCGAGCTTGAGCTCAAAAGCGTCGATGCCGACGATGTCGACGGAGACGTGGTCTTCGTGAACCCGGCGCGTGGTATCGCTCATCGCCTGGTTCGCGCAGGGTCGGCCCACAACACGTTCCTCATCACGGAGCGCTGCGACCAGCTCTGCGTGATGTGCTCGCAGCCGCCGAAGCGGGGTCATGTCGACATGTTCCCGTATTTCGAGGCCGCCGCTCTGCTCGCGCCAAAGGGTGCCGTTCTAGGCGTCTCTGGTGGCGAGCCGACGCTCTTCAAAGGTCAACTGCTCCCATTTCTTGAACGAGTGCTGGGACAGCGGCCGGACCTCAGCTTCCATGTCCTGACGAACGCGCAGCATTTCGATGTCGATGATGTGAGTGCCTTGTGGCGGCTGCCCCGCGATCGCGTGACCTGGGGCGTCCCGCTCTATTCGAGCGACAGCGAGGTCCACGATGGAATCGTGGGAAAGGTCGGTGCCTTCCACAAACTCGCTGAAGGGCTGGCAATCCTGGCGAGATCGGGAGCTACGCTTGAGCTCCGGACCGTACTGATGACCCGGAATGTCGAGGCGTTGCCCGCGCTGGCGCGCTTCGTCGCTTCGCACGTTCCGTTCGCCACGAGCTGGGCGATCATGCAGCTCGAAAACATTGGGTACGGTCGGCTCAATTGGGCCGAGCTGTTCCACGACCACTCCCAGCGGTTCGAGCCCGTCGGTGAGGCGATCGACCTCGCGCGAAGCCGCGGCCTGGACGTCTGGCTCTATAATTTCCCCCGCTGCACGGTTCCGAGTGACTACCGGCAGCTCGCGCCTCCAACGATCTCGGATTGGAAGCGTCGCTATCCCGCGGCTTGCGATGGCTGCGCGGAGAAGGCGGAATGTAGCGGACTCTTCGAGTGGCAGACCGATGATCGCGGCTTCACGAGGTTTGGGTTGCTATGAAGCGTAGGCTGTTCGCCATCCCGTCGCTGCTAGCGGCAGGCCTCATGCCAATGAAGACCGACGCGGCGTCGTTACCCGATGGGGTCTCCGGCGCCGCAAGGCCGGATTCTGACAAGTCGTTGTTCGACGTATTCAGGCTTCCGCACAAATACATCCTGGCGCGGCACCGGAGCCATAGCTCCCATCGCAGTCATAGCTCGCATCGATCGTCGTCGGGCGGAAGCTATTACAGGTCGCCGAGCTATTCGTCCCCGTCTCCCTCCTACTCGGCGCCGCTGTATACGCCCCCGGCTTCGTCGGCCGTCCCGTCCCCATCCGTTCGATCGCCGGATGCCGGTTCCGCGCCGTCCGTCGGCGGTGGCGCCGGAAGGCCCGCTAGTGGCTCGCCGGCCCGTGGCAACCCCGTCATCTTGCCGGGGAACACCGACAGGTTCGCGGCCATCGTCAAGCAGGTTCAGATGGCGATGCTGGCGTTCGGATATTACAGCGGGCCGATCAACGGCACCGTGAGCCAGGACACGCGCGATGCGCTGACCCGGCTGCAAACCGATTACGGCCTGAAGCCGACTGGCACCATTACCCCGCAAACCCTGGATGCGTTGAGGATCAGGGCTGATTAAAGCAGCGGTTACGCGGGGTGAGTAGTTTGGTCGGAGCTGTCGGGTGAGTGGTTCGATGCGTTTCGCGATGGTTCTGGCGGTTGTGTTCGGGGTCGGTGGTCCGTGCCTGGCACAGCAATCGAGTTTCTCACAGAAGGGCGATTATCGATGGATTGCCTTGGCCAGTCGTCAGGCGGAGGACGAGGCCATCGGCGTCGCCAGGGCCTACCGCTACCTGCTGCCCACCGTGCGCGTCGTGCAGGCGACGAATGGTTGGTTCGCCATCGTCGCCGGGCCCGAGAGGGTGGCGAATGCAAAGGCCCGTAAGGAACAACTGGTTCGGGAGGGCAACGCACCGAGCGATATGCTATTCAGCCGCGGCGACGGCTATGTGCGTGAGGTGTGGGTCCCGACGTCACCCAAGTTCGAGTTCCAGCTGGAGTATGACGGCAAGCGCCCCCTGTCAGCCCAACTCGGAGAGGCTCGGTTCGTCGTCGCCAGTCGCAAGGTCGATGGAAGCAACATCGCCGGTGTAACCATCTCGCAGCCCGACCGACAGCCGCTCAAGTTCGAGCTGGACGAGGCGACCGCTTCCTTCCCGAATGCCAAGCTGGTGGCGCTCCGCCTCGACCCCGCATCGGACGACCACCAGCTGATGTTCTCGTCCTTCTGGGGCGGTGCGCATTGCTGCACCGTCACGAAGTTCATCGTACCGCAGAGCGGCTCCTGGCAGGCTGTTTCCGGCAAGACTGCCGATGGGGACGTCGGCTACTCCTTCGAGGATGTCGATGGCGATGGGGTCGCCGAGCTCATCCACAGCGACAACACATTTCTTTATCGGTACACCTACTATGCAGCCTCGATCGCGCCGACGAGGGTATCGCGGCTGAGCGGTACGAGGGTGGTCGACATTACGCTTGCGCCCTCGTCGCAACGGTACATGCGACAAAGCCTGTACAAAATGGAGCACTGGGCAGCGAAGAGCCCGGAGATGTGGCGGTCGAACGGCTTCCTGTCGGCATGGGTCGCGATCAAAGCCGTCGTCGGCGAGTTCGACGACGCATGGAGCCGGATGCTGCCGCTCTACGATCGCGGCTCCGATTGGCCGCTGACCGAATGTGCCGTCGAGAAGGTCAAGGACGCGTGCCCACCCGGGCGAGAGATCACGGTGGATTTCCCGACGGCTTTGAGGAAGCATCTGGAAGACGAGCGCTACATCCCGCGGGGATCCGGCAGCGCGTCTGCCTCGACGGAGGTAGCAGCCCTTCCGAGTCCCTCGGCCGCGGCTCCATCATCCCCTCAGCCGCCGCCGGTGGCGCGGACCTCGTCAGGGACCGGCTTCTTCGTCGGTAGCTCGGGGCACCTCGTCACGAATGCGCATGTTGTCGAAAGCTGCCTCGACGCAAAGGTCCGCGGGCGGTCTCTTCCGGAGGCGAGCGCTAGGATCGTCGCCCGCGACCCGATCAACGACTTGGCCCTGCTGGTCTCGGAACGTCGGAGCGAGAAGACGTCCTCGATCCGGATGACCGCGCGTCTGGGCGAGACCGTCGCCGCCTTTGGCTTCCCGCTCACGCAGGTTCTGGCTACCAGCGGCAACTTCACTCTGGGCAACATCACTGCCTTGGCGGGGATCGGCGACGATACCCGTTACATCCAGATCTCAGCGCCGATTCAACCGGGCAATAGCGGCGGGCCATTGCTCGACGAGCAAGGTAACGTGGTCGGCGTCGTCACCTCGAAGCTGAATGCGCTCAAAACGCTCGTAGCGTCTGGCGATGTGCCTCAAAACGTGAATTTCGCCATCCGAGCTACGGGGTTGATCGCCTTCCTCCAAAGCAACGGAGTTAGTGTCGATCCCATCCCGAAAGGCGCAAAACTATCGCCTCCGGATCTGGCTGACGAGGCCGGGAGCATAAGCGTCCAGGTAAGCTGCAACGCTCGCTGAAGCCGAGGCCTCGATCGCGGCACGGCGATTTCAGAAGGTCTGCTTTCAGGCAAAGGCCCAATGTCCGGAAGTGGCGCATTTCGCCAATAAAAGCAGAGGGCCCTTCTGGCGCAAGCTTACCCTCAGCTTCTGCAGGCCGCACCGCGACGTGATTTGTCTTGATCACGCCAATTCCAACAACTTGCGCAATTCGACGCTACCGGGAATGCGGTGGAAGCCCAAAGCCTCGTTGAGGCGTAATGCCGAGATGTTGGTATCAAGGTTCGTCGACCTCATCGTAGGGACCCCGCAGCGTCGCGCGCTCTCGATCAGACGCGACTTGAGCTCTCGCCCCAGTCCACGCCCGCGCCACCTGCTCACGACGCCAGTGAAGTAACTATAGATCGCATCCTCCATGCTATGCCCGATCGTCAGGCCGACCAGATTGCCATCCTCCCTCGCGGTGATCACCCAATCCGGACGCGCAGCCGGACCGTCGCGAATAATCGAAAGGCACCGCGTGATCGTCCACGGCGGCAAGCCATCCATATCGGGTGCATCGGCTACCAGTGTCTGCAACAGCTGCGCCGCCTCAAGCCAATCAGCAGTTTGCGCGCCGGTCATGTCGGAAAACGAGACGCCTGTCGGAACCCACTTCCGTCGCTCGAACCCATGCAAATCCAGCAGCCAGTCGCAGTGGAGGGCGTGATGTCTGAAGCCACGCTCCTGCGCCCATCTTCGGGCTTCTCTCCCTGCCTCCGGCAGTGTGGCGACAAGTCCTAGCAAGCCGGAGGCTTTCATCTCGGCCTCAAGCAGGGCCAGCATCGCACCACCTCTCCCCTCGCATCGCCAGTGTCGATCGACAATGATGGCGACGCTGAGGTGGTCCTGGGGAACGTAAGGTGAGTAGGCGATCTGGCCGAAGGCCACCGCGCACTCATTCTCAAATCCAAGCCATCGCAGGCGAAGATCGCTAGTGGGCCATCGGGCCTCCCGCTCCAAAAACTCAGGAAGCGAAACTGGCATCTGCCGATGCTGATTGGTCAGCCGCCAAGCGTCCTCAGCAAACCCTCTTTCAAAAGGGACCATCTTCATGGACCCTTCTCCTCAAATCGCTGATGTTGCCAGCATCCTGATGATTTGGTTGGGAGACGCACATCTCGCCGGCAGCTGCACAACAGATACAGCGCGCTCTGAACCCTCTATTCCGCTGCAGGCGACAGGTGTTCGGCCAGTTTATCAAGCGTCTGATTACCGAACTCGACAGCTCCGAAACCGATTGTCGCATCACGCTGGGCACGCGAAGGATGGAGCTGCCGCAGCGTGAGAACCGTCTTGCCGTCCGACTGCTCGTCGAATGCCACAAGCATCCTGAACCGACCCGGGTCATTGTCCCTGTCCGCTCCGTGCTCGACTTCGATGAACAGGGGTCGGGTGATAGCGAGGAATTTCATCCGGTTGCCGAAGCGAACCCCATTCTCGCCGACCATGTCGAACCGCCAGATCCCGCCCTCCCGCAGATCGAGCTCGTGGGTCACGATTGTTAGGCCCTTGGGGCCAAACCACAGCGGAAGCTGTGCGGGGTCCGCCCAAGCCTCAAAAACCTTGTCGCGAGGCGCGTTGATCACCCTGGCCAGAACGATCTCTCGATCGAGCGGCCAAGCGGCCCAGGCAGAACCGGAATGGGGCGTGCCATCAGTCATTGTCGCGATCTTTCTCACTCAGATGGGCAAGATGCGCTTCCAACTGGTCGAGGCGCTCTTCCCATGTTGCGATATGGAGTTGAAGCCAGGTGTCCGCGCTCCTTAGAGCGCCTGGCGTCAGGTTACAGGTGCGGACACGTCCGGCTTTCGTGGTGGAAACCAACCCGCCCTCCTCAAGCACCCGAATATGCTTCAGGAAGGTCGGAAGTCCGATTTCGAAGGGCTCTGCCAGTTCGCTCACGGAAGCAGGGCCGTTGGTCAACCGACCGATGATCGCCCTGCGGGTGGGATCCGCGAGCGCGTTGAAAACCAAGTCCAGAGAGAAAAAGTTTGCCATATGGCAAACTAACGCCCCCGCCGACCTGTGTCAATGATAGTTTCCCGCCCGGAACACTATCGCTCGCCGACATTGCGCCTGTCAGCGGTAAGGACAAGGCTGCCCTGCACTGAATGGAAGCTAAAGTTCGAGGAAGCTCGGTCGCGCTTGGTGCTGATCGAGCCTGACAGCCGCTGTGGGTAGGGAAGGGACGCTACCTGTCGGTGACGAAAGTCTGGTTTGAGGCATCGCCCCAATGTCAGCCTGTGGCGCCAGCTCGCCACTGGTCGAGCAATGTGGCTATCGGAGACCCGGCGTGGAAATCGAGTTCGTGAAGGTGCCAAAGCACCTGATCGGGCGATATGAACTACGCGGATCACGGATCCGCACAATATGATGTGATTGCACCAGATCGCACGGCGAATTGGCGCAAATGTTTCCCGCCGCTCTCTATTCTTCATAGCAGAAGCAATAACCCTTCTAGTGAACAGAGGGGCGTGGGGAATAATACATGCCGGTTCGCGACATAGTAATGTTCGGTGACGAAAGGTTGCGTCACCATGCAATCCCCGTCGACGTCCGAACTTCCGAATGGAAAAGCGATGCCGACGACCTGGTTGATACGCTCGTCAGCCTGAAAAAGCGCTTTGGCTTTGGCAATGCTCTGGCGGCGCCGCAAATCGGCTCTCCCTATCGAATGATCGCTTTCGACGGTTCCATGGGCCGATTTATCGCGATCAACCCGCGCATCACCTGGCTATCAGAGGAGATGTTCCCGCTCTGGGACGATTGCTTCAGCCTGCCTTCAGTCTGCGCTGCCGTGATGCGTCACAGGGAGATCTCGTTCGAGTGCCTTGATGTTTCCGGACAACTCATCTCCTTTCCGAAGCTGGAAGGCGCGCAGGCTGAGCTGGTCCAACATGAAGTCGATCACCTCGACGGCGTCTTGATGGTGGACAGGCTCGTGAAGCCCGGCGCGATCATCGCGCGCGAAATGCTCGACCGTGCAATCCATCCCGCGCTGACCAAGTCCGGCGACGACGATCGGCCGAGCAGATGATCGAGGAAACCCAGGAGATTCTCGCCCGGCTTATCGGCTTCAAGACGGTATCGTCGGAGTCGAACCTGCCGCTGATTGAATTCTGCCGGGATCTGTTGAGTGCGCATGGCATAGACAGCGCAATCTATCCGTCCGCGGAGGGGGACAAGGCCAGCCTGCACGCTAGGATCGGTCCCGATGTGGCGGGCGGCGTCGTTCTGTCGGGGCACACCGATGTCGTGCCGGCCGACGGGCAGCACTGGGCATCGGACCCTTGGGTTCTCACCAAAAGGGAAATGAAGCTCTTCGGGCGCGGCACGTCGGACATGCTCGGCTTCGTGGCGATGGTGCTGGCGTCGGTTCCGATGTTCTGCGCTGCCGGGCTCCGTCGGCCCGTGCACATCGCCTTGTCCTATGACGAAGAGGTTGGCTGCAAAGGCGGGCGCATCCTTGCTGATACCTTAAGCAGATCGCTGCCGCCGCCACTGGGCGTCATCGTTGGCGAACCGACGGGCAATGAACTCGTCGAAGGGCACAAGGCCTATATGGAGCTTGCGGGCCGGGTGAGGGGCCATGCCGTCCACTCGTCGAGGCCCGACCTCGGAGCGAGCGCGCTGACCGCGGCAGCCCGGCTCGTCTGCTGGCTGGACGAGTCACAGCGCGCTAACGCTCTCGATCAGGCATCGCAGGATGAGCGCTTCGAGCCTCCATACACCACCCTGCACTGCGGTGTGCTGCAAGCCGGCAGCTCTCCCACAGCTGTCGCCGACGCGGCCACGCTCTCCGTCGATATCCGGACGATCCCCTCCGAAGACCACGGCACCTATCTGAGGCGGTTGCGGGCGTTTGCCCAGGAGCTGGAGCAGTGTCCGGTGACGGCTGGCGCCCCGCGCTGCGATATCGATATCGAGGTCGTCACGGATATTCCGGGCCTCTTGCCCGAAGAGAACGGCTCGGCGCAGGCCTTTATGCGATCCATCGGCCTGGCCCGCGGCCGAAAGACCTTCTCCGGCGGTACCGAAGCCGGCCTGTTCCAGCAGGCGGGTTGGTCGACGGTCGTTTGTGGGCCGGGTGAACTGACGCGCGCTCATAAGGCTGACGAATATATCGAGCTTTGCGAACTGGCGGGCTTCGCCGGCATCCTGAACGGGATCGCCGGCCGCTTGGCGGAGGCGTGAGCATGTTGATGTTCCGCGATGTATTCGCCTATTCCGACATGCTTCTGAGCGGCCTGTTGACCAGCATCGTCCTATGCGGTCTGGCCGGTTTCGCGGGCTTTGCGCTGGCGATCTTCTGCGCGGAGCTAAAACGGACCGTTCCAGGGCCTGCGTCCTGGGCCGTCTCCGCCTATGTCGAGACGATCCGCAATACGCCGTTCATCGTGCAGCTCTTCTTCATTTATTTTGGGATGGCGAGCCTGGGTTGGCGGATGTCTCCTCAAGCGGCTGCGCTCGTCGCGCTGTCGCTGAACGCCGGCGCCTATTTCACCGAGATCATCCGCGGCGGCCTGATGGATGGCAGCCGCGGGATTCGCGAGGCCGCGCTCGCGCAGGGCATGACACCGCTACAGGTCTATCTGCGCATCGTGCTGCCGCCCGCGCTGGCGAAGGTCGACAAGCCGCTCGTGGGGCAGTTCGTGCTGATCTTCCTCGGTTCCGCCGTCATCTCGCAGATCTCCGTCGAGGACCTGACGAGTGCCGCCCAGTTCGTCCAGACGCGCACGTTCAGGGCCTTCGAGACCTACATCCTGGTCACGGCCATGTACGTGTCCGTCGGGCTGTCCTTCTCGCTGGCCTACGGCCGGATCCGGTTGGCGCTGTTTCCTTGGCTGCGGGAGCTGCGCCAATGAGTCAGTTCACGACATGGGGCATCGTTTCCACCATCATCGGGAAACTGCCCTGGACGCTTTGTCTCTCGCTCATCGCCTTCCTGGGCGGCGCTGTGGTGGCGTCGCTGCTGACGCTGCTCACGACACTGGGAAGCAGGCTCGCCGATGCTTGCGTTTCGATGGTGATCGCGACGATCCAGAGCATGCCTCTGCTGATGCTGATGTTCCTCTGCTTCTTCGGACTACCGCTGCTTCAGGTGAACGTTTCGCCGCTGCTGGCGGCCTCCGTTGCCCTGATCGCCTTCACGGCGGCCTTCCTTACCGAGACCTGGCGCGCCGCGCTGAAGGCGGTGCCGAGAGGGCAGTGGGAGGCGGCGATGGCATCCGGGATGAAGCATGGCGACACGCTGCGCGTCATCGTGCTGCCGCAGGCCGTGAGGATTGCCACGCCGGGGACGGTCGGTTTCCTCGTCCAGGTCGTCAAGGCCACGGCCTTGGCCTCGATCGTCGGCTTCATGGAGATCACGCGGGCCGGAACGGTACTCAACAACATCACCTACAGACCGTTCCTCATCTTCGCGATCATCGGCGCGCTCTACATGGCCATCAACCTGCCGATTTCGCTGCTGGCCCGTCGCCTGGAGCGGCGCTTCACTTTCAACAACTGACCCTTCGGCTCGGGAACACACAGATGTCACAGGTTGCGCCCGCGATCGAGTTTCGCAAGGTCAGCAAATGGTTCGGCGATTTCCGGGTTCTGTCCGAGGTCGATCTGAAGATCGGCAAGGGCGAGAAGGTGGTGGTGTGCGGCCCTTCAGGCTCCGGCAAGTCGACGCTGGTTCGCTGCATCAATCAGCTGGAGCGTCATCAGCAGGGCGACATTCTGCTGGGCGGGACAACGGTTGCAGGCAATGCGGCGCACATCCGCGGCATCAGGCGCCGCGTCGGGATGGTCTTTCAGCAGTTCAATCTCTACCCGCACATGACGGCGCTCGAAAACTGCTGCGTCGCTCAAAGACTGGTCGCGTGGCGCAGCCGCACCGAAGCCGAGGACGTGGCGCGAGCCTATCTGGAGCGCGTTCGGATCGCCGACAAGGCGGGCAGCTACCCGCACCAACTTTCCGGAGGGCAGCAGCAGCGGGTCGCGATTGCGCGCGCGTTATGCATGCAGAGTGAGGTCCTTCTCTTCGATGAGCCGACCTCTGCGCTGGACCCCGAAATGATCCGCGAGGTTCTCGACGTCATGGTCACGCTCGCTGGAGACGGGCTGACCATGGTCTGCGTGACCCATGAAATGGGCTTCGCCCGGCAGGTGGCGGACAAGATCGTGTTCATGGATCACGGCCGCATCGTCGAAGAGGGGGCCCCTTCGGATTTCTTCCGGCAGCAGAAGACGGACAGGGCGCGCGAGTTCCTTGCCCAGATCCTCCACTGAACCACTGCCCGATCTACTAGGTCGAAACGAAACATAACAACGGGAAGGGCAACATCATGTTGAAAAGACTGTCATTGTGCCTGGCGATCGTCGCCTCGTTCATCTCAGGCGCCACGATCGCCAGGGCCGCAACGCTCGATGAGATTCTCCGCAAGGGGAAGGTGAGGATCGCGGTTGTCCAGGACCTCGCGCCATGGGGCTTCCTGAACACGAATCTCGAGCCCGAAGGCTTCGACATCGACGTCGCCCGGCTGCTTGCCAAGGACATGGGCGTCCAACTGGAACTGGTTCCGACGATTGCCGCCAATCGCATTCCGTTCCTGCAGACCGACAAGGTCGATATCGTCATCGCGGCGCTCGGCGCCAATCCGGATCGCGCGAAGTCGATCTGGTTCTCCAGTGCCTATGCGCTGCTGTATTCGGGCGTCTTTGCCGCGAAGAACCAGGCGATCTCGTCCTATGCCGATCTTGCCGGCAAGACGGTCGGTGTCACGCGCGGCAATACCGAAGACCTGCTGATCAGCTCGCTAGCGCCCGCCGGCGCCAGGATCATGCGCTTCGAGGACAACGCCACGACGATTTCCGCCTGGATGACGGGGCAGACGCAGGTCCTGGTGAACACGAACACGACCGCGGCCGAGATCGCCAAGAACAATCCCGACAAGACTATCGAGAGCAAGATCACGATCGTGAAGTCGCCGCTCTACATGGGTGTCTCCAAGGGCAGCGACGATCTCCTGCGCTGGATCAACATCTTCATTCTCACCAAGAAGCTGAACGGCGACCTGAACAAGATATCGGAGAAGTGGTTCCGCGAACCGATCCCGAGCGATCTCCCCACGCTGTGAAACCATGAGCGGAGCCGTCGGCATGGCGGCTGCGCTCCGTGCTCAGGAAGTGCATCATGCAGTCCGGTTCCAATGACGATCTGGCCGTGCCGGTCAGGACACAGATCGAAGGGTTCGCGACCGGGGCACTCTCGCCGATACGGCTTGCGCAAGCGTCCCATGACAAAGCGCTCGCACATGCGGAGTTGAACTTCATCAGGTTGCGGGACCGGGATGCGATCGCGGCCGACGCGGCGGCATCCGAGAAGCGATGGCGGTCCGGCCAGCCGCTGGGAACGCTCGACGGCGTCGTCGTTACCATCAAGGATAATTGCCTGGTTTCGGGTATGACCACGACCTGGGGATCGAAGGTCAAGCAGATCGATGCCACCGAGGATTCACCACCCGTTGCTCGCCTGCGCGAGGCCGGAGCGATTATACTCGGTCTGACCACGCTGCCGGAATGGGGTTGGAAGGGCGTGACCGACAACCCCCTCACCGGGATCACCCGCAACCCATGGATGCCGTCCCGGACGAGCGGCGGCAGCAGCGGCGGGGCGGCTGTGGCGGCGGCGCTTGGTGTTGCTGCCCTCAATCTCGGTTCAGATGGCGCCGGTTCGATCCGCATTCCAGCCTCGTTCTGCGGCGTCTTCGGCTTCAAGCCGACTTTCGGCGTTGTTCCGGCCTATCCGTTGAGCGCCTTGCCGGAAATGGTCACCTACGGTCCGATCACGCAAACCGTCGAGGACGCCGAGATCATGCTCGACATCCTCAGGGCCCCGGATTGGCGTGACTGGATCGCCACGACGCCGGTGCTTCAGCGACGGAAGGACGGCAGCGCTCCCCGGATCGCATACAGCCGGACCTTGGGCTTTGCCACAGTCGATCAGGACGTGCTCGACGTCACGAGCCGCGCCGTGCAGTCTCTCAGGGAGGCGGGGTGGGAGATCGAGGAGATCGACCATGTCTTCGATGACCCCTGGGACATCGTCCGTCCGCTGTGTTTCGGCGGCCTGGGCTACATGGTCGGCGCGATCGAACAGGCTGCCCGTGCGGACATGGATCCGAACCTCGTATCGTCTCTGCAGATGCGCCCGTCCTCGGACGAGATTTATGCGGCCGCGATCGCCAGGCAGGCACTCGGGCGGACGATGAACCACTTTCATCAGCGTTTCGACCTGCTGTTGACGCCGCAGATGCCGCTGACCGCATTCGGGGCCGGGCGCGATTTTCCCGAGGGTCGCGGCATGTCCAACTGGTTCCAGTGGAACCCTTTCACCTATCCCTTCAATCTGACGCAGCAGCCCGCCGCGTCCCTTCCCTGCGGCCTGTCGGCATCCGGCCTTCCGGTCGGGTTGCAGGTGGTCGGCCGGCGGTTTTCCGATCTCGACATCCTTTCATTCTGCCGCCAGTTTGAAGAAGTATTTCCATTCCCGCGCCTGCACCAGCTGTCATGACGGCCCTCTGAAGCCTCCATGCTGCGCCGTGGAGATAAACCTCGGGGTGGCCGCATGAACCTGGACGCGAGGCGATGAGCGAACAACTCGACGATCTGGACCGTCGAATCCTGCGGGCGATGCAGGACAACAATCGACTGTCCTTTGCGGAATTGGCGGAGAAGGTCGCGTCTTCCTCGGCCTCATGCATGCGCCGGGTCAACCGCCTGCGCTCGGCCGGCGTCATTCTGGCGGATATCGCGCTGATCAATCCCAAAGCGGTCGGAAAGACCCTGACCGTCATCGTGAATGTCGAGCTCGACCGGGAGCGGCTCGATCTCGTCGAGGAGTTCAAGCGGGCGATGCGCGCAGCCCCCGAGGTCAACCAGTGCTACATGGTGACCGGCGCGGCGGATTTCGTCCTGATGGTCACCGTGGAAGATGTCGAGGCGTTCGATGCGTTCGTAAAGCAGCGGCTTTACACCAACGCGAACGTCAGGAAATTCCAGAGCATGATCACACTCGATCGCGTGAAATTCGAGCCTCGCATCAAGATCTGACATTGGCTGCCGGCACGCTTCGCAGGCCTTCGCGGAGTGCCGCATGCCCGGAATGGCGGCGTTTCATCTGGCCGACGCATTTGAGCGCACTGTTTCACGCCAGCCACGAATGCGGATGAAAACAGAGCAGATTGCATGAAAACATGCAGCTCATGGTTCGGGGCGTTTCGCTCGGAACGACCGCGGAATGCCAAGGAAGCAGGACAGGATCATGCAACATAATGCGGTGGCGGCCGGTGCTCGCTCATGGCCCAGGGTCGAAAAGGTCGTCCCGGACACCCGGACCTATCCTCGCGGCGTCGCCTATGTCGACGGCGCGTTCACCACCATCTCCGAGGCCAAGATTTCGGTTCTCGACTGGGGCTTCCTGCATTCGGATGCAACCTATGACACGGCCCATGTCTGGAACGGTCGGTTCTTCCGTCTCGATTTGCATCTCGACCGCTTCTTCGGCGGTCTCGAGAAGCTGCGGATGTCGATTCCCTATTCACGGGAGCAGGTGGCGGAGATCATGCACACCTGCGTCGGCCTGTCCGGGCTTCGGGCGGCCTATGTGGAGGTGATCTGCACGCGCGGGTCGTCCCCGACCTTCAGCCGGGATCCGCGTCAATCGGTCAATCGTTTCATGGCCTTCGCGGTGCCGTTCGGCTCGGTCGCCAACCAGGAGCAGCTTCGGCGCGGCCTGCATGTTGCGGTCAGCGATATCGTTCGTATTCCCCCGAAATCCGTCGATCCGTCCATCAAGAACTACCATTGGCTCGACCTCGTCCGTGGGCTCTACGATGCCTATGAGCAGGGCGCGGAGACGGCTCTCATCCGTGACACCGATGGCAATATCGCGGAGGGGCCGGGGTTCAACGTCTTCGTCGTCAAGGGCGGCCGGCTGACGACGCCTGCCTTCGGCGTCCTGCCCGGGATCACGCGGCAGAGCGTCTTCGAAATCTGCGGTCTGCTCGGCTATGAGTATGCGGCCGAGCCGGTGCCTCTCGACAACCTGCTTGGCGCCGATGAGGTGTTCATCACCTCCACGGCCGGCGGCGTCATGCCGGTCACGATCGTCAATGGGCAGCCTGTCGGAAATGGCAATGTCGGCGTCGTCACGCAGGAGATCATGAAGGTCTACTGGGAGCGCCATGAGCACCCTGACTGGTCCGTGGCCGTCGCCTACCCGGAGGCCTAGATCATGGGGCTCGAGCCATTCTTCGGCCGGCTGCGATCGGCCATTGATGATGCAAGGCGCGATGGGCTTTACAAGGATGAGATCATCCTCGGCTCACCTCAGCAGGCCCGGGTCGATATCCTTTCAGGCGAGATCGAGCCTTCGCTGATCAACATGTGCTCGAACAACTATCTGGGGCTGGCCAACAATCCGAAACTGGTTGCCGCCGCACGGGAGAGCCTGCTGGTCGATGGCTTCGGCATGGCCTCCGTCCGCTTCATCTGCGGGTCCCATGCCGTTCACAAGCAGCTTGAGCGACGAATCTCGCAATTCCTCCAGACCGACGACACCATCTTGTTCAGCTCGTGTTTCGACGCGAATGCCGGTGTGTTCGAGGCACTGCTCGACGAAGAAGACGTGGTCATCAGCGACGCGCTCAATCACGCCAGCATCATCGATGGCATTCGTTTGTGCAAAGCCCGCAGGCTCCGCTACCGAAACAACGACATGGCGGATCTGGAGCGGGCTCTCAAGGAAGCCGCCGGCGCTCGGACGGTCCTGATCGCGACAGATGGCGTCTTTTCCATGGATGGTATCGTCGCCGATCTCAGGAGTATCTGCGACCTGGCTCATCGATACGGCGCGCTGGTTCTTGTCGATGACTCCCATGCTGTCGGCGTTATCGGGCCGGGCGGCAGAGGAACGCCCGCATTGTTCGACGTACAAGAACAGGTGCAGATTGTGACGGGCACGCTAGGAAAGGCCCTCGGAGGCGCCTCGGGCGGCTATGTCAGCGGGCGCAATGAGATCATCACGTGGTTGAGACAGAGGGCCAGGCCCTATCTGTTCTCGAATGCCCTGATGCCGGCGATCTGCTCGGCTTCGCTTGCAGCCATCGATCTGGCGGAAGCCGGGGACCAGTTCAGGGATCATCTAAGCCGGCAGACCGCGCGCCTGAGGGGCGGGTTGTCGCAACTGGGATTGAAGCTGGGAGGAAGTAGCCATCCCATCGTGCCGGTGCTGTGTGGCGAGCCGCTCCTGGCCGTCGAGCTCACCAGTCATCTCCGGAGCAACGGAATCCTCGCCGTTCCCTTCTCTTTTCCCGTCGTGCCGCAAGGTCAGGCGCGCGTCCGGATGCAGGTCAGCGCCTCCCACACCCTGCAGGATATCGATGATGTTCTCGCCGTCATGGAGCAATTTCCCAATCTCGATGAACTGAGGGATGTCGCGTAGACGACGCATTGTCCCCGCATGGCCGGCATTCGGTTCCCCAATTTCGGCTTGATGCGGCCAGCGAGGGCGAGCGCAGTCGCAACTGAAAATCTGGTTTGACAGTCGACGCAGGAACGCGAAGTATTCTTTTCAGCGGGAGAGATCGTCGGGTTTTCGAACTCGAACGACGCCGACGGAGCAACCACCCCGGAAACTCTCAGGCAAAAGTACCGCTGCGATGGTTAGACTCTGAAAAGCAGGACGGCAGTTCTGCGCCGATGGTGAAAGTCGCAAGGCTCGAATGACCGGGCCCGACGAAGCTCTCAGGCCAATGACAGAGGGGGTGCAATGACCCGCATGGTGCGGGCAGGAGCACCTATGAGCACATCGGATATCTCACGCGTCGCCGTGATCGGCGCGGGCATCACCGGCATAACGACCGCTTACAACCTCGCCAGGCGGGGCTGCCGGGTCACCGTCTTCGACCGTCAGCCCTACGCGGCGATGGAAACCTCCTTCGCCAATGGCGGCCAGCTCTCGGCCTCGAATGCCGAGGTCTGGAACAGTTGGGCGACCGTCCTGAAGGGCATCAAGTGGATGTTCACGCCGGGCGCGCCTCTCCTCGTCAATCCAAAACCCTCCTGGCACAAGCTGTCCTGGATGGGCGAGTTCGTAGCGTCGATCCCCAGATACGAAGAGAACACGCTGACGACGGCCCGGCTCGCGATCGAGGCCCGCGCCCATCTGATGCGCATGGCTCGCGAGGAGAACATCGCGTTCGACTGCGAGGAGCGCGGTATTCTGCACTTCTACCACAGCAAGGCGGAGTTCGAAGCGGCTGCCAGGGTATCGGCGCTTCTTGCGAAAGGCGGACTGGAACGCCGCGCCGTCACGCCTGACGAGATCCGCGCGATCGAGCCCTCGCTGAACGGCGATTTCTACGGCGGCTTTTACACGCCCTCGGATTTTACCGGCGACATCCATAAATTCACCACCGGCCTTGCCAGTGCCTGCGAGCGCCTCGGCGTGGCCATGCGACTCGCGAGTGACGTTCAATCGATCGAGCGCAACTCCGCGGACGGTATCCGTGTGAACTGGGCCTCGAGCGAAGGCGGAAAGCACGCAGAGGTCGAAAGCGAGGCCTTCGATCGCATCGTCGTCTGCGGCGGCGTCATGTCCCGCCGGCTGGGTGCCAGCCTCGGCGATCGCGTCAATGTCTATCCGGTCAAGGGATACTCGATCACGGTTCAACTGCCGGAAGCGACGGATCAGGCCGCCGCTCCATGGACGAGCCTGCTCGACGACCGCGCCAAGATCGTCACTAGCCGGCTCGGGCCCAGCCGTTTCCGCGTTGCCGGCACGGCCGAGTTCAACGGCTACAATAAGGATATCCGGGCCAGCCGGATCGAGCCGCTGGTGCAATGGTGCCGCAAGCATTTCCCAGGAATGAGCACTCGGCATGCCGTACCCTGGGCCGGCCTGCGGCCGATGATGCCCGACATGCTGCCGAGGGTCATGCGCGGGCGCGATCCACGGGTATTCTACAACACGGGCCATGGTCATCTCGGCTGGACCTTGTCTGCCGCCACGGCCGATGCCGTCGCGGCCCTGGTGACAGCGCGCCCGAACAAAAGGTAGGGCCAGCCTCCGAACCACAAAAGCGCCCTGCCAGGTTACTTGGCTCGAATTGCTTTGGCAGGGCCTGCTTCGGTCGACAGCAGGTCCTCTCGTTCGACGACAATGAGCGAATGTCTGCTTCCGGGCCAAGCACTAAAGTCCGCTGTTGGCGCACCGCGACTGGTGGAGCCTAGGCCAGCGGTGGCTGGGGAAGCGACGCCCGAGAATGTGCGGTCCGGACGCCAGAAGGATGGTCGTGACCGCACCGATCCTTTTGCGAACAGCACCCGGGCAAGGCCGCCAGGAGGTCAGCTGGAACTTTCTCGGCCCCGTGCAGGTTGTCCGATGGCCGCCGCTGAGTCAGCGCTGAACAGCAAGAGGCATCCATGGGCATCATCTGGACGGTCATCATCGGATTTGTCGCGGGCGTCGTCGCGAAGTTTCTCACGCCAGGCTCAAACGAACCCTCGGGGTTCATCCTGACCACGATCCTGGGCATCATCGGCGCGGTCGTTGCCACTTATCTTGGCCAGGCCATGGGCTTCTATCGGCCCGGCGAGGGAGCTGGCTTCATCGGCGCTGTCGTCGGCGCGGTAATCCTGCTCGTCGCCTGGTCGATGATCAGCCGCCGCAACGCCTGACACCCTAAAATGGAGATTTGCGATGGGCAGCGATAACGGTTTTCCGTCGATGACAGCCCTGCTCGGGCTTCTGGCGATCGCCGGCTACCAGAACCGCGACAAGCTGGCCGAATGGTTCGGCGGGGCACAGCATGGCGAAAGGCCGCTGGGCGCGCCAGCTGGGATCGACGGGGTCTTGAAGGATCCGAACGCCGCTGCCGGGGGCGGCGTTGGCAGCCTTCTCGGCAACGGCATCCAGGAACTGCTCGAGCGCTTCAGGCAGGCCGGGCGCGGCGATGCCGCCGACTCTTGGGTCCGAACGGGTGCCAACCAACAGATCGACGGCCAGGACCTCGAGCAGGCCATCGGCCCGGACGTCATGGAACGGCTCGCGGCCCAGACCGGGCTCAGCCGTGAGGAGATCGTGGCTCGCCTCTCGAGACGGTTGCCTGAAGCCATCGACAAATACACTCCTGACGGCCAAGTGCCCGCAGCTTGAGGGCGAAGCGGTGATATGCGCCGCGCACGCAGCGGCCACATCCTGAACATCTCCTCGATCGGCGGCTACTGCAGTGCGGCGGGCTATACTTGCTTGTGGCGCAGCACACCCCTTGACGGCATCCCGCCGTAATCTCATCACGCCAGTCGTGGAGCGTCTTACCAGTCGGGCCGGGAATCCCGCCGCCCCGCGAGGCAGCCGTTGAGCGCGCCAGCGGGTTCCAGTTCAGAAGCTCCGGCTCGCTCGCGATGACTCATCCAAGTAGATCTCCCTGCGCCGGCGGCTTGATCGCCGGGAACAGCGCTGGGTCGTTCGGATCGTCCTTCTTCACGCCGCGGGCGACGATCGTCAGCGAGCCGTCATGCAAGGGTCGCTGCAGCGCCTTGGCCTGTTCCCAGGGCGCCGTCATCCAGACGGCGCAGTCCTCCGGCGTCGTCAGGATCACCGGCATCGCCTTGGGGTGCACGGCGCCGACCTCGGCATTCGGCTCGGTGGTGAGGAACGCGAAGAGGTCGCAGGTTTCCTCGCCCGTCTTCATCTTGCGCACGCAGGTCCAGCGGGGCGTCCAGATGCCGGCGAAGAAGGCGGTCGGCCGCTCCTCGCCGAAGGCGAACCAGATGTCGCCGCCGGCCTCCTTGTTGAACTCGCTGAAGCTGGTGAAGGGCACGAGGCAGCGATGAGGCACGTCGAGCCAGCGCTTCCAGTGCGAGCTCGAGGTGTTGCGGACATTGGTCGTGCCGCTGTCCGGCTCCATCCCCAGCAGCTGGTCGAAGTCGACGGGCTTGTTCTTGGCGCGGAGCTTGTCGGCGCGCTTCGTCGCGGCGTCGAGCAGCGCCTTCTTCGACGAGGGCATGCCCCAGCGCGTCATCGCCAGGCGCGCCTCGCCCTCTTCATTGCGGATGATCGGCGCCTCATAATCCGGGAATATGCCGGGCTGCGGCGGCAAGTTGGCGAAGTTCGCGCCGCCGTCATTGAACGGCGCGAACAGCTTGCGCATCGCCTCGACATTGCGGGTGTGGCTGTAGAGATTGCACATCCCGAGAAGCTAGGCCGGTGCTCAGCGTCGCGCTAGCCTGAGCTCTGAAGCGGACATCGGGAATGCCCGCATTCGCCCCGTTGCGGACGTCAAACGTACGCTAACCGCACATGCGATTTTCTACCCAAGCGAGGTGGAGCCGACCTGCGAAGGACATGCATTTCCGGAGTTGGCGTGCTTCAGTGTTGTCGTGCCATTTTGGAAAGATCCATGCGCTTATTCATTGCAGTGCTGGTCTTGTTCGGATTTACAGACCCGTCAGTTGCTGTGGCTCCCTCTTCACAGTCAGCGCCGTTGTCAACGACCACGACTTTTCACGCGACCTTTCGATGCCGTCTCTCCGACGATCTCTGCCATTCAGTTTACCGGGAGCTTGGCAGGCTCACTGACGCGCAACTCAAAGATGCTCAAAAATATCGTCGATATCCATTAGAAGAGCGTATCGAGCTGATTGCAAACCGCAATTTCGCTCGCTTGCAGAGGCGGCTGCCTCAGCTCCGTAAGGACGTAGGGCAGGAGGTTCTGCGACTCCATCTATGTGCAGCCAAAGACAGACTAGCGGCTGCAAAAGGCGCCGCTTATTCGACTAACTGCGACAGCCTTGCTCCCTAGACAGCAACGGAGACTCGTCAGTTGCGTCGCTCAGAGGTCCGCTTCCGACCCTTATTTGACGCTCACTCGTACGCGCCGACACGGCGCCGCCGACGCGGTGCCTTCGGCTCGGCCGGAAGCATGTCACCCTTGCCTCCTTCGATCAGCCTGAGACCGGACAGGCTCGGCGGCAGGTCCGGCGGAACGGTGGAGCCGAGATCGGGGCAGTAACCGCCGCAGGGCTGCTTGTGGTGCACGACACGGCCATTGCGCTTGGCCGGACGGTGCGGGCATGCCCCGCGAAAGCGCTCGACCAGGCTGGCGATCGTCTCCGCCGCTCCAAACTTCTCGGCCAGCCGCGCGAGCCTGGCATCGCCGTAGCGCCGGCAGCGTGTGCAGCGAAACCGGACGATGATCCACGGATAATGCTCAAGCGTCGTCTCCGGATGCGGTGTCGGGTCAGGGTTCGTCATCGGCGCGTGGCGGCCGGGCGCCTTCCGAGAACAGCCCGCGCAGGAAGCCGCGCGAGGACGAGCGGTCGGCGTCCGCCAGCAGCACGAGGAAATCATGCGCGAGCGCCCGCAGCGCCGCGGATTCCGAGCCGTGCTCCTCGAGCAGATCGGTGATCACCCCGGTGATCTCGGCGTCAAGGGAAGTGTCCTCGATTCTCTGGTCGGCTGGCTGGGCTGACATGTCTCAAATCCCTGGATATGAGAACATAATGAGAACAGACGAGCCCGAAGAGTCAAGCCGACCAAGGGTTGCACCCCGGCCGATGACGCTCGCCAACATGCGGGCGCAGGGCGTGCGCTACGTGTCGCTGTTCTGCGGAATTCCCTGCAGCCACCATGCCGACATCTGTGCGGACGCGCTGCCGGCGGACATGCCGGTGCCCGAGATCGGCCAGCACTATCGCTGCTCGAAATGCGGCCGCAAGGGCGTGATCAGCCGGCCGGCATGGCATAGACGAGAGTGACCGCTGGGGGGCGGAAAGACCGCTGGCCGCCATAGGAGGCTGCAACGACTGCCGGTGATGCCCGCTCAATGTGCTTGAATTGCAACAGACATGCGCATCAACCCCTAGTAGATTTTACCGCGTCGAACTAGCAGCCAGTCCCTCGGCGAACCTGACGACTAGGAAGATAGCCATGAAGAAATATCTGCTCACCAGCGTTGCTGCCCTTGGCCTGATCGCCGCCGGCGCCGCCTCAGCCGCCGACCTGCCGTCGCGCAAGGGCCCGGTCGCCGCTCCGGTCTACGTTCCCGCCTTCACCTGGACCGGCTTCTACGTCGGTGCCAACGCCGGCTACGGCTGGGGCAACGTGAACACCAACGCCGCTGTCAGCATCGGGGACCTCGACGGGTTCATCGGTGGCGGCCAGGTCGGTTACAACTACCAGATCGGCCAGTTCGTGCTCGGCGCCGAAGCGGATTTCCAGGGCGCTGACCTCGATACCGGCACGAACATCTTGGGCGCGAGCGTCAAGACCGAGTATTTCGGCACCGTCCGCGCTCGCGCCGGCGTCGCTTTCGACCGCTTCCTGGTGTACGCCACTGGTGGTTGGGCTTACGGCAACGTGAAGACCTCGATCCCGCTGATCGGTTTCTCGTCCGACCGGACCCACACCGGCGGCTTCGCTGTCGGCGGCGGTATCGAGTACGCCTTCACCGACAACCTGATCGGCGGCGTCGAGTATCTCTACGTCGATCTCGGCGAGAAGAATGTCACCACGATCGTCGGCACCGGCAAGGTTGGCACCGACTTCTCGGTCGTCCGCGCCCGCCTCAGCTACAAGTTCTGATCCAACCTCATCGGATCTGAACAACCCGGTGGCCGAGGCCACCGGGTTTTTTGTTGCATCCGCCTCGGCAGTCTTGCCGACATTGATCCCAGTCCGGATTTGGTGGCTTCAAGGCGTCCGTTCGACCAGTGCGTCGGAGATTTCCCGTTCGAGCGCTGCGATCAGCTCTCGATACTCTTCTGCGATGGCGGCCGCCTCGGGGCTGCCGGCCCGCTTCCCCCACCAATGGACGGCCTCGCAGGCGAGCGAATAGGCCTCATAAAGGTCCGCAGGGGCTTGCACCTGCAGCAGATCGGTGCGGCGGTCGGGCCAGAGGAGCATGAGCCTCGCCAAGCCGGCCTTCAGTTCTCGCGTCATACCACCAACTACGTTGCTGCTATGAGGTTAGTTCCAGCTGGCACAGCATGGAACCAGGGCCTTGCTGACGAGTCCTTCCCGCGAAAGGAGAACCGCCATGGCCGACGACAAGAGCGAACGCGGACCGCAGGACCGCAGCCGCATCAATCTCAGCGAGGATTACGAGGTCCGCTACTGGACCAAGAAGTTCGGCGTTTCGAAGGAAGAGCTGAAGCGGGCGGTCGCCAAGGCTGGATCGAGCGCCGCGGCTGTCGCGCGCGAACTTGGCAAGACGCTCTGACGCGATCCGCTGCGGCGACCCGCGTATTGCGATCGCGATGTGGAATACCAAAATGTCATGATCGACCTTCGACGCCGAAGGTCGTCAACCCGGATCCATGTTGCTTTTCGGAGGATATGGCTATGGCAACAGCTCCCGTTCGTCGCCCGCAGCACGGGGACTTGCGGTCGAGGAATTCAGACCACTTTGAGCGCCCGGTGGTCATCCTGGTCGGCTTCGGGCACCCGGCCGCGATTTCCTCAGTGATGGAAGCCTATATGTTCCTGGTCGACTGGCCGCCGAGTAGACGCGCCTCTGGCCATGACTTCGCGATAAAGGCCTGTCAGGCAGCCTTGCGCGACGAGATCGAGGCCGAGACGGTGCGGGGAATCTTCGTCGGCCTGGCGGAGAAGTATAACATTCTCGCGCCGGACTTCGGCGCCTTCGCTGCCGCCTACACCGAAGGTAGGCGGGGACGGGCTTGATCATCCGCCCAGGCGGTAAACCTGCGCCTCGTCGGCCTTCTCGCGCAGACCCTTGAAGGAGGCATGGCGCAGCTTGTCGTCATGCGTCCAGCCGCGATAGGCGATCTCGGCGGCGAGCTTCGGCCGCACCCAGACGACGCCCTTGCGCGCCATCCGCACCGGCGGCGACTGCGCCTTGATCCGGTCGAGCTGCCGGCGCAGCGCCGTCGCGCTGTCGACGGTGAAGCCGGTGCCGACGCTGCCGGCATAGGTCAGACCATAATTGCCCTTGGCCGCGAGCAGCAGCCGCCCGATGCCGCCAAGCGCGACGCTCGAGGGCTCATAGCCGATGATCAGGAAGGTGTCGGCCTGGATGCATTTGATCTTGAGCCAGTCGCCGCCGCGGCCGGAGCGATAGGGCGCGTCGCGGCGCTTGGCGATGATGCCTTCCAGGCCGATCTTGCAGGCATGCGCCAGCAACTCGGCGCCGGCGGCCTCGACCTCCTCGCTCAGCCTGATCGCGCCGGTCTCGCCGGCGAGCAGCCCCTCCAGCATCTGTCGCCGCTCGCTGAGCGCCATGCGCGTCAGGTCGTGACCGTCGAGATAGAGCAGGTCGAAGGCGAAGAGCATGGCGCGCTCGGCATGCAGCCTGCCGCCCCGGCCGCCGAGCGCCTGCTGCAGCAGGCCGAAATCGGCGCGCCCGCTCTCGTCGAGCACCACCGCCTCGCCATCGAGGATGAAACTGCCGGCGTCGAGCTCGACCGCAGCAGCGGAGATCGCGGGGAAGCGTGGCGTCCAGTCGAAGCCGCCGCGAGTGATGACGCGCACGCCGCCGGCGTCGCGATGGATCGCCAGGCGGTAGCCGTCCCACTTCACCTCGAACAGCCAGTCCGGACCTTCCGGCGGCTTCGGCTTCAGCAGGGCGAGGCAGGGTTCGATCCGGGCCGGCATCGGATCGGCGAAGAGATCTGGCTCGCCGCGCCGCGGCCGGACCGGCGCACTGCGCAGCACCTCGCCGGCAGGCGCAGCCCTCAGCACGCGACGCGGCCGCCTTGCCATACCCGACACCACCCGAACGCAAAGAAACTGGTCGACTCAACGCCGGATCGCCTGGCGCGTTCCGCAGGGCCTTCAGCGCTCGATCAATGCCCAGACTGGCGCGTGATCACTGGCCCCCTCCTTGCCGCGTACATCGCGGTCGACTCCGGCACCGGCGAGGCCTTCCCCCAGATCGGGAGACAGGAGGATGTGATCGAGCAGCAAGCCGTGGTCGCGACTGAAGCGGCCGCGCCAATAGGTCCAGAACGAATAGATGCGCTGATCCGGAAACACCTGTCGGACGACATCGGTCCAGCCCTGATCCACAAGCCGGCGAAAGCTCCGCCGCGGCGCAGGCTGGACCAATGCGTCGTCATCCCAGGAGCGGGTCGGATAGATATCGATCTCAGTCGGAGCAACGTTGAAGTCGCCGGCCAGGACGACAGGCACGCCGGCAGCCTTCAGCTCGGCCGCGTGCGCGATCAGCCGCTTCATCCAGGCGAGTTTGTAGTCGAACTTCGGCCCGGGCTGTGGATTGCCATTGGGAGCGTAGATCGATGCAACGACGATCCCCGCGATCGCCGCCTCGATATAGCGGGCCTGGTCGTCATCGTCGTCGCCTGGAAGGCTGCGACGGGTCACAACTGGCTCAGAGCCACGCGCCAGCAGCGCGACACCATTCCAGCTCTTTTGCCCCTGCCAGACGGCCTTGTAGCCCGCCGCCTCGACGGCCTCGACCGGAAAGTCAGCGTCCTTCGCCTTGAGCTCCTGCAGCGCAACGATGTCGGGCCGGGTGTCGTCGAGCCAGGCGAGCAAATTCGGCAGCCGCTTGTTGATGTTGTTGATGTTGAACGTCGCGATCCGCAGCCGCCTGGATCTCGCCATCTGCAGCACCTTCTCGCCCTGCGCTTCGCACGCGTCGAACGGAACGACAGCGACGGCCGGTGGTTCCGTCCTCAGTTGCGTGGGAGGTTGCGATGGGCGCTCAGCCGAAAAATTCCGGCACTGAAGACAAGGTCTCGAGCGAGATTCCCGCGGCGCACCGGGAGCTCTATCGCGAGCTGTGCGAGGACGATGACGGAAACCGCTACACCGTGATCGTCTTCCAACTATATCCGAACCTCACCGTCACCGACTACGCGCGCTTGAAGACGGCACGCCGGTGCGCTTGATCGACGATTGCCTGTTCGAGATTGAGTCGACAGGCGCCGAACCCTCACCCGGTGTGGACTGTGAGCACGCGACGACCTCGACTATCATCAGTGGCCTATTCCCGCCTTGCCGGGCGTTAAGTCTCGACCTGGTCGGAGGCCGGGCGGCACGAATGTGTAATCGCTCGTCTCGCGTCGCTCTCGCCCGAGAAGCTCCAGTTGGATCACAGCGAGAACAGAGTTTTAGTTATGAACGGGGCGAAAATGGCGGCCGACACCAATGAAACACGACCGACGTCAGCAACGGCGACCGCCACGCCAGCCGAGCCGTAGGAACTTTCTCCCGAGGTAAGGCGGCCTGCCCAAGGGGATATGTTCTGTTGGACCACTGGGAGTGGATTAGCTGAGACAGTGCCGGAGTCAGGCCTCATTTGTGCGAGCAGCGGATCTAATGGCGCCGTTGAGACCGACTCTGGAAACCAATCCAACCACGCTGGCAATAGCGATGCTGATCGGAAGCGACATCAGCCATCTCCATATTCCGACCGGTTCGCCGGGGAAGCCCAACTGGATCGCCAGATCATAGAGGATGACGGGAAACCCGGTGATTAGGAGAGCGCCGCTGATCCACGTCGTCAGGATAGCCCGGGAAATCCCAGCAGCATCATTTCTGTACCGCGTCTGCAGGCTCCATACCGCCCAATACCCTAGTAGGTACGCAGCGATCGCCGCCATAATGCAGGCGGCGCTGATAAGCAGAACGAGCCAGGTAGCCGTCAGTTGCCCTATCTGCAGAGCTGCGGCTGCGGAGAAGACCAAGATTGCCAATACTGCATTTCTGCTCCATCGCAGCGGGAGCGAGTTTAGCCAATTCATGGCCACATCGTCGGGTGACACCGACGCCCGATCGTCAAAAGCCCCTCCGCTGTAGTCGTTCACCACACTCTCCGACTGCCGCAAACATCCGATAAGCAGATATCTATTTTTTGGATTCAGCAGTCAACCTCCTACCCATGATCGCCTCTCCGTTAGGGCGCTCATGGCATCTTTCCGTTCAGCTCGGCATCAAAGGTTGGCAGAGCTGCTCGCAGAATATCGCGTGCGCTCCAAGCTGCACCAAGCTGACGTAGCCGAGCAGCTGGGCCGCCATCAGCCATTTATCGCGAACATCGAGAGCGGCCAACGCCGGGTTGATGTGGTAGAGTTTCTTGCGCTGGCTCGCGTTATAGGCTTCGACCCACATGCGGCGCTTGATGTGCTGCTCGACGAGCCTGAATGACATTCGAGGAGCGCCAAGCACGTCGCGGAGGCAGCTTCAGTGGCAGATCCACGGAAGCAAAGGAGACGTTTGTGGACCTCTTGTTGACCCGGGCGGCATCGGCCGGGCACGCATTCAAGCGCGAAGTCATTGAGGAATTTGCGCTAGCCGTCGAGGATCTCTGCAGTTTCTATTGGCTAGAAAAAGGCAAGCGCAGACGACCCGCTGCAACCGCTAGGCATTTAAGAGCACTCGCCAAGTACTTATCGAAGGCCCGAGAGCACATTTCAGCATTAGATCGACACGGTCTTCTTATAATCTCGTCAAGCTTGAATACGGCCGACGGGGGCGACCTTGCAGAGGCAGCCGACTTGGCAGCTCAGATTCTATATTTTTCTCGGGCAGCGCAGAATGCAGCCGCAGTCGCCGAGCACGAAACCAAGCAGATCGGCGATTCAAGAGGAGGAAAAACCGCCGACTCTGCTTTGAGAGATTTAGTACTTCGTATAGCCATCAAATATGAAAAAATGATTTCCATTAAAATTACCCATACGGTTGATCCAAATACAGGAATCGGATCAAGTATATTTAACTTTACTGTATACAAAGCTTTTGATATATTTTCTCCGACACCGCAAGACATTCCTTATCGAGCCATAGACGAAGCGGTTAGATCTGCTGTCTCGGCTCTTAACGGCCGACATTCAAGATAATACAATAAATATAACTATTTTCTGCCTCCTAGAAAGAGGCAGCTCAGCTTGAGCTCCAGCAATCCTGCGCTGCCCCTAGCCTACATGTTGTTGTAACGCGCATTTTTGATCGAGTTAGCGCTTTAGAAAAAAGGCGCCGATCAACCGAAAAGTGCCTCCGTGGACACGACGGAGACCGCAATGACAGAAGCGCTCGATCAACATCGGTCAAGACGGATCAGCTCGACGCCCATGCCGCCTTTGCTTGTGCTGGTGCGGCTGCTTGCACGGCAACAAGCGATGGCTGTTTCCCCACAAGGGACGCTGAGATCTGCCCGTGTGGCTGGCCGCGCTCATGACTAGGAATCTGATCCCGCTGATGGGGCTTCCAGAACTTGCGGAACGATGGGGAGTCAATGTGAAGACTATTCGTCGCCTGATCGCAAGCAAGAAGCTCAACGCCGTTAGAATAGGAAGGTCTCTCCGCATTTCACACGACGAGATCGTCCGTTTCGAGAAGCGCAACTCCTTCTGACCTGCGGGCAGACGTGTCTGCCAACATCAAACAACTTCAATGGCTTGCCGCCCGTCGGGAAATCGTCCCCAGCCGAACGCCGTAAGATTGAACGTGTGCTAGTTCCCGTTTCGGCACGCGCGTCACCCAGCTTCCACTTCTTTCCATACCTGTCCACCAACGGAGTTCCCGATGGAGCAGACCGCTTTTGATTTTTCCTGGGCTGAGCCGGCTGAGGCGACGCCCGATTCCGCCAACGAGGTGCATTCCATCGCGCCGCCGCGTCGGGCGGCGACGATCGCCGACATCCATGCGTGCATCGCGGAGGACAACAGCCTGGCTGAAGGGCGCCGGCGTGATATTCTCTCTGGTCTGAACCGTTTCGGAGCGATCGCCGGCCGGTCGCTCGCCGAGATTCCCGCGACGGCGGCGGCGGTACGTGCGGTGTTCGCTGACGCAAAGCCCGCCAAGCTCGGCCTCAAGAAAAAATCGCTGCAGACGCTGCGCTCGAGCGTCGCTTTCGCTTTGAAGAGGTTTGCCCCTGTCGGGCCGAAAGGCGTCTCTGCGGTCAAACAGAACTGGAATCCCGAATGGGTCGCTCTGATCGGCCAGATCCAGATTCCTTTTCAGCGACACGGGCTCTCGCGTTTCGCAGAATTTTGCTCCCACCGCATGATGTCGCCGCCCGAAGTCAAGCCCGAAACGCTTGTGGATTTCTTAGCGGCACTAGCCGAATCGGAAGTGGTCAAGAACCCGAAGGATATCGTTCACAACACAATCTCGAGCTGGAATCGTGCAGCTCGCGAAACTCCCGGCTGGCCGCAAACCCGGCTGAGCTCTCCGACAAAACCGACATCCTACGTCTTGCCGCTCTCTGCGTTGCCCGCGGGCTTCCAATCAGACCTCGCCGCCTGGGAAAAGCGAGTGTCCGCAAAGCCGAAGGCCGCATCGATCTTCAGCGGAGAAGGGCTCCTGCGTCCTCTTCGGCCGGAAACAATCAAGAGTCAGCTCTTCATGTTCCGGCAGGTCGCGACCGCGCTCGTCAAATCGGGCGCGATGAAGCTGGACGAGATCGAAGGCCTGGCCAGCCTCTGCAATTCGGACAAGCTCCTTATAGCCTTGGAGTTCGAGTACGAGCGCCTCGGCAAGAAGGAGCGGCGCGTGCTCGAAATCGCGAGCAAGCTGCGGGTGTTGGCGAAGCACTTCGCACAGCTGACCCCGGAGCAGGCCGCCGGGTTTGACCGACTTTGCTCCAACCGCCCCAAGCGCCAGAATCAGATTACTGAGAAAAACAGACATAGGCTGGCGCAGTTTGACGACGACAAGAACTACCGCCTGCTGACAACGATGCCTGCGCGGGCGGCCGCTCAAGCACGGAAAATGAAGAACCCTTATCGCGCCGCCAAGCGGATGGAACAGGCCGTAGCGGTTTCCCTGCTCGTTCACGTCGCGCTGCGAGTGTCGACTTTGCGAAAGCTCCAACTCGACTGGCTGAAGTGGCAGCCGGACAACTCGTTCATCTTATCCATTCCGCCGGCAGCCATGAAGGGAAACCAGGCGTTAGAATTAGCGTTGAACGCCGGGGTCGGCGAGCTCATCCGGGAGCACCTGGAACGTCATCGGCCAGCCCTCCCCTCCTCGGATGGCGTCTATCTGTTTCCCGGCGAGAAGGGGGGGCCGCGATCAAAGAATGCGATGTATGAGCAGATCGTCGCTGCCGCAGCGGATGCTGGTCTTGAGATCAACCCGCACCTGTTTCGTCACCTCCTCCAAAAGGTCTGTGCCGAAATTGATCCAGCATCGATCGCAGATGTTTCTCGGGTCCTTGGCCATGCGTCGCCGTCCACGACCGCAACCTTCTATGCGGAACGGAACGGCAAAGCGGCGAGCCGACGCCTGGATCAAATCCTCGCCAAAAAGAGCGACCGTGGCGAGGGAGGCGAAGAATGAAACGCCGCAATATCGATCCAGCTCGGCGTTCGCTCCCGTTCGTAGAATGGCCGGAGATTGACAAAGAGCTATGGCAGTGCGCGACCCGGAAGCGCAGCCTCTTTGGCACGGAGGGCAAGGGCGCGGATTGGCGCCCGCAGACTCGCAGGACGAATATCCAGAACTATGGCCGCTTCCTCGGCTATCTCGCCTGGTCGGGCCAACTTGATGTCGAGCAGCGCCCAGCGGAGCGCGCGACGCCCGAGGCAGTCGAGGCATACTTTGATCACATCGCGCCGATCATGGCCCCAGCCTCTCAACTCTCATTGCTCGTCGGGCTAAAGGTGACGCTTCAAGCCATGCATCCCGAGCTCAGCTGGCGATGGCTTCAGGATGCTTGCAATCGACTGCAATCAATCGTAGCCGCCCGTCGGCAAGAGCGTAGCGATCTTCCTTCCATTATTCAGCTTGATCGCCTTGCCCGCAGGGAGCTCGCAGACGCGCAGAAGGCGCTTGGCGAAGGCTGCCCTACCCCAAAGGCTGCGACGCGCTTCCGCGACGCACTGCAGCTTGCCTTGCTCATTAGACGGCCGCTAAGGACCTTCAATTTCTCCAATTTGAGGATCGGCGCCGAGCTCATCCCAGCGGGCAGCAGTTGGAACATCAAGATTCCAGGCGAGCAAACGAAGACCGGAGCGCCGATCGAGATGCCCTTCCCTTCGGTCCTGCTCGATACCTTGACCTGCTACCTGGAAAGAGTACGGGTTCTTTTCCCGGCAGCCCGCACGTCCGACCACCTCTGGCTGTGCAAGTTCGGCGTCAATAGAAACCCCTACTGGCTGCATGAGCGGATCACCAAGTTAACTGCTCGGCTGACCGGGAGGCCTATCAACCCCCACCTGTTCCGCTCGATGGGCGCGACATTGTTGGCAGAGGACGCTCCCGACGACATCTTTGCCGCCGCCGATCTCCTCACGCACAAACATCGCTCGACCACCGAGCGCCACTACATTCGAGCCAAAAACCTCAAGGCCAGCCGCCGGGTCGGTGTTTTGCTGGACAAGGCGAGGGATCGCTCGTGATCAACCGCACCGCCATCTATGCCCGCTACTCCAGCGAGAACCAGCGCGATGCGTCGATCGAGGACCAGATCGAGCTGTGCCGGCGCTATGCGGCTGCTCAGGGTTGGCAGGTCGTCTCCGTATTCAGCGATCGCGCCATCTCAGGAACGACTATCGATCGGCCAGGGTATCAGGATCTGCTCGCGGAAGCCCGCCGCGGCAAGTTCGATGTGATTGTCGTCGAGGCACTGGACCGACTGTCGCGCAAGCTCTCGGAGATCGCCCGCCTCCACGACGAGTTGCAGTTCACCCGCATCGGCCTGCACGCTGTTAGCCTCGGGCGGATCGAGACGATGCATGTCGGTATGCTTGGGACGATGGCGCAGATCTACATCGCCGACCTGCGCGAGAAGACGCGGCGCGGCCAGCTCGGCCGCATCCTGCAGGGCCGCGCCGCCTCGGGGAAAGCCTTTGGCTACGACATCGTCCAGGGCGCCGAGCGCGGCGAGCGTGTGATCAATCAGGCCGAGGCGGCGACGGTCCGCAGAATCTTCCAGCTGTTTGCCAACGGCGTGAGCCCTCGCGGGATTGCCCACCGGCTCAACGGCGAAGCCATTCCCGGTCCCGATCGACGCCCATGGCTCGACACGACCATCCGCGGCCAGAAGGAGCGCGGTACCGGGATTCTGAACAATGAACTCTACGCGGGGGAGCTGGTTTGGAACCGCTGCTCTTATGTGAAGGATCCTTCGACCGGCCGACGCCTGGCGCGCCCGAACCCTCAGGAGCAATGGGAGCGCAGAAGCGTCCCCGAGCTACGGATCGTCGATGATGAGCTGTGGCAAGCCGCCAAGCGCCGCCAAGAGGCCACCGCCTTTGAGATGGGCCGCAATGAGGAAGGCAACGCCCTGAACCGCGCCCATCGGCGCCGGTACCTCTTGTCGGGCCTTCTCACCTGCGGCTGTTGCGGCGCCCGCTACACGCTGGTCGCGGCCGGGCGCTACGGCTGCGCTGGTCGGCGTTCCAAGGGCCTATGTCAGAACGAACGGACGATCGACCGCCGGGAGCTCGAGGAGCGGATCCTTTCGGCCTTGCGCGAGCAGTTGCTGACGCCGGAGCTGGTCGCCGAGTTCGCCCGTGCCTATCAGGAGGAGTGCAATCGCAGCGCCGCCGAGGCCGAGCGCCGGCAGACGGATGCTACTGCGGCGTTCGCAGCCATCCAGCGCAAGATCAACGGGATCATGGCGGCGATCGAGGACGGGCTTTACCAGCCGTCGATGAAGCAGCGCCTCGCCGAACTCGAGCGCGAGAAGTGCCTGTTGGGCGCCGAGCTATCTGATCCCGCGGAGCGCCCTGCAGTCCTGGTCCATCCCAACCTGGCGCAAGCCTACCGCCGGCGTGTGGCGGAACTGGAGAGCCTGCTGGAGGACCCTGACCTGCGGGACGAAGCGATTGAGGCGATCCGGTCGATGATCGAAACGACCGTGGTGGCGCCGTATGGCGGCGGTGGCGTCTCGCTTGAGCTGCACGGGGACTCAGCGCGGATTCTGGCGCTGTGCTCCGAACAAGCGAAAGCCCCGTCTC
>NZ_FYAS01000053.1 GCF_900185715.1 Allobosea sp. CS1GBMeth4
CGGCGCCGGAACCCGCCACCGGCCCGCGGCCGCGCGTGCCGGCGAATCGACGGCGCGGCCGGCGCGGCTCGCGCCCCGCCCCGAAGCGCGGTTCGCGCCAGGCCGGGCACCCCGCCGCGAAGCTGGCTTGACGCTTCGACGCTCCGCCTGGAAAGTCGAGGTCATGATGAGCCGGCTGAACTCTGGATTGGCTACGGCGCAGGGCCTGCCCCTGCCGCCCCGGCCAGTCATGGCCGGGCGGAGGCCGGGATGACCGACCTCGCCCTCATCGCCGCGAGCATCGCCACCCTCGCGCTCTCGGTCTGGCTCGCCTTCGAGAACAGCGCTGCGCTGGCCCTGCCGCTGGTCATCGTCTTCGCCGGCCTGGTGCGGACGCTCGTCCGCCGCTCGGCCCGGCGCGGCATCACGCCGGCCGAGATCCGGCCGCCCTCGCACGAGGACACGCGCTCCTGAGAGCGCCGGCGGCGCTTCCGCCGACTCTCGCAATTGCCGCGTTGCATCGCGACGACGGGCCCTCTATAAGCCGTCGCGTCGGAGCGTAGCGCAGCCCGGTTAGCGCACTTGTCTGGGGGACAAGGGGTCGGAGGTTCGAATCCTCTCGCTCCGACCATTTCTTCATCCATCGCCGGTATCATGCGAGCGGCGGCTTCGCCGCCCGCGCCCGCGCGCCTTGCCCAATACGGATTCAGGCAGCGCCGATCGGGCGGAGCTGATCGCCCATGCTCGACGGAACGGCCGCATGTCTGTCCTGTCCAACAGAATCACGCTCCTCCTGCTGCTCGCCGCCTTCGCACTCTCGGCCTGCGCCGACAACGGGACCCGTCGAGCGACGTGCCATACCCACCGAGCCGGTCATGGCGAACTGACCGAATGCGGCTGATCGGCCGGGAGGCGTCGCGCCCGCGTCCGTGCCCGGCCGGAGGCGGCGAGCCGTCCCGTTTCGGGGCGGGTCACCTCGCCTCGCATTAACTCTCTCTTAAGGCTTCGATTGCGCGGGCCGGGCAGTGGGCGCAGGGTTCGGCCCATCACAGCTGGACAGCGAGGAGTGTCGCGATGTCGATGGCGTTGACCGACCGGCAGCCGCTTCGGCCGCGGGGCGCCGCCATCGCGGCCGGCAAGGGGTCGCTCGAGAGCTTTTTCGCCGGGCTCCGGCCCGATTGGCATTCCGCCTGGGCCTGGGACCATTACGAGGCGACGATCCTGGCGCTGATGCACCAGTTCGGCCTGCAGCGGCTCTGCGAGATCGGCGGCGGCCGCGATCCGCTCTTCACCGCCGAGGAAGCGCGCCGCTACGGGCTCGATCTCGTCGTCAACGACATCGATGCGGGCGAGCTCGCCTTGACGCCGAAAGGGCTGCGCACCGCCCGCTTCGACATCGCCGGCGACCTCTCCGAGCCGGACATCGCACGCGGCGGCTACGACATGATGGTCTCGCGCATGGTGTTCGAGCACGTCCATGACGTCGAGCGGGCCTGGAGCAACATCCACGCCCTGCTCGCGCCGGGCGGAATCGGCCTCGCCTTCGTGCCGACGCTGTGGGCGCCGGTCTTCGCCCTCAACCACATCCTGCCGGAAAAGGCCTCGCGCGCCATCGTCCATGCGCTCTTCCCGGCGCGGCGAGAGGGCGGCGGCGATCCGAAGTTTCCGGCCTTCTACGATTGGTGCCGCGGCAGCGAGGCCAGGCTCGCGCCGATGCTGCGCCGGGCCGGCTTCAGCGACTTGCACATCCAGCCCTTCTGGGGCCATGGCTATTTCGAGCGGATGCCGGGGCTGCGCGAGCTCGACGGCGCGTTCAACCGGCTCGCGGCCAGGGTCGACTGGCGCTTCGTCACGACCTACGCCTATGTGGTCGTCCGCAAGGAGCGCTGAGCGCCCGGCTCCGGCAGCGCCGCCAGCCCCCAGATCAGGCCGAGCATCAGATAGAAGTGGCGCCAATGGTCGGTGTCGATCTGCAGCCCCTGCAGGATCGTGACGAACAGCACCGACCAGAGCACGATCGCATCGCCCTGCCAGGGCCCGCGGCGGAAGACCGCGCGCCAGCCGGCGATGCAGGTCGCGACCGTCAGCGCGAGATAGGCGAAGCCGCCGATCCAGCCATAGGACGCGAAGGCGTTGATGTAGACGTTGTGCGGGTCTTCCGGGAAGGTGAAGCGGAAGCGCAGCGGCCCGAAGCCGTTCGGCAGGTCCAGCAGCATCGGGATCGAGCGCAGCTGGTTGCCGAAGCGGCCGGTGACGCCCTGGTCGTAGTCCTGGTCGAGGCTGGCGCGGATCTCGAAGACGCTGCGGATGCTCTCGAAGGAGAGTGCGATCAAGAGCGCCGCCGCCACCAGCACCAGCGTGACCAGCGTCAGGAAGACGATGCGGGCGCGCTGCGTGGCGCTCGTCGAGGTCAGGAAGGTCAGCCCCGCCATCATCAGCGCCGCGGCGACGAGGTTGCCCCAGGCGCCGCGCGAGAACGACAGGAACAGCGCCAGCAGCGGCACGCTCATCAGCAGCACGCCCCGGGCCAGCCCGATCTTGCCGATCAGCACGGCGTGCAGCAGGTAGATCAGCGGCAGCACCAGGAAGGGGCCGAGCACGTTCGGGTCCTTGAAGGTGCCGGAGGCGCGGCCGCTCAGCGTGAAGATCTCGCCCAGCCCGGCGATGTCGAAATAGCCGGCGATGGCGGCGAAGCCGGCGCACCAGGCGGCGAACAGATAGCCCTTGCGCAGGGTCGCGAGCCGGCCGAGCGGGTCCTCCGCCATGATCGCCGCGAAGAAGATCGCGGTCAGCATGAGGTAGACCGAGACGGCGGTGAAACGGACCGAGGCCGCCTCGTCCATCCAGGGGATCAGCGCGATCACGCCGCCGATATTGTAGAGCAGCAGCAGCAGCGCCATCGGCAGCAGCTTCTGCGAGAAGCGGATGCCGGTCAGCGCGAAGACGAGAAGCGTGACCGGGAAGACGAATTCATAGGGCGAGGGTTCGATCAGGGCGAGGAAGCTCACCGCCGTCAACAGCCACAGCACGCCGCGCTTGATCGCGGCATGGGAGATGGTCAGCCCGCGCCGGGCTCGCCCGTCCCGCCCGTGCGCCAGCGCGCTCAATAGGCGTTCTCGCTCTTGGTCATCAGCGAGAACGGCGTCCTGATCAGGATGTAGAGGTCGAGCAGCACCGACCAGTTCTCGATGTAGTAGAGGTCGTGCTCGACGCGGCGCTGGATCTTGTCCTCCGTGTCGGTCTCGCCGCGCCAGCCATGGATCTGGGCCCAGCCGGTGATGCCGGGCTTCACCTTGTGGCGGGCGAAGTAGCCGTCGACGACCTGTTCATAGGCGCGGTTCTGCATGGTGGCGTGGACCGCGTGCGGCCGCGGGCCGACCAGCGAGAGATTGCCCTTGAACACGACGTTGAGCAGTTGCGGCAATTCGTCGATCGAGGTCTTGCGGATGAAGCGGCCGACGCGCGTGACCCGCGGATCGTCCTTGGTCACCTGCTTGGCGGCGGCGAAGTCGCTCATCTCGTGATAGAGCGAGCGGAATTTCAGCACCTCGATCATCTCGTTGTTGAAGCCGTAGCGCTTTTGCCGGAACAGGATCGGGCCGCGGGAATCGAGCTTGACCGCGATCGCGGTCGCCAGCATCAGCGGCGAGAGGGCGACCAGCGCCAGCGTGCCGACGATCTTGTCGAACAGCCATTTGACGACGATGTCCCAGTCGGCGATCGGCCGGTCGAACACGTCGAGCACCGGGACCGCGCCGATATAGGAATAGGAGCGCGGCCGGAATCTGAGCTTCGACATATGGGCCGAGAGCCTGATGTCGATCGGCAGGACCCAGAGCTTGCGCAGCATGGCGAGCAGCCGCGTCTCGGCCGAGATCGGCAGGGTGAAGATCACGAGGTCGAGCTTGGTGCGGCGTGCGAACTCGACCAGGTCGTCGATCGTGCCGAGCTTGGGATAGCCGGCGACGAGATCGGGCGAGCGGTCGTCGCTGCGGTCGTCGAACACGCCGCAGATGCGCAGCCCGGTGTCGCGCTGGGCCTCGAGCGCCCGGATCAGTTCCTCGCCGGCCTGGCCGCCGCCGACGATGGCGGTGCGCCGCTCCAGCCGTCCCATCCGCGTCAGGCGCAGCACGATCAGCGAAACCGCCAGGCGCTCGACGAACAGCGCCGCCAGGCCGATGCCGTAGAAACCGGCGAACCAGACGCGCGAGACCTGCCCGCCGATCTTGAGGAAGAAGAAGCTCGCCAGCGCGAGCAGGAACAGCAGCGTCCAGCCCGCAGTGATCCGCACCGCCATGCTGACGACGTTGCGCAGCGCTCCGATGTGATAGAGGTGCAGCGCCTGGAAGGCGGCGAGCGCGCCGACGGCCATCAGCGGCACGGTGAGCTGATAGGCCAGGGCGTCCTCAACCTTGCCGGCGACGTAGAAGGCGAAGACCAGCCCGCCGACGCCGAGGATCGCGAGCACGTCGGCGAGACGCACGAGGCCTTCGACCAGCACCGGCGACAGCGTCTGCTTGAGCGGCATCGCGGCGATGCGCTCGGCCAGCGGGTGGAAGGTCCGGGTGCCGCCGGACTCTGCGCTCGCCGGCGCAGGGCCGGCGGAATCCGCCTTGATCAGGTCGCGAACGTCGAAAGCGCCCATCTCGCCAAGTCCTCGCGCGCGGCGGCATCCGCGCCAGCCGCGCTGAAAGCCGTCGTGACCTAGAGCCCGTTCCGATCAGCTTGCACCGCAAGCTGATCGGCAAAACGGTCTCTGAGCCAAAAGTGAGAGACGGATTCACCGATCAGATTGATCCAATCTGATCGGATCCGGCTCTAGCGCAAATTGCTCTCGGAAGACTTAATCGAACGCTGCGGAAGCGAGCGGGATTCGCCGTGACCCCGGCCATCGCGAGGGTCCGGAACCGCATGGCCGGAGCAGGATTTTTCGCGACCTGAGCAAGGTTGATTTTCGCTCGGCCCTTCAAGGTATTAGCGCATGGTTTCGTCGGTCGAGAACAGGTCTCGGCGGCTTCGGAAGTCGTATCCACGTTGACAAAAAGCATAATTTCAGGCACTTAGGCCGCCAGATGAGTGTCTGAGAAGCACATATTTCCTTGGTCTTGCCCGCCGGTATTTCCGGACATTGGGGCAAGGCGGTGTGCTGGCCTCCGGCGAAAGCCAGAGCGCTCCCTTCATCTCGAACATCATCTTGAACGCCAACGATGCGCACCCCGCAGACGCCGCCCCCGCGTCGCCTGCGCCCCGGGCCTGCGTCCCTGTGTGACTTATGTCTTTCCATTGGTTGATCCTGCTCGCGGCCATCGCCGTCGAGCTCGTCGCGACGTCGGCGCTGAAGGCCTTCGTCGCGGCTCCGGTCCTCGTCGCGGTGCTGCCGCTCGCGCTGATCGGCTTGTCCTTCGCCCTGCTCAGCGTCGCCCTGCGCGTCATCCCGATGGCGGTCGCTTATGCGGTCTGGGAAGGCCTCGGCATCGTCGGCATCGCCCTGATCGGGCATGCCTTCTTCGCCGAGCATCTGACGGTCCCGCGCATGCTGGCGCTGGCCCTGATCATCGGCGGCATCGTGCTGCTGGAACGCGGCGTCGGTCACGAGGCCGCCAGGGAGGATGAGCGGAGGCCGGTGTGACCTTCGCTGCCTCCGCGCAGGCCTTCGCTCTGGCCTGGCTGGCGCTCGCCGTCGCCCTCGAGGTGGTCGGCACCAGCCTGCTGAAGATCTCCGACGGGCTGAAGCGCCGGCTGGTCGGTGGCCTCGGCGTCGCCTGCGTCGTCGGCGCCTTCGGTGCGCTGGCCCAGGCCATCCGCGGCATGGACCTCTCGGTCGCCTATGCCGTCTGGGGTGGAGTCGGCCTCGTCCTGACCGCGGTCGTCGGTTCGCTCGCCTTCGGCCAGCGCATCCGGCCGGGCGGCTGGCTCGGCATCGTCCTGGTCGTCGCCGGCGTGGTCGCGCTCAAGCTGCTCTGACCGGCTGCCGACCCCGGCCGAGCCGGGCAGCGGCGTCGGGCTCGCTTGCGCCTCGGGAGGCCGTCTCCAACCGGACGGCTCAGCCGCCGCGCTTCGCCAGCGCGGCGCGATAGGCGTCGAGGACGCCGTCGACCATGGCGTCGAGGCGGAACCTGGCCCGCACATGCCTCGCCAGGTCGGCGGCCTCGGCCAGCCTGTCCGCCGCGGGCTTGGCCAGCGTGGCGCGGATCGTGTCGGCCAGCACGATCGGGTCGTTCGGCGGGATCAGCCGGTCGGCATGCCTCGGGCCGTAGATCTCCTTGATGCCGCCGACATCGGTCGCGATCAGCGGCTGCGCCGCCGCCGCCGCCTCCAGGATGACGTAGGGCAGGGACTCCGCCCGCGAGGGGATCACCATGACATGCGCCTTGGCGAGTGCGGCCCGGATCGGCCCCGGCGGATCGAACACGCATTGCGCGGCGACGTCCTGGTCGACGGTCATCTGCCGCAGCACGGCCTCGTCCGGGCCGGATCCGACGATCAGGACGCGCGGCGTCAGCCGGTCGCGGCGCTTCAGCAGCGCGAGCGACTCGATCAGCGTATCGACGCCCTTGGCGGAGCGCAGCTCGCCGAGATAGACGAGGTCGAACCCCGCCCGGGCATGGTCGATCGGCTCGAATTCGGCCTCGGAGATGCCGTTCAGCACGATGCGGTGGTCGGTGCGCGGCTTGTGACCGATATGGGCCTCGAAGCGGCCGGCGATGAAGGCGCTCTCGAACAGGAACATGTCGGTCGCCGGCTCGAGCAGGCGCTCGACCGCCATATAGACGCGATGTTCGGCGCTGCCGGGCTTGTAGTTGAAGCTGCCGCCATGCGGCGTGTAGGCGGTGACGTAGCTGCGCCCGGGCGAGAGCAGGGCGGGCAACCGCGCGTAGACGCCGCCCTTGGAGCCGTGCGCGTGCACGATCTGCGGCGCGATCCGCCTGCGTGTCGAGACCGCGGCGATCTGGGCGCGCAGATCCGTCAGGCTCGGATAGCGCGACATCGGCACGCGCGTGACGCCGAGCGACAGCTGTGGTCCGAGTTCGGCGAAGACCTCGTCGGCGCGCGGTCCGCCCGTGCTCGCATCGCAGAAGATGCCGACGGCGTGGCCGCGCGCGAGCTGGCCGCGGGCCAGGTCGAGCACATGGCGGAACAGCCCGCCGAGCGGGGCGCGGAAGACGTGCAGGATGCTCAGCGAGGCGGAGCCGGCCGCGACGGACATGATCGGTGCTCCGTGTCTGGACGATTCCGCCCGAATGCGGCGCGATCTAGAACCAGCGTTCCTTGATCACGATCGTATCGCCGGGCCGCACCGGATAGGTGATCGGCACGGTGCCGGTGACGAGCTGGCCGTCCATCAGCCGGGTGACCTCGGCATAGTTGCGCTGGCCGCGCGGGGTGAAGCCGCCGGCGATCGCCACCGCCGTCTGCACGGTCATGCCGTTCACGAACGGGAACTGCCCCGAATTGGTGACCTCGCCGAGCACGAAGAACGGCCGGTAGGCGTCGACCTCGACCGAGACCTTCGGCTCGCGCAGATAGCCGGCGCGCAGGCGCGCCTCGATCGCCCGCTCGAGCTGCTGCGTCGTGCGCCCCTGTGCCTCGACCGCCCCGATCAGCGGCATCGAGATGCGGCCGGAGCCGTCGACGGCGTAGATGTTGGAGAGGTTGTCCTGGCCGAAGACGATGACGCGCAGCCGGTCGCCGCTGGCGAGCTGATAGGGCGCCGCGGTCTCGACCGCGAACTCCGGCGCGACCACGCGCGGCGCACAGCCTGAGGCGGCGAGCGCTACGGCAAGCGCCAGACAGACGGGATGTCTACTCATCATCACCGGCGGACCCATCGAGACATGGCCCCTAGGGATAGGTCGTCATGGTTAACAAAACCTGATCGGGTCCGGATTTCGTCGCGTGCAGGAGGGCGGCTCTTAACTCACCACTAACCTTAATGGGCTCACATGACGCTGCGTTTCTTCGCGGGGCGCGAGAGTTCTGCGTGAATGGAAGCCTCATGACCGCTCGCTACGACACCGTTGCGGCTGCCGGCGAGAGCCGCTCCGACGTGCTCGACCTGCCGGCCCTCTGGGCCGCGATCAAGGCGAGGAAGCTCTGGATCGTCGGGCCGACGCTGGCGGCGCTCGGGCTGTCCTTCGTCGCGGTCAACCTCGTCACGCCGCGCTATACCGGCGAGGCGCGGCTGCTGCTGGAGAGCCGCGACAGCTTCTATACGCGCCCCGGCCAGACGCCGGACGGCGCCGGGCCGCAATTCGATCCGGAAGGCGTGCAGAGCCAGGTCCAGGTGATCATGTCGCGCGATCTCGCCCGCGAGGCGATCAAGCGCATCGGCCTGGTCGGCAATGCCGAGTTCGATTCGGGTGCCGGTGCGCTCGGCGCACTCAAGAAGATCGGTGTCCTGCTCGGCATCGGCGCCCATCCGGCGGACCGTTCGCCCGAGGAGCGCGTCCTGGAGAAATACTACGATCGGCTCCTCGTCTTCCCGGTCGGGCGCTCGCGCATCGTCTCGATCGAGTTCACCTCGCAGGACCCGGCGCTCGCCGCCAGGGCGGCCAACGAGATCGCCGCCGTCTACCTCGAGATGCAGGAGGCGGCCAAGCAGGACACGGCCCGCAGCGCCTCATCCTGGCTCTCGACCACGATCGAGCCGCTGCGCCGGAAGCTGGCGGAGTCGGAGGCGAAGGTCGAGGCGTTCCGCTCCAGCCACGGCCTGCTGGTCGGCACCAACAACACCACCATCACCGCCCAGCAGCTCGCCGACCTGTCGACGCAGCTCACCAACGCCCGCAGCCAGCAGGCGGACGCGCAGGCCAAGGCGGCGATCATCCGCGACGCGATCAAGAGCGGACGCACCTTCGAGATCCCCGACGTCGCCAACAACGAGCTGGTTCGCCGCCTGATCGAGCAGCGCGTCAACCTGCGCGCCCAGCTCGCGCTCGAATCGCGCAACCTGCTGTCGGAGCATCCCCGCATCAAGGAGCTGAACGCCCAGCTCGCCGATCTCGAGGGCCAGATCCGCGCCGCCGCCGAACGGGCCGTGCGCACGCTGGAGAACGAGGCCAGGATCGCCGGCCAGCGCGTCGAAAGCCTCACGGCCGCGCTCGAGGGCCAGAAGAAGACGGCGTCCGGCGCCAATGACGACGAGGTCCAGCTGCGCGCGCTCGAGCGCGACGCGCGCACCCAGCGCGAGCAGCTCGAGCAATACATGCTGCGCTATCGCGAGGCGCTGGCCCGCGACACGCAGAACGCCTCGCCTGCCGATGCGCGCGTCATCTCGCGTGCCGTGGAGCCGACGCAGCCCTCCTTCCCGAAGAAGCTGCCGACCATCCTCGTCGCGACGCTCGCGACCTTCCTGGTCGCGCTGGCGGCCGTGGTCTCGCGCGAGCTCCTGAACGGAGCCGGGCCGATGCCGGCCGATGATCGGCCGCGCCGCAGCGGCCCGGACAGGGCCGAGCCGCTCGTCGGCAAGCCGAAGGACGAGGATGACGGGGAGGGCGGCGAAAAAGACGAGGAGGTCGCGCCGCCGCCGCGCCGCGAGCGCATCGCCGGCCTCCTGACCCATGGCGGGCGCGTCGGCCAGCTCCATCTCGACCTCTCGGATCCCGACGGAGGAGCCGCCGATCTCGCCGCCTGCCTCAACAAGGCGAGTGCCGGCCACGCGCCGCTGCTCGTCGTCCTCGACGGGGCGGAGGGGAATGCCGCGCCGCGGGTCCTGGCCCAGCTGCTCTCCGAGCGCAGCCGCTGCATCCTGGTCGATCTCGCCGGCGATGGCGGCCGCGACCAGGCCGGCTTCTCCGAGCTGCTCGCCGGCGAGGCGATGTTCTCCGACATCATCACCCGCGAGGAGGATTCGCGCCTGCACGAGATCGCGCCGGGGCGGGCCGGGCGCAGCGCCGTGCTGGCGGTTCCCGACATCGTCGACGTCGCGCTCGATGCGCTCTGCGAGACCTATGACTGGGTGCTGGTCGCCGTCGCCTCCACCGACGAGGCGCAGGTGCTGGCGCCGCTGCTGGCGCGCGCCCAGGGAGCGCTGGTCATGGCCGGCCATGCCGGCAACGGCCATGCGGTCGAGGCCGCCTATCGCCTGACCGACCTGACCGGGGCGCCGATCGCCCTGGTCATGGTCGAGACGCCGGAGCGGGTCGTGGCCGCCGCCGAGGAGCAGGAGCCGGTCCCGGCCTGAGCGCCGGGCTGGAACCTGGATCCACTTTCCGGCCGAATCCGGCGCCCGGAAGCAGGGCGGGCCGGCTCGCCAGAAGTTCTGCCTACTCGTCCAGCGCCGCCGGCCTGCGGCGCCTCAGCAGGCCGAGGATGCGCTGCGCCGCCTTCAGCGCCAGGGGCGAGGCCTTGATCCGCCGCTTGAGCGCGCGTTTGGCCCGGCTGTAGCCGGCATAGGCCCGTCCCCTGGCCGTCAGCGGGAAGAAGGTGTCGACGAGCTCGTCGCTGTCGTCGCAGATCGTCGTCTTGTAGCGCGCCTCGCCGACGCCGAGGTCGAACATGGTGAATCCGGCCCGGCATTTGCGCTTGATCAGCTCGACCAGCAGGAGCTCGCCGGGGCTGGTGCGCGCCGCCTCGGCGGCGAGGTCGAAAGCCGTCGCCATGCCGGAGAAGCGCTCGCCCTGCACGGCGCCGACATAGGTCGCGACCGAACGGCCCGCGAGGTCGAGCGAGTAGAGCTCGATCGCCGGCGGGCGGCCGGGCTGCCCGATCGCGCCCTGGCGCAGGAAGGCGCGGGTCGCCGGCGCCGCGAACGGGTCGGGCAGGCCCATCTGGGCGAAGCGGGCCGCCTTCTGCGCCAGAAAGGCGTCGAGCACGCGCGCGATCTCGGCTTCACCATGCGCCTGGATCAGTTCGGACGGGCCGAGCTCCGCGAAGCGGTTGCGCTTCGTCGTCAGTTTCTTGCGGGCGTGCTTGCTCATCGAGCGCCGCAGCGTGCCCTCGCAATCGCCCGGCACGAGCGCGAGCTTGTAGGCCCGGCTCGGGCTCTGCCCGGCGGCGAGCCGCGCAGGCGGGTTCGCGACGCCATGCCAGAGGGATGGCTGGTTGACGAAGAACAGCGCGTCGATCCCGCCCAGCGCCGTGCCGATATCCGCGAGCAGGCTGCGCGTCGCCGCGTCGTCGAGCGCCGCGGCGAAGGCGGGCCGGTAGAGCGCCATGTGATAATTGGCGTGCTTGCCGCCGATGAATTCGGCGAAGCGCGTGCCGAGCCGGCGGGTGATCACCAGCGGGAACAGCGCGAGCAGCCCGCCCTGGCCGTCCTCGACCCTGACGAAGCGGAGCGCCATGCCTTCGGCGCGCCCGATCGTCTCGGCGAAGGGCCGGACCCAGTCATAGCTCTGATAGGGCGTCACCAGGGCATCGGCCTCGAGCGCGCGCCAGTCGGCTTCGAGAGCGGCGATGTCGCTCTCGGCCCGCACCCTGGCGAAGGGGCGCGCCTCCGCGTCCCGGCGCGAGGCAGGGGCGGCCGAGGTGCTTCGTGCGGGCTGGGCGAGGGCGGACATGCCGCCTCCTTAACCCGGCATTGTGAACGGACCTGCCATGATCGCCGGCACCGCGAACGCCATCGCCGAACAGCGTTAGCGAAGGGTTGAATCGATCTCTCGGAGATGTCGGGTATGAGCCTGCGCCACAAGGCTTTTTCGGCCGCCTTCGCGGCGATCGCGGCGACCGGCGCCGATCGCTGGGGCAGGGGCCTCGCCCAGGGCCGGGGCGCGATCCTGACGCTGCACCATGTCCGTCCGGCGGCCTCCGGCGGCTTTCGGCCCAACGGCCTGCTCGAGGTCACGCCCGATTTCCTCGACCGGGCGCTGAGCCTGATCCGCGCCGAGGGCTACGACGTCGTCTCGCTCGACGAGGCGCTGGCGCGGCTGGCCGCCCCCCGGCCCGGCCGCTTCTTCGTCACGCTCACCTTCGACGACGGCTATCGCGACAATCTCGACCACGCCTGGCCCGTGCTGGCGAAGCATGGCGCGCCGTGGACCCTCTATGTCGTGCGCGGCTTCGCCGAGCGCACGGCGCGGCTGTGGTGGCTGGAACTGGAGGAGGCCATCCGGGCGTTGCCGCGCATCGCGCTCGACCTGCCGGGCGGCCGCTTCGACGCCGCGGCCGGAAGCGACGCCGAGAAGCAGCGGGCCTTCGACCAGCTCTACTGGCGCTTGCGCAAAGGGCCGGAAGCGAGTCTGCTCTCGGTGATTTCCGGGCTCGCGGCTCAGGCCGGCATCGACCCCACCGCCCTGGTCGAGCGCGAATGCCTGCCGGCCGAGACGCTGCGCTCGCTCGCCGGCGCGCCCGGGGTCACCATCGGCGCCCACACACTGAGCCATCCGATGCTCGCCAGACATCCGGAGGAGGTCGCGCGGCAGGAGATCGTCGAGAGCAAGGCCTGGCTGGAGACGACGCTGGAAACGCCGATCCGCCACTTCGCCTACCCGGTCGGCGATCCCGGCTCGGCCGGGCCGCGCGAATTCGCCCTGGCGAGGGAGGCCGGCTATGTCAGCGCCGTGACGACGCGACCGGGGCACCTCTTCGCCGAGCACGTCGGGCACCTGCACGCGCTGCCCCGCGTCTCGCTCAACGGGCTGCACCAGAGCGAAGCGGCGCTCAAGGCGCTGCTCTCGGGGCTGCCGTTCCTGCTGTGGAACCGCGGCCGGAAGCTGAGCGTCGGATAGAGTTGCCGTCATGCTCGGGCTCGCCCGAGCATCCCAGGCCGGATGAGGCCCGCAGGGCGCCTCCTCGCCGGGAGATTCTCGGCTCTCCGCTTCGCTGCGGCCGAGAATGACGGCTACCCGTCCTTGCGCTCCATCCATTTGATCAGCGGCAGCAGCGGCAGGATCCAGACCAGCCCCAGCGCGACATAGGCGATCGTCTGGACGAGCTTCGAAGCCTCGGTGATCCGCCCCTGCGCCAGCGCCATGGCGACGAGCGCGTAGACGCAGACGAAGACGATCATCACGACCGTGCCGACGAGCTTGCGATAGGTCTGCCTCATGCGATCCTGGTCCGGGCTGCGGCATTGCGGGCGTTGTTCAGCTCTCGAGGGCGGACTATCTGTCACCCGCCGCCGCGCTTGTGAAGCGTATTCAAGCCTGCTCCCTGCGACCCGAGGTCCCGCCGCCGTGACGATCGCGCTCGATCAGCCTGCCATGCCGGCCGCCGCCAGCCATGCCGGCATCCGCCGGTGGCTCTGGGCCGTCGCAGCCCTCGTCTTCGTCATGGTCGTGGTCGGCGGCGCGACGCGACTGACCGGCTCGGGTCTTTCGATCACCGAATGGCGCCCCGTCACCGGCGCGATCCCGCCGCTTTCCGACGCCTCCTGGGCGCTGGAATTCGAGAAGTACCGGGCGAGCCCGCAATACCAGCTCCTGAATGCGGGCATGGCGCTCGCCGACTTCAAGTTCATCTACTGGTGGGAATGGGGCCACCGCCAGCTCGGCCGCTTCATCGGGCTGGTCTATACCGCCGGCTTCCTCGTCGTCCTGCTGCGGCGGCTGATGCCGTGGCGGCAGACGGCGCTCCTGTTCGGCATGGGCCTCTTGCTCGGCCTGCAGGGCACGATCGGCTGGATCATGGTGGCCTCGGGCCTACAGCCGGGCATGATCGCGGTCGCGCCCGTTAAGTTGACGCTGCATCTCGTCTTCGCCGGCCTCTTCTTCGCCAGCGTCGTCGCCTTCGCCACCTGGCTCACCCCGCTGCGCCGCATCGAGGCGGTCAGGGGCAGGGCGGGCGCCTGGTTCCTGCTCCTGCTGCTCTTCGTCCAGGTCGCGCTCGGCGGCCTCGTCGCCGGCTCCAGGGCCGGCTTCACCTTCAACACCTGGCCGCTGATGGACGGGGCGCTGGTGCCGTCCGCCGCGACGCTGTTCGCCGGCACGCCGGTCTGGGAGAACTTCGTCGACAATGTCGCGCTGGTGCAGTTCAACCACCGCCTCGGCGCCTATGTCCTGCTCGCCTTCGCGCTCTGGCACATGCTGGCCTTGCGCCGCGCCGCGCCGGGTTCCGGCAGCGCCAGGCGCGCCACCGCCATTGCCGGGCTGGTCCTGGCGCAGTCCGCGCTCGGCATCGTGACGCTGCTGCTGGTCGTGCCGCTCTGGGCCGGGCTCGCCCATCAGGCGCTCGGCTTCACCGTGCTGGCGATGGGCGTGGTGCATGTGACGCGTACGCAGCAGGCAGCGCGAGGGTAGCGCGCGTCATGCTCGGGCTTGCCCCGAGCATCTCAGGCCAGAAGGGGCTCCGGCCAGCGCTTTCGCGTCATGAGATTCCCGGGCCGGCGCTTTGCGCCGCCCGAGAATGACGTCGTAGATCAGGCCAGCGCCTGGTCGAGATCCGCGATCAGGTCCTCCGGATCCTCGATGCCGATCGACAGGCGCACCACCTCGGGGCCGGCGCCGGACGCGGTCTTCTGCGCGTCCGAGAGCTGGCGATGCGTGGTCGAGGCCGGGTGGATCACCAGCGAGCGGGTGTCGCCGATATTGGCGAGATGCGAGAACAGCTGCAGCTTCGAAACCAGCTGGACGCCGGCGTCGTAGCCGCCCTTGAGGCCGAGCGTGAACACCGCGCCGGCGCCCTTGGGCGAATAGCGCTTGGCGAGCTCGTGGTACTTGTCGCCGGGCAGGCCGGGATAGCTCACCCAGGCCACCGCCGGGTGCGTGGAGAGATGCGTCGCGACCTTCAGCGCATTGTCGCAATGGCGCTGCATGCGCAGCGGCAGCGTCTCGATGCCGGTCAGGATCATGAAGGCGTTGAAGGGCGAGAGCGCCGGGCCCATGTCGCGCAGGCCGAGCACGCGGGTCGCGATCGCGAAGGCGAAATTGCCGAAGGTCTCGCCCAGCACCATGCCGTTATATTCCGGCCGCGGCTTGGACAGCATCGGATAGCGCTCGTCGCCGACCCAGTTGAACGAGCCGCCGTCGACGATCAGCCCGCCGATCGAGTTGCCATGGCCGCCGAGGAATTTGGTCGCCGAATGCACGACGATGTCGGCGCCGTGCTCGAAGGGGCGGATCAGGTAGGGGCTCGCCATCGTGTTGTCGACGATGAACGGGATGTTGTGCTTCTTCGCGATCTTCGAGATCGCCTGAAGGTCGACGATGACGCCGCCCGGATTGGCGATGGACTCGACGAAGATCGCCTTGGTCTTCGGCGTCACCGCCGCGGCGAAGGCGTCGAGATCGTCCGGATCGGCCCAGATCACGTTCCAGCCGAAGTTCTTGTAGGAATGGTTGAATTGGTTGATCGAGCCGCCATAGAGCTTTTTCGCCGCCACGAACTCGTCGCCCGGCTGCAGCAGCGCATGGAAGGTCAGGAACTCGGCGGCATGGCCGGAGGCCACCGCCAGCGCCGCCGTCCCGCCCTCCAGCGCCGCGACGCGCTCCTCCAGCACCGCGTTAGTCGGGTTGCCGATGCGGGTGTAGATGTTGCCGAAGGCCTGCAGTCCGAACAGCGAGGCGGCGTGGTCGACATCGTCGAAGACGAAGGAGGTCGTCTGGTAGATCGGCGTGGCGCGCGCGCCGGTGGCCGCGTCGGGAGCGGCGCCGGCATGGACGGCGAGCGTGTGGAAACCCGGTGCGCGGTCGGTCATGGCGTGCTCCCTCGGGAAGGTCTTTTCGAACAGGTCTGTTCGATTTAACGAACGCTCGCCGCAGCGTCAATTGCACCGCTCTTCCCTCGGCCCGCCAATGCCCGGCATGCTCGCAAGCCCGCGAGAGGAATGGTGCGGCGCTCGAGAGGGGGCGTGGGCCTTCTCCGTAGGATGGCTCACCATACCGTGGTCATCCCGGACAGGCGGCGAAGCCTCGCCAACCCCGGAGCCATGCCGGAACGGTTCAGGCATGGGGGGCCGGGTCTCCCTTCGGTCGCCCGGAACGACCGGAAGAGAGGAGGCCGACATGGCTGCGATCAAGCGGCTCCGCCGAGCCTCGCCCTCACGTCCCCGGGCGGTCGATCGTCAGCTTCTGGAAGCCCTTGCCGGCCAGCGCCGGCTTCTTTGCCGACAGGATGCGCGAATTGATGCCCTGCCAGCCGATCTCGCCGGAGAGCCGGCCGTACTCGATCTTCGGGCAGCGGTTCATGACCACGGTGACGCCCCTGGCCTCGGCCTTCGCCGCGGCTTCGTCGTTGCGCACCGAGAGCTGCATCCAGATCACCTTGGGCAGCGGCTCGAGACCCAGGGCCTCGTCGGTGATCGGGCCGGCCGCCTCGGAATTGCGGAAGATCTCGACCATGTCGACCGGCCGCGGGATGTCCTTCAGCGAGCCGTAGACGGTCTTGCCGAGCAGCGTCTGCCCGGCGAGCCCGGGATTGACCGGGATCACGTCGTAGCCGCGCTCGAGCAGGTACTTGCTGACGATCCAGCTCGGCCGCGCCTCGTTGGCGGAGGCGCCGACGAGGGCGATGCTCTTGACCTCGCGCAGGATGCGGCGAATGAGCGCATCATCGTAGGAATCATGGTTCAAGGCACGAAAATCCCTGCGAATTGAAACCGTTGCCGAACCGCTCCGGCCGGGCCGCGAAGGCCTGCCGCCGCCGGAACATCGCGCGGCCGAGCTTGTTGCCTCTGTCGGAGAGGGAGAGGCAAATCCCGCTCTTCACCAGTGAGGAGGGCCTGCCATGTGCGACTACAGTCTGCACCATGTGATGTCGACTCCTGCCAAAGTCGGCGACGTCCTCAAGACCACCAGTTTCGCGGGAACGAGCACCAGGGGCTTCTGCGCCGCTGGCGAGCCGAATGTCGCGGTCTGCGTGCTGCCCGGCACGGAGCTGGCGTTCGCGTCGGAGATCGAATGCGACAGGGCGGTCGGCTTCCTGCCGCATCGCCGGCTCGCGGCGACGGTGGCGCGCTTCCGGCAGGTCGACCTCGACAAGCCCTACGCTCATCACGACGCGATCGAACTGCCCAGCGGACAGACCGTGCTGCTGACCAATCTGTCTGAGGGGCAGACGGTGACCGTGCTGCAATTGCCGGCAGAGCCGCAGGGCGAGCGGGCCGCGACGGCCGAGGCCGATCCCGCGCCGGCCGAGCCGGAACCGGTCCGGATCCTCGGCATCTGATCGCGTCACCGGAGGGGCCTGGAGCATGCTGCGAAAAGTGGCAACGGGTCTTGCGCCGAGCATGCTCTAAGCTAGTGGAATCGGTCACGTTGGCTGCATTTGGACGATTCCGTCCAAATGCAGCGTGATCGAGGAGCCATTCGCGACGGCGGCTCGTCTTCGTGGCGAGCCGGCCTCAGCCGTGCCGCCAGTCCGGCTGGCGCTTCTCCATGAAGGCGCCGATGCCCTCCTCGGCGTCGCGGGCCAGCATGTTCTCGACCATCACCGCCGAAGCGTGGTCGTAGGCCGCCTTCAGCCCCATCTCGCGCTGTTCGTAGAAGGTGCGCTTGCCGACCTTCACCGTCGCCGCCGATTTGGAGGCGATGATCCCGGCGAGCCGCCGCGCTTCTCCGAGCGCCTCGCCCGCCGGCACCACCCGGTTGACGAGGCCCATGCGCGCCGCCGTCTCGGCCGGCACCATCTCGCCGAGCAGCAGCATCTCCATCGCATGCTTGGCCGAGAGGTTGCGCGAGAGCGCGACCATCGGCGTCGAGCAGAACAGGCCGATATGGACGCCGGGCGTGCAGAAGCGCGCTCCGTCGCCGGCGACCGCGAGGTCGCAGGTCGCGACGAGCTGGCAGCCGGCGGCGGTCGCCGTGCCCTCGACCGCGGCGATCACCGGCTGGGGCAGGGCGGTGATCTGCTGCATCATCGCCGAGCAGCGCCCGAGGATCTCGGCGAAATAGGCCCGGCCGCGGTCGGGATCGGCGCGCCGGGCGCTCATCTCCTTGAGGTCGTGGCCGGCGGAGAACACCGGGCCGGCCGCCGCCAGCACCACCGCGCGGATGCTGCGGTCGTTGGCGATCGCGACGAGCGTTTCCGACAGGGCCGCCAGCATCGCCTCGCTCAGCGGGTTGCGCGCCTCGGGCCGGTTCAGGGTCAGCGTCGCGATGCCGTCGGCATCCTCGCGCAGCAGAATCTGCGCTCCGGCATGGGCGTTCATGGCAACGGGCCTTTCGCTGTTTGTCCTATTGTCGGAAGCCGGGTGCCGTGCTGCAAGGGGTCTGACAGCCTCTAGGTTTTCCGCACGATGACGATCCGCATGAGCGCCGCCGAGATCGAGGCCTATCTCGATCAGGTCTTCCCGCAGCTCCACTATGGCGGCCGCACCTATGTCGTCGAGGAGGTCGGGCCGCTCTATGCGCGCATGCGCTGCGACTATCACGAGAGGCATTTGCGGCCGGGCGGCACGATCTCCGGGCCGACGATGATGGCGCTCGCCGACCTCGCCCTCTATGTCGCCATCCTCGCCCAGATCGGCCCGGTCGCGCTCGCGGTGACGACGAGCCTCAATTACAATTTCCTGCGCAAGCCCGGGCAGGCCGCGCTGGTCGCGGAAGCGAGGCTGCTCAAGCTCGGCAGGCGGCTCGCCGTCGGCGAGGTCCGCCTGTATTCGCAGGGTGAGACCGAAATGGTCTGCCATGCCACTGGCACCTATTCGATCCCGGCGGAGCGATGAGGCGGTATCCAGATACCGTTTTGCCCAGTCCTCTGAAAACAATGCGTTTTTGGCCAGGGCGCGACATCTTTGCTTGACATCGCCGGGGCGGCCGCCTATCCAGCGCCCACATCGCCGCCGGCCTGCCGGCGGCTTGTCCTTTTTTCCGAAGCTGAAGGGGTGCCGCGATGAAGACCATGTCGCTCAAGCCCGCCGATGTCGAGAAGAAGTGGGTTGTGATCGATGCCTCCGGGCTCGTCGTCGGCCGTCTCGCCTCCCTGGTGGCGATGCGCCTGCGCGGCAAGCACAAGGCCGCCTACACCCCGCATGTCGACTGCGGCGACAACATCATCGTCATCAACGCCGAGAAGGTGGTGCTGACCGGTCGCAAGCGCGACCAGAAGGTCTACTACCACCACACCGGCTTCCCGGGTGGCATCAAGGAGCGGTCGGCCAAGTTCCTGCTCGACGGTCGCTTCCCGGAGCGCGTCGTCGAGAAGGCCGTCGAGCGCATGCTGCCGCGCGGCCCGCTCTTCCGCCAGATCCTCGGTAATCTGCGCGTCTACAAGGGCTCGGAGCACCCGCACGCCGCCCAGTCGCCGGAGGTGCTGGACGTCGCCAAGCTCAACTCCAAGAACGCGAGGGTCTGACGATGGCCGAGGTTCTCCAGTCTCTCGAGCAGCTCGGCCAGGTCGCCAAGGGCACCCAGCCCGAGGCTCCGGTCCACGTCAAGAAGGTCGACGCGCTCGGCCGCGCCTATGCCACCGGCAAGCGCAAGAACGCGATCGCCCGCGTCTGGATCAAGCCGGGCTCCGGCAAGATCACGGTCAACAGCCGCGACCAGGAAGTCTATTTCGCCCGCCCGGTGCTGCGCATGATCCTGCAGCAGCCGCTGCAGCTGGTCGATCGCCTGACCCAGTACGACGTCGTCGTCTCGGTCAAGGGCGGCGGCCTCTCCGGCCAGGCCGGCGCGGTCCGTCACGGCCTCTCCAAGGCCCTGACGCATTACGAGCCGGAGCTGCGCGGCCCCCTCAAGAAGGAAGGCTTCCTGACCCGCGACTCGCGCGTGGTCGAGCGCAAGAAGTTCGGCAAGGCCAAGGCCCGCCGCAGCTTCCAGTTCTCGAAGCGCTGATCTCCTCATCGGCTTCGGCCGGTATCGATCCGAAGGGCGGCTCTCGCGAGCCGCCCTTTTTCGTTCACGCATTGCCTTCCAGCCAGGCGGCCACCTCGGCGCGCCGCGGATGCGGCCTGCCGGCCGGCGGGAACAGCAGCGTCAGCCGGTCGCCGCTCGGGAGTTCGTCGGCGAAGGGGGCGACGAGCCGACCGTCGGCGAGATGCGGCGCCACCAGGCTCCGGCGGCCGATCAGGATGCCGGCGCCGCCGAGCGCGGCGTCGAGCGCCAGCGCATAGAGCGAATAGGACGGGCCGCGGCCGGCATCGATTCCGCTCGCGCCGGCATGGCGCAGCCAGCGCGCCCAGTCGCCACGCCAGACCGCGTCGTGCAGCAGGGTCTGCCCGGTGAGATCGGCAGGGGTCCGCAGGGTGCGGGCGAGCGCCGGGGAGCAGACGGGAAACAGGCTGTCCTCGGCCAGCACCAGCGCGTCAGCGGGCGGCTCGGTGAGATAGAACAGCGCCAGGTCGAAGCTGTCGTGCCGGCCTGCCGGCGGGGTCTCCATCGCGCTGATCGAGATCGGCAGGGCTGGAAAGGCCCGCTGCAGCGCCGGCAGGCGCGGCGACAGCCAGAGCTGCGCGATGCAGGGCAAGGCCGCGATGGCGAGCGCCCGGCCGGCATGGCTCGCCCTGAGCTCCTGCACGGCCAGCGCCAGCGCATCGAAGGCGGCGCTGAGGCGTGGCCGGGCGTCCCGGGCGGCCTCCGTCAGCGCCACGCCCTGGGGCAGGCGCCGGAACAGCGCCAAGCCGAGGAAGGCCTCGAGATGGCGCACCTGCTGGGCGATGGCGCCCTGCGTCACGCCGATCTCCTCGGCCGCCTTCGAGAAGCTGCCGAGCCGGGCCGCGGCCTCGAAGGCGCGCAGCGCGTTGAGCGGCGGCAAGGGCGGGCGGGGCGGTCTGACGGACATCGGCGGCACGAGGTTGCAGGCCTAGATTTTCTAGCCCTGCCGGCGACGATAACTGGTTTGCGCACGCGCCGGCAAATCGCTGCAATGGCCAGACGAAACAGCTCTGCGGGGATGACGATGACGGCGAAATTGGCGCGGCGCGGCTGGGTGCCGACGGCGAGCGAGGATCATGTTCTGCGGATCGCCGGCGAGGTCGCCGGGCAGGACCGCGCGACGCGCGAGGCGAGGCTCGCCGGTCTCGTCGCCGAGAACCGCACCATCCACGAGCGCGACTGCGTCAACCTCAACCCGGCGACCAATGTCATGAACCCGCGTGCCGAGGCGGTGCTGGGCCAGGGGCTCGGCACGCGGCCCTCGCTCGGCTATCCCGGCGACAAATACGAGATGGGCCTCGAGGCGATCGAGCAGATCGAGGTGATGGCGGCCGAGCTCGCGGCCGAGGTCTTCGGCGCCACCCACGCCGAGATCCGCGTCCCCTCGGGCGCGATCGCCAATCTCTACGTCTTCATGGCGGCGGCGAGGCCCGGCGACGTCGTGATCGCGCCGCCGCCCGCGATCGGCGGCCATGTCACCCATCATGGCGCTGGCGCCGCCGGGCTCTACGGTGTCGTTACCCATCCCGCCCCGGTCGATGCCGGCGGCTATACGGTCGATGTCGCCCGGCTGCGCGAGGACGCGCTGCGGCTGCGGCCGAAGGTCATCAGTATCGGCGGCAGCCTCAACCTGTTCCCGCACCCGATCCGGGAGATCCGCGCCATCGCCGACGAGGTCGGGGCGATCGTGCTCTTCGACGCAGCCCATCTCTCCGGCATGATCGCGGGGCACGGCTGGCAGCAGCCTTTGGCGGAAGGCGCTCACGTCATGACGATGAGCACCTATAAGAGCCTGGGCGGCCCGCCCTCCGGACTGATCGTCACCAATGACGCCGGTCTCGCCGAGAAGCTCGACGCCATCGCCTATCCCGGCCTCACCGCCAATTTCGACGCGGCCAAGTCGGCGGCGCTGGCGATCACCCTGATGGACTGGCAGGAATTCGGGCGCGACTACGCCGCGATGATGGCGGCGACGGCGAAGGCGCTGGCCGAAGCCCTGGCGGAGCGGCAGGTCCCCGTCTTCGCGCGCGATCGCGGCATGACGGCCTCGCACCAGTTCGCGATCGAGGCGGGCGGCTATGGCGGCGGGCAGGCCGCGGCGAAGCGGCTGCGCGCCGTCAACATTCTGAGCTGCGGCATCGGCCTGCCGATTGCGGAGGTGGAAGGCGACGTCAACGGCCTCCGGCTCGGCACGCCCGAGATCGTCCGCTTCGGCATGCGGCCCGAGCACATGCCGGAACTCGCCGGCTACATCGCCGACGGGCTCGCGGGCGCGCGCCCGGACGAGGCGATCGCCCGCGACGTCACCGCCTTCCGCCGGCGCTTCGACAGGTTGCATTATGTGAGGTGAGATGGGCAGGCGTCATTCTCGGGCGGAGCGAAGCGCAGACCCGAGAATCTCGCGACGAGAAGGCGCTGATTGGAGCCTCCTCCAGGCGGAGATGCTCGGGTCAAGCCCGAGCATGACGCCGGTCATACCTCTCCAGCATCTCAGCCTTCAGCGCCTCTTCCGCGATCGCCTGTGCGCCGCCGAGCCAGGCCGCCTCGATCTCGCCCGATGCGTTGCGGACGAGGCGGGCCGGCTCGCCCGGGCTGGCGAAGCCCGAGGCCTTGACGATGCGCCCCCGGTCTTCGGCCGCCGGCTCGATCTCGCCGGCGTCGAGGAACGGGTTGAACAGCGCCGGATTGGCGATCAGCACCTTGCCGCCCGCCGGGACGAGGTCGCCGGCGCCCCAGATGGTCCAGAGGCGCTTGCGCCAGCGCTTGGTCGCGGGCGTCGGCCCGCCGTGCTCGGAGAAGGTCCGCAGGATCTGGATCACGCCGTCGAGCCAGGGATGCGCCAGCCCGTCGATCGCGTTGGTCAGCACAGAGACGGTCAGGTCCTGCTCCGGCATGGTCACCGTGCGGGTGATGAAGCCCTGGAAACCGCCGGAATGGCCGACCCAGTCCCAGCCGTCACCGCCGCCCGAGATCGTGCCGAGCCCGTAATGGCGCCCCAGGCTGCTCTCGGCATCAGGCCAGAGCCGGCGCGTCATCTCGCGGCGGCTCAACGGCGAGATGACGCTGCGCTCGGCCCTGGGGGACAGCTGGGCGATGAAACGGGCGATGTCGGCCGCCGTCGCGACGAAGCCGGCGGCCGAGACCATGGCGTTGCCCGGATTGTCGGCCGGGATCACCACGCGCCGGCCGAGCGGCATCGTCCCGCTATGGCCCTTCGCCATCGGCCCGCTCCAGAGCGTGATGTCGGGCCGTGTCTCCCGCAGCCCCGCCGGCGCGACGATCTCGCGGGCGATCCAGTCGGCATAGGCCTCGCCCGTCACCGCCTCGATCACCAGTCCGAGCAGGGCGAAACCGTGATTGGAGTATTTGAAGCGCTGCGAGGCCGGGAAGACCGGAGGCCTGGCGAGGTCGGCCAGCAACTCGTCCCTGCGCAGATAGGGCCTGCGGTCGAAGAACTGGCCGGAATCGGCGCCGTCGCGGCAAAGGCCGGCGCTGTTCGAGAGCAGCTGGGTCAGCGTCGCCGCGGCGACCTCGGGATGCAGGCCCCGGACATGGGCGCCGGCTTCGTCGTCGAGCCGCAGGCGGCCGGCTTCGGTGAGACGCAGGATGCCGGCGGCGGTGAAGCTCTTCGAATGCGAGGCGATGCGGAAGCCGTGGCGCGGCGTCAGCGCTTCGCCGGTCGCAAGGTCGGCGCTCCCGAAGGCGGCCTCGAGCACGATCTCGCCGCCATCGGCGATCGCCACCGCGCAGCCGGGCTGGTCATGGAAACGGCGCTGGAATTCGAGCCAGCTTGCGACGTAATCGAGCGCGGCGGGCAGCCAGGGCTTCATCGGGGAATCCATCGTCGAGCGGAGCGGGAGCGGCAGCTTGGCACGGGTGCCGGCGCGGCGTCAGCGCCGCAGAGCGCGGGAGCCATGCGTTGTTGGCCGTAGCGCCTTCGTCCTTGCCCTCGGCGCCGACGCGTGGCATCCGTCCGCGCAACACATAAGGACCGTCATCGTGGACAAGACCGAACTCGCCAAGCTCGAGGCGTATCTGCGCCGCACCTTCTCGAACCACAACATCAGCGTGCGCGCGCGGCTGAAGAAGACCGACTCGGCCGAGGTCTATCTCGCCGACGAGTTCATCGGCATCATCCATGTCGACGACGAGGACGGCGACCGCTCCTTCAACTTCACCATGGCGATTCTCGACGTCGACCTCGACGATTGAGGCCGGCGCAGAGGCGTCGCTCGCAGTCGATCTCCTCGCGATGAGGCCTTCGGCACGAGGCGGGCGTTCTGCTCAGCGCATCAGCCGGTCGATGGTGCGGCGCACGCCGCCGAGCATCACCTGCCAATCGGCGACGATGGCGCGCGGGAAGCGGATGTTCACATCGACGCCGCGATGGCGGAAGGTCACGCGGCAGGGCTCGTCGAGGCCGCTCTGCGCGGTCTCGACCGGGCAGCGCGCCGCGAAGCCGCGCCCGTCCGGCACCGAGACATAGAGCTCGTCGCCGTCATAGGGTGACCCCTTGCGGAAGCCGCGCACCACCAGCCCGCCCGGGTTGGACCAGACCGTCGGCGTCAGGAAGCGGGCGTAGACGGAGAGCTGCGTCGCCGGCTCGTTGACCTTGTCCGGCGGGCTCAGCGTCACCAGAAGCCGCTGCCTGCTCTCCGGCGTCACCGGCCCGAGGCTCGGCCAGTCGAGGCGCAGGCGCGCCATGCCGACGAGACGGCCTTCCTCGCTGTCGGCGCCGGCCAGATTGGCGGGAATCGCCAGCACCACCTCGCCGACCCGCGCCGGCCGCAGCTCGCTCCCGGCATCGGGCTGCGGGCGGGTTGCGAACAGGGCGAGGCCGGTGCCGGCCGCTCCGAGCGCGAGGATGCCGGCGGCGAGCTGCAGCAGCGCCCGGTCGCCGCGCGGCGGCAGCGGCGCCGGCCGGCGCTTGAGATGGTTGCGGATCAGCGCCGCCACGTCGGTAGCGTGGGCGTGCGGCTGGTCCCGGTCGGCGTAGAGGCTCATCGGATTCGTCCCCGGGCCGATCGCGGCCCTGCCGGGACACTGAACCAGAGCCGCCTTAACGTGTCGTAAACCATGTCCGGGCCGGCGTGGTTAACCATTGGTTAAGGCTTTGCTTCCGCAGCCGGCGCCCTTGCGCCATGCTTCGGCGGCATCCGCTGGGAACCGTCTTCCGTGTCGCTCGATCCATCGGCCGTCGAGGCCCTGAAATCGCTGGTTCTCGGCTTCGCTTTCGCCGGCCTGCTGGCGAGCGCCTTCGAACTGTTCACGCAGAGGCGCGCCGGCTTCGAGCTCCTGCAGGGCGGCGGCGTCGGCGCGGTGGCGAGCGTGCCGGTGGTCGTGTTCAGCGCGCCGTTCCTGATCATCCGCAACACCGTGCGCGGCCGGCGCATCGAGGGGCGGCCCTTCTTCTTCGTCATGGCGGCGAGCATGGTCGCCTCGCTCTGGAGCTTGGTCAGCGGCCGCCTGGTGCTCGACCTGCTCATGGCGCTCGGCGCGGCTTGACGGCCGGGGCGGCAGCCCTGCAATCCTCAGGCTGGACAGCCCGGAGGATACGCCATGCCGCTCTACTCGCTCGACGGAACCGCGCCGGAAACGCCGCCGCAGGGCCATTGGTGGCTCGCGCCGGACGCCCATGTCATCGGCCGGGTCCGGCTCGCGCGCGATGTCGGCATCTGGTTCGGGGCCGTGCTGCGCGGCGACAATGAGTGGATCGAGATCGGCGAGGCCACCAACATCCAGGAAGGCTGCGTGCTCCACACCGACATGGGCGCGCCGCTGAAGGTCGGCGCCGGCTGCACCATCGGCCATCGCGCCATCCTGCATGGCTGCATCATCGGCGAGAACAGCCTGATCGGCATGGGCGCGACCGTGCTCAACCATGTCAGGATCGGCCGCAACTGCCTGGTCGGCGCCAATGCGCTGGTGACCGAGGGCAAGGAGTTCCCCGACAATTCGCTGATAGTCGGTTCGCCTGCCCGGGCCATCCGCAGCCTCGACGAGGCGGCGGCCGCGGGTCTGCGCGCCTCCGCCGCCGGCTATTCCGAGCGCTGGAAGCAGTTCGCCAGGGGCATGCTGCGGATCGACTGACCGCGTTGTCCCGTCCCTGGCCCCGAACGAAGCGGGCCGGCTCCCCGGGGGAGGAGCCGGCCCTGGACGATGCCCGGTCGGGGACGGGTGGGTGGGGACGTGACCGGACTTCGTCGTCCCTGGGGCGGATCCGATCGGGACGAGCCCGCCGGATCCGCCCGACTTCGAGGATGGAGGCCGTCCGGCCGATCGGCTAGCGATGCGAGCGGGTCGGACGGGCTCCGCGAAATCCCTTCGATTCCGCGGTTTTGGACGCGCCGGGTTCCGTCCCGCCCGGCGCCGAGCCGTTCAGCGCAGCGACGCCACGGTCGAGGTCGACAGGCCGCCGAGCGAGGCCCACCCGGTCTGCGCCTGGGATTCGCGCTTGACGTAGGTGTAGCCGGTCTGGCTCCAGGGCAGCACGGCGTTGCGCTTGTTGTCGAGGATGAAGTCGCCGCGATCGGTGCGGATCATCAGCACGGCGTGGCCGGCATTCTCCTCGTCGATCACCACGGTGACGCGCATGGCCCGGCGCGGCACGCCGGCCGCGGCGAGACGCTGGCGCTTCAGCAGGACGAAGTCCTCGCAATCGCCCTTGCCGTCGGTGGGGATGTCCCAGCGGTCGACCACGCCCCAATGGTCCTGGTCGGTGATCGCGACGATGTCGCGATTGACCCGCTGATTGGTTCCGACCAGCAGGCTCCACAGCCGCGGCGTCAATTCGACGGTCTCCGGCTCGCGGGTGTCGACGCTGCACTGAGCCGGCATGCGCTTGCAGAAATCGGTCCAGGCGTAAGGAGCGCGGGCGTCGCCGCCGGCGGTGATCGGCGCGCTGGCGACCGGCAGATTGGCGCTCTGCTGCGCCTGGGCGCCGGCCGCACCTGCGAAGGTGATGACGGCGGCGGCGATGACGTGGCGATAACCCCGGAAACGCGAAAACATGATGTCCCCCTGTCTTGTCCCGGGAATGACCATGCTCTGGGGGGCGTGGAAGTCGCTTGAAGTCAATCCGCGCAATTTTACTGAATTCGACTTCGCAGCGCGCAAAAATACTTACGACGAACCAAGTATAAATTCGTCGGTAAGATTTTTCTGCGTGGGCGTAAGGAATTCTTAACCGAGCGTTTTCTTAACCATGGAGCCGGCCTGCTCGTCAAGCTCCTCGGGCTAGGTTCTGTGAATTGCGGGGGAGGCGCCGGCCGCGGCGGGGTAACTCCAAGGCCGCCGCGCGGCGCCCGCGATCCGGACCGCCGCGGGTCTTCGGGCTATGAAGCGGGCGCAGCGAGGCTGCGAGCCTGCCGGCTGGCGGCGGGCGAAACCGGCCTGCGCCGGCGTCGGCCGGGCGGCGGGAGGTCGGAGGTCTGGATAGGGCGCGACGAGGCGCGCGCTTCAGAGCTCGAGGTTCTCGTCGAGCTCGTCGGCGGAGAGCGGCATGCGGAACTGGGCGGCGTAACCGCCGTCGAAGCGCCGCACGATCATGGCCGGCGTGCTGCCGAGCCGGATCGCCGTGCCCATCTCGAACTGGTGGTCGGTGGCGAAGGCCGCGCCCGACAGCGAGAAGTCGATCAACCGCACCGCGTGCTCGCTGCCGTCCTCGAGGGTCAGGATGCTGCGCGGATTGCGCGGCACGATGCGCTCATGGCGCCGGTCCTCCGGCAGCCCGAGCTCGTCGCGATTGGCGAGCCAGGTCAGCTGCGCGGTGAACTTCTCGCGCTTGCGGCTGGTCGCGGTGATCGTCATCGCGAAGCCCGTCGGCGTGGTGCGCACCGCCGTCCCCTCGATGCGGCCGAGATGTTCGAGGTAGACGATGATGCGGTCGCCGACCGCCGGCTTGGCGGGCGCCACCATATGCAGCCCGCCCGGCGAGATGTCGGTGGTCTGGCAGGGATATTCCATGCGGTTGGGCAGCATGTAGCGTCCGAGCAGGACGACCTTCATGCGCTGATGGCGCCGGCGCTCGACCGGGACCGAGCCCGTCCTCTGATTTTGGGGCGCCGTCAGCATCACAGACCTTGTTCCTAACAGGGTCATGCTACCGGCCTGCCGGTTAAGAGCTGGTTAGTATTCTCAGGCCCTGCCGCCGGGCAGGAGCATCAGCTTCGGCCTGCGCTCCTGGGCCGCGGCCTCGCTGCCGCGCGCCGCGCGGGCGTCGGGCCAGATCATCCGAAGCGAGATGGTGCGCATCGAGGCGAGCGTGTCGAGGCCGAGCCAGTCCGGCGACAGCCCGGGCGACAGCGCGCCGAGAATGCGCGCATGGGTGCGGCCGCGATAGCGCAGCGGAAGCAGCAGCAGCTCGAGATGGACGCTCGCGCCGTTCTGCGTCTGCGCCGACAGGCCGGCGACGGCACCCGCGCTCTCGTCCATCACCGTCTGGACCAGGCGGCGCATGTCGCCTTGCGTCTCGACGTCGGGCCACAGCGCGGCGAAGGCGCGCCCGCGCAATTCCCGCCCGAACAGCGCGCAGAGCCGCGTTCCGGCCAGGCGGAAGACCGGCCCGATCGGCTCGTTCTCGAGCACGAAGGTGTCGGCCAATGCGTGGCGCAGCGCGCCCGGCTCGATCTCGCCCCGCTCCGGAGCGCTCCGCTCGCCGCGCAGCGTGTCCCAGTAGTCGAAAACCAGGCGGGTGCTCGGGTTCTTCATATCCTGTCCAATCCGGTCTGCGCTGTCCCTGTTCGTGCGAAGGCGTTTCAAATCGGAGCGCATTCGTTCGAGGCGGGGACTGCCGTGCCCTTGCGAATCGGCACGACGCAGCACGCATGCCGTCTTGGCACGCGACCCGGGCGGGCGGAGCCTGCGGGGACTGTTAAGGTTAAGCAACGGTTAAACTTGTGGAAGATCCCTAAAATGCAGGATAAAACCGTCATCGGTTTCGAGCTCGTGCGAGCTCGGGGGACGGCAGGGGGACGCGGGGGCGTGACCCGCCGGGGGGAGGAAAGGGGAGGGCGCCCGCTCTCCCCTTTTCTGTTGCCCGCCTTTTCTGTTGCCCGCCTTGGGCTGATGCGCCAGTGAGGCCCGATGTCGGACCATTCAGACGATCTCCGCGGCCCAGCTGTCCGCGAGCCGATCTTCAACCTGCCCGCCGCCGTGGTCTGGCTGATCGCGGCGCTGGTGCTGGTCCAGGGCGCGCGCGAACTGCTCAGCGAGCGTGACGATTTCCTGCTCGTCTCCTGGCTCGCCTTCGTCCCGGCGCGGCTGACCTTGTGGTTCGCGCCGGAGCGCCTGCAGGAGGTCTCGCAGGCCCTGGGCGCGACCGGCGCGCCCGGCTTCGTCCAGAAACTGCAGCTCGTGCGCCTCCTCCTGGCGGATGGCGGCGGCCAGCCCTGGACGCTGCTCAGCTACGGGCTGCTGCACGGTTCCTGGCTTCATCTGATCTCGAACGTCGTCTGGCTGGCGGCCTTCGGCAGCCCGGTGGCGCGCCGGCTCGGGGGCGCGCGCTTCCTGCTGCTGATGGCGCTCTCCACCATCGCCGGCGCCGTGCTGCACTGGTGGTCGCGCGAGCTCGACGTCCTGCCGTTGGTCGGCGCCTCGGCCGGCGTCTCCGGCGCGACGGCGGCGGCGATCCGCTTCGTCTTCTCGCCCGGCGTCCATTTCACCGCGCTCGGCCATGATGCGGCCGTCCGGCGGATTCCGGCCGAGCCGCTCGGCGGGATCTGGCGCAATTCGCGGGCGATGCTGTTCGTCGTGATCTGGTTCGTCACCAACATCCTGTTCGGCGCGGGGCTGATCCCGATCCTCGGCGAGGAGACCAGCATCGCCTGGGAGGCGCATATCGGGGGCTTCGTCGCCGGCCTGCTGCTGTTCCCGCTGCTCGACCGGGGGCCGGTCCGGCGCTGAACGGCGCCGCGACCGCCTTGCCGTCGCCTCAGACTTCGCTCACAGTCGGGACAGTCCAGCGTAGCGTCGCACCGCGGACGAAGACGATCCGCGTTCCGGCGTTGCTCTCGTCGCAACCCATCAATGCGCGCCGGCCAACGGCGCCGCTATCGTCGGAGGAGAAGTCGATGAACGTCGCTCATATTCTCGGCAGCAAGGGGGGAGATGTGGTTTCGGTGCAGCCGCACCGGACGCTCGGCGAGGCAGCGCGCACCCTGGCCGAGAAGCGGATCGGCGCGGTGGTGGTGACCGGGGCCGATGGCGACCTGCTCGGCATCCTGTCCGAGCGCGACATCATCAGGGCGCTGGGCGCGGGCGGCGCCGCCGCGCTGGAGACGCCGGTGTCGCGGGCGATGACCGCCAAGGTCGTGACCTGCCGGCCCGACACCAGCGTCGACGACCTCATGGAGATCATGACTTCGGGCCGGTTCCGGCACGTGCCGGTGCTGGACGGCGGCCGCATCGCCGGCATCGTCTCGATCGGGGACGTGGTCAAGCATCGCGTCGCCGAGATCGAGGCGGAGAGCCGCGCGATGCGCGATTACATCGCCATGGCCTGAGGGGAGAAGGTTGCTCCGCGAAGCCGAGACGGATGAGGGGTCGCGCTGCGCTTGCCGATCGACGTCCTGGTAGGCGAGAGCCGGCGACGTCGCGCGCCTCCTCACCCAACCCTCTCCCGCAAGGTGAGAGCGGGCCGTTGCGCCTGAATCTGTCAGTTCAGCGGCAGGTGGTTGGCGGCGATCATCGCCCCGATCTCGTCGAGCGCACGCTCGGCGGCCTGCCGCCCGAGCGCGATCGCCTCGTCGGCGCGATGGAAGTCGAACAGGCCGACGCGCGCCAGCTTGGGGCCGATCATCACGTCCGGCGGGTCTCCGGCGAGGCGCGAGCGCGAGATGCGGTCCTGCGTGATGTTGAAGGCGTCGACCATCACGCCGGCGAGTCCGGGCTGGTCGTTGTTGGCCTTGCCGACGATGCCGCGCATGCGCTCGCGCATGCCGCCGAACCAGCCGCCGGCCGCGCGCTGTTCCGGCGCCGGCTCGGGATCGGCGTCGGCGCCATAGGATTGGATCACCGTGCCGCGGCCGCTCATGTCGCTGTTGAGGTTGACGCAGAGCACCACGTCGGCGCCGAGCGCGCGCGCCACGGTGACGGGCACCGGGTTGACCAGCGCCCCGTCCATCAGCCAGCGGCCGCCGAGCTTCACCGGGTCGAAGACGCCGGGCAGCGCATAGGAGGCGCGCAGCGCGTCGACCAGCGAGCCGCGGGTCAGCCAGATCTCGTGGCCGGTGCCGAGCTCGGTCGCGACGGCGGCGAAGATCTGCCCGAGCTCGCCGATCTGGAGGCCGGTGAGGTCGCGCTCGAGCAGGCGCTTCAGCCGGCTGCCGGCGATCAGCCCGGCACCGCCGAGATGGAAGTCCATCAGCCCGACGACGCGGCGCTTGGTCAGGCCGAGCGCGAATTCGCGCAGCTGTTCGAGCTTGCCGGCGGCATAGCAGCCGCCCACCACGGCGCCGATCGAGGTGCCGGCGATCACCTCCGGCGCATAGCCGGCCTCGCTCAGCACGTCGAGGACGCCGATATGCGCCCAGCCGCGTGCCGCGCCGCCGCCGAGCGCCAGGCCGATCCGCGGCCTGCCGAAGCGGGTGGCGGGTTCGGAAACGAGATCGTTCATCGCAGCTCCGCCGCCGCCCAATCCGAAAGCCCGTCTGGCGATGTTCTCCAGCATCATCGGCGCGATCCCTCCGCGGGAGGCTCAGGGTCGCGCGGGCCGATGAGCGAAAGATGAACGGCGCCGGGGCCTTGGGCGGCTATCAGTCGCTTTTGAAGGAAACATGAAAGCGTGGTGAAAGGATTGCCAACGAAGCAGGCGCTCCCGGTTCAGAAGGTCAGCGGCCCGTCGGCTGCCGCGCCGACCGGCTTAACCCGATAGAAGCAGCTCCTGCGGCCCGTATGGCAGCAGCCGCCGTCGCCGCCGACCCGGACCTTGATCCAGATCGCGTCCTGATCGCAGTCGAGGCGCATCTCGACGATGGTCTGGATCTGGCCCGAGGTTTCGCCCTTGCGCCAGAGCGCCTTCCGGGAGCGCGACCAGTACCAGGCCTCGCCGGTCTCGATGCTCAGCCGCAGCGACTCCGCGTTCATGTGCGCCACCATCAGCACTTCGCCGCTCGTCGCTTCGGTGGCGACGCAGGTGACGAGGCCGTCGCGGTCGAAGCGGGGGGCGAGCACCGTGCCCTCCTCGATCTCGGCCTTGCTGGAGAGGGTGGGAAAGATGGTCATGTGAGGGTCCAGAGGATTTGCTGCTCGCTATATAGAGCCGGCGACGCCAGCCGTCATCGCGAGCGAAGCGAAGCAATCCGGGGCCGCGGGCGAGCCGTTCGGGATTGCTCCGTCGCTTGCGCGCCTCGCAATGGCGGTCGGTGCTACAGCGCCGGCGACTTCACCATGGTGAAGAAGCGCACCTGCTCGGCCGGGTCGCGGAAGCGGCCGGTGTATTGCGTCGTCATGGTCGACGAGCCCTGCTTCTGCACGCCGCGCATCGACATGCACATATGCTCGGCCTCGACCAGCACGGCGACGCCGCCGGGCTTGAGCGCGCGCTCGATCGCCTGCGCGATCTGCGCCGTCATCGTCTCCTGCGTCTGCAGCCGGCGCGCATAGACCTCGACGACGCGGGCGAGCTTCGACAGGCCGACCACGCCGCGGCTCGGATAGTAGCCGATATGGACCTTGCCGACGAAGGGCACCATGTGGTGCTCGCAATGCGAATAGAACGGGATGTCGCGCACGAGGACCATGTCCTTGTAGCCGTCGACCTCCTCGAAGACGCGCTCGAGCATGTCGTCCGCGTCCTCGTGATAGCCCCTGTAGAATTCGCGATAGGCCTTGGCGACGCGCTGCGGCGTATCGGTCAGCCCTTCCCGCGACGGATCGTCGCCGGCCCAGCGGATCAGCGTGCGCACGGCCTCCTCGGCCTGCTCCTGTGTCGGTCGGGTGATGATGAACTTGTCTGCGGAGGGGCCGCGTGCCCGCTCTACGGACAAGGACTTAACCACATGGTCCATGTGGAGCCTCCCGTTTCGGTTCGCCGGCGGCAAGCCGGCAGGTCAGACAAGTTCGCCCTCTCGTCCAGTGAATTGCACGGCTCTCCCGGAGCACGCGCCGGCACTCTATATTGGTTGCGAAAGCCGGCAACTCCAGTCCCCGGCCGGGACAACCCATGCTGAACGACGTCTATAACAAGCGAATCCTGGAATTGGCAGGAAACATTCCGCTGCTCGAGCGCCTGCCGGCGCCCGACGCGACGGCCACGGCCCATTCGCGCCTGTGCGGCTCGACGGTGACGGTCGACCTCACCATGGACGATGATGTCGTCACCGGCTTCGGCCATGACGTCAGGGCCTGCGCCCTCGGCCAGGCCTCCTCCTCGATCATGGCGCGCCATGTCGTCGGCTCGACCGCGGCGGAACTGCGCGAGATCCGCGAGCGGGCCCGGGCGATCCTCAAGGACGGGGCCGAACCGCCGGACGGCAAATGGGCCGACCTGTCGGTGCTCGTGCCCGTGCGCGACTTCAAGGCCCGGCATGCTTCGACCATGCTGACCTTCGACGCCGTGGTCGACGCCATCGGCAAGATCGAGGCGAAGCGGCGCGAGGCGGTCGCGGGGTAGCCGAACCTCGGCGTCATTCCGGGCCCACGCCTGCGGCGTGCCCGGGAAAGACGGTTCAGGACGTCATTTCAGCCCGAAGGCCTGGCGGATCTCCGGACGCGTCTCGTCGTAGCGGACCTTGAACGCCTTCTCGGCCAGCAGCGCCTTGGCGACGACGCGGCCGATCTTGTCGCCGGCCTCCAGATCGGTCGGGTAATGGAAGCCGCAGACCAGGCGGCTCTCGTCATAGCTCTTGACCCGCTCCTCGAACCTGTCGGCGAGCTCGGGGACGGCGTCGGAGAGCAAGGTGGCATAGAGCGCCGCCGTGGCGGCATGGGCCGACGGGAAGGAGGTGCCGTCCGGCCGCCCGCCGGGGCAGGGCTTGACCCTGACCTTGTTCCACATGGCGAAGGGCCGGATGCGGTTGGTCAGGCGGTTGACGCTCTTCAGCAGGATGGCGAGCTCGACCTGCGCCTCGCGCATCAGCAGGCGCGTTTCGCGATGCGTGCCCTCGACATAGGCGTGGTCCATGCCGGCGAGGAAGGCGTTCAGCGTCTGGTACTGGTCGGCGATCGCCTGCTTCTCGCGCTCGGGCGTGCGGGCCGAGGAGATGGCGAGCACCTTCTCGAACTCGGCCCGATGCTCGGGCGAATTCTGCGCCGGCGGCAGCCCCATGACCTTGGCGACGTCGATTTTGGCGGCGTCGAGCCAGATGAGGTAGGGTCGCTGCTGCGCGGCCGCAGGCGTGGCGAGAGCCAGCGCGACGAGCGGTGCGCAGAGGACGGTGGCGGGGGCGAGGAAGCGAGAGCGCTGCATGTCCGGGATCTGGAAGGACCGACCTGTGCCGGAAGAGGGCGGAATCGAATGACGGGGCGCCGGGATGGGCCCTCCATGTCTTACTTACCTGGACATGCTGAAAAAAGCCTTTCCTGGCGCGGGGCGCTCCTGCACGCGCCGCGTCGCGCCGCGCATCTGCTGATCCGCGGCTACCAGCTCAGTCTCTCCATGCTGATCGGGCGGCAATGCCGGCACTGGCCGAGCTGCTCGGACTACACCGACGAGGCGATCCAGCGTCACGGGCTCTGGGCCGGCGGCTGGGTCGGCTTCGCGCGCATCTGCCGCTGCACGCCGCTCGGCACCTCCGGCATCGACCTGGTCTGCGAGGAGTTGCCGGCCGAAGGCGCCTGGTACCGGCCCTGGGCCTATGGCCGCTGGCGCGGCGTCAACGCGCCGCCGGCCGACGAGGCTCAGCCGTCCGAGCGCTGAGCGCGCATCTGCTCCAGCGTCGTCAGGCAGGCCTGCGAGAACGCGGCGTGTTTCTCCTTCAGACAGGCGGCGAGGCGCCCGCCGCCGGGCTTGATGCCCGGGCAATGCTTCCGGAAATCGGCGGCGCAGGCGCTGCGGACCGCGCCGCGTCCGGGCGACTGCGCGAAGGCCGCCGCGGGGGCGAGGGCGAGGACCAGGGTCAGGGCGAGGGCTCGGGTCATGATCACGGGCTCCGGATGGCGATTCTGCGATCCTGGCGGTGCGGGCGTTGCCGCGGCCTGACCGGAAGATGACGAAACCGAAAGCTTGGGCGATCGCGCCATTCCCGCGATTGCCTGCGCCGTCCGTCTCGTATAGGCCTCGCCGGCGCGTCCGATCCGGCTGCCGGCCGCGCCCACCTTCAAGGCGGCCGGCCTTCTTACGGGGCTCGTATCCCCGAGTGAGCAGGAGCCGGTCGATGACGATCTCCCTGACTTTCCCCGATGGCGCGAAGCGCGAATTCCCGGCCGGTATCACCGGCAAGGACATCGCCGGCGGCATTTCCCCCTCGCTCTTGAAGCGCACTGTCGCGATGGCGCTCGACGGCACGGTCGTCGACCTCGCCGACCCGATCACCGCCGACGCCAGGATCGAGTTCCTCAACCGCGAGGATCCGCGCGCGCTCGAGCTGATCCGGCACGATTGCGCCCATGTCCTCGCCGAAGCGGTGCAGGAGCTCTATCCCGGCACCCAGGTGACGATCGGTCCGGTCATCGAGAACGGCTTCTATTACGACTTCTTCCGCAACGAGCCCTTCACTCCCGAGGATTTCGCGCCGATCGAGAAGAAGATGCGCGAGATCATCGCGCGCGACAAACCCTTCACCAAGGAAGTCTGGAGCCGCGACAAGGCCAAGGCCTTCTTCCGTGACAAGGGCGAGGCCTTCAAGGTCGAGCTGGTCGATGCGATTCCTGACGACCAGACGCTGAAGATGTATGCGCAGGGCGACTGGATCGACCTCTGCCGCGGCCCGCACATGACCTCGGTCGGCAAGGTCGGCGGCGCCTTCAAGCTGACCAAGGTCGCCGGGGCCTACTGGCGCGGCGACAGCAGCAAGCCGATGCTGACCCGCATCTACGGAACGGCCTTCGCCAGGCAGGAGGATCTCGACGCCTATCTCAAGCAGCTCGAGGAGGCGGAGAAGCGCGACCACCGCCGGCTCGGCCGCGAGATGGACCTGTTCCACTTCCAGGAGGAGGGGCCGGGCGTCGTCTTCTGGCACTCGAAGGGCTGGCGGCTGTTCCAGGAGGTGCTGACCTATATGCGCCGGCGGCTCGCCGCCGACTATGAGGAGGTCAACGCCCCGCAGGTGCTAGACAAGTCGCTCTGGGAGACCTCGGGCCATTGGGGCTGGTACCAGGACAACATGTTCGCGGTGAAGTCGGCCTCGGCCTTCGAGAATCCGAACGACCAGGAGCGCGACCACAAGGTCTTCGCGCTCAAGCCGATGAACTGCCCCGGCCATGTCCAGATCTTCAAGCACGGGCTGAAGAGCTATCGCGATCTGCCGATCCGCCTGGCCGAATTCGGCAATGTGCACCGCTACGAGCCCTCCGGCGCGCTGCACGGGCTGATGCGGGTGCGCGGCTTCACCCAGGACGACGCCCACATCTTCTGCACCGAGGAGCAGCTCGCCGCCGAGTGCCTGAAGATCAACGACCTGATCCTCTCGGTCTACGAGGATTTCGGCTTCACCGACGATCTCGTCATCAAGCTCTCGACGCGGCCGGACAAGCGCGTCGGTTCCGACGCGCTCTGGGACCATGCCGAGGACGTCATGACCAGGGTGCTCGACCAGATCGCGAAGCAGTCCGGCAACCGGATCAGGACGGCGATCAACCCGGGCGAGGGCGCCTTCTACGGGCCGAAGTTCGAATATGTCCTGCGCGACGCCATCGGCCGCGACTGGCAGTGCGGCACCACGCAGGTCGACTTCAACCTGCCCGAGCGCTTCGGCGCCTTCTATATCGGCTCGGACGGCGAGAAGAAGACGCCGAGCATGGTCCATCGCGCCATCTGCGGCTCGCTGGAGCGCTTCGTCGGCATCCTGATCGAGCACCATGCCGGGCATTTCCCGCTCTGGCTGGCGCCGGAGCAGGTCGTCGTGGCGCCGATCACCTCCGAAGCCGACGCCTATGCCGAGGAGGTCACCATGGCGCTGCTCTCCGCCGGCCTGCGCGCCCGCGCCGACCTGCGCAACGAGAAGATCAGCTACAAGGTGCGCGAGCACTCGCTGGCCAAGGTCCCGGTGATCCTCGCCGTCGGCAAGCGCGAGGCCGAGGAGCGGACCGTGACGCTGCGCCGGCTCGGCAGCCAGCAGCAGAGCGTCGTCGCGCTCGATGCCGTCGTCGCCGCGCTGACCGAGGAGGCGACGCCGCCCGATCTCGCCCGCAAGACGAAGGCGAGGGCGGCCTGAGCCGGCCGCCCTCGCCAAAACTCCTCAGCCCATGCCAAATGGACCGCGATGCTGACGGGTTCCTATCGTAAACGGCTCGAAGCCGATCTCGGTCGCTGGGTGGGCGAGGGGCTGGTCAGCCCCGAGAACGCGGCGACCATCCGCCGTTCGCTGGCGCAGGAGAGCGGCTTCAAGCTGCCCGCCCTGCTCGGCCTGTTCGGCGGCCTCCTGATCGCCTCCAGCGTCTCCGCCTTCGTCGCGGCGAACTGGGACGAAATTCCGCGGCTCGTGAAGCTGGTCATGGTGCTGGTCGGGCTGGCCGGTGCGCTCGGCGTCGCAATCAGGCTGGAAAGCCGGGGCTCGACGGCCGGCGCCGATGCCGCCGCCACCTGTGGCACCCTGATCTTCGCCGCCGGCGTCGCGCTCGTCGGCCAGATGTACCATCTGCCGGCCGATTGGCCGGGCGGCGCGCTCCTGGTCGCGCTCGGAGCGCTGCTCGTCGCCTTCCTGCTGCGCTCGAACGGCGCGCTCGTCATCGCCCTCGTCGCGATCGGCGCCTGGGCCGTGGGGCGCTGGGACGAGGGCGAGCCGCGGGCCCATCTCCTGTTCTGGCTGCCCTTCCTGCCGGCGCTCTGGCTCGCTGCCACCCGGCACAACCGCCTCGTCCATCATGTCGCGGTGCTGGCCCTGCTCGGCTGGTTCGCGACGCTGCCGGGCCAGCCCGCCTTTATCCGCTTCGATTACGGGCTGCTGGCCTATGGGCTCGCCGTCTCGGCGCTGTTCGTCGCGCTCGGCGCGCTCGCGCTCGATCGCGGCGGGCCGGGCCTCCTCACCGCCTTCCTGCCCTGGGGACTGCTCGGGCTGATCCTTTCGCTCGGCGTCGAGCTCGTCCGCATCCTCGAGCCCGCCGAGGCGCGTCCCGGCACGGCGTTGTGGCTGAACTATTTCGTCTATGCGCTGGCGTTGCCGGCGCTGCTCGGGCTCGGCCTGCTGGCGCGCGAGCGCCGCTTCGCCTGGCCGCTGGCGCTCGCGCTCCTCATGGCACTGCTGGTGCCGGTGCTGTTCTGGAGCGGCGGCGGGGTCAGCCTAGCCGGCAAGATCGTCGTCGCGGCGCTGATCCTGGCGATCGCCATCGGCATCGTCGTCGCCGGGGCCGGCGGCGGCGTGCGCCGGCTCGGCATCGCGGGCTCGGCCCTCTTCGCCGTCGCCGTGGTGATCCTGCTCTGGCAGACCATCGGCACGCTGCTCGACCAGTCGCTGTTCTTCCTGGTCGGCGGCGCCGCCCTGATCGGCCTCGCCGGCGGGATGCGCCGGCTCCTCGCCAGGTTCGGCAAGCCGGCGGAGGCAGCGCCGTGATCCGCCTGCCATCCGCCGACAGCTTCACCGGCCGCATCCCGCCGCTCTGGCGCGGGCTTGTCGCCATCGCCTTGCTCTGCGGGCTGGTCCTCGTCCTGGTCGAGTCGCGCGCCGGCATCCTGCGCTCAGGCAGCGAGATCAGGCTGGCGACCGCGCCGGTCGACCCGCGCGACCTGTTCCGCGGCGATTATGTCATTCTCAATTACAGGATCAGCACGCTGGAGCCGGCGGCGCTCGACGGCGACAAGGCGTTCGAGCGCAACCAGGCGGTGTTCGTCCGGGTCGCACCCGGTGCCGACGGGCTGGCCGAGGCGAAGGGGGTCTATCTCGCCCGCCCGCCCGCCGCGGAGGGCGGGACCGTGCTCGCGGGCAAGGTCGCCTCGACCGGCGCCTGCGCGCTCGATGCGAACGGCGCCCCCGATTGCGCGGCCGGCCGCCGCGCGATCCGGGTGAGCTACGGGCTCGAAAGCTATTTCGTGCCGCAGGGCACCGGCCGCGCCATCGAGACCACCGAGCGCAAGCGGCTGGAGATCGTCGCGGCCGTATCGGGCTCGGGCCAGGCGGCGATCAAGCGCCTTCTGATCGACGGCAAGCTCGTCCATCAGGAACCGCCCTACTGAGGGGCGGTCCTCTCCCGTCATGGTCGGGCTGGTCCCGACCATCCACGTCTTCATTCGTCGAGCGCGGTGTTCAAGACGTGGATGCTCGGCACAAGGCCGAGCACGACGGTTAGCGCCTTGTCTCGCTTGCACCTGCGCCACGCCGACGGAACGCTTCCGTGCCGGCGCGCCATGCTCTAGAGCATCAGCCGATTCCACAATGGATCGGCTTGAGCGATGTACGACATCAGATGGATTCGCGAGAACGCCGCGGCGTTCGATCGGGGCTTGCAACGGCGCGGGCTTGAGAAACTGTCGTCGTCGCTGCTGGCGCTCGATGATCAGCGCCGCGCCGCCATCGGCAAGTCGCAGGCCGCTCAGGAGCGCCGCAACGCCCTCTCCAGGGAGATCGGCAAGGCGATGGGCCAGAAGGACCTCGCCTTGGCCGAGCAGCTCAAGGCCGAGGTCGCCGCGCTCAAGGAGCAGGTGCCGGCTCTGGAGGCCGAGGAGCGGATCGCCGTCGAGGCGCTGAACGCGCAGCTCGCCGCCATTCCGAACGCGCCGCTCGACGACGTGCCCGAGGGCGCTGACGAGCACGGCAACGTGCTGCTGCATGCCCATGGCGCGAAGCCCGAGGAGAACGGCCGGCTCGCCGGCGTCAATCGGCCCAAGGAGCATTACGAGCTGGGCGAGGCGCTCGGCCAGATGGATTTCGAGACGGCGGCGAAGCTCTCCGGCTCGCGCTTCGTGGTGCTCGACCGCCAGCTCGCGCGCCTCAACCGCGCCATCGGCCAGTTCATGCTCGACACCCATGTCGACGAGCACGGCTACACCGAGGTCAACCCGCCGCTGATGGTGCGCGACGAGGCGATGTTCGGCACGGCGCAATTGCCGAAATTCGCCGGCGATCAGTTCCATGCCTTCGCCTATGACCTGCCCGATCATCTGAAGCCGCACGGGCCGGCGGCGGAGCTCTGGGAATCGCTGGCCGAGGATTGGACCTCGGCCGAGGGCAGGCGCGAGCAGGCGACCTTCGGCTCGGTCGTGCAGGCGCTGATCGACCAGAAGATGCGCCAGGACGAGATCGACCAGATCGTCGGCTTCTTCGAGCTCCTCAAGCGAGAGCTCGCCATGGCACGCCATGGCAAGGCGCGCGGCGATGTCGTGCTCGATGCGGCGGCGAGCGGGCACTGGCTCATCCCCACCGCCGAGGTGCCGCTGACCAATCTCGTCCGCGAATCGATCCTCTCCGAGGAGGAGCTGCCGCGCCGCTTCACGGCGCTGACACCCTGCTTCCGGGCCGAGGCCGGCTCGGCAGGCCGGGACACCCGCGGCATGCTGCGCCAGCACCAGTTCGAGAAGGTCGAGCTCGTCTCGATCACCGCGCCGGAGAAGTCGCGCGAGGAGCACGAGCGCATGCTCGCCTGCGCCGAGACCGTGCTGAAGAAGCTCGACCTGCACTATCGCGTGATGACGCTGTGCACCGGCGACATGGGTTTCGCCTCGCAGAAGACCTACGACATCGAGGTCTGGCTGCCGGGTCAGAAGACCTATCGCGAGATCTCGTCCTGCTCGGTCTGCGGCGATTTCCAGGCGCGGCGCATGAACGCCCGCTACAGGACCAGGGACGGCAAGGGGCCCTTCTTCGTCCACACCCTCAACGGCTCGGGCACGGCGGTCGGCCGCGCCCTGATCGCGGTGATGGAGAACTACCAGAACGCCGACGGCTCGATCACCGTGCCGGAGGTGCTGGTCCCCTATATGCGCGGGGTCACCCGCATCGAGAAGGCGGCCTGATCCCATGCGCATCCTGGTGACCAATGACGACGGCATCCATGCCGAGGGGCTCTCCGTCCTCGAGCGCATCGCGGCGCAGCTCTCCGACGATGTCTGGGTGGTGGCGCCCGAGACCGACCAGTCCGGCGTCGCCCATTCGCTGTCGCTGTCGAACCCGCTGCGCCTGCGCCAGATCGCGGAGAAGCGCTATGCCGTCCAGGGCACGCCGACCGATTGCGTGATCATGGCGGCGCGCTCGATTCTGGCCGAGACGAAGCCCGATCTCGTGCTGTCCGGCGTCAACCGCGGCCAGAACGTCGCCGAGGACGTGACCTATTCCGGCACCATCGCGGCGGCCATGGAAGGCACGCTGCTCGGCATCCCCTCGATCGCGCTCAGCCAGGCCTATATGCCGGGCGACCGCAGCAGCATCATTTGGGACTGCGCCCTGCAGCACGCCCCCGGCATCGTCCGGCGCCTGCTGGAGGAGGGGATTCCGGACGGCGTCCTGTTCAACCTCAACTTCCCGAACGTGGCGCCGGCCGAGGTCGCGGGCGTCGCCGTCACGGCGCAGGGCCGGCGCGACCAGGAGCTGATGCGCCTGGAGCCGCGGCGCGACGGGCGCGGCAATCCCTATTACTGGATCGCCTTCCAGCGCGGGAAGACCGAGCCGGCCAACGGCACCGATCTGCGCGCGCTCGCCCAGAACAAGATCTCGCTGACGCCGCTCGAGCTCGACCTGACGCATGAGCCGACGATGACGCGCTTCGCGCAGCTCTTCGCCTGAAGGCGGCAGGGATGACCGGGGAGGGCGCCAGCAGCGAGAGCGAACGCACCGTCGCCTTCCTGTTGTCGCTGCGCGCGCGCGGCGTGCGCGACATCGCGCTGCTGCGGGCGATGGAGCGGGTGCCGCGCGAGCATTTCGCGCCGTCGCGCTTCGCCGACCTCGCCCGCCAGGACGTCTCCGTGCCCTTGCCCTGCGGCCAGACGATGACGGCGCCGCACACGGTCGCCGCGCTGGTCGGCGCGCTCGAGATGAAGCCCGACTGCCGCGTGCTCGAGGTTGGTTCCGGCTCGGGCTATGTCGCGGCGCTGCTGGCGGCGATGGGCGGCCAGGTGGTCTCGCTGGAGCGCTACCGGACGCTCGCCCTCGCGGCGCATGAGCGGCTCGCCGGCGGCGGCTTCGCCGACCAGGTCGAGCTCCGCCATGCCGACGGCTTCCAGCCCGACCGCACGCTCGGCCGCTTCGAGCGCATCCTGGTCAATGGCGTGATGCACGCCGTGCCGGAGGCGCTGCTCGCCCGGCTCGGCGTCGGCGGGCGCCTCGTCGGCGCGCTCCGCGTCGAAGGCGCGGCGCGGCTCGTCGTGGTGACGCGCAGCGAGGACGGCTTCGACCATGCCCTCGGCCCGGTCGTGCGCATCCCGCCGCTGGCGCCGGGCCTGTCGCAGGCGCTTTAGGCGCGGGTCTGCTTCAGAAATTTACGTGGCCCGTCAGCGGCGAAACACCTTCTTAACCTAACCGGCTCTTTAATGCGGACCGTTGAGTTGCGTCGTTCGCGAGTGCTGAGTCCATGCGTAAGCAAGTCGAGCTGGCCGTGCCGAAGTCCCTGGTTCGCGTCGTGTCGGTCTGCGCCCTTGCAGCCGGCCTGGGCGCCTGCTCCTCGGACACGCTGCGCTTCACCGAGGCGCCTTTCGACAACCCCTTCAAGACCGCCCATGCCCCGGCGCCGCAGCGCGACCCGGCCACGACCGGCTCGATCGGCAGCAATGGTCCGCGCCAGTCCTACGAGACGGCCTCCGCCGCCGGCAATCCGGGCGTGCGCAGCCAGCCGCTGCCGCCGCCGACATCCTCCGTCGCGCTCCGCACCTCGCCGCCGGCTGCCCCGGCTCCGAGTGCGGCCGGCTCCGCCGCCGGCTGGACCGCGCAGGGCGGCACCCCGATCGTCGTCGCCCATGGCGAGACGCTGGAAGTGATCTCCGGCCGTTACGGCGTGCCGCGCTCCGCGCTGATGCAGGCGAACGGCCTCTCGGGCGAGGTCACGCCCGGCACCCGCATCGTCGTGCCCGTCTACAATGGCGCCGGCAGCCAGACCGCCGCGCGCCAGCCGGCACCGGTCGATCACCGTCCGGAGCAGCCGCGCCTGGCGCCGCCGCCGGCGTCGCGTCCGGTCGCCTCCGCGCCCGCCGTCGCCCCGAAGGCGGCTGCCGTCGACGCCAGGGCGCAGGCCGCCCAGACCAAGGCGCAGGCCGCGGCCGAAGCCAGGGAGAAGGCCGCAGCCGACGCCAGGCGCATGGGCGAGGCCCGCGCCCGCTTCGCCGCCGAGGCCAAGGCCAAGGCTGCCGCCAAGGCCGCCAACCCCGCCGCGGAGACCAAGACCGCCGCGCTGCCGACCCCGGCCGCCCAGCCGGCGAAGCCGAAGGCGGCTGCGCCGGTCGTCGCCAGCGCCCCGGCCGACAAGGTCGCCGTCCAGCCCAAGGCCGTGGCTCCCGCGCCGGAGCCGAAGGCCGAGCCGCAGACCACGGCGAGCCTGCCCAAGGCCGAGGAGCCGGCCTCCTCCGGCGCGGAGTTCCGCTGGCCGGCCCGCGGCCGCGTCATCGCCGGCTATGCCGGCAAGGGCGGCAATGAGGGCATCAACATCGCGGTTCCGGAAGGCACGCCGGTCAAGGCGGCCGAGGGCGGCGTCGTCGCCTATGCCGGCAGCGAGCTCAAGGGCTACGGCAACCTCGTGCTGATCCGCCACCCGAACGGCTACGTCTCGGCCTACGCCCATAATGGCGAGCTCGCGGTCAAGCGCGGCGAGACGGTGAAGCGCGGCCAGGTCGTCGCCAAGTCCGGCCAGACCGGCAACGTCAACTCGCCGCAGCTGCATTTCGAGCTGCGCAAGGGTTCGACCCCCGTCGACCCGATGCCCTATCTCAGCAACTGATCGCGGCAACCCCGGGCGGGCGCGGCTCCGCCCGCAGGCCTCCATTCCTCCACCGGCTCAGGGACGCGAAATCGTTCCGGGCTGTCGCTGGAAAGATTTCGGTTCACACTTCGGCCGGTATTCGCGAGACCCCGCCGGCCGAGACGAGGCGGGGCGGTCCCAGGAAAGGCCGCCCCGTTTTGCTTTTGCGAAGCGCGTCATGGCCGGGCTTGACCCGGCCGTCTCTGGCCGGACGAGGCGCCGGCCGGCCCCTTTCTCGCCGGGAGATTCTCGGATCTGCGCTTCGCTCCGGCCGAGAATGACGCCTCCTAACCCTCCAGCTTCGTCTCCAGCCGCCCGGCCAGGTCCTGGATGTACTGCCAAGCCGTGCGGCCCGAGCGCGAGCCGCGCGTCGTCGCCCATTCCAGCGCCTCCCGGCGCAATTGCTCCGGCTCGATCCTCAGCCCGAAATGGCCGACATAGCCGTCGATCATCGAAAGGTACTCGTCCTGGCTGCATTTGTGGAAGCCGAGCCAGAGCCCGAACCGATCCGACAGCGAGACCTTCTCCTCGACCGCCTCGCCGGGATTGATCGAGGTCGAGCGCTCGTTCTCGACCATCTCGCGCGCCAGCAGATGCCGGCGATTCGAGGTCGCGTAGAACACGACGTTCTCGGGCCGCCCTTCGACGCCGCCGTCGAGCGCCGCCTTCAGAGACTTGTACGAGGTGTCCTGGCCGTCGAAGGAGAGATCGTCGCAGAAGACGATGGCGCGATGCGAATCGGCGCGGAGCAGCCCCATCAGCACGGGCAGGCTCTCGATGTCCTCGCGATGGATCTCGATCAGCTTGAGGGGGAGGGCGCCTTTCGGCAGGCGCTGATTGGTGTCGGCGTGCACCGCCTTGACCAGCGACGACTTGCCCATGCCGCGCGCGCCCCAGAGCAGGACATTGTTCGCCGGCAGGCCGCGGGCGAAGCGCTCGGTGTTCTCGGCGAGGGTGTCGCGCACCCGGTCGACGCCGCGCAGCAGCGCCAGCGCGACGCGGTTCACCTTGGCGACAGGCGAGAGCTCCTGGCCGGCGGCATGCCAGACGAAGGCGTCGGCGGCGGTGAGGTCGGGCTGGCGCTTCGCCGGCGGAGCGAGGCGCTCCAGCGCGTCGGCGATGCGCAGGAGGGTGGCGAGCGTCGGGTCGGGGGCGGTCTCGGTCATCGCTGGCATGTCCGCTAGATACGCGTACCGAACGGTACGGTACGCTCATAGCTCCGCTCGCGCGGCGAAGGCAAGGCCATTGCGCATGGGGCAGGGACAGCTTAGCTGGGGGGTGCTGCCGCAGATCGGCCGCTTCCGATTGATTTCACGACATCGCTGGCTATAGTCCGCGCGATTTTACCAACCCCCGCGCCGGCCGGCCGTCAATCGGCGGCGACGTGAAGGAGCCTTCCCGTGATCACCCCCGCTTTCGCCCAGGGCCTTGGAGGCGCCGGCACCAATGACGTGCTGATGTCGCTGGTCCCCTTCGTCCTGATCTTCATCATCATGTGGTTCCTGATCATCAGGCCGCAGCAGAAGCGGGTGAAGGCGCATCAGGAGCTGATCAAGAACGTCCGCCGCGGCGACACTGTGATCACCTCGGGCGGCATCATCGCCAAGGTCTCCAAGGTGGTCGACGACGTCGAGATCGAGGCCGAGATCGCCGATGGCGTGCGCGTGCGCATCCTCAAGGGCATGATCTCCGACGTGCGCGCCAAGGGCGAGCCGGTCAAGAGCTGAAGGCCGTGAGGCGCGGGGGCCAGAGCGCCCGCGCCCGCTAACAAGGCTTACCCGCAGATGCTTCGTCTCCAGGCCCGCAAGGTCATTCTCGTTCTGCTCGTGCTGGTCTTCGGCTGCGGGCTCGCCGTGCCGAATCTGTTCTCGCCCGAGACCCGCAAGGCGATCGAGCAGGGCGCGCCGGCCTGGATTCCGCGTTTCCTGCTGCCGATCCACGCGATGACGCTCGGCCTCGATCTGCAGGGCGGCTCCCACGTCCTGCTCGAGATCGACCGGGCCGACCTGATCCGCAGCCAGGTCACGCAGCTGCGCGACGACGTCCGCCGCATCCTGCGCGAGGAGCGCGTCGGCCTGCAGGGCGGCATCGGCATGACCCCGCGCGGCGTGCAGTTGCGCGTTCCCGATGCCGGCGACCGCGCCAGGCTGATGCCGAAATTCCGCGAGCTCGCCCAGCCGATCGGCACCCTCGGCGCCTTCGGACCGTCCGGAAACCAGTCGATCGAGGTCGCGGAGAATCCCGACGGGCTGATCCAGCTCAGCGTGACCGAGGCCGGCGCCAACGAGCGCATCCGCCGCGCCGTCGAGCAGGCGATGGAAGTGCTGCGCCGCCGCGTCGACGCGCTCGGCACCACCGAGCCGAACATCCAGCGCCAGGGCCTCGACCGCATTTTGGTGCAGGTGCCTGGCCTGCAGGATCCGCAGCGGCTGAAGCAGATCCTCGGCGAGACGGCCAAGCTCCAGTTCCGCATGGTCGCCGACCAGAACTCCGGCGACGTCGACATGCTGCCCTCTCAGGACGCTGGCGGCCAGCCGATCCCGATCAGCCGCCAGGTCATCGTCGAGGGCGAGGACCTGATCGACGCCCAGCCGGCCTTCGATCAGCGCAGCGGGCAGCCGATCGTCAATTTCCGCTTCAATATCCGCGGCGCCCAGCGCTTCGGCCAGGCGACGACGGAAAATCTCGGCCGCCAGCTCGCCATCGTGCTCGACAACAAGGTGATCTCGGCCCCGGTCATCCAGTCGCCGATCACCGGCGGATCGGGCCAGATCTCCGGCAACTTCACCGTCGAGCAGGTCAACAACCTCGCCATCCTGCTGCGTGCCGGCGCGCTGCCGGCGAAGATGACGATCGTCGAGGAGCGCACCGTCGGCCCCGGCCTCGGCCAGGATTCGATCCAGGCCGGCAAGACGGCGACCCTGATCGCGACCGCGCTGGTCATCCTCTACATGATCGGGAATTACGGCATCTTCGGCATCATCGCGAGCGTCGCGCTGCTGGTCCATGTCTGCCTGATCCTCGGCCTGATGTCGCTGCTGGGCGCGACCATGACCCTGCCGGGCATCGCCGGCATCGTCCTGACCATCGGTACGGCGGTCGATTCCAACGTGCTGATCTACGAGCGCATGCGCGAGGAATCGCATCTGGGCCGCTCGCTCGTCTCGGCGCTGGAGGCCGGTTTCCAGCGCGCTTTCGCGACCATCATCGATTCGAACGTCACCATGCTGATCGCGGCGGTGGCGCTGTTCACGCTCGGCTCCGGCCCGGTGCGCGGCTTCGCCGTGGTCTTCATCCTCGGCATCCTGACCACGGTCATCACCGCGGTGACGCTGACGCGGATGCTGATCGCGCTCTGGTATCGCTGGGCGCGGCCGAAGGCCCTTCCGTTCTGAGCCCGCAGGCCAGGAGTTCATCAGACCATGCGCCTGCTTCGCATCGTACCCGACAACACCCGCTACCGCATCGTCCATTGGCGGCGCCTCGCCTACCCGTTCTCGGCGGCCTACTCGCTGCTGACGGTGGTGCTGTTCCTGACGGTCGGCCTCAATTTCGGCATCGACTTCCGCGGCGGCACGCTGATGGAGATGCAGGCCAAGAGCGGCAGGCCCGACATCGCCCAGGTGCGCCAGACCGCCAACGCCTTCGGTTTCGGCGAGGTCGAGGTTCAGGAGTTCGGCAGTGCCGGCGAGCTCTCCATGCGCTTCGCGCTCCAGCCAGGCGGCGAGGTCGCGCAGCAGGCCGTGGTGACCAGGGCACGCGAGGCCTTCTCGCCGAACTATGAGTTCCGCCGCGTCGAGACCGTCGGCCCGCGCGTCTCCGGCGAACTGGTCCAGGCCGGTACGCTCGGCGTCGTGCTCGCGATCATCGGCGTGCTGGTCTATCTCTGGTTCCGCTTCGAGATGCAGCTCGCGATCGGCGCGATCGTCGGCACCATGCACGACATCGTGCTGACGCTCGGCTTCTTCCTGATCACGCAGCTCGAATTCAACCTGACCTCGATCGCGGCGATCCTGACCATCGTCGGCTACTCGCTGAACGAGACGGTGGTGGTGTTCGACCGGACGCGCGAGCTGCTGCGTCGCTACAAGACCATGCCGATCCCCGAACTGCTCGACCTCTCGGTCAACTCCACTCTGTCGCGCACGGCGATGACGGCGACGACGACCGTGCTCTCGCTGGTCGCGCTCGTGCTGTTCGGCGGCACGGCGATCGAGGGCTTCGCGCTCGTCATGCTGTTCGGCGTCTTCGTCTGCACCTATTCGGCCATGTTTGTCTCGACTCCGGTGCTGCTCTATCTCGACGTCCGCGCCGGCCGTCTCGACCAGGGCGAGGACGCCGCCGAGGCCAGGGCCCGGGTCTGAGGTCCAGCGCCAGGGGCTGGTCATCGCGGGGCCGCCCTCCGGCTGTCCGGGACGGACACGCGCTCTCGCAGCGGTGATGTGAGGACGATCATGGAACGGCGCTTCGACGGCTTCGTCCCCGGCCGGTACCAGATCGACGCCTTCGGTGCCGGCGGCTTCCGCTTCGCCGAGATGAGCCATCGCGGCTCGATCCTGGCGACGCCGTCGGGCGTCCGGATCTGGCCGGTCGCGGCCTTCGCCGAGCTGACCCTCGCCAGCCTGCAACCCGTTCTCGACGAGGCGGAAGCGATCGATTTCCTCATCCTCGGCATTGGCCGCGAGATCGCCTTCCTGCCGCCGTCGCTGCGCGACCCGCTCAGGGCCGCCGGCATCACCGTCGAGGCGATGGCGACGCCCGCCGCGGCGCGCACCTACAACGTCCTCGTCGCCGAGGAGCGGCGCGTCGCCGCAGCGCTGATCGCCGTCGACTGATTTGGCGGCCAGGTCCGATCGGCCATGCCGCTCCCGCGTAGCCAAGCTCGCCGGGCGGGCCTAGACTGCCGGCGCTTCGGCCCGGGCGATCACCGGAGCGGGGAGGGCGCATGACCACGAAGACCGAGGACCGCGCCGGCACCGTACCGGGTCCGCTCTCGCAGGCCTATGCCCATTGCCTGTCGCTCGTGCGCGAGCACGACCCGGACCGCTACATCGCCTCGCTCTACGCGCCGGAGGCGCTGCGGCCCGGCCTGTTCGCCCTCTATGCCTTCAGTCACGAGATCGCTCGCGTGCGCGAGCAGGTCAGCGAGCCGCTGCCGGGCGAGGTCCGCCTGCAATGGTGGCGGGACGTGCTCGAAAGCTGGCCGGACGCGCCCGTGCCGGGCCATCCCGTCGCGCAGGCGCTGCTCGACACCATCAGGCGCTTCCGCCTGCCGATCGCACCGCTCTCGGGCCTGATCGAGGCGCGCGTCTTCGATCTCTATGACGACCCGATGCCGTCGCTTCCGGAGCTCGAAGGCTATGCCGGCGAGACCTCGAGCGCGCTGATCCGCCTCGCCTGCCTGGTGCTCGCCCAGGGCCGCGACCCCGGCGGCGCGACGGCGGCCGGCCATGCCGGCGTCGCCTATGCGCTGGTCGGGCTGATGCGCGCCTTTCCCTGGCACGCAGCGCGGGGGCAGGTCTATCTGCCGGCCGACCTGCTGGCGCGCAACGGCGTCACCCGCGAGGATATCGTGCGCGGGCGCGGCGGGCCGGGGCTCAACTATTCGCTCAAGGAGATGCGGGCGCTGGCGCGCATCCATCTGCGCAAGCTCGGCGATCTCGCCGCCACCGTGCCGGCCTCGGTCAGGCCGGCCTTCCTGCCGGTGGCGCTGGTCGAGCCTTATCTGCGCCGGATGGAGCGGCGCGGCTACGACCCCTATCGCACCATCGTCAGCCTGTCGCCGCTGCGGCGGCAATGGATCTTATGGCGGGCGGCGAGGGCGGGGCGATCGTAGAAGCCCAGGGGCGTTTCACTCCGCCGCCTGCGCGCTGGCCTCGCCGATCCAGCCGTCGAGCTCGACCTTCGCCCGCGCCGTCAGCGCCTGCTTGCGGGCGAGGCTCTTGGCCGGGCCCTTCAGGCGCTTGCCGTCGGGGCCATGCGTCGCGACGCCCTCGATGGGCGGGAACAGGCCGAAATTGATGTTCATCGGCTGGAAGGAGCGCGGCCCCTCGTCGATCGTGACGATGTGCCCGCCGGTGATGTGGTTGACCAGCGCGCCGAGCGCCGTCGTCGCCGGCGGCAGCCCGAGCGGCCGGCCGAGGCGCTCGGCGGCGGCGAGGCGCCCTGTCAGCAGGCCGATGGCGGCGCTCTCGACATAGCCCTCGCAGCCGGTGATCTGCCCGGCGAAGCGCAGGCGCGGATCGGCCTTCAGGCGCAATTGCGCATCGAGCAGCTCCGGCGAGTTGAGATAGGTGTTGCGGTGGATGCCGCCGAGCCGGGCGAACTCGGCGTTCTCCAGGCCGGGGATCATCCGGAAGATCGCGGCCTGCGCAGCGTATTTCAGCTTGGTCTGGAAGCCGGTCATGTTGAACAGCGTGCCGAGCGCATTGTCCTGGCGCAGCTGGACGACGGCATGAGGCTTCACCGTCGGATTGTGCCTGTTGGTCAGCCCGACCGGCTTCATCGGCCCCCAGCGCAAGGTTTCGCGGCCGCGCTCGGCCATCACCTCGATCGGCAGGCAGCCGTCGAAATAGGGCGTGCCCTCCCATTCCTTGAATTCGGTCTTCTCCGCGCCCAGGAGCGCGTCGACGAAGGCTTCGTATTGGTCCCGGCTCAGCGGGCAGTTGATGTAGTCGGCGCCGGTGCCGCCCGGGCCGGCCTTGTCGTAGCGCGACTGGAACCAGGCGACCTCCATGTCGATCGATTCGAAATGGACGATCGGGGCGATGGCGTCGAAGAAGGCGAGCTCGCTTGCCCCGGTCAGGGCGCGCAGGCCCTCCGCCAGCGCCGGCGAGGTGAGGGGGCCGGTCGCGACGATGACCTTGTCCCAGTCGGCCGGCGGCAGGCCGGCGACCTCGCCGCGCGCGATGGTGACGTTGGGATGGGCCGCGAGCGCGGCCGTGACGGCGGCCGAGAAGCCGTCGCGGTCGACCGCGAGCGCCCCGCCCGCCGGCACCTGGTGCGCGTCGCCCTTGGCCATGATCAGCGAGCCGAGCCGGCGCATCTCCCAATGCAGCTGGCCGACGGCGTTGGAGGACGAATCATCCGAGCGGAAGGAGTTGGAGCAGACCAGCTCGGCGAGGCCCTCGGTCTTGTGGGCCTCGGTGCCGCGCGCCGGGCGCATCTCGTGCAGGATGACGGGAACGCCCGCCTCGGCGATCTGCCAGGCGGCTTCCGAACCGGCGAGGCCGCCGCCGACGACATGGATGGGTGCGATGCTCATGGCCGCGATGTGTCCGCGGCGGGGCGCGAGGTCAAGGGCGCCGGTGCGAATCCGGCCTCCGAAACGCAAAATGCCCGCTCGAAAGCGGGCATTCGCTCTTCGACCAGACCCTGAGGGGAGGAACGCGGGGTCCGGGAGAAACTACGGTCGCGAAACTGATCTCGAAAACGCCGGCGGCCGGAAATCAGGCCGTGGCGTGGGTGCGCGCGACGTACTGGATGTCCGAGCGCGACAGGCCGAGATCGTCGAGCTCGCGATCGGTCAGGCGCGACAGCTCGCGGACGGTCTCGCGATAGCGAAGATAGGCGCGGATCTTGGCGGCGATCATGGTCAGGAACATGGTGGTAACCTCTTGGTTTCTTGGGGTTTCCCCCACAGCGATGAATTCGTTGTGCACTGCATATAGAATGGCCAGGCCGCCTATCACAGGGGCGTGGCGTCAGTTCCGTTATGCTCCGGATGCATGTCGAATTAAGGGATCGTTTGTGAAATGGCTCCTGACCCGCGCAGGGCGCTTAACGATTTTGTCGGAACGATGAAAAATCAGCCTAATATTTGGGCTGGTCCTGCGCGGTTCGAACCCGGATCCGGGTTCTGCTGCGATTTGATGCAGAATTGCCCCTCTTCGCCATGCGCTTTGCGCTGCAGCATCGGAATTTCGCCCGCCGACGGCCTCGACGCTGCGCCAGCCAGGCCCTGAAGGGGCGGTGCCGGCGCCCCTCCTGCGGCATCATGTCATGCGTTCGCCCGCGGCGGCGGCTTGCGCTGGCGCGGACGGCGAGCGGCCCTCAGCCGCAGCGCTCCAGCAGCTTCGAGGCCGCGGTCACGCCCTCGAGCGAGAAGGTGTAGCTGGTCTCGTTGCCGCGGGCCGAGCGCGCCGCCAGCACCATCTCGTCGCCGGCCTTCATCGCCGCGAGCAGCTCGCCCTCGCGCTCCAGCCTCTGCAGCCAGGCATTGTTGCCGGAGGTCAGCATCCGGAAGCTGTCCTCGCCGATCGTCACGGTGACGGTCGAATCCTTGGCGAAATCATAGCCGGTCTGGAAGCTCGATTCGGTGCGGGCCGGCGCGTTCGGCGCGGTCTGCACGAAGAAGAACACCTCGCCGTGACGCAGGCTCTCAGGTTTCTCGGTGGTCGGCGAGGAGACGATATAGCAACGCTTGCCGTTCTCGCCGGAATAGGAGGCGGCGTTCCACTGCTTGAACTGGCCGAGCGGCTGCGCCGGGGCGGCGAAAGCCGGAGCCGAGGCGAAAAGAAGGCTGAATGCCGCGGGAAGCGCCAGTCTGATCATCGGGTCATCTCCTGTTTGCGTCGCAGGGATGAAAGTGCCGGGCTTAACAAGGCGTAAACAAGACCCTCACAAAGCCGTGCGACGCAAGGGCGCGGCGGGGGGCGGCGCGGCGCGAGCTCAGCGCGGCGGCAGGCTGGCGTAATAGGCGGCGAGCGCGCCGATCTCCTCCGTCGTCATCAGGCGCGAGAGATAGCGCATCTCCTTGTGCGGCCGCTTGCCGGATTTGAACGCCAGCATCTGGTTGAACAGATAGCGCTCGTTCTGCCCGGCGAGGTGCGGCACCTCGGCGTCGCGGGCGATGCCGTCGGCGCCATGGCAATAGGCGCATTGCTCGATCAGCGGCCCCGGCACCTGGGCCCGCGCCGCGCCCGCCGCGAGCACGAGGCCAAGACCGACACAGGCGACACGCCACCGACTCACCGACACCTCCCTTGGACTGCCGGGCGACTCTACGGGCTCGCCCGCCGGAACGGAACCGGCGGCGCTCCGCCGGCCAGCGGAAGGGCGCACGGCCTCGCCCGCCCGCAGGCCTGCCTGCGGGCGCTTCGAGAATAGGGGGCTGGCGGAGCGCCGCGAGGCGCGTTGGTATCCGCTTCCATTGAGCCGGGAAGCGGCGCGGAAGGATTGAGCCACCCTCCGCACGCCCCGTGGCGCTCCGCCTTCGGCGATTTCAAAACTCCGGGCCGCGCTTCTGCGAAGCCGGCTGCTGGCCGTGTCGCGATGCCGTTGGAAGCCAGTTCCCCTCTTCGGGTCGTCGCTCCCTTCGGCCGTCGCGCTGGTCCGAGCCGGGTTCGGCCGGATTGGATCAATCCGATCGAACCCGTCTCTCACCTCCAGTGAGAGACCGCTTGCTCCGATCGGCGAGCCGATCGGAGCGGGCTCTGTGCAGCCGCTTCATCTAGCGAGCTCCTCGCGCAGGGATCCTAGTGTCCCCAGGTCGGTTCCCGAAGCCTCCCGGGAGCGGGGCGTAACCCCCGCCCGCAGGCGCCGACCCTCACCCAGCCTCTGGCATACCTCCGGACGGCCGCCCCGTATGGGTGATGGGCGAGGGGAGTGTACGGGAGGTTTCGGGAGCGGGGATGAAGTTGCGGCCTATCCCCGCAAGGCACTTGAACCGCAACCAACCTTCTCCCGGATGGGAGAAGGTGGCGCGCAGCGCCGGATGAGGGCCTGCCGTTGCCGCAGAAGGTGCAGCGGCTCGGCTGCGCCTTGACGATCGGCGGCAGGCCCTCACCCCTGCCCCTCTCACTGATCTCGGGCTTGCCCGAGATCAGCACTCAAAGTGTCGAAGTCGGGTAGACCCGCTTTCGATGCGGGAGAGGGGTTTCCCGCGCTCTGTCCTGAGAGGGGCAGTGCCGGGCCGATAGCAGTGGAGGGGCGCGAAGCGCCGCCTCACGACACCCCCCGGGAACATCCCCGCCGCGCCGTAGTCTCTGGACCAGGCACGGCATGGAGACGGTGATGAAGGTCTGCAAGTTTTCGCTCGGCGACGCGACGCTGGAACGCTCGCCCGGACAGGTCGGCGAGGTCTTCGCCGGCAATCTCGTCGACGAGCGCCATGGCGGGCCGGTCACCATCGGCTATGGCCGCTACGGCCCGGATCAGAGCCTCGCCGAGACGATGGCGGTCGACGACGTCATGATCGTGCTCGAAGGCCGGCTCTCGGTCGAGACGGCGGAGGGAACGCTGACCGCCGGCCCCGGCGAGATCGTCTACATGCCCAAGGGCGAGACGGTGACGATCCGCTCGCATGAGGAGGGCGCCGTGACGGCCTATGTCACCTATCCGCACTGGCGCGAGGCGCACGCCTGAGCGAGCACGACCCATCGGCGGAGGTTTGACGGGCGAGGCGAGGGACCCGCGACCGAGCCTTCTCCCGGATGGGAGAAGGTGGCGCGGAGCGCCGGATGAGGGCCTGCCCTTGCCGATTTAGGTAGCAGCGGCGCGGCTGCGCCTTGACGATCAGCGGCGGGCCCTCACCCCTGCCCCTCTCACTGATCTCGGGCCTGCCCGAGATCAGCACTCAAAGTGTCGAAGTCGGGTAGACCCGACTTCGATGCGGGAGAGGGTTTCCCGCGCTCCATCCTGAAAGGGCGGTGCCCGAAGGCCCGCCCGCAGACGCCGCCCCGCGTCCCTCCGGACGGCCGCCCCGTATGGGTGATGGGCGAGGGGATTGTACGGGAGGTTTCGGGAGCGGGGATAAATTTGCGATGAGCTCGCAGTCGCCTCCGCTTGGTTGGAAGACAATTTTATTCGAAGCGTGTCGGTTTACTGCAGCTCTGGCGAGAGTAGTCGCAGCGCCTGATTGGCTCTTGTCGGCGCGAGCGAGGAAGACGACATTCTGCGGTCAGGCGATTGATTCATCCTCAAAATCGATGCGGCCAACCAGCAGGCGGTTCTTACGGAGGAATTTTGACCCATAGGGCCGATATTGTTGCATGTTGCCAAGCGGGAACGCTTCTGCAACTGCTTGTTGAGCGTGCGCGCCGACATCATAGCGATGAAATCGGCAAGGAATTTCGAAGCCATCTGGTAGAACTTCACAACAGTGGCACGATTGATGTGCTTGAAGTGGCGCGATCGATTGGTCAATCTTCAATCAGTGAGAGCGATTTTTTCTCTGTACAAAGTATATTTATGAAATTGATTCCAGAACTTAAGGCTCCCGCGCCGGCAATGCTCGCTGCGGTCAAGGCGTTGGTGGCGCGGGGCGGTGACGACGGCGCTGCTAGTTGGCCCAACAGCGCCTACCGTCGCTGGGCAGAGATTGGCAGCCGCGCGCACGCAACGCTCGCGGCAGTCAACCAAGACGACCCCAATGATGCTGCCTACGTGTTGCTTGGCCTTCAGGCGCTCGCCAGGAATGAGCCGGAGGCAGCGCTCGACCGCGCTATCGCCCTTCTTACCAACAGTTCGCCTCCTGCCAGATCCGCTGCTGCCAAGGCGGTGGGGACATTGCCGCTCATAACTGACGAAGCACGCAGCCGTGCCGCCAATGCGCTTGAGGCTGCTCGTGCAAGCTGCGCTGACGACAACCTGTTGGGCCATATCCTGACTGCGATCAGCGAAATTGCTCGCAAAGCGCCCGAATGGGAGCCCTCAGCGTCGGCAATGATCGCAGCGAGCGAGTGCGATGCCGAGGACCTAGCGATCCACCAAGTATCATTGGAGTTGATGTTCCATGGCAAAGACCTGCCTCCATCAATCGTCGCTGGGCTCTCCGCGATCGTGCGAAAGGTTCAAGTCCAAGACACTGGGACAATGAATAATATCGACCATGCCGCCAGTTCGTTGATCCGTGCCGGCAGGGTTGACGAAGGGCTTGCGCTGATCACGCCAATAATCTCGACGCACGAAGCGCTCATTTCTCTTGATATGCTTGATGGTACTAGCCACGCGCTACTCGAACTCAGTTGTGATCGGCTTGCGCATGTTGTCGTCAACTGGCTGTTGGCATTCGATACCAATCTCGGTTTAGCAGTACTCAAGCTGGTCGGAAAACATCACGGATCGCCTTTGGTACTCGACTTCGACGCCGGCAGCCTCGCGCTTTCCGATGAGAACGCCTTGCTGCTTGCGCACCGTGCGATTGGCTATCTCTTCATCCATCCGATCACCGCAGCCTCGATAGTGCTGGCACTGATCCGGGTCGTCGGGCCAGAGGCGCGGCAAGTGATGACAGATATACTTTTTGACCCGCTTTTGATCAATTACTCTGGTGAATTCGCGGAGTGGCTCAGGGTTAAGTCCAAGGAAGAAGATGACCCTGGGCTATCGGTAGCTGTAGGTCTGCTTGCTCGGCTGGAAGCCTATATCGACGGTCTGAGTAAGGTTGGACGAATCAAAGAACTTCGCCCCTCAGAGCGTGAGAGGCTGATAGAGGCGAACCGGCAGCACGAATCAATGCGGCAGCTGCATAAGGAGGTCGAGAAGAGGTCGGTCCTGATGTCGATCGTAAGCCGATCGGTGCTACTCTATGGTAACCGCTCGATCAGCTATTTCGATCTAAATGGCGATAAGCAGCGCCATGAGATGAAGCTGCATAAAATGAGCCACAGCATTGAGGCTCCTCGGCTTGACATTCTCGAGCCATTTGAACTGGACTACCGACTGAGAGTATTTCGTGCAATGCGGGCTGGGCCATGAAACTCGTTATCCGCGAGTACTTGGCTTCGTTACGTGAGCGCGGTGAACTCGACGCGGTCCTGCCTGACCTGCTTACGGAGCTTGGTTTCACCGTCTATTCACGGCCTGCGCGCGGGACCCGCCAACATGGTGTCGATATTGCCGCCGTTGGCCTTGGTCCCGATGGCATAAGGCGGGTCCACCTGTTTTCGGTCAAGTCAGGTAACCTTGATCGTGGTGATTGGAATACAGCATCGCCGCAGAGTTTGCGTCCTTCGCTCGACGAGATTCTAGACGTCTATGTCCGAACTCGTATTCCGCCTGAATATGCCAAGCTACCGATTGCGATTTGCTTGTGCTTTGGCGGAGCAATCGACGAGCAGGTGCGTGCCGAGGTCGCTGGATACACAGAACGCAATACGACTGAGCGAGTCATCTTCGAGGAGTGGAACGGCGATCGCCTCGCTCAAGTAATCCTTGACGGCATTCTCCGCGAGGAACTGTTGCCGACATCCTTGCGCAGCCATTTGCGAAAGGCGGTGGCGATGGTTGAAGAGCCCGATATCGCGCTCAATCATTTCGCCAGGCTGCTGCGTGCCCTAGTTAAAAACCCCGGGACGACCTTAGCGACCCGATTGTCTCAGGCGCGTCTCATAAACATCTGTGTTTGGATCATGTTTGTCTGGGCTCGCGAGGCCGACAATGTTGAGGCGCCCTATCGCGCAAGCGAGAGTGCTCTGCTTGAAGTTTGGCATCTACTCCGGGGCGACATCGATGGTTCAGCACGGATTGCGGAGGCTGCCGGCACGGTTCTCAATGCCTTGTTCGAGTTGCATTTTGCGATCTGGGGCGAAATTTTCGAAAAGAAAGTTCTGCCTCATGCTGACGTCCGGCACGCGCTATCTTCGGCAGTCGGCTCGCATGCCGCGCTCGATGTTAATCTCAAGCTGTTTGAGTTAGTTGGCCGACTGGCGCAAAGAGGCCTCTGGCAAGTGTGGCAGTTGTGCCCCGACAGTGGGCCGATCGTGGTAACCAATGATCTGATTATTACTCAGTCTAAGCCGCTTAGGGAGATCAACCTAGCGATATTGAACGAGGTTGACCGACTGTGCGGCAAGCTCATTGCCATAATCAGTAACAATCGGGCACTTCTGTCGCCAATTGGCGACTGGCAGGCGATTGATATCGGACTTGCTTTCACACTTCTCGCCTGTCGACCTAGCTACCATGACGCTGTCGATGAATGGGCGCGGGAACTGACGAAGCGCTCAATCTTTGCCCACAAGGTTCATGGCCGCTATCCTACAACTAGCAGTTCCTACTGGGATCTTGTTAATCACCCCGCGGATTCCACCGATGTGTACCGGAAGGACGCTACTCAAGGGAGTATCCTCTACCCAATGCTGGCACTCTGGGCGGCCGCGCGTGGTGATCAGGACTTGGTGGATGAGATCGCTGCATTTCGGGAAAAGGAACTTGCGCACTGCACCTTCCAGACATGGCTTCCCGATGAAGACAGCGAAGACAATCTTTACCTCGACCATGATCGTCACGGAGCGGCGCTCACTGGTATTCCAGTGAACGAAGGCACGTGCGAGACGCTCGACTTCGTCCTCGATGAGGTTGCTAGCAACCCGCATTTTGACACGTTATCAGCAGTTCGACTTGGCCATTGGCCGATCGTTGCAATGGCCTGCCGGGTGTATCGTCTGCCGGTGCCGCCGCAAATCTGGCGCTCTTTGCTGCCGGCTGTGCGCCGCCCGACTGCGCCGATAGAGAACGATGGGCCGCCAATCGTGGAATCCCCAGGTGAATCAAGCTAGCGCTACTCCGCCGCCTGCCGCGCCCCTTTCCCCTTCAGCGGCCTCCGCTCCAGCACCTCCCTGAGGAAGCGCGCGGTGTGGCCCTTGCCGATCCGCACGACATCCTCCGGCGTGCCTTGCGCCACGACCTCGCCGCCGCCGTCGCCGCCTTCGGGGCCCATGTCGATGATCCAGTCGGCGGTCTTGATCACTTCGAGATTGTGCTCGATCACCACCACGGAATTGCCCTGCTCGACCAGCTCGTGCAGCACCTCCAGCAGCTTGGCGACGTCGTGGAAGTGCAGGCCGGTGGTCGGCTCGTCGAGGATGTAGAGGGTGCGGCCGGTGGCGCGCTTGGAGAGCTCCTTGGAGAGCTTGACGCGCTGCGCCTCGCCGCCCGAGAGCGTCGTCGCCTGCTGGCCGACCTTGACATAGTCGAGCCCGACGCGGGCGAGCGTCACCATCTTCTCGCGGATCGAGGGCACGGCCTTGAACAGGTCCTTGGCCTCCTCGACCGTCATGTCGAGCACGTCGGCGATCGAGCGCTCGCGGTATTTCACCTCGAGGGTCTCGCGGTCATAGCGCTTGCCCTTGCAGACGTCGCAGGTGACGTAGACGTCGGGCAGGAAGTGCATCTCGATCTTGATGACGCCGTCGCCCTGGCAGGCCTCGCAGCGGCCGCCCTTGACATTGAACGAGAAGCGGCCGGCCTGGTAGCCGCGCGCCTTGGCCTCGGGCAGGCCGGCGAACCATTCGCGGATCGGCGTGAAGGCGCCGGTATAGGTCGCCGGGTTCGAGCGGGGGGTGCGGCCGATCGGCGACTGGTCGATGTCGATGACCTTGTCGAGATGCTCCATGCCCTCGATGCGCTCATGCGGGGCAGGGTGCTCGACCGCGCCGTTGAGCTTGCGCGCCACCGCCTTGTAGAGCGTGTCGATGATCAGCGTCGACTTGCCGCCGCCCGACACGCCGGTGATGCAGGTGAACAGGCCGAGCGGGATGTCGACCGTGACGTCCTTGAGGTTGTTGCCGCGGGCGCCGACGATCTTCAGGCTGCGGCCCTTCTGCGGCTTGCGGCGCCGGTCCGGCACCGGCACGCTCATCTCGCCGGTGAGGTATTTGCCGGTGAGCGAGTTCGGGTCGGCCAGGATGTCCGCCGGAGTCCCCTTCGCGACGATTTCACCACCATGAATCCCGGCGCCGGGGCCGACATCGACGACATAGTCGGCGGTAAGGATCGCGTCCTCGTCATGCTCGACCACGATCACGGTGTTGCCGAGGTCGCGCAGGCGGCGCAGCGTGCCGAGCAGGCGCTCATTGTCGCGCTGGTGCAGGCCGATCGAGGGCTCGTCGAGCACATAGAGCACGCCGGTGAGGCCGGAGCCGATCTGCGAGGCGAGGCGGATGCGCTGGCTCTCGCCGCCCGACAGCGTGCCGGAGGCGCGGGCCAAGGTGAGGTATTCGAGGCCGACATCGAGCAGGAAGGTCAGCCGGTCGCGGATCTCCTTGAGGATGCGCGGGGCGATCTCGTTCTGCTTGGCCGAGAGCTTGCCGGGCAGGGCGGTGACCCAGGCGAGCGCGTCCCTGACCGAGAGCTGCGAGATCTCGCCGATATGGCGGCCGTCGAGCTTGACCGCCAGCGCCTCGGGCTTGAGCCGGAAGCCGTTGCAGGCGGCGCAGGGCGTCTCCGACATGAAGCGGCCGATCTCCTCGCGGGCCCAGTCGCTCTCGGTCTCCTTCCAGCGCCGCTCCATATTGGTGATCACGCCCTCGAAGGGCTTCCGCACCTCATAGGCGCGCAGGCCGTCATTGTAGGCGAAGCGCACCGCCTCGCTGCCGGTGCCGAACAGGATGGCGTCGCGCGCGCTCTGCGGCAGCTCGCTCCAGGGTTTCGTGGTCGAGAAGCCGAAATGCTTCGCCAGCGCCTCGAGCGTCTGCCCGTAATAGGGCGAGGTCGACTTGGCCCAGGGCGCGATCGCGCCCTTCTTCAGGCTGAGCGAATGATCCGGGACGATCATCTCCGGGTCGATCCGCATCTCGTGGCCGAGCCCGTCGCAGGCCGGGCAGGCGCCGAACGGGTTGTTGAACGAGAACAGGCGGGGCTCGATCTCGGGAATGGTGAAGCCGGAGACCGGGCAGGCGAACTTGGAGGAGAAGGTGACGCGCTTCGCCTCGCCGCTCTCCTCCTTCTCGTCCGCATACTCGAAAACCGCGATGCCGTCGGCGAGGTCGAGCGCCTGCTCCAGCGAATCGGCGAGCCGGGCGCCGAGATCGGGCCGGATCACGATGCGGTCGACCACCACGTCGATGTCGTGCTTGAACTTCTTGTCGAGGCTGGGCGCGTCGGCGATCTCGTAGAACTCGCCATTGACCTTGACACGCTGGAAGCCGCGCTTCAGCCAGTCGGCCATCTCCTTGCGGAACTCGCCCTTGCGGCCGCGCACCACCGGGGCGAGCAGGTAGCCGCGCGTCTTCTCCGGCAGCTCGACCAGCCGGTCGACCATCTGCTGCACGGTCTGGCTCTCGATCGGCAGGCCGGTCGCCGGCGAATAGGGAATGCCGGCGCGGGCCCAGAGCAGGCGCATATAGTCGTGGATCTCGGTGACGGTGCCGACCGTCGAGCGCGGGTTCTTCGAGGTCGTCTTCTGCTCGATCGAGATGGCCGGCGAGAGCCCGTCGATCTGGTCGACATCGGGCTTCTGCATCATCTCGAGGAACTGGCGGGCATAGGCCGAGAGCGACTCGACATAGCGGCGCTGGCCCTCGGCATAGATCGTGTCGAAGGCGAGCGAGGACTTGCCCGAGCCGGAGAGCCCGGTGAACACGACGAGCTTGTCGCGCGGGATCGCGAGGTCGACATTCTTGAGATTGTGCTCGCGCGCGCCGCGCACGGAGATGACGCGGGCGTTCCGGTCGGCCGCCGAGTCCTGTGCGGCCTTGCGGTCGAACATGTCTTCCAGCGTCGCGGCCTGCTCGGCGAGCGTGGCCTTCCGGGCCGAGGTCTTCTGGGCCGAGATATTCTGGGCCAGTGTCTTGCGGGCCATTGCGATGTCCGGTTCGGATGAGCCGTAGAGATAGGGCAAATGCCGTGCCGTGCCAGTGTGGCCGGGCGACAGGCCGGCATGAGTAGCACGCAGCCCCGGATGTTGCCGCATTGTTCCTGTCTCCTGTGCTGACAATGATTGTCAGGAGCGTGGCAGGCGGCGGAAGCGCAGCCGTCATTCACGGGGCGGGCCGAAGGCCTGCGCCCGGAAACCATGAACACGAGGTCCGGTACGCCTCAGCCGAAGCGTCGCTTCAGCACGATGGTGGCGATCAGCATGAGGCTTGCCAGCGTCCCGGACAGGACCAGCGCCGCGCCGGCGCCATGGCGCTCGATCAGCAGCGCATAGGCGAGCGGCGCCCCGGCCGAGAGGAAGAAGCCGGGCGCCAGCAGCCGTCCGACATAGGCGCCATAGGTCGCGGGATCGAACAGCATCAGCGGCAGCGTGCCGCGCGTGATCGTCAGCACGCCGTTGCCGGCGCCGTAGAAGAAGGCGAAGGCCAGCGCCGCGACGGCGCTCGCGCCGCCGGCGAGCCCGACCGCGAAGCAGAGCGGCAGCACCAGGCAGGCGGCGAGATTGAGGTCGAACGGGCTGGTGCGCGCCCCGAACAGCACCTCGCCGAGCCGCGCCAGCGACTGGCCGATGCCGCGCGTCGCGCCGATCCAGACCGCGACCGCGGCCGGCAGGCCGAGCCCGGCCAGGATGCCGATCATATGCGCCGACATGCCCGCATTGAGGATGCCGGCGAAGGTGACGATCAGCGCGTAGAGCAGGCCGGCGAAGCGGGTGTCGGCCGGGTTCAGCGCGGCGACGGGTTTCGCCGCCGCGGCGCCGGGCGCGGGCCGGGCCTCGACGGCCGGCAGCGTCAGGTGCAGCGGCAGGGTCAGAAGCGCGAAGCCGGCATAGGCGAGAAGCGCGCCACGCCAGCCGAACTGCTCGGCGAGCGCATGGCCGAGCGGCCAGAACACCGTCGAGGCGAGGCCGCCGAGCAGGGTGATCTGGGCGATCGGCCGGCGCGCCGCGCTGCCGCCGATGCGGGCGAGCGCGGCGAAGGCGGCGTCGTAGAGGGTGAGCCGCATGGCGAGGCCGAGGCAGAGCCACGCGGCGTAATAGGCCACGATCGTCTGCGCGCCGGCGAGGCCGATGCAGCCGGCGGCGGTGAGCAGCGAGCCGGCGCACATCACCAGTCGGCCGCCATGACGGTCGATCAGCCGGCCGACCGCGCCCGAGGTCAGCCCCATCACCAGCAGGCCGGCCGAGAGCCCGCCATGGATGATCGCCTGCGACCAGCCGAGCTCGCGGCCGATCCGCTCGCCGAAGGCGCCGACCAGGTAATAGGAGATGCCCCAGGAGATCAGCTGGGCCAGCCCGAGGCAGAAGACGGTGCGGCGGGAGATCACCTCGTCGATCCGGCCGTCCATGGCTGTGGCAACGTCCGGTCTCCGGGCCCGAGGCTGCGCTGCATCAGCACGGTGTCGACCCAGCGGCCATGCTTGAAGCCGACCGACCGCAAGGTGCCGACGGGCTCGAAGCCGAAGCGGCGGTGCAGGCCGATCGAGCCCGCATTGCCGCTGTCGCCGATCACCGCCAGCATCTGGCGCCAGGGGCCAGCCTCGCAGCGGGCGATCAGCGCGGCGAGCAATGCGCCGCCGATGCCGCGCCCGGCCTCTCCCGGCGCGACATAAACCGAATCCTCGACCGTGTGGCGATAGGCCGGGCGAGGGCGGTAGGACGAGGCATAGCTGTAGCCGACGACGCGGCCGCCAGCCTCGGCGGCGAGATAAGGCAGGCCGAGCCCGAGCACCGCCTGCCGGCGCGCCAGCATCTCCTCGACGCCCGGCGGCGTCTCCTCGAAGCTGGCGAGGCCGGTGAGGACGTGATGAGCGTAGATCGCCTGGATCGCCGCCATGTCCGCCTCGCCGGCGTCGCGGATGAGGAGAGGGGACGCCGCCCTGGCGGCGGACTCGGAAGTCGTCATCGCAATCGCTCCGGCCCGGCTGGCCCGCCTTTCCATCCGGCTCATCGCCACAAGACACTGCCCTTCCGGCCGGCCCGAGGCCTGAGGGCATGTGCAGCCAGCTTGCGCTTTGCCGCGCCATAAATGAAGCTTCTCGCAATTATGCGAAGCATGAGAAATTCTTTGGCATGCGCGACCTTCGTCTCGACCAGCTCCACAGCTTTCGCCAGGTCGTCGCGCTCGGCAGCTTCTCCGCCGCGGCCGAGAGGCTCGGCCTCAGCCAGCCGGCGGTCAGCCTGCAGATCCGCGAGCTCGAACGCCGGCTCGGCACGGTGCTGATCGAGCGGGTCGGCCGCCGGGCGCAGCCGACGGCGGCGGGGGCGGAACTGCTCGACCATGCCGGGCGGATCGAGGCGGCGGTGGCGGCGGCGCGTGAGGCGATGGCGCGCCATGCGACCGGGGCGATGGGCCGGGTGCGGATCGGCACCGGCGCCACCGCCTGCATCTTCCTGCTGCCGCCGGTGCTGCGCGAACTGCGCCAGCGCCATCCGACGCTGGAGATCACGGTCAGCACCGGCAACACCTCCGACATCGTCAAGGCGATCGAGGACAATCTGATCGATATCGGCCTGGTCTCGCTGCCGGCCGCGGGCCGCAGCCTCGAGGTCACGCCGCTGCTCGAGGACGAGTTCGCCGTGATCGCGCCGCCGGGCATGGAGCTTCCGGCGCGGTTGACGCCGGAGGCGCTGGCGCGCCTGCCGGTGCTGCTGTTCGAGCCGGGCGGCATCACGAGGCGCATCGCCGACGAATGGTTCGCCCGCGCCGGCGTGACGCTCAAGCCGGTGATGTCCCTCGGCAGCGTCGAGGCGATCAAGCGGCTGGTCGGCGCCGGTCTCGGCTGCGCCGTCCTGCCCGGCATGGCGGTGCGCGGCGAAAGCGACGGGCTGGTCGTGCGTTCCCTGTCGCCGCGCGTGCACCGCACGCTCGGCCTCGTGCTGCGCAGGGACAAGCCGCTGCATCGCGGCCTGCGCGAGACGCTGAAGGCCCTGCGGGCGCTCGGGACGCTGACCGATCGCCATTCGGAGCCAAAGCCCTCATCCTTCGGAACGCCGCTTCGCGCCTCCTCTGGATAAGGGCTGAGGTAAGGGCGCCGGGCTCTCCGCACTGCTGACAGGTCCGGACAGACCCGCGGTCCATGCCATCCGCCGTTTGCGCAGTGCCCGAGACGCGACGGCGGCGCTAGGTTCGTCCCGGTCGGGCGGAACATTTCGCCCGCTGCCGCGCTTCGTGGACACGCCGGATCGTCAGGTGCACGATCGGCACAGCCAGCGGGGGATCATGATGATGAAAGCCGTTCTGCGAGGGGCAGCGCTGCTGCTCGGCCTTGGCCTTGCCGCTCCGGTGCTCGCCTGCGAGCTCGACCGGCCGCTGAAGATGGCGGGGCTCGACTATGATTCCGCCGCCTTCCACACCGCCGTCGCCAGCGCGATCGCCGAGAAGGGCTTCGGCTGCAAGGTCGAGCGCGTGCCGGGCGTGATCGCGCCGCTGGTCAACGGCCTCGGCCGCGGCGATGTCGACATCGTCATGGAAATCTGGCTGGCGAACCCGGTCGAGGCCTGGGTCAAGGAATCGGCAGCCGGCCGGGTCGAGCCGCTCGGCACGACATTCCCCGATGCGAACGAGGGCTGGTTCGTGCCGCGCTATCTGGTCTCCGGGCCAGACGCGAAGGCGCCGGAGCTGAAATCGGTGCAGGACCTCAAGCGCTACAAGGACCTGTTCGCCGATCCCGAGGAGCCGGGCAAGGGGCGCTTCTACAATTGCGTCGCCGGCTGGGTCTGCGAGGGCATCAACAGCAAGAAGCTGGTCGCCTACGGGCTCGCCGGTGACTTCACCAATGTCCGCGGCGGCTCCGGCGAGGCGACCGTCGCCGCCATCGAATCCGCCCTGAAGCGCAAGCGCCCGGTGCTGTTCTACTATTGGGGGCCGAGCTGGCTGCTCGGCGCCTATGATCTGGTCAAGCTCGACGAGCCGCCCTTCGACAAGGCCGTCTGGGAGGAGCTCAAGGCGAGCGACGCGCCGCGCCGCGCCACCGCCTATCCGGTGAGCCGCGTCGTCATCGGCGCCAATATCGGGCTCGCGAAGCAGGCGCCGCAGCTCGCCGGCTTCTTCAAGGCCTACACCACCACCAGCGAGCTGACGTCGCGCATGCTCGCCGAGGCCCGTGAGAAGGGCCGGTCGCCCGAGCAGCAGGCGCTCGTCTTCCTGAAGTCGCAGCCCGATGTCTGGAAGGCCTGGCTGCCCGCCGAGGTCGTAGCCAAGGTCGCGTCGGGCCTGTGACGCCGGACTGGCTGCCGGATCTCGGCAAGGCGCTGCAAAGGCTGGTCAACCGGGCGGTCGATGCCGTCGTCACCGGCCATGGTGACGATCTCGACGGCTTGAGCGCCCTGCTGACGGCGCCGGTGCGCGGGGTCGAGACGGCTCTGCTCGGCATTCCCGTCGTCGCTTTCGTCGCCGCCGTCGCTGCCGGCGCCTGGCTGGCGCGGCGCGAACCCGGCTTCGCCCTGGCCATGGCGGTGCTGCCGCTGCTCCTCGCCGGCCTCGGTCTCTGGACCGAGGCGATGCAGTCGCTGGCGCTGATCATCGTCGCCGTGGCGCTCGTCGTGGTTCTCGGCCTGCCGCTCGGCATCGCGGCGGCGCGTCTGCCGCGGCTGGGGCGGGCGCTCGCGCCGGTCTACGACCTGATGCAGACCATTCCGAGCTTCGTCTACCTCATCCCGGTGGCGATGGTGCTCGGCCTCGGGCGGGCGCCGGCCCTGCTGGCGACGCTGATCTACGCCCTGCCGCCCTTCGCACGGCTGACCGAGCTCGGCCTGCGCGGCATCGATCCAGGCGTGGTCCAGGCCGCCAGGGCGCTCGGCCTGCACCCGCGCCAGACGCTTCTGCTCGTCGAGCTGCCGCTGGCGCGGCCGGTCATCCTGCAGGGCCTCAACCAGGCGGTCATGATGGCGCTCGCCATGGTCGTGGTCGCCTCGATGATCGGCGCCAAGGGCCTGGGGGAAGTCGTCCTGCTCGGCCTGCAGCGCGCCGATCCCGGGCTCGGATTCGTCGGCGGGCTGGCGATCGTCGCGCTCGCGATCCTGCTCGACCGCATGGCGCAGGCGTTCTTCGGGGAGCGCCGGCCGCAGGCGTGAGCCGCGCGAGGCGGGGGGTGCCGCCGCCTTGTCCTCCCGCCCGCAGGCGGAGAGGCGGCTCGCGTTCGCGGAGTGCGGCAGCCTCCTTCCGCTTCCCGCCGGCAGGGTCTAAGACCCTCGCGACCCTGCCGCGAGCCCGCCATGACCCGATCCGCCCCCAGCAAACTCACGATCCTGCCGCCGGCGGCGGCGCTGACCGGGCGGGTGATGCCGCCCGGCTCGAAGTCGATCACCAACCGGGCGCTGCTGGTCGCCGCGCTGGCGAAGGGGACCAGCCGGCTCAGCGGCGCGCTGAAGAGCGACGACACCCGCTATATGGCGCAGGCGCTGCGCGACATGGGCGTCGAGATCGCCGAGCCCGATGCGACCAGCTTCATCGTCACCAGCGACGGGCGGCTGCGCGCGCCCGCCCGGCCGCTCTTCCTCGGCAATGCCGGCACGGCGACCCGCTTCCTGACGGCGGCGGCGGCGCTGGTCGACGGCACGGTCGTCGTCGACGGCGACGAGCACATGCGCAAGCGGCCGATCGCCCCGCTGATCGCCGCGCTTTCCCGGCTCGGCGTCGCGATTACGGCGCCGAGCGGCTGCCCGCCGGTCACGATCGAGGGGCAGGGCGGTTTCGACGGCGGGCTGGTCGAGGTCGATGGCGGGCTCTCCAGCCAGTATGTCTCGGCCCTGCTGATGGCCGGCGCCTGCGCGCGCAACCCGGTCGATGTCGTGCTGACGGGACAGGAGATCGGCGCGCGCGGCTATGTCGACCTGACGCTGGCGACGATGCGCGCCTTCGGCGCAGAAGTCTCCGAACCGGAAAACGGCGGCTGGCGCATCGCCCCGACCGGCTACAGCGCGACCGATTACCTGATCGAGCCGGACGCCTCGGCCGCGACCTATCTCTGGGCGGCGGAGATCCTGACCGGCGGCGCGATCGATCTCGGCGTGCCGGCTTCCGCCTTCACCCAGCCCGACGCCAGGGCGCATGAGCTGATCGCCGCCTTCCCGAACCTGCCGGCGCAGATCGACGGCTCGCAGATGCAGGACGCGGTGCCGACGCTCGCCGTGCTCGCCGCCTTCAACCGCACGCCGGTGCGCTTCACCGGCATCGCCAATCTGCGGGTCAAGGAATGCGACCGCGTCGCGGCGCTGGCGCAGGGCCTGTCGCGGATCAGGCCGGGGCTCGGCGTCGAGGACGGCGACGACCTGCTGGTGGCGTCCGATCCGGCGCTGGCGGGCCGGACGCTGCCGGCCGAGATCGACAGCTTCGCCGACCACCGCATCGCCATGAGCTTCGCGCTGGCCGGGCTGAAGATCGGCGGCATCACCATCCTCGATCCGGCCTGCGTGGCGAAGACCTATCCCGACTATTGGCGCGCCCTCGGCTCGCTCGGCGTGCGCTTCGAGGGCGAGCTGCCATAGGCCTGCCCGGTTGGGCGCGAGGCCGCTGCCGTCGTTGCGAGCGCAGCGAAGCAATCCGGGGACCTGGAGCGCCACGCCCCCTGGACTGCGTTGTCGCCGCTGCTCCTCGCAACGGCACAAGCGCTATCGTTCCGGCGCAGCTCGTGCCTGGTCCGGCCTGTCCGGATTGATGCCCGATCTGGTCGGGCGCGAATCCTAGAGCCGGATCCGATCAGATCGGATCAATCTGATCGGTGAATCCGTCTCTCACGTTGAGCTTAGAGACCGATTTGCCGATCAGCTTGCGGTGCAAGCTGATCGGAACGGGCTCTAGAACGGAATGTCGTCGTCGAGATGGCTCGACGAGCGCGAGCCGCCGCCGCTCGCCATCGCCGGCTGGCGCGAGCCGCCGCCGACCGGGCTCGACCGGCCGAAGGAGCCGCCGCCCGAGCCCTCGTCGCCATAGCCGCCGCTGCTGCCGCCGCCATACTCGTCGCCGCCGCCCTGGCCGCGGCTGTCGAGGATGGTGAGCTCGCCGCGGAAGCGCTGCAGCACGATCTCGGTCGTGTACTTCTCGACGCCCTGCTGATCCTGCCATTTGCGGGTCTGCAGCTGGCCCTCGATGTAGACCTTCGAGCCCTTCTTCAGATACTGCTCGGCGACCTTGGCGAGGTTCTCGTTGAAGATCACCACGGAGTGCCACTCGGTGCGCTCCTTGCGCTCGCCCGACTGCTTGTCGCGCCAGGTCTCCGAGGTGGCGATCCGCAGATTGACCACCGGTTCGCCGCTGCCGAGGCGCCGCACCTCGGGGTCGCGCCCGAGATTGCCGACCAGAATGACCTTGTTGACGCTACCCGCCATGACAGGCTCCACTTCCTGCGCACTTCATCACTCGTCCGGCCGGACGGCCGGAGCCGGACCCTAGCGGGCCATGCCTGCACTATCAACGATGTTCCTGTTTTGTTCAAGTCCTTTTCGGGCGCTTGTCCCCGTTAAAATTCGGGTTCGCGACAGTCCTTGCCGACGTCGGCAGATGGGCGGCTGCGGCTCGCTCGCGAGCGCCGCCGGGACGTCCTCGATGACGGCCTTCCACTGAACCTCCGCCGTCATTCCGGGGCAGGCCGACAGGGCTGAGCCCGGAACCCAGGAACACGACGATCGTCCGGGACGGCCAACCGTCGTCACGGCCTGCGGGACGCCGTGTTCGCCGCTTCGGCGCGCGCCGGAACGCCGCGGAGCCCCGCACGGCAGCTCAGTAGCCGAACTGCTCGCGCAGGATGCGCTCGTCGAGGCTGTGCCCGGGATCGTGCAGCATGACGAGGTCGAGCGAGCGGTCGATCGCGATCGAGACCGAGATGACATTGTCGATCTGGGTGTGGTCGGCGACGGCGCTGACCGGGCGCTTCTCCGCCTCCAGCACCGCGATCGTCACCTTGGCATGGTCCGGCAGGAGCGCCCCGCGCCAGCGCCGCGGCCGGAAGGGCGAGAGCGGGGTGAGCGCCAGCAGCGGCGCGTCGAGCGGCAGGATCGGGCCGTTGGCCGAGAGGTTGTAGGCGGTCGAGCCCGCCGGCGTCGCGACCAGGACGCCGTCGGCGAAGAGCTCGGACAGGCGCACCTGCCCGTCGACCGAGATGCGCAGCTTGGCCGCCTGGTAGGAGCGGCGGAACAGCGAGACCTCGTTGATCGCGCGCGCCTCGACGCGCTTCCCGTCGCGATCGACCGCCTTCATGATCAGCGGATGGACGACGCTGCGCTGCGCCGCCTCGAGCCGCTGGCGCAGGCCGCGCTCGCGGAACTCGTTCATCAGGAAGCCGACCGAGCCGCGGTTCATGCCGTAGATCGGCTTGGCGGTGCCCATGAAGCGATGCAGCGTCTGCAGCATCAGCCCGTCGCCGCCGAGCGCGACGACCACCTCGGCCTGCGCCGGGTCGGCGTCGCCATAGCGTTCGACCAGCTTGATCCGCGCGGCCTGGGCCTCGGGCGTCTCGCTGGCGACGAAGGAGATGGCGGCGAAGCGCTCGGTCATCGCGGGTATCCGGTGGGCGGTAGCTCAGCCGGTCTAGCACGGAGCCGCCCGGGATCGCGAGCCGGCCCGCCGTAAAGAAAGGCCGAGGCGGCAGCCCCGGCCTTTCCCAGCGGGCTGCGCGAGGGTCTCAGATCGCGCTGCTCCACTGTACCGGCACGAGTTCGAACCCGTTGCCGGCCCTGGCGATATGGCCGGTGGCGGGGAAGGGGGCGTGATAGAAGCAGACCTGCATCTTCTCCGTCGCCGCCATGTCGAGCAGCCTGCGGCGGGGGGCGGCGGCCTGCGGCCCGTCCATGTCGAACACCGCCGACCAGTCGGGATTGCGCACGAACAGCGCCGGGTGGTTGGTCGTGTCGGACAGCACCATCAGCTTGCCGTTGCCTGAGGCGACGGCATAGACGGTGTGGCCCGGCGTGTGGCCGGGCGCGGCGATCGCGGTGACGCCCGGCACGATCTCCTTGCCCGCCTCGTATTGCTTCACATCCTTGGCGACCGGGCCGAAGACGCGGCGTACGCCGGCGAAGGCGCCCTTCATCGCCTCGGGGGCGGCGTTCATCCTGGCGTCGTCCATCCAGAACGCCCATTCGGCGGCCGGCACCAGCACCTCGGCGTTCGGGAAGACGGCGGTGCCGTCCTTGAGCCGGAAGCCGTTGATGTGGTCGCCGTGGAAATGGCTGAAGATCACGGTCGAGACATTTTTCGGGTCGAGCCCGGCGGCCTGGAAGTTCTTCATCCAGACGCCCGAGGTCGGCGCGCCGGAATCGCCGTTGCCGGTGTCGATCAGCACGAGCTTGTCGCCGATTTGCAGCGCCAGCGTGGTGAAGGTGATCGGCAGCGCGTCGCCCGGCAGATAGGCCTGCTCCATCGCCTTCCTGACGTCGGCGAGCTCGGCATTGCGGACGAAGCCTTCGAGCGGGCGCCTGGCGAAGCCGTCGTTGAGGGCGGTGACGGTGATGTCGCCGACCTTGTAGCGGTAGAATCCGGGATTCTGGTTCACGGGGACTCCTTGCGCCTGGGCCGGGGCCGGGCCGCCGGAGAGGTCGAGCGCAGCTGCGGCGGTGAGCGCTCCGGCGCCCGCCATCACGGCGCGGCGCGAGGGTTCGAAACGGGCCATGGTCAGGCTCCCACAACGAGAAGAGCACGACCTCCCCCGGTGGCGCCCCGCCAGCCGGACTCGTGCCCTGGGCTTCGGCTGAGCCCGAGCGCCAAGCTAGCCGTGCGAACAACGACATCAACCGCCAGTCGGTTCCGCAGGGTCAACTTTCCGTGAGCCGCCCGCCCGATCCGGGCGCTTCGGGCGCTCTCTCTGCCGGCGCGGCCTTCGCCGCCGGAACCGAAGGCGTTCCTACCGCTCGGCCTGCGTCGGCTGCTGCTCGGAGCGGCTCCTGGCAAAGGCCTTGAGCAGGGCTGCGCAGAGGGCGAGCGAGGCGAGCGCGCCCTGGCCGGAGCAGCCGGCGACCAGCGCCTCGTAGGTCTGCTCCTCGGAGGCGACCGATTGCAGGCTCCAATGCCAGTCCGGCGCCTTCTGGCGGATGACTGCGACGGCGACGTCGATCTCGGCGCTGATCCGGCCGATCGCCTTCCAGAGCGAGCCTTGCTGGTAGATTCCCCCCGGCGGCGTGCGCGGTGCCAGCGGACCGGCGGGCTTTCGGCGCACGGTGAAGCCGAGCGCCTCGTAGATGTCGACGTCGAGGTTGCGGTCGGGCCGTCCGGTGGTCTCGCAGCGCCGCGCGAGGGCGAGCAGATGGTGGCGCTGGTCGGCAGAGGTCATCGCTCGGCGGGCTCCGCTCGTCTCCATCGTCGTGCGGCATGCACGCAGGCGACACGCCGCAGGGATCGCTGGTGCCGGCTGAGGGGATCGAACCCCCGACCTTCGGTTTACAAAACCGCTGCACTACCGCTGTGCTAAGCCGGCCCCAGGCTGCGGTATCAGGCCCGCGTGGCGAGGGCAAGGCCGGTGGGGCGGGGCGGCGAAGCTCGGAGCGATGCCGCAGCCGGCCGCCCGGAGCGGCCGCGCATGGCCGGAGTTCACCGCGTCGTAACCATCCAAGTCGATGCTTTTCCGACGTCTTGCGTGAGAAGCCTGCGATGTTGAGCCGCCGTTCCTTTACCATCTCCGCCCTGTCGCTCGCTGCCCCCGGCCTCGCCGGCTGCGGCGGCGGGAGCATCGTCGCCCTGCCGGACATCCCGTCCGGCGGGCGGAGCCTGACGCGCACGCTGGCGCGGCCGAATTATGCGCAGGTCTACATGGCCTATCCGGGCGAGCGCTTTCCGGTCCCGGCGATCGACTACCCGAGCATCGAGCCGCGCTATCTCCGCCAGACGGTCGAATTCCGCGGCGCCGAGCCGCCGGGCTCGATCGTCGTCGACCCGGGCTCCTATCACCTCTATTTCGTCGAGGCGCCGGGGGTGGCGACGCGATATGGCGTCGGCGTCGGCCGCGAGGGCTTCGGCTGGTCGGGCCAGGCCCGGATCAACATGAAGCGGGACTGGCCGGACTGGGTGCCGCCGCAGGAGATGATCGCGCGCGATCCGCAGGTCAGGGCCCAGCTCGAGCCGACGCCGCGCGGCCTCGGCGTCCGCGGCGGGGCGAAGAGCCCGCTGGGCGCGCGCACCCTCTATCTCTTCGGCGAGGGGCGCGATCTCGGCTACCGCATCCACGGCACGATCGAGCCTTACACCGTCGGCAGCAACGTCTCCTCGGGCTGCATCCGGATGATCAACCAGGACATCATCCACCTCTACGCCCGGGTCGCGCTCGGCACGCCGGTCACCGTGCTGCCGGCATGAGACACAGATTGCCGGGGAGGGGGCTGCCGCGCGGGCGGAGAGGAGCCGATCAGCCGGCCGGGGCCGATTCGAAGGTCCGCTCGGGCTGCGCGATCTCGATGCGGTTGCGCCCCAGCAGCTTCGCCTTGTAGAGGGCGCGATCGGCGGCGGCGAGGAGGGCGGCGAGATCGCTCTCGCCCGCGCCGGCCTCCGCCACGCCGACGCTGACCGTGGCCGGTATGGCGAGCCCGTCGGCGCGCGCCGCCGCCTCGGCGAAGGCCCGGGCGATCTCCTCTCCGACCCTGCGGGCGTCCTGCGCGCCCAGGCCCGGCAGCAGGAACGCGAATTCCTCGCCGCCGAGGCGCGCGCCCATCGCGCCGGGGCCGGCAGCGGCTTTGGCGACCTGCGCGAAGAGCGCCAGGATGCGATCGCCCGCCTGGTGCCCGTACCGATCGTTGATCGCCTTGAAGAGATCGAGATCGAAGGCGAGCAGGCTGTGCGGAGCGCCTCGCCGATCACGCGTCAGCCGGTGCGGGCCGAGCTCGAAGAAGCCCTGGCGGTTGTTCAGGCCGGTGAGGAAATCGGTGCGGGCGCTGGCCAGGAGGCGGGCCCGGTCCTCCTCGCGCACCAGCGCGATCAGCGCCATCGGCATGGCGACCGTGAACAGGACGGCCTCGTACATGGTCGCCTTCGCGACGACGGGCAGCACGCCGTCGCCGAAGATCGCGGCGACGACGGGCACGGCCAAGGCGCGGGCTCCGTAGAACAGGCTGTGGCAGGCGAAGACGGCGATCGCGATCGGGCGGGAGCGCAAGCCCCGAGCCGCGCGGCTGCGGGCCAGGGCGAGCGCGGCGAGGGCGCAGATCACCGCGATCGGCAACGCGCCGACATGGCTCCAGAACATGTTTTCGAACTTCGTGCCCGCGGCGAACCAGGCTGCAGCGAGCGCGGCGAGGAAAGCGGCGACGGGCAGGGGACGCGGCCTGCCGCCGTCCAGTGCCGAGATCCCCTGCAGGACCAGGATGTAGCCGGTCACCATGACCACGTTGGTGAGGGCGGAGCCGGCGACGCCAGGAAGCAGCTGCCGGTTCATGGCGAGGACGCAGCCGAGGGCGAATACCCCGTAGGCGCTCGCCCACAGGCCGAGCTCGCGCGAGCGCTGGAGCTGCTCCTGCCGCTCCCACAGCGTCATGGCCGCTGCGACGAGCAGCGTCCCGATCGTCAGATACCAGAGCGTTGCGAGGTCCATCGGTCTCGTCAGCGATGCCCGGCTTCCGGCATGCAAGCCCTCCCGGCTGGCCCGATAATGCCGTCCTTGTGCCGCAACCGGGTTAATGCCCGCTTGTGCGGGATCGCGCATCGTGTCCGGAAACGGAAAAGCCCCGCCCTTGCGGGCGGGGCTCGTCCTGCGGCCGGGCTGAGTGCCCGGAGGCGTCAGGGATTGTCGTGGGTCAGGATGTCGCGATCCTTGGTCTCGGGCACGAAGAGCATGCCGATGACGAAGGTCATCATCGCGATCACGATCGGGTACCAGAGGCCGTAGTAGATGTCGCCGGTGCCGGCCACCATGGCGAAGGAGGTCGCCGGGAGCAGGCCGCCGAACCAGCCGTTGCCGATATGGTAGGGCAGCGACATGCCGGTGTAGCGAATGCGGGTCGGGAACAGTTCGACCAGCGCGGCGGCGATCGGGCCGTAGACCATCGTCACATAGATGACGAGCACGGTCAGGATCGCGATGATCGTCAGCGACTGCGCGTTGAACAGGGCGCCGAGGAAGCCGGTCTTGACGATGCGGGCATCGCCCGCCGCCGGATAGCCGGCCGCGACCGCTTCCTTGGCGATGTTCGCCGCGAAAGAGCCGTCGATCGCCACGTCCTTGCCGTTGACCGTGACCTTGGCCGCCGTGCCGGCCGGGGCCGGAGTCTGGGTGTAGACGATCGCCTGGGTGGCCAGGGTACGGCGGGCGATGTCGCAGGGCCGGGTGAAGGTGCGCACGCCGACCGGGTCGAAGACCGAGCCGCAGGTCGCGGGATCGGCGACGACCTGGACCTTGACGTTCTCATGCGCGGCGGCGAGGCCCGGATTGGCGGCCTTGGTGAGCGCGCCGAACAGCGGGAAATAGGTCAGCGCCGCGATCAGGCAGCCCGCCAGGATGATCGGCTTGCGGCCGATCTTGTCGGAGAGCGAGCCGAACACGATGAAGCCGCCGGTGCCGAGGATGAGCGACCAGGCGATCAGCACGTTCGAGGTGTAGAGGTCGACCTTGAGGATGCTCTGGATGAAGAACAGCGCGTAGAACTGGCCGGTGTACCAGACCACGGCCTGGCCGGCGGTGAGGCCGAACAGCGCCAGCAGCGCGATCCTGGCGTTCTTCCACTGGCCGAACGCTTCCGAGAGCGGCGCCTTCGAGCCGGTGCCCTCGGCCTTCATCTTCTGGAAGGCCGGCGATTCCTGCATCTGCAGGCGGATCCAGACCGAGATCGCCAGCAGGAAGATCGAGACGAGGAAGGGAATGCGCCAGCCCCAGGCCTGGAAGTCCTGCTCGCCCATGTTGACGCGGATGCCGAGGATGACGATCAGCGACAGCAGCAGGCCGAGCGTCGCGGTCGTCTGGATCCAGGAGGTGTAGGCGCCGCGCCGCCCCTGAGGCGCGTGCTCGGCGACATAGACCGCCGCACCGCCATATTCGCCGCCGAGCGCCAGGCCCTGCAGCATGCGCAGCGCGATCAGGATCACCGGCGCGATCCAGCCGATCGAGGCGTAGCTCGGCAGCAGGCCGACCAGGAAGGTCGAGGTGCCCATGATCACGATGGTGACGAGGAAGGTGTACTTGCGGCCGATCAGGTCACCGAGCCGGCCGAAGAACAGCGCGCCGAACGGGCGGACGAGGAAGCCTGCGGCGAAGGCCAGCAACGCGAAGATGGCGCGGGTGTTGGGATCGAAGGCCGAGAAGAAGTGCGCGCCGATCATCGTGGCGAGCGAGCCGTACAGGTAGAAATCGTACCATTCGAACACCGTGCCCAGCGAGGAGGCCAGGATGACCTTTTTCTCCTCCCTGGTCATCGGGCGCGGCGCGGCCGCCCCGGATGCTTGTGCCATGCTCATGAAGTGCTCCCGTTTTGCGTTCCCCCGGACGCTGCGGACCACCCGCTGCGCCCATGCCGCCTTGTGGCGGTCTTCGCTTGGAGCCGGCCGCGGCCGGCTCAGGGCAAAGGCCTTGGAAAAGCCAAGTTCGATCGGCTAGGAATGCGTCTCCCCCCGGCCATCTTCAAGCAAGCACTTGGTCTTGCACCTAAAGGTGTAAGACGAAGGACTGAGCGCCGGCCGGGCCGTTCCGATCGCGGACTCGCCTTGCACCGCCCGAGCCGCTAACCTTTCGCTAACCATGCCGGCTCGGACGAATCCGGCCGCTGAAGGCGCAAGGAGTGGGCCATGAGACAGGGTGCCCGGATCGTTCGGTTCGCCGCGGTCGTCGGCCTGAGCGCCGCCGCTGTCCCGGCCCCGGCGGCGCCCGGCTTCGTCTCGGCCCCCG
>NZ_FYAS01000050.1:2500-5904 GCF_900185715.1 Allobosea sp. CS1GBMeth4
CACGCGAGGCGCTACCTAAATAGCTTTCGCGGAGAACCAGCTATTTCCGAGTTTGATTGGCCTTTCACCCCTAGCCACAAGTCATCCGAGACTTTTTCAACAGGCACCGGTTCGGTCCTCCAGTAAGTGTTACCTTACCTTCAACCTGCTCATGGCTAGATCACCCGGTTTCGGGTCTAATCCGACGAACTGAACGCCCTGTTCAGACTCGCTTTCGCTGCGCCTACGCCTATCGGCTTAAGCTTGCTCGCCAGACTAAGTCGCTGACCCATTATACAAAAGGTACGCCGTCACCCTTGCGGGCTCCGACTGTTTGTAAGCATCCGGTTTCAGGTGCTGTTTCACTCCCCTCGTCGGGGTGCTTTTCACCTTTCCCTCACGGTACTTGTTCACTATCGGTCGCTGAGGAGTACTTAGGCTTGGAGGGTGGTCCCCCCGTTTTCAGACAGGATTTCACGTGTCCCGCCTTACTCATGTCTCGACTGCTTGCAGATCCGTACGGGGCTATCACCCATTGATGCGTGGTTTCCCAACCACTTCCGGTAACGCACAGTCGAGCACTGGCCTGGTCCGCGTTCGCTCGCCACTACTAACGGAGTCTCGTTGATGTCCTTTCCTCCAGGTACTTAGATGTTTCAGTTCCCTGGGTTAGCTTTGAACCCCTATGTATTCAGGGCTCAATACCTTCTCGTGATCTCTGTTAGCTCAAGGACAGAACCGAAGCCTGTCCTTGGAATAACAGAGATCGAAGGTGGGTTTCCCCATTCGGAAATCCGCGGATCAAAGCTCATTCGCAGCTCCCCACGGCTTATCGCAGCGTATCACGTCCTTCATCGCCTCTCAGCGCCAAGGCATCCACCGAATGCTCTTAAGGCACTTGATCGTTCTCATGATCGATGTCCGCGAGATCAACTCGCAGAACAAGATCAGAAAGACCATTATGCTTGCCGAATAGATCCGATTGAACGCGAAGCAGGCTGGTTCACCTGGTCTTCGCACGCCACTCAGACGAGCGGCTCTCGAATCTATTCCCTCTTCACGATGACAAACAGCGTCACTCATCGTCGCCTCGCGGCGACAATCAGCAAAACCTGACATTTCCGGGACTCTGGTGGAGCCAGACGGGATCGAACCGACGACCTGAAGCTTGCAAAGCTACCGCTCTCCCAACTGAGCTATGGCCCCATTTTGAGTGAGTCACGCGCCACTGGGCGCGGCGGCCGGTCGGCCTTGCGGGCCTTCGCCCGAAGAGCCGGCAGAAGAAGCTGGTGGGCCTGGGAGGACTTGAACCTCCGACCTCACGCTTATCAAGCGCGCGCTCTAACCAACTGAGCTACAGGCCCGAGGCCACGAACCTCGAGGACACCCTCTCGGTCAAGACCTGCAAAAGATCTGCAAAGACCTGAAGCGCTGGCCCATTGAAAGCACCGGCCCGCCCGGCCGATGCCGGCGGGCCAGGCGCTCTCGCCCGGAAATTGGAAAGAGAAACGAAGACGGCGAAGTTCCGCATGTCGAAGCCTGACTGGCTTCTTTGTTCCAAGCGAGATCGAGACGAGGCAAGCCTCGTGAAGATCTCTACCTTAGAAAGGAGGTGATCCAGCCGCAGGTTCCCCTACGGCTACCTTGTTACGACTTCACCCCAGTCGCTGAGCCTACCGTGGTCGCCTGCCTCCTTGCGGTTAGCGCGACGCCTTCGGGTAAACCCAACTCCCATGGTGTGACGGGCGGTGTGTACAAGGCCCGGGAACGTATTCACCGTGGCATGCTGATCCACGATTACTAGCGATTCCACCTTCATGTACTCGAGTTGCAGAGTACAATCTGAACTGAGACGGCTTTTTGGGATTAGCTCCAGGTCGCCCCTTCGCTGCCCATTGTCACCGCCATTGTAGCACGTGTGTAGCCCAGCCTGTAAGGGCCATGAGGACTTGACGTCATCCCCACCTTCCTCGCGGCTTATCACCGGCAGTCCCCCTAGAGTTCCCAACTGAATGATGGCAACTAGGGGCGAGGGTTGCGCTCGTTGCGGGACTTAACCCAACATCTCACGACACGAGCTGACGACAGCCATGCAGCACCTGTGTTCCGGCCAGCCGAACTGAAGAAAGACATCTCTGTCGATCAAACCGGACATGTCAAAAGCTGGTAAGGTTCTGCGCGTTGCTTCGAATTAAACCACATGCTCCACCGCTTGTGCGGGCCCCCGTCAATTCCTTTGAGTTTTAATCTTGCGACCGTACTCCCCAGGCGGAATGCTTAAAGCGTTAGCTGCGCCACTGAAGAGCATGCTCCCCAACGGCTGGCATTCATCGTTTACGGCGTGGACTACCAGGGTATCTAATCCTGTTTGCTCCCCACGCTTTCGCGCCTCAGCGTCAGTATCGGACCAGTTGGCCGCCTTCGCCACTGGTGTTCTTGCGAATATCTACGAATTTCACCTCTACACTCGCAGTTCCACCAACCTCTTCCGAACTCAAGACTCTCAGTATCGAAGGCAATTCCAGGGTTGAGCCCTGGGCTTTCACCCCCGACTTAAGAGTCCGCCTACGCGCCCTTTACGCCCAGTGATTCCGAGCAACGCTAGCCCCCTTCGTATTACCGCGGCTGCTGGCACGAAGTTAGCCGGGGCTTATTCTTCCGGTACAGTCATTATCTTCCCGGACAAAAGAGCTTTACAACCCTAAGGCCTTCATCACTCACGCGGCATGGCTGGATCAGGCTTGCGCCCATTGTCCAATATTCCCCACTGCTGCCTCCCGTAGGAGTTTGGGCCGTGTCTCAGTCCCAATGTGGCTGATCATCCTCTCAGACCAGCTACTGATCGTCGCCTTGGTGAGCCATTACCTCACCAACTAGCTAATCAGACGCGGGCCGATCTATCGGCGATGAATCTTTCCCCCGAAGGGCGTATCCGGTATTAGTCCAAGTTTCCCTGGATTATTCCGAACCGAAAGGTACGTTCCCACGTGTTACTCACCCGTCTGCCACTAGCACCGAAGTGCCCGTTCGACTTGCATGTGTTAAGCCTGCCGCCAGCGTTCGCTCTGAGCCAGGATCAAACTCTCAGATTGAATGAGTTTGTTCCGGCAATCGCTGCGTATTGACGGAGTCATTGCTTGGCTACCGAAGTAACCAGCGATGGCTCTTGTATAAACGCAGCACACCGAAGTCTCGTTCGACTTGACCAAAGCCAAGTCCGCAAGAACCCCGCCGTCCACGTTTCTCTTTCCATCTTAACTTGTCAAACAGCAACCACACCCCAAAACGACATTCCGTCGCCGCCGACTTACCAATCGGCCTAAACGCCTAGCGTTCATATGAAGCGCAGTAGAGCGGCCCCGCACACCGGCGGCGCCGTCTCGATGGCCGCGTTATAGGAGGAACCCCCGAACCATGTCAACACG
>NZ_FYAS01000049.1 GCF_900185715.1 Allobosea sp. CS1GBMeth4
GCCGCCGACTTACCAATCGGCCTAAACGCCTAGCGTTCATATGAAGCGCAGTAGAGCGGCCCCGCACACCGGCGGCGCCGTCTCGATGGCCGCGTTATAGGAGGAACCCCCGAACCATGTCAACACGGTTCTTGAAACTTTTTCGACAAAGCCGCCTCGGGTCCAGGAATTCCAGACAATACAAGGCCTTAGCCTTTAATCGGCAAATCGCATCCGTCGATCGGCCGTCGCAGCGGTCGTCTCCCCCCTGACGAGCCGGCTGCCGGGGCTGCCCGCCGGGCCTTGCCCGGCGCCTCGCCAATGCTCATACCGGATCGGGCCGGCGCCATGGCCGCGATCCCCAACCCGCCTGCGTTCCGTCATGGGTCGACCGATGAGCAACTCCCTCCTCTACCTCTCCCGCCAGGACGTCGAGGCCTGCACCGTGACGCCGCGCGAGGCCCGCGAGGCCGTACTCGGCGCCTTCCGCGACCACGCCGCCGGCCGCAGCCAGAGCCTGCCGAAGAGCGCCCTCGCGCTCGGCCCGGGCCACGCCTTCCAGGCGATGACGGCGGCCTCGCGGGCGCAGGCGATCGCCACGGTGAAATGGGTCGCCTCCGCGCCGACGCAGCCGGGCAGCCCGGTCCCCAGCGTGAGCGCGCTGATCTGCGTCAGCGACTATGCCACCGGGACGCCGCTCGCGATCATGGACGGCGACGAGATCACGCTGGTGCGCACCGCCGCCCTCTCGGCGGCGGCCGCCTCGCTCCTGGCGCCACCGAATGCGCGCAGCATCGGCTTCGTCGGCTGCGGCCTGCAGGCCCATGCCCATCTCGCCGCGTTTCGCGATCTCTATCCCGGCCTCGAGACCGCGCTGATGCTGAGCCGCAGCCGGGGCTCGGCGGAGCGCCTGGCGCAGGCCGCGGCGGCGCAGGGGCTGGCGACGGAGATCGTCGAGGATGCCGATGCGCTTCTGTCCCGCAGCGACCTCGTGATCTCCATGGTCCCCGCGGCACCGGCACTGCGCCCCTTCCTCGACGCAAGGCGGATGAAGCCCGCGGCCTTCGCCGCCGCCGTCGACACCGGCCGCAGCTGGCTGCCGGAGGCGCTGCCCGCCTTCGATCTCCTCGTCACCGACAGCCTGGCCCAGTCGCAGGCCCCCTATGACGTCGCCGGTCAGCCGGTGGCGAGCGTCCGCTTCGGCCATGATCTCACCACCCTGGCGCAAGCGCCGCTCACCGGCGCCGGTGCGGGACGTTCCCTGTTCTGCTTCCGCGGCTTTGCGCTGGCCGACCTCGCGCTCGCGCATCTCGTCCTGGAGAAGGCGCGCGCCGGCGGTATCGGAACCTTCCTGCCGCGCTAAAGAAACGAAAGCCGGACGATTTCGGGCGGGGGCGCAACACGACGCCACCCGAAATGCGACTCCGCCTCTCGCCGAAGAGCTGGAGCCGCATCACGGCGGAAAGCCGGTTCGCGCCTTTCGCATCCGGCTCTTGCAACCCCGTCATGCGCCGGCTTTCCCTTCGCGCGCCGGCAGCCTACCTTTCCCGGTATCGAGGCGTTCCGGACAGGCGATGGCGATGGCGAAGGGTTCCGACCTCCTGGTAGCCGCCCTCGAGAACGAGGGCGTCGACCGCATCTTCGGCGTCCCGGGCGAGGAGAATCTCGACGTGGTCGAGTCGCTCCGGACCTCGAGGATCGAGCTCGTCCTGACCCGGCACGAACAGGCCGCGGCCTTCATGGCCGCGACCCATGGCCGGCTGACGGGGCGCCCCGGCGTCTGCATCGCGACGCTGGGCCCCGGCGCGCTCAATTTCTCGACCGGGGCGGCCTATGCCCATCTCGGCGCCATGCCGATGATCCTGATCACAGGGCAGAAGGCGATCATGAGCGCCAAGCAGGCGCGCTTCCAGATCGTCGACGTGGTCGCCTCGATGAAGCCGCTGACCAAGATGACGCGCCAGATCGTCAGCGGCGCCAGCATTCCCTCGGTGGTGCGCGACGCCTTCCGCGTCGCAATGGAGGAGCGGCCCGGCCCGGTGCATCTCGAACTGCCGGAGGACATCGCCGGCGAGGAGATCGCCGAGGTGCCCCTGATCCCGGTGCATCCGCTGGAACGGCCGGTGGCCGACCCGGCCGCGATCACGCGCGCGGCCGAGATGATCCTGGCGGCGAAGCGGCCGCTGGTGATGATCGGCGCGGCCGGCAACCGGCCCAGGCTGGTCGAGCCGCTCTCCGATTTCGTGCGGCGGATGCGGCTGCCCTTCTTCAACACGCAGATGGGCAAGGGCGCCGTCACCGGGGGCTCGAACCTCTATATGGGCACGGCGGCCCTGTCCGAGGGCGATTACGTCCATCAGGCGGTCGATCGTGCCGACCTGATCATCGCGATCGGCCACGACACCGTCGAGAAGCCGCCCTTCCTGATGAAGAGCGCTGGCGGGCCGAAGGTGATCCATGTCGGCTACCAGTCGGCCACGGTCGAGCAGGTCTACCATCCCGATGCCGAGGTGATCGGCGACATCGGCGCGACGGTCGCGGCGCTGGCCGAGCGGCTCGGCGGCCGGCTGGAGGCCGATCCCGCAATGCTGGACCTGCGCCAGAAGATCCTCGGCCATCTCAACGACCGGGCCGAGGAGGATCGCTTCCCGATCACGCCGCAGCGCATCGTGCACGACATCCGCGCGGTGATGCCGGAGGACGGCATGGTCTGCCTCGACAACGGCATGTACAAGATCTGGTTCGCGCGGAACTACCGCACCCATGTCGCCAACACGCTGCTGCTCGACAATGCGCTGGCGACGATGGGCGCCGGCCTGCCCTCGGCGATGATGGCGGCGATGCTCCATCCCGGGCGCCGGGTCATGGCGGTCTGCGGCGATGGCGGCTTCATGATGAACAGCCAGGAGATGGAGACCGCGGTCCGGCTGGGACTCAACCTCGTCGTCGTCGTCCTCAACGACAGCGCCTATGGCATGATCCGCTGGAAGCAGGCCGTCGACGGCTTCGCCGATTACGGGATGAGCTTCGGCAATCCCGATTTCGTCGCCTATGCCAAGGCCTATGGCGCCAAGGGCTCGCGCGTCGGCTCGGCGGCCGAGCTGGTGCCGACGCTGGAGGCGGCCTTCGCGGGCGGCGGCCTCCATCTCGTCGAGGTTCCGATCGATTATGCGGAGAACACCCGCGTGCTCGTCGAGGAGCTGCGCAACAAGACGCCGGATATCGAGCTGGCCTGACCGAACGCGCTCAACTCCGCTGAGACTTGGCCGTCATTCCGGCCGGAGCGAAGCGGAGCGCCGGAATCCACCACAGGGCGCTGAGCTCCATGATGGATTTCGGAGCTGTGCTGCTTCGCAGCTTGTCCGGAGCGACGGCACGCGCAGAGCAGCACAACACAACTCCGGAAGCCCGAAGGAGACCAAGATGCTGACAGTGGTCCAGGCCTATGACCGTGTGCCGGTCGCGGAGATCGCCACCGACGATGCTGCGGCGCTCGAAGCCAAGCTGCAAGCGGCCGACGCGGCATTCCGGGACCGCGACGCCTGGCTGAAGCCGCATGAGCGGATCGCGATCCTGCGCCGGCTCGCCGAGCTGCTGTCGGCCAGGCGCGACCATTTCGCTCTCCAGATCGCGCGCGAGGGCGGCAAGCCCCTGACCGACGCGATCGTCGAGACCACCCGCGCCATCGACGGCGTCCACAACGCCGCCGACGAGCTCCGGAACTTCGCCGGACGCGAAATTCCGATGGGTCTGACGCCGGCGGCCGCCGGGCGCTGGGCCTTCACCACCAAGGAGCCGATCGGCGTCGTCGCGGCGATCTCGGCCTTCAACCACCCGCTCAACCTGATCGTCCACCAGGTCGCGCCGGCGATCGCGGTCGGCTGCCCCGTCATCGTCAAGCCGGCGAGCACCACGCCCCTGTGCTGCCGCGACTTCGTCGCGCTGGTGCACGAGGCCGGCCTGCCGGAGCCCTGGTGCCAGATGTTCCTGCCGGAGAGCAACGAGCTCGCCGAAGCGCTCGCCACCGACCGGCGCGTCGCCTTCCTCAGCTTCATCGGCTCGGCCAAGGTCGGCTGGCATCTGCATTCCAGGCTCGCCCACGGCGCCCGCTCGGCGCTGGAGCATGGCGGGGCGGCGCCGGCGATCGTCGACCGCAGCGCCGATCTCGATCGGATCATCGAGCCCCTGGTCAAGGGAGGCTACTACCATGCCGGCCAGGTCTGCGTGTCGACGCAGCGCATCTACGTGCATGAGGCGATCGCCGACGTCTTCACCGAGCGGCTGGTGGCGCGCGTCGCCAGATTGCGGACCGGCGACCCCGTGCTGAAGGAAACCGAGGTCGGCCCGCTGATCCTGCCGAAGGAGGCGGACCGGGTGGCGAGCTGGATCGCGGAGGCGGTGCAAGGCGGGGCCAGGCTCGCGCTCGGCGGCAAGCGCCTGTCCGAGACGACGCTGGAGCCGGCCGTGCTGCTCGATCCCGCCGCCGATGCGAAGGTCTCGCAGCTCGAGGTCTTCGGCCCGCTGGTCTGCGTCTACCGCTACAGCAAGCTCGACGACGCCATCGCCCGGGCGAATTCGCTTCCCGTCGCCTTCCAGGGCAGCGTCTTCGCGCAGGACATCGACGTCGCCCTGCATGTCGCCGAGCGGCTCGACGCCTCGGCGGTGATGGTCAACGACCCCACGGCGTTCCGCACCGACTGGATGCCCTTCGCCGGCCGCAGGGAGTCCGGCTACGGCACCGGCGGCATCCCCTACACCATGCGCGACATGACGCAGGAGAAGATGATCCTGCTGAACCGGCGCTGAGACGGCATTTCCGGGCCTCGCCGCAGTCCGGGCCGGCCGAAGGCCCGAGCCCGGAACCCCATGACAGAGCGCTCGACGCAGCAGCCGCCCGCCCTTGGCGAGCGCCGGCCCGGCCTCCGTCAGCGCGACGAGATCGACCCGGTCGCCGCCGCCTGCTCCGGCTCGTCGTCGCCGCCATAGGGGTCGGCCAGCGCGGCCTGCGGCTGGCTGATCGCGACCTTGCCCGCCACCATGGTCTGCATCCGCTCGGGGCCGAGATCGCGCAGCAGCTTGCGGAAGCTGCGGTGCATGCCGCCATCCATCAGCGCATAGCTCGTCGCCGGCAGGCTGTCGGCGAGTTCGGCGAGGCGCGTTTCGTCGCGCGCATTGCGGGCGGCGACCAGCGGCTCGACCTCCGGATCGGTCTGATAGGCCGGGCAGGGCGCGCCCGGCACGAGGGCGGAGGCGTCGCCGGCCGGATTGAAGACGTAACGGCCGCCGCAGGTCGCGACTCGCGGCGGCTGCCGCGTCGCCTCGAAATGATCCGAGCCTTCCTTGAGATTGCGCCAGAAGGCGATGTGCGGATTGGCGCGATGGCGCGCCAGGTTCTCCGGCGTCATCCGGAAGGGGAAGGCCTGGACCTGAAAGCTGCGCTGGCCACCGGCGAAGGCCTCGCGCGCCAGGGCGTAGATCTCGGCGACGCCCTCGTCCGTCATCGCGTAGCAGCCGGCGGAGGTGCAGGCTCCGTGCACCATCAGGGCCGAGCCGGTATAGCCCTGCGCCTGCTCGAGCGCGTTGGGGTAGCCGAGATTGAACGACAGGTAGAACTGCGATCTCGGATTCATCAGCTCCGGCGTCACCGTATAGAAGCCCTCCGGCGCCTGCCGGTCCCCCTCGCGCTTCTTCGGGCCGAGCTGGCCCGACCAGCGGCACATGGGATAGGTCTTGAGCAAGGCGTAGCGGCCGGAACGGTCGCGCTTCCAAATCTCGAGCTCGCTCTCCTTCTTGTAGAGGCGAACGAGGATCGGATCGGCCTGGCTCATGCCTTTCGCCGACATCTGCGAGACCAGCGCGGCCGGCAGCGGCTGAAGATGACGGCCGTCTCCCTCCATCCCGACACAGGACGAGAGCGCGATGGCGGCGGCACCGAGCAGCGCCAGGCGCCGGCAGCGTCGGAAGAGGGTCGTGACGGACATGGCAGCGACTATCGCGACCCGGCGCTAACGCTTGGTGAACGGGGCGGCCTCGCCGCCACTCCGAGCCAGCGCCGGACGCGAGCCTTGTAGGCGAGGTAGGGCTCACCGAGCGAGGCGGCGAGCACGCGCTCCTCGATGGCGACCTGAAGCCTGATCGCCAGCAGCAGCGCCAGGGTCAGCGCCGCCTGGACGAGGCTCGGCAGCACGATGACGAGGCCGATGAAGAGCAGCCCCTGCCCGAGGAAGACCGGATTGCGCGAGAGCGCGAAGGGGCCGCTGTCGACGATCGCGCCCACCTCTCCCTCGGCCGCGCCGATGCGCCAGGAGGCGCCCATATAGCGCTGCGAGAGCAGCGCCGCGCAGGCGCCGATGACGACGAGCAGATGGCCGAGGACGTCGAACCACGGGCCGTCCAGCGCGGCCGTCAGCGGATCGCCTGTCACAGGATTGCCGAAAGCGGCGAGCCAGAGCGGCCAGAGCACGGCCCCGGCGAAGGCGAGACGGAACAGCAGCGCCGGCAGCGTCTGCTTCTCGCGTCCCCTGCCGAACAGCCAGACCGAGCGGCCGGCCTCCTTCGCCAGGATCGCCGACATGGCGAGAAAGCTGATGACGTAGACGACGGCCATCAGATAGCTGGCGATCTCCATGCCGGACATCGGCAGCCCCTCAGCCCGCCTTGCCGGCGTCGAAGCGCAGCAGGCGCAGCGCATTCGCGGTCACCAGCACCGTCGCGCCGGTATCGGCGAGGATCGCCAGCCAGAGGCCGGTATAGCCGAGCACGCTGGTGACGAGGAACACGGCCTTCAGGCCCAGCGCGATCGCGATATTGGCGCGGATGTTGCCCATCGCCGCCCGCGCCAGCCGGATCAGCGCCGCAACGTCGCGCACGCGGCTCTTCAGCACCGCGCCGTCGGCCGTCTCGAGCGCGACATCCGTCCCCGAGCCCATGGCGACGCCGACATTGGCAGCCGCCAGCGCCGGGGCGTCGTTGATGCCGTCGCCGACCATCATCACCGGCGCCTCCCGCGCCAGCGCCCTGATGGCGGCGACCTTGTCGTCCGGCATCAATTCGGCCTTGTGCTCCAGGCCGAGCGCGCCGGCGATGGCGGCGCCGGTCCGGGCATTGTCGCCGGTCAGCATCACCGAGCGGACGCCGAGCGACTCGAGCTCCGCGATGGCGGCGGCCGCGTCCTCGCGCGGCTCGTCGCGCAGGGCGATCAGCCCGGCGAGCTCGCCATCGGCGACGATGGCGGCGACCGTCTTGCCGGCGGCCTCGAGCCGCTCGACCGCCGCCAGCGCCTCGTTATCGAAGCCGGCCCGTTCCCTGGCATGGCGCGGCGCGCCGACGAAGATGGCGACGCCGTCGAGTTCCCCCGTGACACCCCTGCCGGCGAGCGCCGCGGCATTGGCCGCGGGCCGCACCGGCACGCCGTCCGCCCTGGCGCGGGCGAGGATGGCGAGCGCGAGAGGATGGCTGGAGCCGGTCTCGACAGCCGCCGCCAGTTCGACGACCTCGCGCTCCCCGCGGCCGAAGGCGACGATCTCGGTGACCCGCGGCTCGCCTTGGGTCAGCGTGCCGGTCTTGTCGAAGGCGACGATGCCGGCCCGCGCGGCCGCCTCGATCACCACACCGCCCTTGAGCAGCAGGCCCTGGCGCGCGCCGGTCGAGAGCGCCGCCGCGATCGAGGCCGGCACCGAGATGACCAGTGCGCAGGGGCAGCCGATCAGCAGCAGCGCCAGCGCCCGGTAGATCCAGACCGGCCAGTCGCCGCCGAAGGCGAGCGGGGGGACCAGCGCGACGAGGATGGCGAGGCCGACGATCGCCGGCATGTAGAGGCGCGAGAAGCGGTCGATGAAGCGCTCGGTCGGCGCGCGCGCCTCCTGCGCCTCCTCGACCAGGCGGATGATGCGGGCGATGGTGTTGTCCTGCGCCGCCTTCTCGACGCGCACGCGCAGCGTCGCCTCGCGATTGACCGAGCCGGCATAGACCTGATCGCCGACGCTCCTGGTCCTCGGCACGGATTCGCCGGTGACCGGACTCTCGTCGACGCCGGAGATCCCGTCGGTGACCGCGCCGTCGGCCGGGACACGGTCGCCCGGGCGGACCAGCACGATCTCGCCGAGCTTCAGCGCCGCCGCGTCGACCTGACGGATCCGGCCACTCTCCTCGACCAGGGCGGTCCTGGGAACGAGGTCGCCGAGCGCGCGGATCGAGGCGCGGGCGCGGTCGGCGGCGACGCCTTCCAGCACCTCGCCGACGGCGAAGAGGAAGACGACCAGCGCCGCCTCCTCGGCCGCGCCGATGACCAGCGCCCCGGCCGCGGCGATCGTCATCAGCATCTCGATGGTGAAGGGCTGGCCGAGGGCGGCCGCGGTAACGGCGCGCCGCGCAACCGGCACGACGCCGACGAGGCAGGCGGCGACGAAAATCCAATAGGCGCCCTCCGGCGCGGCCAGCCTCACCAGCCAGGCGCCGGCGAGCAGCGCCCCGGTCGACAGGACGAGCCGTGCCTTGCCGGTCCGGTACCAGGAGATGCCGGGCGGCGTCGGCGCGTGACCGTGGCCGGCTGCCTCGCCATGGGCATGGTCGTGGCCGCGGGCGTGCTCGTGGTCATGAGCGTGGGCGGGCTCGCCGCAACCCGAATGGTCATGACGGTGCTCGTGCCCGCGCGCATCGCACCCGTGGCCATGGCCGCAGCCGCTGCTCGCCCCCGTCCCGGGCGCGGCCGCCGGCCTCGTCGTATAGCCGAGGCTGGCGACGCGCTTCTCGACCGTGTCGCGCCGGGTGCGGCTCTCGTCGAGAGCGAGCGTCAGCGTCTCCGACATCACCGACAGGCGGACATCGGAGACGCCGGGCAGGCGCTCGACCGCGCCGCGGATCTTGGCCGCGCAGCTGGCGCAATCCATGCCGCCGATCGTCCAGGACAGCGTTTCGGGTTCGGTCTTGGCGGCGGGGGCCATGCGTCGTCTCCGCTTGACGGCGTTGCGGGACCACCTAGCTACAACCTATAGCCACTAGAGCTTCAAGAGGAAAATCATGCCGCCGACGAAACCCCTGGATCGCGTCGTGCCGATCGGGACCCTGGCGGAGCGGACCGGGGTCAAGGTCGAGACCATCCGCTATTACGAGCAGGTCGGCCTGCTGCCCGAGCCGGAGCGTTCCGAGGGCAACCAGCGCCGCTATGGCCGCGCCCATGTCGAACGGCTCGCCTTCATCAAGCATGCGCGCGATCTCGGCTTCGCGGTCGAGAGCATCCGCACCCTGCTGCGGCTTTCGGACACACCCGGCATGCCCTGCGACGAGGCGCATGCGATCGCGGCCGGCCATCTCGGCGAGGTCCGCGAGAAGATCGCGCGGCTGCGCTCGCTCGAGGCGGAACTCGCCCGGATCGCAACGGTTTGCTCGGGCGGCGTCGCCGCCGCCGACTGCGCCGTCATCGAGGCGCTGGCCGATCACGGCCGCTGCGAGCACCACGGCCACTGAGCCCCAGGCGAGATTGCTCCCGCCCGGGTCGCGGCGCGATCCGGCCCGCATGTGCGCCAGCGCAAATTGACGCGGCCGGCAGTCATGCTATCGAAACGGCAGGAGAAGCCCTCTTGTCCGCATTGCGCCGCAGAACAGGGATGAGACGCTGGGTCGCGCTGGCCGCGGCCTATCTCCTCGTGCTGCAGGCGATCTTCACGGGCCTCGCCTCCGGCGCGAATGCGGCCGGCTTCAACCTCGACCGGTCGCTGGCGATGACGCTCTGCGCCGGCGGCGAGAGGCCGATGGACCAGGGCGACAGCGCCGCGGCGCATGCCCTGACGACGTGCTGCATGCTCGGCTGCGCCTTCTCCGGCACGGGTGCGCCCGCCGCTCCGGCCGATTTCCTGCCGGTGGTGCATCGCACTGTCGACCTCGTCGCCTTCCAGCGCCGGCTCGACCTTCCCGCCGGCTTCGTCGCGGGCCGCTCCCCGGCCAATCCGCGCGCGCCGCCCGCGAGCCTCTGACCGGACGGGCCCGCGCGCCAGCGCCCCGGCGTGCGGCGTCCTGACGGCCGTCAGCGGCCTCTTCCACCATTCCCCATGCCAGCGCTGACGGCCCGGCCGCCGCGCGCCCTCCCGAATCCATACCGCCCAGAGCGGCTGCGCCGGCCATGCCGGAGCCATCCGCAAGGAACCCTCGACGATGAACTCCCTTTCGCTCGCCGCCCTCGCCGCGGCTGTCATGGCCGGCCCGGCCCTGGCCCATGTCACCCTCGAAACCCAGCAGGCCCCGGTCGGCTCGACCTACAAGGCGGTGCTGCGCGTGCCGCATGGCTGCAACGGCGCGGCCACGACCAAGGTCCGCATCCGCATCCCGGACGGCGTGATCGCGGTCAAGCCGATGCCCAAGCCGGGCTGGACCCTGGAAACGACCAAGGGCAAATACGGGAAGGCTTACGACTATTACGGCACGCCGACCGCCGAGGGCGTCACCGAAGTCAGCTGGAGCGGCGGCAAGCTGCTCGACGAACACTATGACGAGTTCGTCCTGCGCGCCTATCTCACCACCGATCTCAAGCCCGAGACCACGCTGCATGTGCCGGTGGTGCAGGAATGCGAGGGCGGCGGGGTCGAGCGCTGGATCGAGATCCCCGCGGCGGGCAAGTCGGCGGACGACTACAAGTTCCCGGCGCCCGGCCTGAAGCTGACACCGAAGAAGTGAGCGGCGCGGCCGGAGCCCATGCCCGGCCGCCTTCCAGCATGAACCGGCTCCTCCGCCCATTGCTCGCCCTGCTCGGCCTCGCCGTCGCCTCGCTCGCGGCGGCGGGGCAGGCGCATGCGCATGCCGCGCTGACGACGAGCGTTCCGGCCGACGGCGCGGTCGTCGCCCGGGCTCCCGCGACGTTCGGCCTGAGCTTCAGCGAGCCGGTCTCGCCGCTGGTTCTGACCCTGCTCGGCCCCGAGGGCGCGAGCCGCCGGCTGACGCGCTTCACGCTCGCCGACCGGACGCTCACGATCGCAGCGCCGGACGATCTCGGCGAGGGCACGCATGTGCTGAGCTGGCGCGTGGTCTCGGAGGACGGCCACCCGGTCGGCGGCTCGGTGATGTTTTCGGTCGGGGCACCGGGCCCGGCGCCGGCCGCCGCTGCGATCCAGACCGAGCCGGCCGTCCGCGTCGCGCTCTGGCTCGGCAAGCTCGGGCTCTGCCTCGGCCTCGCCCTCGGCATTGGCGGCGTGGCCTTCTCGGCCTGGGTCGCGCCGCTGCCCGCCGCCGCCCGGCGGCCGGTCGCCGGCTTCCTTGCGCTCGGCCTCGTCTCGGTGCCGGCCGCCTTCGCGGCGCAGGGGCTCGACGCGCTGGCGCTACCGCTCTCCGGCGCGAAA
>NZ_FYAS01000047.1 GCF_900185715.1 Allobosea sp. CS1GBMeth4
GGCGCCGTCGGCGTCGGCAACGGCCTGTGCCTGCCCGCCGGGCCGCTGCGGGCACCGCTCGCCGATCAGATCGGAGAGATCGACGCGCTCGTCGTGATCGGCGAGGGTGCGGCGGGCGATCTGGTCGCCGAACGGGCCGCCGCCGCCGGCAAGCCGGTGCTGCGGGCCAGGCTGACGCCGCCGGCCGAGATCGCGGCCGGGCTCGCCGGCTCGCCGGTGCTGGCCGTCTCCGGCATCGGCCGGCCGGAGAAGTTCGCAGCGACGCTGCGCGCCGCCGGCGCGCGCCTCGCCGGCGAACGCGCCTATGGCGACCACCACGCCTATACCGCCGAGGATGTCGCCTGGCTGATCGCCGAGGCGAAGGCGAAAGCCTGCCGCGTCGCCGTCACCGAGAAGGACATGGTCAAGCTCGCGCCGCTCTGGCCGGCCAGCGAGCATTCCCTGCTGCTGTGCGTGCCTGTCGCACTCGCCTTCGCGGATGAGGACGCGCTGGTCGCTCTGCTGCGCGAATGCCTCGCCGAAGCCCGCTCCCCCCGGCCCGCGCCGCGAGCCGGGAGGTAGCATTCCATCCGGGACCGCAGCCGCTCAGGCGCGGCCGGCGCGACGCACGCGCAACAGGACGGCCTCGGGCGAGGCATAGGCCTCCTGCCATTCGACCGACCAGTAGCGCAGATCCTCCAGCCGGATCGCGGCGCCCGTCACGGCGCAGCGGACGAAGGCGCCGGGGCGCACGACCCGGAACTCGCCATGGCCATAGTCGACCAAGGCTTCCGATCCGGAGGGAGGCAGGCGTTCGTTGATGTTCATCACTGAGCCGGGCGATCGAGCGGCGGAAAGCTAGCGCAAGGGTTGCAACAGGATGCAACCATTTCTGAATCAACGCATTGTTCCATCATGGTCTTTCTTGATAGCGTCAGTTGCGATGATGTCCAGCCTGGCCCGTGCCGCAGCCTTGGCGATCGGCCTTGCATCCCTGCTCGCGGGCGCCGCGATCGCGGGTGGCTATGAGCGCGTCCGCATCCCGCATGACGATTACCAGCTCGACGGGGTGATGTATCGCCCGGACGGTCCCGGGCCGTTCCCCGCCATCGTCGCGATGCATGGCTGCGGCGGGCTTTGGCGCGACGCCGACAGGCTTTCGACACGGCACAGCGATTGGGGAGAACGGCTGGTCGCGGCCGGCTTCATCGTGCTGATGCCGGACAGCTACGGCTCGCGCGGGCTCGGCTCGCAATGCGGCGTCAAGGAGGTGACGATCCGCGCCAGCCGCGAGCGGGTCGGGGATGCCATGGCCGCGCGCCGCTGGCTGCAGGAGCGCCCCGATGTGCAGCGGGACGCGATCTCGCTCCTCGGCTGGTCGGGCGGCGGCTCGACGATCCTCGCGGCGATCCGGACCGACCGCCGGCCGGCCGACCGCCGGCCGGATTTCAGCCGCGCCGTCGCCTTCTATCCGGGCTGCCGGACGCAATCGGAATCCCGCAGCTTCGAAGCGCGCCTGCCGACCCTCATCCTGATGGGGGACGCGGACGACTGGACGCCGCCGGCGCCCTGCGACTTCCTCGCCAAGGCCGCCCGCGCCCGCGGCGAGGCCGTCCAGCTGGTGCTCTATCCCGGCGCCGTGCACGATTTCGACCATCCGCGCCTGGATCGGCGCGAGAAGGAGGGCATCGCCTTCACGCCGTCGGGAACGGGCAAGGTGACCGTGGGGACCGACCCGGCGGCGCGCGAGGACGCCATCCGGCGGGTCAAGGAATTCCTGATGGGCAAGTGAGCCGGTGCCGGGCGTACCGCCCGCCTCGCTCACTGCGCCGAAGCCGTGACCGTCGGCGCCTGTCTGCCGCCGAGCAGCGAGCGGGCGATGTCCTGCGCCAGGCAGGCATAGCCGGCATCGCTCATATGGAAGCGGTCGCCCGCGAGCGCGGCCATAAAGCCGACGGCATCGCGCTGATACCAGCCCAGCATCGCCTGATAGCGCGACAGCACCGGGACGGCCTGCGCCCTGGCGGCGTCGGCGATGGCGTCGACGTAGGCGCGGTAGCGCGCCGCCTCCTTGATGCCGGGGTAGAATTGCGGGTCGAGGACGGCAATGCGCGTCCCGGCCAGCTTGGCGGCGGCAATGCCATCGGCCACGAGGCTCCGGAAGGCGCCGAGATCGCCGCCGGTCACCGCGTCGTTCGTGCCGACCTGCCAGATCACCAGATCATAGGCGCCCGGCCGCAGCATGGTCTTGAGCCGCCGAAGCGTCTGCGGCGCGGTCTCGCCGCCGATGCCGGCGTTGACGATGTCGACGGCGCGACCGGGCAGACCCTCACGCAACAGAGCGCCGAGGCGGGCGGGGTAGGTCCTGTCCTTGGCGCTGGCGCCGACGCCTTCCGTCGACGAGGAGCCGATCGCGAGGATGCGGAGCGGCGCGCCGCTCCTGTTCCAGGCCGAAGCGAGATCGAGGCCGGCGGAGTCGCGCATCAGCGGCGACGGCCTGCAGAGGAACTCCGAGGCCTGCGCCGGCCGGGACTGCAGAACCGGAAGCGCAAGCATGGCGAGGGCACAGGCGAAGCCTGTCCGGAAGCCGGCGAGCATCAAGGATCATCCCCCAACCGCTACTGGTGAGCGGATTAGCCGGCGCTGGCTGAACGCTGTCTGAACGGCCCGGCAGGATCCGGGGCCATGGTGAAGCGCAGGTTTCCGCCATTCAGAACAGATCGCCCTGGCCGCTGCCTCCGGTCGGCCGGCGCCCGGATTGCCGCGGCGCCTGCAGCGGCGAGATCCCGCCGGGCACGACGGCGCCGAAGCTGCCATCGGCGAGCGTGACCTGGACGACCAGTCCCGGCCGTGCCGCCGCGGCGCTGCGCAGCAGATTGCCGTCCTCGTCGCGCACCAGCGCATAGCCGCGCGCCAGCACCGCCTGCGGCCCCAGCGAGGCTGCGAGCGCCCAGACACCGTCGAGCCGGTCGCGGCGGCGCTGGATCTGGCGTGTGAAGGCGGCGACGGCGCGCGCGGCGACGGCATCGAGTCGATCACCGGCGCGGGCGATACGGTCGCGTTCGGTGCGCAGAATCGCGCCGCGCGCCGCTGCGAGCCGCTTGCCGAACCCGTCGAGCCGCGCCACATGAGTCGCCAGCCGCGCGGCCGGCGACTGTGCATGCAGGCGGCGGTCGAGCTGGGCCAGACGCTGTTCATAGGCGCGGGCGTTACGCGCCAGCGCCGGGCCGAGCCTGGCGGCGGCGAGGTCGAGCCGCTGGCGCGGCGCCGCCAGCAGCGTCTCCGGCGTCGGCAGGGCGCGCGCGAGCGCACGCAGATCGCTCCGGCGTCGCTCGGACAGGCGCAGGCTGGCGCCGGAGAGCCGGCGCGACAGATCGCCGATCTGCACCAGCAGTTCGGCGCGCACCGGCACCACCTTCTCGGCGGCGCCGGTCGGCGTCGGGCAGCGCAGATCGGCAGCGTGGTCGATCAGCGTCACGTCGGTCTCGTGGCCGACGGCGGCGACGAGCGGAATCTGCGAGGCGGCGGCGGCGCGGACCACCACCTCCTCGTTGAAGCTCATCAGATCCTCGAGCGAGCCGCCGCCGCGCGCGACGATGATCACGTCGGGGCGCGGGATGCGGCCGCCTTCGGGCAAGGCATTGAAGCCCGCGATCGCATTGGCGACCTCGGCCGCGCTGCTGTCACCCTGGACGCGCACCGGCCAGACCAGGACATGGCGCGGGAAGCGTTCCTCCAACCGGTGCAGGATGTCGCGGATCACGGCGCCGGTCGGCGAGGTGACGACGCCGACGACGCGCGGCAGGAAGGGGATGAGCTGCTTGCGGCCGGCATCGAACAGGCCCTCGGCCGCGAGCTTCTTCCTGCGCTCCTCCAGCAGCGCCATCAGCGCGCCGATGCCGGCAGGCTCCAGCGAATCGATGATGATCTGGTAGCTCGACTTGCCGGCGAAAGTGGTGATCTTTCCGGTCGCGATCACCTCCAGCCCCTCTTGGGGCCTCGTCTTCAAGCGGCCGAAAACGCCCTTCCAGATCACCGCATCGATCTTGGCGTTGGTGTCCTTCAGCGAGAAATAGACATGGCCGGAGGCGACGGGGCCGCGATAGCCCGAGATTTCGCCGCGCACGCGCACGAAGCCGAAGGCGTCCTCGAGCGTGCGCTTGAGCGCGCCGGAGAGGTCGGAGACCGACCATTCGGGAGCATTGCCGGCGGGTTGAGGCGATTCGCTGTCCATGCTCCGTATTTAGCGACGGGACGGCCCGAGCAGAAGCGTTGCCCCGTCAGCTCGCGGCAGCTATTCGCCTCATGACCATGGAGGCGGTGCGATGAACATTCTTCTGATCGGGTCCGGCGGACGCGAGCATGCCTTGGCCTGGGCGATCTCGGCCTCGCCGCTCTGCGACAAGCTTTTCATCGCGCCCGGCAATCCCGGCACGGCGCAATGCGGCGAAAACGTCGTACTCGACATCGCCGACCACCGCGCCGTCGCCGATTTCTGCAGGCTGATGAGCGTCGGCCTCGTCGTGGTCGGCCCGGAAGGCCCGCTGGTCGACGGCATCACCGATGACCTCGAAGCCGCGGGTATCAAGACCTTCGGCCCGTCCAGGGCCGCGGCGCAGCTCGAAGGCTCGAAGGCGTTCACCAAGGAACTTTGCGCCGAGTTCGGTATCCCGACTGCCGGTTTCGCCCGCTTCACCGACGAAGTCGCCGCGAGAGCCTATGTCGCGAAGACCGGCGCGCCGCTGGTGATCAAGGCCGACGGGCTCGCCGCCGGCAAGGGCGTGGTCATGGCCGAGACTATCGAGCAGGCCAATGAGGCCCTGGCGATGATGTTCTCCGGCGGGCTCGGGGCCGCCGGCGCCGAGGTCGTGATCGAGGAGTGGATGATCGGCGAGGAGGCGAGCTTCTTCGCGCTCTGCGACGGCACGCACGCCCTGCCCCTCGCCTCGGCCCAGGACCACAAGCGCGCCTTCGACGGCGACACCGGCCCGAACACCGGCGGCATGGGCGCCTATTCGCCGGCCCCGGTCATGACCAAGGCGATGGAAGAGCGCGTCATGACCGAGATCGTGGGGCCGACGCTCGCCGGGATGGCGCAGCGCGGCACCCCATTCAAGGGCGTGCTCTTCGCCGGGCTGATGATCACCGCCGAGGGCCCGAAGCTGATCGAATACAATGTCCGCTTCGGCGATCCCGAATGCGAGGTGCTGATGCCGCGCCTGAAGAGCGACATCGTGCCGGCGCTACTGGCAGCGCGTGACGGCGTGCTGAACGCGGTCGACCTGCGCTGGTCGGCCGACGCCGCGCTGACGGTGGTGATGGCGGCGAAGGGCTATCCCGGCACGCCCGAAAAGGGCAGCGTGATCAGGGGCATCGACAAGGCCGCCACCGAAAAGGACGTGCTGGTCTTCCATGCCGGGACGCGGGCGAAGGGCGAGGAGATCGTCGCCGATGGCGGGCGGGTGCTCAATGTCGTGGCGCTCGGCAGGAGCGTCAGCGAGGCGCAGGCCAAGGCCTATGCCGCGGTCGACCTGATCGACTGGCCGGGCGGCTTCTGCCGCCGCGACATCGGCTGGCAGGCGGTCAAGCGCGAGCGTGAAGGCTGACAGGATCAGGCAGCCTGCCTAGATAGTGTGGCCGACGCGAAAACAGCGGAGAGCCACATCATGACCAATATCGACAGCCTCTTCCCCGGCTTCGAGGCGCGCTGGGTCGACGGGCCCGCTGGCAAGATCTTCGCCCGCATCGGCGGCGAGGGGCCGCCCGTGGTGCTGATCCACGGCTTCCCGCAGACCCATGCCGAATGGCACGAAATGGCCGGCGAACTGGCGAAGACGCACACTGTCATCTGCCCCGATCTGCGCGGCTATGGCTGGTCGGCGGCGCCCCATGGCGATGGCGGCAAGGCGCTCTACAGCAAGCGCGGCATGGGCGAGGACATCGTCGCGCTGATGAGCGCGCTCGGCTTCGCCCGCTTCGCCGTGATCGGGCATGACCGCGGCGCCCGCGTCGCCTATCGCCTCGCGCTCGACCATCCCGGCCGGGTCGAGCGGCTCGTCCTGCTCGACATCCTGCCGACCGTGTCGATGTGGGAGGGCATGAACGCGGCGCGCGCCATGCAGGTCTATCACTGGACCTTCCTGGCCCAGCCCGAGCCGGTGCCGGAGAAGCTGATCCAAGCCGATCCCGCCGGCTGGCTCGACCACACGATCGCGAGCTGGACGCGGGCCAAGAAGATCGAGGCCTTCCATCCGCTGGCGCTGGCCGCCTATACTGAGTCCTTCGACGATCCCGCGCGCATCCATGCCGCGTGCGAGGATTACCGCGCCGGCGCGACGACCGACGTGGACCACGACAAGGCGGATCTGGCGGCAGGGAAACGGATTCTCTGCCCGGTGCTGGTGCTCTGGGGCGAGGCCGGCATCCCGGCCAAGGGCGCGAGCCCGCTGGAGATCTGGCGCGAGAGCTTCGCGCCGCAGGCGGAGGGGCAGGCGATCGCGAGCGGACATTTCCTGCCGGAGGAAAATCCGCAGGACACGCTCGCGGCCGTGAAACCTTTCCTGGCGAGACCGCTTTCGTAGACGGTTGTCATCCCGTACGGAGCAAAGCGGAGATCCGGGGATTCATGTCTGAGCCTCGCCAATAAAGGTTCCGGCGCGGATCACGAGTCTCCCTTCGGCCGCCGGGGATGAGTATGAATGGGGTTCGCCTCGACGAGCCTTGAAGCGGATCGCCTTCGCCATGACCTCGCTCCTGCCCGCGACGAACGGAGCTCATTCGGGACCCGAGCTCGTCCTCGTGCTCGGCTCGGGCGGCGCGCGCGGCCTCAGCCACATCCCGGTGCTCGAAGCGCTCGACGAGCTCGGGCTGAAGCCGGCGCTGATCGCCGGCTCGTCGATGGGCGCGATCGTCGGCGCGGCCTATGCCGCCGGCCTGTCCGGCCGCGACTTGCGCGCCCATGTCGAGGCGGGCTTCCGCGACCGCGCCCGGGTGATCGCGAAGCTGCTCGAAGCGCGCATCGGCAAGATCGCCGATCTCTGGCGCGGCGGCCTCGGCAATCCCGTGCTGATCGACGGCGAGCGCCTGCTCGATCTGTTCTGGCCGCAGGCGGTGCCGGACCGGTTCGAGGAGCTCGGCATCCCCTTCCTCTGCGTCGCGACCGACTATCACCTGCATGACGAGGTCGTGATCGGCAGCGGCCCGCTGACGCCTGCGGTCGCCGCCTCTCTGGCGATCCCCGGCCTGGTCCGGCCGGTGACGATCGGCGGGCGGGTGCTGATCGACGGCGGCGCCATCAATCCCCTGCCCTATGACCGTCTGCTTGGACCGGGGCGCCTCGTGCTCGCGGTCGACACCAGCGCGCCGGCGACGATCAGCGACAGCCGCGTGCCGGAACCGCTGGAAGCGATGGTCGGCGTCTCGCAGATCCTGACGCGGGCGCTGGTGCAACGCATGATCGAGCGCCAGCCGCCGGACATCCTGATCCGGGCTGGCGGCGAAGGCTTCGGTGGGCTCGACTTCTTCCGCTGGCAGGCGATCCTCGATGCCGCCCAGCCGGCGAAGGAGGAGGTCAAGCGGAAGCTGTCGGAGGCGCTGGAGAAGGCGGCCTAGCATCCTCTCCGTCATTCCGGGGCGGGCCAACCGCCCGGGCCCGGACCCCATGAACACGACATCGAAGAAGCTTCAGCGCTCCCGACTCATCCGGCGAGGTCGAGGTCATGGGGTCCGGGCTCGCTGCTAGGCAGCGCCCCGGAATGACCAGCCATCTCCGGCTCGTCACAGCGGAAGCCCGGCAGCCCGGCCTCCAGCGCCGCGCGTCCCTCCTCGGTCAGGATGACGGCACGGCTGTCCCTGATCCGCGTCACCCAGCCGGCTTCGAAGCAGCGGCATGCCAGAGCCGCGGCGAGTGCGCCGGCGAGATGCGGGCGGCGCTCGCTCCAGTCGAGGCAGGGACGCAGCGCGGCACGCCGGCCCCTGCTCGCAGCAGCAGGATCGATCCCGAGCCCGGCGAAGAGCGCGACGCCGGAGCGCGTCAGGCCATAGCCGCCATCGGCGACGGTCAAATGCCCGCCGGCGAGCAGCGCATCGTGGATCGCGATGCCGAGGCGGCCGGCGAAATGGTCGTAGCAGGTGCGGGCGCGGGCGAGATCGGCACCGACGCGCGACGGCAAGCGCCGCCCGTTCGCCTGCCCGCCGGAAAGGACCATCAGCCCCTCCAGCGCCGCGGCGACCTCCGGCCCCGCCAGCCGGTAATAGCGATGGCGGCCCTGCACCGCGACACCGAGCAGGCCGCCCTGCATCAGCTTGGCGAGATGGCCGCTCGCGGTCTGCGGCGCGACGCCGGCAAGGAAGGCGAGTTCCTTCGCCGTGAGCGCGCGCCCGTCCATCAGCGCATGCAGCATGTTGGCGCGGGCCGGGTCGCCCATCAGATGGGCGATCTCCGCGAGATAAGGTCCGTTCGCGGCCATACGGCGGCCTCCTGCTATCGGTGCATCATCGCGCGCCGGCGCTTGCAGGCAAGCAGCGATGCTACGGCGAAGACCGTAGTATCGAAGAACGACAGCACGGGTCAGGACTGCCACAAGACGCGGCATCGCAACCGACCGCCCCGGCAGAATCATGGACCAGACGACGCTTCTCACCTTCATCGCCGCGACTTTCGTGCTGGCCGGCTTCGTCAAGGGCGTGATCGGGCTCGGACTGCCGACGATCGCCGTCGGCGTGCTCGGCGTGGTGATGGCCCCGGCACAGGCCGCGGCCCTGCTCGTCATCCCCAATCTCGTCACCAACAGCTGGCAACTGACCGGCCCGAAGCTCAGGGCGATCATCGCCCGGCTCTGGCCGATGCTGGCCGGAACCTGCATCGGCACCTGGGCCGGGGCGGGCCTGCTGGAGAAGGCGAAGGACGGCTCGGCGACGCTCTGGCTCGGCATCGCACTGGTGCTCTATGCGCTGGTCGGGCTGAAGGCGGCGAAGCTGCGCGTGCCCGCGGCCGCCGAGCTCTGGCTCGGACCGCTGGTCGGCATCGCGACCGGCCTCGCCACCGCCGCGACCGGCGTCTTCGTGCTGCCTGCCGTGCCCTATCTGCAGGCGCTCGGCTTCGACAAGGACGAATTGGTGCAGGCGCTCGGCCTCTCCTTCATCGTCTCGACGATCGCGCTGTCCTTCGGCCTGGTCGGCGCCGGGGCGCTCGATCTGAACGTCGCCGGCGCCTCATTGCTGGCGCTGCTGCCGGCGCTGGCCGGGATGTGGTTCGGCCAGGCGATCCGGCAGCGCATCTCGGCGACGACCTTCAAGCTCTGCTTCTTCGCCGGGCTGCTGGCGCTGGGCGGCTACCTCGTCGCGCGGGCGGGGTTGTGAAAGCGCCTGTCGGATTGCGATCGCGCTTTCCCGCCATTGCGAGGAGAGCGACGAAGCAATCCGGAAGCAGCGGAACTCGACGGCTCCCTGGATTGCTTCGCTGCGCTCGCAATGACGGCTCGGCCCGGATCGCACCCCGCAGCGATCAGCGGCCGCGTCCGGCATAGGCCAGGCGGCGACTGCGCTTGTGGCCGTACCACGCGATTTCGCGGTCGCCGACATCGACATGGACGAGACCGTTGGAATAGGAGCCGACACCGCCGACGCTCTCGATCGCCTTCGCGGCAGCGGCGGCTTTGCGAGGCGAGGTCGCGAGCGGGCGGAAGTCGATGGCGTTGCCGCGATAATGCTGGGAGTTGCGGGCGTGGCGGCCGCCGCAGGTCGAGGTGATCTGGATCGGGCCGATCTTGGCGGTGAGTTCCTTGATCATGCCGAGTGTTTCCGGCTTCAGACAGTTCAGCCCCTTCACCTGCGGCTGGAACGAGGTCATCGCGAGATGGGTATCGGCGGCGAAGGAGGGGGACACAGACCAGCAGGCCGCGGACAGCGCTGCCAACGCAACTTTACGCATAATGGAGATGAACCTTTCTTGGGGAATGGAAGGCTCAGGCCACCATTCCTTGGTCTGGCCGAGCAGTGCAGCGACGACCTACGAACGATAAGAGGCCAAAAAAAGGCAAATGACGACAGCAACACCACGCCGGATTCACTCCGCACTCCACTAGCCCATCGGAGCTAGGTCGATCGAACTAGATGAAGAATATTCTTTTACACCAAGAATCTTCTTTATCGATTTCGATAAATTCAATTTTCGCGGCGGTTGTTGCTTCTGCCTCAAATGCCGACCCTATGGCCTCGAAGCATTCGCAGCCCGGCTGAGCGAAATGGATGGGCTACAGCCCGAACGCCGCAGGATAGCTCACCGAGCCGCGCCTTCCGGCCAGGGCTCGCGGCACGAGCTCCAGCGCCATGAAGGCCGCTCCGGCGAAGGGCGAGGCGAGCTTCCGTGCCAGCGCGGCCGAAAAGCCGAAGCGCGGATAGTAGCCGGGATGGCCGAGCACGATGACAGCCTCGGCGCCGGCTGCCCTCGCCTCACGAAGCGCCGCCGCGACCAGCCGGCCGCCGGTTCCCTGCTTCTGGAATTCCGGCCGTACCGCCATCGGCGCCAGAGCCAGGGCTCTCACGGCACGGCCGTCCAGCATCGTCGGCAGCCAGCTCAGCAGGATATGACCACTGATCGCGCCATCCCGCTCGGCGACGAGCTCGACCGCGACCAGATCGTCGCGGCGCAGGCGCTCGACGATGCCGACCTCGTCCTCGCCACCGAAGGCGGCGCGGACGAGCGCCGCGATGGCCTCGGCATCGACCGGGCTCGCCGCTCGGACAGCCTCCGCCGTCAACGCCGCTCCCGGAAGAAGTCGCGCAGCAACTCCGCCGCCTCGCGCTCGCTCAGGCCGCCATAGACCTCCGGCGCGTGATGGCATGTCGGGCTGCGATAGAGGCGGACGCCGTTCTCGACCGCGCCGCCCTTCGGGTCGGAGGCGGCGAAATAGAGCCGCCTGATCCGGGCGAAGGAGATCGCCGCGGCGCACATCGGGCAGGGCTCGAGGGTGACATAGAGGTCGCAATCGATCAGCCGCTCGGATTGGATCGCCTCGCAGGCCTGCCGGATCGCCAGCGTCTCGGCATGCGCGGTCGGGTCCTTCAGCTCGAGCGTGCGGTTGCCGGCGCTGGCCAGCACCTGCCGGCCCCGGACGATCGCCGCCCCGACCGGCACCTCGCCGCGCCCCGCCGCGGCGCGCGCCTCGGCCAGCGCCAGCGCCATCGGCGCATTCTCGGCCTGCTTTGCGTCGATCGATCCCATGAAACCCATCTTTGCCGCTCGCAGCGCACGAAAGCGCCTGCTACAAGCGCCGGCTAATACCAGATTCAAGAGCCGCTGCCGTCCCGGATCGCTTCGCAACCCGGTCCGCGATGATCCGGCTTCAGGAGCAAGCATGAGCGACGACAACAACCAGAAAAGCCGCGGCCCGCGCAAGGGCGGCGGAGCCGGCGGACGCGGCGGCGGGCGCGATGGCGGCCCGGGCCGCGGTGGTCCCGCTGGCCGGGCAGGTC
>NZ_FYAS01000022.1 GCF_900185715.1 Allobosea sp. CS1GBMeth4
CGGCGGCGGCGAGCGCAGCCCCCCGCCAGTCGAAGGCGGCGGCGAGCCGCGGCAGGGCCTCGTGCCCGGCGACGAAGAAGCCGGCGACCGCGGCGACCAGAGGCGCCGCACGCAGCGCCCGCCTGTCGCGCCCGGCCATGCGCGGCTGCGGCGGGGCGACCTTCAGCGCCGCCACATGGGCGCTCTGGCGCTGCAGATGCAGTGCCCACAGCGCCTGCGAGACCGGGTCCTTGCCGCCGACCGCGAGCGTGTCCTCGAGGCTGGTCGCAGGGCGGTGCGCCCCGTCCATCGAATGGTCGAGCCGGGCGAGTGCCTCACGGCGGCTGGGCCAGCGGCCGGAGACGGCCGGCCAGAAACTTCCGAGTAGGGCCAGGGCGAAGCCGGCCGTGCCGGCGGCCCGGCCCCACCAGGGCAGGTAGCCCCACAGGCCGAGCCATGAGACGGCGAGGAAGAGCAGGACCACGCTGAGCGGCGCCCACAGCCGCGGCCAGAGCCGCTCCCAGCCCAGCGACAGCCGCGATACCGCAGCGAGGCGGTCGAGCCGTCTGCGGATCGTCCCAGCCGGGTCAAGCGCCGTCCGGCGCGGTGTCTCGCTCATCCGATGCTCCGAGCCCCCCCCCCCGCGGCGCCTCTCTCAAGCCGGATCCGATCGGATTGACTCAATCTGATCGGTGAATCCGCCTCTCGCTTTGAGTCTGGAGACCGTTTTACCGATCAGCTCGCGGGCAAGCCGACCGGAACGGGCTTCAGGCTTCATCGACCGAGCATGCAGGCTAGCATGGGAATGTGGCGTGACCAGCACCGAGGCGCGCCGCCCCACAGCTCCTCCGCTTATTGTGAAGCGGAGTCAGGACAGCCAGGGCGGCGCACGATCCGTGCCGATCAGTTCCTCATAGCTCTGTCGCGGCCGCGTCACCGCGAATTTGTCGCCCTTGACCAGCACTTCCGCGACGAGCGGGCGCTGATTGTAGGTCGAGGACATGCTGGCGCCATAGGCCCCGGCCGTCATGAAGGCGATGAGGTCGCCGGGCTTCAGTTCGGACAATTCGCGCCCGGTGGTGAAGGTGTCGCCTGATTCGCAGATCGGCCCGACCACGTCGTAGGCGATCGTCCTCGCGCCCTCCGCCGGTTCCGCCACCGGCCAGATCTCGTGATAGGCCTCGTACATCGCCGGCCGCATCAGGTCGTTCATCGCCGCGTCGACGACCAGGAACTGCTTGTTCGGGCGCGGATTCAGATGCAGCACCCTCGTCAGGAGGATGCCGGCATTGCCGACGATCAGCCGGCCGGGCTCGAAACCGAGCTCGACATCGAGTCCTTGCGTGACCCTGGCGACCATCGCTGCATAGGCCTCGATCAGGCCCGGGCCGTGATCGAATTCCTTCGGGATGTCATAGGGGATGCCGAGCCCGCCGCCGAGATCGAGCCGGTCGACGCGATGGCCCTCCGCCCGCAGCGCCAGCACGAGATCGCGCATCTTGGCATAGGCCGCCTCGAAGGCGTCGACCTCGTGGATCTGACTGCCGATATGCACGGCGAGCCCCATGATGCGGACGCCCGCCATGTTGGCGGCCCGGGCATAGAGCCGATGCACCTCCTCGAAGGAGACGCCGAACTTGTTGGCCGAGGAGCCGGTGGTGATCTTGGCGTGGCCGCCGGCGCCGATGTCGGGATTGACCCGGAACACCGCCTCCTGGCGCTTGCCCAGCCGCTGCGCCACCTTCGACAGCAGGTCGAGCTCGCCCTCGGTCTCGATATTGACCTGGTAGATGCCGGCCTCGACGGCGAAGGACAGCTCGCTCTCGCTCTTGCCGACGCCGGAGAAGACGATCCTGTTCGCCGGAAATCCGGCCGCGAGCGCCTTGCGGATCTCGCCTTCAGAGACCGTGTCGGCGCCGGCGCCGAGCGCCGCCAGCGTCTTCAGCACGCCGAGATTGCTGTTCGCCTTCATGGCGTAGAAGACATGCGCCGGCCTATCCGGCGCCGTCGACCTCATCGCCTCCTGATAGAGGCGGTAATGCCGCTCGATCGTCGCCGAGGAATAGACGTAGACCGGCGTTCCGACCTTCTCCGCGATCTCGCGCAGGTCGACATCCTCGGCGAAGAGCGCGCCGTCGCGATAGTCGAAGTGGTGCATGTCGTTTCAGAGCAACGGGTCGAGCACGAAGGGCTTCTCGGGAATCTCGATCGCCTTGTTGCGTTTCGCCGGCTTGCCGAGCGGCGAGGCATCCGTCGCGTTGAAGGTGTTCTCGACCGCGCCGGTCTGCTCGGCCGGCAGGTCGACCGCGTTTTTGGCGTTCGGCGGCGGCTCGAGCGGGCCACGGCGGCCGCAGGCACTGAGCGCGAGACCGAGGAGGCCGGCCAGCAACACGGCGCGGCCGATAGTCAGACGGGAATGCGGCACGAACGGGTATCCTCGGGCAAGGCGTCGAAGGGACTGTAGCGAATGGCGTGAAAGCTTGCGAGCCTCACACGCGTCATTCTCGGGCGGAGCAAAGCGCAGACCCGAGAATCCCCTGCAGGAGATGCCCGGGTCAAGCCCGGGCATGACGAGTCTCAGCCCTTGGCGAGCTGCTTCAGCCAGCGCCTGGCCTGCCGCCTCACATTGGCAGGAGCGGTACCGCCATAGCTGGTGCGGCTCTTGACCGAACGCTCGACCCCGAGCACGGCAAAGACCTCGTCGCTGATCCGCGGCTCGACCTCCTGCATCTCGGCGAGCGAGAGCTTCTCCAGCCCGACGCCCTTGCCCGAAGCGATGCCGACGAGCCGGCCGGTGACGTGATGGGCGTCGCGGAACGGCATCTTGAGAACGCGCACCAGCCAGTCGGCGAGGTCGGTCGCGGTCGCGTAGCCGAGCCCTGCCGCCTTCCTCATCGTCTTCAGGTCCGGCTGCATGTCGCGGACCATGCCGGCAGTCGCGGCGAGGCAGAGCGACAGGGTCTGCACCGCGTCGAACGTGCCTTCCTTGTCCTCCTGCATGTCCTTCGAATAGGTCAGCGGCAAGCCCTTCATCATCGTCAGAAGGCCCTGCAGCGCGCCGAAGACGCGACCCGCCTTGCCGCGCACCAGCTCGGCCGCATCGGGATTGCGCTTCTGCGGCATGATCGAGGAGCCCGTCGAGAATCTGTCGGAGAGCTTGACGAAGCCGAATTGCGGCGTCGCCCACAGCACGATCTCCTCGGCGAGACGCGACAGGTGCACGGCGCAGATCGAGGCGGCCGACAAAGTCTCCAGCACGAAGTCGCGGTCCGAGACCGAATCGAGCGAGTTCGCCGTCGGCCGGGCGAAGCCGAGCGCCTTGGCGGTCATGTGCCGGTCGATCGGGAAGGAGGTGCCCGCGAGCGCGGCAGCGCCGAGCGGGCATTCGTTCATGCGCTCGCGCGCATCGCGCAGCCGGCCGCGGTCGCGCGCCAGCATCTCGACATAGGCGAGCAGGTGATGGCCGAAGGTGACCGGCTGCGCCGATTGCAGATGGGTGAAGCCCGGCATCACCGCCCCGGCATAGCTCTCGGCCTTCTCGGCAAGCGCGAGCTGCAGGTCCGCGACCTGCTCGTCGAGCTGGTCGAGCGCATCGCGCACCCACAGGCGCATGTCGGTCGCGACCTGGTCGTTGCGCGAGCGGGCGGTGTGCAGGCGCCCGGCCGCCGGGCCGATGCGGTCCTTGAGATTGCTCTCGACATTCATGTGGATGTCCTCGAGCGCGCGCGAGAACGTGAAGCGCCCGGCCTCGATCTCGGTCTCGATCCCCTTGAGTCCGGCGCTGATGGCATCCACGTCCGCCTGTGTCAGGATGCCGGTGGCGGCGAGCATGGCGGCGTGCGCCAGCGAACCGCGGATGTCCTGACGCCAGAGGCGCTGGTCGAAATCGATGGAGGCGTTGATCTCCTCCATGATGGCGTCGGGACCTGTGGCGAAACGCCCACCCCACATGCGGTTGCTCACGGCGGTCTTTCCTGCTCTTCAAGGACGCGCGATGACGTCTCGGTCGAAAATGATGGCGGCCTGCGGGGCTCTGGCGCTGCTGGTGATCGGCGGCGCAGCGGCCTTCTACTCCGTGCGGGGCGGGGCCGGCAATTCCACTTGCAGCGCCGCCGGCGCAAGGGCCGAGGCGCTGCGCCCGCTCGCGAGGGGCGAGGTCGCCGCCGTCGAGGTGGCGAAACAGCCGGCGCTTATCCCCGATCTCGCCTTCAACGGCCCCGACGGCGAGCCGACGACGCTCTCCGCCTTCCGCGGCAAGACCGTGCTGGTCAATCTCTGGGCGACCTGGTGCCTGCCCTGCCTCACCGAGATGCCGGCGCTCGATGCGCTCCAGGGCGCCCTCGGCGGCTCCGATTTCGAGGTCGTCGCCATCAATATCGACACGCGCCACCCCGACAAGCCGAAGAAATGGCTCGCCGACAAGAACATCGTCCGCCTCGGCTATTACGCCGATCCGCAGGCCAAGGTCTTCCAGGACATTCGCGCGGTGAAGAAGGTCGAGGGCATGCCGATCAGCCTGCTGGTCGACCCCGCCGGCTGCGAGCTCGCCTTGCTGCAGGGCCCGGCGGAATGGTCGGGCGCCGACGCCAGGACGCTGATCACCGCCGCGATCGGCCGCCGCTGACGGTCCTGCCCGGGCGCCATTTGCCATGGCCGCCCGGCTGTTCCATACCCTGCCGGCCATGAGCTACACCATCGGCCTCGCCACCACCTTCCACGACCCCGCCATCGCCATCGTCGACCCCGCCGGCGAGGTCCTGTTCGCCGAGGCGGCCGAGCGCTACCTGCAATACAAGCGGGCGCCGAACTGCGAGCCGGACACGGCGGCGCGGATGGAAGGACTGCTCAGGCGCTATATTCCCCGGGGGGCCGAGATCACGCTCGCCACCAGCTGGGGCGAGGAGTTCACCGGCTTCCTCGACCAGATGAGCCGCGGCGGCGCCTTCGGCCTCGAGGCGCTGCTGAAGCTCTCGCCCGCCTTCAACCGCTCGCTCGTGCCCGAGCGCAGCGAGCGCGCCCTGATCGCGGCGCTGCATCACCAGCAGCAGCGCGCCGGCCTCGGCACCCTGCTCGGCCTCGACCGCGCTTTCGGCGAGGCGAAGATCACCGGGATGACGCGCTACGGGCACCATCTCAGCCATGCCGCCTATGCCTGCTGGTCCTCGCCCTTCCGCGAGGCCGCCTGCCTCGTCGTCGACGGCATGGGCGAGACCGGCGCCTCCGCCATCTTCGCTCTGAAGGACGGCCGCCTCACCGAGCTGAAGCGCCATCGCGGCCGCGAATCGATCGGCTTCTATTTCGGCTTCGTCACCGACCTCGCCGGCTTCGATCAGGCCAAGGGCGAGGAATGGAAGATCATGGGGCTCGCGCCCTATGGCCGGCGCGATCCCGAACTGCTCGCTCTGCTGCGCAAGCTCTATCGCGTCGAGGGCACCAAGCTCACCTTCGCCGATGCCGCGACGATCCGGGACGTCGCCGCCGAGATCCTCGCCCGCCGCCCGGCCGAGGCGCTCGACACGGGCTGGGCCGATCTCTCGCGCTGCGGCCAGGACGTCTTCGCCGAGATGATGGAGGCGCTGCTCGCCGAGACGGCGGCGCTCTGCCCCTCCGAGAACCTCGTGCTCGCCGGCGGCTGCGCGCTCAATTCCTCGTTCAACGGCAGGATCGTCGGCCGCCACGGCTTCACCCGCGTCCATGTGCCCTCCGCGCCGGCCGATGACGGCAACGCGATCGGCGCTGCCTGGCTCGCCCATGCCGAGGCCAATCCGGATTGGCGGGCGCCTGCGGGGCCGATGACGCCCTATCTCGGCTCGACCCTGTCGAGCGAACCCTTCGAGCGCATGACGGCCTGGGAGCCGAGGCTGCAGAAGCTCTCGCCCGACGAGATCGTGGTGGCGACGGCGGAGCTGCTCGCCGAGGGCAAGCTCGTCGGCTGGGCCCAGGGGCGCGCCGAGTTCGGGCCGCGCGCCCTCGGCAACCGCTCGATCCTGGCCGATCCGCGCCCGGCGAACGCCAAGGACATCCTCAACGCCAAGGTCAAGTACCGCGAGGCCTTCCGGCCCTTCGCCCCCTCGATCCTGGCCGAGCACGGCCCGGACTGGTTCGAGAACTACCAGGACGCGCCCTATATGGAACGCACCCTGACCTGGAAGGAGGCGGTGCGGGCACGCGTCCCCGCCGTCGTCCATGAGGATGCGACCGGGCGCCTGCAGAGCGTCACGGCCGAGCGCAATCCGCGCTACCACGCGCTGATCACGGCCTTCCACGCGCTGACCGGCGTGCCGGTGATCCTCAACACCTCGTTCAACATCATGGGCAAGCCGATCCTGCACAGCAGCGAGGATGCGATCCTGATGTTCTATACGAGCGGGCTCGATGCGCTGGTGGTCGACGACTGGCTGCTGGTGAAGTGACCGCCAGAGCATCGGACCGAAAAGCGGAATCCGCTTCTCGGAACAATCCGGTGCTTCGACAAAGGGATTGATCGGACCGATCACGCGAAATCGCTGGCTTCGACCGCGGCGAAGCCCATCATCGCCGCGATGGAGGATCAGCGCCATGCTGCAACTGCGCCCGAACTGCGAATGCTGCGACCGCGACCTGCCGCCCGAGGCGCAGGACGCGATGATCTGCACCTTCGAATGCACCTTCTGCGCCGATTGCGCGCAGACGCGCTTCGGCGGCGCCTGCCCGAACTGCGGCGGCGAGTTGGTGCGCCGGCCGGTGAGGCCGGCGCGCATGCTGGAAAAATACCCGGCCTCGACGGAGCGCGTGAGCAAACCGCACCCGGAATGCCGGGCGGCCTGAGCGGCCAGGGCTTTCGAGATCGGGCGGGCCGGGCAACGAAGGCTGCCCAGCCCCGCCAAACTGCGGCGTCAGCTCGCCTGCTTGACCGCGATGCCCTTCTCTTCGAACAGCGCCTGCAACTCGCCGGCCTGGAACATCTCGCGGGTGATGTCGCAGCCGCCGACGAATTCGCCCTTGACGTAGAGCTGCGGAATCGTCGGCCAGTTCGAATAGGCCTTGATGCCCTCGCGGATCTCCTGATCCTCGAGCACGTTGACGCCCTTATAGGGCACGCCGACATAGTTGAGGATCTGCACGACCTGGCCGGAGAAGCCGCACATCGGGAATTGCGGCGTGCCCTTCATGAAGAGCACCACGTCGTTGGCCTTCACTTCGGCGTCGATGCGGGCGTTGATGTCGCTCATGTCTTGCTCCTGGGGCGGGTTCAAGGCCCGCTGGATGAACTCGCTCTAATTCTGGGGAACCGCAGTCGTCAGCGCAAGGGCATGCAGCACGCCGCCCATGTTTCCTTGCAGGGCGGCATAGACCATCTGGTGCTGCTGCACCCGCGACTTGCCCTTGAAGGCGGCAGAGGTCACGGTCGCGGCATAATGGTCGCCGTCGCCGGCGAGATCCTTGATCTCGATCACGGCATCCGGCAGCGCCGCCTTGATCAGGCGCTCGATCTCGCTCGCTTCCATCGCCATGTGGCGTCTCCTCAAATTCGGACCGTTTCCGTCATTGCGAGGAGCGGAGCGACGATGCAATCCAGGAGCGGCAGAGCTCTACGTATCCTGGATTGCTTCGCTCACGCTCACAATGACGGTGGTGTTCCTCGTAATCAATCAGGCGGCCTTGCCGGCCATGTAGTCGGGCAGCCAGCTCTCATGCGCCTTGCGCAGGGCAGCGACCGGGACAGCGGCCTCGCCTGGCAGGGCAAGCTCGCCGCCGCCCGTCTTGCCGATGATCAGAGCCGGTACGCCGGCAGCCTTCGCCTCGGCGACCACCGCCTCGGCGGCGCCAGCAGCGAGCGCCAGCAGATAGCGGCCCTGGTCCTCGCCGAACAGCGCGGCGTGCGCCGGCCCGGCCGGGATTGCCTCGACCTTGGCGCCGATGCCCTTCGCCATCGCCATTTCGGCGAGCGCGACGGCAAGGCCGCCATCCGAGAGATCGTGACAGGCACTGACGCGCCCGGCGGCGATCAGCCCGCGCACGAAATCGCCGTTGCGGCGCTCGACCGAAAGGTCGACCGGCGGCGGCGCCCCCTCCTCGCGTCCGCAGACCGTCGCGAGGTAGGAGGACTGCCCGAGCCAGCCCTTGGTCTCGCCGATCAGCACGATCGCCTCGCCCTCGGCCTTGAAGCCGACCGTCGCATGCTTGGTGACGTCCGCCAGCACGCCGACGCCGCCGATCGTCGGGGTCGGCAGGATCGAGACGCCGTTGGTCTCGTTGTAGAGCGAGACATTGCCGGAGACGACCGGGAAATCGAGCGCCTTGCAGGCCTCGCCGATGCCGCGGATGCAGCCGACGAGCTGGCCCATCACCTCGGGCCGCTCCGGATTGCCGAAATTCAGGTTGTCGGTGATCGCGAGCGGCGTCGCCCCGACCGCGGTCAGGTTGCGCCAGGCTTCGGCCACCGCCTGCTTGCCGCCCTCGAACGGGTCGGCCTCGCAATAGCGCGGCGTCACGTCGGCGGTCATGGCGAGGCCCTTCGGCCCCTCCTCGATCCGGACGATGCCGGCGTCTCCGCCCGGCGTCACCGCCGAATTGCCCAGGATCAGCGTGTCGTATTGCTCGTAGATCCAGCGCTTCGAGCAGAGATCGGGCGAGCCGACAAGCCTGAGCAGCGCTTCGGCATTCGCCATCGGCGGCGTCACGCTCGCGGCATCGACCACCGGCCGCTTCGGCGTCTCGACCCAGGGCCGGTCGTATTCCGGCGCCTCGTCGCCGAGCTCCTTGATCGGCAGGTCGGCCATCGTCTCGCCCTGGTGCTTGACGACGAAGCGCAGGCTGTCGGTGGTGTGGCCGACGACGGCGAAGTCGAGGCCCCATTTGCGGAAGATCGCCTCGGCCGGCTCCTCATGGCCGGGCTTGATCACCATGAGCATGCGCTCCTGGCTCTCCGAGAGCATCATCTCGTAGGCGCTCATCCGCTCCTCGCGGCAGGGCACCGCGTCGAGGTCGAGCTCGACGCCGAGATCGCCCTTGGCGCCCATCTCGACCGCCGAGCAGGTCAGCCCCGCCGCGCCCATGTCCTGGATCGCGTCGACATGGCCGGCCGCCATGATCTCGAGGCAGGCCTCGAGCAGCAGCTTCTCGGCGAAGGGGTCGCCGACCTGCACGGTCGGGCGCCGCTCCTCGCCGCCCTCGCCGAAGGCGGCGGAGGCCATGGTGGCGCCATGGATGCCGTCGCGGCCGGTCTTGGAGCCGAGATAGACGATCGCCTTGCCGACGCCGGTCGCCTTGGCGTAGAAGATCTCGTCGGCCCGCGCGAGGCCGACCGCCATGGCGTTGACCAGGATGTTGCCGTCATAGCGGCGATGGAAGCCGGTGGCGCCGCCGACATTCGGCACGCCGAAGGAATTGCCGTAGCCGCCGATGCCGGCGACGACGCCGGAGACGAGATGGCGCGTCTTCGGATGGCTCGGGTCCCCGAACCGAAGCGCGTCGAGCACCGCGATCGGGCGCGCGCCCATGGTGAAGACGTCGCGCAGGATGCCGCCGACGCCGGTGGTCGCGCCCTGATAGGGCTCGATGAAGGACGGGTGGTTGTGGCTCTCCATCTTGAAGACCACGGCGAGCCCGTCGCCGATATCGATCACGCCGGCATTCTCGCCCGGGCCCTGGATCACCCAGGGCGCCTTGGTCGGCAGCGTCTTCAGATGGATCTTCGAGGATTTGTAGGAGCAGTGCTCGTTCCACATCGCCGAGACGATGCCGAGCTCGGTGATGGTCGGCTCGCGCCCGATCAGGTGCAGGAAGCGCTGGTATTCGTCCGGCTTGAGGCCGTGCTCGGCGACCAGCTGCGGGGTGATCTTGATGTCGTTGGGAATCACGCGGCCTGTTCCTGACGGAGGGGGCGAGCCAGAGGCTCGATCTCAAGCGGGGGCAATAGCCCAAAAGCGGCTCCGGAGACAATCGCGGCGGGAACGCGCAGATTGAACGGCAAGTGCATGATGTGTACGATTTACATCTCTCTTACACATCGAGACCGCCATGCGCACCAATATCGAGCTCGATGACAAATTGCTCGCCGAGGCGATGGAAGCGACGGGCTTGCCCACCAAACGGGCGACCGTCGAGGAAGCCCTGCGAAAGCTCGTCCAGGAGTATCGGCGGCGACGAGCGCTGGAAGACCTGCGCGGACTCGGCTGGGAGGGCGATCTCGACGCGATGCGACTCGGCGAGCCCGATCACCGGCAGAAATGATCGTCGTCGACACCTCGGTCTGGATTGCACTGCTGCGCGATCGGGCAACGCAACAGGTCGAACGATTGCTCTCGATCCGCGATCGCTCGCAGATCCTGCTCACGGATCTGGTGTTGCTCGAATTGCTGCAAGGCAGCCGCGACGATCGGCATGCGGCCCGAATCGAGCGCGACCTCGGCGTCTTCGAACAGGTTGCGATCTCCAGCCTGGAACTCGCACCGCTTGCCGCCGGCCATTACCGACGGCTCCGCATGCGAGGCATCACGGTCCGCAAGACGGTCGACCTGATCATCGCCAGCTACTGCATCGCGCATGGCCATCACCTGCTGCATCAGGATCGCGATTTCGAGCCCTTTGCAGAGCATTGCGGCCTGCTGATCGCGTGAGGTCAGTCGCCGGAGCTCCTACCCCACCCTGATCTCAGCCATGGCCGCCCGCAGGCTGGCCGGGATCGGCACCGGGGTCTGCGGGCCACGCTCGACATAGACATGGGTGAACAGGCCCTGCGCCGCCGCGAGCGCGCCGCCCTGCCGGAAGATGCCGATGCGATAGGTCACCGAGGAGCGCCCGAGCCTCTCGACGGCGAGCGCGCCCTCGACCACCTCGGGGAAGGCGATGCTCTCGAAATAATCGCAGCGCGTGCCGACCACGAGGCCGACGACCGAACTCTCCTTCACGTCGAGGAAGCCGCGCTCGATCAGCCAGGCGTTCACCACCGTGTCGAACCAGTTGTAGTAGATCACGTTGTTGACGTGGCCGAAGACGTCGTTGTCGGCCCAACGGGTCGGGATCGTGCGGAACAGGCGGAAATCGGCCCGCCCGAGCCTGACCGGCTTCTCGCTCATGGCTTCTCCCCGCCCGCCTTGTCGCCCGCGCCGATCTCGGCGACGCCGAGCGCGTCTGCCAGCCGCGCCTTGGCCGAGCCCGGACGCAGCGGCTTCTGCTGGCTCTCGTGCGGCGCCCAGCCGGAGAGCCAGACGATCTCGAAGGTCGCGCGCAGGCGCCCGTCCGGATCGGCGAAACGCTCGGCATAGAGCTCCGCCGCCCGCAGCAGCACGCCGCGCCGCAGCGGCTTGCCGCTGCGTTCGGCGAGGGCATTGGCCCAGCCCATGGCGCGCAGATCGCGCAGCAGCCCGAACATGTCGCCATAGCGTACGGTCACGCTCTCGCTGTCGATCACCGGCAGCGCAAAGCCGGCCCGCTGGAGCAGGCCGCCGAGATCGCGCAGATCGGCGAAGGGCGCGACGCGCGGGCTCGCACCGCCGGTCAGCTCGACCTCGGCCGCGAGCAGAGACTGACGCAGTTCGGTCAGGCTCTGGCCACCGAGCAGGCAGGCGATGAAGAGCCCGTCGGGGCGCAGCGCCCGCCGAATCTGGACCAGCGCGCCGGGCAGGTCGTTGACCGCGTGCAACGCCAGCAGCGAGGTCGCGAGGTCGAGCGATTCCGGTGCGAAGGGCAAGGCCTCGAGGTCGCCGGCCAAGGCGCCGCTCGCATCCGCGACCTCGGCCATGCGCAGCAATTCGCCTGCCCGCTCCCGCAGCACCTTGTCCGCAAGCGGCAGTGGCGTGCCGAGATCGGCCGCTCGCGCGAAGCGGCGCAGCACGGTGGAGAGCCGCTCGTCGAGATCGGCGACGCAGCGCGCCAGCAGGAAATCCGGGTAGCCGGCGGCGAGCGCCGCCGCGAGACGGCGGCGATAGAGCGCGCGGTCGAAGACGACGGAGCTCACCGCGCGCCCCGCTTCACTCCATCCCCTCCAGCTCGGCGATCAGCCCCTCGATCATCTTGAGCCCTATCTGCCAGAAGGCCGGGTCGCGCGCATCGAGCCCGAACGGCTTCAGCAGCTCGGAATGGTGCTTGGTTCCGCCCGCCGAGAGCAGGGCGAAATAGCGCTCCTGAAAGCCCGCCGCCGAGTTCTGGTAGACGCCGTAGAGCGAGTTCACCAGGCAATCGCCGAAGGCGTAGGCATAGACGTAGAAGGGCGAGTGGATGAAGTGCGGGATATAGGCCCAGAAGGTCTCGTAGCCCGGCCCGAGCCGGATCGCCGGCCCGAGGCTTTCCGACTGCACGCTGAGCCAGAGATCGCACAGGTTTTCCGCGGTCAGCTCGCCCTGCCGGCGCGCTTCATGGACCTTGCGCTCGAAGGAATAGAAGGCGATCTGGCGCACGACCGTGTTGATCATGTCCTCGACCTTGGCCGCCAGCATCGCCTTGCGCTGCTTCGGATCGCGCGTCCCGTCGAGCAGCTTGCGGAAGGTCAGCATCTCGCCGAACACGCTCGCGGTCTCGGCCAGAGTCAGCGGCGTCGGTGCCATCAGCGCCCCGTTCGGCCCGGCCAGGACCTGGTGCACGCCATGGCCGAGCTCATGCGCCAGCGTCATCACGTCGCGCGGCTTGCCCTGATAGTTGAGCAGGACGTAAGGGTGCGCGGACGGCACCGTCGGATGCGCGAACGCGCCCGGCGCCTTGCCCGGCCGGGCCGGCGCGTCGATCCAGCCCTCGTCGAAGAAGCGTCGCGCGATCCCCGCCATATCGGTCGAGAAGTCGCCATAGGCCGAGAGCACCGTGTCGCGCGCCTCGGTCCAGGGGATGGTGCGCTGCTCGACCTTGGGCAGCGGCGCGTTGCGATCCCAATAGTCGAGCACCTCCTGGCCGAACCAGCGCGCCTTCAGCCTGTAATAGCGGTGCGACAGGCGCGGATAGGCGTCGCGCACGGCCGCGACCAGCGCATCGACGACCTCGCGCTCGACCCGGTTGGCGAGATGCCTGGAATCGGCGACGTCGGCGAACTTGCGCCAGCGATCGGAGATCTCCTTGTCCTTCGCCAGCGTGTTGGTGATCAGGCCGAATGTGCGCAGATGCTGGCGAAACACGGTGCCGAGCACCTCCGCCGCCTCCTTGCGCACCGCCCCGTCGGCGTCCTGCAGCTTGTTGAGCGTCAGCTCGAGGGTGAGATCCTCGCCGCCGACCTTGAAGCGCAGCGAGGCGATGGTCTCGTCGAAGAGCCGGTTCCAGGCGCCGTGGCCTGTGACCGACTTCTCGTGGAAGAGCTCCTCGATCCGGTCCTCGAGCTGGTGCGGCTTGTCCTTGGCGAGGTCGTCGAGCCAGGGCTTCCAGTGGCTGAGCGGAGCCTGTGCAGCCGCCTTGGCCAGCAGCGCCTCGTCGATCCGGTTCAGCTCGAGCCCGAAGAACAGGAGGTCGGTCGAGATCGCGGTGACCTTGTCCTGCGTGTCGCCATAGAATTTGGCGCGCTGCGGATCGGTGGTGTCGCCGGAATAGACCAGCCCCGCATAGGACATGATCTTGCCGACCAGATCCTCCAGCCCCTCATAGGCCTTGACCGCCTCGGCCAGCGCGGCGCTCGCATCCTCGCGCGCGGCGAGCGCCGCGAGCTTGCCGCGATAGAGCTCGGCGAAGCGCCGGGCCTCGGCCGCGGCGCGCTCGACATCGGCCGCGAAGGCGGGCGAATCCATCGCCGGATAGAGATGCGTCAGATTCCATTCCGGCAGGGCGCCGAGCGCGTCGGCGGCGCCCCCGGCATGGGCGGCGCGTGCGAATGCGGGACGGTCGAAGGGGCGGGTCATGGCGTCTCTGCCTCGGCCTGTCGGGAGGGTTGCGGCCCTCTCATATGCGCGGCCCGCTGCCCGCGATCAACGGCGGCGCTGCCGCAGGTCCCCGATTTCCGGCCGGCCGAGCCAGCTTAAGCGGGGCTTAACCCTTCTCCTCGACAGTGACCCGAAACGGAACAGCCGATTCCGGCTAACAGCCTGGCCTACCGAGGGTTCATGTCAACCATCCTGGTCGTAGACGACGATCCCGTGCAGCGCCGGCTGCTCGACGCGATGCTGAAGCGCTTCGGCCACGACGTCGCTCTGGCCGAGGGCGGCGAGCAGGCGCTGACCCTCCTCGCCGACGAATCGCGCCGCATCGACTGCCTGATCCTCGACCTCGTCATGCCCGGCCTCGACGGCATGGGCGTCCTGGCGGCGATGCGCGAGCGCGGCAGCGAGGTTCCGGTCATCGTGCAGACCGCGAACGGTTCGATCGAGACCGTCGTCTCGGCGATGCGGGCCGGCGCCGTCGACTTCGTGGTCAAGCCTGCCGGCGCCGAGCGCCTGCAGGTCTCGCTCAAGAACGCGCTCAAGCTCGGGGCGCTGGAGCACGAGATCCGCTACATGAAGCGGCGCGCCTCGGGGCATCTCGGCTTCCGCGATCTCGCCAGCAAGAGTCAGGACATGGGCCGCGTCGTCCAGCTCGCCGAGCGCGCCGCCCGCTCCAACATCCCGATCCTGATCGAGGGCGAATCGGGCGTCGGCAAGGAGGTGCTGGCCCGCGCCATCCAGGGCTCCAGCGACCGCAAGGGCAAGCCTTTCGTCACGGTCAATTGCGGCGCGATCCCGCACAACCTCGTCGAATCCATCCTGTTCGGCCATGAGAAGGGCGCCTTCACCGGCGCGACCGAGCGCCATATCGGCAAGTTCGTCGAGGCCAATGGCGGCACGCTCTTCCTCGACGAGGTCGGCGAACTGCCGCTCGACGCCCAGGTCAAGCTGCTGCGCGCCATCCAGGAGAGCGAGGTCGACCCCGTCGGCGGCAGGAAGTCCGTACGCGTCGACATCCGCATCATCTCGGCCACCAACAAGAGCCTGCTGGAGCAGGTCAAGCGCGGCGAGTTCCGCGAGGACCTCTACTACCGGCTCAACGTCTTCCCGATCACCCTGCCGCCCTTGCGCCGGCGGCGCGAGGACATCGCCGACCTCGCCCGCGGCTTCCTCGCCCGCTTCGCCGCGGAGGAAGGCCGGAAACTCCGCGGCATCAGCGCCGAGGCCCTGAGCCTCCTGGCCGACTACGACTGGCCCGGTAATGTCCGCCAGCTCGAGAACGCGATGTTCCGGGCCGTCGTGCTCTCGGACGGCGACGAGCTCACCGTGGCGGAGTTCCCGCAGATCGCCGCGCAGATGGACGGCTTCGACGTGCGCATTCCGCCGGCACCGGCCCTGGTCGCCGCCGAGCCGCGCGGCGAGGCGCCGCCGCGGGTCATCCAAGTGCCGGTGCGCGACCCGAACGCGCTCGATCTCGTCGCCGGCTCCGACATGCGCACCCTGGACGAGCTCGAGCGCGAGATCATCCGCTTCGCGCTCGCCCATTATCGCGGCCACATGTCCGAGATCTCGCGCAAGCTCGGCATCGGCCGCTCGACGCTCTACCGCAAGCTCAAGGATTACGGGCTGATCGAAGGCGAAGACGCCTCCGGGGCCGACGCGGCCTAGTTCGCCCGTAGCGAAACGCGCTCTGCAGCCGACGGGGACCGGCTGCGGAGCCGAATATCGGCCGCTGTTGCAGGCCGGCATCTTGTCGTAGCAGGCCGAGTCACGCAGTTATCGGCGTGGATCGGCCGGGACCGGGGAAGTTCATCGATGCGCCGTCGCCGCCTGGCGGAAACCGTCTCAGCCACCGCACTCGGTCTCTCGCTGCTGCTCGCTTCGGCGGCGGCTCAGGAGCCCGCCGGCACGCTCGGCCTTCCGCTGCCCGAACAGCCTGCCCTCGTGATCCTGCAGCGCGACGCCGAGCCGCGGACCCTCGACATCCCGGCCCCCGCGCAGGTCACGCTCGACCTGCGGCCGTCGAGCGCCCCGCGATCGGCCGAAGCCGCCGAGGCCGGGGAGATGGTCACCGGCGCGCTCTCGACCAGGCCGGACCATGGCGAGACCGTGATCGAGCCCGATCTCGATCTGCCCGAGCCGGAGCTGCCGCCGGTCGATCCGGCCCTGACGAGGCCGGCCGAACCGCGGCCGCAGCTGGCCGAACCGGCTGCGCCGGCGATCGATCTTCCGCCCCTGCCGGAAGTCGCCGTCACCATGCCAGCCGGGCTCGAGCTCTCCGGCCGGATCGCGGCGCAGGCCGAGATCGCGGCGGCCCTGCCGCGCCTCTCCGCCCGCGAGCGCGCCGACATCGTCGCCGCCTACGCCGCCAACGAGAACCGGCCGTTCTGGATCGACGGCAAGGATTTCAGCGCCGCCGGCAAGCAGATCGTCGCCCAGCTCGGCCGTGCCGGCGAGGACGGGCTGCGCCCCGGCGATTATCTGCTGCCGGTCTTCGAGGCGAGCGACAAGGACAGCCTCGCGGCGGCCGACGTCCGGCTGTCGGCGCTTGCCGTGCTCTATGCCCGCGACGCCCGCGGCGGGCGCATCGACCCGCGCCGCCTGTCCAAGCTGATCACGCCGAAGCTCGAGCTGCCCTCGGCGACCGAGGTGCTCTCGGAACTCGCCGGCGCCAGCGAGCCGGGCGCCGTGCTCGCGGCCTACAATCCCCCGCATCCCGGCTACCGGCACCTGAAGGCCAAGCTGGCCGAGCTGCGCGCCGACCGGCCCGAGACGCCCGTCGCCCGCATCCCGGCCGGCCCCGCCCTCAAGGTCGGCATGCGCGATGCCCGTGTTCCCCTGGTCCGCGCCCGGCTCGGCCTCGGCGCCAGCGAGGAACCGGTCTACGACCGCTCGATCGCGCTGGCGCTGGCCGACTTCCAGAAGCAGGCCGGGCTGCGCGCCGACGGCGTGCTCAGCGACCAGACCGTCGCCGCGCTCGCCATGCCGCGCTCGACGCGGCTGGAGAGCGACATCGTCGCCCAGATGGAACGCTGGCGCTGGCTGCCGGGCGATCTCGGCGACAACCGCATCGTCGTGAACATCCCCGAATACAAGATGCGCGTCATGCACGGCGACAAGCTCGTGCACGAGGCGCGCGTGATCGTCGGCAAACCGGAATCGGCGACACCGATCTTCTCGCACCGGATGGAGCACGTCATCGTCAACCCATCCTGGTTCGTGCCGCCCTCGATCCTGAGGAAGGAGTTCCTGCCGGGGCTGGCCGCCGATCCGAGCTATGCCGCGCGGCGCGGCTACGTCGTGACCCGCGGCAGGAACGGCAGCATTTCGGTGCGCCAGCCGCCGGGCGAGCGCAACGCGCTCGGCTGGATCAAGTTCATGTTCCCGAACGACCACGCCGTCTATCTGCACGACACCCCGAACCGCAGCCTGTTCGCGGCCGGCAAGCGCGCCTTCAGCCATGGCTGCGTCCGCGTCGAGAATCCGTTCGCCCTGGCCGACCAGGTGCTCGGGCCGGAATGGACCAGCGAGCGGCTGAAGCGGCTGATCGGCTCCGGCGAGCGCACCATCAAGCTGCCGCAGCCCCTGCCGATCCATCTCGTCTACGAGACCATCGTCGTCGACGCGGCCGGAACCGTCAGCACCTTCGACGACATCTACGGCTTCCACAGGCTGGTCAGGAACGCGCTCGAGCAGCGGTCCTGACCGGCTCGGCCCACCGCAAAAGTCCCATTCGGCACGGTTTCGCCACGATCTGCCGCTAGCGAGCAAGCTTGCTTGCCGAAGACCGGCGGGGGAGTTGTCTCGCCGGTAACCTCCCGTTAAGCCTTCTCGGCAACTGTTCCTTCACGTTTACCGCTCCGGCTCGCCCCGGTGCTTCGAGACGGGTCTGACAGAGTGAGCAGGTTGAAAGCCGAGACCGCAGCACGGCTCCCGCATCCCTTGCGGCATAGCGCACGTGCCGGCTTCCTGCTGATCGCCAGCGCGAGCTTCCTGGTCCTCGGCGTGCGCTCGACCCAGAACGCCATCGCCAACGGCGACACGCGCACCATCACCATCCGGCACATGCACACCAAGGAGGAGGCGACCGTCACCTTCAAGCGGGACGGCCGCTACGATTCCGCCGCGCTCGAGAAGCTCAACTGGGCCCTGCGCGACTGGCGCATCGACGAGCCGATCCGGATGGATCCGAAGCTCTTCGACGTCGCCTGGGAGGTCCACCGCAAGGTCGGCTCCGACCAGCCCTTCCACGTCGTCTCCGCCTATCGCTCGCCCGGCACCAACTCGATGCTGCGCCGCCGTTCGCGCGGGGTCGCCAAGCACAGCCAGCACATGCTCGGCAAGGCGATGGATTTCTACCTGCCGGACACCCCGACCGCCCGCATTCGCGAGACCGCGATGCGGTTGCAGCGCGGCGGCGTCGGCTTCTATCCGGGCGCTCACACCCCCTTCGTCCATCTCGATGCCGGCTCGGTGCGCTCCTGGCCGCGCATGACGCGCGACCAGCTCGTGCGCCTCTTCCCGGATGAGAGGACCGTGCACCTGCCGGCCGACGGCAAGCCGCTCAGCGGCTACGAGGTCGCGAAGGCCGAGATCCTGTCGAGCGGCGGCTCGGTGATGGGCTACGCCGCCGCGGATTACGACGAGGGCGCGATCATGGCCTCGAGCGGCGGCGGCAAGAGCTTCTGGGCGGCGCTGTTCGGCGGCGACGACGAGGAGGCCGACGCCCGTCCGGCCCGTGGCCGCGCCGCGGCCCGGCGCGCGCCGACGCCGCAGCCGACCGTCATCGCCTATGCCGGCGACGGCAACAGCGGCGATGGCGGCCGCTTCGCCGTCTTCAACCCGCAGCCGGCGCAGCCCGAGCCCACCGGCCGCGCCCTGCTGCGCGACCGCTCGAATCGCGCGACGACCACCGCCCAGCCGCCGGCCGAGACCCAGGTCGCCGCGCTCGCTCCGGCCGAGGCGGCTCCGCCGGAGCCGGCGAAGCCGAGCCCGATCGCGACCGCCCTCCCCGTGGCGCGCCCGAGTGGTCTGACCCCGCCCGTTCCGAATCCGCCGGCCGGCTCGCCGCAACTCGCCGCCATGGCGGCCGAGGCCTCGGCCTTGCCGCTGCCCACGACCGAGCAGAAGCTGATCCTCGCCTCGCTTCCGCCGCGCCGGCCGAGCGACCTGCCCGGCCCCTCCCTGGAAACCATCATCACCGGCCGGCCCGTCTCGGCGCCGCTGCCGCCCTCGCGGCCGGTCGCGCTGGCGAGCCTCTCGACCGAGGGGCTGAGGCTCGGCGAGGCGAACGAGGACGCCGTTCCGGCTGGCGCCAGGCTCGTCACCGTCAGCCATCCGCCGCCGCCGATCAGGCCGCGTCCGCCGGCTGCCGCGCCGGAACCTGCCCGCGCGCCGCAGATCGCCGCGCAGCCACGGACCCCCATCGCCGCCGAATACGACGCCGACCGGGCGGGCCTCGACACGCTCTTTGCCACCGTCGCGGCGCCCGCCGCCGCGCCGGCACGCCGCACCACCGTCGCGGCCGCCAGGGCGAAGGCTCCGTCGGAAGCCCAGGCCAGGGGCTGGGTCGCGGGCCAGAGCCCGGCCGCGGCGCTCGGCTTCTCCGCCGCCGAGCCCAGCGATGTCGGCACCGGCGGCTTCAGCGGGCCCGCGGTCAAGGCCCTGCCGACCACCTTCATGCAGCATTGAGCGTTAACCGATCCGGCCGGCGCGGCCGTTTCGTCATCACGCTGACGTAGCGCCCCCGGAGGAAAGAGCGCAGAATGCCGCCGGCCGCGAGTCGCGGTGACGAAGCGGAGGCATGTGGGGGCTCATGCTGGACGGTGTGCTTTCAAGACGCGCAAATCTGCGCCGTTCGCTCCGGCTCGGCTTCCTTCTTCCCCTCGCGCTGGCGGTGTCCTGCGGCCCTGCGCTCGCGCAGCAGGCGCAGCCTGCCGCGCTCCCGGTCGGCACCGTCGCCGCCGAGAAGCGGGCGATCGGCCGCACCGCCGATTTCGTCGGGCGCATCGAGGCGGTGAACCGGGTCGAAATCCGGGCCCGCATCACCGGGTTCCTCGACGAGGTGCTGTTCCGCGACGGTGAGACGGTGAAGGAGGGCACGCCCCTCTTCCGCATCGAGAAGGCGCCGTTCGAGGCCGCCGTCGAGCAGGCGCAGGGCGCGCTCGAGCGCGCCGAGGGCACCTTGCAGAACGCCACCAGCCAGCGCGCCCGCGCGGAGGACCTCCTGCGCACCAATGCCGGCTCGGTCGCGGTGCGCGACCAGCGTGTCGCCGAGGAGAAGGCGGCGCAGGGCGACGCGACGACGGCCGCCGCGAACCTGAAGACGGCGCAGATCAATCTCGGCTACACCGAGATCACCTCGCCGATCGCCGGCCGCATCGGCCGCTCCAAGCTGACCAAGGGCAATGTCGTCTCGCCCGACAGCGGCGTGCTGGCGCTGATCGTCAGCCAGGACAGGATGTACGTCACCTTCCCGGTCAGCCAGCGCGAATTCCTCGAGATCAATACCAACCAGGCTCCCAGCAGCGCCACCGCGCCGAAGGTCAGCCTGCGCTTCTCCGACGGTTCGAGCTATGCCGAGCAGGGCACGATCGACTTCGTCGACGTCTCGGTCGACCGCGCGACCGATACGATCCTCGTGCGCGCCGTGCTGCCGAACCCGTCCGGCAAGCTGGTCGACGGCACGCTGGTGCGCGTCGCCGTCCACGGCAACGAGCCGGAGGAGAAGGTGCTGGTGCCGCAGGCGGCGCTGATCGCCGACCAGCAGGGCGCCTATGTCTTCGCCGTCGAGGACGGCAAGGCGGTCGTCAAGCGGCTGAAGATCGGCGGCGAGAGCGGCGCCTACGTCATCGTCGAGGACGGGCTCGCCGGCAACGAGCAGGTGATCGTCGAGGGCTTGCAGGGGTTGAGGCCCGGGACTCCCGTCCTGCCCTCGCCGGTGACGCCGCCGCTGTCCGGCCGGAGCTGAGTCATGTTCACCTCCGTCTTCGTCGACCGGCCGCGGCTGGCGATCGTCATCGCGATCGTCACCGTGATCGCCGGCCTGATCTCGCTCTTCGCCATCCCGGTCGCGCAGTATCCCAACATCGTCCCGCCGCAGGTCTCGGTGACGGCGTCATATTCCGGCGCCGCGGCGTCGGTGGTCGAGCAGACGATCGCGCAGCCGATCGAGGCGCAGATCGTCGGCACCGACAAGATGCTCTACATGAAGAGCGTCAGCGGCAACGACGGCAGCTACTCGCTCCAGGTCTCGTTCGAGCTCGGCACCGATCCGGACATCAACACGGTCAACGTCAACAATCGCGTCCAGATCGCGCTGTCGAAGCTGCCGGAAGAGGTCCGGCGCACCGGCGTGACCGTCAAGAAGCAATCCTCGGCCCTGCTCGGCGTCATCGCGGTCTATTCGCCGAAAAAGACCTATGACAGCCTCTTCGTCTCCAACTACACCACGATCAACCTGCTGGACGCGATCCGCTCGACCCCGGGCGTCGGCGATGCCGCGCTCTTCGGCGCCCAGGACTACGCCATGCGCGCCTGGGTCCGCACCGACGCGCTGACCGGGCTCGGGCTCACCACCAGCGACATCATCGGCGCCATCCAGGCGCAGAACGCGCAGGCCGCCGTCGGCCGCATCGGCGCCCGACCGATCTCCGACGACCAGCAGCTCCAGCTCAACATCCAGACCAAGGGCCGGCTGAGCACGCCGCAGGAATTCGAGCAGATCGTCATACGCACCAATGCCGACGGCTCGGTGCTGCGCCTGTCCGATGTCGCCCGCATCGAGCTCGGCGCCGCCAGTCTCGACCGGGACACCCGGCTGAACGGCGGCCCGGCCGTGCTGATCGGCATCTACCAATCGCCCGGCGCCAACGCCATCACGGCGCTCGATGCGGTCAAGAAAACGGTCGCCGATCTCGCCCGCAGCTTCCCGGACGATCTGGCCTGGAAGGTCACCTACGATCCGACCGCCTTCGTCACCGCGACCATCCACGAGGTCCAGAAGACCCTGATCGAGGCCTTCGTCCTCGTCATCCTGGTGGTCTATCTCTTCCTCGGCAGCTTCCGCGCCACGCTGGTGCCGACCTTCGCCGTGCCGGTCAGCCTGATCGGCACCTTCATCGTCCTCAACGCCATCGGCTACTCCGCCAACACCGTCTCGCTGCTCGCCATCGTTCTCGCCATCGGCATCGTCGTCGACGACGCCATCGTCGTCGTCGAGAACGTCGAGCGCGTCATGGAGGAGCACCCCGAGCTCTCTCCGGCCGAGGCGACCAAGAAGGCCATGGGCGAGATCGTCGCGCCGATCATCGCGATCACCCTGGTGCTGCTCTCGGTCTTCGTGCCGGTCGCCTTCATCCCCGGCATTTCCGGCGAGCTCTTCCGCCAGTTCGCGATCACCGTCGCCGTGGCGATGCTGCTCTCGGCGATCAACGCGCTCACCCTGTCACCGGCGCTCTGCGCCATCCTGCTCAGGCCGCATCACGGTCCGCGCCGCGGCCCGATCGGCCATGTCATGCGCGGCATCGACTGGACCCGCGACCGCTATGGCGACGCCGTCGCCAGGCTGGTGCGGGTCGCCCTCGTCAGCCTGGCGCTGACAGCCGCCTTCGCCGCCGGCATCTATGCGATGGGACGCGTCACCCCCTCCGGCTTCCTGCCCGAGGACGACCAGGGCGCCTTCTTCGTCGTGGCGCAACTGCCGGACGGCGCCTCGATCAACCGCACCTCGGCCGTCGCCGCCGAGGTCGAGAAGATCATCAAGACCGAGAGCGCGGTAGCGGATTACTCGTCGATCATCGGCCTCAACTTCATCGACAACTATTCGCAGTCCAACGCCGCCTTCTTCCTCGTCTCGCTGAAGCCGTTCGAGGAGCGCGCCGGCGCCGAGGACAGTTCGCAGGCGATCATCGCGCGTCTCGGCCAGAAGCTGCGCGCCGTGCGCGGCGGCTCCGTCGTGCCGATCGCCCCGCCGCCGATCATCGGCCTCGGCAGCGGCGGCGGTTTCACCTATGTCCTGCAGGACATGGGCAGCTCGGATCCGAAGGCGCTGGCGCGCACGCTGCGCGGCCTCACCGTCGCCGCCAACCAGGACCCGCAGCTGCGCCGCGTCTTCTCGACCTTCTCGGACACGACCCCGTCGGTCTATCTCGACATCGACCGCGACAAGGTCCAGATCCTCGGCGTCGACCTGAGCGCACTGTTCCAGGTGCTGCAGGCTTCGCTCGGTGGCTTCTATGTCAACGACATGAACCTGTTCGGCCGCACCTGGCAGGTCAAGGTCCAGGCCGAGGGCATCGACCGCGCCTCGATCGACGACATCTACCGGATCAATGTCCGCAGCCGCGACGGCGGCATGATCCCGCTGCGCAGCCTGCTCGAGGCCCGGATCGTCGTCGGCCCTCAGGCGCTGATCCGCTACAACAACCGCCTCGCCGTCACCATCCAGGGCACGCCGGCGCCCGGCGTTTCCTCGGGGCAGGCCCTCGCCGCCATGGAGCAGGTCGCGGCCAAGACGCTGCCGGCCGGCTATCGCGGCGCCTGGACCGACGTCTCCTTCCAGGAGAAGCGCGCCGAAGGCCAGACGGGCATGATCCTCGCCTTCGCCGTGCTGTTCGCCTACCTCTTCCTGGTCGCGCTCTACGAGAGCTGGACGATCCCCGTTCCGGTGCTGCTCTCCGTCGCGGTGGGGGTGCTCGGCGCCTTCCTCGGCATCGTGCTCGGCGGCCTGACGCTGGATCTCTATGCCCAGATCGGCATCATCGTGCTGATCGGCCTCGCCGCCAAGAACGGCATCCTGATCGTCGAGTTCGCCAAGGAGCTGCGCGAGAAAGGCACCCCGCTGCTCGAAGCCTCGATCCACGGCGCGCGCCTGCGCTTCCGGCCGGTGATGATGACCTCGCTCGCCTTCATCCTAGGCCTGCTGCCGCTCGTCATCGCGGAAGGCCCCTCGCGCCTGGCGCGGCGGGATGTCGGAACGCCGGTGTTCGGCGGCATGCTCGCCGCCGCGCTGATCGGCATCTTCGTGATCCCGGCGCTCTACGTCGTCTTCCAGGGCCTGCGCGAGCGCCTGCGGCCGGGCGCGAGGCCGAAGGCCGAACAGGCGCAGGCGCCCGCGGAGTAGCCGCGCCTATTCCTTGTCGATCGGCCAGGCCTTGAACACCGGCAGGGCCTCGCACGCCGCGGCCTGGCGCGCCAGCGCCGGCCAGCGCGCCTCCTCGACGAAGTCGGGGATCACGAAGCGGCAGAAGCCCCAGGCGATCGCGGCGGCGATGTCGCCGGGCCGGAGCTCCGGGCCGGCCCCGATCTCGCCGCGTCCCGCCGCCTGGTCGAGCAGATCGAGCGCCGTATGCAGCTGCGACAGGATGCGCTCCTGCCAGTTCTCGTAGCGCTTCTCCTCCGGCCGCTTGCGCTCGTACTCGACCGCGACCGCCTTGTCGGCGGCGACGATGCCGATGCCGGTCAGGCCGAGGTCCCTGACCCGCGCCGCCGGATCGGCCGGACGCAGCGAGCGGCCGGCGACGTCTTCGAAATGCTGGATGATCAACAGCGAGTCCGTGATCACCGTACCGTCGTCGGCGACCAGCGTCGGCGCCTTGATCAGCGGATTGATCTTGCGGAATTCCGGCATGTGCCGGAACACGGAGACGGAACGGTGCTCGAAATCCAGGCCGAGCAAAGTCCCGGTGACGGCCGCGCGCCGCACATAGGGGCTGTCGAGCATTCCAACCAGCAGCATGACGATCTCCCGTTTCGTTGCGGGCGGCACCCTGGCGGCTCGCGGGCATATTGCCACGCGAATTCCGGTGAAGCGCGACTTCACGCCATTTGATGCTCGTCGGCCTGAAGCTCCTCCGGGGCCAATTCGCCGGCCGCGACCTTCGCCTGGATCGCGGCCTGGCACGGGTCCCATGACGGCGCATTGCCGAAACGTTCGAGCATGAGATCGATCAGGACCCGCACCTTGCCGGGCACATACGGCCCCGGCGGGCGCACGACATGGAGCGCGCTCTCGCGCATCGGATAGCGCCAGAGGATGTGCTCGAGCGTGCCGGCGCGGATTGCATCGCTGGCGATGAAGGTCGGCAGGACGGTGAGCCCCAGCCCGGATTCGGCCCAGCGCAGCAGCGTGTCGCCATTGTCGGAGCGCAGCCGCCCCGACGGGCGCACGGCGACCCAGCGCCGGTTCATGCGGAAACACCATTCCGCGGCGCTGGTGCCGGAATAGATCAGGCATTCGTGCCGGGTTAGCTCGAGCGGGCTCTCGGGCCGGCCATGCCGGTCGAAATAGGCCGGGCTGCCCAGCACGGCCATCTTCACCGGCACGATGCGACGCGCCACCAGGCTGGAATCCTTGAGCGCCCCGATCCGGATCGCGGCGTCGAAGCGCTCGCCGATCAGGTCGACCTGCCGGTCGCTGGCCTCGACGTCGAGCTCCAGGCGGGGATGGCGCTCCGCGAGTTCGGCAAGCACCGGCGCGAGATGGCGGACGCCGAACGAAAGCGGCATCGACAGCCGCAGACGGCCCGCGATCCCCTCGGATTGCCGCGCCACGGCCTCGCGCGCTTCGGCGAGCTCCGACAGGATGCGCTCGCCGCGCAGCTTGAATTCCAGCCCCGCCTCGGTCGCCGCGACGCCGCGCGTGGTCCGGCTGAGCAGCCGCGTGCCGAGATCGGCCTCCAGCCTGGCGATGCGGCGGCTGACGATCGATTTCGCCAGGCCGAGGCTATGGGCGGCCCGGCCGAAGCCGCCGGCGTCGACGACCGCGATGAAGCTCCTGATATCGTCGATCTCGGACATTAAGCGTTCCTGCACGAGCAACAGAGTGGTGCCCAATATGGGCATTCTGGTGCGGCAAGTGAACCGCTACCTCTGCACCATCAGACCCGCCTTCGCAGGAAGGGCGCCTCAGGGCGCGCTCCGAGAAGAACCGCCCCGTTTCATCGGCCTGCCGGCGTGACAGCGTTCACAAGATGAGGAAGCCATGCTCGACAAGCTCAAGAAGCGCCGTACGCAATACGCCCTCGGCAAGACCCTGCCGCTCCCGGAAGCGCAGGTGGATGCCCTGATCAGGGAGGCGATCCGCCTGTCGCCCTCCAGCTTCAACTCGCAAAGCTCGCGCGCCGTCATTCTCTTCGGCCGGGAGAGCGACAAGTTCTGGAGCATCACCAAGGAAGCGCTTCAGGCGGTCGTGCCGGCTGCCGATTTCGCCGCGACGGCCAAGAAGATCGAGGCCTTTGCAAGCGGCGCCGGGACCGTGCTGTTCTACGAGGATCAGGAGCCGGTGAAGGCGCTCCAGGCCAACTTCCCGCTCTATGCCCACAATTTCCCGATCTGGTCCGAGCATTCGACCGGCATGGCGCAGCTGGCGGTGTGGACGGCGCTCGCCGACGCCGGCATCGGCGCCAGCCTGCAGCACTATCATCCGCTCGTCGACGCGGAGGTCGCGAAGACCTGGAACATTCCCGCGTCCTGGAAGCTCACCGCGCAGATGCCGTTCGGCTCCAACGAGGCGGGCTTCGCGGAGAAGACCTTCATCGACGACGCGCTGCGGTTCCGCACCCACCGCTGACCGAAGCGCGCGTCGGAGCCGCATAGGGCCGGCCCGGCTCGGATGCGCAGCCCGAGCGGTCCCGCCGCCGAAAAGCGAAACGCCGCCCGAGGGATCCCGGGCGGCGTTTTCGTCCTGGCCGGAGCCTGCCTTCAGGCCGTCTCGCCGACCGCCTGCAGATAGAGGTCGAGGATCGCCTCCTCCTCCTTGCGCTCGTTGAGGTCGCGCTTGCGCAGCGCGATCACCTTGCGCAGCACCTTGACGTCGTAGCCATTCGCCTTGGCCTCGGAATAGACCTCCTTGATGTCGTCGGAGATGGTCTTCTTCTCTTCCTCGAGCCGCTCGATGCGCTGCACGATGCTCTTGAGCTGATCGCCCTGAACCGGATCGTCCATTCTCAAAACCCTTTTTCGGAATTCGGCCGCAGGGGTTCGCAAGGATGGGCGCGCAGGTCAAGCGAGAAGGGCGCCGAGTTCACATCTCTCGTGCCGCGGCGAGCGCGCCGGGCAGCAGGCGCGCCAGCCTCATCCCCCAGGCGCGGGCCGCATGCGGCTGGCCGATCAGGTCCTGACGGATCTCGACCAGGGCGTCGAGCAGGCCGCGGCGCCGCGCGTGACGGTCGATCGTGTCGCCCGGCAGGCCGCCATGATAGGGCTCGTTGTCGCCGACGATCAGGTCGCCCTCGGCCTGCAGCTGCGCAATCAGCGCCTGCGCCAGCCGGCCCTCCTTGTCCCACAGCACGCCGGCATGCCAGGGCCGCGGCACCCCCTTCCAGAACGGCGTGAACGAGTGCAGCGAGACGATCGCCGGCGGATGGCCGGCCGCGAGCGCCGTGCCGATCGCAGCCTCGATCGCCGTGTCGTAGGGAGCGTAGTAGCGCGCGATCCGCTCGGCGATGCCGGCCTCGTCGATGCGGGCATTGCCCGGCACGATCGCGCCGTCCGAGATCCGCATCACCAGGGTGGGATCGTCGCGGCCGCGATTGGGGTCGATCAGCAGGCGCGAGAAATTGCTGAGCACCGCCGGCGCGCCGAGCGCCTGCGCCATGGCGCGCGTCATCTCGGCGGCGCCGATGTCGTAGGCGATGTGGCGCTCGAGCTGCTGCGGCGGCAGGCCGAGCGCATTCAGCTCCGGCGGAATCGCGTTCGTCGCGTGATCGCAGAGCAGCAGGACGCCGGTGGCCGGGTCGCCCGGGATGATCTCGACATCACCGGCCCGCCGAACAGCCCTCGTGCTCGGCGAAGCCATGTCCGGACGCATTCTGCCCTCGGCATAGATCAGTAAATCGCGGGTGACGCCCGCACCGCAGCGACATAGAAGGAGCTCGGACGAAAGTCGATCGCCGACGGCAGATTCGCAAGAGGGAATGCGCTTGGAGCAGCGAGCAGACGCAATCGCGCAACGGCGCCGGATCGCGCGCGCGATCTTCGACGCGGCCGTCGCTCGTGCCCATCCGCGGAGCTGGCTCGCCGCCCATCTGCCCCCTCCCCCGGCGAACGGCCGCCTGATCCTGCTCGCAGCCGGCAAGGCCGCCGGCAGCATGACGTTGCTGGCGGAAGCCCATTATCTCGACGCCCTGAAACTGCCGCCCGAGCGCCTGCTCGGCCATGCCGTGGCGCGTCACGGCTATGAGGCGCAGACCCGCCACATCCCGATGCTGGCCGCCGGCCATCCCGTGCCCGACGAAGGCAGCATCACCAGCGCGGCCCGCGCGCTCGAGCTCGCGGCCTCCGCCGGCGCCGACGATCTCGTCCTGGTGCTGCTGTCCGGCGGCGGCTCGGCCAACTGGGTCGCGCCGGCAGGGGCCCTGACCCTCGCCGAGAAGCAATCGGTCAACAAGGCGCTGCTGCGCTCGGGCGCGCCGATCGGCGAGATGAACATCGTCCGCAAGCGGCTCTCGCGCATCAAGGGCGGGCGGCTCGCCCTCGCCGCCGCGCCGGCGCGGCTGCTGACCCTCGCCGTCTCCGACGTGCCGCATGACGATCCCGCCGCGATCGCCTCGGGGCCGACCGTGCCCGATCCGAGCACCATGGCCGATGCCCGCGCCATCGTCGCCCGCTACGGGCTGACGCTGCCGCCCGCGGCGCAGGCCCTGCTCGCCGACGACGCCAGCGAGACGCCGAAGCCCGGAAATCCCGCCTTCGCCGACACCGAATACCGCATCGTCGCCCGCCCCGCCGACGCCATCGCCGCGGCGGTGAGGGCCGCCGCGGAGGCGGGCTACGAGCCGATCGATCTCGGGCCCGACCTCGAGGGCGAGGCGCGCGAGGTCGCAGCCGCCCAGGCGCGGCGGGCGCTCGCACTCAAGGCCGCGGGCCGACGGGCTGCGCTGATCTCCGGCGGCGAGCTCACCGTCACGATCGCCGGAGACGGCCGGGGCGGGCCGAACCAGGAATTTGCCCTGGCGCTGGCGCTCGCGCTCGCCGGCGAGCCCGGCATCGTCGCGCTCTCGGGCGACACCGACGGCACCGATGGCGGCGGCGGCGAGGCGACCGACCCGGCCGGCGCGCTCATCGACGAGACCACGCTCGCCCGCGCCCGCGGCCGCGGCCTCGATCCCGCCCAATCCCTGGCCCAGAACGATTCCACCGGCTTCTTCTCGGTCCTCGGCGACCTGTTGCAGACCGGCCCGACCCCGACCAATGTCAACGATTGCCGCGTGATCCTGATCGATCCAAGTTCCGATAGATGAGCCGAAGCGGACTTTCCCTCTCAGCAGCGCTTGCCGCCGGGCTGTTCCTGGCCGGCGTCGGCCCGGCCCTGGCCGATCTGCGCATGTGCAACACCACGGGCAGCCGCGTCGGCGTCGCCCTCGGCTATCGCGACGCCCAGGGCTGGGTCACCGAAGGCTGGTGGAACCTCGCGCCGCGCGCCTGCGAGACCCTGCTGCGCGGCACGCTCGCCGCGCGCTTCTACTACGTCCATGCCGTCGACTACGACAAGGGCGGCGAATGGACCGGCAAATCGGTGATGTGCACGCGCAACAAGGAGTTCACGATTCGCGGCATCGAGGACTGCCTGGCCCGCGGCTACGAGCGCTCCGGCTTCTTCGAGGTCGACACCGGCGAGCAGAAGGGCTGGACGATCCAGCTCACCGACACGGCGGGCGCCGCGCCGCGCCCGTGATTCCGAGCGGCCGCGGCTTGCTCTAATCGTTTGAATCGGCGAGGCCTGCGTAGGCGCAGACGGCTTTGGAGGAATGAGGCGATGAGGCGGGAACGGCGGATCAAGATCATCGCGACGCTGGGGCCGGCCTCGTCGACGCCCGAGATGTGCGCGGCCCTGTTCGAGGCCGGCGTCGACGTCTTCCGCATCAATATGAGCCACACCCAGCGCGACACCCTCCCCGCCAGGATCGCGATGCTGCGGGCGCTGGAGAAGCAGTTCCGCCGGCCGGTCGGCATCCTCGCCGACCTGCAGGGCCCGAAGCTGCGCGTCGGCCAGTTCGGCGGCGATGGCGGCGTGATGCTGGAGAAGGGCGCCCGCTTCGTCCTCGATTCCGATGCCGCGCCGGGCACCGCCAAGCGCGTGCACCTGCCGCATCCGGAGATCCTCACCGCTCTGGAGCCGGGCCATCACCTGATCCTCGACGACGGCAAGATCCGGCTCGTCGTCGAGAAGGCCTCGCCGAAGCAGGCCGCCACCAGGGTCGTCGTCGGCGGCCGGCTCTCCTCGCGCAAGGGCGTCAGCCTGCCCGACACCACGATCCCCGTCTCGGCGATGACCGAGAAGGACCGTTCGGACGCCGAGGCCGCCGCCGAGGCCGGCGTCGACTGGATCGCGCTCTCCTTCGTGCAGCGGCCGGAGGACATGGCGGACCTGCGCAAGATCGTCCAGGGCCGAGCGCTGGCGCTCGCCAAGATCGAGAAGCCGCAGGCCGTGGCGCGGCTCGAGGAGATCATCGAGGCCTCCGACGCGATCATGGTGGCGCGTGGCGATCTCGGCGTCGAGATGCCGATCGAGAAGGTGCCGGGCACGCAGAAGCGCATCACCCGCATGGCGCGGCGCATGGGCAAGCCGGTCGTCGTCGCGACCCAGATGCTCGAGAGCATGATCACCGCGCCGGTGCCGACCCGCGCCGAAGTCTCCGACGTCGCCACAGCCGTGTTCGAGGGCGCCGACGCCGTCATGCTCTCGGCCGAGAGCGCCGCCGGCCAGTACCCGATCGAGGCGGTGACGATGATGAACCGCATCGCCGAGGAGGTGGAGAGCGAGTCGATCTACCGCTCCATTCTCGAAGCGCAGCGCGCCGAGCCGGAGGCGACCGGCGCCGACGCCATCGCGAAGGCCGCGCACGAGATCGCCGACGCGCTCCATCTCAGGACGATTTCCGCCTGGACCTCCTCGGGTTCGACCGCCTTCCGCATCGCCCGCGAGCGGCCGAACTCGACCGTGATCGCCCTGACGCCGAACCCGGCGACGGCGCGCCGCCTCACCCTGGTCTGGGGCGTCCATTCGGTGGTGACCAAGGACGCCAGCGACGTCGACGACATGGCCTTCCGCGCCTGCAAGTTCGCGGTGCGCGAGGGCTTCGCCGCAGAGGGCGACCGGCTCATCGTCGTCGCCGGCGTCCCCTTCGGCACGCCGGGCGCGACCAACATGGTCCGCATCGCCTTCGTCGCCAGGGAGCATGTCGAGCAGGCGTGAGAGTTTCCCGCGTCGGAGGCGTCATTCTCGGGCGAAGCGAAGCGCAGACCCGGGAATCTCTGGCAGGATGAGGCGCTTTTCCGTCATGAGATGCTCGGGTCAAGCCCGAGCATGACGGACCACCCGCCATTCCCCTTCGCCTCGCCCTGCTCTACTGCTTGAGCCGTCCGCCTCCTGCCGCAGCGACGCCCATGGCCCTGACCGACATCGCCACCCGCACCTACAACCACAGCTGGCGGCTCGACCCGATCATCCGCAGCCTGCTCGACACCGATTTCTACAAGCTGCTGATGCTGCAGATGATCAGGAGCTTCCATCCGGAGGTCGAGGTCACCTTCGGCCTGATCAACCGCTCGCGGCAGATCCGGCTCGCCGAGATCATCGAGGAGGCGGAGCTGCGCGCCCAGCTCGACCATGCCCGCGAGCTGCGCTTCACCAAGAAGGAGCTGATCTGGCTCGCCGGCAACAGCTTCTACGGCAAGACGCAGATGTTCACGCCGGACTTCATCGCCTGGCTCGCCGAGTTCCGCCTGCCCGAATACGAACTGCGCAAGGTCGACGGCCAGTATGAACTGACCTTCGCCGGCCCCTGGACCCATTCGATGATGTGGGAGATCCCGGCGCTCGCCATCGTCAACGAGTTGCGCTCGCGCCAGGCCCTGAAGGGCTGGGGCCGCTTCGCGCTCGACGTGCTCTACGCCCGCGCCAAGTCGAAGCTCTGGGACAAGGTCGAGCGGCTGAAGAAGCTGCCCGACCTGCGCATCTCCGATTTCGGCACGCGCCGCCGCCACGGCCATCTCTGGCAGCGCTGGTGCGTCGAGGCGCTGAAGGAGGGGCTGGGGCCGACCTTCACCGGCACCTCCAACGTCCTGCTCGCCATGGAGAACGATCTCGAGGCGATCGGCACCAACGCCCATGAACTGCCGATGGTGCTCGCCGCCCTCGCCGACAATGACGAGGAGCTGAAGCGCGCGCCCTATCGCGTGCTCGACGAATGGCGCCAGGTCTATGGCGGCAATCTCCTGATCGTGCTGCCCGACGCCTTCGGCACCACCGCCTTCCTGCGCGACGCGCCGGCCTGGCTCGCCGACTGGACCGGCTTTCGCCCCGACAGCGCCCCGCCGATCGAGGCCGGCGAGCAGATCATCGCCTGGTGGCAATCGCAGGGCCGCGACCCGAAGGGCAAGCTGCTGATCTTCTCCGACGGCATGGACATCGACTCGATCGAGGAGGCCTACCGCCATTTCCACGGCAGGGTCCGCACCGGCTTCGGCTGGGGCACCAACCTGACCAACGACTTCGTCGGCTGCTCGCCGGTCGGCACGCCCGATCTCGACCCGATCTCGCTGGTCTGCAAGGTCGTCAGCGCCAATGGCCGCCCGGCGGTGAAGCTCTCCGACAACCCCAACAAGGCGACGGGCGATCCAGCCGAGATCGCAAGGTATCTCAGGGTGTTCGGGGGCGCGGACCGGAAGGCGAAGGCGGTGAGGGTGTAAGGCGGGCTTTTTGCGCGGCTGCTTTCGACCCGTTGCGGACGAGGGTTATGCGTCACTTCGTGCGACGGCTTCGCCAGAACGCATGAATCGCCCAAATCACCAGCGCTCCGCAAACGAGCGCTCCCAGCACATTGTAGGCGACGCCAAACCAAATCGATTGGTCTGGCTGCAGTGGCTCCCATCGCTTATAATACTTCCACTGCTTCAAGATCAGAATTCGAAATAAACTGTCTATACAGTTGACGGCATAGAGGAAACATAACCCTAAAATCCCAAGCCGCCTGCCGTAGACAAGAGCATCAGCGTACTTGTCACTGTCCTTGAGTTTATGCATGAAAATAAGGGCGCCTAGTACCCAAATTTGAACGGACAACAGCGGGCCGAGGAACCACCACAGTCTGCCCATCAGGCCAAACATGCTCGGATAGACAATTGCGTTGATCGCTAGGAGAGCGAGCAATAGGAGCCACGGATAAGCCTGCCCTGTGAACACCGCTTTTACGAGGCTGGGTTCAGCGGCCTTCTCGTCGTCAGGCATCCTACCCTCTTGGCCCTCTGGCCGATCGGTCGGAATTAAAGCACAATAAGCAGCCTCGATTGCAGACACCGCAACGTCCGCTCCCGACCCAGAGCTGGCACTGTCGGTGCCGGGGATATCGACTCTAGGCGGACCTTATATTGTCGGCAAAAGCGGTGCGGATGATTGGCATGATCGGGTGATCCGCTGGGAACCAATAGCGAGCTATGAACCGCACGAACATCGTGGGATCGGTGGGGGCGTTGACCTGTTCAAGCGTTGCAACCCCGTTGCGTAAAATTGCCTCAAGAGCGGCAGCGTCGAAAACATAAAGCGCTCCGCTATTGATGCAGCACTCTTGCGGCCCGATGGAGAGAGCATTGAGCCCGCAAGCCGCTGCGTGTGCGATGGCGTCCTCGACGTTTAACTGCAGCACCTGCGTAACCGTCTGCAGCGGCAGATAGCCGATAGCCTTGGTAGAGCCGACCAGCGTCAAGCTTTCCAGAACGGAAGAGGGAATGTCGGGCGTCATCGCCCATAGCGTAGGCGGGGCGAGTTAATGCTCGCTCTCGACCCAAAGCGGACTTCCAGCTTCAGCGCAAACCAGCGGGCTCGCACGACTAGGCAGGCACATATGTCAGCCTGATCACGCTCTCCCCGATGCGATCGCTGGCGATGAGGCGGAGTGGCGGCCTCGGTCCTGCGAAGAACGGCGTGCCGTGGCCGAGCACATGCGGGTGGAAGTAGAGCCGATACTCGTCGATGAGGCCAAGCTCGCTGACGCTTTGCGCCAGTCTCGGCCCGGACACCGTGATCTCGCCCGGCAAATCATCCTTCAGCCTGCGGATCGCCGTCGCCATATCGTCCGCGACGAGCGTCGCGTTGGGGCCGACCGACGCCAGCGAGCGCGACACCACCCATTTCGGCAGGCGCCGCCACGCCGCCGCGAAGTCGCGATGATCCTGCGTCCATTCGGGCTGGTCCTCGTCCCAATAGCGCATGATCTCGTACATGCGGCGGCCGTAGACGCTGCCCGCCAGGCCCCTTACATGCTCGATCCAGTGGCGGAAGAGCACGGCGTCGGGCGCGAACGCCTCGTGGTCGACATAGCCGTCCAGGGACAGGTTCATTCCGAAGACGAGCTTGGCCATGCTGCAAAACCTCCTCCCCCAAGTCTTCAGCATAGCGTGAGCCGCGGCAACGCACGCCTACCCGATCCGGAACACCCGCCCCGTCCCGGCCTCGCGATAGAAATCCACCCGCTCGCCGTTCCAGTGATAATCGAGATGCCGGCCCTGGACCGGCTTGCTGGCGAGGTCCGGCCAGAACAGCCCGGCGCACTCCCCGCCCGGCCGGCGCACGCTCGGATAGACCACGCCGTCCGATTGGGCGGCGCGCAGCCTCGCCCCGAGCGCCTGGCTCGCCGCATAGTCGTCCGGAGACAAAAACGCGCTCTCCCCAGCCCGCTCGCCGCGCAGATCGTGCAGGGCGGCGTCGATCGACAGCACCAGCTCGCGGAACTGCGAGGTCCAGCCCGGCGGCTCCCTGGTGCGCGCCATGAAGCGGCCATGGTGATGGATGGTCTCGAACAGCGCCGTCTCGAAGCTCTCGCCGGCATAGAGCACGCCATAGGAGCCGTCGCTGAAGCGGCTCGGCCGGTCGCGGCTGACATGGGTGAACGGCGCCATCAGCCAGCTCGCGCCCGGGCCGGAGACACGGCGGGACGGCGGCACCAGGTCGAGATTGCCGATCGTCTCCATCACGCGCGGATTGGTCTTCATCTCCGCCAGGATCAGCAGCGGCCAGTCGGCCGGGCCGGCGATGTCCTCGAACAGGTCGATCGGCGGAAAGGCGCTGCGGATGATGCGGACCGCGCCGGGCCACGCGACAGCTGCGACTGGATAGTCTTCGGCCTTCACCGGCGCGCTTTCCGCTCGACCGGAATCGGTCGAACGATCAGAATTCGCGCCAGCCTATAGTGCTGGAGCATGTTCTGATCGCAAAAGTGGGGTCCACTTTTGCGGAACATGCTCAAAGCCCGCGCTCCGCGTCGAGATAGCGCCGAACCCGCATCAGGTCGGTGAGCTCGCCGCCGAGCATGACCTCCAGCGCCGATCTGCCGCCGAAGGCCTCGTTGCCCGCCTTGATCCAGGCATAGCCGCGCTGCGGCTCGCGGAAGATCAGGCGCAGCGCCTTGTGGATGCCCATCAGGTTGGAGAGCCGCGCTTTGGCGTCGCGGTCGATCCGGCCGATCTCGCCCGCCTTCCAGCGCCGATAGCTGCGCACTGGCTGATCGAGCAGCACGGCTGCTTCCTCGTCGGTGAGGCCCCAGAGCCGGAACAGGTTCACCGCCGCCCGGAACATCGCCGCGGCCTCGGCCTCGGTGATCGCGGCCGGCGCAAAGGCATTCGGGACAGTCGGAACCGGCGAGAGCTGGCTCATCGGGCAATCTCCATTTGGCAGAAGATAGGTAAAATACTGCCAAATGGCAATAGAGCGCATGCCGTCATTCTCGGGCGGAGCGAAGCGCAGACCCGAGGAAATCAGGACGAGAAAGTGCCGAACGGAGTTTCATCCGGCCAGAGATGCCCGGCTCAAGCCCGAGCATGACGCGCAAGGCTACTCACGCGTCGCGGCCGTCGACCTCGAGCTTGAGCGATTCGACCGCGTCCTTGACCGCCTCCAATTGCGGATAGACCTCGAGCGCCCGCCGATAGGCGACCATGGCGCGCTTGTCGTCGCCTTGCTGGCGCAGGATCGTGCCGAGCCCCATCATCGCGCCGTAATGGCGCGGCTCGCGCTTCAGCGTCTCGGCGATGTCGAGCATCGAGCGAATCGGGTCGCCCGCGACGAAGAGGGCATTGGCCCGCTGATTCCAGCCCTCGGCCCAGTCCGGCTCCAGCGCGATGACCCGGTCGAGCAATTCGATCGCCAGGGGCAGTTCGCGCGCCTTCAGCGCATCCTGCGCGCGGGTCATCAGCAGGTCTGCCGTATCCGAGCCGGAACGGGCCCAGCGCCGCTGGATCAGGCTGGCGATGCCTTTCGCCTCGTCGGGCGTCTTCGCCGCCGCGAGCCGCTCGAACAGGCGATCGAGCGTGGCGGCCGGGCCGCGCGGCGCCGGCGTCTCGGGCAGGTTCGGCTTGTCGTCATGGTCGGCATGCGGCACCGCGCCGTCGCGCAGCGGCGCCTCCTGGGCGCGCGCTTCCGGCACGGCCGCCAGGAGCAGCCCCGGAATCAGCGCGGAGAGGACAAGACGTGAGAGCCGCATACCCTCAAAGTGGGGCCGATGCCGGCCCGCGTCAATTCACGGCCTGGCGAGATCGCCCGAGGCAGGGCCGCAGACATGCCAAAAAAGCGGGCCGCACAGCGTGCAGCCCGCTCTTCGATCTCGACAGGGACGCTTGCCGCGCGGCGACGGCCGCGCGCAGCCTCAGCCCTGGCGCGCCTTGAAGCGCTTCTGGACCTTGTTGATGATGTAGACGCGGCCCTTGCGGCGCACGAGCTGGTTGTCGCGATGGCGCGCGCGCAGCGACTTCAGCGAATTGCGGATCTTCATCGTCCGAACTCCCATCGGCCCGTCTCTCGGCGGAACCGGTCAAAAAACCAAAGGCGACGCGAACCGGAGGCCGGCCCTCATCGAACAAACGACATGCGCGCCTGATGCGATGGCGGCTGTATAAGGATTTCACGCCGAATGGCAAGGCCCTGGCGCATATTTCCACGCCCTGGCCGGCTCGTCATGCTCCCGTCGCAATCGCATGGCCGCCCTAGCGACGCAGCCGGCGCATGCCTAGATTGCAGGCGCGGCAGGCCTAGCCAGGAGTTCCCTCGATGTTCAACGCCAAGTCCCTCCTCGACGCCCTCGTCAATGCGGGCAGCCAGATCGGCGCCCAGGGGGGCCAGAGCGGCGGCCTTGGCGGCATCCTGGGCAATCTCGCCGAGCAGGCCCGGCAGGCGGGCGGCTCCGGCGGGCTCGCGGGCATGGCCGGCCAGATCCTCGGCCAGGCGACGCAGGGTGTGCAGGACGCGGCGCGCAACACCGGCGTCCAGCAGGGCGCGACCGACATCGTCGGGCAGCTTTCCGGCGGCAGGACGCCCGAACAGCTGCTCGAACAGGCCAGGGGCATGCTCGGCAACAACCAGCTCGCTGCCGGCGCCGTGCTCGGCGGCCTCGGCGCGCTGATCTTCGGCACCTCGGCCGGGCGTTCGCTCGCCGGCTCGGCGGCCAGGATCGGCGGCCTCGCCCTGATCGGCGGGCTCGCCTACAAGGCCTATCAGAACTATCAGGCCGGCAAGCCGCTGCTCGGCGCCGACCAGGCCGCGCTGCCTGCCCCGAGCGGCTCCGGCTTCGAGCCGGAGGCGGCGCGGAACGAGCACGCACTGCTCTTCATCCGGGCCATGATCGCGGCTTCGGCCTCCGACGGCCATATCGACGATGCCGAGCGCAACGCCATCCTCGGCGGCCTGAACGAGGCCGGCCTCGATGCCGAAGCCGGCCAATGGCTCGCCAACGAGCTGGCGAACCCGGCCAGCGTCGATGCGCTGGTCGAAGGCGCCGAGAGCCCGGAGCTCGCCGCGCAGATCTATACGGCCGCCCGCATCGCCATCAATCCGGACACCCCGGCCGAGAAGGACTTCCTCGCCGGCCTCGCCGGCTCGCTCGGCCTCGATGCCGAGCTGGTCGCGAACATCGACGCCGCCGCCAGCGCCGCGAAGGTGTAACGAGAACGAGAGTGGCGATCAGGGCGCGCGCTCGACGCCCTGATCGTCCTCGAAGACCGGCCGGAAGAAGCTGCGCTCATAGCTGACGATGAAGCGGTGCTTCTCGTTCTCCGCCACCACGGCGAGGCATTCGGCGTCCTTGAGCGAGGCCTCGCGATAGGCCTCGTAGTCCGCGAGCGACGGAAAGCTGAACATCGCCAGCGCAATGTTGGAGGCGCCCTCCGACGGCATGAAATAGCCGTGATGCCTGCCGCCGAACCGCTCGACCAGCCGGATCCAGGCCTTGCCATAGGCTTCGAAAGCCGGGAGCTGGTAGGGGTCGACGACGTAGCGCAGATGGCAGGTGATCATGCTCAGGCTGCCTTCGCGCTCTTGAGGAACTCGCCCATCCGCCCCAGCGCCCGCTCGATATTCTCCAGCGAATTGGCGTAGGAGAGCCGGATATAGCCCTCGCCATGCACGCCGAAATCCGGGCCGCCGATCGTGGCGACTCCGGTCTCCTCCAGCAGGGCCGAAGCCAGCTTCTTCGCTTTCCAGCCGGTCTTCGACACGTTCGGGAAGGCGTAGAACGCCCCCTTCGGCGTGGCGCAGGAGACGTTCGGCAGGGCGTTCAGGCCCGCGACCACGGCCTTCCGGCGCCGGTCGAACTCGGCGACCATGGCATGGACCGCGTCCTGCGGGCCTGTCAGCGCCGCGAGCCCCGCCCATTGCGCCGGCGCGTTGACGCAGGAATGCGAGTTGACCGCGAGCTTGCGTGCGTTGTCGTAGAGCGGCTTCGGCCAGACCGAGAAGCCCAGGCGCCAGCCGGTCATCGCATAGGTCTTCGACCAGCCGTTGAGCAGGATCAGCCGGTCGCGGATCTCGGGATAGCTCAGCAGGCAGACATGGCTTTCGCCGTCATAGAGCATCTGGTCGTAGATCTCGTCCGACATCACCGCGACGTCGGGGAAGCGGGCGAGGCCGGCGACCAGCTTGTCGACCTCGGCTTTCGGCGTGACGCCGCCGGTCGGATTCGCCGGCGAGTTGACGATGAGCAGCCTCGTCTTCGGCGTGATCAGCGCGAGCGTCTCCTCCGCCGAGAAGGCGAAGCCGTTCTCCTCGCGGATCGGCACCGGCACGGGCGTCGCGCCGGTGAACTCGATCATCGAGCGGTAGATCGGGAAGCCGGGATCGGGATAGAGGATTTCGGCGCCGGGCTCGCCGAACATCAGGATCGCCATGAACATGGTGACCTTGCCGCCCGGCACGATCATCACCTCCTCCGGCGAGACCTCGACCTGGAAGCGCTTGTGCAGATCGGCCGCCACCGCCTCGCGCAGGGGCAGGATGCCGTTCGCCGGGGTGTAGCCGTGATGGCCGTCGCGCAGCGCCTTTACCGCCGCCTCGACGATATGCCCCGGCGTCGGAAAGTCCGGCTGGCCGATGCCGAGGTTGATGATGTCCTTGCCCTGGCGCTGCAATTCGGTCGCGCGGGCGAGCACCGCGAAGGCGTTCTCTTCGCCGATGCGCGAGAAGGCGGGGACGACGTGCAGCGTCATGGCAGTTTCCTCTTCGCTCGCGGCCGGTCTGCGCGCCGCCGCCTTGCTCGCCCTGTCTTGGCCGCAAAGCCGGGGCTCGCGCAAGCGCTCCGTCTGCGTCCCGCTCGGGACGGGGGCGCATTTGGACACTTGCAAACTGCGCCGCAGCGACCTTTGCTGACACCGGCACCGACCAGATGATTGGCAGGGCGCCATAAGCTGCTGTATGCAGAATACAACAGCGGCGGCAAGTTGTTTTGCCGCCCTGTCGGCAGCCGGCTTGCCGGCCGCTCAAATCGATTTAAGACCGACGCCGAAGCGGCTCGAAGGCCGCCTGGCCGCGAGAGGGAATGACGGGATGGCCAAGACGCCCAAGAGTGATGTTCCGCGCCAGGAGCGGCCGGTTGCGGTGACGAAGTCCAAGGCCGTGCGGCGGATCAAGCCGGAGCAGCTCCGCTCCAAGGCCTGGTTCGACAACCCGGCCAATGCCGACATGACCGCGCTCTATATCGAGCGCACCATGAATTTCGGCCTGTCGCGCGAGGAGCTGCAATCCGGACGCCCGATCATCGGCATCGCCCAGACCGGCTCCGACATCGCCCCCTGCAACCGCCATCACCTCGAGCTCGCCAGCAGGGTGCGCGACGGCATCCGCGAGATGGGCGGCATTCCCTTCGAGTTCCCGATCCACCCGATCCAGGAAACCTGCAAGCGGCCCACGGCCGCGCTCGACCGCAACCTGCAATATCTCAGCCTCGTCGAGATCCTCTACGGCTACCCGCTCGACGGCGTCGTGCTGACCACCGGCTGCGACAAGACCACGCCGGCACAGATCATGGCAGCCGCGACCGTCGACATCCCGGCGATCGCGCTGCCGGGCGGCCCGATGCTGAACGGCTCCTTCCGCGGCGAGCGCACCGGCTCGGGCACGATCGTCTGGAAGGCGCGCCAGATGATGGCGGCCGGCGAGATCGACTATCGCGGTTTCGTCGATCTGGTCGCGTCGTCCGCGCCGTCCGCGGGTCATTGCAACACCATGGGCACGGCCTCGACCATGAACGCGCTCGCCGAGGCGATGGGCATGACCCTGCCCGGCGCCGCCGCAATTCCCGCGCCCTATCGCGACCGCTACGAGATGGCCTATCTCACCGGCCGGCGCATCGTCGAGATGGTCTGGGAGAACCTGATCCCCTCGAAGATCCTGACGCGCGAGGCCTTCGAGAACACCATCGTCATCAACTCCGCCATCGGCGGCTCGACCAACGCGCCGGTCCACGTCAACGCCATCGCCAAGCATATCGGCGTCAAGCTCGACAACGAGGACTGGACGAGGATCGGCTACGACACGCCGCTGCTGGTCAACATGCAGCCGGCCGGCGAGTATCTCGGCGAGGATTATTATCGCGCCGGCGGGCTGCCCGCCGTGATCGCCGAATTGATCGCCAAGGGCCGGATCAAGCCGGCGATCACCGCCAATGGCCGGACTCACATCGAGAACTGCACCGGCGCCTTCTCGGGCGACCGCGAGGTCATCAAGGCCTATGACGAGCCGATGAAGAAGGAGGCGGGGTTCCTCAATCTCTCCGGCAATCTGTTCGACTCGGCGATCATGAAGACCAGCGTGATCACGCCGGAATTCCGCAAGCGCTATCTCGAGAATCCGAAGGACCCGATGGCCTTCGAGGGCAAGGCGATCGTCTTCGACGGCCCCGAGGACTACCACCACCGCATCGACGACCCGGCCCTCGCCATCGACGAGCACTCGATCCTGTTCATCCGCGGCGTCGGCCCGGTCGGCTATCCCGGCGCGGCCGAGGTGGTGAACATGCGTCCGCCGGATTACCTGATCAAGAAGGGTGTGACCGCCCTCGCCTGCGTCGGCGACGGCCGCCAGTCCGGCACTTCGGGCTCGCCCTCGATCCTCAACGCCTCGCCGGAAGCGGCGACCGGCGGCGGCCTCGCGCTGCTCAGGACCGGCGACAAGGTCCGCATCGACCTGAAGAAGCGCACCGCCAACATGCTGATCTCGGACGAGGAGCTCGAGCAGCGGCGCGCCGAGCTCAAGGCGGCCGGCGGCTACAAGTACCCGAAGAGCCAGACGCCCTGGCAGGAGATCCAGCGCAAGATCGTCGACGAGCTCTCCGAGGGCATGGTGCTGAAGCCGGCGGTCAAGTACCAGAAGATCCACAAGAAGTTCGGCGTTCCGCGCGACAATCACTGAGACTGCACCGAACCGGGCCGGCGGCGGGACCCCTGCCGCCGGCCATTCCCGCGGCGCATCGCGCCTCGTCGGCGGATGCGCGCGAGCGGGGCTGACAAACCCGCGCCAGGGCGACAATATGGCGGCCCTGAACCGCTTTGAAACGATTTAAAATGGCTTACAGCCCGCAGGTCGACGCGTTTCGCAAGCTCCATGAATCCGGCTGCTTCGTCATGCCGAACCCCTGGGATTTCGGCTCGGCGCGCTGGCTGCGCGGCCAGGGCTTCCAGGCGCTGGCCTCGACCAGCGCCGGCTTCGCCTTCACGCAGGGCCGCGCCGACCAGGATGTGCCGCGCGACATGATGCTGGCCCACCTCGCCGAGCTGGTGAAGGCGGTGCCGGACCTGCCGGTCAACGCCGATTTCGAGAACGGCTACGCCGATACGCCCGACGGCGTCGCCGCCAACGTCAAGCTCTGCATCGCGACCGGCGTCGCCGGCCTCTCGATCGAGGACGCGACCGGCCGTGACAACGATCCGCTCTATCCCTTCGAGCTCGCCGTCGAACGGGTGAAGGCGGCACGACGCGCCATCGACGAGACCGGCTCCGGCATCGTGCTGACGGCGCGGGCTGAAGCCTTCCTCACCGGCCACCCCGAGCCATTGGCGGAGGCGGTCAGGCGCATCGAGGCCTTCGTCGAGGCCGGCGCCGACGTGCTCTATGCGCCGGGCGTCAAGACGCCGGAGGAGATCGGCGCGATCGTCACCGCGGCGCGCGGCCGGCCCGTCAACGTCGTCGCCTTCGCCGATTTCGGCCTCTCCGTCCGCGATTTCGCGGCGCTCGGCGTGCGCCGCATCTCGACCGGCTCGGCCTCGGCGCGCTCCGCCTGGGCCGGCTTCGTCGAATCGACCCGGATCATCAAGGAGGAGGGCAGCTTCCGCGGCTTCTCCGGCAATGCGCCGAGCCGGCAGATCGATGCCTTCTTCCGCGACGACCTGAAGGCGCGCTCGTGAGCGGGCCGGTGCTCGTCGCGCCGGAATGGCTCGGCAGGAGCGGGCTCTGGCTGATCGACGCCAAGGGCAGGCGCAAGCCGGTCGATGCCGACGATCTCGGCCTGTCCGACGATCTCGCCGACCGGCTCGAAAGCTGGATGGACATGTTCGACGCGATCTATGACGAGGCGGACGAGGCCGCCTCCGATTTCGCCGACGAGGCCGAGCGGGCCGCCTGGGAGGCGGAAGGCGCCGCCCTCGTTCGGGCCATCGCCGCCGAGCTCGGCCCCGAATGGGACGTCACCCAGGATCTGAACGGCTGGCGTGGGAAGATATCGCGATGAACCCGATTCTGAACTGGACTCCGCCCCCCTTCCCGCCCGCGAAGGCGCTCGACGGCCGGTATTGCCGGCTCGAGCCGCTCGACCCCGCGCGCCATCTCGACGACATCTGGGCCGCCATGGCCGGCCACGACTCCCTCTGGGAGTGGATGCCGGCCCACCCGCCCAAAGACAAGGCCGCCTATGGCGACTTGCTGGCGGGCATGGCGGCCAAGGCCGGCATCGTGCCGTTCGCCGTGATCGACAAGGAAGACGGCAAGGCCAAGGGCCATCTCTGGCTGATGGAGATCAGGCCCGAGCACGGCGTCTTCGAGGTCGGCTACATCACCTATTCGCCCGCCCTGCAGCGGACGCGGGTCGCGACCGAGGCCATCCATCTCTGCGGCGCCTACGGCTTCTCGCTCGGCTACCGCCGCTACGAGTGGAAGTGCAACAACCTCAACGAGCCTTCCAAGCGCGCGGCGCTGCGTTTCGGCTTCCGCTATGAGGGGCTGTTCCGCCAACACATGGTGGTCAAGGGCCGCAATCGCGATACCGCCTGGTTCTCGATCGTCGACGGCGAATGGCCCCAGATCGCGCAGGGCTTCCGGCGCTGGCTCGCGCCGGAGAATTTCGATGCGCACGGCCGCCAGCGCGCGGCGCTCGGCGCCTTCAACCAGGCGAGCGCGATCGTCGGCGGGACGCGACTTCGCCGCGCCACCCTCGCCGATCTGCCCGCGATCACCGCGCTCAAGCAGGCGGCCTATCTGCCGAACGAGGCGATCATCGGCGTGCCGTCCCTGCCGCGCATCGCCGATTATCGCGACATCATCGCCAGCCACGAGATCTGGCTGGTCGACGGTGCCGACGGCCTCGACGCCGCGCTCGTGCTGCAGATCGATCCGGACAAGTTCACGCTTTGGAGCATCGCCGTCGCGCCGGGCACGGCCGGGCGCGGCCTCGGCGCCGAGCTGATGCGCTTTTGCGAGGAACGCGCCGCCACGCTCGGCTATGTCGCCGTGCAGCTCTACACCAACGCCAAGCTGACCCGGCGCATCGGCTGGTACGAGCGGCTCGGCTACCGGTTCAGCCACCATGAGGAGCTCGCCGACCGGCGGCTGACCCATCTCGCCAAGAAACTCGACAAACCCGCAGCATAGGAACGGAAACGACATGGCAGGACGTTTGAAGGGCAAGGTCGCGGTGGTCACCGCGGCCGGCCAGGGCATCGGCCGCGCGATCGCCGAGGCCTTCGTCGCCGAGGGCGCCACCGTCTGGGCGACCGACAAGGACGTCGCCCTGCTCGACGGCATCCCGAAGGCGAAGAAGCGCAAGCTCGACGTGCTCTCGACCAAGGCGGTCGAGGCCTTCGCCGAAAAGGTCGGCACCATCGACATCCTGGTCAACGCCGCCGGCTACGTCCATCACGGCACCGTGCTGGAGTGCGACGACAAGGCCTGGGAGTTCTCCTTCGACCTCAACGTCAAGTCGATGCACCGCACGATCAAGGCCTTCATCCCCGGCATGCTCGCCGCCGGCAAGGGCTCGATCGTCAACATCGCCTCCGGCGCCGGCTCGGTGCGCGGCATCCCGAACCGCTATGTCTACGGTGCCACCAAGGCCGCGGTGATCGGCCTGACCAAGGCGGTCGCCGCCGACTTCATCAAGAAGGGCATCCGCGCCAACGCGATCTGCCCGGGCACCATCCAGTCGCCCTCGCTCGATCAGCGCATCGTCGATCTCGCCAGGGCGACCAAGACCAGCGAGGCGGCCGCCCGCCAGGCCTTCATCGACCGCCAGCCCATGGGCCGGCTCGGCACCGCCGAGGAGATCGCCTGGCTCGCGGTCTATCTCGCTTCGGACGAGGCGAGCTACACCACCGGCCAGATCCATCTCGCCGACGGCGGCTTCGCGCTCTGACGGGCGCGGGAGCAGCGCCATGCACGTCCTGATCACCGGCGCCGCCGGGATGATCGGCCAGCGGCTCGCCGCGCGCATCGCCCGCGAGGGTGCCTGCGCCGGCAAGCCGCTCACACGGCTGAGCTTGACCGACGTCGTGGCGCCGCCCCGACCGGCCGGCTTCGACGGGCCGGTCGAGACGCGCACCGAGGATTCGAGCCCGGCGGCGGTCGCGGCCGAACTCGCGGCCTTGCGGCCCGACATCATCTTCCATCTCGCCGCGATCATCTCCGGCGAGGCCGAGCGCGATCTCGACAAGGGCTATCGCATCAATCTCGATGGCATGCGCAATCTGCTGGAGGCGATCCGGCAGGAGAGCGCGCGCAAAGGCTCCTATGTCCCGAGGCTCGTCTTCTCCTCCTCGAGCGGCATCTTCGGCGCGCCCTTCCCGCCTTCGATCTCCGACGAGTTCCATGTCACGCCGCTGACCAGCTACGGCACGCAGAAGGCCATCGGCGAGCTGCTGCTGGCCGACTATTCGCGCCGCGGCTTCGTCGACGGCGTCGGCGTCCGTTTCCCCTCGATCGTGATCCGGCCGGGCAAGCCGAACGCCTCGGCGGGAGGCTTCTTCTCCGGCATCATCCGCGAGCCGCTGCAGGGCCGTGAGGCGCTGCTGCCGGTCGAGGACGACGTCGTCTTCACCCATGCCTCGCCGCGCGCGGCCGTCGGCTTCCTGCTGCATGGCGCCGCGCTGACGCGCGAGCAGCTCGGCCTCCGCATCAACCTGACCATGCCGGGCGTCTGCGTCAGCGTCGGCGAGCAGATCGAGGCACTGCGCCGGATCGCCGGCGACAGGGCGGTGAAGCTGATCAGGCGCGCGCCCGACAAGGCCGCCTCCGACATCGTCAAGGGCTGGCCGACACGCTTCGACGCCCGCCGCGCGCTCGCGCTCGGCTTCCAGGCCGAACAGGATTTCGACGAGATCATCCGCATCCATATCGAGGACGATCTCGGCGGCCGCCTTCCCAACTGAGTTCGACAACCCGATCGGAAAGAGACAATGCACATCCTCGTTCTCGGCGGCGCCGGCATGGTCGGCCGCAAGTTCATCGAGCGCCTGGCGCGCGACGGCGGCCTCGGCGGCAAGGCGATCGCCAAGGTGACGGCGCAGGACGTCTTCCCGGCCTCCGCGCCGGCGAACGCGCCCTTCGCCTTCGAAGCGCTGACCTCGGACCTGTCGCAGCCCGGCGAGGCCGAGAAGCTGATCGCCGCGCGCCCCGAGCTGATCGTTCACCTCGCCGCCATCGTCTCCGGCGAGGCCGAGGTCGATTTCGACAAGGGCTACCGCATCAACCTCGACGGCACGCGCTATCTCTTCGACGCGATCCGCCTCGCCGGCGACGGCTACAAGCCGCGCGTGATCTTCACCTCGTCGATCGCTGTCTTCGGCGCACCCTTCCACGACAAGATCGAGGACGAGTTCTTCACCACGCCGCTGACCAGCTACGGCACGCAGAAGGCGATCGGCGAGCTCCTGCTCTGCGACTACAGCCGCCGCGGCTTCTTCGACGGCGTCGGCATCCGCCTGCCGACGATCTGCGTCCGCCCCGGTGCGCCAAACAAGGCCGCCTCCGGCTTCTTCTCCAACATCATCCGCGAGCCGCTCAACGGCCAGGAGGCCGTGCTGCCGGTCTCCGAGCAGGTCCGCCACTGGCATGCCTCGCCGCGCTCGGCCGTCGGCTTCCTCATCCACGCCGCGACGATGGATACCAGCCTGATCGGCCCGCGCCGGGCCCTGACCATGCCGGGCTATTCCTGCACCGTCGCCGAGCAGATCGAGGCGCTGCGCAAGGTCGCCGGCGAGAACGTGGTGAAGCGCATCAAGCGCGTGCCCGATCCGGTCATCGACGGGATCGTCGCCGGCTGGCCGCGCAATTTCGACGCCAGGCGCGCCCCTGCGCTCGGCTTCACGGCGGAATCGAGCTTCGAGGAGATCATCCGCGTCCATATCGACGACGAGCTCGGCGGGAAATTCGTCGCGTGATCGCGTAGGCGCAAGACAACTCCACCGTCATGCTCGCCCTTGTGGCGAGCATCCGCGTCCTGGGCGCCGGCTTCGCCAAAGGAGGACGGGGATGGTCGGGACAGGCCCGACCATGACGGAATGAGGCGAGCCCTTCTCAGGGCAGCTTCTTCAGCAGCAGCGGCGCGCCGACCGCCGGGTCCTTGCGCCACTGCCCCGCCTCGAAGACCAGCTCGACCTTGTGGCCCTTGCGGGCGATCAGCGCGAGCCGGCCGGCCTCGTAGCGCCAGGCGACGGGCGAGAAGATCGTCAGCCCGGTATCGGGGCAGAGCCCCTCGAACTCCGCCACGAACGCGCCCGCAGTGTCGGAGGGGCTCGGCGAGAGCACGAGATTGCAGACCTCGCGCCCGGCCTGCCGCATCACGCCGTAGCGGCCTGGAACGCTGCCGGCGGCCGGCGCGCTCGCCGGGTCGACCGGGGTCGGACGCGCCGCCGCCGTCGCCGCGAGCTCGGCCCGGCTCGGCGCAGGACGCGCCGCGGCGCGGACATGCCCCTTCGGGTCGAGCCCGTATTGCGCGCCGTCGCTGCCCCTGCCGCGCCGGCCGGGATCGGCCTTCTCCGCGAAGGCGATCACGGGCTTGCCGGAACCGTCGAGCAGGCGCGGCGCGCCGCCGGCGACATCCCAGGCGACGACCTCGTCCAGGATCGGCAGGGCGCGGCGGCACGTCGCCGGGAAGCGCACCTGCCGCCCCTGCGCCGTCGCCTCGGCGCCGAAGGTCACCGTGCATTTGCGCGAGGCGCCGAGCTTCTCGAGATCCCAGGCCCCGATGAACGGCTTCAACGCCTCGGGCGCCTGCTCGGCGCCGCGCGGCAGCGGCGCCGTCTGCGCACCGGCCGGCGAGACGAGGAGCAGGGCCAGGAATCCGGCCGCAGCGCCTCGCTCCGCCCGACGGGTACCCATCCTGATCAGGCCTTCCTCCATGGCGTCTCGGCAACGGGCGTCAGCGGGCCCTTGCCATCGAACCATGAAACCAGATTGTCGACCAGAAGCTGGCCCATCTGCTCGCGCGTATGCACCGAGGCCGAGCCGACATGCGGCAGAAGCACGACATGGTCCATCGCGATCAGCTCGGCCGGCACGCGCGGCTCGTCCTCGAACACGTCGAGGCCGGCCGAGAGGATGGTCTTGCTCTTCAGCGCCTCGATCAGCGCCGCTTCGTCGATCACCGTGCCGCGCCCGACATTGACGACGATGCCGTTCGGGCCGAGCGCCTTCAGCACCTCGGCGTTGATGATGTGGTAGGTCGACTTCCCGCCCGGCGCGACCGAGACCAGCGTATCGACATCCTGGGCCATCTCGACCAGCGAGGAATAGTAGCGATAGCCGACATCGGCCTGGCGCGAGCGGCCGTGATAGACGATCGGCACGTCGAAGGCCTCGAGCCGGCGCGCCACCGCCTTGCCGATCCGGCCGAGCCCGACGATGCCGATCTTGCGCTTGCGCAGCGAGGTGGTGAGCGGGTAGGCGCCCGAGAGCCACTTGCCGGCGCGCAGATAGCGGTCGACCTGCGGCAATTGCCGGACCGTCGCCAGCAGCAGGCCGACGGCGAGGTCGGCGACCTCGTCGGTCAGCACATCCGGCGTGTTGGTGACGATGATGCCGCGCTTGCCGGCGGCCACGGCGTCGACATTGTCGTAGCCGACGCCGAAATTCGAGACGATCTCCAGCATGGGCAGCGCGTCGAACAGCGCATCGTCGATGCGCACATGCGCGCCGCCGCCGGCGACGCCGCGCACGCGATCCCTCACCGCGGCCAGCGCCGCCGGGCGGTCCTGCTCCTTCCAGAGCTCGTGCACGGTGAAGCGCGCCTTCAGCTGGTCGGCGGCATAGGCCATCAGCGGCCCGGTCATGATGATCTCGATCTTGCTCTGCGCGGTCATGGCCCTGCTTTCGTCGAACGAATCTGTGGCTTGATTTCAAATTCTTAAAACGATTAGATCAACATAGCCGCCGGCTCGCCGCAGGGGAATTGCCCTGGCGCGCAGACAGGGGCTGCTCGCAGAGCCGGCGACGCGTCCCGGTCCGGCCGTCGATTCACCTCGATATAGTATGACTTAATCACGCGCCCTCGGCCGGTTCCAGCTGCGCTCGCCCGGCGAGCAGGCGCAGGGTGCTGTTCAGGCTGTCGATCACCAGGCCGCTCATCCGCGCCGCCGCGAGCTCGCCGTCGCACTGCACGATCGCGTCGCGCACACGTTCGTGATCGATCAGCGACGCCGTGAAGAAGAAGCGGTCGTCCGGGGCCTTCAGGAACAGCGACCACTGGATGGTGGCGCAGACCGCCGGCGCGAGGCATTGCAGCGGCGGGTTGCGGGTGGCGGCGAAGATCGCCTCGTGGAAGGCGAGGTCGGCGCTGACCGTCGGCTCCGCATAGGGCGGGTTCTCGCACATGCCGCGAAACGCCGTCTCGATCCGCTGGAGATCGGCGGCGCTGCGCCGCTGCGCCGCGAGCCGGGCGGCGCTCGGCTCGACGAAAAGCCTGAGTTCGAACAGGTCCCGGATGAACTTCTCGTTCGGATCGGCCTCGAAATGCCAGGCCAGCACGTCGGGATCGAGCAGGTTCCAGGCCTCGCGCGGCGCGACCCGGGTGCCGCTCTTGGGCCGCGCCTCGACCAGCCCCTTACCGCTCAGGAACTTGACGGCCTCGCGATAGGCCGTGCGCGAGACCGAGATCTCGTCCTTCAGGTCGTCCTCGTTCGGCAGCAGCCCGCCGGCCGGCGCGGCGCCGGTGATGATCGCGACCGCGAGCCGATGCGCGACCTGGCCGAACAGCCGGTCGGGGTTGAGCCTCGTCGGGCGCGCAGGCACGGGACGCTGCATCGAAGCGGGCTTTTCCTCCGTATCGGGTGGCATCGGACATCGCCCGCTGCCGGCTCCCGGGCGCTTGACACGCCTGTTCCTATCGTATGACTTTATCCGCGAACGAGGTCGACGCAACAGGCCCCTCGCCTGAGTGCGCGACCTCATGTCGATCGGTCGTCTAGAAACCGATGATCTGCAGCGCCGCCGGCGGGGATCGTGTCAGGCACCCCGGGGCCAACGAAGAGCGGGAGAGAAACCGAGATGGCATCCGTCCAGATCGCCGACGTGCGTAAGGCCTATGGCTCGACCCAGGTCATTCACGGCGTCGACATCGACATCAACGATGGCGAATTCGTCATCCTGGTCGGCCCGTCGGGCTGCGGAAAATCGACCTTGCTGCGCATGATCGCCGGGCTCGAGAACATCTCGGGCGGCGAGATCCGCATCGGCCCGCGCGTCGTCAACGACGTGCCGCCGAAGGAGCGCGACATCGCCATGGTCTTCCAGAATTATGCGCTCTATCCGCATATGACGGTGGCCGACAACATGGCCTTCTCGATGAAGCTGCGGAACGCGCCCAAGGCCGAGATCGACGAGCGCGTCAGCAAGGCCGCCGGCATCCTCGGCCTGACCAACCTGCTCGACCGCTATCCGCGCCAGCTCTCCGGCGGCCAGCGCCAGCGCGTCGCCATGGGCCGCGCCATCGTGCGCGACCCGCAGGTCTTCCTCTTCGACGAGCCGCTCTCGAATCTCGACGCCAAGCTGCGCGTGCAGATGCGCACCGAGATCAAGGAGCTGCACCAGCGCCTCAAGACCACCACGGTCTACGTCACTCACGACCAGATCGAGGCCATGACCATGGCCGACAAGATCGTCGTGATGCATGACGGCATCGTCGAGCAGATGGGGGCCCCGCTCGAGCTCTACGACCATCCCAACAACCTGTTCGTCGCGACCTTCATCGGCTCGCCGGCGATGAACCTGCTCAAGGGCACGATCACCGCCGATGGTTTCGAGACCGTTCTCGCCGACGGCGCCAAGGCGCTCTGGCCGATCGGCAAGCATCCGGCCGATTCGAACGGCAAGGCCGCGGTCATGGGCATCCGCCCCGAGCATCTCATGCTCGACCCGAACGGGCTGGCGGCCGAGGTCGTGGTCGTCGAGCCGATGGGCTCGGAGACCCAGGTCGTCGTCCGCTGCGGCGGCCAGGACCTGACCTGCATCTTCCGCGAGCGCATCACCGCCAAGCCCGGCGAGACGATCAGGATCCGGCCCGACACCTCGGTCACCCATCTCTTCGACGCCGCGACCGGCAAGCGCATCTGAGTTCCATCGGCCGCCGCACGGGGAACGCTCCGGCGGCGGCGACGTCCCAGCAAAACGCGACGAGGCTCCCATGCAGGGCCTCGCGGCAACCCGGAGGAGACAGACGATGACCATTTCCAGACGCGACGTATTGATCGGCGGCGCGGGCCTCGCGGCCGGCGCCACCCTGCCCGTGCCGTCGACCGCCCAGACCGCCAACATCGAGAAGGGCGCGACGCTGCGCGTGCTGCGCCCGACCAAGTTCGTCGATCCCGACCAGGCGATCTTCGACGAGAACACCGCCGCCTTCACCAAGGCGACCGGCGTCCAGGTCCGTGTCGACTATGCCAGCTGGGAGGATCTGCGCCCGCAGACCGCCGTCACCGCCAACACCGGCGCCGGCCCCGACGTCGTCGTCGGCTGGGCCGACGACCCGCACATCTTCTCGGACAAGCTGCTCGACCTGACGCCGATCGCCGAGGACCTCGGCAAGAAATACGGCGGCTGGTACCCCGTCGCCGAGAAATACGGCAAGAAGGACAAGACCAACACCTGGATCTCGATCCCCATGGGCGGCTCCGGCGGCCCGGCGGTCTATCGTGAATCCTGGGTCAAGGAAGCTGGCTTCGACAAGTTCCCGAACGACCATGCCGGCTTCCTCGACCTCTGCCGCAAGCTCAAGGCTAACGGCCATCCGGCCGGCTTCGCCCTCGGCAACGCGGTGGGCGACGGCAACTCGTTCTGCAACTGGCTGGTCTGGTCGCATGGCGGCTACATGGTCGACGAGAACAACAAGGTCGCGATCAACAGCAAGGAGACGATCGAGGCGCTGAAATACGCCAAGGCGCTCTACGAGACCTTCATCCCTGGCACCCTGTCCTGGCTCGACATCGCCAACAACAAGGCGCTGACCGCCGGCGAAATCGGCCTGACCCAGAACGGCGTCTCGCTCTACTTCTCGATCAAGAACTCGAAGGATGAGAAGATCGCGGCGATCGGCAAGGATCTCAACCATGCCCCGATGCCCATCGGCGCCGGGGTCGGGCGCGCGACGGAGACGGCGCTGGTGATCAACGCCATGGTGTTCAAGCACACCAAGTTCCCGAACGCGGCCAAGGAATATCTCCGCTTCATGATGGAGAAGGACCAGTACGACAAGTGGCTGACCGGCTGCTATGGCTACTGGACGCAGCCGCTCAAGGGCTATGCCTCGAGCAAGGTCTGGGAGAGTGATCCCAAGATCCTGGTCTATCGCGACACCTGGGAGCGCGCTCTGTGGAGCGGCTACAAGGGCGCGATCACCGAGGCCGCCGGCACCGTCAACGCCGAATATGTCATGGTGCAGATGGTCGCCTCCGTCTGCGCCGGCCAGGCGACGCCGGAGCAGGCCGCGGCCGAGGCCGAGCGCCGCGCCAAGCGCTACTACCGCACCTGATCCGTCGAGACCGCGCCGTCGGGACGCCCGGCGGCGCGGCTCCATCACGGGATAACGCGCCATGACAATTGCGGCGGAGGCCCGGCCGGTCCCCCAGCTCTCGCAGAGCTGGCTGGTCAGGCTGTTCGACTACAAGCCCTTTCTGATCTTCATCTGCCTCCTGCCGGCGATGGGCCTGCTCCTGGTCTTCCTGAGCTATCCGCTCGGCCTCGGGATCTGGCTCGCCTTCACCGATACGCGCATCGGCCGCGGCGGCTATTTCATCGGCTTCGAGAATTTCGAGTCGCTCTGGCACGATCCGGTCTTCATCACCTCGGTCTGGAACACGCTGCTCTACACGGGCGTCGCGACCGTCGGGAAATTCGCGCTCGGGCTCTGGCTCGCGCTGCTGCTCAACAACCACTTGCCGTTCAAGTCGCTGCTGCGGGCCCTGATCCTGGTGCCGTGGATCGTGCCGACAGTGCTCTCCGCGATCGCCTTCTGGTGGATCTACGATCCGCAGTTCTCGATCATCTCCTACATCCTCGTCGACGTGCTCGGCTGGCGCGACACCTATATCGACTTCCTCGGCTCGCCCTGGCCGGCGCGCTGGTCGCTGATCGCCGCCAATATCTGGCGCGGCATTCCCTTCGTCGCGATTTCGCTGCTCGCCGGCCTGCAGACCATCTCGCCTGCGCTCTACGAGGCGGCGATGCTCGACGGCGCCAATGCCTGGCAGCGCTTCCGCCATGTCACCCTGCCCATGCTGATGCCGATCCTGGCGGTGGTGCTGACCTTCTCGGTGCTGTTCACCTTCACCGATTTCCAGCTCGTCTACGCCATCACCCGCGGCGGCCCGATCAACTCGACCCATCTGATGGCGACGCTCGCCTTCCAGCGCGGCATCCCGGGCGGCCAGCTCGGCGAGGGCGCGGCGATCGCGGTGGCGATGATCCCCTTCCTCGTGCTGGCCACGCTGTTCAGCTACTTCGCGCTCGCCCGCCGCAAATGGCAGCAGGGAGAAGACAATGACTGATCAGGCTCCCGCCGCGGCCGCGCGCCCGCATCTCGTCGACAAGGAGCGGACCGGCGTCATCGACTGGTCCTCCGGACCGCGCCGCTTCATCACGCTCTATCTGCCGCTCGCGATCTTCGTGATCGTGCTGCTGTTCCCGTTCTACTGGATGGCGATCACGGCGATCAAACCGAACGCCGAGCTCTACGACTACAAGACCTACAACCCGTTCTGGGTGAAGTCGCCGACGCTGGAGAACATCAACCGGCTGCTGTTCCAGACCGATTACCCGCAATGGCTCTGGACGACGATGATGGTGGCGACGGTCGCGACCGCGCTCTCGCTCTTCTCCAGCGTGCTCGCCGCCTATGCGATCCAGCGCCTGAAGTTCAAGGGTTCGAGCTATGTCGGCCTGGCGATCTACCTCGCCTATCTCGTCCCGCCCTCGATCCTGTTCATTCCCCTGGCGACGCTGATCTTCCAGTTCGGCCTGTTCGACTCGCCGATGGCGCTGATCCTGACTTATCCGACCTTCCTGATCCCGTTCTGCACCTGGCTGCTGATCGGCTACTTCAAGTCGATCCCCTACGAGCTCGAGGAATGCGCCATGATCGACGGCGCGACCCGCTTGCAGACGCTCTGGCAGATCACCTTGCCGCTGGCCCTGCCCGGGCTGATCTCGGCCGGCATCTTCGCCTTCACCCTGTCCTGGAACGAGTTCATCTATGCGCTCGCCTTCATCCAGTCGGCCGAGAAGAAGACGGTGCCGGTCGCGGTGCTGACCCAGCTCGTCGAGGGCGACGTCTACCATTGGGGCTCTCTGATGGCCGGCGCGCTGCTCGGCTCGATCCCCGTCGCCCTGCTCTATTCCTTCTTCGTCGACTACTACGTCGCCTCGCTGACCGGCGCGGTGAAGGAGTGATGCTCAGGATGGGCGGCCGCCCCGCCGCCCTCATAGCCGAGGCCAGAGATCAGTGACTTCCATCGCCTTCGTCGGGCTCGGCGCCATGGGTGCGCCGATGGCCGAAAACCTCGTCAAGCGACAGTTCCGCGTCACCGGCTTCGACATGCGCGAGAGCGCCCGGGCCGCGCTCGCCGCCGCCGGCGGGATCGCCGCCGACAGCGCGGCCGCGGCGGCCCGGGGCGCCGATGCGCTCGTTCTGATGGTGGTCAACGCCGCCCAGGCCCGGTCCGTGCTGTTCGACGCCGGCGCGCTGGCGGCGCTGGCGCCCGGCGCCACGGTCATCCTGATGGCGACCTGCCCGCCGGGCGAGGTCGAGGCCATGGCCGATGCGGTGACGCAGACCGGCCGGCATTTCGTCGACGCGCCGGTTTCGGGCGGCGTGAAGGGCGCCGAAGGCGGCACGCTCACCATCATGGTGGGCGCTCCGGCGGAGAGCTTCGCCAGGGCGAGGCCGGTGCTCGACGCCATGGGCGACAAGGTCTTCCATGTCGGCGAGAAACCCGGCCAGGGCGCGACGGTGAAGACCGTCAACCAGCTGCTCTGCGGCGTCCACATCGCGGTGGCGGCGGAGGCGCTCTCGCTGGCGCAGAAGGCGGGCATCGACGGCGCGCTGCTCTTCGAGATCCTCGGGGGCTCGGCCGCCTCGTCCTGGATGCTGAAGGACCGCGGCCCGCGCATGCTCGAGGACGAGCCGCCCGTCGCCAGCGCCGTCGACATCTTCGTCAAGGATCTCGGCATCGTCCTCGATGCCGGCCGGGCGGCCAAGGCGGCGCTGCCGCTCGCCGCGGCCGCGCACCAGATGTTCCTCGCCGCCTCGGGCCTCGGCCATGGCGGGCGCGACGACTCGCATGTCGTGCGCGCCTACCGGGCGCTGAACCGCAAGCCCGACGGTGATGCCTGAGCCTGCCTCAGCGCCGCGTCTTCGGCGCTGCCGTGGTCTGGCGCACGACGAGCTCGGGCGTCAGGACGACGCGCTGCGGCGGCGCCGACGGGTCGGCGATCCGGCGGATCAGCATCTCCGCGGTCTTGCGTCCCATCTCGTCCTGGAAGTTCTTGACCGTGGTCAGCGCCGGATACCATTGCGAGGCTTCCTGAACATCGTCGCAGCCGATGATCGAGAAGTCCGCGCCGGCCTCCAATCCGCGATGACGCAGGCCGAGCATCGCGCCGAAGGCGGTGAGGTCGTTGAAGCAGACGGCGGCGCTCGGCGGATTCTCCGCGTCGAGCACCTTCTGGACACCCTTGAGGCCATTCTCGCGCGTGCCATAGGCCGAGTAGACGATGGTGGGGTCGAGCGGCAGGCCGTGTTTCGCCAGCGTCTCGCAATAGCCGCTATAGCGGTTGCGGCCGGTCGAGATCAGCGGGCTCTCGCCGAGGAAGGCGATGCGGCGATGGCCGAGGCCGATCAGGTGCTCGACGGCGAGCACGGTGCCGTGCCGGTCGTCGGAGCCGACGAAATCGAGCCCGATGCCGGGGATCTCGCGCGAGAGCTGCACCAGCGGCACATGCGCCGCCATCAGGTGTTGCAGGGTCTCGGCCGTGCTGCCGCCGGCCGGGCAGATGATCATCCCGTCGGGACGGTATTCCTTCAGCGTGTTGAGGACCCGGTCCTGCCGCTCGAGATTCTCGGCATAGGTCCCGAGCAGGATCGAGCGGCCATGCGCCGCCGCCGTTTCCTCGATCGCCGCGAGCAGCTCGGCGAAATAGGGATTGGTGATGTCGTGGAAGCCGACGCCGAGGATATTCGTGCGGTCGGTCCGGAGCGAGGCGGCGCTGCGATTGTAGCTGTAGCCCATCTCGCGCGCGATCTGCTGGACGCGCAGGCGCGTGCCGTCGGCGACGAGCGGACTCTCGCGCAAGGCGAGCGACACGGTCGCCGTCGAGACCTCGAGCCGGTCAGCGATGATCTGCAAGGTAACGCGCCCGCGCCCACCCGGTTTCACACCCGCCCTGCCCGGCCCCGAGGGGTCGCGCGGGTGTCCGTCATTCGCCATCAATCGCTTCTCCTGAAGCCTCGAAGCCGCAGCACTCAACCAATTCTTGGTCAAATCGTTCCGCATTTCCTTGTTCCATCTCATAGAATTCGGAGAAACTGAAGATGAGCACGACTAAAGAATCGATCGGCTTCATCGGCGTCGGGTACATGGGCCAGGGCATGGCGAGCTGCATTCTCGCCAAGGGCTACCCTCTCGTGGTCATGGGCCATCGCAACCGCCGGCCCGTCGAGGAGTTGAAGGCCGCCGGCGCCGAGGAAGCGGCGACACCGCGCGAACTCGCCGGGAAGGCGGACATCATCTTCCTTTGCGTCACCGGCTCGCCGCAGGTCGAACAGGTCGTCGATGGTCCCGACGGCATCGCCGCCGGCGCGAGGCCCGGCACCATCATCGTCGACTGCTCGACCTCCGATCCCGTCTCGACCGTGGCCTTGGCGGCTCGTCTCTCTGCCATGGGCCTGCACCTCTGCGACGCCCCGCTCGGGGGAACGCCCGCTCAGGCGAAGCTCGGGCAGCTCTCGACGATGATTGGAGCCGACAGGGCGGTTTTCGAGCGCATTCGCCCCGTCTGCGAAGCCTGGGCCCAGAAGATCGTCCATCTCGGCCCGGTCGGGGACGGTCACAAGATGAAGCTGCTCAACAACTTCCTCTCGCTCGGCTACGGCGCGATCTACGCCGAGGCCCTCACGCTCGCCCAGAAGGTCGGGATCGCCCCGCAGACCTTCGACAGCGTCATCTCGGGCGGCCGGATGGACTGCGGCTTCTACCAGACCTTCATGAAATACGTGCTGGAGCGCGACCGCGACGCCCACAAGTTCACGCTCTCCAACGCCTTGAAGGACGTGCGCTATCTGGAGAGCCTCGCCAATGCCGCCGGGGTTCCCAATCCGGTCGGCGGAGCGGTCAAGAACCTCTATGCCGCCGCCGTCGCCAGCGGCAGGGGCGAGGACTACGTGCCGATGCTCTCGGACTTCGTCGCGGCGCAAAGCGGCGTGTCGCTCGGCTGAGCGCGCGGCCTGTGCCGAAGCGGGACCGGCCCGGACCAGGGTTGTGCCGAACGGGGCCGCCTGTCGCCATTTCCGGTGCAATACCGTCATGAAGGCCTCCATCCATGGTGGAGGCCTTCAAGGAGCGTGCCGGATCAGTCCAGCCGGGCCGAGCCCTCGGGCACGGCCCGGATGCGCTCGCGATAGAGCAGATAGAGGCCGGAGGCGATGACGATCCCCGCGCCGATGAACGTGAAACGGTCGGGGATCTGGCCGAAGACGAACCAGCCGAGCAGGATCATCCAGACGATCTGGGAGTAAACGAAGGGCGCCAGGATCGTCGCCGGCGCGCGCTGATGCGCCAGGATCAGCAGCCAGTGGCCGAGCGCGCCGAAGAAGCCCGTCGCGCACATCAGCAGCCAGCTCTGCCAGCCCGCGGGCCAGGACCAGAACAGCGGCAGGAGCGGCAGCATCAGGACGACTCCGCCGATCCCAGAATAGAACATCGTCGTCTGCGGCGAGTCGCTCGACGCCAGCATGCGCGTCGACAGGCTGTACAGGGCGTAGCAGAAGCAGCCGCAGACGCAGAGCAGCGCAGCCGGATGCAGCCCCCCGAGCCCCGGCCGCGTCACCACCAGCACGCCGAGGAAGCCGACGCCGATCGCCAGCAACCGGCGCGGCCCGGCCCATTCGCCCAGCAACGGCCCCGCCAGCAGCGCGACCAGCAGCGGCGCCGCGAACATGATCGAGACCGTCTCTGCCAGTTGCAGGTACTGCAGCGCCACGAAGTTGAGCCCGGTCGAGCCGAGCAGCAGCAGCGAGCGGACAGCTTGCAGCCAGGGGCGCCGGGTCCGGGTGATTCCGGGATGGCTCCAGGGATTGAGCAGCAGCGAGACCAGCGCGACGCTGATCACATAGCGCGCCAGGACGACCTGCATCGGATGCATCGTCCCGCCGAGCCATTTCGCGCTGGCGTCGAGCAGGGAGAAGCAGATGATCGCCCCGCTCATCAGGGCGATGGCGGTCAGGCGTGTCCGGCGCGTATCGGGAAGCGGAGCGGGAGCGGCCGACAAGGCTCTTGTCTCGTCATGCCGGCCCGCCTTCCGATCGGCCGAACGGCCGGTCGATCAGACTCCGTGCCAGCCCGGGTTGGTGGAGCGTGCCCTGATCGCGAAAGCGGTCTCCACTTTCGCGGAACATGCTCTGGAGGAATGACGAGACATCAGTGAACCGATTTAAGGCGCGACACCAGCCTGCCGACGCATGCAGGTCATGCCGGTGGCGCGACCGCCTCAGGCCGCGTCCTCGGTCTCCTCCTCCGCCTCCTCGACATCGGCTCCGGCCTTGGAGAGCCCCTTCGCCGCCTTGCGCAGCAATTTGCGCAGCTGCTTGCGCTCCTTCGCGTCGAGCTTTTCGAGCAGCTCTTCCTCGACCTGGTTCCAGACCGCGTCGAGCGCGGCGGCGGTCTTCTGCCCGTTCTCGGTCAGCGCCACCTGGACCAGCCGGCCGTCCCGGCCGCCGCCCTCGCGCGTCACCAGCCCCTGCAGCGAGAGCCGGCCGATCGTCTTGGACACGGTCGGCGGCTTGACCCGCAGCAGGGTCGCGAGCTCACCCATCGTCATCGGCGCGGCCTGCAGCGATTTCAGGGCCTGCTCCTGGCCCGGGAAGAGCCCGAGCGCATTGAGGCGCTCGCCCATCCGCGCCCGGTGCAGCCGGGCGGTCACCAGCAGGGCACGGCCGACGCTTTTTTCGAGGGACTTGGTCATGAGCCGGCCCTTGGAAAAGATTGCGGATACGCTTCGCCGGCTGTGCAATCGCGCGCCTTCATGACAGGCTGATGACAACTGTCAGACAGGCTGTTGAATCCGCGCGATTTCCCTCTCCACCCTGGACAGAAACGCCGCCCGGCTCTCCGGCGTCGAGCGGTTCATGTCGTAATGCGCGAGATAGGAGACTCGCGCCGCCGGATGGCACACCGCCCGCAGGCCACGCTTGATCTGCCGGCGCGGCGGGTCGCCCATCAGGAACGTACGCCAGCGCGAGCCGCCATAGGTCGTCACCGTCGTCAGCCGGCGAATATTCCAGAGGTTCGGGCGAATCGAGCCGTCGACCAGCTTGAACGAGACGCCGGGCAGGAAGACGCGATCGAAATAGCCCTTCAGGATCGCCGGGTAGCCGTAGTTCCAGACCGGGAAGCATAGGAACAGGGCGTCCGCCCGCAAGAGACGGTCGACATAGCCGGCTACGGCGTTCCGGTTGCTGGCGAGGTCATGATAGCCGGCGCGCTCCTCCCGGCTCAGCACCGGGTCGAAGCCTTCGGCGTAGAGATCGCAATCGTCGACCTCATGCCCGGCCCGGCGCAGGCCCGAGACCACCGTCTCGTGCACGGCCGCCCCGAAGCTCGCGGGATCCGGATGCGCGTAGAGGACGAGCGCGCGCATCGCCCGGCTCAGGCCCCGACACCGGCTTCGCCGAGGCTGCGGAACAGGAAGGTCCGGCCCGAGCGGTAGTCGTAATCGGGATCCTCCCAGGCGATCATCTTGCCGGGATTCAGCAGGCCCTGCGGGTCGGCCTCGCGCTTGAAGGCGAGCTGGACCGCATCGGTCTGCTTCATCCCGCCCTCCTCCAGCGTGTAGCGGTGCGGGTTGAAGATCGGCGCCCCCATCTCCTCGTGGATCGCCATGATCTCCTCGAGCCGCTCCTCGCTGGTGAAGCGCACCAGCGGCAGGCCGAAGCAGGTGACCTTGCCGTCGAAGCGGACGAATTCGAGATGGCAGGAGACCTCGTCGCCGAAGCGGGCGTGGATCCTGTCGACGAGCTCGACCTGGTTCGGGAAGGGATAGAGCACCTGCAGATAGGTGATGGCGGGGTCGACGCGCAGCGCCCGCAAGGTGGTGTGGTTCCAGGCGAGCTCGTAGGTCGGCGGCAGGCCCTTCGCCTCCTCCTGCGTCAGCCTGTCGGACCGCATCAGCAGCTGCGAGCCGCCGAAGCGGCGCGCGAAGGCGAGCATGGCCTCGACCGCGAAATCGGCGACCATCACCAGAACGCAATGGCTGCCGCGCGGCAGGAACTTCCTGTGGCGCAGGAAATAGTCGTGGGGCGCGGGCGCGGCGACCACGGCGAGGTTCTTCAGCGCCAGCCCGTCCTGCTCTCCGAGCGCATTGGCGAATTCGGCCGCGGCCCGTAGCTCGTCGAAGCCGAGGATCACGTCGACCCAGGCATAGGCCGGCCCGAGCGGCATCTCGACCTGCGTGATGATGCCGTTGGTGCCATAGGCATGGGCGACCTTGTGCAGATCCTCGCCCTGGAGCGCCAGGATGCGCGGCGTGCCTTCCATGGTCGCGACGCGCAGCGAGATGATGTTGCCCCAGTCGCGCAAGCCGCCCCATTTGATCGAGCCGACGCCGCCCGAGCCGCCGGCGATGAAGCCGCCGACGGAGGCGGTGTGATAGGTCGACGGATGCAGCCTGATCTCCTGGCGCGAATGCGCTCGCGTCTGCTGATCGATCTTCGCCAGCACGGCTCCGGGCTCGGCGACATAACGCCCCGCCTCGATACCGGTCACCTTGTCGAAGCCGGAGAGGTCGAGGACGATGCCGCCCGAGAGCGGCATGGCCTGGCCGTAATTGCCGGTGCCGGTGCCGCGCGGCGTCACCGGTATGCCGAGCGCATGCGCCGCCGCGAGCGTCTCCAGCACCTCGGCCTCGCTCGTGGGCGAGACCACGATGTCGGCGACGACATGGTCGAGCTGGCGCTTCAGCCGCGGCGAATACCAGAAGAAATCGCGGCTCTTCTGCTTCACCAGCGCCGGATTGTCCTCGGTGCGGATGCCGTTCAGGCGGCGTTTGAGGGCGTCGATATCGTAGCGTGCGGTCATGCGGAGCGTTCCTGTGGCGTCATGCTCGCCCTTGTGGCGAGCATCCGCGTCTTGAACACGCCCTCGACAAAGGAAGACGTGGATGCTCGGGACAAGCCCGACCATGACGGGAAGAGGGAGCGGCGGATGACATCGTCAGGTCGCACTCGCCATCAGGCGATCGAGTTCGCGATAATCGGGCAGGCTTCGGTCGATGGCACGGCCGGCGACCAGCACGGTCCGGTCGGCCTGTGGCCGGGCGAAGAACTCGGTCCAGTCGCGGGCGCGGGTCAGGATCAGGTCGGCAGAGCCGCCCACCGCAATGCGGCCAACTCCTGAAAGCCCCATGACATCGGCCGGTGTCGCCGCGATCGCCTTCGCCCAGTCGCGATCCGAGTGATCGAGCTGGAGGATGCGGGTGCCCTCGCGCAGCGTCTCGACGAGGTCGAGATCGCCATAGGCGTAGAACGGGTCCCGGGTGTTGTCGGAAGCGATCGTCACCGGAACGCCGGCCGCCTTGAGCTCGTGCAGCGCGGTGACGCCACGCCAGCGCGGCGTGCGCCCGGGCTGGCGATCCTGCAGGTACATGTTGCACATCGGCAGCGAAACCACGGCGATGCCGGCCTCGCGCACCTTGGCGATGATGCGCGCCTCGTCCTGCGGCTGCTGCAGCGCGAGCGAGCAGCAATGCCCGGCCAGGATCCTGCCCGGGAAGCGGTGCCGCAGCGCCGCGTCGGCGATGTGCTCGAGCGAGCGCGCCGCAGGGTCGTTGGTCTCGTCGACATGGAAGTCGAGTTCGAAGCCGTGCTCGATCGCGCTCCGGAACAGCGTGTCGAGCGCAGCATCGAGCTCGGGTATCATGTAGGTCACGGCGCCGAGCAGATTGTCGCCATGGGCCGTGACGGCGCGCACGATCGCCGGCAGATGCGCGGGATCGGCGAGCGCATCGACGCCGAACAGCGGCGACGCCTGCAGCGCGATGCGCCCGGCCCACTCGGCCCGCAATTCGGCATAGACCGGCCAGGAGATCCCGATCTGCTTGCCGAGCGAGTCGAGATGGGTGCGGATCGCCGCCGTGCCATGGGCATAGGCGCAGCGCAGGCCGAATTCCATGCGCGCCCGCACGTCTTCCGCGGACCAGTTCGCCTCGCGATCGGCCGCGACCGCGTTGAGCGCGCCCATGAAGCTGCCGTCGGGATTGGGTCGGCGCGGCCAGATATGGCCCTTGTCGAGATGGGTGTGAACGTCGACCAGCCGCGGCAGCACGATGCCGCCGTCGAGATCGCACGCGGCCGCGCGATCGAGGGCGGGCGTTCCCGCCGGCAGGACCGAAGCGACGATGCCGTCCTCGAGGGCGATGTCGAGCAGGGCGAGGCCGTCGCGATCGCTCGCCAGGGTGCCAGCCTCGACCAGGCAGGCGGGAGCCCGGGCATTGCGCAAGACATAGCTGCCTGAAGCGGGGATCGCCGCAAAGCCGGTGGTCACGTCGCTGTCTCCGGCTGGCACGCCGCCTTCTGAATCGTCCTTCGACCATGCTGGCTCGGCGCGTCCCGATCAAGCGGCGCCCAGGACATGGCCCACCCCTCGCGCGTGGAGAAGCGAAGGCGGAGCCTGCAGGCAAGCGGGGCATCGATGCCGGCGAGCGCGACGGCTCTTGTCGGTTCCGTCGCGATGCAGCATGAGGACCACTCGACTGCGTAGGACGGAGCTGGTCATGACGGCACGCATCATCGACGGCAAGGCGGCGGCGGCAGAGCTGCGCGCCGAGATCGCCCGCGAGGTCGCAGCGCTCAAGGCCGCCGGCAAGCCGGTTCCCGGCCTGCACGTCGTCCTCGTCGGCGAGGACCCGGCGAGCAAGGTCTATGTCGCCTCCAAGGAGAAGCTGGCGGCCGAGGTCGGCATGAACTCGGTCGCGCACCGTCTGCCGACCGAGACCACCGAGACGGCGCTGCTCGCCAGGATCGCCGAGCTCAACGCCGATGACGGCGTCGACGGCATCCTCGTCCAGCTGCCTTTGCCGAAGCATATCGACACCGGCAGGATCATCGACGCCATCGACCCGGCCAAGGATGTCGACGGACTGCACCCGATCAATGCCGGCCTGCTCGCCGGCGGCAAGGCCGGCCTGGTGCCCTGCACGCCGCTCGGCTGCATGCTGCTCCTGAAGCAGGCGCTGCCCTCGCTCGCGGGGCTGGAGGCCGTGGTGATCGGCCGCTCGGAGCTCGTCGGCCGGCCGGTCGCGCAGCTCCTGCTTCAGGCCGACTGTACCGTCACCATCGCCCATTCGCGCACGCGTGACCTCCCGGGCGTGGTCAAGCGCGCCGACATCGTCGTCGCCGCGGTCGGGCGCCCGCGCATGGTCAAGGGCGACTGGATCAAGCCGGGCGCCACGGTGATCGATGTCGGCATCAACCGCATGCCCGACGGCAAGCTCGCCGGCGATGTCGACTATGCCGAGGCGGCCGAGATCGCCGGCGCGATCACGCCGGTTCCCGGCGGCGTCGGCCCGATGACCATCGCCTGCCTACTGCGCAACACGCTGACTGCCTATCGCGCCCGACGGGGCTGATCTTCAATCGCCGCGATAGTCGCTTACGAGGAGGCACGCCGAAACAGATCCTCGACTGCGGCGCGGAGAGTGGGGAGGTCGTCCGCGGCGATTGACCAGACCAGCGCCGGATCAACGCGCCAATATTCGTGCCTGATCCTGTTGCCGATCGCGCGGACATCATTCCAGGCGATGTCCGGCCGCATTGCGAGCAAGGCATCGGGAAGATGCCGAACAGCTTCGGAAATGATTTCCAGCGACCGCTCCGTGGCCCGCTGCAGAAAAAGCGACGCCGCGAACGATGCTCGGGTATGGCCGGCAAGCTCATGCTCGATGAGCGCGATCGCGTCGAGGATTTCCTCAAGGACGACATCGCTTCGGCGCGCCATCAGAAGACTTGGATCGCTTCCCGCTCGATCTGCGCCCGGAGCTTGGGATGCAGGCTCGATCGCGTCGTCAGATCGATGGCGACACCGAGCTCTTCCGTCAGATAGCGCTCCATTCCGACGAGATCGAGCAGCGAGAATTTCCGGCCAGGATCGACGTCGATGAAAATGTCGACGTCGCTGTCTTCCCTTGCCTCGTCGCGAGCGGTCGACCCATAGACGAACGCGGCCAGTGCGCCACGATCACGCAAGGCCTTGGCGCGGCAGACCAACTCGGCGGTGGCTTCGTCACGGGTCATGGCACCGATCTTATATCGGATCAGCTATGAACCAAAGCAAATGGCCAGAGGGTAGTCGCCCAAACCGTCATGGTCTGGCTTGGCCCGACATCTCAGGACGAGAGGGCGCCCTGTCCTGCACGAGTTTCCCGGGTCGGCGCTGGGCGCCGCCCGAGAATGACAGGTCCGGCCCGCTCACATATGGATCGGGCGCTTGTCGACGGCGAGCGCCGCTTCCTTGACCGCCTCGGCCAGCGTCGGATGGGCGTGGCAGGTCCGGGCCAGGTCCTCGGACGAGCCGCCGAACTCCATCAGCACGGTCACCTCGGCGATCAGGTCGCCGGCATGCGGGCCGATGATATGGCAGCCGAGCACTTTGTCGGTCGCCGCATCGGCGAGGAACTTGACGAAGCCGTCGGTGTGCTTCATCGCCCGCGCCCGGCCATTGGCCGTGAACGGGAACTTGCCGACCTTGTAGGCGACGCCCGCGGCCTTCAGCTCCTCCTCGGTCTTGCCGATCGCGGCGACCTCGGGGGCGGTGTAGACGATGCCGGGAATCGCGTCGTAGTTCACATGGCCGTGCCTGCCGGCGATGATCTCGGCGACGGCGACGCCCTCATCCTCGGCCTTGTGCGCCAGCATCGGCCCGCGCACCACGTCGCCGATCGCGTAGATGCCCGGGACATTGGTCTTGAAGTGCTCGTCGATGACGACGCGGCCGCGCTCGGTCGCGACGCCGGCCTTGTCGAGGCCGAGCCCGTCGGTGTTCGGACGGCGGCCGATCGCGACCAGCACGATGTCGGCGTTGAGCGTCCTGGCCTCGCCGCCGGCGGCGGGCTCGACGGTGACGGTGGCGCCGCCCTTCTTGCCGGTCTCGACCTTGGTGACCTTGGAGCCGAGATGGAAGGCGAAGCCCTGCTTCTGCAGGATGCGCTGGAACTGCTTGGCGATCTCGTCGTCCATGCCGGGCAGGATGCGGTCGAGATATTCGACCACCGTGACCCTGGCGCCGAGCCTTGCCCAGACCGATCCGATCTCGAGGCCGATCACGCCGGCGCCGACCACCAGCAGCTCCTTCGGCACGGCGGACAGCTCGAGCGCCCCGGTCGAGGTCACCACCGTCTTCTCGTCGGTGGTCACACCCGGCAGCGCCGCCGATTCCGAGCCGGTGGCGATGACGATGTTCTTGGTCGAGAGCTCCTGCGCCTTGCCGTCCTCGGCGGTGACGACGACCTTGCCGGCGGCCGGGATCGCGGCCGTGCCGTGGAACGCCTCGATCTTGTTCTTCTTCAGCAGGAAGGCGACACCGTTGACGTTGGCGTCGATGGTCTCCTGCTTGTGGACCATCATCTGCTTCAGGTCGAGCTTCGGCTTGCCGACGCCGATGCCGAGACCTTCGAAAGTATGGCCGGCCTCCTCGAACATCTCGGAGGCGTGCAGCAGCGCCTTGGACGGGATGCAGCCGACATTCAGGCAGGTGCCGCCATGGGTCTTGCGCTTCTCGACCACCGCGACCTTGAGGCCGAGCTGGGCGGCGCGGATGGCGCAGACATAGCCGCCGGGGCCGGTTCCGATGACGACGAGATCGTAGGACATCATGCCTCTTCCGTGTTCCGGCGGAAAATCTGCCGCCCATCTTTCTTCAAAGCAGGCGCAACAATTGTTGTTGCGATGTCTGCGTCACCAATATCGAGGTCCACTTGCACAGGAAGCAGGGTCGCCAATTCGGCTTTCCACTCCCTGGCACACTCAATCCATGCGCCCAAACGTTCGCCTTCCTCTCCGGCGGACATGATGACTGCCAGATCAAGGTCACTATCGTGCCGGTGATCGCCGCGCGCCCGACTGCCAAACAGCCAGAGCTCGGCAATCTCTCCCTTACCGTGAGCCCACAACGCGAGAGTGCGACACCAGCCCCCTAGTTCGTCTCGGCCCGTCAAACTTACGCCTCACAGATCGAGCACGAGGCGGGCCGGATCTTCCAGGCCTTCCTTGATGCGCACGAGGAAGGTCACGGCCTCCTTGCCGTCGATGATGCGGTGGTCGTAGCTGACCGCCAGATACATCATCGGCCGGATCTCGATCTTGCCGGCGACCACCACCGGACGTTCCTGGATCTTGTGCATCCCCAGGATCGCCGATTGCGGTGCGTTCAGGATAGGCGTCGACATCAGCGAGCCGTAGACGCCGCCATTCGAGATGGTGAAGGTGCCGCCCTGCATCTCCTCGATCTTGAGGGCGCCGTCCCGCGCCTTCTTGCCGAACTCGCCGATCTTCTTCTCGACGCCGGCGATCGAGAGCTCGTCCGCATCGCGCACCACCGGCACGACCAGGCCCTTCTCGGTGCCGACCGCGACGCCGATGTGGTAGTAGTTCTTGTAGATGATGTCGGTGCCGTCGATCTCGGCGTTGACGGCCGGGATCTCCTTCAGCGCCTGCACGCAGGCCTTCACGAAGAAGCCCATGAAGCCGAGCTTCACGCCGTGCTTCTTCTCGAACACGTCCTTGTACTGGTTGCGCAGCGCCATGACGTTGCTCATGTCCACCTCGTTGAAGGTGGTCAGCATGGCGGCATTGCTCTGCGCCTCCTTCAGCCGGCGCGCGATGGTCTGGCGCAGCTTGGTCATCTTGACCCGCTCTTCGCGCGAGGCGTCGTCCGGAGCCGACGGGGCGCGGACCTGGACCGGAGCGGCGGGCGCCGCCGCGGTTACGGCAGGACCGGTCGCGATCGCGGCCAGCATGTCGCCCTTGGTGACGCGGCCGTCCTTGCCGGAGGCGGAGACCCTGGACGGATCGACGCCGCTCTCGGCCGCGAGGCGGGCCACGGCCGGGCCGGAATCGGCCGCCTTGGTCGCGGGCCTGATCGCGGGCTCGCCGGCGACCGCGGCGGTCTTCTTCTCGGCCTCGGCGACCGAGCCGTCGCCGGCCTTGCCCGCCGCCTGCGCGACGGCGGTATCGCCCTTCGCCGCCGAGGCCTTGCCCTCGCCCGCCGAGATCGAGCCGAGCAGCGCGTTGACGCCGACCGTCTCGCCCTCCTTGGCGACGATCTCGCCGAGCACGCCGGCGGCCGGCGCGTTGACCTCGAGCGTGACCTTGTCGGTCTCGAGCTCGACCAAGGGCTCGTCCGCCTTCACCGCGTCGCCCGGCTTCTTGAACCACTTGCCGATGGTGGCCTCGGAAACGGATTCGCCGAGGGTCGGAACGCGGATTTCGGTCGCCATGTCAGGCCTCTTCTCGTGTCTCTTGGATCAGGCGTCGGATCAGGCCGCGAAGGCCTCGTCCAGGAAGGCATTGAGCTGGGCGGTATGCTTCGACATCAGGCCGGTCGCTGTCGCCGCCGAGGCCGGACGGCCGACATAGCGCGGCCGCTTCGACTTCGAGCCGGCATGGCCCAGCACCCACTCCAGATAAGGCTCGACGAAGGTCCAGGAGCCCATGTTCTTCGGCTCTTCCTGGCACCAGACCACGTCGGCGCCCTTGAAGCGCGCCAGCTCGTGCGCCAGCGATTTCAGCGGGAACGGATAGAGCTGCTCGACCCGCATCAGATAGACATCGTCGATGCCGCGCTTCTCGCGCTCCTCCAGCAGGTCGAAATAGACCTTGCCGGAGCAGAGCACCACGCGGCGGATCTTCGAATCCTTGACCAGCTTGGTGGTCGACCTGCCGCGCTCGGCGTCGTCGTGCAGCACGCGGTGGAAGGTCGAGCCCTCGGCCAGCTCGCCGAGGTCGGAGACGCAGCGCTTGTGGCGCAGCAGCGACTTCGGCGTCATCAGGATCAGCGGCTTGCGGAAGTCGCGCTTCAGCTGCCGGCGCAGGATGTGGAAATAGCTCGCCGGCGTCGAGCAGTTCGCCACCTGCATGTTGTCCTCGGCGCACATCTGCAGGAAGCGCTCGAGGCGGGCCGAGGAGTGCTCCGGCCCCTGGCCCTCATAGCCGTGCGGCAGCAGGCAGACGAGGCCGGACATGCGCAGCCATTTCCGCTCGCCGGAGGAGATGAACTGGTCGAACACCACCTGCGCACCATTGGCGAAGTCGCCGAATTGCGCTTCCCACATCGTCAGGGCGTTCGGTTCCGACAGGGTGTAGCCGTATTCGAAGCCGAGCACCGCCTCTTCCGAGAGCATCGAGTTGATGACCTCGTAGCGGGCCTGCCCCTCGCGGATATGGTTCAGCGAGGTATGGCGCGCCTCGGTCTCCTGATCGATCAGCACCGAATGGCGCTGCGAGAAGGTGCCGCGCTCGCAATCCTGGCCGGAGAGACGCACCGGGTTGCCGTCGAGCAGCAGCGAACCGAAGGCGAGCGCCTCGGCCGTCGCCCAGTCGATGCCCTCGCCGCTCTCGACCGCCTTGCGGCGGTTGTCGAGGAAGCGCTGGATGGTTCGGTGGAGGTTGAAGCCCTCCGGCACCTCGGTGATCTTGCGCGTGATCTCCTTCAGCACCTCCGCCGGAACGCCGGTGGCGCCGCGGCGCGGATCGTCCTCGTCGGCCCGGATCGCCTTCATGCCGGCCCAGCGGCCGTCGAGCCAGTCGGCCTTGTTCGGCTTGAACGACTGGCCGGCCTCGAACTCGACCTCGAGCTTCTCCTTCCAGGCGGCGCGCATCTGCTCGAGCTCGCCGGGCTGGATCACGCCCTCGGCCTCGAGCTTGGCGCCGTAGAGCTCCAGCGTCGTCTTGTGGCCGCGGATCTTGCGGTACATCAGCGGCTGGGTGAAGCCGGGTTCGTCGCCCTCGTTATGACCGAAGCGACGATAGCAGAACATGTCGATCACGACCGGCTTGTGGAACTTCTGCCGGAACTCGATCGCGATCTTGGCGGCGAAGACGACCGCCTCCGGATCGTCGCCGTTGACGTGGAAGACCGGCGCCTCGACCATCTTCGCCACGTCCGACGGATAGGGCGAGGAGCGCGAATAGCGCGGATAGGTGGTGAAACCGATCTGGTTGTTGATGATGAAGTGCAGCGAGCCGCCGGTGCGGTGCCCCTTCAGCCCCGACAGGCCGAGGCACTCCGCGACGACGCCCTGCCCGGCGAAGGCGGCGTCGCCATGGATCAGCAGCGGCAGCACCTTGGAGCGCTCGACGATGTCGCCGAACTGGTCCTGCTTGGCCCGCACCTTGCCGAGCACGACCGGGTCGACGATCTCGAGATGCGAGGGGTTGGCGGTCAGCGAGATATGGACGTTGTTGCCGTCGAACTCGCGGTCGCTGGACGCGCCGAGATGGTACTTGACGTCGCCCGAGCCCTCGACTTCGTCGGGGGCGAAGGAACCGCCCTTGAACTCGTGGAACAAGGCGCGATGCGGCTTGCCCAGCACCTGGGTCAGCACGTTGAGGCGGCCGCGATGGGCCATGCCGAAGACGATGTCGCGCACGCCGAGCGCGCCGCCGCGCTTGATGATCTGCTCCAGCGCCGGAACCAGCGCCTCGCCGCCGTCGAGGCCGAAACGCTTGGTGCCGGTGAACTTGAGGTCTAGGAACTTCTCGAAGCCCTCGGCCTCGACCAGCTTGTTGAGGATCGCGCGCTTGCCCTCGCGGGTGAAGGCGATCTCCTTGTCCGGGCCCTCGATCCGCTCCTGCAGCCAGGCCTTCTGCTCGGGATCGGAGATGTGCATGAACTCGATGCCGATGGTCTGGCAATAGGTCCGCTGCAGCACCGCGATCATCTCGCGGATCGTGGCGAACTCCATGCCGAGCACATGGTCGATGAAGATCTTGCGGTCGAGATCGGCCTCGGTGAAGCCGAAGGCCGCCGGGGACAATTCCTCCGGGTCCTTCCGGCTCTCGATGCCGAGCGGATCGAGCTGGGCGTGGAGGTGGCCGCGCATGCGGTAGGCGCGGATCAGCATGATCGCGCGCACCGAATCGCGCGTCGCCTGCTGGACGTCGGCGGCCGACAGCGTCGCGCCGGCGGCCTTGGCCTTGGCGCCGAGCTTCTCGCCGACGGCCTTTTCCACCGCCGCCCAATTGCCGTCCAGGGCCGAGACCAGCTCGCCGCTGGCCGGGACCGGCCAGTTCGGCCGCTTCCAGGACGCGCCCTTGGCGTTGTCGACGATCGCCTGCCTGTCGTCGTTCAGCGCGGCGAAGAAGCCCTGCCACTCCGCATCGACCGACTTCGGATCGGCCTGATAGCGGGCGTAGAGATCCTCGATATAGGCCGCGTTGCCGCCATAGAGGAACCCGGTCTGGGCGAGAGCCTCGTTGATGTCCTGGCGAGCCATGATCGTCCTGCCTTCCTCTCCGTCATCCCGGGGACGGCGCAGCCGGAACCCGGGATCCATAGCCGCGACAGCACCCTTGCTGCCGCGAACTGTGTTCATGGGTTCCGGGCCCGCGCCTGCGGCGCGTCCCGGAATGACCCGTTACTCAGCCCTTCAAGACTTCGACCAAGGTCTTTCCAAGGCGCGCCGGCGACGGCGAGACCCGGATGCCGGCCGCTTCCATCGCCGCGATCTTGTCCTCCGCGCCGCCCTTGCCGCCGGAGATGATCGCGCCGGCATGGCCCATGCGGCGGCCCGGAGGCGCCGTGCGGCCGGCGATGAAGCCGACCATCGGCTTCTTGCGGCCGCGCCTGGCCTCGTCCTTGATGAACTGCGCCGCGTCCTCCTCGGCCGAGCCGCCGATCTCGCCGATCATCACGATCGAGGTGGTCTTCTCGTCGGCGAGGAACATCTCCAGCATGTCGATGAACTCGGTGCCCTTGACCGGGTCGCCGCCGATACCGACCGCCGTGGTCTGGCCGAGGCCCTCATTCGTGGTCTGGAACACCGCCTCATAGGTCAGCGTGCCCGAGCGCGAGACGATGCCGACCGAGCCGGGCTTGAAGATGTTGGCCGGCATGATGCCGATCTTCGACTCGCCGGCGGTGACGATGCCGGGGCAGTTCGGCCCGATCAGGCGCGACTTCGAGCCCGAGAGCGAGCGCTTGACCTTGACCATGTCGAGCACCGGGATGCCCTCGGTGATGCAGACGATCAGCGGGATCTCGGCGTCGATCGCCTCGCAGATCGCGTCGGCCGCGCCCGGCGGCGGGACGTAGACGACCGAGGCCGTCGCGCCGGTCTTCTCCTTCGCCTCGGCGACCGTGTCGAAGACGGGCAGGCCGAGATGCAGGCTACCGCCCTTTCCGGGCGAGGTGCCGCCGACCATCTGCGTGCCATAGGCGATCGCCTGCTCGGAATGGAAGGTGCCGTTCTTGCCGGTGAAGCCCTGGCAGATGACCTTGGTGTTCTTGTCGATCAGGATGGACATCGGTTTACCTCAAGCCTTCTTGATCGCAGCCACGATCTTCTGCGCCGCGTCGTCGAGATCGTCCGCCGGGATGACGTTCAGACCGGAGTCGCGGATGATCTGCTTGCCTTCCTCGACATTGGTGCCCTCGAGGCGCACCACCAGCGGCACTTCGAGGCCGACCGCCTTCACCGCCGCGATCACGCCGCGGGCGATGACGTCGCATTTCATGATGCCGCCGAAGATGTTGACGAGGATGCCCTTCACCTTCGGGTCGGCGGTGATGATCTTGAAGGCCGCGGTGACCTTCTCCTCGGAGGCGCCGCCGCCGACATCGAGGAAGTTCGCCGGGCTTTCCCCGTAGAGCTGGATGATGTCGAGCGTCGCCATGGCGAGGCCGGCGCCGTTGACCATGCAGCCGATCGTGCCGTCGAGCGCGATATAGGCGAGATCGTACTTGGACGCCTCGATCTCCTTGGCGTCCTCCTCGGTCTCGTCACGCAGCTCCATCAGCTCGGGATGGCGGTAGAGCGAGTTCGAATCGAACGAGACCTTGGCGTCGAGGCACTTGATCTGGCCCTGCGTCGTCACGATCAGCGGGTTGATCTCGAGCATCGCCATGTCCTTGCCGACGAAGGCGGCGTAGATTTGGCCGAGCACGCTCGCAGCCTGCTTGGCCTGGTCGCCGGTCAGGCCGAGGGCCTTGGCCACGGTGCGGCCGTGATGCGGCATGATCCCGGTCGCGGGGTCGACCGAGAAGGTCTTGATCTTCTCGGGCGTGTCATGGGCCACGGCCTCGATGTCCATGCCGCCCTCGGTCGAGACGACGAAGGCGACCCGCGAGGTCTCGCGGTCGACCAGCGCCGAGAGATAGAACTCCTTGGCGATGTCCGAGCCGTCCTCGATGTAGAGGCGGTTGACCTGCTTGCCGGCCGGGCCGGTCTGCAGCGTCACGAGCGTGTTGCCGAGCATCTCCCTGGCGTGGCTCTCGACCTCCTCGATCGACTTGGCGAGCCGCACGCCGCCCTTGGCGTCGGCCGGCAGCTCCTTGAACTTGCCCTTGCCGCGCCCGCCGGCATGGATCTGGCTCTTCACCACATAGAGCGGCCCGGGCAGCTTCCTGGCCGCCTCGACGGCCTCCGCCACCGACAGCGCCGGGAAGCCGGCGGAGACGGGCGCGCCGTATTCGCGGAGAACCGCCTTGCCCTGATATTCGTGGATGTTCATGTGCTTGATCCCGTTCGGTGGGGCAGTCGGCAGTCGGCAACCGGCGGTCGATCCGGAGCGAGCGGGCCGGGTATCCCCGACTGCCTGCTCCCGACCGCCGGCTGCCGTTACCTCACGCCAATGACGAATCGATGCTCTTGCAGGCGTCGATCAGGCTCTGCACCGAGGCGACCGACTTCGCCAGCATCTCCTTCTCGGCGCCGTTGAGACGGATCTTGACGACCCGCTCGACCCCCTTGGCCCCGATCACCACCGGCACGCCGACGAACATGTCCTTGACGCCGTACTGGCCCTTCAGCGCCGCCGCCGCCGGCAGCACGCGCTTCTGGTCCTTGAGATAGCTCTCGGCCATGGCGATGGCCGAGGCCGCCGGAGCGTAGAAGGCCGAGCCGGTCTTGAGCAGGTTGACGATCTCGCCGCCGCCCTTGCGGGTGCGCTCGACGATGGCGTCGAGGCGCTCCTGCGTCGTCCACTTCATCTTGACGAGATCGGGCAGCGGGATGCCCGCGACGCCGGAATAACGCACCAGCGGCACCATGTCGTCGCCATGGCCGCCGAGCACGAAGGCCGAGACGTCCTTGACCGAGACCTTGAACTCGTCGGCGAGGAAATGGCGGAAGCGGGCCGAATCGAGCACGCCGGCCATGCCGCAGATCATGTTGGGCTTCAGGCCCGAGAACTTCTGCAGCGCCCAGACCATCGCGTCGAGCGGGTTGGTGATGCAGATCACGAAAGCCTTGGGGGCGTACTGCTTGATGCCCTCGCCGACCGACTTCATCACCTTGAGGTTGATGCCGATCAGGTCGTCGCGGCTCATGCCCGGCTTGCGCGGCACGCCGGCGGTGACGATGATCACGTCGGCGCCCTTGATGTCCTCATAGGACTGCGTGCCCTTGTAGGCGGCGTCGAAGCCGTCGACCGGGGCGGACTCGGCGATGTCGAGGCCTTTGCCCTGGGGGATGCCCTCGGCGATGTCGAATAGGACGACGTCGCCCAGTTCCTTGAGGCCGGCGAGGTGAGCGAGCGTGCCGCCGATCTGTCCGGCGCCGATGAGGGCGATCTTCTTGCGGGCCATTGCCGAATCCTTGTTGTTGGATGCGAAAGCAGGTGAAGCCGAAAAGCCGACGGTTCTTTGACCTAAGCCGCTTCCGGGCTCAACCCTGCACAGGCTTGGGCCCCGGAAACGTCCAACGCTGCGGTTTTGGCGTCCCGCGCACAGAATACTGAGGAAAACCAGTCTGTTAGAAGCAGGGCGGCGAAGCAGCCCCGTCGATCTGCCCCGCAAACGGGCGGTTACATTTTACAGAATTTGTCATTTTTTTAGATCACGCCCGCCGCGAGCGCCCGCAGCGCCACCCTGATCAGGGTGGCGAGCCGGGCATCGATCGACGCCTGCGGCACGTCCGCCTCGAGTTCCAGCGAGGCAGGATGGATGAAACGATGCGTCGCGTCGATCACGAAGGCGATGGCGCGGTCGCGATCGCGCGGCTCGAAGGCGCCGGTGGCGATGCCCTCGTCGATCACCCGTTCGAACAATGCGCGCACGCGGGTGCGGTTGCGCCGGCTGATCGCATGGCGCTTCGCCACCGCCTGCGACAGCGCCGCGAACAGATGCGGCTCGTCATGGAGCAGGTCGCGGTTCGCCTTCGCCAGCGCCAGGATCAGGCGCTCGAGCTTGTCGTCGGCGGGATCGGGACCGTCGGCGATGTCGGCGAGCGACCGCTCGGTCGCCTTCAGCCAGACGTCGACCACAGCGTCGATCAGCGCCGTGCGCGAGGGAAAGTAGCGGTAGACATTGGCATGGGTCATGCCCGCCTCCTCCGCCACCGCGACCACGGTGAAGCGGCGCAGGCCGTGCTGGCGCAGATGCTCGCCGGCGACCGAGAGGATGCGCATCTCGCTCGGCTCGCGCGGTGTCGCCACGGTCAGGTCTCCACCAGCCCGGTGGCGTCGCCGCTGGCGGCCGAATCCGCCTGCCCATGCGGCAGCGCGAGATACGCCTCCGAGCGCATCTCGATCAGGCGCGACACCGTCCGGTCGAACTCGAAGGCCTCGCGGCCGCTCCGCGCGACGTAGAGCCCGGTCGGCTCCGCCGCGGCCGAGGCGACGAGCTTCACATGGTTCTCGTAGAGCGCGTCGATCAGGATGATGAAGCGCTTGGCCTCGTTGCGCCGCTCCATGTCCATGATCGGGATGCCGTCGAGGATCAGCGTGTGGTAGCTTCGGGCGAGCGCGAGATAGTCCGAGGCGCCATAGGCCCGGGCGCAGAGCTCGGCGAAGCTCGCCCGCGCCACGCCGCCGGCCGCCTGCGGCAGCTCGAGCGCATGCCCCTTGATCGCGATCGTGGCCGGCGCGCCCTGCGCCACGCCGGTGAGCTGGCTGAAGGCCCGGTCGAGCGCAGCCTTCGCCGCCTTGTCGGCCGGAACGTGATAGGTCGGGGCGCCGCCGAGCTTCTCCAGCCGGAAATCGGTGCGCGCCTCCAGCTTGACCACCTCGACCTTGCTGGTCAGCAGCGCGATGAAGGGCAGGAAGAGCGCGCGGTTGAGCCCGCCCTCGTAGAGCCGCGACGGCTCGACATTCGAGGTCGCGACCATGACGACGCCGGCGGCGAACAGCGCCGTGAACAACCGCCCGAGGATCATCGCGTCGGCGATGTCGGTGACGGTGAACTCGTCGAAGCAGAGCAGGCTCGCCTCGTCCGCGAGGTCCGCCGCCACCGGGCCGATCGGATCGGGCTCCTTGACCTTTCCGGCCTTGAGCGCCTGGCGATAGGCGTGGATGCGCTCGTGCACATCGGCCATGAAGGCGTGGAAATGCACGCGCCGGCGCGACGCGACCGGGACCGTCTCGTAGAACAGGTCCATCAGCATGGTCTTGCCGCGGCCGACCGAGCCCCAGACATAGAGCCCCTTGATCCCCTCCGCGGCCGGCTGCTTGCGGCCGAACAGCCAGCCGAGCGCGCTGCTCTTCTTCGCCAGCTTGCGGTTGGCGAGCGTCTGCGACAGCGCCTGCAGCCGCCTGACGACGGCGAGTTGCGCCGGATCGCGCTCGATCGCGCCCGAGGCGACCAGGGCGTCGTAACGTTCGGATAGGGTGGCGGACATGGCCTCGCGGCGGGAAGGGACGTGGCCTTTGGGGTTACGGCAGGGCGGCCCGGCCCGCAACCCTCGCCGAGGCCGGCAGCCTATGCGGCCTGCCGCGGACGCAGCCAGCCGGCGCGGAGATGGCGGGCGAGTTCGCGCGCCGCTTCGGAGGGCTGGGAGCGCGACAGATGCAGCGTGATCGCGAAAGGCGGCAGCTCCGGCAGGTCGGCCTCCGGCCCGAGGATGTCGAGATCGGGCGGAACCGTGCAGGCGAGCCAGGCGGTGACGGCGAGGTCGGTCCTCACCGTCGCCGTGGTCGCATCGATATTGCCGTTCTCGAACACGCTGCGCCAGGTGCGCCCCTGCTCATCCAGCGCCGACGCCACCGCCGGCCGGAAGGCGCAGCTGTCGGCGACCAGCGAGAGCGGCAAGGGCTGCTTCAGATGCGCGTTGCCGGCCCTGGCGCCGACCCAGACCAGCCGCTCGATCCCGAGGCATTCGCCGCTCGCGGCCGCGAGCGGCTCCTCGACCAGAGCGAGATCGACCTCGCCCTTGCCGAGCGCTTCGAGCAGTTGCGGCGAGGAGGCGCAGACCAGCGAGATCTCGACCAGCGGGCTCGCTTCGGCAAATCCCTTCAGGATCGGCGCGAGCGAGCCGCCGACGAGATCATAGGGGACACCGAGCCGCACCTTGCCGGCGCATCCCGTCGTCATCTCGGCCCAGATCTCGTCGTTCAGGCCGATGAGCCGCCGCGCCCTGGCGAGCAGGCGATCGCCCGCGGCCGTCAGCTTCAGCCCGCGCCGCTCGCGCAGGAACAGGGGCTGCCCGAGCCGCCGCTCCAGCCGCATGATCTGCTGGCTGACGGCGCTCTGCGTCAGATGCAGCGCATTGCCGGCGACGGTCATGCTGCCATGGTCGGCGACGGCGACGAAGGCCCGGATCAGCTCGATGTCGAGATTGCGCATCCCGGCATTATGATCCGTAATGCCCGATCGCTTCAACATTCGCTTTCATGATGTCGTGCGGGCCCCTATCGAGCGGTCTCCCCGGAGTTCGCCATGGCCTTCGACCAGTTCCTGCCCCTCATCGCCTTCGCCGCCGTCTCGACCGTGACGCCGGGCGCCACCACGACGCTCGCAACCGCCTCGGGCGCGCATTTCGGCTTCCGCCGGTCGCTGCCCTTCATGATCGGCGTCGCCATCGGGCTCGCAGCGATGGCGGTCACCGCAGCGGCCGGCCTCGCCGGCCTGCTGCTGGCGGCTCCCTCGCTGGAGCTGGCGATGAAGCTCGCCGGCTCCGCCTATCTGCTCTGGCTCGCCATCCGGATCGGGCGCAGCGGTCCGCCGCATCGCGACGCCAGCATCGCGCGGCCGACGAGCTTCGCCGGCGCGCTCTGGATCCAGCTCCAGAATCCGAAGGGCTGGGCGATGACGCTCGGCGCCGCCGCGTCCTTTGCCGGCCTCGCGCGCGGCGCGACCGAGCTCGCCGCCCTGCTAGGCATGGTCTTCGGTATCTTCGCGCTGCTGTCGCTGATGCTCTGGTGCGTCGCCGGCCAGCTTCTGGCGCGACTCCTGCGCAGCGAGCGGCAATGGCGCCTGCTCAACCTCGCCCTGGCGCTCGCTCTGGCCGGCTCGATCGCCACGATGTGGCGCTAGAACGGACCGGACCGGCCTCGATACGCCGCCAGCCGCCGCTTTTCCGGGCGAAAAGCCGCAAATTGCCGCAATTGCGCCTCTTGCATTCCCCGATCGGTCGCCCATCTTGGGCTCCGAGTTAGGGAAGATTCGCCTCCTGGGGGCAGCGCGCATCCGCGCTTTCACAGGAGCTGCAATTGAATCGTTCGATCAAAGCTGGCGCCAAGGCCAGACAGGGCGAGGTCAGGCGTCTCTGGCCCGCCGAGCGCGATCTCTTCACCGCCCATCTCCTGCGCCTCGATGCCGCGACGCGGCGCGAGCGCTTCGGAACGGCGGTCAACGACGAATTCCTCAGGAGCTACGCCGAGACCACCTTCGGCGTCGGCGGGCTCGTCTACGCCTATGTCGAGGCCGGCGAGGTTCGCGGCGCCGCCGAGTTGCGCGGGCTCGAGGAGATCATCGTCGAGACCGGCGAAGCCGCCTTCAGCGTCGAGCGCGACTGGCGCCGGCGCGGCATCGGCGAGGCGCTGTTCGGCCGCCTCATCACGGCGGCGCGCAACCGCAACATCCGCACGCTCTACATGACCTGCCTGCCCGAGAACGCCGCGATGCGCAGCCTCGCCCGCAAGTTCGAGGCCGAGTTGGTCGGCGGCTACAACGATGTCGAGGGCCGGATCGCGACCGGCGCGCCGACGCCGTTCACCCTGCTCGACGAGGCGCTCGACAACGCCCGCAGCTTCGCGACGCTGTCGCTCTCGCTGCAGCGCCGGTTCTGGCCCTCGGCCCTGTTCGGCCGCGGCGCCGCACGGCATTGACAGGCCTCTAGACAACCTCTCCGTCATGGTCGGGCTTGTCCCGACCATCCACGTCTTCGCGTCGCTGCTCACAGACCGGGTTCAGGACGTGGATGCTCGCCACAAGGGCGAGCATGACGAGGTTGAGCCACTTCTCAGGACAATGGCGCCGCGCTCTATCGATTCATCGAGAGCGCCGCTCCCGATTTCGTGATCGCGCCGTTCATCGTGCCGGCGCTGCCGACGCGCAATCGCGCCACGACCGAGCCGCCGCGCTGATAGAGGTAGACCTCGCCGTCGCGGTAATCCCAGGCGTTGACCTGCTGCAGGTCGCGGTTGCTGCAGCCATTCGCGCTGGCGCGGTAGAGGTCGAGCGAGGGCGAGCTCGAGAGCTGCACCCGGCAGGAGCCGCCGGTCGCCTCCTGCGCCGTCCAGTTGCCGATGACGCCGTCCCGCGACGAGACCGCGCCGCTGCGCGTCGGGCCGCCGCCCGGCGCCGCGCCGGGATTGGCGTTGGCGACCTGCGGCGGCGCGGGCTCGACCGGGCGCTGCGCCGGCGGCTGCTGGCCGGCCTGCGGCTCGAAGAGGGGGTCGCTCTGGGGCGGCATGCCGCCCGCGCCCGGCGCCGGCTGCGCGCTCGGATATCCGCCCGGAGGCGGCAGCGGCTCCGAGGTGATGGGGGCCGACTGGACCGGCGGCGCCGACTGGACCGGCTCGCCATAGACCGGCGCACGCGCGACGGCCTGGCCCGAACCCGGGCCGTATCCGCCGAAACGCTGCGAGCCGGCGCAGGCCGTCAGCAGCACCAGAGGCAGCAGGCTCGCGGCCCGCAGCAGCATGGAAGTCCTCAAGCTCATCCCCGTCATCTCGACACGTCGCCGTCCGAAGGCACTGTGCCCATGCCGCCTGAATGTGGCATGAAACCCAGCGTGGAACCTGACATGAGCGCGTTCAAGGCCGCAAAGCGGCGCCGGTCAAGTCTCAACAAGGTTTTGCACCGCCCATGCGGCGTGGCAGAAGACGGCGACAGATTCCGGACCGACCGATGAAGCCGCTCACCCCCTCTTCGATCCGCGCCCCCTTCGCCCGCTACAGCCATGGCGCCGAGGTCCCGGCCGGCCACCGGCTCGTCTTCTGCTCCGGCCAGCTCGGCATCGCCCCCGACGGCACCATCCCCGAAAGCGTCCGCGATCAGGCCGATCTCTGCTTCGCCAACATCGCCGCGATCCTCGCCGAAGCGGGGATGGCTCTGAAGGACATCGTCCGCGTCAACGCCTATGTCACCGACCGCGCCCATATGAAGGGCTATATGGAATCGCGCGATGCCCATGTCGGCTCGCCGCCGCCGGCCTCGACCCTGATGATCGTCTCCGGCTTCACCCTGCCGGAATTCAAGGTCGAGATCGAGGTGGTCGCCGCGGCCCCCGAGAAGCGGCGCAAGCCGGCACGCACGGTCACGGCGCCGAAATTCTGATCCACGCCCCTCCGGGTTATGGAACTGCAGCCCCTATGCGCTGTCAGCCGGCGTCGGGCGCCCGCCAGGGATAGCTCCAGGTCTCGGTCAGGGTCTTGCTGCCGCTCTTCAGGAAGGCGCGCATCTCGGCGAGTTGGCCCGGCTCGACCACGATGTCGACGAAGGCGCGGAAGCCCTCGGTCTTCGGGTTCGGCACCAGGAAGGCCCGGTTGATCCGGCCATAGGCGATCGAGGGCACGATCTCGACCTTTTCGGGTTGCTTCAGATAGTAGCCGAGATCGCCGCCGGCGAAGTCGACGATGAACCGCCTCGCGTTTTCGGTCACCGGCTCGCCCGAACCCAGCGCCTTCGGCTTGGCCTGATAGGTGTTGATCGCCCGTCCGCCCGGATGCAGGTCGCTGGAATCCACCATCGCGGTGAGCTTGTAGCCGAAGCGGAATTCGCGACCGGGCTCGAGCGGCGCCTTCGGCGCCCAGAGCGCGACGACGTTGTCGTTGGTCTCGTCGGTGGTCGGCAGCTCGATCAGCTCGACCACGCCCTCGCCCCAGTCGCCCTGCGGCTCGATCCAGTAGGAGGGCCGCAATTCATAGGCGAGGTCGAGGTCCTGATAATGCTCGAAGACGCGGTCGCGCTGCATCAGGCCGAAGCCGCGGACATTGCGCTCGACGAAGGAGGAGGTCGCCGGGACGCGGGCGTTGCGCAGCGGTCGCCAGATCCACTCGCCCGTGCCGGAATGGATCAGCAGCCCGTCCGAATCGTGCAGCTCGGTACGGAAGTCGTCATGGAAGCGCCGGTCGTTCTCGCCGGTGAAGAACATCGAGGTCAGCGGCGCCAGGCCGAGCCTGTCGATCGGCTTGCGCGGGAACAGCACCGCGCCGACATCGACCACGCTGTCGCCGTCCGGATAGATGTGGAAGCGGTAGGCCCCGGCGACGGACGGCGAATCGAGCAGCGCGTAGACCGTGACACGCTCGGCATCGGCCGTCGGCGTCTCCACCCAGAATTCGCGGAAGACCGGAAACTCCTCGCCGCCCGGCAGCCCCGCGCCGATCGCGAGGCCGCGCGCCGACAATCCGTAGCGCTGCCCGCGGCCGAGCACGCGGAAATAGCTCGCCCCGATGAAGGAGATCAGCTCGTCGAAGATGCGCGGATCGTTGAGCGGGTAGTGCAGGCGGAAGCCGGCGAAGCCGAGATTGACCGGCAGCGGCTTGTCGAACTTCGTCCGGCCATAGTCGAAGAGATTGGCCGCGTAGGGCACCGGCGTCGGCACGCCGTCGCGGATCACGTTCACCGTCACCGGCCGCGTGAACAGGAAGCCGGGATGGAACATCTGCATGCGGAAGCCGGAATTCGACTGGGCGAGCAAAGCCCGCTCCGGCCGGAAGCGGATCTCCCGCCAGGCGTCGAAATCGAGCCGCGTCAACGCCTCCGGCAGCGCCGGTCCCGCCTCATAGGGCACGGCGGCGATCTCCCGGGCGCGCCGCACCACCTCCTCGAAGCCGAATCGGGGTTGCGGCGGCGCCTGCTCCGGCTGCTGCGCCAGCAATGCCTGCGGCGCGGCGGTGGCGCACAGCGCAGCGCTCAGCCCGGCCAGAACCCGGCGGCGATCGGTAACCGTCATGATCGAAGCTTGCCCCGTCGAAATAGGCGCGCGAAGGCGCGCTGCGGCAACGACTTAGGCGATGAAATGGGGCTGGTCTAGGGCGCAGCGGCGGCCGGCCCGCCCGGCGCCGGGACGAGCCCCCCGCTGCGCCACGGCCGCGCCGCTCGCCCCCGGAAAAAATCCATCTCGGCCCGCTAGAAAAAACTTGAAGCACCGGGCGCCCGTCCGTATATGGGGCTCACCCAATTCGCACGTGCCTGTGGCCGCGTGCCGGTCGGTGGGCATCCGGACAAGAGGCCGGACAGCCGCCAGGGATGGGAAACGGATGGAGGGGGATGGACATCCCCTCAAATCACGCTCCCGGCGCTCGCAAGAGGGCCGCTCCCGAACAGCGACCGGCAGCCGGAGGCGAAACCGGCGAACCCCGAATCTCCACGGGGGACGCAGCTTAAAGCAACGACGGAGCGGGCTTTTTTGGTCTCGCCGGCTTTCCACAGGCCGGCACCGAAGAGGCTTGTCCTTCATTGCCGGCCGTGCGGGGTCTCCCCAATCGACGGTGTTTCGGGTCCGGACGTTTCGTCCGCTGTCCTTGGCGTCTCCATCGCGCCTCGGAACGCGGCCGTTTCAACCGGCTACACGTCGTATCGGCGCCGCTTGCGCCGAAGAGGAGTCGCGCCGATGACCGAGCGCATCCGTGAATTTCTCCGTGACCGACGCGAGGACGGTCCCTGCGTCGTGATCGACCTCGAGGTCGTGCGCGAGAATTATGTCGCCTTCTCCCGGGCGCTGCCGGACACCCGCGTCTTCTATGCGGTCAAGGCGAACCCGGCGCCGGAAGTGCTGCGCCTGCTGGCCAGGCTCGGCTCCTGCTTCGATTGCGCCTCGGTCGTCGAGATCGAGCTCGCTCTCGCGGCCGGCGCCACGGCGGACCGCATCTCCTTCGGCAACACGATCAAGAAGGAACGCGACGTCGCCCGCGCCATGGAACTCGGGGTGCGCCTGTTCGCCGTCGACTGCCAGGCCGAGGTCGAGAAGATCGCCCGTGCCGCCGCGGCCACCAGGGCCGAGGGCGCGCGCATCTTCTGCCGCATCCTCTGCGACGGTGCCGGCGCCGACTGGCCGCTCTCGCGCAAGTTCGGCTGCGTGCCCGAGATGGCCGCGGACGTGCTCGAGCATGGCCACCGCCTCGGCCTCCAGGCCTACGGCATCTCGTTCCATGTCGGCTCGCAGCAGGCGAACGTGCATGCTTGGGATTCGGCCCTGGCCTCGGCCTCGGCCGTGTTCAGGGAGTGCGCCACTCGCGGTTTGTCGCTGTCGATGGTCAACCTCGGCGGCGGCTTCCCGGCGCGCTATCTGAAGCCGATCCCGGGCGTTCCGGCCTATGGCGATGCCATCTTCCAGGCGCTGTCGAAGCATTTCGGCAACCGCCTGCCGGAGACCATCATCGAGCCGGGCCGCGGCATGGTCGGCGAAGCCGGCCTGATCGAGGCCGAGGTCGTGCTGATCTCGAAGAAGAGCGAGGACGACCAGGTTCGCTGGGTCTATCTCGACATCGGCAAGTTCAACGGCCTTGCCGAGACGATGGACGAGGCGATCCGCTATCCGATCCGCACGGAGCGTGACGGCGACGCCACGGTGCCCTGCGTGCTGGCCGGCCCGACCTGCGATTCGGTCGACGTCATGTACGAGAAGACCCCGTATATGCTGCCGTTCAGCCTCGAGATCGGCGACAAGGTCCTGATCGAGGGCACCGGCGCCTATACGACGACCTACGCGGCCGTCGCCTTCAACGGCTTCCCGCCGCTGAAGCAGTACGTCATCTGACGAAAAGGGAGGGTCGCGAGGCCCTCCCGCACCAATCGGGTCCGGCGAAGCGCCCTGCCACCGGTCGGCAGGCTGCCCGATGACCGGGCGGAGCGTCCGCGCCTCCAGGAATGGACGTGCGCGGCCGTGGCTCCCGCCGGACCCTCTTCCACATGATCCTGTTTGCTTGCGGCCGCTCCCTGGGCGGCGCCGGGAAGGTCCGCCAAAGGGCGGGCGCTCCGGCAGGAGGTACGTCATGATCACGATCCGCGACGAGATCGAGACCGACATCCCGGCCCGCGAGGCCCTGCTCGACCGCTGCCTCGGCGAGCGCCGCACGGCGAAGTCGAGCGAGCGCCTGCGCGAGGGCCGCCTGCCGGCCGAGGGCCTGGCCCTGACGGCGGAGCGCGACGGCGCGCTCGTCGCGACCGTGCGCCTCTGGCATGTCGAGGCGGGCGGCAGGCCGGCCCTGCTGCTCGGCCCGCTCGCGGTCGCGCCCGAGCTCCAGGGCGAAGGGCTCGGCAAGGCGATGATGCACGAGGCGATCCGGCGCGCCGCCGGCCGCGGCCATGGCGCGATCCTGCTCGTCGGCGACGCGCCCTATTACCGGCGCTTCGGCTTCACCGCCGAGCCGATGGCCGGCCTTTCCATGCCCGGCCCGGTCGAGCGCGAGCGCTTCCTCGGCCTCGAGCTGCGCCAGGGCGCGCTTGAGGGTGCCGGCGGCATGCTGAGAGCCACGGGGGCGCTCGTCCCGGCCGAGGGAGCGGAGGGTCTCCGACGTCGCGCCGCCTGAGGCCTTGGCCGGATCGTAGCCGATCCGTCATCAACGCGCGTCATTGAAGCCTGCGCGGCGCTGGCCGCGCGGGCTGCCGTCAGGTAAGGCGGCCCAGGCCCTCCTCCTGAGCAAGACGACCCATGCTGATCGCCCATCTGTCCGACCTGCACATCTGCCCGCCCGGCCGCCTCGCCCTCAAGGTCTCCGACACGATCGGCATGACGCGGCGCGCCGTCGACGCCGTCGCCGCCCTGCCCGTCCGCCCCGATGTCCTCGTCATCACCGGCGACCTGACCGAGAGCGGCCTGCCGGAGGAATACGCGCTCGTCCGCGCGATGCTGGCGGAGCTCGGCCTGCCGACGCTGCTGATCCCGGGCAACCACGATGTCCGCGAGGCGATGATCGCCGGGCTCGACCTCGGGCCCCATGCCGACCTCACCGGCGGCTTCGTCCAGTTCAAGGCCGATCTCGGGCCTCTGCGGTTGATCGGCCTCGACACGCTGCTGCCGGGCTCGAGCGCCGGCGCGATCTGCGACGAACGGCTGGACTTCCTCGAGCGCGCCCTGGCGGATGCCGAGGGCCGCCCCGTCGTGCTGTTCACGCACCACCCGCCCTTCTCCTGCGGCCTCGGCTACATGGACGCGGTCATGCTCAAGGACGGCGCGGAGCGGCTGGCGGAGATCGTCGCGCGCCATCCGAACATCGAGCGCGTGCTCAGCGGCCATCATCACCGCCCGGTCCAGGTCCGCTATGCCGGGACCATCGGCCAGGTCGTGCCCGGCGTCGCCCATCAGGTCGTCCTCGACCTGCAGCCGGGCGCCACGGCGCGCTTCCTGATGGAGCCGCCCGCGTTCATGCTGCATGCTTGGCAGCCGGGCGCCGGCCTGATCTCGCACACCGCCTATGTCGGCGCCTTCGAGGGACCTTACCCCTTCAGCCTGGGCAAGGAATGAGGTCGCCGGCATTGACGCCGGGGGACCTGCCCCATACCAGCGTCCGCCTGCCTGAAACGAGATCATGAGGAGTTGAGAAGAATGACGGATTGGCCCGTATACGGCGAGATCAGCGGCCCGATCGTGATGATCGGCTTCGGTTCGATCGGCCGCGGGACGCTGCCGCTGATCGAGCGGCATCTCAAATTCGACAAGAGCCGGTTCGTGGTGATCGCGCCCGACGACGACAACCGCGCCCTTCTCGACGAACGCGGCATCCGCTTCATCCATGAAGCCGTGACGCTCGAGAACTACAAGACCATGCTCACGCCCCTGCTGACCGCGGGCGGCGGCCAGGGCTTCTGCGTCAACCTGTCCTGCGACACCGGTTCGCGAGACATCATGGAGCTCTGCTCCAGCCTCGGCGCGCTCTATATCGACACGGTCAACGAGCCCTGGCTCGGCTTCTATTTCGACGAGACGAAGGGCCCGGGCGAGCGCTCGAACTATGCGCTGCGCGAGATGACGCTCGCCGCCAAGCGCGCCCGTGCGCCGGGTTCGACCACCGCCGTCTCCTGCTGCGGCGCCAATCCCGGCATGGCCTCATGGCTCGCCAAGAAGGCTCTGCTGAACATCGCCGCCGACATGCGCCTCAACGTGCCGCAGCCGACCACTCGCGAGGAATGGGCCGGGCTGATGCAGCGGGTCGGCGTCAAGGGCATCCATATCGCCGAGCGCGACACGCAGCGCTCGAAGAACCCCAAGCCGCCGGGCGTCTTCGTCAACACCTGGTCGGTCGAGGGCTTCATCTCCGAGGGCGTGCAGCCGGCCGAGCTGGGCTGGGGCACCCATGAGAAGTGGATGCCGGACAACGCCCGCACCCACGAGACCGGCTCGCAGGCCGCGATCTACCTGATGCAGCCCGGCGCCGAGACCAGGGTGCGCAGCTGGTGCCCGACTCCGGGGTCGCAATACGGCTTCCTGGTGACGCATAACGAGTCGATCTCGATCGCCGACTACTTCACCGTGCGCGACGAGGCCGGCAAGGCGATCTACCGGCCGACCTGCCACTACGCCTATCATCCGTGCAACGACGCCGTGCTCTCGCTGCACGAGATGTTCGGCAATGCCGGCCGCCCCCAGGAAGAGCATCACATCCTCGAGGAGAACGAGGTCATCGACGGCATCGACGAGCTCGGCGTGCTGCTCTACGGCCACGACAGGGGCGCCTATTGGTTCGGCTCGCAGCTCTCGACGGAGGAAGCGCGCAAGCTCGCTCCCTATCAGACCGCGACCGGCCTGCAGGTCACCTCGGCCGTGCTCGCCGGCATGGTCTGGGCGCTGGAGAACCCCAATGCCGGTATCGTCGAGGTCGAGGAGATGGATCTCGACCGCTGCCTTGCGATCCAGATGCCCTATCTCGGGCCGGTGAAGGGCTACTATACCGACTGGACGCCGCTCGATGGCCGCCCGGGCCTGTTCCCGGAGGATATCGACACCAGCGATCCCTGGCAGTTCAAGAACATCCTGGTGCGCTGACGCCAAAGCAAAAGGCCCGCCTCACGGCGGGCCTTTTCGGTTCAGGCCTGCGATCGCTCAGAAGCGCGGCGTCGAGAAGCTGTTGGCGAAGGGGTTGGCGCCGGAGCCGATGCGCGAGGGCAGCGTGCCTTCGCCATAGAGCTCGCCGGACGAGGAATAGACCGGGCTCGCCACGATGTTCTGCGTCGCATAGCGGTTCATGCTGCCGACCGGCACGACATTGCCGGCGTCGAAATAGCTGCGCTTCTGCACGGTGACGCGCAGGGGCCGGCGCTGTTGCTGGGCCTCGGCCATGGAGGCCGCGAAGGTGACTGCCGCGATCGAAACGGCGAGGCCGGCGGCGAAGCGGGAAAGCGAACGCATGACAATCTCCTGGGCGGTTGCCCCCGCCGAGGCTCCTGGCGGATCGGCTGTCGCTACGGTACATCTATCCAGTTAATGCTTTAATTGCGCCGCGCCAGTGCGCCCTGGCAACACGAGCGCGTTATCGCTGGCTCTTCTTGCCCGAAGCCGTCTTCAGCGCCGGAGCCTTTCCGTCGGCGTCGAGCCAGGAGCCCTTGCGCCCGGTCGCGGCGAGCCTCGGCACCGAACAGCCCTGCCGGCGGTTGAGCTCGGTCCGTGCGAAGCTGGCGCGCAGTTCCGGATCGTCGCCGGCGCTCAGGAGGTCGATCCGGTCGATCAGGCAGATCAGCTGCGCCCGGTCGGCCGGCCGCGCCTCGCTGCCGCACCACCAGCCGGAGAAGGACAGGTGCGCGCTCGCGTCGAGATGGCGGAAGGCGATGCAGGCCCGGCTCGCCGTGCCGTCGCCCAGGCTCGCATCCGCCGTCTCGACGGTTCCGAACTTGGTCTCTACCGTCGTCGTCGCGCCGCTGCGCCCGACCGACAGCCCGCGTGCTGCGCTCTCGCGCACCAGCATGATCACGAAGGGCTGCGACAGGCCGGCGCGCGCGCCGTCTCCGGCGTCGCGATTGACCTGCAGCCTGAGCGACAGGAACGGCCTGCCGTCGCCGAATTCGCCGAAGGTCAGCACATCCTCGCGCCGCTGGCCGTCCTTGCTGCGCCGCGCCTCGTAGGTGTTGCGCTTGTCGAGGTCCGGCGCCTCCAGGCCGAAGAGCGCGAGCGGCCGGGCGATCGCCACCCAGCCATCCTGCCCGGCGCCGATCGGCGAGGCTTGGAGCCGGACATCCCGGACCTCGGCAGCCGCCGGAACCTGCACGGGCCCCGGCAGGCTGGCGAGCGCCGGGTCGGAGGAGCCGGAGGAGAGCCCGGCCACGAGCATCGCCGTCACGCCGACGCCGGTCAGCGCGGCGAGCCCGCGCCAGAGGACACCGCCGGTCACACCGGCTGCGCCCGAGCGCAGGGCACGTCGCGCCGGCCGCAGCATCCGCGCGAAGCCGGCCTCGACGATATCGGCGATGTCGACCAGCCGGGCGGCGAGGTCGAAACGGCCCGGCCTCGCCCCGCCCGGAATCTGCAGGCGCGGCTGAAGACGTCGCCCGCTCTCGCGCAGCCGCAGCTGCAAGCGCTGCCAGATGGCGCTGATCTCGTCCCCGGACACGACAGAACCCGACCCGTTGGGCGGCCCGCACCCCTGCAAGCCGCCTCGTCCCCACTCGCGGGCGAGCTTTCGCCGGCCGCGATGAGCAGGTCGTTACCGGGAGCCCGCCATCGCCGAACAGGGTCAACGACGGGTAAGGAGGCAGGGTTAACGCCGGTGCGCCGGCCCGAGCGATTGACTTTTGCCTGCTGCCGGTGTTTGGGATTGCGCGCCGGATTTCAGTCTTCCGGCTTCGCGATGAAAGTCAGCTCTGGTTGGTTCCGTGACGTTCGCTTCGACGACGAAAACCACGACCAAAACGACGGCCGGGAAAACCCGGACGTCGCGCTGACACGTCGCCTCGATTCCGGGCTCTCCCCCCCGGCCGGGGTCAAACGGCCGAACCCGCAAGCAGGATTGTGGACGCGGCTTTCCCGGGGAGGCTGAACCGGTTTCGCCAGAAGGAATTCCAGCATGAGCTTCAAGGTCGCGGTCGTCGGCGCCACGGGCAATGTGGGCCATGAGATGCTCGACATCCTCGCCGAGCGCGCTTTCCCCGTCAGCGAGGTGGTGGCGCTCGCCTCCTCGCGCTCCGTCGGCACCGAGGTCTCCTTCGGCGACAAGAAGCTGAAGGTGAAGGCGCTCGACCATTACGACTTCTCCGACACCGACATCGCCCTGATGTCGGCGGGCGGCGCGGTCTCGAAGGAATGGTCGCCCAGGATCGGCGCGCAGGGCTGCGTCGTGATCGACAACTCCTCGACCTGGCGCATGCATCCCGACGTGCCGCTGGTCGTGCCGGAGGTCAACGCCGCCGCGGCCGCCGGCTTCGCCAAGATGAACATCATCGCCAACCCGAACTGCTCGACCGCGCAGCTCGTCGTGGCGCTGAAGCCGCTGCACGAGCGCTTCGGCATCAAGCGCGTCATCGTCTCGACCTATCAGTCGGTCTCCGGCGCCGGCAAGGAGGCGATGGACGAGCTCTTCAACCAGACCCGCGCCGTGTTCTCGGCCGGCGAGGTCGCGCCGAAGAAGTTTCCGAAGCGCATCTCCTTCAACGTCATCCCCCACATCGACGTCTTCATGGAGGACGGCTACACCAAGGAAGAGTGGAAGATGATGGCGGAGACCAAGAAGATCCTCGACCCGAAGATCAAGCTGACCGCGACCTGCGTGCGCGTGCCGGTCTTCATCGGCCACTCCGAGGCCGTCAACATCGAGTGCGAGAAGCCGGTCACCGCCGAGGAGGCGCGCGAGGTGCTGCGCACCGCCCCCGGCATCCTCGTCATCGACAAGCAGGAACCCGGCGGCTACATCACCCCGCACGAGGCGGCCGGCGAGGACGCGACCTACATCTCGCGCATCCGCGAGGACGCCACCGTCGAGAACGGCCTCTCCTTCTGGTGCGTCTCCGACAATCTGCGCAAGGGTGCCGCGCTGAACGCGGTCCAGATCGCCGAGGTGCTGGTCAACCGCAAGCTGATCCAGCCGCGCCGGAAGGCGGCCTGAGCCGAGCCGCGCTTCCGTCAAGAAAATTTCAAGGCGAGCCCCGTGCTCGCCTTTTTCTTGCGCGACGCATGGCTGCCGTGCCGGATTTGCGCACGGGCTCGCCACGATCATCGGCTAAAGTGTTTCGGCATCGAGATTCGCTGAAACCTTGCCCGACACCCTGACCCGAGTTCCTCTGCCGATCGCCCCGGCCGAGCCGCCGCAGCGTCCCGCGCCGCGGCGCGACAACGGCCTGCGCGGCATCGGCCTGATGCTGCTCGGCAGCGTCTTCCTCTCCGCCGCCGACGTCGCCTCGAAGTATCTCACCGCCACCACGCCGGCCATCCAGGTCGTCTGGCTGCGCTACGCCGCCTTCGCGCTGATCATGCTGGCGGTCGCCGCTCCCGGCGGGTTCGCGCAGCTCAGGCCGAGGCGCGTGAGCAGGCAGATCGCGCGCGGCGTCGCCGTCACGATCTCCTCGATCCTGTTCGTCTCGTCATTGCGCTACCTGCCGATCGCCGACGCGACCGCCACCAGCTTCGTCGCGCCGCTCTTCGTCACCGCGCTCTCGATCCCGATCCTCGGCGAGAAGATCGGCTGGCGGCGCTGGACCGCGACCGCGGTCGGCCTGATCGGCGTCCTGATCGTCGTCCGCCCGGGCGGCAGCGACTTCCAGCCCGCCTCGATCCTGCCCGTCCTGTCGGCGGCGACCTGGGCCTTCGCCCTGATCGTTACCCGGATGATGAGCGCCACCGAGAACCCGGTGACCACGCTGGCCTGGTCGGCGATCGTCGGCTGCCTGCTGCTCTCGGCCCTGCAGCCGCTGACCTGGCAGCCGCTCACCGGAGAGGCGCTGCTGATCGGCCTCTTCATCGGCGTCTCCTCGACCGTGGGACACTGGTTCGTGATCCAGGCCTTCCGGCATGCCGACGCCTCGCTGCTGGCGCCCTTCTCCTATGTCCAGCTGCTCTGGGCCTCGGCCTTCGGCTTCGTCCTGTTCGCGGTGCTGCCCGACGCCTTCACCTGGCTCGGCTCGGCGATCATCATCGCGTCGGGGCTCTACACCGCGCATCGCGAGCGCATCCGCGCCCGCAAGGTCGCAGCTTCCTGACTCGCCGGCTGGCGGAGCACTTTTCCGGAGCCCGTTCCGATCAGCTTGCACCGCAAGCTGATCGGTAAAACGGTTTCTAAGCTAAAAGTGAGAGCCGGATTCACCGGCTCTAGCGCGCCGCCTTGCCGTAGCGGGCCATGAAGGTCGCCACCGCCTCGCCGACGACATGCGCGACCTCGTCCTCGCCGGGCGGGGTGCGCACGGCGTTGAACAGGCGGGGACGCATCAAGGTCGACTGGCAGAGATCGACGAACTGCGCTGCCGCCAGCGCGACATCCCCGATCGCGAGCTCGCCGGCCGCGACACGCTGCTCCAGAAACGCGGCAAGGTGCTGCGCGCCCTGCATCGGGCCGCGCTCGTAGAACTCGCGGCCGAGATCCGGCATGCGCTCGGCGACGCCGAGCACGATTCTGTGGGCGCTCAGCGCGAAGGGGCCGGTCAGCAGGCGCACCAGCCCGGTGCCGAAATTCGTCAGGGCCAGGGTCAGGCTCGGCTCGTCGGCGAGCGCGGCGTACATGCCCTGCTTCTGCTTCTCGCGCTCACGCTCGATCAGGGCGACGAAGAGATGCTCCTTGTCCTCGAAATAGACATAGAGCGTGCCCTTGGAGACGTTCGCGGCCGCAGCGATGTCGTTCATGCTGGCGGCGTCGAAGCCGCGCGCGGCGAACACGGCATTTGCCCCTTCGAGGATCTGATGGCGCTTGTCGGGATCCATCCCGGCGACGCGCCGGTTGCGGGAGATGGCCCGGGCACGCGGCTCCAGCATCGCACTCATCGTGTTCCATACCTCTGCGCAAGTTCGCGCTTGCAAAATAATCGAACCGATCGGTTCGATTTGCTCTTGATATGCGCCGCGGCGGACGCTATTTCAACCTCGATCGAACCGAGCGGTTCGAATTATGATCGTCAGGGCATTACCACCATGACCGTCGAAGCCGCCACTGAAAAACGAGCCGAGCCCCGCCGGGATCGCCTGAAGCTGGTCGACCCCGTGCTCGAGCAGACACCCGGCTCGATCGAAGCCCGCAAGACGGGCGAGGAGCGCGGCCCTGCCGCGCAGACGGGCGGCAGGCCGGCACCGAAGCGCGGCGTCAGGCGCATCGTCCTCACCCTCGTCGCCGGCACGGCCCTCGGGGCCGGCCTGTGGTTCGGCATCGGCTGGTGGCGCGATGGCCGCTTCATCGTCTCGACCGACGATGCCTATGTCGGCGCCGACATGGCGACGATCTCGGCCAAGCTGCCCGCCAACATCGCCACGATCTCGGTCGCCCAGAACCAGGAGGTCAAGGCCGGCCAGCAACTGGTCAAGCTCGACGACGGCGACCAGCGCATCGCGCTGGAGAGCGCACACGCCAAGAGCGCGACCGCCAGGGCCACCCTGTCCCGGATCGACGCGCAGATCGAGGCCGCTCGCGCCAGCCTGCAGCAGGCGCAGGCGCAGCAGAACTCCGCCGAAGCCGCCGTCACCCGCACCGCCGCCGATTTCGAGCGCGCCAGCAACCTCGCCGCCAAGTCCTACGGCTCGCAGGCGACGCTCGACGCCGCCACCGCCGCGCGCGACCAGGCGGTCGCCTCGCTCGTCAGCGCGAAGGCCGGCGTCGTCCAGGCGCAGGCCAATATCGAGGTGCTCAAGGCGCAGCGCGTCGAGGCCGCCCGCCAGATCGAGGAGCTCCGGGTCGCCGAGGACAAGGCGGCGCGCGACCTGTCCTTCATGACGATTTCGGCACCGATCGACGGCCTCGTCGCCAACACGAACATGCAGCTCGGCGATCTCGTCAGCGCCGGCAAGCGGCTGATGTCGATCGTCCCGCTCGACAAGGTCTATGTCGACGCCAATTTCAAGGAGACGCAGCTCGGCCCGCTGAAGATCGGCGACAGGGCGAAGATCACCGTCGACGCCCTGCCCGGCCAGGTCTTCGACGGCACCGTCAGCGGCATCGCCGGCGGCACCGGCTCGGTCTTCACCTTGCTGCCGCCCGACAACGCCACCGGCAACTTCACCAAGATCGTCCAGCGCGTGCCGGTCCGCATCGCGCTCTCGCCGGAGTCGGCGGGCAGGCATGTGCTGCGGCCGGGCATGTCGGTGGTGGTTTCGATCGACCCGCGTCCGGGCGCGCGGAACTGACCGGCGCCGGTTCGCTCGCCTGCCCGCGCAGCCGATCGGCCGGCTCAGACTGACCGTGAGAGACGGATCCGCCGATCGGGTCGGCCCGGCCCGATCGGCTCCGGCTCTCGCCGACCCCGACCCGAGGAGCCATTTCCGACCGGGAAATGGCGGTGCGCAGCGGCTCGATCGCCCCTTCCGGGCCGAAGCGCACCGCGCCTCACGGCGCTCCTCGGGCCGGGGCCGGTTCCCGGAATCCGACCGCCACATCCGTCGAGGAGGCCGGCATGGCCACCGCTACCACTGCGCCCCCGGCAGCCGGCGCGCCGGCTGCCGACGCCATCCCGATGCGCCGGATCTTCGCCTTCCTGGCGATGGTCTTCGGCATGTTCATGGCGATCCTCGACATCCAGATCGTCTCGGCCTCGCTCGCCGAGATCCAGGCCGGGCTCTCCGCCTCCAGCGACGAGATCGCCTGGGTCCAGACCGCCTATCTGATCGCCGAGGTGATCATGATCCCCTTGTCCGGCTATCTCAGCCGGGCGCTGTCGACGCGCGTCTTCTTCTCGATCGCCGCGGCCGGCTTCACCATCTCCAGCGCGCTCTGCGCCTCGTCGAGCTCGATCAACGAGATGATCCTCTGGCGCGCGGTCCAGGGCTTCATCGGCGGCGGCATGATCCCCGGCGTCTTCGCCGCGGCCTTCACCATCTTTCCGCCCTCGAAACGGCCGATCGTCTCGCCACTGATCGGTCTCATCGCCACGCTCGCGCCGACGATCGGCCCGACGGTGGGCGGCTATCTCAGCCACGCCTTCTCCTGGCACTGGCTGTTCCTGGTCAATGTCGTGCCCGGCATCGGCGTCACCATCGCCGCCTGGACGCTGATCGACTTCGACAGGCCGGACCATGGCCTGCTCCGCCGCTTCGACTGGATCGGGCTCGGCGCCATGGCCGCCTTCCTCGGCAGCATGGAATATGTGCTCGAGGAAGGCACCCGTCTCGACTGGTTCGAGAGCCACGAGATCGTTCTCTTCACCGGCGTGATGCTGGTCGGCGCCGTGCTGTTCTTCTGGCGCGCCCTGACGCGGGAGGACCCGCTGGTCGACCTCTACGCCTTCTCCGACCGCAACTTCGCCTTCGGCTCGCTGTTCTCCTTCACCATGGGCATCGGCCTTTACGGCCTGACCTATCTCTACCCGGTCTATCTCGGGCGCATCCGCGGCTACGACGCGCTGATGATCGGCGAGACCATGTTCGTCACCGGCCTTGCCATGTTCCTCACCGCGCCGATCGCTGGACGCCTCTCGGCCAAGCTCGACCCGCGCATCATGATGATGATCGGCTTCGGTGGCTTCGCGCTCGGCACCTGGCTCGCCTCGGCGATCACGGCGGACTGGGACTTCCACGAACTGTTGGCTCCGCAGATCCTGCGCGGCTGCTCGCTGATGCTGTGCATGGTGCCGATCAACAACCTCGCACTCGGCACCTTGCCGCCGCAGCAGCTCAAGAACGCCTCGGGGCTCTACAACCTCACCCGCAATCTCGGCGGCGCGGTCGGGCTCGCGGTGATCAATACCCTGCTCAACAACCGCACCGACCTGCACATCGCCCGCCTGCACGAGGCCGTCGCCATGGGGCGCCAGGTCGCCGAGGAGAATCTCGCCGCGCTGATCCAGCGCTTCGCCGAGCATGGCGACGCCGCGCGCTCCATGGCGCTGGAGCTGCTGACCCAGCGAGCCCACAAGCAGGCGCTGGTGATGGCCTTCGGTGACGTCTTCCTCGGCCTGACCTGCATCTTCGGCGCCCTGGTCGTGCTCGCCCTGTTCATGCGCAGGCCGCCGGCTCCCGCACCGGGCGGCGGAGGCGGGCATTGACGGCCTCCGCCGAGACCGTCCGAACGGACGACACGTCCCGCTTGGAGGGACCGCTGCGTGTCGTGGACACCCCCCATGCGTTCCGCCGCAGGCCGGGGAGAATTGACAGCCCGCATCGAAGAGGGCAAAAATATCAGCAATATCAGTAGTTTAGATGAATTCTAAACTGCATGGACACTGATCTTCGAGTTGGAAGGCGTTCATGAGCATTCTGTCCCTGAAGGACGGCAGCCCGGCCCGGGCTGCCCATGAGGAGCAGATTCCCTGGCCGCAGAAGGCCCCTGCCGCCTGTCCGATCAGCGCGGTCAAGGCGCGCCTGCGCAGCGTCGGCCTGAGGCCGACCCGCCAGCGCATGGCGCTGGGCTGGCTGCTCTTCGCCAAGGGCGACCGGCATGTCAGCGCCGAGATGCTCTACGAGGAGGCGCTGCGCGCCCGCGAGCCGCTCTCGCTCGCGACCGTCTACAATACGCTGCGTCAGTTTTCCGAGGCCGGCCTGCTGCGTCAGGTGTCGGTGTCCGGGCCGAAGACCTTCTTCGACACCAATGTCTCGGAGCATCATCACTTCTACAATGAGGACGACGAGACCGTCGTCGACATTCCGGGCTCGCAGATCGAGGTCACCGGCCTGCCGGCGGCGCCGGACGGCATGATGATCGCCTCCGTCGAGGTGATCGTGCGCCTGCGCCGCGCCGATGGCGTGGAGACGGCGACGAAGGTCGCGGGAGCCCGCCGGACGTGATCGTCTGCTCCTGCAACGTCCTCTCCTGTCGGCAGATCAAGGGCACGATCGCGCCGGACGGCAGCGGCCCGCGCACCGCGGGCGAGGCCTATGACTGCCTCGGCTGCAGCCCGGATTGCGGCCGCTGCGCCCGCGAGGTCCGCGCCCTGCTGGCGGAGGCCCGCGCCGCCTGCGCCAGCCAGTGCCAGAGCTGCGCCAGCCGGGATGTCGCTTGCGCGGTTCACGTCTCGGTCGGCCTGATGATGGCCGGCATCGAGGAGAATGACGACCGCGCCGCCGCCTGACCGCGCCGCGGCGATTTCTGCCGCAGACCTTGCAGTCCGGCCTTTCCTTTCCGAGTTCATCGCTCTACATTATGAGCATTATAATGTAGCCAGGCTGATCCACAGCCGACAGCGAGGAGAGCGGCATGAAAGGCGACAAGAAGGTCATCGAATACCTCAACAAGGGCCTGCGCTCCGAACTGACGGCCATCAACCAATACTGGCTTCACTATCGGCTCCTCGACAATTGGGGCCTTAAGGACATGGCGAAGACCTGGAAGAAGGAGTCGATCGAGGAGATGGTCCATGCCGACCGCTTCGTCGACCGCATCCTCTTCCTTGAGGGCTTCCCGAACATGCAGACGCTCGACCCGCTGCGGATCGGCGAGAACGTCAAGGAAGTGATCGAGTGCGACCTGAAGGCCGAGGTCGAGGCGCGGGCGCTGTATCAGGAGGCGGCCAAATATTGCCGCGAGGTCGGCGACTATCCGTCCGAGGACCTGTTCAAGGCGCTGATGAAGGACGAGGAAGGCCATATCGACTTCCTCGAGACCCAGCTCGACCTGATCGGCCGCATCGGCCTCGAGCTCTACACCCAGAAGCATGTCGGCGGGCTCGAGGGCGACGACCACTGAGCTGCGGCTGCCGCCAGGAACGATCGACCGGGCCGCGTGACAGGCCCGGTTTTTTCGTGGCGCCAGCGGGGCTCCCCAAGCGCCGCGCTGCCATGCCCGGGGACGGCGACCGGATGGAGGCCGATGAGCAGGATCATTGCCGTCGCGCGGGATGATGCACACCGCTTCAGCAAGCCGGTCCTGCCGGCGATTCGCCTGCTCGCCGGCCTCGGCGTCGAAGGCGACGCCCATTGCGGCGAGACGGTGAAGCACCGCTCGCGTGTCAGGGTCGATCCGACGCAGCCCAATCTGCGTCAGGTCCATCTGATCCATGCGGAACTTTTCGACGAGCTCGCCGATGCCGGCTTCCCGGTAGGGCCGGGCGACATGGGCGAGAACCTCACCACCCGGGGAATCGACCTGCTCGGCCTGCCGGTCGGTGCCCGGCTTCGCCTCGGCGGCGAAGCTCTGATCGAGGTCACCGGACTGCGCAACCCCTGCGCCCAGATCGAGGCCTTCCGGCCGGGCCTGCTCGCGGCCGTGCTCGGCCGCGGCGCCGATGGGGCGCTGATCCGCAAGGCCGGAATCATGGCGATCGTGCTGGACGGCGGCCTGGTCAGGCCGGGCGACGCCATCGGGATCGCGCTGCCGCCGCCGCCGCATCGCGCCCTCGAACGCGTTTGAGGCGGCCCGGCCTTTCGGCCTGCCGCCTCGTCGATTCGTCCAGGCACAACCCGGCCAGGCCAAATCAGCCCGACCGGACGTGTCCGCCGGCGATCAGCCTCTCAGAGGAAGCTGATGTTCGCGGCCTCGGGGCCCTTCTTGCCGGCGCGGATCGAGAAGCGCACGCGCTGCCCGTCCATCGGCGGCTGCAGGCCGCTGCGGCTCAGCGACGAGACGTGCAGGAACACGTCCGGCCCGCCCTTGTCCGGGGCGATGAAGCCGAAGCCGCGATCGGTGTTGAAGAATTTCACCGCGCCGTCGAACGGCCCTTCCATCGGCGCGCTGGCGCCGCGGTCGAAGCCACCACGGTCGCCGCGGTCGTAACCGCCGCCACCGCCATAGCCGCCGCCGAAATCGTCGCGCGGGGGGCGCGGCGAGAACGGACGGCCGCCACCGCCGCCGGGGCCACGCGGCGCGGCCGGGGTCGCGGTCGAGGCATCGATCTCGTGAACGGACACGACCTGCAGGCCGCGCCGGCCTTCGCCGAGATCGCAGATGATGGTGGCACCGGGCTGCAGGTCCTGCGGATCCTGCGGGCCGATGGCCGAGATGTGGAGAAACACGTCGCCGGAACCGTCCGCCGGAGAGGCAAAGCCGAAGCCTTTCTCCGGATCGAACCACTTGACCTTGGCTTCGATATTCTCGTGGGTGACGAAGGGCGCCGGGGCGGCGGGCTTACGACGATCGAACATGCAGCTTCAACGATAGTGACCGGGAGCGCGCAATCTAGCGCAAGCTTCCGGGTTCGTCATCGGGGCGGCGCAGCAAAAATTCGGGTCCGGCCAAAAGCTGCCAGATCGCGGATTCATACCCGGCGACCGCCGTTTCAAGCGGCGATTGCTTCAAAATTCACTCTTTCGGGACGAGGCGTCAACCTCCCCCTTCCGGCGCCGCCGGCGAGCAGCGGATCATCTGCACCTTCTTCGGCATCTCGCCGACGGCCGGCACGAACTGCCCGCTCTGCGGGTCGAGCAGCATCAGCTCGCCAGTCGCCACCGCGAAATAGGCGCCGTGCAGATGCAGCCGGCCCTTGCCCTCGAGGATGTTGATGCAGGGGAAGGTGCGCAGATTGGCGAGCGATTGCTGGATCGAGAGCAGGGCGAGGCGCTCGACATAGCTCTCGAAACTCTCGTTGCGGCTGCGCCCGCCCGAGCGCCGCGCCGCCGGCTCGATCAGCGTGATCCATTTGCCGATGAAGTCGCCGGGCGAGAGCGGGCCCTGCGCATCGTCGGCGAAAGCGCGGACGCCGCCGCAGCGGCCATGGCCGAGCACCACGATATGCTCGACCTTCAGCGCCTGGACGCCGTATTCGAGCGCGGCCGAGGTGCCGTGCAGCTGGTCGTCCGGCGAGAAGGGCGGGACGAGATTGGCGACGTTGCGCACCACGAACATCTCGCCCGGGCTCGCATCGAAGATCACCTCGGGCGAGACGCGCGAATCGCAGCAGCCGATCAGCATGATCTTCGGCGTCTGCCCGGTCTCGGCGAGTTCCTCGTAGCGGCTCTTCTCGCGCGCGAAGCGATCGTCGAGGAAGGCGCGATAGCCTTCCGTCAGGCGCTGTGGAAACGGCTCGGGGCTTGGCTGGTCCATGGCCCATCTTGGGCCAGAACCCGGGGGCCTTCGTCAAGAGCGGACTTGGCGATTCTGCTGCGATGCAGCATCAGATCCCGCCGAGCCTGCCCTGCAATCGCGCCGCCAGGGTCCCGGCATCGCCGTGGATCAACACCCGCTTCAGGCGCGCGCTCGCACCTGCCGTCAGCGAGATCTGCGAGCGCGAGATCTGGAGTTCCCTGGCGAGGAGCGCGATCAGCGCCGCATTGGCCTCGCCGTCGCTGGGGGCGGCCCTGACCCGGGCCTTCAGCACCTGGCGGCCGTCGGCCAGGGTCTCGACGCCGTCGAGGCTGTCGCGCCCGCCGCGCGGCGTCAGGCGGACGGCGATCGCCAGGCCGTCGGATGTGACGGACCAGGCCGCCATGATGCCTAGAACACGTTGGGGTAGACGTAGCGGCTGATCACGCTCTGGATGAAGAAGATCACCAGCAGCAGGATGATCGGCGAGATGTCGATGCCGCCGAGATTGGGCAGCATGTTCCGGATCGGCCGCAGTGCCGGCTCGGTGATTCGATAGAGGAAGTCCCACACCATCGAGACGAACTGGTTGCGGGTGTTGACGACGTTGAAGGCGATCAGCCAGCTCAGCACGGCCGAGGCGATCAGCAGCCAGACATAGAGGTTCAGCGCCAGCATCACGACGTCGAGAACGGCACGCATCGAGCAGCATCTCCGAGAAGGCCGGGCGCTCCGACGAGAGCCCCCACAAAACTCCTGTCGCAAGCGATTGACAGAAGCGCGACGCAAGGCCTAGAAGGCCAGCGCCCTGGGGCTGTAGCTCAGATGGGAGAGCGCTGCAATCGCACTGCAGAGGTCAGGGGTTCGAATCCCCTCAGCTCCACCAGGCCCAACGCTAGAGCGTTGATCTCCCGAAAATTCGTCCGATCCGGCCGACGCGGCTTGTCGGCGGCGTGCGCCTTGCGGTCATGCTCGGCGCAGGTCCGCGATCACCTGCATCTGCTGCCGCAATCCCGGCAGGAGCTGGACCGGCGGACGGGGTGCGCCCGGCGTCCGGGCGCGCCGTGCCGCCTCAGCCCTTGAGCTTGGCGTTGCACTGGCTCCAGTAGCCGCCGCCCTTCTCGATCCACTTCAGCTCGCCATTGGCGTTGTTGGCCTTGTTGGCGTTGTACTGGTCGGCACAGGTCTTGAGGCGCGCGCGGCCTGCGGTCTCGTTGGAATATTTCGGCGAGACCGCCTTCGGGAAGACGGCTGGCCTGGCCTTGCCGGCGGGCTTGGCCGGCGTGGTCGCGGCCGGCGTCGCCGCCGGGGCGTCCGTCACCGCCGCCGCGGCGTCGTTCTCCGAGGCGTCGTCGTCGGCGCAGTTGGCCTTGCGGAAATCGTTCCACTTCTGGCCCTTCAGCGTGTTCGCCTTCTTGGCCTCCTGATATTTGGCGCTGCATTCCTTCATCGTCAGCGCCGATGCCGGCGCAGCCAGGAGCCCAGCGCTCATCAGAGCGAGAGCGGTGGAGAACAGAAGCGTCTTCATGAGCAGTCTCCCTGGGCGATGCGTCGAGCTCGCCGCGGCGAGCTTAACCAACGATCCGATTCTCTGCCATCGCCCTGCGGCAACTTCTGGGCTAGAGCCCGCTCCGGTCCGCTTGCACCGCAAGCGGATCGGAACGGGCTCCAAACGAAAAATGGCGGCCGTCACCGCAGCAACACGAAGGACATACGATGAAGATCGCCGCCGCCCTCGCAGCACTGGCCCTCGGCCTAGCCGCCTGCACGACGCTGGAGCAGCGCGTCAGCGGCGCCGCGGTCGGCGCCGGGACCGGGGCGGTCGTCGCCGGCCCGATCGGAGCCGTGGTCGGCGGCGCCGCCGGCGCGGTCAGCGCTCCCTCGGTGGTGCGCGCAACACGGCGCGCGACGCGTTAGAGCCCGTGCCGACCAGCCTGCACCGCAAGCTGGTCGGTCAAGCGGTCTCCAGACTGAAAATGAGAGGCGGATCCGATCAGATCGATTCAATCTGATCGGATCCGGTCTAGCTCCCACCTTTCTCGCCCGGCACGGAACCCTGTCGCCGTTCCCTCGTTTCGACCATGAAGCACCCGAGCCCATGGAGTCGAACGATGGACAACGACAAGCGCCTGCCGCCGGACGTCCCCGCCGAGGAAGACGGCGCGCGGGAAGGGATCGAGCGCGCGACGGGCGATGTCGCGGGCCGGGCCGCCGACCTCGCCAGCCGCACGGCCGAGACCGTCAGGGACGGCTATGGGCGGGCGAAGGAGAAACTCGCCGAGATCGATCCGCGCGACACGCTGCGTGAAGCCGGCCGCCACGCCCGCGAGACGGGCGAGGCCGCCGTCGAGACGGTCGAGCGCCATCCGCTCGCGGCCTTCGCGGTCGGCGCGCTCAGCGTCGGGCTGATCGCCTGGGCGTTCGCCCCGCGCCGCGCGAGCTGGCAGCCCGATACGTCAGGCTGGAGCCGCATGCTGCGCGACTATGGCGATCAGGCGCTCCGGGCCGGGCGCGACCTGGTCGGTACCGGGCGCGATCAGGTCGACCGCAGCCGGGACTATGTCGCGCGCAGCCAGGATTATCTCGACATGGGGCGCGACTATGCGCGCGAAGGCGGCCAGATGCTGATGCGCCGCGGCGAACGCGAGCCGCTCGCAGCGGTGATCGGCGTCGGTCTGGCGCTCTACCTGATCGGCTCGCTGCTCCGCACCGGCGAGCAGGAACAGCAGCCCGCCCGCCGGCGGACCAAGCGCTGAACTCCTTCGTTCAGACCGAGCGACGCGAGGCCTTCTCCGCCTGCCGGGCCGCCTGCTTCTCGGCCTCGCCGGCGCGCACGACGCTCCTGATCGCGAGCGGCGGCTTGCCGGATCTCTCGGCGATGACGCGATCCTGTTCCTGGATCGCGTCGAGCGCCGGCTCGTCGCCGTCGATCCCGCCGAGCAGATCGCTGGGCACGCGCCGGTTGGAGCTGCGCGAGCCGTCCTCGTAGAACACGTCGAACAGCACATAGGCCGCGTCGAGCGGCTTTGACTTCTTGCGGGCCATGGCTCCGGTCCTGTCGGTTGGCGATCGCCCCGCCACGGCGCTGGCAGCGGGCTGGACGGTCGCGAAGCCGCCTGCGCGGCGGCGGAAATCGATGGCGCGAGGTAGCCCCGCCGGGGCGTCAAGGCAAGCGCGGCCTCGCCGCAGCTATCGCAGATGCAGCGTCTCGGCGATCTGCGAATCGAGCACGAGGTCGTCGCCGGCCGCCAACAGCCAGAGCCGGTCGGCCTGGAAGCGCAGGATGGGTCTTTCCCACCAGCGCCGGAGCATGGCTGCGAGCGCCGTCGCCTCGGCAACGTCGAGATCCTCGGTCAGGTTCCAGATCCCGACGACGTAGAGATCGCTCGTCGCTCGCCCGAGCATGCGCTGGATCAGGTGCAGCGCGTTCTGCCCGTCGCGGCGCTCGGGGTAGAGCCGCAGATAGAGGCGGCCGCGATTGACGTTGCCGGAGAACAGTCCGCGCAGCTCGAGCGTCACCGGCCCGAAGCGCGACAGCGCCTCCCGCGCCGCCGGATCGAGCGCAGGAGGCGCGCCGGTCGAGAGCGAGCCGCAAAGGGTGGCGTGCAGCTTCGCCTGCCGCCGGGCGACGAGCTCCCAGGCGATCTTCTCCGCGAACGGGGCCCGGCGCAGCTCCCGTTCCAGCTCGCGATAGGCCGGCGCCTCCGGCAGGCCGGGTGTCGGGATCACCAGCGAGTAGACCGGAGGGTGCCGGCCATTCTCGTAATGCGTGCCCTGCTTGCGCGCGATCGCCTTGGGATGGCCCGGATCGATCAGCGGCAGATGCGCCAGCCGGTAGCCTTCGTCGAGCGCCATGCCGGCGCCCGCGGCGAAGCTGGTCCGGCTCCTGAGATAGGCGAGGTCCTCGTCCCCGATCAACTCGGCTTGCCCGGCAATCGTCACGCCTTCAGCATCCACTCATGCGCGGGGTCGTTGTGGAATTTCCAGATCCTCTTCGGCCCGGCCATGACGTTGAGATAATAGAGCTCGTAGCCATGCGGCGCGCCGACGGGATGGTAGCCTCTCGGCACCAGCACGACGTCGCCATCGGCGAAGGCCATGGTTTCGTCGAGCGAGCGGTCGTCGGTATAGACCCTCTGGAAGCCGAAGCCCTGCGGCGGGTTGAGACGGTGGTAATAGGTCTCCTCCAGCAGCGATTCCGCCGGCAACCGGTCCTGATCGTGCTTGTGCGGCGGATAGCTCGACCAGCAGCCCGAGGGCGTGATCACCTCGACGACGAGGAGCCCGTCGGCAGGTTCGGTCTCGGGCAGGATGTTGCGGACATGACGGGTGTTGCTCCCCTCCCCGCGCGTCAGGCAGGCGACATCGCTCGGCGCGATCACACGAGCGGGCCGGGCCGCCGGCTTGCCCGGCGCCGAGCAGATCGCGAGCTCGCACGGGCCCTGCGCCGTGACGCTCCAGCTCGAGCCGGCCGGGACATAGAGCGACCAGGGATCGGGCTCGAAGGGCGAGGTCCGCCCGCCGATCACGCCGAAATCCCGCCCGCCGGCGCTGGCCGCGACCTTGCCCGAGAGCAGGACGAGGCAATGCTCCCTGTCCCCGGTCTGGCGCGCCAGGCTCTGCCCGCCGGTCAGCCTGTGCACGGCGAAGCCGACATGCTCCCAGCCGGCCGTCTCCGGCGTGACTTCGTGGATGCGCCCCTCGGCGTCGGGCGCCTGCCGCTTGACCAATAGTGTCGACATCACTGCTCCAGTCATCTCGCGCGGAACCTCTCCGTCGTTCCGGAGCGTTGCGTCGGCGACGCGCTCCGGAATGACGGGGAACTCAGGCGAGCCCGGCCTCCTTCAGGCTCTGCTTGAGATGGGCGACGCCCTTCCTGGCATAGGTCAGCGGATGGGCCTTCTCTGGATCCTGCTCGGCCTCGACCACGACCCAGCCGGAATAGCCCGGCAGTGCCTTGAACACGGCGGGGTAGTCGACCATGCCGTCGCCCGGCACGGTGTAGACGCCGAGCTCGCTGCCCTTGCCGAGGATGGCGTCGAGGAAGCTCCAGTCCTCGCGGCGCGCCTGCTCCATCACGCTCTTGCGCACGTCCTTGGCGTGGACATGGCTGATCCGGCTCCGGTAGCGCGCGGCGAGCTTGGCCGGATCGGCCCCACCCCAGGTGGCATGGCCGGTGTCGAGCAGCAGATGCGCCGCCTCTCCCGTCGCCGCCATGAAGGCGTCGATATCGGCCTCGCTCTCGACGATCGTGCCCATATGGTGATGGTAGACCAGCCGGACCCCCTCGGCGAGCGTACGCTCCGCCACCTGCGTGATCCTCCGGCCGAACTCGGCCCAATCGCCGGACGCCAGCACCGGGCGCTGCGACAGAGGCTTGCCGCGGTCGCCATGGATCGCGTTCGAGGTCTCGGCGAAGACCAGTACGGTCGATCCCATCGCCTTGAGCAGGTCGAGATGCGGGCGCAGGTGCGTCATCTCCTCGTCGGCACCGCGCCTCAGCAGCTCGGCCGAATACCAGCCGGAGATGCAGGCCATCCCGAAGGGCTCGAGCGCCTCCTTGAGCGCCTTCGGCTCGCGCGGGAATTTGTGGCCGAGCTCCATGCCGACGAAGCCGGCTTCCCGCGCCTCCGCCAGGCAGGTCTCGAGCGGCGTCGCGCCGCCGATCTCCTGCAGATCGTCGTTCGACCAGCCGATGGGGTTGGCGCCGATACGGATGGGCATGTCGAGGTCCATGAGGTTCAAGGTGTCGGTTTAGAGCAGAACCGTCATTGCGAGGAGCGCTAGCGACGAAGCAATCCAGGGGCGGCAGAGCTCCATGGCCCCCTGGCTTGTTTCGCTGCGCTCGCAATGGCGGGATTCATTCGTCACATATCGCGCGCGGCGAGCGCGCCGTCATAGCGCCTGCGCGCCGCCTTGACCTCGTCGCGAACGGAGACCTCCGGCACCGCGACGTCCCACCAGTGCCCGCCGGCATCGGTCGAGACCAGCGGGTCGGTGTCTATGACGATGACGCTGGTCCGATCATGGCCACGCGCCTCGGCGAGCGCGGATTCCAGCTCCGCCAGGCTTGCGACCTTCCTGGAGACCGCGCCCATCGAACCGGCATGCGCCGCGAAGTCGATCTCCGGCAGCACCTCATGGCGGGCATCGCGCAGCAGATTGTTGAAGGAGGCGCCGCCGGTCGCGTTCTGCAGCCGGTTGATGCAGCCGAAGCCGCGATTGTCGAGCACGACGATGATGAGCTTGACCCCGAGCATCACCGAAGTGGCGATCTCCGAATTCATCATCAGATAGGAGCCGTCGCCGACCATGACGATGACCTCGCGTGCCGGGTCGGCGAGCTTGGCCCCGAGCCCGCCGGCGATCTCGTAGCCCATGCAGGAATAGCCGTATTCCATATGGTAGCCGCCGGGGGCGCCGGCCTGCCAGAGCTTGTGCAATTCGCCCGGCAGGCCGCCGGCGGCGCAGAGCACGACATCGCTCGCCCCGCTCTGGCGCTGCACCGCGCCGATCACCTGAGCATCGCTCGGCAGCGCCTGGTTGCCGGCTGCGGTATAGCGCGCGGCGCCGGCGAGCCAGGCGTCGCGCGAGGCCTGCATCTGTGCCGTCCAGCCGGCCGGCGCCTTCCAGCCGGCGAGCCCGGCTTCCAGTTCGGCGAGGCCGGCCTTGGCGTCGGCCAGCAGAGGCTGCGCGCCGTGCTTGCCGGCATCGAATCCCTGCGTGTTGAGGCCGATGATCCGGCAGTCCGGCTCGGCGAAGAGCGCACGCGAGCCGGTGGTGAAATCCTGCAGGCGCGTGCCGATCGCGAGCACGACATCGGCGCTCTTCGCCGCCTCGTTGGCGGCGCCCGTGCCGGTGACGCCGATCGCGCCGAGATTGAGCGGATGGTCGTGCGGCAGCGCGCTCTTGCCGGCCTGCGTCTCGGCGCTCGGCACGCCGTGCGCGAGGCAGAAGCGGGCGAGCTCGCCCTCGGCCTCGCTGTAGAGCGCGCCGCCGCCGGTGACGACCAGCGGCCGCCGCGCGCCTTTCAGCAGCGCCACCGCCTGCGCCAGCTCCCGCTCGTCGGGACGCGTCCGGCGCGGCTGCCAGATCCGCTCGGCGAAGAAGCTCTCGGGATAGTCGCAGCCTTCCGTCTGCACATCCTGGCACAGCGCCAGCGTCACCGGCCCGCATTCCGACGGGTCGGTCAGGACCTGCATCGCCCGCTCGAAGGCAGGGACCAGCTGCTCCGGCCGGGTGATGCGGTCGAAATAGCGCGAAACAGGCCTGAAGCAGTCATTGGCCGAGACGGTGCCGTCGCCGAAATCCTCGATCTGCTGCAGCACCGGATCGGGCCGGCGGCCGGCGAAGACATCGCCCGGTAACAGCAACAGCGGCAGGCGATTGACGTGCGCGACCGCGGCCGCCGTCACCATATTGGTCGCGCCCGGGCCGATCGAGCTCGTCACCGCCATCATCCGGCGCCGGCGCGAGGCCTTGGCGAAGGCGATCGCCGCATGCGCCATCGCCTGCTCGTTATGGGCCCGCAGCGTCGGCAGGATGTCGCGGGCGCCGTGCAGCGCCTCGCCGAGGCCGGCGACGTTGCCATGGCCGAAGATCGCCCAGACGCCGGCGAAGAGCGGCAGCGTCCGGCCGCCGACCACCGTCTTCTGCGCCGCCACCGCCGCCACCAGCGCCTGCGCCATGGTCAGCCTGATCGTGCTCATAGCGTCTCTCCTCAGCGGCCTTGCCAGGCCTCGACCAGCCGGCCGAAGCGCTCGGCCATCATCGCCGTCGCGGCCTCGTCGTCGAGCGCACCCGCGAGCCAGCCGCGCGCCGCCTCGCCGAAGATCGTGCGCCCGACTGCGAAACCCTTCACCGTCTTCGCGGTCTGCGCCAGCCGGAAAGCGGCCTCCAGCTCCGGCAGCGGCGCGTCGAGCCCGAGCAGCACGACGCCGCGGCAATAGGGATCGTTCTCGGCGATCGCGGCATCGACCGCCGCCCAGGCGGCGGCGCTCGGCTGGCCCTCCAGCTTCCACCAATCCGGCTTGATGCCGATCGCGTAGAGCCGGCGCATGACGCTCGCCATGGTCTCGTCGCCGACCTCGCCGTTCTTCGAGCAGATGATCTCGACCAGGAGCTCGCGGCCGACCTGCCGGCAGGCCAGCGCGACGCGCCGCAGCACCGCCTCCTGCTCGCCCTTCAGCGCCGCGTCGTCGTCCGGATGGTAGAACGCCAGAACCTTGGCGACATGGTCGACCGGCCATTCGTTCAGCGCCACGCCGAGCGAGCCCTCCGCGTCGGTTTCGAGCCGGAGCGGCCGCGAGCCCGGCACCTCCAGCGGCCGTGCGATCCAGAAGCCGTGATCGCCGGCGCGGAACAGCGCCTCGCGGCCATGGCGCCCGTCGAGCAGCATGCCGAAGCCGGCGGCGCCCCTCGCGACCCGCGCCGCGGCGTCGACCGCGAGCCGCTTGAAGGCGGCGATGCGCGCGCGCGGCACGCCGGCCTCGTCCGCCATCGCCTCGATCTGGGCGCGATGGTCGATCGCGAGCGCCATCAGCGTTTCGGCCTGAGGCCGGCGCGTCGTCGCCCAATGGACATGGTTGAGCGCCACGTCATGGCGCAGCGCCCGGTGCGGCGAGCCCTGCCTCAGGAAGAACTGCAGCTCTGCGAAGGTCGGGCTCTCCGGCGAGCAGAGCAGGCGCGAGACGGCGAAGGCGCCGCAGGCATTGGCCCATGTGCAGCAGGTCTCGATCGGCTCGTCGCGCAGCCAGCCGCGCAGGAAGCCGGACATGAAGGCGTCCCCCGCGCCGAGCACATTGTAGACCTCGACGGGGAAGCCCGGCCCCTTGATGCCGTCCTCGATTGAATCTGGGATGGCTCCAGGGAAAACCACGCACCCCATCGGCCCGCGCTTGCAGACGATCGTCGCCCGGCTCAGCGTGCGGATGGTGCGGATCGCGGCGAGCGTGTCCTCCGAGCCGCCAGCGGCATGCAGTTCCTCCTCGGTGCCGACGATCAGATCGCATTCCGGCAGGATCGCCTGGAGGTGCTGGGTGACGGTGTCGGAGCGGATATAGCGCTCCTCGCCCGCGGCATGCCCGGCGAGACCCCAGAGATTGGGCCGGTAGTCGACATCGAACACCACCTTGCGGCCGTGCTTGCGGGCGAGCGCGATCGCTTTCCGCTGCGCCTTCGCCGCGTTGGGAATCGCGAAATGCGTACCGGTGACGACCACCGCCCTCGCCGAGGCGATGAAGGCCTCGTCGATCTCGCTCTCGTCGAGCGCCGCATCGGCGCAATCGGCCCGGTAGAAGATCAGCGGGAAGGTCTTCTCGTCGCGCACGCCGAGGATGACCAGCGAGGTCAGGCGCCTGGGATCGACGACGACCCCTTTGGTCTCGACGCCCTCGCGCCGCAGCTGCTCCAGGATGAAGCGGCCCATCTGCTCGTCGCCGACGCGGGTGATCACCGCCGATTTCAGCCCGAGCCGCGCCGTGCCGATCGCGATATTGGTCGGGCAGCCGCCGACCGCCTTGGAGAAGCTCGCCATGTCCTCCAGCCGGCCGCCGATCTGCTGTCCGTAGAGGTCGACCGAGGAACGGCCGATCGAGATCAGGTCGAGCACGGGATCAGGCATCGTGGCGGGCTTTCTCGGCAGTGCCGACGGCGAGCGTCATGGCGAGCGCGAAGCTGGCCGACATCGAGCGGAAGGCGCCGTAATCGGCCTCCTCGACCTCCAGCCACAGGGAACAATGCTGGGCGAGCGGGCTGAGCGCGCCGTCGGTGATCGCCACCACTGGAATGCCCTTGCCATGGGCCTCGGCCGCCATCGCGACCGTCGCCGGCGTATAGGGCGCGCAGCTGACGGCGACGACGACGTCGCCCGCGCGCGCGATCGACGCCTGCTCGGGCCCGAGCGAGGCGACATTGTCGACCAGCACGGCCCGGATGCCGAGCTTGCCGAAGGCGTAGGCGAGATAGGACACGACCGGGAACATCCGGCGGGCGCCGATCAGGACGATGGTCCCGGCGCCGGCGAGCAGATCGGTCGCCATGTCGACGTCACGATACCGGATCGTCGACTGCAGCCGCGACAGCGAGCTGCGGCTGGCTTCGACGAAGCCGTCGAGCAGCACCTGCGCCATGTTCGGCCCGGCGGCGCCTTCATCGCGCAGCGCCGCCAGCCGCTCGCGATAATCGGGGATGTGCCGGCGCAGCCGCGAGCGGAAGAGCTGCTGCAGCTCGCTGAAGCCGGAATAGTCGAGCGCCTGGGCGAAGCGCACCAGGGTCGAAGCCTGCACCCCGGCCTGCTGCGCCACCTGCGCCGCGGTGTTCAGCGCCATGTCGTCGGGATTGGCGAGTGCGTAGTCGGCGACCTGCCGCAACCGCTTCGGCAGGCTCGGCCCGCGCTCGCGCAGGAGGGCGACGAAACCGTCGAAATCGCCCCGTGGCGGATCCTGCTGCACTGGCGACGTCATCGGGAACAGGGGCTCTCGCGGCCTTGACTTGCGCCGGGAGAGAATGGAATGTTTGTTCTATTAGTCAAGCGCAATAAAAATAATGTGCCATTACGGCAATGGGCATGGGGAGGGGCAGGCAGTGCCGCAGCCAACCGACTTCCGTCGCGAACTCGACGGCAAGGTCGCCATCGTCACCGGCGGCAGCCAGGGCCTGGGCGAGGCGATCGCGCGCGAATTCGCCGCGCGCGGCGCTGCCGGCCTCGTCCTCACCGGCCGCAACCGCGAGCGCGGCGAAGCCGTCGCCGCCAGCCTGGAGGCGCGGGGTTGTAGAGCCCTCTTCCACGCCGCCGACCTCGCCGACCTCGAGGCGGTCCGCCGGATCGTGCCGGCCGCCGAGCAGGCCTTCGGCCGGCTCGACATCCTCGTCAACGCCGCCGGCGACACCGACCGCGGCACGATCTTCGACACCACTCCCGAACTCTACGCCCGCATCATGGCGGTCAACCTGACCGCCCCCTTCTTCCTGATCCAGGATTCCGCGACCCTGATGCGCCGGCAGGGCATCCACGGCGCCATCGTCAACATCCAATCGATGTCGGCCCATGGCGGCCAGCCCTTCCTCGCCGCCTACAGCGTCTCGAAGGGCGCGCTTGCGACGCTGACGAAGAACGCCGCCTATGGGCTCCTCGGCGACCGGATCCGCGTCAACGGCCTCAATATCGGCTGGATGGCGACACCCGGCGAGGACGCGATCATGCGCCGGCGCCATGGTGCGCAGGACGGCTGGCTGGAGAAGGCCGAGGCCGGCCGGCCCTTCGGCCGGCTGATCGACCCGCGCGAGGTCGCCAAGGCCGTCGCCTATCTCGCCTCGGACGAATCGGGGTTGATGACCGGCGCCAATGTCGATTTCGACCAGACCATTCTCGGCGCGCACGACTGACGCGCCGCAGCACTCGAACCGCGGGACCACGGACGTGATGAGATTTGGATTGCTGGGCGCCGGCCGGATCGGGCGCATTCACGGGCTCAACGTCGCGGCGCGCTCCGACGCGCAGCTGGTCGCGCTCTCCGATGCCTCCGCGGACGCCGCCGCTTCGCTCGCCCAGGCCTCCGGCGCCAAGGTCGCGAGCACCGAGGCGATCCTGTCTGATGGCGCCATCGACGCCGTGGTGATCTGCACGCCGACCGACACCCATGCCGACCTGATCGAGGCCGCCGTCTCGGCCGGCAAGGCCGTGTTCTGCGAGAAGCCGGTCGATCTCGACGCCGGCCGCATCCGCCGCTGCCTCGCGCTGGTGGCGAAGTCGGGCCGGCCGCTGATGATCGGCTTCAACCGCCGCTTCGACCCGAATTTCGCGGCGCTGGAAAAGCGCCTGCGTCAGGGCGAAGCCGGAGAGGTCGAGATCGTCAGCGTGATCTCGCGCGACCCCGGCCCGCCGCCGGTCGAATACGTCAGGCGCTCGGGCGGACTGTTTCGTGACATGATGATTCATGATTTCGACATGGCCCGCTTCCTCCTCGCCGAGGAGCCGGTCGAGGTCTTCGCGCTCGGCTCCTCGCTGGTCGACCCGGCGATCGGCGGGGCCGGCGACGTCGACACCGCCGCCGTGCTGATGCGCACTGCCAGCGGACGCATCGCCCAGATCTCGAATTCGCGCCGCGCCACCTATGGCTACGACCAGCGCATCGAGGTCCACGGCTCCCGGGGCATGCTGCGCGCCGGCAATATCCACGAGACCACGGTGGAGATCGCGACCGGAGCCGGCTTCCGCGCCGATCCGGTGCAGAACTTCTTCCTCGAACGCTATGCCGCGGCCTATCGCGCCGAGCTGGACGCCTTCATCGCCGCCTGCCGCGACAGGCGCGCGCCCTCCCCGTCCGGCCTCGACGGGCTGAAGGCTCAGATCCTCGCCGACGCCGCGACCGAATCGCGCCGCACCGGCCAGCCGGTTTCCGTCTCGCTCGAGGCGCTGTGATGACGCCCGCCGAACTCGAGCTGCGCGAATATGCCGTGCTCGGCCTCGTCGCGGAGGCCAGCGACCTCGCGCTCCGCCATTTCCGCCACAGGGACAGCCTCGGCATCAGCATGAAGGGCGCCCAGGACTGGCTCACCGTCGCCGACGGCGCCGTCGAGGCCTTCCTGCGCGAACGCCTCGCGGTCCTGTTCCCGAGCGATGCCGTGATCGGCGAGGAGGGCGGCGGTGAAGCGGCCGACGCCGTCTGGATCATCGATCCGATCGACGGCACCTCGAATTTCGCCCGCGGCGACCGGATCTGGTGCATCTCGATCGGCCTCCTGCTGAACGGCGTGCCGGAGATCGGCATCGTCTCGGCTCCGGCGCTGGGCGAGGTCTATCTCGGCCGCCGCGGACACGGCGCGACCCTGAACGGAGAGCCGGTCAAGGTCTCCGATGCCACCGACATACGCCGGGCCACGGTCGAGTTCGGCTGGTCGACCCGCATTCCGCCCGAGGATTATCTCGCCCTGGTCGGCCGCGGCTTCGCCGCCGGCGCCTCGGTCAAGCGCTCGGGCTCCGGGGCGCTCGGGCTCTGCCATGTCGCCTGCGGCCGCAGCGACGCCTATGCCGAACTGCACATTAATTCCTGGGACGTCGCCGCCGGTCTGGTGATCGCGGCCGAGGCCGGCGCGCATATCAGCGACTTCTTCGACAGCAACGCGATCGAGGCCGGCAATCCGGTCCTGTGCTGCACCCCGGAGCTGCAAGGCGAACTGGAGCGGATCACCGGAATAGTAAGCCGGCACAAGGATCGTTGATCTTTTCGAGCGAACGGTCACTATCGACCCAACAAGAACAAGTCAGAACATCCAACGGGAGGAAGACATGCTGTCATTGAACCGGCTTCGCGCCGGACTGTTCGCGGCCGCAGCCACCGGCGCGGCCTTCGCCGCCGTTCCGGCACAGGCCCAGGGCTCGCTCGTTCTCTATTGCGGCGTCCAGGAGGAATGGTGCCGCGCCATGAGTGGCGCCTTCGAGAAGGAGACCGGGATCAAGGTCGCGATGACCCGCAAATCCTCGGGCGAGATCTATGCCCAGGTGAAGGCCGAGGCCTCGAACCCGCGCGGCGACGTCTGGTGGGGCGGCACCGGCGACCCGCACCTGCAGGCGGCCGAGGAAGGGCTGACGCTGGAGTATGAATCGCCGGCGAACAAGGATCTCCATCCCTGGGCGATCTCGCAATGGAACGCCGCCAAGAAGCGTTCGATCGGCATCTATGCCGGCGCGCTCGGCTTCGGCTTCAACACGCAGCAGATCAAGGCGAAGGGCCTCGCCGAGCCGAAATGCTGGGCCGATCTGCTCGACGCCAAGCTGAAGGACGACGTCCAGGTCGCCGATCCCAACTCCTCGGGCACCGCCTATACGCTGCTCGCGACCGTGGTACAGCTGATGGGCGAGGACAAGGGCTTCGACTATCTCAAGGCCCTGCACAAGAACATCAGCCAGTACACCAAGTCGGGTGCCGCCCCGGCCAAGGCCGCCAGCCTCGGCGAGGCGGCGGTCGGCATCGTCTTCATCCACGATGCCGTCGTCTTCGCGGTGCAGGGCGACCCGATCAAGCCCGTCGCCCCCTGCGAGGGCACCGGTTACGAGATCGGCTCGATGTCGATCGTCAAGGGCGCGCGCAATCTCGACAACGCCAAGAAGTTCTACGACTGGGCGCTCTCACCTGCCGCCCAGGCGCTCGGCGCCCCAGCCAAGTCCTATCAGGTACCCTCGAACAGGAATGCCCCGGTTCCCGCCCAGGCCCCGAAGATGGATCAGGTCAAGCTGATCAACTACGACTTCGTCAAATACGGCTCCTCGGCCGAGCGCACCCGGCTGCTGAGCAAATGGGACAAGGAGGTCAAGGCGCTGCCGAAGTGAGCCCAGGCTGATCGCGGACATCGAAGACGAAGAGGCGAGCGACGATGCGTCCCGCGACGAGGCTTGCGCTGCTGGCCGGCTGGCTCGGCTATGCGCTCATCCCCTGGTACCTGCCCGACGGGATGAGCCTCGCCGGCTACCCGTTCGGCAAGAGCGGCACGGCGCTGGCGCTCGTGCTCTCGGGAGCGGCGCCCTGGCTCCTGCCGGTCGGCGTCACCCTCGCCGCGGCCAGCCTGCTCAGCCTCCGCCAGGAGAATGCCGCGACCGGCAGGCTCCTGGCCTGGATCGGTTTCGCCGGCCTCGTCCTCTTCTTCGCCCAGGGCTTCGCCGTCACGCTCAAGGATCAGGGCATGCCGGCGCTGGCCGCCCTGCTCGGTGGCGCCGGCGCGGCCCAGCCCGGCATGGGCTTCGGCGCGCTGATCACGCTGGTCTCGCTCCTGCTGCTGCTCTGCCACGGCCTCGCCTATCGCGGCCTGTGCCGCGGCGACGTCTTCACCACCTCCTCGATCGGCATCGTCGTCATGCTGATCGCGCTCTTCATCTTCCTGCCGGTCTCGACCATCCTGAAGAGCGCGCTGGTCGATGCGAGCGGCGCGCTGGTTCTCGGCGAATTCGTCGAGCGCTTTTTCAGCCCGACGATCTGGGGGTTGGGCTGCCTCACCGCCAACACCAATTGCGGCGTCGCCTGGAACACGCTGATCCTCGCCGTGCTCACCGGCGTCGTCACCACGTTGCTCGGCCTCGCCTGCGCGCTGCTGATTCTGCGCACCGGCATGCCGGGCAAGCGGGCGATGCGCCTGCTCACCGTGCTGCCGATCATCACGCCGCCCTTCGTCATCGGCCTGGCGCTGATCCTGCTCTTCGGCCGCTCCGGGCTGTTCTCGACCCTGATGTTCGACTGGTTCGGCGTGCCGCGCTCGCGCTGGATCTACGGGCTGCCCGGCGTGCTGCTCGCGCAGGTGCTCGCCTTCGCCCCGATCGCCTTCCTCGTCCTGATCGGCGTCGTCCAGGGCATCGCGCCGAGCCTGGAGGAAGCCTCGCAGACGCTCGGCGCCAAGCGCTGGACCACCTTCCGGACCGTGACCTGGCCCCTGCTGCGGCCCGGCCTCGCCAACGCCTTCCTGCTCGGCTTCGTCGAGAGCATGGCCGATTTCGGCAACCCGCTGGTGCTCGGCGGCAATTTCGAGGTGCTCTCGACCAAGATCTTCTTCGCGGTGGTCGGCGCCGCGCACAACCAGGGCCAGGCGGCGGTCCTCGCCATCGTCCTGCTCGGCTTCACCCTCGCCGCCTTCTGGGCCCAGCAGCGCTGGCTCGGCAGCAGGTCCTACACGACCGTCACCGGCAAGGGCGATTCCGGCTTGCCGACGCCGCTGCCGCGCCGGATCACCTGGATATCCGCCCTCGTCATCGGGCCCTGGGTGGCGCTCACCGCGATCATCTACTTCGTCATCCTGATGGGCGGCTTCGTGAAGACGATGGGCCGCGATCACACCCCGACTCTGCAGCACTACATCACCGGCTTCTCGATCGATTTCAGCCGCGGGCTCTATTTCGACGGCTCGGCCTGGCCGTCCTTCTTCACCACGCTGAAGCTCGCGGCGATTTCGGCGCCGCTGACCGCGCTGATCGGCCTGCTCACCGCCTATCTGCTGACGCGCCAGCGCTTCGCCGGGCGCGGCGCGCTCGAATTCGCGACCATGCTGAGCTTCGCCATTCCCGGCACCGTGCTCGGCGTCGCCTATATCCTCGCCTTCAACGTGCCGCCGGTCGAGATCACGGGCACCGGGCTGATCCTCGTCATCGCCTTCGTCTTCCGCAACATGCCGGTCGGCGTGCGCTCCGGCATCGCCGGGCTGTCGCAGATCGACAAGAGCCTGGACGAGGCCTCGGCCACGCTCTCGGCCCGCAGCTTCACCACGCTCTGGCGGGTGGTGCTGCCGCTGCTGCGCCCTGCTCTCGTCGCCGCGCTGGTCTACAGCTTCGTGCGCAGCATGACGACGGTCAGCGCCGTGATCTTCCTGGTCTCGGCCGAGTACAATCTCGCCACCGCCTATATCGTCGGCCGCGTCGAGGCCGGCGAGTTCGGCCTCGCCATCGCCTATTCCTCGGTCCTGATCGTGGTGATGGCGCTCGGCATCAGCCTGATCCAGCTCGGCGTCGGCGAGCGCAAGCTCGGCCGGCGCGGCACGCCCGCCCTCGCCGCCTCCGCCGCCGAGCCGATCAAGTAAGGATACGTCGCAGCCATGCCCAAGGCCGGCCCCGCCTCCGTCGAGTTCCGCAATGTCAGCATGCGCTATGGCGCGGTGACGGCGGTCGACAATGTCAGCTTCGCGATCGAGGCCGGCAAGCTGGTGACGCTGCTCGGCCCCTCGGGCTGCGGCAAGACCACGACGCTGCGCATGATCGCCGGGCTGGAGATCGCCAGCGAGGGGGCGATCCTGATCGGCGGCAAGGACGTCACCCGGCTGTCCGCCGCCGACCGCGACGTCAGCATGGTCTTCCAGTCCTATGCGCTGTTCCCGCATATGAACGTGCTCGACAACGCCGCCTACGGCCCGACGGTGAAGGGCCTGCCGAGGGCCAAGGCCCAGGAGATGGCGCTGGAGAAGCTGGCGCTGGTCGGCCTCAAGGGCTTCGAGAAGCGCTATCCCTCGGAGCTCTCCGGCGGCCAGCAGCAGCGCGTCGCCGTCGCCCGCGCCCTCGTGCTGGAGCCGCAGGTGCTGCTCTTCGACGAGCCGCTGTCCAATCTCGACGCCAAACTGCGCCGGCGCGTCCGCGAGGAGATCCGCGAGCTGCAGCAGGCGCTCAACCTCACCGTCGCCTATGTCACGCACGACCAGGAGGAGGCGCTCGCCGTCTCCGACCGCATCATCGTGATGTCGAACGCCCGCATCGCCCAGCAGGGCACGCCGCGCCAGCTCTACGAGGAACCGGCCGACGCCTTCGTCGCCGACTTCATCGGCGACGCCAACATGGTCGGTGTGACGGTGAAAGCGGTGGCGGACGGCCGGGCGGAAGTCGCGATCGGGCCGGCGAGCGTTTCCCTGCCGGCACGTGGCCTGCGGCCGGGGCCGGCCAAGGCGGCGATCAGGCCGGAGAGCCTGCTGGTCTCGCGCCGCGAGAGCCAGGGCAGCCTGCCCGGAAGCGTCCGCAAATGCGCCTATCTCGGCAACCATCTCGACCTGATGATCGAGACCGCCGTCGGCGAGCTGTTCGTCATCAGCCATGACGTCGACGATATGCTGGCGCCCGGCACGCCGGTCTGGCTCTCCTTCGCCAATGCGGGCGTGATCCTGGTGCCTTGACGCCTGGCAGCCCGGCGCCGCCGATAGCCGGGCCGGAGCCTTGAGGCCTCGATATTCCGGGCTTGCCTCGAAACTGGCGTGATTCCTGCTTCCTCTGACGCGACACATCGCGTTCCGGAATCATGACCCCCGACATCAAGATCCTGGTTGTGGATGCGAACCCGATCCGGGCCGCCATCATCGAAGAAGGGCTTCGGGAGGCGGGCTCGAACGCCATCGTCCGGATCAGCGGGACGAGCGGCCTCGTCGCGGCCATCGAACAGCACGATCCCGACGTCGTCGTCATCGACCTGGAGAATCCGAGCCGCGACGCGCTCGCCGACATGTTCCTCGTCAGCCGCCATGTGCGGCGGCCGATCACCATGTTCGTCGACCAGTCGGATGCCGCCCAGATCGAGGCGGCGGTCGAGGCCGGCGTCTCGGCCTATATCGTCGACGGCCTGAAGAAGGAGCGGATGAAGCCGATCCTGCAGACCTGCATCAGCCGCTTCAACGCCTTCAGGAAGTTGCGCGAGGAGCTCGACGAAATCCGCTCCCAGCTCGACGACCGCAAGCTCATCGACCGAGCCAAGGGCATCGTCATGCGCCTGAAGGGGCTGAGCGAGGACGACGCCTACACCCTGATGCGCCGCACCGCGATGAACGAGAAGCGCAAGCTCGCCGAGATCGCCCGCTCCATCATCACCGCCGCGGAGGTGCTGAAATGACCCTGCACCTGCGGATCGGCTTCCTGCCGCTGGTCGATGCGGCGCTGCTGGTCGCGGCGGCCGACACCGGCATCGCCGGCGCGCACGGGCTCGCGCTCGATCTGGTGCGCGACGTCTCCTGGTCGAACCTGCGCGACCGTCTGCATGTGCGCCTGCTCGACGCCGCGCATATGCTGGCGCCCGCAGCGATCGCCTCGACGCTCGGCATCGGCGGCGTCACCGCACCGATGGCGGCTCCGATCCTGCTCAACCTGAACGGCAACGCGCTCACCGTCTCGCTGCGGCGCTTCGAGGAATTGTCGCGGGCGGCCAAGGGCGACCTGGCGGATCCGTCGGTCTCGGCGCGGGCGCTCGCCACGCTCGTCTCGGCCCGCAAGGCGTCGGGCCTGCCGCCGCTCGTCTTCGCCGCCGTCTTCGGCTTCTCCTGCCATGCCTATCTGCTGCGCGACTGGATGGCGCTCGGAGGGGTTCGTCTCGGGGAGGATGTCCGGCTCGAGATCGTCCCGCCGGTCCGCACGGTCGAGGCGCTGGCGAGCGGAGAGGTCGACGGCTTCTGCGCCGGCGCGCCCTGGAACACGCTGGCGGTGGAGGCCGGCGTCGGGGCGATCCTGCACTGCGGCGTCGATCTCGTGCCGGATTGCCCGGAGAAGGTCCTGGCCTGGCGGGCCGACGACGTCGAGCACCGCAGCGAGGCCGTGGCGCGCCTGAACGCAGCCCTGATCGACGCCAGCCGCTGGGCCTCCGACGCGGCCAACCGGCCGGTGCTCGCCCGCCTGCTCGCTGCTCCTGCTCGTCTCGCCGCCCCGGCCGGGCTGATCGAAGCGATCCTGCGCGGCGACATCATCCAGGGCGGCGGACGGCCGCCCCGCCATGTCCCCTCCTATATCCGCTTCGATGCCGCGGCGATCCGTCCCGATCCGGCCCAGGCCGACGCTCTGCTCGCCGCCATGGCCCGCGCCGGGCAGATCACGGTCACGCCGGCCCTGACCGCGCAGGCGCGGGCGGTCTTCAGGCCTCTCATCCCGGAAGCAATCGACAGATGAATTTGTAGGCATGCCTACGGATTGGGCATATGCAGCGAATTTGTGCGATGCACAAACCCGGGGAAGTGCGGCCGATCACCTGCGAAGATCGACATAAGTCAAGGCAGGTCAAGGAGTTGAATTCAGGCAGGCGGTTGGCACGGTCCTTGTAAGGATCGTCCCGACCGCGGCCAATGCTGCCCGCGAGCAAGTTCGAAATCGGAACGCACAGCAACGCCGCTGTCGAAGGGAGCCCAACCGGGCGCTTTCGCGCGGCGTTTTCGTTTTCGCGGACACTCACCTGCCGTTCACGAGGAAGCGATCGATGACCGAGACTGCCAGGACCAAGGCCGCCACCCTTCGACTTCAGCCGAGCCGACGCGACTTCCTCAACCTGACCGGCGCGGCCGCCGTGGCGAGCGCGGCCAAGCTGGCGTTTCCGAGCGGGGCCTTCGCCCAGGCCGCCGGTCCCGAAGTCAAGGGCACGCGCCTCGGCTACATCGCCCTGACCGATGCGGCGCCGCTGATCATCGCCAAGGAGAAGGGCCTCTACGCCAAATACGGCCTGCCGGACATGGACATCGCCAAGCAGGCCTCCTGGGGTGCGACGCGCGACAACATGGCGCTCGGCTTCAAGAACAACGGCATCGATGGCGGCCACATCCTGCGGCCCAAGACGCATCTCTATTCCACCGGCAAGGTGATGCAGAACGGCCAGCCGCTGCCGATGTACACGCTGCTCAACCTGAATCAGGACGGGCAGGCGATCTCGGTCTCCAACGAATACAAGGACCTCAACGTCCAGAAGGACGCCTCCCCGCTGAAGCAGGCCTTCGAGCGCAAGAAGGCCGCCGGCAAGGAGCTGACGGCCGCCATGACCTTCCCGGGCGGCACGCACGACCTCTGGATCCGCTACTGGCTCGCCGCCGGCGGCATCGATCCCGACAGCGACATCAAGGTCATCGTGGTGCCGCCGCCGCAGATGGTGGCGAACATGAAGGTCGGCACCATGGACTGCTTCTGCGTCGGCGAGCCCTGGAACGAGCAGCTCGTCAATCAGAACATCGGCTACACCGCGCTCACCACCGGCGAGCTCTGGTTCCGCCATCCCGAGAAGATCCTCGGCATGCGCGCCGATTTCGTCGACGCCAACCCGAAGGCGACGCAGGCCATCCTGATGGCGGTCATGGAGGCCCAGCAATGGGCCGACAAGATGGAGAACCGCCAGGAGCTCGCCGAGATCGTCGGCAAGCGGCAATGGTTCAACGTTCCCGTCGCCGACATCAACAAGCGCCTCAAGGGCGACATCAATTACGGCAATGGCCGCCAGACCCAGGGCACCGATCTCTACATGAAGTTCTGGGGCGAAGGCGGCACCGTCTCCTATCCTTGGAAGAGTCACGACACCTGGTTCGTCACCGAGAACATCCGCTGGGGCAAGTTCGACACCGCGACCGACATCAAGGCGCTGGTGAACCGGACCAACCGCTCCGACCTCTGGTCCGAGGCCGCCAGGGCGCTCGGCGTCGCCAATGCGGTCAGCGGCGACTCGCGTGGGGTCGAGACCTTCTTCGACGGCGTGAAGTTCGATCCGGCGGCGCCGCTCGACTATCTCAAGGCACTGAAGATCAAGCGGGTGGCCTGAGCCATGGCCGAGCCGCTCGTCATCGTCGGCAAGGGCATGGCCGCGACGAAGCTGGTCGACGAGCTCAGCCAGCGCGCGCTCGGCCGCTACTCCATCGCGGTGATCGGCGCCGAGCCGCGCCTCGCCTATAATCGCGTGCTGCTCTCGCCGCTGCTCGCCGGCGAGATCGGCGAGCCGGAGATCGAACTCAGGCCCGCCGCCTGGTGGCAGGCGCGCGGCGTCTCGATGCTCTACGGCAAGGCGGTGACCGCGATCGACCGGGCGGCGAAGACCGTGACGCTGGCCGACGGCCTGACGCTGCCCTACGGCAAGCTCGTCCTCGCCACCGGCTCGCAGCCGCTGAAGCCGCCCTTCCCGGGCGGCGACTTGCCCGGCGTCGTCACCTTCCGCGACACCGCCGATGTCGAGGCCATGCGCGCCTATGCCGAACGCGGCGCCCGCGTCGTCGTCATCGGCGGCGGCCTGCTCGGGCTCGAGGCGGCCTATGGGCTGGCGCGGGCCGGCGGCAGCGTCACATTGCTGCACCTGGTCGACCGGCTGATGGAGCGGCAGCTCGACGCGGAAGGCGCCGATCTGCTGGCTGCTGCGATGGCCCGGCGCGGCATCACGGTGACGCTGAACGCCTCCACCAGAGGCTTCGTCGGCAAGGACCGGGTCGAGGCGGTCGAGCTCGCCGACGGCAGGCGCCTCCCGGCCGATCTCGTCGTCATCGCCATCGGCGTGCGTCCGAATATCGGCCTCGCCGGCGCCGCGGGGCTCGCGACCAACCGCGGCGTCGTCGTCGACGACCGGCTGGCGAGCGGGGACCCGTCGATCTTCGCCATCGGCGAGTGCGCCGAGCATCGCGGCCAGGTCTACGGCCTGGTCGAGCCGGCCTACGAGCAGGCGCGCGTGCTCGCGGCCGGGCTCGCCGGGAGCGATGCGCGCTATACCGGCTCGCTGCTTGCGACCAATCTCAAAGTGTCCGGGGTCGGCGTCTTCTCCGCCGGCGAATTCGAGGCCGGAGCGGGCGCGCAGACCGTGGTGCTGCGCGACGCCTCCGGCGGCATCTACCGCAAGTTCGTGCTGCGCGAGGGCCGGCTCGCCGGCTGCGTCCTCGTCGGCGACACCAGCGGCGCGCTGTTCTATCTCGGACTGATCCGCTCGCAGCAGGACATCTCGCCGATCCGCGCCGACCTGCCCTTCGGCGAGGCCTATTGCCTCGGGAAGGCGGCCTGACCATGCGCCACGACGCCCCCCTCGCCGCTCCCGCCGCGGTCCGCACCATCTGCCCCTATTGCGGGGTCGGCTGCGGCGTGCTCGCGACGCCGGACGGCAGGGGCGGCGCGGCGATCGCCGGCGATCCCGATCACCCCGCCAATCGCGGCCGGCTCTGCTCCAAGGGATCGGCGCTCGGCGAGACGCTCGGACTGCGCACCCGTGTGCTGCATCCGCTGAAGCGCAATGCCCGCGGCGCCTATGACCGCGTCTCCTGGGACGAGGCGCTCGATGCGGTGGCCGAGGGGCTGAGAGCGATCATCGCGCGCGACGGCCCCGAGGCTGTCGCCTTCTATCTCTCCGGCCAGCTCCTGACCGAGGATTATTACGTCGCCAACAAGCTGATGAAGGGCTTCATCGGCTCGCCCCATGTCGACACCAATTCACGGCTGTGCATGTCGTCGACGGTCGCGGGCCATCGCCGCGTCCTCGGCTCCGACACCGTGCCCGGCTGCTATGAGGATCTCGATACCGCCGACCTGATCGTGCTGGTCGGCTCCAACACCGCCTGGTGCCATCCCGTCCTGTTCCGCCGCATCCAGCAGAACCGGAGCGAGCGCGGCGCGAAGGTCGTGGTGATCGATCCGCGCATCACCGCGACCGCGGAGGAGGCCGATCTCGCCCTGCCTCTGAAGCCCGGCTCGGACAGCGCGCTCTTCGCCGGCCTGCTCGTCCACCTCGCGGATGGCGGCCTCGTCGACCGCGCCTATGTCGAGCGCCACGTCGCCGGCTTCGACGCCGCCCTCGCCAATGCCCGCCAGATCGCGCCCGACCTCGCCGCCATCGTCGCCCGGACCGGCCTGCCCGAGGCCGAGATCGCGCGCTTCTACGCCCTCTGGGCACAAACGCCGGCCGTCGTCACCGCCTGGAGCCAGGGCGTCAACCAATCGGCTCAGGGCACCGACAAGGTCGCCGCGATCCTGCATTGCCACCTGGCCGCCGGCCGCATCGGCAAGCCCGGCCGCGGCCCGTTCTCGTTGACCGGCCAGCCCAATGCCATGGGCGGGCGCGAGGTCGGCGGGCTCGCCAACATGCTCGCCGCCCATATGGGCTATTCGCCGGCCGAGATCGACCGCGTCCGCCGCTTCTGGCGGGCGCCGCGCATGGCCCAGGCCGAGGGCCTCAAGGCCGTCGCCATGATGGACGCCGTCGCCGACGGCCGGCTCAGGGCGCTCTGGGTGATGGCGACCAACCCGGCCGTATCGCTGCCCCGCGCCGACGCCGTGCGCGATGCGATGCGCGGGCTCGATCTCTTCGTCGTCTCCGAGAACGTCCTCTCCACCGACACGCTCGCCGCCGGCCCGCACTACATCCTGCCGGCCGCGGCCTGGGGCGAGAAGGACGGCGCCGTCACCAATTCCGAACGCCGCATCTCGCGCCAGCGCAGCTTCCTGCCCCTGCCGGGCGAGGCGAGGCCGGACTGGTGGATCGTCTGCGAAGTGGCCAAACGGCTCGGCTTCGGCGAGGCCTTCGCCTATGCCGGCCCGCACGCCATCTATGCCGAGCACGCCGCGCTCTCGGCCTTCGAGAACGGCGGCCGCCGCGATTTCGACATCGGCGCCCATGCCGGGCTGACACGTGCCACCTATGACGCGCTCGCGCCGGTGCAGTGGCCGGTCCCCGCGGATCACCCCGAAGGCACGGCCCGGCTCTTCGCCGAGGGCGGCTTCTTCACCGCCGACGGCAAGGCGAAGATGCAGCCGCTCGCCGCGCCCGCTCTTGCCGCGGTGCCGAGCGAGGCCTTCCCGCTGCTGCTCAATACCGGCCGCGTCCGGGACCACTGGCATACGATGACCCGCACGGGCCTGAGCGCCCGGCTTTCGGCCCATATCGCCGAGCCGGCCGTGCTGGTGCATCCGGACGACGCCGAGCGGCTTGCCCTCGCCGACAAGGGCTTCGCCAGGATCCGGACCGCCCATGGCGCGGTCGTCCTCAAGGTCGCCTTCGATCCTGGCGTCCAGCCCGGCTCGCTCTTCGCCCCGATCCACTGGTCGGGGGAAACCGCATCCGACGCCCGCATCGGCGCCACGGTCCAGCCGCTGACGGACCCCGTCTCCGGCCAGCCGGAGCTGAAGGCGACGCCGGCCGCGATCGCTCCGGTGTCCTTCCGCTCCCGCGGCTTCCTGCTCGGCGCCGACGATTTCGTCCTGCCCGAAGGCAGCTGGTGGAGCCGTGTCGCCGTCGAGGGCGGGCTCGGCCGGCTCTTCGCCACCCAGGCCGACGCCGCCGCGATGATGCAGCTCGCCCGTACCGCCTTCGGGCCCGACGGGCTGATCGAGATGCTCGATCTCGAGCGCGGGCTCTACCGCTGCGGGCTCATCCGCGAGGGCCGGCTCGCTGCGGCCCTGTTCCTCGGGCCCGACCAGGACGCTCCGGTCTGGGATGCGGTGAAGCTCGCCTTCGCCGGGGCGGCGATCGACGCGCGTCAGCGTCTCGCCCTGTTGTCCGGCCGCAGCCTCGACGGGGTCGCCGACCAGGGGCCGATCGTCTGCGCCTGCTTCGGCGTCAGTCTCGCCGCGATCCGCGCCGCCTTCGCCGAGGGCGGCGCCGTCACGGTCGAAGACATCGGGCGCAAGCTCAAGGCCGGCACCAACTGCGGTTCGTGCCTTCCCGAAATCCGCCGCATCGGCGCGCAGCAGCGTGTCGGGGTGCCGGCATGAACGCACCGGTCGACCATGGGAGAGATGGAATGGGTCAGGCTGCCTTGAAGACGGCGGGCGCAGGGGCGAAGGTGGTCGCCTTGCCGGCGAGCGGAGCCGCGGTGGTGGCGCTGCCGCAGGCCGGCGCGAAGCCGCTCCGCGAAAGGCTGGCGCCGCTGGCGAAGTCGGCGCTCGTCAGCGTCATACCGCCGCTCGTCACGGTCGGGCTGATCCTGCTGTTCTGGCAGATCGCCGCATCCGGCCCGCAATCCTCGCTGCCGCCGCCGAGCAAGATCTGGGAAGAGGCGAAGGACCTGATCACCGAGCCGTTCTTCTGGGCCGGCTCCCAGGACATCGGCCTCGGCTGGCGCATCCTGGTCTCGCTCCAGCGCGTCGCCATCGGCTTCGGCCTGGCGGCGGTGGTCGGCGTCCTGCTCGGCGCGCTCGTCGGCCAATCGGTCTGGGCGATGCGGGGGCTGGACCCGGTCTTCCAGGTGCTTCGTACCGTGCCGCCGCTCGCCTGGCTGCCGCTCTCGCTCGCCGCCTTCCGCGACAGCCAGCCCTCGGCGATCTTCGTCATCTTCATCACCGCGATCTGGCCGGTGATCATCAACACCGCGGTCGGGATCCGCAACATCCCGCAGGACTACCGCAATGTCGCGCAGGTGCTGCGGCTGAACCAGGTCGAGTTCTTCTTCAAGATCATGGTGCCCTCGGCGGCGCCCTACATCTTCACCGGCCTGCGCATCGGCGTCGGCCTGTCCTGGCTCGCCATCGTCGCCGCCGAGATGCTGACCGGCGGCGTCGGCATCGGCTTCTTCATCTGGGACGCGTGGAACTCCTCGCGCCTCTCCGACATCATCGTGGCGCTCGTCTATATCGGCGTGGTCGGCTTCGTGCTCGACCGGCTGGTCGCCTTCATCGGCGCGATCGTCACCCGCGGCACCTAGGGCACGTTCCGCAAAAGTGGGGGACCACTTTTGCGATGAGAACTTGCCCAATGTTTTTTGATTTTGCGCGAATTCTTCTCGGCCGTTCGTGCCGAACGACCGGAAAGCGCGCGAATTGAGGGATCGCAACATGACCGGCGCCTATCTCAAGATCGACCATGTCGAGAAGACCTTCCAGCGCGGCTCGGCGACGACCAACGTGCTGAAGGATGTCAGCCTCGTCATCGACAAGGGCGAATACGTCTCGATCATCGGCCATTCCGGCTGCGGCAAGTCGACCCTGCTCAATATCGTCGCCGGGCTGACGCCGGTGACGGCGGGGGCGGTCCTGCTCGAAGGCAAGGAAGTCAACGCGCCCGGCCCGGAGCGGGCCGTGGTCTTCCAGAACCACTCGCTGCTGCCCTGGCTGTCCGTCTACGACAATGTCGCGCTCGCCGTGAACAAGGTCTTCGGCGGCGTGAAGAGCAAGGCCGAGCGGCATGACTGGATCATGCACAATCTCGAGCTCGTCCAGATGGGACATGCCAGGGACAAGCGCCCCGGCGAGATCTCCGGCGGCATGAAGCAGCGCGTCGGCATCGCCCGCGGCCTCGCCATGGAACCCAAGATTCTCCTGCTCGACGAGCCCTTCGGCGCCCTGGACGCGCTGACCCGCGCCCATCTGCAGGATTCGATCATGCAGATCCACGCGACGCTCGGGAACACGATGATCATGATCACCCATGACGTCGACGAGGCCGTGCTGCTCTCGGACCGCATCGTGATGATGACCAACGGCCCCTCCGCCCGCATCGGCGAGGTGCTCGACGTCCGTCTGGAGCGGCCGCGCAAGCGGCTCGAGCTGGTCGCCGACCGCACCTACATCGCCGCGCGCGAGGCGGTTCTGAAATTCCTCTACGAGCGCCACCGCTTCGTCGAGGCGGCGTGACCTCTGCGTCATTGCGAGGAGCGTCAGCGACGAAGCAATCCAGGAGCGGCCGTGCTCCGCATCCCGCTGGATTGCTTCGCTTCGCTCGCAATGACGGCAAGCCGAAAGCGAGACCATGAGCAACGACTTCTCCCCCGACCAGAAGCGCTATCTCGAAGGTTTCATGAGCGGCCTGCAGTCGGCGCGCGCCGCGCGCGGCCTCGGCCCGCTCGGCGCTGCCGGCGGCTCCGGC
>NZ_FYAS01000046.1 GCF_900185715.1 Allobosea sp. CS1GBMeth4
GGTTGCCGGATGCCCCGCTGATGTCGAACCCGGCGCCGGTGCCGGAGAGGCTGAGACCGCCGCTCGCCGCCAGGCTGCCCGCGCCGCTCAGCGCCAGCGTGCCGTCAGCGATCGTCGTGCCGCCGAGATAAGTGTTGATGCCGGTCAGCGTCTGCCGGCCCGTGCCCTGCTTGGTGATGCCGCCGCTGCCGCCGATCGAGCCGGCGAAGGTCTGGTTCGTCGCGTCGCCGAAGGTCAGCGTGTTGGCGCCGAGCCAGATGGTGCTGCCGGCGACGCCGGACAGCCCGCCGATGGTTCGGCTTCCATCGGCGCCGCCGATGTCGAACTCCGCGCCTGCACCGGCGAGGTCGAGGTCGCCGCTGGCGGCGAGACGGCCGGCGCCGATCAGCGCGAGCGTGCCAGCCGTGATCGTGGTGCCGCCGAGGTAAGTGTTGATGCCCGTCAGGGTCTGCCTGCCGCTGCCCTGCTTGACGATGCCGCCGGTGCCACCGATCGAACCGGCGAAGGTCTGGTTCGTCACATTGCCGAAGGTCAGCGAATTGGCGCCGAGCACGACGTTGCCGAAGCCGGAAAGCGAACCGATCGTCTGGTCGGCAGCCGAAGCACTGATGTCGAACCCGGTGCCTGCGTTGGCGAGGTCGAGGCTGCCGCTCGCGGCGAGACTGCCGGCGCCGCTCAGCGCGAGCGTGCCGGCATTGATCGTGGTGCCGCCGGTGTAGGTGTTGCTGCCCGTCAGGGTCTGCCTGCCGCTGCCCTGCTTGACGATGCCGCCGGTGCCGCCGATCGAGCCGGCGAAGGTCTGGTTCGTGGCATTGCCGAAGGTCAGGGTATTGGCGCCGAGCGCGACGCTGCCGGAGCCGGAGAGCGAACCGATCGTCTGGTTCATGCTCGATGCGTCGATGCGGAATGCGGCACCGGAGGCGATCGTGACCGCGCCGCTTGCGGCGAGGCGGCCGGTGCCGCTCAGCGCCAATGTGCCCGCATTGATCACCGTGCCGCCGGTGTAGGTGTTGGCGCCGGTCAGCGTCAGCGTGCCGGCGCCGCCCTTCACGAGCGCCCCGGTGCCGGTGACGACGCCGGCGTAGCTGGCGCTGCCGGCGGAGGTCGTGGTCAGCGTCGCGGAGCCGAGATCGATGCTGCCACCCGTCCCGCTCAGGCCGGCAACGCTCTGGTCATAGCCGTCCAGCAGCAGCAAGCCGCCATTGACGGTGAGAGGCCCGGTGCCGAGCGTATTCGCCTCGATCAGGGTCAGGGTGCCGGCTTCGACGACGGTGCCGCCGCCATAGCTGTTCGCACCGCCCAGGAGCATCGAGCCGTCGCCGGTCTTGATGAGGGCGCCGGGGCCCGAGATCGTCGCTCCTTCGAACGCCAGCAGGCCGCCCACGGCCGTGTTGATCGTCAGATCGGTCTGCGCGACGACACTGACCGGTCCCAGAAGCGTGGTAAATGTATGGTAGACGCCGCTGGGTTGCACGTCGATGGTCGCGTTCGCGCCGTCGAAGATCAGCGTGCCGTTGAGAATGCCGTAGCGGGTTCCGCTGGTGGGGGCGAAGGTGAGCCTGTTCACCGTGAACGTCCCGCCGCCCAGATCGAGCGCGGTGTTGAGAGTCGGGTCGGGCAGGAGCACCTGCGCGGTCGCGCTGTCAGGGACCGCCCCGATGTCCCAGGAGCCGGGCGCCCCCCAGAGACTTCCGCTCCCACCGATGAAGGTGAAGGTCTGGGCCCTTGCCGGGGCGGCCGGCAGCGCCAACGCGGCCATGACGGCGCCGGCAAGCGCCGTCGAACCCTTCAGGCGCGCGTGGCGGGCCATGCCGAGCGCAAGCCCTGCGGCGAGACTGGGGCTGAGCGACGATGCAGACCGCCTGGTCGGCCTCCTCCCGGCCGATGCAAGGTCGGAGAAGGCCCAGCTGTCCAGCTGCATCGCGCGATGCCTCCCAGGCAAACCAATTCGGTGGCTATGATCAGGGCTGCCTTGCATACCAAATCTATCTCAGCTGGACCGTCGCGTTAAGAGCCTCGAGCACCGCCGCAGCGCCTGCCCACACCCGTTGCCGAGGTCGCGGCCGAGAGCGCTTTCCGCGAGCGCAGGGGGCTGCGCGACGAGGCGGACGAGGCGAAAGTTCGCATCGGTTTGGATTCGCACCGCTCACGATCCGGGCGTCCGCCCTCCTCAGAATCTCACGGCGAGGTTGGCCTTGAAGGCGTGGTCCTGCGCGTCCTGCGCGAGCTGGGCCGTATAGGAGAGGCCGAGGCTGGCGCGCGCGGCGATGGCGAGGTCGAGCCCGGCCTCGGCCAGGGCGGCGTCGCGGGCGATCGGCAGGCCGGCGATGGTGAAGGGCGAGCCGCCGGCGAAGGCGAGCGCCGCCTTCGGATCGACCTCGCCGAAGGCGTGGCGCCAGCCGAGCCCGCCGCGCAGGGTCAGGTCCATGCCGGCGAGGCGGGCGGTGGTCGCGGCGCGCAGGCCGAGCGTGGCATAGCCGAGGCTGGTCTCGTCGCTGCCGCCGGAGAGCGCCGCGGCGCCGCCGCGCTCGGCAAAGCCGTCGCTGCGCAGATTGACATAGGCGAGAGCGGCGTAGGGCTCGAGCGCGACCTGGCCGAGGGCGGTCGGGCCGATGTCGATGCGCCAGCCGGCCTCGCCGAACAGCTGCGCCGTGCCGGCCTCGTAATCGGCGCGCAGGAGATCGCCGAGCCCGGCCGCGACGACGCCGCGGCGGGTCGAGAGGTCGTGCCAGCTGTAGCTCGCCCCGAGGCGGAGGCCGAGCGCACCGAACCGGCCGCCGCCATAGAGGCCGAGATGGTAGTTGTCGCTCTCGCCCGAGGAGAGGCGGGCGTCGACGTCGAAGCTGCTGCGGCTGTAGCCGGCGACCACGCCGAGACGCAGATCGTCGGACAGCGCCGCGTCGGCGCCGACCAGCAGGCCACCGGTCGAGCGGGCGAGGCGCGCGGCATTGCCGTCGCCGTCGCTGCGCCCCCAGGAGCCGTAGCCCTGGCCCCAGACGGCGAAGCGCTCGGCCGCGGCCGGCTTCGGCAACGGCCCCTTCACGGCGGGGGCGAGATCGGCGGTGAAGCCGTAGCTCAGCGTCGCCATCGGCGCCGCGCCGACCGCGCCGAAGGCCGAGCGCAGCCGGTCGTTGACGGCCTGGCGCAGCAGCCAGCTCTCCTCGATCAGCGCGGTCTTCGCCGAAGCATGGATCTCGCCGGCGAGATAGCCGAGCGCGCCGCGCGCCTGATCGAGCGTCGCGGAATTGGTGAGCTGCGTCTGCACGGCATTCCCACCGGGCAGGCTGTCGATGCCGCCGCCGACCGAAATCTCGTTCGGGGTGGTGCCGACGCTGGCGACGGTGCGGGTCTGGACCACGGTGAGATAGGCGTTGGTCGCATCGCTGCCATTGCGCAGGCTGAGGAAGGGCGTCACGGCATAGTCCTCGCTGCCATAGCTGCCGCTCAGCCCGGTCGAGGTCAGGATGGTGTAGCGCTGGCCGGCGACATAGGCCGCGCCGGTATAGTTCACGATGGAGAGCGCCGCCCCGCTCGCCAGCGTCGCCGTGCCGTTGACCTGGATGCGGTCGGAGGTGGCGCTGCCCGGATCGATCTCGACCTCGTAGACCGCCCCGGCATTCTGCACATAGGCGCCGTTCACCGTCAGCGTGCCGATCGAGTTGCCGGGCGCGATCCGCCCGCCCGAGGCGACGGTGGTCGCCCCGACCGTGCCCGAACCGGCCAGGCGCCCGCCCGAGCCCACCGTCACCGCCGAGCCGGCGAGCGAACCGTTCACCCGCAATGTGCCTTCGGAGATCGTGGTCGCCCCCGAGAAATCGCCGCTGCCGCTGATCGTCCAGGTGCTCGAACCGGTCTTCTCCAGACTGTCGAAATTCTGGTATTGCGAGGTGCTGCCGAGCCCGCCGTCCAGCGTCCAATTGTCGGATCCGCCGAGGCGCAGGACATCGTTGCCGCCGGCCGCGTTGGCCACGACATTGCCTTCGATCACGGACCCGGCGTGCAGCTCCAGCGTCAGCTTGCCCGTCGTCGGCGTAACGCCGCTCAGCCACCCGATCGCGGTCTGTCCGGCGCCCGCCCGGATCGTGCCGCTGTTGACGATGTCGAGCGAGACGGTGGCGGCGTTGGCGACGATCGCCGCCGCGTTGTTGCCCTCGATCGTGCCGGTATTGACGATCTGGCCGCCGCCCGCGCGCACGTAGATGCCTACACTGGAATTGGTGGAACCCGCACCGCCGCGGATGAGCCCGTGATTGGTCACGGTCGCCAGATCACCGGGCCCGCCCAGGTCGATGCCGACGCCACCGCTACCGGCGGCGAGAGCGTTGCCGCCGAGGATGGTCCCGTAATTGGTCAGCGAAGAGCCGCGTCGTATCTGGGCACCACTGCCGCCGGTGATGCCGCTTCCGCCCGTGATCGTGCCGTTGTTGGTAAAGGCCGCGAGGCCGGCGAGGCTGACGCCCACTCCGCCGGTATTCCCGGTGGAGTTGCCGCCGAAGATGGCGCCGTTGTTGGTGATGGTGCTCGGACGGCTGAATGTTCCCTGGATGAACCCGGTCCCACCTATCCCGGCCTGGTTTGCTCCCCTGAACGTGCCCAGAAGCGTGAGCTGGCCCTGGTCGGTATAGGGGATCGCGGTGAGACCGTTGATCGTGAAGCCGTTGGTGTCGATCGTGAGGTTCTTGGTCGGCGCGGACAAGTTCCCCGCCATGGTGATGTCCTGCGTGAGGATGATCGTCGAGCTGGCGTCAGGGCTCGCATTCGCCGATTGCAGCGCAGCGGAAAGCTGGGCGAAGGTGCTGACGTAATAGGTCTCGGCGAGCGCCTGCGGGGAGAGCGAGCAGCCCAGAACCAGGGCCGCAAGGCTGACCGTGTGAAGCGGGGCGAAACCATTCGATCCAGCGTGCATGCAAATCCCTCGTCGGGCGGCGCCGCCCGGGAGGATTCGGCGGCATGCAACCATGGCTAGAGTCGGTTCGCTAAGGGAATGTTAAGACCTGTGGCGGCCGCTGCATCGGGGGGTTGCATGCAACGCGGTCCCCGGCGCCGATGCAACCCTATGGAGAGGCCGATTCGGACTGGCCAGGGCGGGTCTGCGCTCGCTAGAACTGCGCGTGAGGGCCGCGGCCGGCAAGTCCTGCTGGAAATGCGGTTCCGTATACTGCATACGCCGCTATGCTGCGGCAGTTGAAACGGTTGAAATCACGATAAGGCGAGGAAGCGCATGTCTGGGCACAACAAGGTCGCGATCATCACGGGCGCCGGCTCGGGCGTCGGCCGGGCCGTCGCCATCGCCTTCCTGAAGGACGGCTACCGCACCGTTCTGGCCGGGCGGCGCCTCGACGCCCTGGAGGAGACGATCAGGCTCTCCGGCGCGCCGGCCGCGCAGGCGCTCGCGGTCTCCACCGACGTGACCGAGAAGAGCTCGGTGCAAGCGCTGTTCGCCAGGACGGTGGAGAGGTTCGGCCGCGTCGACGTGCTGTTCAACAATGCCGGGGTCAACGCGCCGGGCGGCGTGCTGCTCGAGGACCTCGCGCTGGAGGACTGGCAGAAGGTGGTCGACACCAACCTGACCGGGCCGTTCCTGTGCACGCAGGAGGCGTTCAAGGCGATGAAGGCGCAGGAGCCGCGGGGCGGGCGCATCATCAACAACGGCTCGATCTCGGCGCAGGTGCCGCGGCCGAACTCGGCCGCCTACACCGCGACCAAGCACGCGATCTCAGGCCTGACCAAGACCGCCTCGCTCGACGGGCGCAAATACGACATCGCGGTCGGTCAGGTCGACATCGGCAATGCGCTGACCGACATGGCGAGGAAGATGACCACCGGCGTGCCGCAGGCCGACGGCTCGGTCAAGGTCGAGCCGGTGATGGATGTCGAGCATGTCGCCTCGACCGTGCTGCACATGGCCGGACTGCCGCTCGAGGCCAACATCCTGTTCGTCACGGTGATGGCGACCAAGGCCCCGCTCGTCGGGCGGGGCTGAGGGGCGTTCGATCAACCGGTTTCCGTCATTCCGGCTGGAGCGAAGCGGAATGCCGGAATCCATTGTAGAACTCAGCGTCCTTCGATGGATTCCGGAGCTGCGCGGCTCCGCCGCTTGTCCGGAATGACGGTGTAAATGACTGGGGATTCGCTCTCATCCTGGTCCGGTCAGTCGCGGCCAGCGACGGCTTGCGACGAGCATAATTTGCACGACACTGTCCGGAGTGGCCGGGGAGTGCCTCGCTTGTCAGCCTTCGATGCCTCGGAACGGGTTGAAGACGCGGATGGTCGGCACAAGGCCGACCCTGACGGGGAGGGCGCTCGCATCGACAGCGAGCCCGGCCATGCCGCGCCGGTCGATCCCCGTGTCGGCCGGGCCTACCGGCTGGCGATCTGGGGCATCGCGCTCGGCATCCTGGTCTTCGCCGGCGGTGTCGTGCTCTGGGCGCTGGCGATCGGCAACAGCCAGCTGTTCAAGGACGGCGTCGACTGGGTCTACGACGTCGCGCTCTACGGCATCGCGGCGCTGGTCTTCGGCCGCGACGAGCGGGCGGAGAGGGTCGCGGCGCTCGGGATCGGCGCGGTGATGGCCGTCGCCGGGCTGCACGCGCTCTACGATCTCTGGGACAAGATCCTGCGGCCGCGGCCGATCGAGCTCGCCACGCTCGGCTTCTCGGCGGCCAGCGCGATCCTGATCGCCTACATCATCATCGGCATGCTCTGGCGCTTCCGGGCGGAGCCCAATCCGGTGATCAAGGCGACCTGGCTGTCCTCGCGGAATGACGCGATCTCGACCACCGGCTTCGCGCTGCTCGGCCTCGCCGCGCGGCTGCTGCCGATGCGCTGGCCGGAATACCTGTTCGATCTCTTCGTCGCCTTCCTGTGCTTCCAGGCGAGCTGGGCGATCTGGCGGGCGACGAAAGCTGAATCGGGCGCTCGCGCAGGCTGATCGTCATTGCGAGGAGGCGAAGCCGACGAAGCAATCCAGGAGGGACAGAGCCCTCCCGTTCCCTGGATTGCTTCGCTCGCGCTCGCAATGGCGATGGCAGAGCCGCCCATCCCGGCCTGCGCAACAAGGCGCAGACAAGCACGGAGGCGCCGCTATAACGGCATGTCGGTTACGAGGATTGTCCCATGTCGATCGCCGCAAAACTGCCCTCCATCCTGATCGCCAATCGCGGCGAGATCGCCTGCCGGGTGATCCGCACGGCGCGGCGGCTCGGCCTGCGCACCATCGCCGTCCATTCCGACGCCGACGCCGAGGCGCTGTTCGTCGCGATGGCGGACGAGGCCTACCGGATCGGTCCGGCGCCGGCGCGCGAGAGCTATCTCGATGCCCAGAAGATCCTCGCGGTGGCGAGGGAAGCCGGCGCGGCCTGCATCCATCCGGGCTACGGCTTCCTCTCCGAGAACGCCGAGTTCGCCGAGGCCTGCGCGGCTGCCGGCATCGTCTTCGTCGGCCCGCCGGCCTCCGCCATTCGCGCCATGGGCCTGAAGGACGCCGCCAAGGCGCTGGTCGAAAAGGCGAATGTCCCGGTGGTGCCGGGCTATCACGGCGCCGAGCAGGATCAGGGCTTCCTGGCGAAGGAGGCCGAGCGCATCGGCTATCCCGTGCTGATCAAGGCGGTCGCCGGCGGCGGCGGCAAGGGCATGAAGAAGGTCGAGCGGCCCGAGGATTTCGCCGACGCCCTGTCGAGCGCGCAGCGCGAGGCCGGCAACGCCTTCGGCGATACGCGGGTGCTGGTCGAGAAATACGTGCTCTCGCCGCGCCATGTCGAGATCCAGGTGTTCGGCGACGGCCATGGCAATGTCGTCCATCTCTACGAGCGCGACTGCTCGCTGCAGCGCCGCCACCAGAAGGTGATCGAGGAGGCGCCGGCGCCGGGCATGACGCCGGAGGTGCGCGCCGCCATGGGCAAGGCGGCGACCGAGGCGGCGAGGGCGGTCGGCTATGTCGGGGCCGGCACGGTCGAGTTCATCGCCGACGGGCGCGACGGCCTCAGGGCCGACCGCTTCTATTTCATGGAGATGAACACCCGTCTCCAGGTCGAGCATCCCGTCACCGAGGCGATCACCGGGCTCGACCTGGTCGAGCTGCAGCTCAGGGTCGCCGCCGGCGAACCGCTCGGCTTCACCCAGGAGGATGTCCGGGCCGAAGGGCACGCCGTCGAGGCGCGGCTCTATGCCGAGGATCCGGAGAAGGGCTTCCTGCCCTCGACGGGCAAGCTCTGGGCGCTGCAATTCCCGCAGAGCGAGGATATCCGCATCGACACCGGCGTCGAGGCCGGCGATTCGGTGACGCCGTTCTACGATCCGATGATCGCCAAGGTGATCGCGCATGGCCGCAGCCGCGACGAGGCGCTCGACCATCTCGCCTTCGCGCTCGGCGAGACCATCGTCGCGGGTCCCCGCACCAATCTCGCCTTCCTGAAGAAGCTCGCCGAGGCGGAAGGGTTCCGGAAGGGGCCGTTCGACACCGGCTTCATCGACCGCAACATCACGGCGCTCGGCGCCGAGCCGCAGCCGCTCGATGCAGCCGCGGTCGCGGCGGCGGCCCTGCAGCTCGAGGAGGAGCGCCAGGTGGCGCTGCTCGACCTCGCCGTCGAGCGGACCGGCGATGAAGCCAAATCGCCCTGGCTCGAGGCCGACGCCTTCTCGATCATGCCGCGCCCGGCGCTCGGCCTGCCGCTGCTGGTCGATGGCGAGCGGATCGAGGCCAGGATCGAGTGGAGCGGCGACGATGCGCGCGTCTCGCTGCCGGGCCATCCGCTCGATGAAGGCGAGCATGAGGTCACGCTCGCCCGGGCCGAGGCCGGGACCTATCTCGCGCTGCATCGCGGCCGGCAGACCTCCGTCGCATTGTTCGATCCGTTCGGCGTCGATCTCGACGCGGCGGCGGGCGCGGGCGGCGTGGTCAAGGCGCCGATGCACGGCAAGCTGATCGCGCTGTTCGTCACGGCGGGCGAAGCGGTCGTGAAGGGCCAGCGCCTCGCCATCGTCGAAGCCATGAAGATGGAGCATGTGCTGACCGCCCCGCGCGACGGCACCGTCACCGAGCTCGGCGCCGAGCCGGGCGCGCAGGTGGCCGAGGGCGCGAAGGTGGTGGTGCTCGGGGAGTGAGGACGCGTTGTCGTCATGTGACGCGCAACGCTGAATGACGAGCGCGGGAACTCTTCTCCCATCCGGGAGGGGGGCTTTCTGCGCCCGGCCCTTGAGGCCCTACTTGCTGGAAAGCTTGGTCAGAGCGCATCCAGCGCGACGATCGCCCGCTCCGCCACGACGAGGTTGATCTCCGCCAGCGGGTCCTCATCCCCGAGGAACCAGGCGGCGGAGAGACCGCACCAGGCCAGTATCCATTTCAGCAGGCGCTCACGCTCCAGTCCGGACTTCGCCAGCACGATTTCGAGCCGGCGCTCGAAGCGGCCCGGCAAGATCGCGACCGGCGGTTCCGGATCGGCGAGGTCGGGATCGCAGAACAGGATGGTGTATTCGAAGGCGCGGTCGCCGATCACGCATTTCGGATCGATGGCGAGCCAGCCCCGGCCCGCGAAATCGAGCAGGTTGTCATGATGCAGGTCGGCGTGGAGCGGCATGATCTCGCGCTGCGCCGCCAGCAACTCGGCCGCCGCCGCCGCCGAGCGGGCGAGGACGCCGCCGCGCTCCCGCGCCATCGGGAACAGGTCGCCGAACCAGGTCTCCAGCGGGATCAGGCCGGCAGGCGCCGGTCCGCGCGGCTTCTGGAGGGCGGCAGCCGCCTCGCAGAGGATCGCGGTCGCCTCGTCGTCGCCCGCCGCACCGCTGCGGGCCAAGGCGGCGAGCGAGCGGGAGCCGGTGGCGCGCTCGATCAGCATCGCCTCGCCGTTGTCGCTGCGGGCGAGGAGGCGGGCGGCGCCGTCGCCGTTCCAGTATTCGAGCGGAAGGTAGCCACGCCGCTCGTCCTCGACCTCGGGCAGCTTCAGCATGGCGGGCCGGCCGCGCTGCCACACGGGCAGCAACTGGCTGGCATGCGTCCGGATCCGCTCGCCGGCGGGTTCGAGGTCCCAGCGGGCGAGCCAGGGCGAAAAGGCGGCCAGCATCGCTGCGCTCCCGCGCCGAGGTTCGCGGTCAATCCGCCGCGCGGCCGCGGCCGATCAGCGGGTATTGCTCGACCTCGTAGATCTGGCCGGAGACGGGACCGCTCTCCTCCGAGAGCCAGAAGGCGGTGTGGGTGGCGACCTCGGCCGGCTGCATGATCTGGCCGAAGGGCGCCAGCTCGAGCGGCACCTCCTTTTCCCAGCCCGGCTTCTTGCCCTCGCGCTGCTGGGTCAGATCCTCATTGGCGGTGAAGGTCCAGCCGACATTGAGCTGGTTGACCCGGATGCGCTCGCGCCCGAGCGAATTGGCGAGGTTGCGCGTCATCGTCATCAGCGCGCCCTTCGACATCGAATAGACGGTCAGGTTCGAGTTGCCGCACCAGGCGTTGATCGAGCCGACGGTGACGATCGAGCCGCCGGATTTCTGCAGGCGGAAGGCGCGGATCGCCGCCTCGGCGCAGAGCAGGGGGGCGCGGGTGTTGATCGCGAACATATGGTCGAAGAAGGCCGCCGTGGTCTCGCCGAGCACGCCGCGCGGGTAGATGCCGGCATTGTTGACGAGCCCGTCGATACGGCCGAAGGCCTTGCAGGTCGCGTCGACCAGGGTCTGCGCGGTCGCCGGCTCCGAGAGGTCGCCGACGGCGCCGTGAGTCGAAGGGCCGAGCCTGCGGCAGGCGGTGTCGACCTCGCCTTGCTCGCGGCCGTGGATCAGCACCTTGGCGCCCTCGGCGATCAGGCGCTCGGCCATGGCATAGCCGATGCCGGCCGAGGAGCCGGTGACGAGAATGGCCTTGCCTTGCAGTCCGCGCATGTGGTGCCTCCGTTGCAGTCGGCCGCCTTAGTAGCCCGAGGTCGCGGCGCCGTCATGACCGCGTCCGTACCGGCCACCCCGGCGCCGGCGGCTTGTGGAGAAGGGCGGCGGGCTCTGGCGGGGCGCGTCGGCGAGGATTAGGTTGCCGGCCATGCCGCTCCATATCCTCAAGCTCTGCGTCGGCGCCGAATCGATCAGCGATCTCGAAGAGTGGATCGCCGAGCGGCAGGCGCAGCGCCGCGCCCGCGGCGAGCCGGCGGAGCAGCTTCACACCACCCGCATGGTGCCGAAGCGGATCGAGGAGATCGTCAATGGCGGCTCGCTCTACTGGGTGATCAAGGGCCAGCTTTCGGCGCGTCAGCGCCTGATCGACATCCGGCCCTTCACCGACGGCGAGGGCATCGGCCGCTGCCATCTGGTGATGGAACCGGTGGTGGTGCCGGTCGAGCCGAGGCCGTTCCGGCCGTTCCAGGGCTGGCGCTATCTGCAGGACAAGGACGCGCCGCGCGACATCGACGGCCGCAGCGGGGATTTGGGTGTGATGCCGGAGCAGATGCGGCGGGAACTGGCGGAACTGGGGCTGTTATAAGCTGGCTCAGGGCGATTCCCGCATCAGCCAGTTTTCCAGCGGCAGGTCGGGCACGCGCGAGAATTCGCGCTCATTGTCGGTCACCAAAGTCGCCTTGCTGGCGAGTGCCTGCGCTGCGATCCAAGTGTCGTTGGCGCCGATAGGGGTTCCTTGCCGCTCCAGAAGAGCTCTGACCTGAGCATAATGGAGGGTCGTCGCCGCATCGATGCCGACCAGGGGCAGCCGTTGCGCCAAAGCGGCGAGACGGGCGCGGTTGCGCTCGCCATGAGCACTCTTCTCCGCTCCGAACTCCAGTTCGCCGAGCACGATCGCCGACAGACGTAGATCGTTGAGCGGCAGCGTTTCCAGCCGGTCGCGGACTGCCGGGTGGCCCTTCATGGCGGCGATGAGGATGTTGGTGTCCAGCAGGTAGAGCACCGCTGCGACCTATTCGTCGAGCGCGGCGACATCTTCGGCCGGCGCGTCCTCCGGGGCCTGCAGGTCGATGTCCTCGTCAGCCCAGAAGTCGCGAAACGCGTCGGCCGCGGTGCGCGGATGATCCGGAACAAGCCGTGCCACGACCTTGCCATGGCGGGTCACGGCGATCTCTGCGCCTGCCTCGACCTCGGCCAGCAGAGCGGAGAAATGCGCCTTGGCCTCGACGACCGTGACGCTCTTCATCGATAGGCCTCCGTCTTATGACCATATGACCATAATAGCGGGGCTGCCTCGGTTCGTAAATGACAGTGCCGGGACTGGTGCAGTCGCCGTCGACCTCACACTACAATATTGTCGATCAGCCGCGTCGCGCCGATCCGTGCCGCGATCAGCAGCCTGATCGGGCCATCGGCGCGCGAGGTCACCGGCGCCAGCGTGTCGGCATGGCGGGCCTCGAGATAGTCGAGCTCGAAGCCTGAGGTGATGATCTCGGTCTGCGCGTCGGCCACCGCGTGGAACAGCGGGTCGTCATTGCGGATGCGGGCGGCGAGGGCCTGCATGACCTTGTGCAGCGTCGGCGCCAGGGCGCGTTCCTGCGCCGAGAGGTAGCGGTTGCGCGAGGACATGGCGAGGCCGTCAGGCTCGCGGAAGGTCGCCAGCGGCACGATCTCGATGCCGAGGTCGAGGTCGCGGGCCATGCGCGTCACCACCTTGAGCTGCTGGTAGTCCTTCTCGCCGAAGACGGCGAGATCGGCCTTGCTCTGGGTGAAGAGCTTGCAGCAAACCGTTGCCACGCCTTCAAAATGCGTCGGTCGGAAGCGGTCCTCCAGGCCGACCGCGGCCGGGCCGAGCAGCAGCACGCGGCTGGCGAAGCCCGGCGGATACATCTCCTCGACGGCGGGGAAGTAGATCGCGTCGGCATCGGCCGCCGCGAGCTGGGCGCGATCGCTGTCGAAGGTGCGCGGGTACTTCTTGAAGTCCTCATGCGGGGCGAACTGGGTCGGATTGACGAAGATCGAGACGATGACGCGGCGGGCGTGCTTCTGCGCCTCGGTCACCAGCGCGATGTGGCCCTCGTGCAGCGCGCCCATGGTCGGGACCAGCGCGACCTTGTCGCCGGCGGCGTGCCAGGCGGCGACGGCCTCGCGCATCGCCTCGACCGTCTCGAACACCGCGACCTGTGACATAGCGTTCCTCCGACCCGCTGGACGGGTAGCAAATGCCGGCGGCGCGGCCAATATCTTCGGGATGGGCGAATCCCGGCGGACGGCATGACGCGCGAAGACGGCAAGGCGGTGGGCAAGGCGGGCGAGACGCGCCCGGCCGACGGCGCTGCGCGCTCGAAACCCGGCGAGATCGACCGCTTCCTCACCGCAGCCAGGCAGCTCGCCCCGCTGGCGACCGGGCAGGCGGGGCGGCTGGTCTTCGCGCTCGACGCAACGATGAGCCGGCAGCCGACCTGGGATCTCGCCTGCGCGCTGCAGGGCCAGATGTTCGAGGTCGCGGCGAAGACCGGCGGGCTCGCTGTCCAGCTCGTCTATTTCCGCGGCTTCGACGAATGCCGCGCCTCCGGCTGGCTCGGCGAGCCGCAGCGCCTGACCGGGCTGATGAACCGGATCGACTGCCGCGGCGGGCAGACGCAGATCGCCCGCGTGCTCAGGCATGTCCGCGACGAGGAGCGGCGCGTGCCGATCCGCGCCTTCGTCTTTGTCGGCGACGCGATGGAGGAGGATGTCGACCGGCTCTGCGCGCTCGCCGGCGAGCTCGGCCTGCGCGGCGTCAAGGGCTTCGTCTTCCAGGAAGGCGCGGATCCGGACGCCGGCAGGGCCTTCGCCGAAATCGCGCGCCTGACCGGCGGCGCCCATGCCCGCTTCGACGCCAGGGCGCCGAACTCCCTGCTCGACCTCCTGCGCGGGGCCGCCGCCTATGCCAGCGGGGGACGCGAGGCGCTGCTGAAGCTCGCCGGCCAGAGCGTGGCGGCGCAGGGGCTGCTCACCGCGATGGAGGGCCGCAAGCCGTGACGCTGCTCTACGGCATCGCGACGCTGATCCTGATCTGGTGGCTGGCCAAGCTCTTCGCCGGGGTCGACCCGAAGAAACTGGTCAGGCTCGGCAAGGTGGCGGGCGGCGTGGCCGCGCTCGGCGTCGCGGCGCTGCTGACGATGCGCGGCCGGCTCGACATGGCGATCTTCCTCGGCGGGCTCGGCGCCTGGCTGCTCGGCTGGAGCGCCTATGGTCCGGGCGGCCTCAGAATGCCGGAATGGGCGCGGGATTGGGGCGGCGCCGGCTCGGCAGGCCGTTCCATGGTCGCCTCCGCCCTGCTCGAGATGGAGCTCGACCATGACAGCGGCGGCATCCGGGGCAGGGTCAGGGCCGGCTCCTTCGCCGGCCGCGATCTCGACGAGCTGACGCCGGCCGAGCTCGGCGCGCTGCTGCGCGAATGCCTCGCCGGCGATCCTGACGGGGCGCGGCTGCTAGAGGCTTATCTCGACCGCCGGACGCCCGGCTGGCGTGAAGACGCTGATCGTCACGGCGACGCGGGGCAGCGCGGCGCGGCGCGCGCGGGCGCGATGTCGGACGAGGAGGCCTACGAGATCCTGGGGCTTCAGCCGGGGGCGGGACCGGAGGCGGTCCGGGAGGCCCACAGGGGTCTGATGAAGCGCATCCACCCAGATGCCGGCGGAACCAGCGGGCTTGCCGCCCGCGTCAACCAGGCCAAGGATACCTTGCTGAAAAAGCATGGTTGATCTCCTTTCCCGATCGGTCAGCCGCGGGTGGCGAAGCAGGAGAAGCCGCCGCGCTTGAGCTGGGCGCAGGCCTTCTCGGCGTCCTTGGACTCCTCGAAGCCGGCGAAGCGGGCGCGGAACAGGGTGGCGCCGCCCTTCTCGACCTTCTCGGTGAAGGGCGAGGCGTCGGCGAGCGGTCCGGCGGCCTTGGCGCGGGCGCGGGCGAGGATGTCCCGGGCCTTGGCCTCGTCGTCGGTGGCGCCGAGCTGGATCACCCATTTCGAGGCGATCGCGACCTTCTCGGCCGGCTTGCTCTCGGGCGCCCTGGCGGCGGCCTGCGCCACCTTGACCGGCAGCGGCGCCGGCTCGGGCAGGCGGGCCTCGATCTTCCTGGCCTCGGCCTTGGGCCCGCTCTGCGCCGGCGGCTCGGCCACCTTGGCGATCGAGGAGGTGACGTCGACATTCGCCGGCGGACGCAGGACCTTGCCCTCGGCGGGCGGGGCACCGATCGACCAGCGCATGGCGGAGGGCGTGGTGGTCGCGGCGACCGGGCGCATGTTCGAGAGGGCGAGCGCCTGGGCGCTGCCGCTGAGCGGGCGCGGCGGCGGCGCGATCTGCGCGGTCGTCGTCGTCGCGGCATAGGCGCGGGCGGCGGCCGGCACCTCGGGCTCGGCGCGCGGCCGCGGC
>NZ_FYAS01000018.1 GCF_900185715.1 Allobosea sp. CS1GBMeth4
GCCGCTCGCGCCGCCGGCCGGGATGCGGTGCGGCGCAGCTACGCCATTGCCGCCGACCGCCCCGGCTCGGGCATCGCGCTCGCGGAACTGGCGAGCGACCGCGACCCGGCGGGCGCCAAGGCGTTCGTCGATTTTCAGAACGACGTCACCGCCAAGGACATCCGCCTCGCGGTCCGCGAGGGCATGCGCTCGATCGAGCACGTCAAGCGCTACACCACCAACGGCATGGCGACCGACCAGGGCAAGATGTCGAACGCCAACGGCCTGGTGATCGCCGCCGCCGCCCTCGGCAAGCCGCCGCCGCAGGTCGGCCTCACCACCTTCCGCCCGCCCTACACGCCGACCAGCTTCGGCACCTTCGCCGGATACCATCAGGGCGCGACCTTCGAGGCCACGCGCAAGACGCCGGCCGACCCCTGGGCCGAGGCGCACGGCGCCGTCTTCGAGCCGGTCGCCCTCTGGCGCCGTGCCTGGTATTTCCCGAAAGGCGGCGAGGACATGCACGCCGCCGTCGCCCGCGAGTGCCGCGCGACCCGCGCCTCGCTCGGCATCTTCGACGCCTCGACGCTCGGCAAGATCGAGGTCGTCGGGCCGGATGCGGTCACCTTCCTCGAGCGCATGTACACCAATTCCTGGGCGAAGCTCGGCATCGGGCGCTGCCGTTATGGTCTGCTGCTCGGCGAGGACGGCTTCATCCGCGACGACGGCGTCGTCGGCCGCCTGGCGCAGGACCGCTTCCACCTCACCACCACCACCGGCGGCGCCGCGCGCGTCCTCGCCATGATGGAGGACTATCTCCAGACCGAATGGCCCGAGCTCAGGGTCTGGCTCACCTCCACCACCGAGCAATGGGCGGTCGTCGCCCTGCAGGGCCCGAACGCGCGCAGGCTGCTCGCGCCCCTGGTCGAAGGCCTCGACATCTCCGAGGCGGCCTTTCCGCATATGTCCGTTGCCGAATGCCGGGTCGCCGGCTTCCCGGCCCGGCTGTTCCGGGTTTCCTTCACCGGTGAGCTCGGCTTCGAGGTCAATGTCCCCGCCCGCCACGGCCTCGCCCTGTGGGAGACGCTCATGACGGCCGGCCGGCCCTATGGCATCACTCCCTACGGCACCGAGGCCATGCATGTCATGCGCGCCGAAAAGGGCTACGTCGTCGTCGGCCAGGACACCGACGGCACGCTGACCCCGGACGATGCCGGCCTCGCCTGGACCATCGGCAAGGCCAAGGCCGATTTCGTCGGCAAGCGTTCGCTGTCGCGGCCCGACATGCTGATGAAGGGCCGCAAGCAGCTCGTCGGCCTGCTGACCGACGATCCCAGCCTCGTGCTGCAGGAGGGCGCCCAGATCGTCGCCGATCCGAACGAGCCGAAGCCGATGACCATGCTCGGCCACGTCACCTCCGCCTATTGGAGCGAGACGCTCGGCCGCTCGATCGCCATGGCGGTCGTCGCCGATGGCCGCGCCCGCGACGGGCAGGTGCTGCACGTCCCGATGCCGGACCGGACGATCCCGGTCCGCTTGGTCGCAAGCGCCGCCTTCTACGATCCCGAAGGCACCCGCCTTCGTGCCGGCGAGGACACGCCATGACCGTCACGACCGCCGTGTCCGGCCCGGCGACGATCGCCGAGCTGCCGCCGGCCACCCGGATCTCGCTGCGCACGGCCGATCCGGCCGCCGCCGGCGCCGGCCTCGGTCTCGACCTGCCGGCCGGGATCGGCGCCCGCACGGCTGCCGGCCTCCGCACCGCCCTTTGCCTCGGCCCCGACGAGTGGCTCGTCGAGGCGCCGGAGGCGGAGGCGGCCGAGCTCGCCGCGTCCCTCGCCGCGCTCGCGGCGCGGTTGCCGCTCAGCGCCGTCGACATCTCCGATCGCGAGATCACCTTCGCGCTCGAGGGCCCCGCGGTCCTCGACCTGCTCGCCACCGGCTGCCCGCGCGATCTGGCGAAGCTCGCGGTCGGCTCCGGGGCCCGCACGCTCTTCGATACCGTCCAGGTCGTTCTGACCCGCGAGGCAGGGGACCGCTTTCACCTGACGGTCTGGCGCTCCTTCGCGCCCCATCTCCGCGCCCTCCTCGACAGCGCCCTCCGCGAGCTCGCGGCAGGTCTTTGAGACATGGCGAGAGGGGTTCGGACGGCGGCGGAGGCGCTGTCACTGCTCCGCGAGCTGGCGGCTGGAGCGCTCGTAGAGCGTGGCTCCCGTCTGCGCGTCGACGCCCTGCAGGCTGACCTCATAGCCCCAGAGCGCTTGGACATGGCGCAGCGTCGCGTCGCAGCTGGCGGTCTCCAGCGCGATGCCGTCATTGACCTTGTGCTGCAGCCGCAGATGCCGCTGGCCGAGAAGGTCGACATCCACGATCTGGATGTCGGCATGGCTCGCGCCGATATCGTATTTCTGGGCCATGGCGGCCCGGATCTGCTCGTAGCCGCGTTCGTTGTGGATCGAGGCCACGCTGTAGAACGAATCGCTCGCCGCATCTGAGAGCAGGAACAGCCGCCATTTCCGGATCAGGGCCGGGCTGAGATGCTGGCGTATGAAGGATTCGTCGCGGTGATTGGCCCAGGCGTCGAGCAGGATGCCGCGCCAGTCGCCCTTTCCCGCGATCTCGGGAAACCAGTCGCGATCCTCGGCGGTGGGCTCGGTCGCGATGCGCTTGATGTCCTGCATCATGTCCAGGCCCAGCGCATAGGGGTTGATCCCCGAAAAGCGGGGATCGTCGAAGGCGGGCTGGAAGACGACGTTCGCGTGGTTGCGCAGGATCTCCAGCATGGCGCCTTCGCTGATCCGGCCCTGGTCGAACAGCGCATTCATCACCGTGTAGTGGACGAAGGTCGCGCAGCCTTCGTTCATCACCTGCGTCTGCCTCTGGGGGTAGAAATACTGCGCGATGACCCGGACGATCCTCAGGATCTCGCGCTGCCAGGGCTCGAGGATCAGGCTGTTCTTCTCGAGGAAATAGAGCAGGTTCTCCTCGGGCAGGTTCAGCGCCCGCTTCCGCTCCGCGATCATGTCCTCGGCCTCGTCGGCCTTGCCGCCATCCGTCGGCCGCGGAACCGTGCGCCAGAGATCGTTGTAGGATCGCTCTTCATAGTCCAGCCGCTCGCGGAGCCCGTCGCGCTGCCGGTCGGAGGAGAGCTTCGGCGGACGCCGGTAGCGGAAGACGCCCTGGTCCATCAGGGCATGGGCCGCATCGAGGACGGCCTCCACCGCGGCGACGCCGTGCCTCTCCTCGCACCGGGCGATGTAGCTCTTGGCGAAGTCGAGATAGCCCAGGATCGCGCCGGCATCCGTCCATTGCTGGAACAGATAGTTGTTCTTGAAGAAATGATTGTGCCCGAACGCCGCATGCGCGGTCACCAGGGCCTGCAGCGCCATGGTGTTCTCTTCCATCAGGTAGACGATGCAGGGATTGGAATTGATCACCAGCTCGTAGGCGAGTCCGCGGCCGCCCTTGCGGTAGAGCAGCTCGTGATGGAGGAAGTGCTTGCCGAACGACCAGTGGCGATACATCAGCGGCATGCCGATCGATGAATAGGCGTCGAGCATCTGCTCCGATGAAATGACCTCCAGCTGCACCGGATAGACGTCGAGCTGGAGTTCTTCCTTCGCGACCGCCTCGATCACGTCGTAGGCATGCGACAGCGTCCGGAAGTTCCAGTCCGAACCGGAGAACATCAGGCCGGACCCGGGCGCAGGCTTGGTCATCCGCGTTCCCTCAGTTGCGCTGCTTTGCCGGCTGCCTGGTAAAGAGCTGGCGGAAGACCGGGTAGATGTCGGAGGCCCTGGCGATGCGGCTCATGTCGAAATTCGGCCACCTGTCCTTGACGGCGAGATAGGCCCGCCAGAGCGATGTGCCATTGTCGGTTGAGCCGAAGATCTCGCTCTCGCGCTCGTCGATGATCTCGACATAGGCGAAATACTGGCACAGGCGCATGATCTCGTTGTCCATCAGGCCGAGGCAGCGTTCGGAATCGCTGGCGAGATTGTCGCCGTCCGAGGCCTGGGCGGCGTAGATGTTCCATTCGCGGCTGGGATAGCGCTGCGCGATGACGCGCTGCATCTCCTCCAGCGCCGTCGAGACGACGGTCCCTCCGCTCTGCGTGCTGTAGAAGAAGGTGTCCTCGTCCACCTCCTGCGCCGTGTGGGTGTGGCGGATGAAGACGATCTCCGTGCGTTCGTAGCGTCGCTTCAGGAACAGGTGGAGCAGGACGAAGAAGCGCTTGGCGAGATCCTTCTCGCGCTCGCCCATCGAGCCTGAAACGTCCATGAGGCAGAACATCACGGCGTTCGCGTTCGGCTGGGGCTGGGCCTCGAAGCGGTTGAAGCGGATATCGACCGGGTCGACGAAACCGATCACCCGGCGCCGTCGCTCCAGCCGGTCGAGCTCCGCGCGCAGGGCGGTGATGCGCTGGCCGTTCGCCGCCTCCGCCCCCGCGGCTTCGAGCTCGGCGAGTTCGCGCAGGATCGCCTCGACCTCCTCGCGCCTCGGCCGCCTGAGGGCGATGCGGCGGCCATGGCTGTTGCGCATGGTGCGCGCGATGCTGATGTTGGTCGGCGATCCGCTCGCCGAATATCCCGCCCGCCGCGGCTTGAAGGCGACGATTTCCCTGAGGTTGAGCTTGACCAGGTCCGGAAGCTCGAGGTCCTCGAAGAACAGGTCGAGCACTTCTTCGCGCGACAGCACGAACCGGAAGTCGTCCTCGGACGGCTGCAACCCGGGCGACGATCCCGAGCCGCCGCCCTGGCCGGGCTTCGCGATACGGTCGCCCGGTGCGAAGTGCTTGTTCCCGGGCATGACGTATTGGCGCCGCCCGCTGTCCTTCGCCTCGCGGAAGCTCGGCTCGTCGGTGCCCCTCGATGGCAGCGAGACGGCATGCTCGCCATCTGCCTCGGCGATCTTTCCGGCCCTGATCTGGTCCTGGACGCTGCGCTTCAGCTCGGCGCGCACGCGGCGCAGGAAGCGCTGGCGATTGCCCAGGCTCTTGTCCTTCGGGTTCAGCCGGCGATCGATGAAGATTGGCATGGCTCGCCCGGGCCGCGTTCAGCCCGCCTTGTTCACGCGCATGTACCAGTCCACCAGGCGCCGCACCTGGCGCTCGGTATAGCCGCGCTCGACCATGCGCTGCACGAAGCCCTGGTGCCGCTTCTCGGTCACGCTGTCCTGCTTCGAGCCGAAACTGATGACGGGAAGCAGATCCTCGACCTGCCCGAACATCCGCTTCTCGATGACTTCGCGCAGCTTCTCGTAGCTGGTCCAGGACGGGTTGCGGCCGCCGTTCCTTGCGCGCGCCCGCAAGGTGAACTTCACCACCTCGTTGCGGAAATCCTTCGGGTTGGCGATGCCCGCCGGCTTTTCGATCTGGGACAGTTCATTGTCGAGGATCTGCCGGTTGAGGATCTGGCCGGTGTCGGGGTCCTTGTAGTCCTGGTCCTCGACCCAGGCGTCGGCATAGGCGATGTAGCGGTCGAACAGGTTCTGGCCGTATTCGCCATAGGATTCCAGATAGGCCTTCTGGATCTCATGCCCGATGAACTCGGCGTAGCGGGTCGCCAGTTCCGACTTGATGAAGTCGAGATAGGCCGCTTCCGTCTCCTTCGGGAACTGCTCGCGCTTGATCGCCCCTTCCAGGACGTACATCAGATGCACGGGGTCGGCGGCCAGTTCCTCGGTGTCGTAGTTGAAGGTCTGCGAGAGGATCTTGAAGGCGAAGCGCGTGCTGACGCCGGTCATGCCCTCATCCACACCGGCGGCGTCGCGATATTCCTGGATCGCCTTCGCACGCGGCTCCAGCTCCTTCAGGTTCTCGCCGTCATAGACGCGCATCTTGGTGTAGAGCGGCGAGTTCTCGAACTCGGTCAGCCGGGTCGAGACCGAAAACCGGCTGAGGATGTCGAGCACTTCGGGCGCGCAGGGGCTGTCGGCCAGCTCGCTCTCGCGCAGCAGCTTCTCGTAGATCTGCCGCTCCTCGGTCACGCGCAGGCAATAGGGCACCTTGACCACCAGGATGCGGTCGAGGAACGCCTCGTTGTTCTTGTTGTTCTTGAACTGGAGCCACTCCGACTCGTTGGAGTGGGCCAGCACGATGCCCTGATAGGGGAAGGCCCCGAAATTCTCGGTGCCGTTGTAGCTGCCCTCCTGCGTCGCGGTCAGCAGGGGGTGCAGCACCTTGATCGGCGCCTTGAACATCTCGACGAATTCGAGCAGGCCCTGCGTCGTCCGGTTCAGCCCGCCGCTGTAGGAATAGGCGTCGGGGTCCGACTGGCTGAAGTTCTCGAGCTGGCGGATGTCGACCTTGCCGACCAGCGCCGAGACATCCTGATTGTTCTCGTCGCCAGGCTCGGTCTTCGCGATGCCGATCTGGCGCAATCGCGAGGGCATCAGCTTGACGACGCTGAACTTGGAGATGTCGCCGGCCAGTTCGTCGAGCCGCTTCGCCGCCCATGGCGAGATCAGGCCGGTCAGGCGCCGCCGCGCGATCCCGTACTTGTCCTCGAAGAGATCGCCCATGCGGTCGGGCCGGAACAGGCCCAGCGGCGATTCGAAGACCGGGCTGATCCGGTCGCCGGCCTTGAGCGTGTAGAACGGCCGCTCCTCCATCAGCTTCTTGAGCCGCTCGGCGAGGGAGGATTTGCCACCGCCGACGGGGCCGAGGAGGTAGAGGATCTGTTTGCGTTCCTCCAGGCCCTGCGAGGCATAGCGGAAATAGCCGGCGATCCGCTCGATCGTGTCCTCCATGCCGAAGAAGTCGGCGAAGGACGGGTAGATCTTGATCGTCCTGTTGCCGAAGATCCGGCCCAGGCGTTCGTCGCGGCTCGTGTCGAGCAGCTTCGGTGCGCCGATCGCATCGACCATTCGTTCGGCGGCCGAGGCATACATGGATTTGTCTTCGCGGCAAGCCAGCAGGTATTCCTGAAGGCTCATCTCCTCTTGCGAATAGCTTCGGTAATCCTCGGAGAATAAGCGGAATACCTCGCCGTCTCTTTCGATCATGGCAGCCGTCCTGAGACAGTCGGAGCTGCCGGCGACAGCCCCGAGCATTCAACAAATAATGGTCCCGCAAGTTCCAGGTTGCAAACCGCCGCGAGGCCGGGCTCCGGAGGGGCGATCCGTTCGGTCCCGGCCGCCTCGGGTGCGTCGCCCTTTCCCGAGCCTGGGCGAACTGCTAGAGCCGGATCCGATCAGATTGACTCATCTGATCGGTGAATCCGTGTCTCACTTTTCGCTTGGAGACCGTTTTACCGATCAGCTTGCGGTGCGAGCTGATCGGAACGGGCTCTAGAGGCGGGACCCGGTCAGGCGCGGGCGGACTGATCGCGAACCCGTCTCCCACCACATTTCGAGCCTCGCGGGGAGGGATCTTGGGACATGACGACCCCGTGACGGCGAAGGCCCATGGCGGGTCCGTCGCCGCGCTCGGAGCGATCGTTGCGGGCGCCTTGGTCCTGCAGGTCGCCGGCACGATCGTGAACACGGTCGTGCCGTTGCAGATGGCGCTGGCGAGCCAGCCGCCGCTGCTGATCGGTCTCGTCGCCTCGTCCTATTCGCTCGGCTTCCTGCTCGGCTGCTTCGCCAACCCCTTCCTCGTCCGTCGGGTCGGGCATATCCGCGGCTTCGCCGTGTTCGCCGCGCTTCAGGCCGTCTCGACCCTGAGCTTTCCACTGCTGCCGGAGGCGTGGTGGGGAACATCGCGGCTGGTGATGGGCCTGGCGGCGGCCGGCCACGGCATCTGCATCGAAAGCTGGATCAGCGGGCAGGCCGACCGGGCCCAGCGCGGCCGCATCTTCGGCATCTATCAGATCCTCAACCGCATCGCGCTGATCGGCTCGCAGATCGGCGTCGGCTACGTCGCGATTCAGTCGCACGACGTCTTCCTCTTCGCCAGCATGGCCTTCTCCATCGCGCTGATCCCGGTCGCGCTGACGCGCGCCGGCGGCCCCGAGACGAGCGAAGTCGTCTCGGTCGGGCTGCGGACGCTGTGGCTGCAGGCGCCGGCCGCCGTCGTCGGCTGTCTCTATGTCGGGCTGATCGGCGGACCGCTGACCAATGTGGCGCCCGCTTACGGCATCCTTTCCGGCCTCGATCAGCGGGCCACCATCCTGCTCACGGCGAGCATCCAGATCGGCGCCCTGCTGCTGCAATGGCCGATGAGCCTGCTCGCCGACCGCGTCGCCAGCCGCCTGATCATGCTCGTCGCCACCAGCATCGTCACGCTGGCCTCGGCCGGGCTCGCCGTGCTCCTGCAGCTCGACGCCAGCCATGGCAGGGTCGGGCTCTTCGTCCTGTTCGCGCTGATCGGAGGCTGCAGCATTCCGCTCTACACGGTCGCGGTGACGCATGCCTATTTCCGCATGGGGCGCGACCACGCCGTCGGGCTGTCGGCCCGGCTGCTGTTCCTCTGGGGCACCGGCTCCGCCATCGGGCCCCTGGCCGCGACCCTGCTGATGCAGCTCATGGGCCCGCAGGGCATGCTGGTCTACCTCGTCGGGCTGTCGCTCGGCGTCGCCATCTACATCGCGCTTCGGATCTCGCGGAATCCGTCGCCGCCGCTCGTCGAGGGCGAGCGGGGCGCGACCACGCCGACCATCCCCGACATCGAGATCGCCAGGCGCTGACGTGTCGCGACGGGCGGCAATTCGACGCCGGCCGTTGCCGGCCGCTGCCCGCATGCTAGGACGGTGGTGGGTCGGTCAGGCCGGCCCGGTCCCGCAGGAGATGCACATGTCGCGCATCCGCGCCGTCGCCGCAGTCCTTCTCGCCGCGCTTGCCCTGTCGCCGCCGGCGGCACAGGCGCAGTCGCGCATCAAGGCGCTGATCGAGCGGCTGCGCGGCGACAGCATGCCGGAGGGAATCGTCAAGACGAATGGCCGCATCGAAGCGACCCAGATCGACGTCTCCTCCAAATATGCCGGCCGGCTGGCGGAGGTCACGGTCAAGGAAGGCGACGAGGTCACGGCCGGCCAGGTGATCGCCCGCATCTCGTCGCCGGAATACGAAGCGCAATTGCGGGCCGCGCAGGCGCAGGTCCTGCGCGCCCGCCAGGCCCTGGCCGAGGCCGAGGCGCTGATCGCCCAGCGCAAGAGCGACCAGATCCTGGCCAGGACCGACACCGAGCGCGGCAGGGAGCTGGTCGAGAAGGGCTATCTCAGCAAGCAGGTCTTCGACCAGCGCTCGGCCAAGGCCGATGCGGCCGACGCGGCCTTGCGGGCCGCCCAGGCGCAGCGCGATCAGGCGGAGTTCGCCATCCATGCCTCCGAGGCCGATGCCGAGCAGATCAAGGCGATCCTGGTCGATCTCGTGCTCGTCGCGCCGCGCAGCGGGCGTGTCCAGTACCAGCTCGCCAGGACGGGCGAGGTGGTCTCCGCCGGCACGCGCGTCGTCACGATCCTCGACCTGTCGGACGTCTACATGACGATCTATCTGCCGGCCGCGCAGGCCGGCCAGCTGGCGCTGGGCGACGAGGCGCGCATCATCCTCGATCCCGTGCCGCAATACGTGATCCCGGCGACGATCAGCTTCGTCGCGGCCGACGCCCAGTTCACGCCGAAATCCGTCGAGACCGCCGACGAGCGCGAGAAGCTGGTCTTCCGCGCCAAGCTCCAGCTCGATCGCGACCTGCTCGCCCGATACCATCGGCAGGTGAAGACCGGCGTGCGCGGCCTCGGTTTCGTCCGCACCTCGCCCAGCGCCAGATGGCCCGACTCGCTGGCCGTGAAACTGCCATGACGCAGGCTGCGTCCGCTGCCCGCCTGGAGGGCGTGACGCACCGTTACGGCCGCGTGCTCGCGCTCGACGGGCTGACGCTCGAGATCCCCGCGGGGCGCATGATCGGGGTGATCGGCCCGGATGGCGTCGGCAAGTCGACGCTGCTGGCGCTCGTAGCCGGGGTGCGCGCGATCCAGGCCGGCACGGTCCGCGCGCTCGACGGCGACATGGGCGTCAAGGCGGAACGCGAGGTGCGGCGCGGGCGCATCGCCTACATGCCCCAGGGTCTGGGGCGGAATCTCTATCCGACGCTCTCGGTCTTCGAGAATCTCGACTTCCATGCCAGGCTCTTCGGTCAGGGCGCCGCCGAGCGCAGGCTGCGCATCGACGAACTGCTCAGGGCGACCGGGCTCGATCCCTTCGAGGGCCGGCCCGCGGCCAAGCTCTCGGGCGGCATGAAGCAGAAGCTCAGCCTCTGCTGCGCGCTCATCCACGATCCCGACCTGCTCGTCCTCGACGAGCCGACCACGGGCGTCGACCCGCTCTCGCGCGGCCAGTTCTGGGATCTGATCGACACGATCCGCGCCCGCCGGCCCGGCATGAGCGTGATCGTCGCGACCGCCTATATGGAGGAGGCGGACCGGTTCGACTGGCTCGTGGCGATGGACGCAGGCAAGGCGATCGCCACCGGCACGCCCGCCGAGCTGCGCGAGAAGGCCGGGCAGCCCACGCTGGAGGCCGCCTTCGTCGCGCTGCTTCCCGAGGCGGAGCGCGCGCAGCATCGCGAGGTCGTGCCGCGCCCGCGGACGGTGAGCGAGGATGCGGCCCCCGCGATCGAGGCCGAGGGGCTGACGCGGCGCTTCGGCGATTTCGTCGCCGTCGATCATGTCAGCTTCCGCATCGGGCGCGGCGAGATCTTCGGCTTCCTCGGGTCGAATGGCTGCGGCAAGTCGACCACGATGAAGATGCTGACCGGCCTGCTCCCGGCCAGTGAGGGCACGGCGAAGCTGTTCGGCGAGCCGCTCGCTGCCGACGACATGGAGACGCGTCGCAATGTCGGCTACATGTCGCAGGCCTTCTCGCTCTACAGCGAGCTCACGGTCCGCCAGAACCTCGTTCTGCATGCCGAGCTCTATCATCTGCCGCCAGCCGAGATTCCGGGCCGGATCGCCGAACTTCTGGTTCGCTTCGACCTGAAGGAGGTCGCCGACGAGCGGCCCGACGGCTTGCCGCTCGGCATCCGCCAGCGCCTGCAGCTGGCCGTCGCCGTCCTGCACAGGCCGGCCATGCTGATCCTCGACGAGCCGACCTCGGGCGTCGATCCGATCGCCCGGGACGGCTTCTGGCGCACGCTGATCGATCTCTCGCGCGACGACGGCGTCACCATTTTCCTGTCGACCCATTTCATGAACGAGGCGGAGCGCTGCGATCGCATCTCCTTCATGCATGCCGGCAAGGTGCTCGCCGTCGGCACGCCGCAGGATCTGGTGCGGGAACGCGGCGTCGAGACGCTCGAGCAGGCCTTCATCGCCTATCTCAGGGAGGCGGCCGGCCTCGACGGCACTCCGGGGGAGACGGCTGCGGCGCCCGCCCCAGCGGCCCGGCCGGCGCCGCCGGCCCGCCGCTTCGATCCGCGCCGGCTCTGGGCCTGCGCCCGTCGCGAGACCATGGAGCTGCTGCGCGATCCGATCCGGCTGAGCTTCGCCTTCCTGGGGCCGCTGATCCTGATGCTGGCCTTCGGCTTCGGCATCTCCTTCGACGTCGAGAAGCTGAAATTCGCCGTCTTCGACCAGGACAGGTCGATGGAAAGCCGGCAACTCGTCGAGGCCTTCTCCAGCTCCCGCTATTTCGACGAGCAGGCGCCGATCCGCTCGGCGGCAGAGCTGGACCAGCGGCTCAGGAGCGGGGAACTCCAGCTCGCGCTCGAGATCCCGCCATCCTTCGGGCGCGATCTGCAGAGTGCGCGCGCACCCGAGCTCTCGGTCTGGCTCGACGGCGCCATGCCGTTCCGCGCCGAGACGACGCGCGGCTACGTCACCGGCCTCGCGACGCAATATGCGCAGGGCTTCGCCGCGGCCAGCGCCCCGTCGAGCCATGCCCCGACGGCCGTGACCATCGAGACCCGGTTCCGCTACAACCAGGCGTTCAAGAGCGCCAACGCCATGGTGCCGAGCGTGATCATGCTGATGCTGATCGTCATTCCGGCGATCATGTCGGCGATCGGGGTCGTGCGCGAGAAGGAGACGGGTTCGATCGCCAATTTCCGTTCGACGCCGATCAGCCGCTTCGAGTTCCTGTTCGGCAAGCAGCTGCCCTACATCGCCGTGGCGATGGGCAGCTTCGCGACGCTGGTCCTGATCGCGCTGGTCGTCTTCGCGGTTCCGGTCAAGGGCTCGGCCTGGGTTCTGGCGCTGGCGACCCTGCTCTACGTCTCCGCGACGACCGGTTTCGGCCAGCTCGTTTCCAGCTTCACGCGCACGCAGGTGTCGGCCGTCTTCGCCACGGCGATCCTGTCGATCATCCCGGCGGTCAACTTCTCCGGCCTGATGGTGCCGGTCGCCTCGCTTTCGGGCGGGGGCCGGATCATCGGCATGAGTCTGCCGCCGGCCTGGTATCAGCCGGTCAGCGTCGGTGTCTTCACCAAGGGGCTGGGAGCGTCCGAGCTCTGGCCGAACCTGCTGGCGCTCGGCGGCTTCTTCCTGCTCTTCCTCGTGGTCGCGCAGCTGGCGCTGCGCAAGCAGGAAGCCTGACATGGCCGCGCTCGTCGTCCGCCTTCAGAACATCCTGCGCCTCGTCGTCAAGGAGCTGCGCAGCATCCGCGCCGATCCGGTCATGCTGGTGCTCGTGGTCTACGCCTTCAGCATCGCGGTCTACACGGTGGCGACCGGCGTCAAGCTCGAGGCGCGCGACCTCACCATCGGCATCGTCGACGAGGACCAGTCGGAATTCTCTCGCACCCTGCTCGGCGCCTTCGGTCCGCCGCTCTTCAAGACCTCGAAGCGCATCGCCGCGACCGAGATCGACGCCGAGATGAATGCCGGCCGCCTCGTCTTCGTGCTCGAGATCCCGCCGGGCTTCCAGGCGGACCTGCAGGCCGGGCGGCAGGCGTCGCTGCAGCTCAACATCGACGCCACCGCGATGACCCAGGCCGGCAACGGCTCGGTCTATGTCCAGCAGATCATAGCGCAGGAGCTCGCGAACCGTCGTGCCGGGCGCGAGACGTCGGCCTCGCTGCCGGTCAATCTGGTCGTGCGGGCGCGCTTCAATCCCAACCTCGACTCGGGCTGGTTCAGCTCGGTCATGCAGATCCTCAACAACGTCACGCTGCTGACGATCGTGCTGACCGGCGCGGCGCTGATCCGCGAGCGCGAGCAGGGCACGGTCGAGCATCTCCTCGTCATGCCGGTCACGCCGGTCGAGATCATGCTCGCCAAGATGGTGGCGAACACCCTCGTCATCCTGGTCGCCGCGGTCGCCTCGCTCGTCCTGGTCGTCGAATGGGCGCTGGGCGTTCCGATCGCCGGCTCGCTCCTGCTCTTCGTAACGGGGACGGCGGTCTATGCCTTCTGCGTCGCGGCGCTCGGCATCCTGCTCGGCACGCTGGCGACGACGATGGGGCAGTTCGGGCTGCTCGCCATTCCGGTCTTCGTCGTCACGCAGCTGCTGTCGGGGGCGACGACGCCGATGGAGAGCATGCCGCTCTGGCTGCAATGGACGATGAGGACCCTGAGCCCGACGCCGCATTTCGTCGCCTTCTCCCAGGGCGTGCTCTATCGCGGCGCCGGCCTCGACGTGGTCTGGCCCGAGATCGCCAAGGTCGTCGCGATCGGCGCGGCCTATTTCGCCTTCGCGCTCGCCCGCTTCCGGAAGGTGATCTTTACCTGACACGGCCCGCAACCGGCGGGCGGCATTGACCTGGCGCAAGGCCGCCGCGGTTGTCTCGGCCGGAGCGGCTGTCTACCTTCCGGGAGCCGATCGACAATGCGGGTGCTTCGACCATGGCCGCCAGCCGGACCGCGACAAGGACCTCCCGCCCGCCGGCGCCGAAATCCGACGAGCTCAGCCTGCCCTGGTTCTGGCCCGTCGACGCCGCCCTGCGCCTGACCGAGCGCAACCTCGATTTCCTCTCCGAGGCGGTGAAGATCACCCGCCCGCCGCCGCCGGGCTGGGCGACGACCAATGTGGTGCGTCTCGACCTGCCGACGATGCGCCTGCGCGAATTCGGCAGCGCGGCTGCGGGAGGCATTCCCGTCCTCGTCGACGCCCCCTATGCCGGGCACGGCGCCACCATCGCCGACTACGACAAGGGCCAGAGCCTCGTCGAGACGCTGCTGGCGAACGGCCTCGACCACGTCCTCGTCACCGACTGGAAGCCGGCGACGCAGGAGATGCGCTATTTCAGCATCGACACCTATCTGGCCGAGCTCAACGCCGCGATCGACGATCTCGGCGGCGTCGTGCACCTGGTCGGCCTCTGCCAGGGCGGCTGGCTCGGCGCGATGCTGGCCTGCCGCTTCCCGCACAAGGTCGGCTCGCTCGTCCTCGCCGGCTCGCCGATCGACACCGATGCGGGTGACGGGCCGATCAAGCGCCTCGCGCACACCCTGCCGCTGCGGAGCTACCGCGCCATGGTCCGGGCCGGTCGCGGGCTGATGCCGGGCCGCTTCATGCTGGCCGGATGGAAGAACATGCATCCGGCCGAGCATTACCTCGACCGCTTCGTCCGGCTCTACCAGAACATTGCCGACAGGAACTATCTCGACCGCACCGAGACCTTCGCAGCCTGGTACGAGAATCCGCTGGATCTGCCCGGCGTCTACTATCTCCAGGCCATCGAGCAGATCTTCAAGGAGAACCACCTCGCCAGAGGCGAGTTCGTCGGGCTCGGCCGGCGCCTGAGCCTGAAGGATATCGTCTGCCCGCTCTATCTCCTGGCGGGCGCGGAGGACGACATCACCACGCGCGAGCAGGTCTTCGCCGCGGCGGAGCTCGTCGGCACGCCGTCGAAGAAGATCGAGCGGAAGCTGGTGCCCGGCGGGCATATCGGCTTGTTCATGGGCCGCAAGACGCTCGCCGAAACCTGGCCCGCCATCGCCCGCTGGATCGCGAAGCAGCGCTGAGCTCCGTCCGGCCCCTCCGAAACCCGCTTTGCCCTGGGAACCCTCGCGCGCCATGACGACGCTGTCCGCCACCGAATATTTCCAGCTCGCGCTCGGCCGCTGCGCGAACCTTCCGGCGGTGCGGACGGGGGTGGTCCATCCCGTCAAGGCCAATGTGATCGAGGCGGTGGCCGACGCGGTCCGCGAGGGCCTGATCGAGCCGGTCCTGATCGGCCCGGCCGCCCGCATCCGCGCCGCCGCGCTGGAGGCCGGCATCGACATCTCGGCCTGGCCCGTCGTCGACGCCGAGCACAGCCACGAGGCAGCGGCCAAGGCTGTGTCGCTCGCCGCCTCCGGCGGGCTGGGGGCCCTGATGAAAGGCTCGCTGCACAGCGACGAGCTCCTCGGCGCGGTCGTGCACGCCGAATCCGGCCTGCGGACCGAGCGGCGCATCTCGCATGCCTTCGTGATGCATATCGAGAGCTATCCCAAGCCCTTCATCATCACCGATGCTGCGGTCAACATCGCGCCCGATCTCGCCACCAAGGCCGATATCGTCCAGAACGCCGTCAATCTCTGGCATGTCGCGCTGAACGGCGCCGAACAACTTCCCAAGGTCGCGGTCCTCGCCGCCGTCGAGACCGTCAACCCGCATATGGGCGCCACGCTCGATGCGGCCGCGCTGTCGAAGATGGCCGAGCGCGGCCAGATCACCAACGCCGTCGTCGACGGGCCGCTCGCCTTCGACAACGCGATCAGCGCCGAGGCGGCCAGGGAGAAGGGCATCGTCTCGGCCGTCGCCGGCCACGCCGACATCCTGCTCGTGCCCGGGATCGAGGCCGGCAACATGCTGGCCAAGCAGCTCACCTTCCTCGGCGGCGCCGACGCCGCCGGGATCGTGCTCGGCGCGCGGGTGCCGATCATCCTCACGAGCCGCGCCGACAATCTGCGCGCGCGTCTGTTGTCCTGCGCGTTGGCGGTTCTTCTGGCCGAGGCGCGCCGCACGGGGCGGATCAAGTGATCGACACCATCCTCGTTCTCAACGCCGGCTCCTCCAGCCTCAAATTCCAGGTCTTCCGCAGCGGCGACCTCGGCGTGCTGGCGCGCGGCAAGGCCGTGCGTCTCGGCGAGCCCGAGCCGTCGCTGGATGCGAGCCTGGCGGATGGCGCGCCGGAGCGCCTCGCGCTGCCGCAGGGCTGCGACCACGACGCGGCGCTGTCCGCCGTCCTTGCCTTCGTCGACCGCCATGACGATGGCTGGCGGATGCAGGCCGTCGCCCATCGCATCGTCCATGGCGGCGAGGACTATGCCGCTCCCGTCCTGGTGACGCCCGAGGTCTTCCGGGCGCTGGAGGCGCTGGCGCCGCTGGCGCCGCTGCATCAGCCGCACAACCTCGCCGCGGTCGCCGCCGCCCGGCGGCTGATGGAGGGCGTTCCCAACATCGCCTGCTTCGACACCGCCTTTCATGCCGGGCACGACCCGCTGACCCACAATTTCGCCCTCGAGCAGGGACTGCGCGACAAGGGCATCCGCCGCTACGGCTTTCACGGCCTGTCCTATCAATGGCTGGCGATGGTGCTGGCCGAGCGGCATCCCGAGCTTCACGCCGGCCGCGTCGTCGCCGCGCATCTCGGCAATGGCGCCAGCCTGTGTGCCATCCAGGGCGGCCGCAGCATCGACACCACCATGGGGATGACGGCGCTGGACGGATTGCCGATGGGCACACGCTGCGGCGCGCTCGATGCCGGCGCGATCCTCTACATGCTGCAGAGCCTGGGGATGAGCCCCGATGAGGTCTCGTCCGCGCTGTACGAGCGCTCGGGGCTGCTGGGGTTGTCCGGGCTGAGCAACGATGTCCAGACGCTGCTCGCGAGCGACGACGGGCGCGCGCGCTTCGCGCTCGACTATTTCGTGCTGAAGGTGGCGCAGTTCGCCGCCGCCATGGCCGCGTCGATGGGCGGCGTCGACGGGCTCGTCTTCACCGGCGGCATCGGCGAGCATGCCGCGCCGATCCGGGGCGCGATCGTCGAACGCCTGCGCTTCCTGGGCGATCTGCCGGTGCTGGTCGTCAAGGCCGACGAGGAGCGGGTGATGGCTCTGCAGGCGAACGCGCTGCTGGGCCAGGTCGATACCGCGCAGGCGTGACTGTCCGCAGACCCCGTGCGCGCGTTCGCGGCTGCCCGTTCCGTTTCGGCAATCCCGGTCGTGCGCAATTGCGCATAGCGCAGCTTGCGCGGTTCCGCCTTACTCGTCAGTAAGCTCGTGAATACCAAGTAGAGCGAGCGGATGCCGCGGCGCCCGAGACCGCGGCTTCGAGGGGAACGCCATGGACCAGGCCGGGGAGCCGGTGCGGCTCGCGATCGAGCACGCCGTCGCCATCGTCACGCTCGATCGCCCGCAGGTGCTCAACGCGATCGATGCGCATATGGCGCGGAGCCTCGCCGCCGCGATCTCGCGCATCGCGCAGGACGGCACGGTGCGGGCGGTGCTGCTGCGCGGCGAGGGCCGGGCCTTCTGCGCCGGCGGCGATGTCGCCCGCTTCGTCGAGGGCGATCCGGCTGCCGCGATCGAAGCCATCATCGACCCGCTTCACGCCGCCCTGCGTACGCTCGACGCGCTGAAGCTGCCGACGCTCGCGGCGGTGCAGGGTCCCGCGGCCGGTGCGGGCTTCAGCCTCGCTCTCGCCTGCGATCTCTGCATCGCGGCGGAGGATGCCGTCTTCACCCTGGCCTTCGCGCGCATCGGCATCAGCCCCGACAGCTCGTCGACCTATCGGCTGCCGCGCATCGTCGGCACGCGCAAGGCGCTCGAGCTGGCGATGCTGGCCGAGCCGGTCCGCGCGCCCGAGGCGCTGGCGCTCGGACTGGTCAACCGGGTGGTGCCGTCCGCCGATCTGGCGAGCGAAGCGATGGCGCTGGCACGCCGCCTCGCGCAGGGGCCGACGGCGGCCCATGCCCGCATCAAGCATCTCGTCGGGCATTCGCTCGGCAACGATCTCGCCGCCCAGCTCGACCTCGAGCGCGCGGCTTTCCTCGCCGGCACGCGCACCGCCGACTTCAGGGAGGGTGCCGAAGCCTTCCTGGCCAAGCGGCCGGCGCGGTTCGAGGGGCGCTGAGATGGCGGCCGCCCCCATTCTGGAGGTCTCGGGCGTATCGCTCGCCTTCGGCGGCGTGCGTGCGCTCAGCGACGTCTCATTCGCGGTGCCGGAAGGCGCGATCACCGCGGTGATCGGCCCGAACGGCGCCGGCAAGACCTCGCTGTTCAACACGATCTCCGGCTTCTACCGGCCCCAGCGCGGCAGCATCGCCTTCGCCGGCGAGAACCTCGACGGCGTGCGGGCCCCGCAACGCGCCGCGCGCGGCCTCGCCCGGACCTTCCAGAACATCGCACTGTTCCGCGGCATGACCGTGCTCGACAACATCAAGCTCGGGCGCCACGCCCATATGCGCACCGGCGTGCTCGACGCGCTGCTCTATTGGGGCCGGGCCCGGACGGAGGAGCTGGCGCTGCGGGCCGAGATCGAGGAGCGCATCATCGACTTCCTTGAGATCCAGCATATCCGCAACGCCTCGGTCGGGACGCTCTCCTACGGTCTGCAGAAGCGCGTCGAACTGGCGCGCGCGCTGGCGATGCGCCCGCGCATCCTGATGCTGGACGAGCCGGTCGCCGGCATGAACCGCGAGGAGACCGAGGACATGGCCCGCTTCATCCTCGACGTGAAGGAGGAATGGGGCGTCACCATCCTGATGGTCGAGCACGACATGGGCATGGTGATGGACATCTCAGACCATGTCGTCGTGCTGAATTTCGGCCAGGTCATCGCCAGCGGCGCGCCGCGCGAGGTCCAGGGCGACGAGGCGGTGATCGCCGCCTATCTCGGCTCGGGCGATGTCGGCGCGATCGCGCGCCGGATCAAGGCGGAGGCGGCGTGATGGACGGCCTCTTCCTCGCCGAGGTGACGCTCGCCGGCCTCGGCGCCGGCGCGCTCTACGCCCTGACCGGCGTCGCCTTCGTGCTGATCTACAAGGCGACCCGCGTGGTCAATCTCGCCATCGGCGAGATCCTGATGCTGGGCGGCTATGCCTTCCTCGGCTTCGCGGCCGGGCTCGGCCTCTCGCCCTGGCTGGCGCTGCCGCTCGCCGTCGCGACCGGCGGCGCCTTCGGCTGGCTGGTCGAGCGCAGCCTGATCCGGCCGATGCTGGGCGAGAGCCCGATCTCGGTGTTCATGGTCACGATCGGCCTCGGCTCGATCCTGGCGGGTGTCGTGCAGCTCGGCTGGGGCGCCGATCCGCTGCGGCTGCCCGAATTCATGCCGTCGGCGCCGGTCTTCATCGGCGAGGCCTATCTCGCGCCCAAGGTCGCGATCGGCTTCGTTGCGGCGGCTGTGGTGATCGGGCTCTTCCTCGCGCTCTTCCGCTTCTCGCGCGGCGGCGTCGCGCTGAAGGCGACGGCGGCCGATCAGGGCGCGGCCTATTCGGTCGGCATCGACGTGCCGCGCGTCTTCTCGGTGGCCTGGATTCTCGCCTGCGCCACCGCCGCCGGCGCCGGCGTGCTGGTCGGGGCGATCGGCGGAATCTCGCCGACCATGGGCGTGTTCGGCCTGTCGGTGCTCGTCGTCGTCATCATCGGCGGGCTCGACTCGATCGCCGGGGCGCTGGTCGGCGGCCTGCTGATCGGGCTGGTCGAGGCGCTCGCCGGCACCTTCCTCGGCGGCGAGTTCAAGCTCGTCGTCACCTTCGCGCTGCTGCTCGTGCTGCTGATGGTCCGCCCCTACGGCCTCTTCGGAACGCACGAGATCGAGAGGCTGTAGGGCCATGCGGATCGGCACGCTCAAGACCAGCTATGCCGCCGACGAGGCGCTGTTCGACACGTCCGTGCAGCGTGCCTTGCTGGTGCTGCTCGCGCTCGGGGCGATCGCCTTTCCCTTCATCGCCAGTCCCTATTGGCTCTTCCTGGCCTGCCTGTGCGCGATCAACGTCGCGAGCGCGACGGGTCTGAACCTGCTCACCGGCTATACCGGCCTCGTCAGCCTCGGCCAGGCCGCCTTCATGAGCGTCGGCGCCTATACGGTCGCGGTGCTGGAGATCCGGCTCGGCACGCCGTTTCTCCTGAATCTGCTGATCGGCGCGGGCATCGCCGCGCTGATCGGCATCCTCGTCGGCATTCCCAGCCTGAAGGTGAGGGGGCTCTATCTCGCCATCGCGACGATCGCCGCCTCGGTCATCCTCCACTTCCTGTTCTCGCACTGGTCGCTGACCGGCGAGTCGCGCGGCCTGTCGATGCCGCCGGCGCGCCTGTTCGGCCTCACCCTCGATCAGCCCTTCTCGCTCTACTGGCTGATCATGCCGGTGACCTGCCTGATGGTGCTCGGCGCCGCCAACCTGCTGCGCACCAGGATCGGGCGCGCCTTCATCGCGATCCGCGACCGCGACATCTCGGCCGAGGTGCTGGGCATCCCGCTGCTGCGCTACAAGCTGACCAGCTTTGCGATCTCGTCCTTCTATGCCGGCCTCGCCGGCGGGCTCTGGGCCTATTTCTTCCGCGTCGTCACGCCGGAAAGCTTCCCGCTGGTCAATTCGATCTTCTACCTCGCCGCGATTATCGTCGGCGGCATGGGCACGGTCCTCGGCGGCATTCTCGGCGCCGTCTTCATGACGCTGGTCCCGGAGCTGCTGAAATTCGTCGCGAACTGGGCGACGCCGATCTATCCCGACGCGCTCGCGGCGCTGGCGCCGGTGCGGACCATCGTCTTCGGCGGGCTGATCGTCGGCTTCCTGGTGTTCGAGCCGCGCGGCCTCGCCGAGATCTGGCGGCGCGTGCGGCGCTTCTTCCATCTCTGGCCGTTCAGGACCTGAGCACTTCGCTGAAACGGCTGCCGGCAAGAGCAGCCAACCCTAGGGAGGATGACATGACGGACAAGCTCATCGACAGGCGCGGGCTCCTGGCCGGCACGGCGGCGCTCGCTGGCGCCATGGCGCTCGGCGTCAGGCCGCTCGCGGCACAGGAGGGCGGCGACATCGTGCTCGGCGGCTCGATCCCGCTGACCGGCGTCTTCGCCTTCGCCGGCATCGGCATCCATGCCGGCATCCAAGACTATCTCAAGATCCTGAACGACGGTGGCGGCATCAAGGGCCGCAAGATCAAATACGTCGCCGAGGACACCGCCTACAAGGTCGACGCCTCGGTCGCCGCCTTCAACAAGATCACCAGCCAGGAGAAGGTCTCGCTCTATTACGGCGACTCGACCGGCTTCTCGAAGACGATCAATCCCGAGCTCGAGCGGCGCGGCAGCATGATCATGGCCGGCGCCTCCTTCGCGACCGAGCTCAACGACCCCAAGAAGTTCCCGCTGCAGTTCATGGCCGGGCCCGACTACACCGAGATGTTCGGCATCCTGCTGCGCTACATCGCCAAGGAGAAGCCGGGCGCGCGCGTCGCCTTCGTCTATTCCGACACCGAGTTCGGGCGCGATCCGATCGTGCCGGGCGAGGCCGTCGCCAAGGAGCTGAAGCTCAGCGTCGTCGAGAAGATCGTGACGCCGCCGGGCAGCGTCGATGTCTCCACCGAGGTGCTGAAGCTGCGCCGCGCCAATCCGGATTTCACGATCTTCCACGGCTATGTGCTGGCGCCGATCCCGGAATTCGTCGCGCAGGCGAAGCAGATGGGCATGAAGAGCCAGTTCATGGGCACCTTCTGGACCATGGACAATTCGACGGTGCAGCGCATGGGCGACGCCGCCGAGGGCTTCATGGGCGTCATGCCGTATCGCTACTACTACGACAAGGAGGGCACCGCGCCGATGCTGGAGAAGATCCGGCAGATGCGCCCGGAGTACCAGTCGACGGGCTATCTGCAAGGCTTCGTGACGGCCATGCTGATGGCGGAGGCGGTGAAGCGCACGCTCGATGCCGGCAAGGCGCTCACCGGCGCCAACCTCAAGGCCGGGCTCAACAGCATCAAGGATTTCGACACCGGCGGCCTGTTCGGCGTGCCGATCTCGATCCCCGGCAATTCCGTGCCGGTCGGGCGCATCTATCGCTTCGACGCCAAGGCCAAGCAGATGCAGCCGGCCTCCGACTGGATCAAGCTGTGAGCAGGCTCGCGCTGGAACCGCACGGTCATTCCGGGACGGGCCATAGGCCCGGGCCCGGAAGCCATGGCCGCGCCGGCGAACCAGCCGGCGCGGGCAGCGTTGCCCTGATCCTGAAGAGACCGGTGTTCACGGCTTTCGGGCCCGCCGCCGCGCGGCGTTCCGGAATGACGGGGCAAGGGCAGGCGCGATGAGCTCCCATGTGCTCGACGTCAACAATGTCGAGGTCGTCTACAACAGGACCGTGCAGGTGCTGCGCGGGCTGTCGCTGCAGGTGCCGGAGGGCGAGATCGTCGCCCTTCTCGGCTCGAACGGCGCCGGCAAGTCGACGCTGCTGAAGGCTGTGTCGAACCTGCTCTCGCTCGAGGATGGCGACGTCACCGCCGGCGCCATCCGCTTCCGCGGCGACGACATCGCCAGTCTCACCCCGCACGGCCTGGTCCGGCGCGGCCTCTTCCACGTGATGGAGGGGCGGCGGATCTTCGAGGACCTCTCCGTCGAGGAGAACCTCACCGCCGCGACCTTCGCGCTCACCGGGCGACCTGGAACCAGCGCCGATTTCGACCTGGTCTACAGCTATTTCCCGCGGCTGCACGAGCGCCGCAAGGGGCTCGCCGGCTATCTCTCCGGCGGCGAGCAGCAGATGCTCGCCATCGGGCGGGCCCTGATCGCCCGGCCCGCGCTGATCCTGCTCGACGAGCCCTCGCTCGGCCTCGCGCCCAAGCTGGTCGAGGAGATCTTCGCGATCATCGCCCGCATCAACGCCGAGCAGAAGGTCTCGATGCTGCTGGTCGAGCAGAACGCCGCCGTCGCCTTCGCGGTGGCGAGTTACGGCTACATCCTCGAAATGGGCAAGGTCGTCATCGACGGTCCGGTCGAGAAGCTGATGCGCGACCAGGACGTGCGCGAATTCTATCTCGGCCTCGGCGGCGCCGGGGGCGAGCGCAGCTATCGCGACATCAAGCACTACAAGCGCCGCAAGCGCTGGCTCTCGTGAGGATGGCGACGATGCGCGAGCTCCCGAACCTCACCCTGCCGCAGATGCTGCGCGAGAATGCGCGCACCATGTCGCAGCGCCTGGCGCTGCAGCAGAAGGATTTCGGCATCTGGCTGCCGATCAGCTGGGCGGAATACGATCGGCGCGCCCGCCATTTCGGCCTCGGCCTGCGCGCGCTCGGCCTCGCCGAGGGCGGCCATGTCGGTATCCTCTCCGAGAACCGCGCCGAATGGGTCGTCGCCCAGCTCGGCGCCGGCATGGTCAACGCCGTCGCGATCGGCGTCTACGCGACCAGCCCCGCCAACGAGGTCGCCTATGTGCTCGGGCATGCCGAGGTCGAGATCGTGGTCTGCGAGGACCAGGAGCAGACCGATAAGGTGCTGGAGCGGCTGGAGGAGCTGCCGCGGCTGAAGCGTATCGTGGTGATCGATCCCAAAGGCCTGCGGGGCTACACCTCGGAGCTGGTCGTCGCCTTCGCCGAGGTGCTGCGACTCGGCGCCGAACACGAGGCAAAGCATCCCGGCTTGGTCGAGGCCTGCCTCTCGGCGCAGACGCAGGCCGATATCGGCCTGATGGTCTACACCTCCGGCTCGACCGGCAAGCCCAAGGGCGCGATGCTGAGCTACCGCAACATGCGCGCCCAGGCGGCGGGAGTCATCGAGCGGCTCGGCTATGACGAGGCCACCACCAACCTGTCCTATCTGCCGCTCTGCCATGTCGCCGAGCAGATGCTGAGCACGATGGCGCCGATCTATGCCGGCTCCTGCGTCTCCTTCGGCGAGTCGATCCGTACCGTCCAGGAGGATCTGCGCGAGGTCGCGCCGACGCTCTTCCTCGGCGTGCCGCGGATCTGGGAGAAGCTGCACGCGGCGATCCACATCAAGCTGATGGAGGCCGGCGGCTGGCGAAGGCGCCTGTTCGAGGCCGGCCTTGCCGCCTGCGAGCCCTTCGCGACCAAGCCGAAGGCGGCCCGCAGCCTGCGCGAGAAGGCGCTCGCGCTGTTCTTCCACCTCGTCATCTTCCGGGCGCTGCAGAACTTCATCGGCCTGCGCAGGGCGAAGCTCGCGCTCACCGGCGCGGCGCCGATCCCGCCGCGCATCGTGCAGTTCTTCCGCACGCTCGGCGTGCCGCTGGTCGAGGTCTACGGGCTGACCGAGACCTCCGGCATGGCGACCGGCCAGCGCCTCGACCATTTGCTGCCCGGCTCGGTCGGCGAGGCGGTGGCTGGCGCCGAGGTCGGACTCGGTGATCAGGGCGAATTGCTGGTGCGCGGCGACATCGTCTTCGAGGGCTATTTCCGCAATCCCGAGGCGACGCAGGCCGTGCTGCGCGAAGGCTGGCTCCATACCGGCGACGTCGCCGTGATCGAGGCCGGACAGGTCAGGATCGTCGATCGGCTGAAGGACATCATGATCACCGCCGGCGGCAAGAATCTCAGCCCCTCGGAGATCGAGAACACGGTGAAGGGCAGCGCCTTCATCAAGGAGTGCATTGTCGTCGCCGACGGCCGCCGCTACCCCTCGGCCCTGATCCAGATCGACGCCGAGACCGTCGGCAAATGGGCCGAGGAGAACCGCATCGCCTTCACCCATTTCCGCAGTCTCGCCGAGCATTCGCGGGTACGCGAGCTCATCGCCGTCGAGATCGAGCGGGCGAACGCTCAGCTCGCGCCGGTGGCGCAGCTCAAGCGCTTCCACCTGCTCGTCAAGGAGCTCGATCATGACGACGACGAGGTGACGGCGACGATGAAGGTGCGCCGCGCCAACATCGCCAAAAAATACGCCGCCGAGATCGAGGCCCTGTACAAGCCCGAACGGCAGGCCGAACCAGCCTGAAGGAGCAGTCGCATGAGCCGTCACGTCGTCATCACAGCGGGCGCCCGCACCGCGATCGGAAGCTTCGGCGGGGCGCTCTCCGGCCATGCGCCGACCGCGCTCGGCGCGCTCTGCACCGGCGAGGCGCTGCGCCGCGCCGGCCTGCCGGCGGCCGAGGTCGGCCATGTCGTCTTCGGCAACGTCATCCTGACCGAGTCGAAGGACGCCTATCTCGCGCGCGTCGCGGCGATCGATGCGGGCATCCCGGTCGAGGTGCCGGCCATGACGCTGAACCGGCTCTGCGGCTCGGGCGTGCAGGCGATCGTCTCGGCGGCCCAGGCGATCATGCTCGGCGATTGCGATACCGCCGTCGCCGGCGGCGCCGAGACGATGAGCCGCGCGCCGCACCTGCTGGCGACGGCCCGTTTCGGCCAGCGCATGGGCGACACGGTCGCCTCCGACCATCTGACCGGCATTCTGACCGATCCGTTCGGCAACGGCATCATGGGCATCACCGCCGAGAACGTCGCCGAGCGCTACGGCATCGACCGGGAGGCGCAGGATGCCTTCGCCGCGGAGAGCCAGCGTCGCGCCGCGGAGGCGATCGCCGCCGGCCGCTTCCGCGAGCAAATCCTGCCGGTCGAGGTGCGCAAGGGCCGCGATACGATCAGCTTCGACACCGACGAGCATCCCAAGCCCGGAACGACGGCGGAGTCGCTGAAGGGCCTGCGCCCGACCTTCAGGAAGGACGGCACGGTCACGCCCGGCAACGCCTCCGGTATCAATGACGGCGCCGCCGCCATGGTGCTGATGGAGGAGGGCCGCGCCGGCCGCGTGGGCAGCCCCGTGCTGGCACGCCTCGTCGGCTATGCCCATGCCGGCGTCGAGCCCGGCGTGATGGGCATCGGCCCGGTGCCGGCGGTGCGGGCGCTGCTGAAGCGCACGGGGCTGGCACTCGGCGATTTCGACGTGATCGAGTCGAACGAGGCCTTCGCCGCCCAGGCCTGCGCGGTCACCAACGAGCTTGGCCTCGACCCGGCCAGGGTCAATCCCAATGGCGGCGCGATCGCGCTCGGCCACCCGGTCGGGGCGACCGGCGCGATCCTCACCCTGAAAACGGCCTATGAGCTGAAGCGGATGGGGGGGCGCTACGGGCTGGTGACGATGTGCATCGGCGGCGGCCAGGGCATCGCGCTCGCGATCGAGCGGGCCTGAACCGGCCATGGCGACAGCCCTCTGGAAGACGCCGGCGCAGCGCGAACGCGAGCGCGCCCTCAAGCGCGAGGCCGTGCTGCGCGCCGCCGCGGGAGCCTTCAGCGAGCAGGGTTTCCACCGCACCTCGCTCGACGATGTCGCCGAGCGGCTGAACGTCACCAAGCCGACGATCTATCACTATGTCCGCAGCAAGGACGAGATCCTGTTCGAATGCGTGCGCATCGGGCTCGAGCGCCTGGATGCCGCCGCCGCCTCGGCCGAGGCCAGGCGCAGCGGCGGCAGCGGGCTCGACCGGTTGATCGTGCTCTGGACCGAATACGCCCATATCGTCACCGAGGATTTCGGCCGCTGCCTCATTCTCGTCGGCGAAGACCCGCTGCCGGCGGAGACGCGCAAGGAGCTGCGCGCTCTCAAGGGCAAGATCGACAAGCGCTTTCGCGGGCTGATCGAGGCCGGCATCGCCGACGGCTCGATCCGGCCCTGTGATCCCAGGCTGCTCGCCTTCGCGGCGGCAGGCGCGTTGAGCTGGATCGCCCGCTGGCACGACCCGGCGGGGCCGCTCTCCGTCGACCATATCGCGCGCGAGACGATCGGGCTCTTCGTCGACGGAATCGGGGCGGCGGATTCCGGCGCCCGATCCCATCGGATCGAACCGATCTGATCGGATCGGGCTCTAACCGCAGCGCCAGGCGCCCTGCTCGGGGCACGCCCGCAGGGCCGTCGACAGCGAGAACAGCACGGTGGCGCCGCGGCCTCCCTTGCTCGGCGTGTTGTAGCTCAGGGGCGCGGCCACCGTTATGCCCGCCTCGACCGACTCGCCGAGCTGGACGCGCACGCCGCCGCCGGCGGCCGAGAGCGACTGGACGATGTCCTTCGGCTGCCCGTAGCTGCGCACCGCGCCGCCCTCGACGAAGCCGAAGATCTGGATGTTCTTGAGAGCCGGGAAGTCGAGCTTGTGGTCGTAGCGCAGCTCGGCCGAACCGGCGACGCCGTTGTCGCCGGCGAGCCAGCCGCTCTGGAAGGCCCGGCCGAAGGCGGCGCCGCCGAGATAGAATTGCTGCGAGATCAGCAGGGCCTCCGAGCTGACCTGACCGGCGGCGGCGAGCTTCATCGACCAGTCTCCGCCGAGCCCCTGATGGCGGGTGAACGCGCCGTGCACGACATAGAAGTCGCCGGAGCCGTCGAAGCGCGACAGCAGCGGGTCGTAACGCCGCGACGCTCCGTCGATACCCAGGCCCTTGCGCAGGCCGAGGGTGGCATAGGTCGTGCCCTGCCAGTCGTCGCGCAGGCGGTAATCCGCAGTCAGGCTCGCGATCCGCAGACGGTCGCGATAATTGACGCCGAAGGCGCTGTCCTCGACGATGTCGCTGATGCCGAAGGCCGCGGTCAGCCAGAGCGATTGCCGCTGCGTGTGCAAGGGCACCACGGTCGCCCGCGCTTCGAGGTTCTCGGCGTCGGATCTGACACGCTCGAAGCGACGCGGATCGCCCGGCCAGACGATGCTGCGCGATGCCGCGACGCCGAGCCGCAGCCAGTCGAAGCCGACCGGCGCCTCATAGGAAATCCGGCCATAGCGCAACTCGCGCGTCGAGCCGGGTACCGAGGACAGGTTCAGGGCGAGCGTGTCGCCGGGGACGAGCAGCGAATTGAGCGCGGTGCCGAAATAGGCCTGCCAGGGGCCCGCCGCGACCGAGCCGCCATTGTCGAAGCCCGCCGAGACGAACAGGCTCCAGCTCTCGAGGATCACCGTCAGCCGAAAGCGGCCGCTGCCGGTGCCGATCTCTTCCAGCGTCGTGTCCTTGACGCGGACACCGGGGAGATCGTTGACGAGCATGAGCCGGCGTTCGAGCGTCGGGAACCGGGCCGGCGCCTCCTCGGCGACCGGAGCGAGCAGGCGGCGCACCCCGAAACGGCCATTCTCGTCGCCCTTCACCACGAGTTCGGCGATCCGGCCCGGAATGATCCGGATCCTGACCACGCCGCCCTTGACGTCCTGGGGCGGAACCACGGCGCGCGTCAGATGGAACCCCGCGGCGCGGTGCAGATTGCTGATCTCGCCTGCGATGGCGACGAGTCCAGCCTGCGTGACCGGCTGGCCCAGCCTGTCGCGATAGGCCGAGGCGATGGCGCCCGGATCGAGCGGGGTCTCGCCCTCGAGGCGCACGGCGGACAGCGTGAACAGGGCCTTGTCGTCGGCAGCCTGGCTGGATGCGGCCGGTCCGCTGGGAACCGGTGCCCCCTGCAGCTCATCCTGCAGGCGCTCGGCACGCCGCTGCGCAAAGCTCTGCTCGGCCGGCTGGATCGGAGGCAGGCCGCGTCGCCCGCTCTGGGCGAGCGCCGGCCCGAGCGCGGCCGGCGAGAGAGCAATGAGCACCGCCGCGGCCTTCACGGCATCGATACGCGACCGGCCCGGGCGGCACCTGATCATGGAAAACACGCTTCTGTTCGACGGGCCTGACCTCAGCCTTTTCTGCCTGAAGCGGTAAACGGACATGGTTAATGGCTGCTTAATTACTGCTTGTGTTTCAGAGTGCTGCGCTAAGCCGCCATTCAGAACCGTCTGCTAGGAGTCGCGCAAAGCCGGATTCCACGCGAGCTCCAGGACGGAGACTGCCTCTATGCTGCAAGCGACCCGCCTTCTTCTGGCCGCGGCCCTGTTGGCCTGCGCGTCGTTTCTCAGCCCGATGCAGGCCGCTGCCCAGGAGCAGGACAATGTCTGGCGTGTCGGCAAGGTTTCGGGCGAGGCCTGGATCGCCGGCGCGGCCGTGCAGCAGGCATCGCTCGGCAACTCCGCCGCGCTCAGGCCCGGCGACACGATCCGCACCGGCCGTACCGGCCGCGTCCTACTGGTGCGCGGGGCCGAGAGCATGCTGGTCTCGCCCAACTCGCAGGTCGTCTTGCCGACGGCGAGCGGAGCAGGGCGCTCGACGACCATCCTTCAGCAGGCCGGCTCGATCCTGCTCGACGTCGAGAAGCGCAACGTCCAGCATTTCGAGGTCGAGACCCCCTTCCTCGCGGCCGTGGTCAAGGGCACGCAGTTCCGCGTCACGGTGACGCCGGGCGGCGCCAGGGTCGACGTCCAGCGCGGCCAGGTCGAGGTCGCCGATTTCCGCTCGGGCCAATACGCCCTCGTCCAGCCGGGCCAGGCCGCCAGCGTCGCCGGCGCCACCGGCCTGAAGCTCTCGGGTGCCGGACGCTTCGACGCGATCCGGCAGGGCACGCCGCGCGCCTCCTCGGTCCGGCCGGTCGCCGTCCCGCGCGGCGGCTTCTCCGAGGCGTCTGCTGCCGGCCAGCGCCGGATCGGGCGCGACGAGGGCGGGAGCCGCGCCGTCTCCGCCGGCGGCGGCACGGTTCGCCTCGGCGCCACGCTCGGCGAGGTCAATCTCAACGTCCATGCCGCGACGAAGGGCCTGGCGCGCGATGGCGGGGCCGGCAGGATGGCTGCCTCCGGACGCAGCCAGGCCACGGTCTGGTCGACCGGCGAGCTCTCGCCGCCCGGCAGCGCCACGGCCAATGCCCGGCGGACGGGGAATCCGGAGACGGGCTCCTCCGATACCGCGAGGGCGCAGGCGAACGCCAACGGCCAGGCGAATGGCCACGTCAATCGGGCGGATGCCTCGGGCAACGACCGGAACGGCGGCGCCATCAGGCTCGTCGGCAATGCCGGCGGCAATGGCCGTGGAAGCGCCGGCGGCGGCAATGGCAACGGCAACGCCGGAGGCAACGGGGGCGGGAACGCCAATGGCGGCGGGAACCTCAACGGCGGCGGCAACGGCAATCCCGGCAATGGCGGCGGTAACGGCAACGGCAATGCCGGCGGGGGCCAGGGCAACGGCCGCCGGTAGGAAGCAGGACACTGGGATACTGGCATCGATCACGCTGCATCTGGAGGGGACCGTCCAGATGCGGCGTGAGGCGCGATTGACGAAATCCTCAGCATTGTCCGCCATGTTCGCCCTGTTGCATCGATGAGCTGGCAGGCGGGGCGCGACGCTGTATCGACCACATTCCATCGCAATCGGTCTGCTGGCGCTCGCCTGGCTGGTCGGCCTTCCAGGGTCGCTCGCGGCTCTCATCGGCGACAAACGCTTCCTCTGGCCGGCACGTTCGGCGACCGGCACCATCGTGCTGGTCGAGATGGATGCGCCGTCCCTCGTGCGCATCGGCGTGTGGCCGTGGCCGCGCCGTCACCACGCCCGGCTGCTTTCCCGGCTCGATGAGGCCGGCGCCGGCGATATCCTCTTCGACGTCGATTTCAGCGCGCGTTCCACTCCGGCCGATGACGCAGCCTTCGCCGAGGCGCTGGCCAAGGCGGGCGGCTCCGTCGTGCTCGCGACCTTCCAGCAGAGGGCCGGCGATGCGGTGCGCGGCTGGTCGCTGCATGCCAACCGGCCCTTGCCGGAGTTCGCTCGGAACAGCTGGTCGGCCGTCGTCAATGTCCTGCCGGAGAAGGACGGGCTGGTCCGCCGCTACGGCCTCGGCGAGCGCATCGGCGGCGAGTTCCTGCCGTCGTTCGGCGCGCTGCTGGCCGGCCGTCACGACGAGCGCGCGCCGGCGTTCCGCATCGATTTCAGCATCGATACCAGGACCGTCCCCGCAGTCTCCTATTCGGCGGTGCTCGACGGCGAGCCGCAGGCCCTGGCGAAGCTGAAGGGCCGCAAGGTCATCGTCGCGGGAACGGCCGTCGAGCTGGGGGACCGCTTCAACGTCCCCAATGGCCGCGTGATCCCTGGGTCGATGCTACAGCTTCTGGCTGCCGAATCGCTGATTCAGGGGCGCGATCTGCAGGGTACCGGCGTGCCGCTGTCGCTCGCCGGAGCGTTGCTGATCGTCGCCGGCATGGTCGCGCTCTGGCGCAGGACCCGCGCCTCGGTTCGTCTCGCCGTCGTGCTGTGGGCGGCGGCCATGCTGGAGCTCGGCGCGCTGCTGGTCCAGGCGAGATGGCCGGTCATCGTCGACACGAGTTGGTGGCAGCTCCTGCTCGGGGCCTATGTGATCGCGATCGCCCTGGACGAGATCAATCTGCGCGGCTTTCTGCGCGGTATTGCCGAGCGGCGCTTCCAGCGGATCGCGATGTCTCTGGGCGACGGGCTCGCCTGTCTCGACCAGCAGGGGCGCATCCTGTTCTGGAATCCGGGCGCCGCCCGGATCTTCGGCTATCGGGAGCAGGAGGCGCTGGGCATGCCCTTCGCCGACTGCCTCGCCGATCCGGCCCGGCCGGATCCGGCGGCACTCGCCCGCAGCGGCAACCCGGGAGGCACCGACGATCAGGTGGTCGAACTGACCGGACGTCGGCGAGACGGCGAGCGCTTCGCGCTGGAGGCGAGCATCTCGAGCTGGCAGGGCGCCGACGGGCTGCAGTTCGGCCTCGTCCTGCGCGACATCACCGTCAAGCAGCGCGAGCGCGAACGGATCCTCTATCTCGCCGAACATGACGAGCTGACCGGGCTGCTCAACCACCATGCGCTCGCCGCGCGGCTGTCGCGCCGCTTGGCGGACGCCGGGACGCCTGCGCTCATCCTAATCGGGATCGACCGCTTCCATCAGTTCGCCGACATTCACGGCCGCGCGTTCGGGGATCGCCTGCTCTGCGCCTTCGCCGAGCGCTTGCGCCGGTTCGCTTCGCCCGCGAACGAAATCGCGCGGCTCGCCGACGACGAGTTTGCCCTGTCATGCCATGCCGACCGAGTCGCCGCGCTGGCGGCGGAGGTAGCGGCCGCGCTCCAGCACGGAGCCCTGGCTTTCGGGGACCGGCGCCAGCGCATCACGGTGCGCGTCGGCCATGCGGTCGCGGAGGCAGGCTGGAGCGCCGATCAGCTGATCGGCAACGCCCATCTGGCGCTCGAGGCGGCCAAGGCCGGGCGCGAGACCCGGCCCGTCGCCTTCGCAGCTGCCCTGCGCGAGAAGATCGCCTCGCGTCTCGCGCTCGAGGCGGAGATTCGCGGCGCGCTCGAACGCGATCAGTTCGAGCTGTTCTACCAGCCGCAGATTCGCCTCGCCGACCAGGCGATCATCGGAGCGGAAGCCTTGATCCGCTGGCGCCATCCGGTGCGCGGCCTGATACCGCCCGGGGAGTTCGTTCCGGTCGCCAACCAGTCCCCGCTTTCGGAGGCCCTGGCCAACTGGGTGCTCGCGACGGCCTGCCGGCAATCCCGGCACTGGCAGAAGGCCGGCACGCCGATCCGGATCGGCGTCAATCTCTCGCCGTCGCAACTGCAGGGCAGCGAATTGCCGGCGACGGTCGCGGCGCTGCTCGACGACACCGGCCTGGACCCGGGCCTGCTGGAGCTGGAAGTCACCGAGGACATCCTTCTCGACGATGCCGAGCGGGCGCAGGCGATCTTCCGGGAGATCCGCGCACTCGGCGTCAGGATCGCCTTCGACGATTTCGGCACCGGCTATGGCAGCCTGAGCTATCTCAAGGCCTTCCGGCTCGACACGCTGAAGGTCGACCAGACCTTCGTGCGCCATCTGCTGAAGGACGATGGCGATGCGGCGATCGTTCGGGCGACCATCGATCTCGGCCACTCGCTCGGCCTCTCGATCATCGCCGAAGGCATCGAGGACGCGGAAACCGCCGCGCGTCTCGCCGGCATGGGCTGCGACGAAGGGCAGGGGTATCGCTTCGGCCGTCCGATGCCGGCCGCAGATTTCGAGGCGCGCTTTCTGCGAGAACGGCACGTCGCGTAGGGCGCGTCCGATGCGGCCCCGGCGAGCCTCGGTGCCGGTCTGCGCCTGCCCCCTGCGCAGGCTCAGACGGCTCTGCCGACGAGGGCGCCGACCGCGGCCGTCAGGCCCATCGCGAAGGCTCCCCAGAAGGCGACGCGGACCGTCGGGCGCAGCATCGCGGCGCCGCCGGCCCGCGCTCCGAGGGCTCCGAGCGCGGCCAGGAAGATGAGGGACGTGGCCGACACCGTGGCGAGCAGATGGTCGGCGGGGGCGAGTGTCGCGGTGACGATCGGCAGGGCGGCGCCGGCGGCGAAGGTGGCGGCCGAGGTCAGGGCGGCCTGGATCGGCCGCGCCGTCGTGGCATCGGTGATGCCGAGCTCTTCGCGGGCATGCGTGCCCAGCGCATCCTTCGCCATGAGCTGCCCGGCGACCTGACGCGCCAGCGCCGGGGCGACGCCCCGCTCGACATAGAGCTGCGTCAATTCCGCGAGCTCGAATTCCGGCTGGGTCGCCAGCTCCGTCCGCTCGCGCGCGAGATCGGCATTCTCGGTGTCTGACTGCGAGCTCACCGAGACGTATTCTCCGGCTGCCATCGACATGGCTCCGGCCACCAGCCCCGCCAGGCCCGCGACCATCACCTCGCCCGTCGAGCTGGCGGCAGAGGCCACGCCGACCATCAGGCTCGCCGTGGAGATGATCCCGTCATTCGCGCCCAGAACGGCGGCCCGCAGCCAGCCGATCCTGGCGACGAGATGGCTCTCCCGGTGAAGGCGGCTCATGCCCGCTCCTCCCTGTCGCGTCCGGGCAGACGTACGCGGTCGGCGGCCGGCAGGAGCCGCGCCGAGTTCGAGATGAAGATCAGCTCCGACGACACATGGATGAAGGCGGCGAGGAGCGGGTTCAGATAGCCGAAGGCGGCCAGCGCGATGCCGAGGGCGTCGACCGTGATCGTGCCGGAAAAGTTCTGCCAGATCACCAGGCGGGTCCGCCGGGCGATCCGGACCGTCTCGACGAAGCGCTCGAGGTCGTTGGCGAGCAGCACGATGTCCGCGCTCTCCTTGGCGACGTCGGTGCCAGACCCCATCGCGATGCCGACATTCGCGGCGGTCAGGGCCGGGGCGTCGTTGATGCCGTCGCCGAGCATCGCGACCCTGGCGCCGGAGGCGACCAGTGCCCGCACCCGTTCCAGCTTCTGCTCGGGCAGCATGCCGGCCTCGACCGCGTCGATCCCCAGCGCGGCGCCGACGCGCGTGGCGACCTCGGCGTTGTCTCCGGTGAGCAGGAACGTCCGGACCTTCATCGCGTGCAGGGCGCGAATGGCGGCGGCGGCCTCCGGGCGCACCTCGTCGGCGACGGCGAAGGAGCCGGCATAGAGCCCGTTGACCGCGACGCAGATCTCCGACGAGACGGCATCGCCGGCGCGGTCGGCAGGGACGTCGATGCCGTCGGCCTGCAGGAGTTTCACGCTGCCGATCAGGATCCGGTCGTCGCCGAGCCGGGCCGCGACGCCGCGCCCGAGGCTGTAGTCGAAGCTGTCGGGCTCCGGTACCGCGATCCCGCGGGCGCGCGCTTCCGCGACGACTGCCTTGGCGAGCGGATGCTCCGAGCGCAGTTCGGCCGCGGCCGCAAGCCGCAGCAGCTCCGCCTCCGCGCGGCCGCCGGCCGGATGGATCGCCGTCACCCGGGGCTCGCCGAAGGTCAGCGTCCCCGTCTTGTCGAGCACGATCATGTCGATCCGGCCGAGGCTCTCGAGGTGCTTTCCACCCTTGACGATGGCGCCGCTGCGCGCCGCGCGTCCGATGCCGCCCAGCACGGCCAGGGGCGTGCCGGCCGCGACGCCGCAGGCGCCGGCGACGATGATCACCGAGATCGTGTCGCGGATGTCGCCGGTGAGCAGGTATGTCACGATCGCCGCGGCGAAGGAAAAATAGACGAGATACCCAGCGAGCTGATCGGCGAGGCGCTGAACCGGCGCGCGGGACTGTTCCGCGTTCTCGATCGCGTCGATGATGCGTCCGAAGCTGGTGTCGCGTCCGATCCGATCGACCTGGATGTCGAGCGCGCCGGACTGGTTGATCGACCCGGCGAAGACGACGTCGCCCTCGCGACGCTTGAGCGGCATCGACTCGCCGGTGATCCGCGCCTGGTCGACATAGGATTCCCCGGCTCTGACGACGCCGTCGACGGGAATGTTCTCGCCCGGCGCGACGAGGACCCTGTCGCCGATCACGATCGTCTCGATCGGGACGACGGCGATCACCCCGTCGCGCCGAACCGTCGCGCGATGCGGCATCACGTCGATCAGATCGGTGATCGCGGCCCGGCCGCGATCGACTGTCAAATGCTCCAGCTCCTCGGCCACGAGCACGAAGAAGGTGACGACGAGCGCGGTGAAGAATTCCGAGATCGCGGCTGCGGCGAGAATGGCGATCGCCATGGACAGCTCCATGGTCATCCGCCGTTCCCGGATGTTCTCGATCGCCTCGCGGAAGATCGGCCAGGCGCCGAACAGCAGGCCCGCCATGCCGACCAGATCCCAGCCGGCGGCCGGGCGGACGAGCTGGAACCAGACCATTGCCGCGGAGACGGCGACCGCGGCGATGCGCAGGACTTCGACGGTCTCGATCTCATGGCCGTAAAGCGTCAGCGCCCGCGGCAGGTGCCCGCTGAGCCAACCCGGCGCCTGCCCGGCACGGTCCCCCGGACGCGCCGGGCAGGTGCGATCGAACGGGCGGAAGCAGGTGCAGGGCTGCGCGCTGGCGGGGCAGAGCGGCGCGGTCTCGGTAGCGGTCGTCATGACGGAACAGTCCGGTCGAGCGGAGGCGGTTGGATGAATGTCACAGTTAGTTTAGAATTATTCCAATTACAATCTGGTTTCGAGGCGGTCGACGTCCCTGCCGACGCCGGCGGCCGGAGCGACGAAGCCGCAAGCGGGTGCCTAGCCCCTCATGGCGAAGAGTTCCTGGTGGAACCGCTCCCGCACCGGCGTCCCGCGGGCGGCGAAATCCGCGCGCAGCGCCTCGCCGAAGCGTGCCGGGCCGCAGAACCAGATGCTGGCGGCCCGCCATTCCGGCACGGCGGTGCGAATCCGGTCGCCGGTCAGGCGGCCATCCCTGACGTCGACGAGGATATGCAGACGGATGTTCGCGGCGTCGGCATCCGCCCTCAATTTCGCCAGCGCGGTCTCGTCGACATCGGCGGTCGTGTGGAACAGGTCGACCTCCGGCGGCGGCTGGTCCGGATGCGCCGAGCGCTCCCGGGCCAGGTGCTTCATCCGGGCGATGAACGGCGTGATGCCGATGCCCGCGCCGATCCAGATCTGCCGCGGCCGGCCGTCGTCGAAGTCGAAGCAGCCGTAAGGACCTTCGACCTTGACGTCCTGGCCGACATGCAGCTTCTCCCGCAGCCGGCTGGTGTGGTCTCCGAGTTCCTTGGCGATGAAGGTGATCCGGCGGTCGTCCTCATGCCAGGCGGAGGCGATGGTGTAGGGATGGGCGCCTTCGCGGGCATCCGAGGTCGCGAAGGCGAACTGCCCGGGCTTGTGGCCGGGCCAGCCCCGCGGCACCTCGATCTCGACCTCGAGGACGCGCACGCCGGGATAGTGCTTGAGCGAGGCGATCGTGCCCAGCACCTGCCGGCCGGCACCGACGCGGCGCAGCAGCACGATGACCGCCGCATAGGTTCCCAAGGCCAGGAGCAGCGCCGTCACCACGCCGTGCGGCGATGTCCAGTCGCGGAAATCGAGCAGGACGACGGCGTGGAACACCAGGGCGGCATAGACGAAGGCGAGCAGGCGATGCGTCTTGAAGAAGAGGTGATAGGGAAAACGCCGGATCAGCGCGAGCCCGATCAGCAGGACCGCCGCATAGAACGCCCATTCGCCGATGCTCTCCGCCGTGCCGCGCAAGCCCGAGAAGGCGAGCTCGACCGGATTGTCCAAGGGCGCTCTCGCCCTGCGCACGGGGCGGTCCAGCCAGCCCCAGCCGACCGCCCATTTCGGCCCCTGGCTCCACAGCCAATGGATCACCGACAGGACGAGGGCGGCGATGCCCAGCCATCGGTGCAGGCGGTACATCTTGTCCAGCCCGCCCAGCCAGCGCTCCGGCCACCGCGGCCGCAACGCCAGGATCATCGCGACGCTCATCGCGCCCATGGCGACGACGCCGCTGTACTGGACCAGGGCGCCGCGCAGGGCGAAGAAGCCCGCCGATCCGAACACGGTCGGCTCGGCCGCCAGCCACAGGAGGCTCAACAGGAGGAACAACCCCCAGAATGCCTGCTTGATGGTGCGCATAGCCGTCGCGAGCCTCCGGGGGAGGGATTAAACCCTATGCGCTGCGGGGCCTGTCATTGACGGAGGTCAAGTCCGGTCGGCGTGCCGGCTTTCGCGGGCTCGCGGCCGGAGTCGCGGGCGCGGCGCGGAAGGTCGGGCCGAGCGGAACCTCCAAGAGCGTCCCGCCGGAGCGGCAGATCAACAGCGCGTCGAGACCATGTCTGCGGGCCAGGGCCGCGCCCTTCTCCGGCCCCAGCACCATCAGCGCCGTCGCCCAGGCGTCGGCATCCATGCAGCTCTCGGCGACGACCGAGACCGAGGCGACCTCATTGTCCGCCGGGCCGCCGCGCCGGCGGTCCATCGTGTGCGACAGGCGTCGTCCGCCGAGATCGACCCAGTGGCGGTAGTCGCCCGAGGTGGCGACGGCCGCGTCCCGCAGCGCGATCACGCCCGCAGGGCTGCGCAGAGCGTAGTCGGGCTTCTCCACGGCCACCAGCCAGGGCGTTGCGCCGGCCTTGAGGCCGCGCGCCTTCAGCTCACCGTCGAGGCCGACCAGCGCATGCGCGATGCCGAACGCCTCGGCCGTGCGCATCATCTCGTCCACGGCGAAGCCCTTGGCGATGCCCGAGAGGTCGAGAACGGCCGGGGCGTGCCGGCGCGCGCGCCCTGCCGCCAGGTCGAGTTCCACCACCGCATGGGCGGGCGGCGGGCACTCGGCGAGGGCGGCCCTGATCACCTCCGCATCGGCCATGCCGCGAGCCGGTCCGAAGCCCCAGGCATGGACCAGGCTTCCCAGGCCGATGTCGAAGGCCCCGTCAGAGGCGCGCCCGATCTCCAGCCCCCGGGCGAGGACCTGCATGAGTTCGGGCGGCAGCGGCACCCAGGCGCCGGGCGCCGCGGCGTTGAGGCGCATCAGGTCGCTGTCCGGTTTCCAGGTCGACATCTGGCGGTCGACGCGGTCGACGGTGCCCGCCAGCGCCGCCTCGAGCGCGGCGATGTCGGTCCGCGGCGGCGTGTAGAGCAGCGCCGACCAGCGCGTCCCCATGGTGGCGCCGCTCAGAGCATGACGGACGAGGTCAGTAGACATCTTCGACATATCTCCCGCCGGCCCGGAGAGTGGCCGGGCTGATGCCCGTCGGGGCGAGCAGATCGGCCAGCGCCGCCGTCACGCCCGCGGCCATGTCGCGCCCGCCGCAGACCATGACCTGCGCGCCGCCGGCGACGAGGGCCCGGAGGCGATCGGCATCGGCGCGCAACCGGTCCTGCACATAGCCGCCCCCCTTGATGCGGGAGAAAGCGGTGGCGAGGCTGGTCATCCGCCCCTGCTTCAGCCATTCGGCGAGCTCGCGCCCGTAGAGGAAATCGGAAGCCGGGTCGCGCCCGCCGAAATAGAGGTGGATCGGGCGGCCTTCGCGATTGGCGCGGATGAACCCGGCGAGCGGCCCGATCCCGGCGCCTGCCCCGATCAGGATCAGCGGCGTTCCGCCATCGGCGGGGCGGAAGGCGGGGTTGGCCTTCACAAAGGCGTCCACGGCATCGCCGGGCCGGAGACCGTGCAGGAAGCCGGAGCAGAGGCCGCCGGCCTGCTTCCTCACGCAGATCTCGACGAATCCGTCCCTGGTCGAGCTGGCCAGCGAGTAGTAGCGCGGCACGGCGCAATCCGGCGGCAGGATGCCGAGGAGGTCGCCCGCGGCGAAGCGCGGGAAGCCGCGCCCGGCGAGGCGCGCCAGGAGCGCGCCTTTCGGCAGGGCGAAGCGCAGCACGCTGGTCGGAGCCTGCACCTCCATGCCGTGGTCGACGCGGCTGACCAGCGTCAGCCGCTGGGTGCGCGGCCGCGCCGGCGCATGGGCCAGAGCGAGCCTCTCGCCCAGCGCGGCCGCCAGTGCCTCGCCCCAGCGCGCGAACTCCTGCGTCGACTGGCGGTCGATCGTCCCCAGCGGCATCAGGGCGGGCCATTTCCTTTGCCGCAGGGCCGCCTCCACATCGCGGGCGAACCGGCAGAAATGCGGGAACCGACGGTCCCCGAAGCCGAGGACGGCGACCGGGATGGCAGGCGCTTCCGTGATCTCGCCGAGACGCTGCAGGAATGCGCCGGCGCTGGCCGGGGCGGCCCCGTCGCCATGGGTCGCCGCCAGCAGGAGCATGCGCCGCGCCGCCGGATAGGAGCGCGCGAGATCGTTCATCGCGGCGACGTGAACCTTGTGACCGTTTGCGGTGAGGGCGGCGTGCAGCGTCCGGGCGAAGCCCCAGGTGCTGCCGCCTTCGCTGCCGACCAGGATCACGGTATCGGCGGCCGCGGCCCGAACATTGCCGGCGAAGCGGGGGCGGACGCGCCTCTGGCGCCACCACGCCACGCCACCGCTCACGCCGAGGACCGGCGTGGCGATGGCGCCGAGGCCGAGCAGCAGGCCGAGCCACCAGAGTCCCTGGCCGGTGTGCAGCATATAGACGAACTCATGGACATGGCGGGCGAACGAATGGTCCTGCCAGGCCAGCACCGCCCCGCTCGCGGGGGCGATATAGCCTTCGCCGGCGGCGGTCGTCAGGCGAAAGAGGTCGTCCGGATTGTCCGGGTTGGGGAAGCTCAATTCCCGAAGCTGGGCGAGATCGAGTTCGCGCAGCGCCGCGAGCTGCCCGGCCGGCAGGGCCGGCCAGCTCGTGCTCGCCGCCGGAAAGGCCGGTCCCTGTGACGCGCCGTCGGGGATCATCCCGAACGTCGCCAGTGCGAGGTAGAGCGCGGTCAGTGACGACAGGGTGAGGCCGAGAGCGCTCAGCCGGCCGAGATCGGTGTGCAGGCGCCGCAGGCCGTCGCCGCGCACGGGCGCGAGCATCCGCCGCCATCCGCCCATGCGCCGGGCCGTCATCTGCAGGCCGGAAAGGGTCAGGGCGAGCATCGCCAACGCCCCCGCCGCCGTCGCAAGGCGGCCGCCCTCTCCGAGGAACAGGGAGCGATGCAGGTTCGTGGTCCAGCGCTGCAGCGCCGGCGGCGCATAGGGCATGACCGCCTGCCCGCTCGACGGGTCGATCACGCTCGCCGCCGGGCCGTCGCTTCCGCCGTGGAAGGCGACGATCTTGCCGGAAGGCAGCCGCCGGAGCTCCTCGACATCGGGAATGGCCTGCGTGACCCGCCCGGCCAGATCGGCGACGCTGACCGCTCCGGCGGGCGGGAGGACCGCCCCGGCCCGGTCCCAGGCCGGCACGATCGAGAGCACCGCGCCACTGACGGCGAGCACCGTCAGCAGGAGCAGGCCCGAGAGGCCGAGACATGCGTGAATCCGGCGTGCCATCGCACCTAGCTCCCCGTCTCGGTCACATGCTGTAGGTGAAGGAGCGGACATAGCTGCGGCCGCGCGCGGGCCGGCCGGCGCCGGCCGCGGTCAGCGGCACCACCACGTCCGAGGGGCTGTCGCGCATGTCTTCCGCCGCCGCGTCGATATGGAGCTTGTAGCCGGCGTCGAAGAGCGCGTCGGCGAGGTCGAGGGTCACCTTCAGGGTGCGGCCGGCTCCGACGCTGGCGCCGGTGATGCCGCTGATCTCCGCCAGCCGGCCGCCCGATGCGCGCTCCCAGCCGCTGAGATGGCTGTAATATTTCGACTTCCCGCCCGCGAACCAGAGCGTGCCCTTGTAGGCGCCTCCGGCGTCGGTCACGTAGATGGCGAGATAGGCACCGTTCCCGCCATAAGCGTTGAGGGTGGTGGTCAGCGTGACGGGTCGCGCCGCGGCCAGTTCGGGCACCGTCAGCGCCGTGGACAGGGCAAGGGCGGCAAGAAGCGGTTTCATCGTCGTCTCCGGATGCGGTCGTTCACCGGGGCGACGCTGAGCTATCGGGCTGACGCGTTCCTGAAGGGCCGCGGAAATCTGCTTCAGCTCGCCGTCAGCTTGGGCGGGCCGCGCAACGCAGAACGCCCGCGCGGAGGCGGGCGTTCTGCAGCGTCTGCGCTGGCGATCGGGCTTGTCGCCGTCCTTACTGGATCTCGCCCTTCGGAGCGGTGCCGCTGCCGAACAGCCCGCTCGCGGGCGGCGCCGCGGCCGGGGCGCCGGGCTCCGGCCGCGCGGTCCCGTCGCGGCGGCGTCCTTCCGAGCGCTCGCCATCGTCGCCCTTGCGCTTGAGGCGGACCACGGCGAGCGAAGCCGGGTCGATCTTCGCCTTGAACGCGCGGCCGTTCTCGTCCTCGCCCCTGATCTGATAGCAGCCGTCGTCCACTTTCAGCCTGCGCACCGTCCAGCCGCGCGCCTTCGCCATCTCGGCGACGGCTTCGCGCGGCTGCCACTGGTCCATCGGCGCCTTGCACGCGTCGTCATCGGCCAGGGCCGCGCCGGATGCCAGCGCACCCAGCAGAACGGCGGCGACCAGAGCCATCCTCGTCATGTCCCGCTCCTGTTCGAACTCTTCGCGTATAGCTCTGGGCCCCATTCCTGACGCAGAGCTGAAGGCGCGGCGGTTCTTGCTTCAGGTCAATGTCAGCTTCCCGCCCGAGATTATTGAGCGAGGCGGCGTGCCGGTGGGCGGACGGCCGGCGAGAGCGAGACGATGCGCATCCTGCTGATCGAGGACGACACCATCCTGGGCGCCGCCATACGCGACCAGCTCGTCTGCGACGGCCATTCGGCCGACTGGGTCGGCAGGCTCGACGCCGCGCGCGACCATGTCCGCAGCGCCGCCTACGACCTGCTGCTGCTCGACCTGATGCTGCCTGATGGCCGCGGCATCGGCTTCCTGCGCGAGCTGCGGGCGCGAGGCGACGCGACGCCGGTCATCATCCTGACCGCGCTCGACCAGCTCTCCGATCGCATCGGCGGGCTCAATGCCGGCGCTGACGACTACATGATCAAGCCTTTCGACCTGTCGGAGCTGTCGGCGCGGCTGAACGCCGTGGCGCGCCGCTATTGCGGCAATCCGAACCCGCTCGTGCGGGTCGGCGACCTCGAGATCGACCTCGTCTCGCGCTCGGTCTGCCGCGCCGGCAGGGATGTCGTCCTCACGGCGCGCGAATGGGCGCTGTTCGAAGCCTTCGTGCAGCGCCCCGGCCAGATCCTGTCCAAGGCACAGCTGGAGGACAGGCTCTACGCCTTCGGCGAGGAGGTCGAGAGCAACACCATCGAGGTCCATGTCAGCCGGCTGCGCAAGAAGCTCGGGCATGCGGTGATCGAGACCGCGCGTGGACTCGGCTACCGCCTCGGACGTGCGGCGTGACGATGCCGCGCAGCCTGCAATGGCGGATTTCGCTGTGGCTGGGGCTCTGCGTCACCCTGCTGTGGGTCGCCGCCGCCGTCCTGACCGCGCAGAGGATGCGCCATGAGATGGACGAGGTGTTCGACAGCGCGCTCGAGGAGACCGCCCAGCGCATCCTTCCGCTCGCCGTGCTCGAGATCGTCGGCCGGGAAGAGGGCGACACGACTCAGCGCATCGCGACGCTGCGCCGGCACGACGAATATTTCACCTATGTCGTCCGCAACGCGCGGGGCGAGGTGCTGCTGCGTTCGCACAGCGCCGAGGACAGCGTCTTCCCTCCGTCGTCGAAGCTGGGCTTCGCCGACACGCCGACCCATCGCCTCTATGTCGATGCTGCGCTGCAGGGCACGGTGACGATCGCTGTGGCGGAGCCGCTGGCGCATCGCCACGCCACGGCGCGACAGGCGCTGATCGGGCTCGCCCTGCCGCTCGCTTTGGTCATCCCGCTCAGCCTGCTCGGCGTCTGGGCGGTGGTCCGCCTCTCGACGGCGCCCGTCCGCAGCCTGCGCGACGACATCGCGGTGCGCGGCACAGGCGATCTCTCGCCCGTTCCATCCTCCGGCCTGCCCGCCGAAATCGGTCCCGTCGCGGAGGCCGTGAACCATCTGCTCGACCGGCTGCGCCGTGCCCTCGAGGCCGAGCGCAGCTTCACCGCCAACGCCGCGCATGAACTGCGCACACCGGTCGCCGCCGCGCTGGCGCAGACCCAGCGCCTGATCGCCGAGGCGCAGGATGCGGCCCTGCGGGAGCGGGCGCTGCAGATCGAGACGGCGCTCCGGCGCTTGTCCCGCCTGGCGGAAAAGCTGATGCAGCTGGCGAGGGCCGAAGGCGGGCGGCTTCGCAGCGAGGAGCCGACCGATATCGGCCAGACCGTGACGCTCGTCGTCGACGAGCTCGGCCGCAGTCCGGAAGCCTCGGGCCGCATCGCTCTCAGCCTGCCTGACGCCGCGGTCTGGTCCGATATCAATCCCGACGCCCTCGCCATCGCCGTCCGCAATCTGGTCGAGAACGGCCTGAAGCACGGAGCCCCTGGCGGGACGGTCGCCGTCGCTCTGTCCGCCGATGGCGAGCTGATGGTCTCCAATGACGGTCCGCCGTTCCCGCCGGACCTGCTCGAGCGGCTGCTGCGGCCGTTCGAACGCGGCCGCACGGCTGCGGACGGCACCGGTCTCGGTTTGGCGATCGCGCGGGCCATCGCGTCCGGCGTCGGCGGCACGCTCGTCCTCACTTCACCCGTGCCGGGCGAGGCGGGCGGCTTTCAGGCGAGATTCTGCCTGCCCGCCCTTCCGCCTCCAGCGGACGCGTAGCCCGCAGCGCTACGACGGGATGCGGCGGACGTTCCACATGCTCGGTATCGTCGACTCGAGGAAACCGGTCAGGTCGGCGCGATAGGCCGTCGGAATGAAGAACTGGCCGAGCGGTATGATCGGCGCCTGCTTGAAGGCGTCGCGCTGGATCGCCTCCGCGATCGCCTGCTGCTCGGCCGCATCCTTAGCCGCCAGCCATTTCGCGGCCAGCTCCTCGGCCGTCGCGTTCTCGTACCAGCCGAACCAGCCCTTGCCGCCCTGGCCGCGCAAAGTCTGGTTGATCGCCGGGTTGTCGACCGCGAGCGAGGGCCACCAGGTGTGGAAGACGCTCCATCCGCCCTTCTCGATCGGCTCGCGCGAGGCGCGCCTCTGCACTACGGTGCCCCAGTCGGTTTCGACCAGCTCGACATTGATGCCGAGTTTGCGGAAGAGGTCGTCGGTGATCTGCCCCAGCGGTCCGATGCTGGCGATGTCGGTCGGGCTGATGATGACGACGCGCTCGCCGTTGTAGCCGGCCTCGCGCAGCATGGCCTTGGCGCGCTCGAGGTCGCGTGCGCCCTTGAGCGGCTCAGCCCCGGCCTCGCTGGCATAGCGCGTGCCGCAGGGCCACATCGAGAAGCAGCTGCGGAAGTTCTCCGCGATATCGCCCGTGACCGCCCGCATATAGTCGGCCTGCTCGACGGCGAACATGATCGCCCGGCGGATCGCCGGGTTGTCGAAGGGCGGCTGCAGCGTGTTGAAGCGCATCATGCCGATGAAGCCGGCCCGGTCATGTATCGCGACCTTGACATCCTTGTTGCCGCGCAGGACCGGGATCAGGTCGGGCAGGGCCTGGTCCCACCAGTCGATTTCGCCCGACTGCAGCGCGGCCGCGGCCGTCGCGGCATCCGGCATGACGAGCCATTCGATCCGTTCGAAATGCGCGACCTTGCCGCCGGCGGTGCGCTCGGCCGGCTCGGCGCGCGGGACATAACCGTCGAACCTGGCATAGACCGCCTTGCTCCCGGAGACGTACTCGTCCCGCACGAAGCGATACGGGCCCGAGCCGACGATCTCCGTGATCTGCTTGAACGGATCGGTCTTCGCGACCCGCTCCGGCATCATGAAGGGGGTCACGCCCAGCGGCTTGGCGAGCGCCTCGAGAAAGAGCGGGAACGGCGCCCGGAACGAGACGCGCAGATGCCTGTCGTCCGGCGCCTCCCACGTCTCGGCCATCGCGTCCAGCAATTGCCCGAAGGCATCGCGCTTCGCCCAGCGTTGCAGGCTCGCGATGCAATCGCGTGCGAGCACGGGCTGGCCGTCATGCCATCTCAGCCCGTCGCGCAGCTCGATCGTCCAGACGCGACCGTCCGCCGAGGCGGAATGGCCCTTGGCCATCTGCGGCTGTGGCCGCAGCGCGTTGTCGAGGCCGTAGAGCGTGTCGAAGACGGCATAGGCGTGGTTCGTCGTGACCTGCGCCGTCGTCCAGATCGGGTCGAGCGAAGTCAGGTTCGCCTGCGGCACGAATCTCAGCACCTTCGGATCGCGCCGTTGTGCGTGGGCGCCGCGGGACGCTCCGGCCGCCAGGAGCCCCGCCGACGCCGCCAGGAAATCTCGCCGTCTCATCGCCTTTCCCCCTTTTTCATGTCCCATTGCCGGCAGGTTGACATGGGCCGAGTTAATTGTCCATCGTACAATTAATGGTCGCGGGAGAGGAACGATGCGCCGCAGATCGCAGATCGCCCGGCGGGTTGCCGCCGGAAGGAGCCTTGCCCCCGCATCCGCAGGCGGGCCCGGGGCGCATGTGGCGGAGCCCCTCGCGCCGGGGCGGACCGTCCCGCTCTGTCGTTTGGAGCTCGGCCGCCGATGAGCCGCCGTCTCGATCGCGCCGCCCTGCGCGGCAAGGCTCAGGGCGTGCTCGGGCTCGTCGATCCGGCCAGCCTCGGCCCCACCTTGATGCACGAGCACCTGATCTGGGACATCCGCACGCCCGCGATGGCGGCCGACCCCGATCAGGGGCCCGAGATCACCCTCTGCAACTGCTACCGCATGAATTACGGACGCTGGAAGGTGCCCGGGAATCTCGTCCTGCGCTGCCGCGACACGGCCGAAAGGGAAGTGCGGGCCATGGTCGATGCCGGCGGGCGGACCGTCGTCGAGCTGAGCAGCGGCGGGCTGAAGCCCGACCCCGATGGGCTCGCCGAGATCGCACGCCGGACCGGCGCGACCATCGTCATGGGCTGCGGCCATTACGTCCACGACTATCAGGACCGGGCCAATGACGAACGCGGCGTCGACAGCTTCGCATCCGAGATGATCGACCAGGTCTTCGAGGGGGCCTGGGGCACCTCGGTGCGTGCCGGCATCATCGGCGAGATCGGCTGCCAGGTGCCGTGGACCGATCTCGAAAAGCGCGTGCTGCGGGGTGCCCTGATCGCCCAGGAGGAAACCGGCGCCGCCGTCAACATCCATCCCGGGCGCACGGTCGAGCAGCCGCAGGAGATCGCCGCCTTCGTCCGGGCGCATGGCGGCGACATCGGCCGCGTCATCCTCAGCCACATCGATCGGACGATCTTCGACGAGACCACGCTGCTGCGGCTGGCCGACACCGGATGCGTGATCGAGTTCGACCTCTTCGGCCAGGAGCAGGCCTTCTACACCTGGGCCGATATCGACATGCCGAACGATGCGGTGCGCCTGCGCCTCATCCGCAGCCTGATCGACCACGGCCATCTCGATCGCGTCGTGATCAGCCACGACATCTGCTACAAAACGCGGCTGACCAGCTTCGGCGGGCACGGCTATACGCACATCTTCGAGAACATCGTCCCGCTGATGCGCGCCCGCGGCTTTGCGGAGGCCGAGATCGAGGCGATCCTCGTCGGCAACCCGCGGCGCTTGCTGACCTTCGCCTGAGCGGGCGCGCTATCCGGATTTGCCGGAGAGCGCGCGCAATCCGGCGATGATCGTCTCGACATAGAAGTCGAAACTGTGCGTCATCGGCTTTTCGGCGCCGCCCTGCCAGCGCACGATGAAGGCCCGGTTGGCGAGCAGGTCGAGATTGCGCGCCAGCCGTGGGAAACGGCCGGCGTCGACGCCGCGGATCTCGGCCTCGAAGGCCCGCGCCCATTCGCTGGCGTCTTCGGCCGGGCCGGGCGCGAGCTCCAGCGTGACATAGCCGAGCATGCCCGCGACGACGGTGTTGAAAGCGTCGCGCAACCGCTCCCCGCCAAAGCCGGCGGCCTCCAGCGCCGCGAGGATGCACTCGACGAGCTGCATGTCGACGCCCGTGTTCGAGACGATCTGGGCCCCGAGCAGAGGCGCGATGTTGGGGTGCCGGCGCAGCGCTTCGCGGTAACGTGCGAACAGCGCCCTTATCCAGTTCTCCCAATCGCCGGTCGCGTCGTCGGGGGACGGCACGACGTCGCTGAAGGCCGTCGCCGCCACCGCTCCGAGCACGGCATTGCGGCCGCCGGGCATGTGCCAGTAGAGCGCCGTCGGGAACACGCCGAGAGCGCGCGCGAGCTCGCGCAGGCTGAAGGCCTCCAGCCCCCGCTCGTCGATCAGCCGCAGCGCCTCCGCCACGATCTGCGCGCGATCGAGCGCGACGACCTCGTCGCGCCTGGGACGTCCCCGTCGCTTGCGCTGCTCGGCTTGCTGCATGTCCTCCCCGGTGCGCGTCGCAGTGGAATGCGGCTCCACCCGTCGGCATGTTGCACTTAACGCATCCGCCAGCGAAGTCGACACCGGTGCGTGCCGGCTCGGCAAACCTCGCGGGGGCCTCTCGACAAATAAATTGTACAATGTACAATTACTATCGATAGGAGGCGCGCGACGCCTCGCGGGACATCGGTGGACGGCGGATATGGATACGGGGCGGCGGAACAGGACGATCGACGACGAACTGGTGGACGCCCGCGCCCGCTACGCGCAGAGACGGCCGGAATCGCTGGCGGTGCATCGCCGTGCCTGCGAGGTCATGCCTGGCGGCAACACCCGGACGGTGCTCTATCACGGCCCATTTCCGCTCCGTCTCGCCCATGGCGAGGGCGCGATCGCGACCGACGCCGACGGGCACCGCTACGTCAACCTGCTCGGCGAGTACACCGCCGGCCTGTTCGGCCATTCGCATCCGGTCATCCGCGCGGCGATCGACGCTGCGCTCGACGGCGGCGTCAATCTCGGCGGCCACAACCTGCTCGAGGCCGAGCTGGCCCGCCAGGTGGTCGCCCGCTTCGCGGCGATCGAGCAGGTGCGCTTCACCAACTCCGGCACCGAAGCGAACCTGATGGCGATCGCGACGGCGCGCGCCTTCACCAGGCGGCCGAAGGTCCTGGTGTTCCGCGGCGGCTATCATGGCGGCCTGCTCTATTTCGGCGGCGGTGGCATCCCGATCAACGCGCCTTACGACTTCATCGTCGCGCCCTATAACGAGAGCGAGGCGACGGCACGCCTGATCCGGGAGAACGCCTCCGACCTCGCCTGCGTGCTGACGGAGGCGATGATGGGATCGGGCGGCTGCATTCCGGCCCGTCCCGATTTTCTTGCCATGCTGCGCGAGGAGACCCGCGCCGCGGGGGCGCTTCTCGTCCTCGACGAGGTGATGACCTCGCGCTTCGGCCGCAGCGGCGCCCATGGCCTGCTCGGCCTCGAGCCCGATCTCGTGACCCTCGGCAAATGGATCGGCGGCGGCATGTCCTTCGGGGCTTTCGGCGGCCGGGCCGAGATCATGGCAATGTACGATCCGTCGAGGCCGGATTCGCTGCCGCATGCGGGAACCTTCAACAACAATGTGCTCTCGATGGCGGCCGGCATCGCCGCGCTCTCGCAGGTGTTCACGCCGGACGTCGCCGAAGCGCTGCATGCGCGCGGCGAGCGCCTGCGCGAGCGCCTGAACGGACTCTTCCGCGCCGCCGATGTCGCGCTCCAGGCGACCGGGCAGGGTTCGTTGATGACCGTTCATGCCCTGCGCGGCGAGGTGAACGGCCCCGACGACCTCGCCGCCGGCGATGACCGGATCAAGGAGCTCGTCTTCCTCGACCTGCTCGAGCGCGGCTTCTACATCGCGCGCCGCGGCTTCATCGCGCTGTCGCTGGCCATCGACGATGCGGCGATCGAGCAATTCCTCGCCACATTGCGGGACATCGTCGCGGAGCGGAAACCGCTGCTCGCCTGAGAGCGCCGGGCCGGGCAAGAGCCGCAGCCCGGCCGACCGGGCGCAATCACGGGAAGGGCCGTGTCATTCCGCGCCGTACAGGGCCTTGAACCAGATCGCCGACAGCTCCTGGATCAGCATTTCGCGGTCCGCGGCGGCGGCGATGATGTCCGGGTTCCGGATGACGAAGATCTCGCGCAGCACGTCGTCGATCATGCATTCCATGGCGAAGACGCGCAGCTTCAGCCGGGCCGGATCGAGCGGCGAGGGGCGGTGCCGGGCCGCATGCGTCAGGACGCGTTCCGCCCAGCGGCGGTTGACCCGCTGCTTCTCCGCCATGAGCTCCGGCAGCGTCTCGCGCAGCTCGCGCACGCGCTCCATGAAGACCGCGTTCTTCTCGAAATAGTCGATGTAATAGCGATTGGTGGCGACGATCGCCTCGAGCGGCGAGCGTCCCACGGCCCCGCCGCTGGGCATCGCCAGCGTCAGGTCCTGCAGCGCGAGCAGCACGAGCCGCACCGCCTCTTCCTTCGAGCCGACATATTGGTAGAGCGCCGCGCGCGAGACGTCGGCGATCTCCGCGATCCGGTCCATCGACAGCTGCGCGAAGGAGGACTGCTCCAGGGCCACCGCGCTCGCCCAGACGACCCGGCGGCGCGTCCGCTCTCCCTTGCGCAGCCCGGACTCGGACGCCGCGGCTTCGAGCAGGTCGGTCAGGCGCGGCGCCGGCCTGCCGTCCTGGCCCAGGACTTCGATGAACGGGCTCGGCGCCGCGCTGCCTTTGGCCATGTTCGGGGAATCTCGATTTTCGATCACGCACCATCTTGCCAAGAGCTAACATGCATGTCAGCTTTCAAAAACTGACATCGATGTCATAAAAAAATCGACAAGGGGACGGACTAATGGCAAAGCCTGTGCAGCCGACGCGCCGCCAGATCATCGCCGGCGCTGGAATCGCCGGTTCCATGCTGGCCATGCCGAACATCGTGAGGGCGCAGGCGCGCCGCATCGTCGTCCGCGATCTCGGCATCGGCACATCCTTCAACGACGCCTATGGCCGCGAGTTCACCAAGGCCACGGGCATCGAGGTGCAGCCGATCACCGGCGCCAACGATCCGATCGGCCAGATCAAGCAGATGGTCGACAGCAGGACCTACACCTGGGACATGTCGATCGTCGCGCGTCAGGTCGCCAATCAGCTCGCGGCCGACGGGCAGGGCTATCTCGAGCCGCTGAAGCTGGAGAGCGAGCCGAGCTGGCAGGCACTGCCGGAAGGCTTCCGCTCGCCCGTCTACGCTGGCAACGACGTTGTGGCCACCGTGCTCGGCTACCGGACCGACCGGGTGAAGACGGCTCCGATGGGCTGGGCGGATTTCCTCGATGTCGCCAGGTTCCCGGGCCGGCGGGCGATGCGCCGCTCGCCGGTCGACAGCGTCGAGCAGGCGCTGCTGGCCGATGGTGTCGCGCCGGACAAGCTCTACCCGCTCGATTTCGACCGCGCTTTCCGGAAGCTCGACGCGGTCAGGAAGGATATCTCGGCCTGGTGGACCTCCGGGGCGCAGTCGACGCAGTTGCTCCAGTCCGGCGAAGTCGATTTCTGTCCGAGCTGGAACGGCCGCATCCAGGCGGCGATCAACGCCGGCGCCCCTGTCGCGATCATGTGGGACCAGGCGCTCTGGCAGACCGAGGGCTGGGTCATCCTCAAGGGCGGGCCGAAGGCCGATCTCTGCCGCGAGTTCATCAAGTTCGCGCTGGCGCCGGAGCGCCAGGCCGTCTTCGCCAAGGCGACCGGTTATGGACCGACGGTCCCGGCGGCGCTCGACAGGATCGAGCCGGCGGTGGCGAAGACCATGCCGACCTTCCCGGCCAACAAGTCGAGCGCCATCCTCGTCGACGTCGACTTCTGGACCCGGACCCGCGACCAGGCCACCGAACGCTTCACCAAATGGGTGGTCGGCTGAACCGCATCCCGCCATGCGACTCGTCATCCCGCAGGCGGCTCTGGCGCCGCCTGCCGCGCCGAGGCTGATCCTTTGACACGTCCAAAGCTCGACATTCGTGGCGTCACCAAGCGCTACGGCGAGGCGACGGCGCTGCTGCCGACCAGCCTGCAGGTCGCGGCGGGCGAGTTCCTGACCCTGCTCGGACCCTCCGGCTCGGGCAAGACGACGCTGCTGATGATGATCGCGGGTTTGACCGAGGCGTCCGGCGGCGAGATCCTGCTCGACGGCCAGGACATCACGCGCACGCCCGCCTACCGGCGCGAGATCGGCGTCGTCTTCCAGAACTACGCCCTGTTTCCGCATCTCAGTGTCTTCGAGAACGTCGCCTTCCCCCTGCGCATGCGCAAGCGGCCGGATTCCGAGATCGCCGCCGCCGTCGGCCGGACGCTCGAGCTGGTGCGCCTCGGCCATCTCGCCGCGCGCCTGCCGCGGGAGCTGTCCGGCGGGCAGCAGCAGCGCGTCGCCTTCGCCCGCGCCATCGTCTTCGATCCCCAGCTCGTGCTGATGGACGAGCCGCTCGGCGCGCTCGACAAGAAGCTGCGCGACGAGCTCAAGCTCGAAATCCGCAAGCTTCACGCCGAGCTGAGGAAGACCATCGTCTACGTCACGCACGACCAGGACGAGGCGATGCTGCTCTCCGATCGCGTCTGCCTGATGAACGAGGCGCGGGTCGAGCAGATCGATGCGCCGGTCGCGCTCTACGAGCGCCCGCGCACGCGTTTCGCCGCCAGTTTCGTCGGCGAGAGCAATCTCCTCGACGGCATCGTCCAGGGCGGGCAGGTGCGGGTCGGCGAGCGCTCGCTGGCTACCGCCCATCGCGACCGCCTGCCCGCCGACGGGCAGCCCGTCACCGTGCTCATCCGTCCCGAGCGGCTGCGCTTCGCCCCGGGGCCGGACGCGGCCCTGCTGCAGGGCAGGGTGGTCGATGTCCTCGACCTCGGCGCCGTGCGGCGCCTGTCCATTGTCAGCTCCGGCACGGCCGGGCTCGCGATGACGGTGCTCGGCGGCGGCAAGCCGGTCGAAGCAGGGGGCGAGGTCTTTCTGACCGCCGCCCCCGAGGATGTCGTGCCGCTGTCGGAGAGCGGATCATGACGCGCCTCGGCCAGCGGCTCCTGCTCTTCGGCCCCGCGCTGCTGCTGCTGGGCCTGTTCTTCGCGGCGCCGATCGGCGGCTTCCTGGCGCAGGGCTTCCTCGATCGGGAGGGCGCGCCGACGCTGGACCATGTCGGCCGCATGTGGGCCGCCGGCACCTATGTGCAGGTGATGGTCGCCTCGGTGAAGATCTCGCTGTGGGTGACGCTGTTCAGCGTGCTGATCGGCTATCCGGTCGCCTATGTGCTCGCCAATGCCGATCCGCGGCGCAAATCGACCTGGGCGCTCTTCGTGCTGCTGCCGTTCTGGTCGAGCTTCCTGGTGCGCACCTTCGCCTGGATCGTGATCCTCGGCCGGCAGGGGCCGGTCAATGCCGGGCTCGTCGCGGCCGGCCTCAGCGAGCAGCCGCTCGAGCTGCTTTATAGCTGGGCGGCGGTGGTGATCGGCATGACCAATGTGCTGGTCCCGTTCGCGATCCTCACCATGGTCGGGGTGATGGAACGGATCGACCGCGGCCTGGCGGTGGCGGCGGGCACGCTCGGCGCGCGGCCGGTGCAGGCCTTCTTCCGCATCTATCTGCCGCTGTCGATGCCGGGAGTCACGGCCGCCGCCCTGCTGGTCTTCATCTCGGCGCTCGGCTTCTTCATGGCGCCGGCGCTGCTCGGCAGCGCACGCGAGACGATGATCACGCAGCTCGTCATCCAGCAGGTGACGGAACTCGTGAACTGGCCCTTCGCCGCGATCCTCTGCCTGCTCCTGCTCGTCACCGCCCTCGTCCTCTTCGCGCTGTTCGACAGGGCCGTCGGCCTCTCGACCCTGTCGGGCGAGGCCGGCCGCGGCGCGTCGGCCGGGAGCGGCGTCGCCCGCCGGTTCTGCGGCGCGCTGGGCGATGCCGCGGCCTGGCTCGCGGAGACCCTGCGTCTGGCGCCGCCGGCGCCCGGGCAGGGCGGAGCAGGGACCAGGGCTCTCGCCGTCCTCGCCATCCTGTTCCTGATCCTGCCGCTGCTGGTGCTGCTGCCGGTCTCCTTCTCGGGACGGGAGTTCCTGTCCTGGCCGCCCGGCGCCCTGGGCCTGCGCTGGTATGCGGAGGTGTTCTCTTCGCCGGTCTGGCTCGACGCGGCCCTGCGCTCCTTCGTCGTCGCGCTGCTGACCACCGCAGTCTGCCTCGTCGTGGCGGTGCCGGCCGCCTTCGGCTTCCAGCGGTTGACGGGGCGCGTCGCGAGCGCGGCCTTCGCCGCGATGATCGCGCCGCTGCTGATGCCGCGCATGGTGATCGCGGTGGCGCTGTTCTATGTCTACGCCCGGCTCGGTCTGGTCGGCACCGTCGCGGGGCTGGTCATCGGGCATGCCGTGATCGCGCTGCCCTACGTCTTCATCGCCGTCACCGCGGTGCTCAAGACCTATGATCGGCGCCTCGACCAGGCGGCGGCCTCGCTCGGCGCCTCGCCTCTGGCGACGGCGCGGCACGTGACGCTGCCGCTGATCGCCGGCGGCATCGTCTCGGCGGCGCTCTTCGCCTTCGTGATCTCGCTCGACGAGCTCAATGTCGCGCTGTTCGCCTCCGGCGGGCTGCAATCGACGCTGCCGAAGCTGATGTGGGACGAGGCGACGCTGCGCTTCTCGCCGCTGCTGGCCGCCGTCTCCACGCTCGTCCTGCTCGTCATGAGCGCGCTCGTGCTGCTCGCCGCGCGCCTGCGCCCCGCTTCCTGAAGGATTCCCATGCCGGTCAGCTATTCCAGGACAGGTGCCGTCGCCACCTTCACCATCGACAACGGCAAGGTGAACGTCTTCACCCCGGCGATGCACCGGGAGCTTCACGACGCGCTCGTCGACTTCAACCGCGATCCCGCGATCCGTGTCGGCATCCTGACGGGCTCGGCCGGAAAGAGCTTCTGCGCCGGCGACGACATCCGCACCGTCCTGCCGGAACTGAGCCCTCAGGAAGCGCTGGAGGCGCATCTTTCTCCGCATTGCCATGAGGCGCGCACCGGCCCGACGCGGCCGGGCTGGGAACAGGACGTCATGCGGATGCGCCGCGTGAAGCCCATCATCGGCGCCGTCGATCGCTATTGTCTCGGCCAGGGTCTGATCTACCTGCTGCTGCTGACCGAGCTCAGGATCGCGACGGAGCGCGCGCAGTTCGGCTTTCCCGAGATCGCCTACGGCATGGGTGGCGCCGGTGCGATGACGCGTCTCGGACGCATGATCCCGCAGGCGGTGGCCATGGAGATGCTGCTGCTCGGGGAGAGGATCGACGCCGCCAGGGCGCTGTCCGTCCACCTGATCAACCGGATCGTCCCGCCGGAGCGGCTGCTGTCCGAGGCGCAGGCGATGGCGGAGACGATCGCCGCCCATCCGCCGGTGGCCGTGCAGGTCGAGCTCGAGGCCTATCATCGGGCGATGGACATGTCGCGCGAGCAGGCCATGGACTATGCCGGCACGCTCTTCCGCTTCCAGCGCGTGGCCTATGACGGGCCCGGTGCGGGCACCGGCTTCTTCCGCAAGACCGACGACCAGCAATGAGCCCGGCACCATGACCCACAGGATCGGCGCGGCGCAGCTTGCGGCGGAGAGGGCGCGCATCGAGCGTCTCGAGGCGGGCGCCCTCACGACCACGATCGGAGCGTTCTGCCGCAAGCGCGCCGCCGCGCTCGGCGCCAGGCCCTTCCTGGACGTGTTCGAGCGGGGCGAGCGCGCGACCTATGCGCAGACGGAGCAGACCTCCAACCTGATCGCGAACGGGCTCGCGAGCCTCGGCATCGGGAAGGGCGACCGGGTCGCGGTCATGCTGCCGAACCGGATCCTCTATCCTCTGCTGTTTCTGGCGCTGGCCAAGCTCGGCGCCATTCATGTGCCGGTCAACACGCGCTACACGCCGCGCGAGATCGCCTATGTCACCGGCGATTCCGGAGCGGCGGCGCTGATCGTCGACCCGGCCCATCTGGAGACGCTCGCGGCGGTCGAGGAGCGCGATCGACTGCCGCCGGCGGCACGAACCCTCGTTCCCGACGGCAAGGCGAGAGCGGGCATGGTCGACTTCGACGCGCTGGTGGCAGGCGCCTCGGATGCCCCGCCCCGCGATCCCGGCATCGCCCCGGACGATCTGATGAACATCCAGTACACCTCCGGCACCACCGGCTTCCCCAAGGGCTGCATGCTCAGCCATGACTATTGGATGGTCCTGGCGCAGAGCGCGGCCTGGTGGGACGCCGAGCCGGTCTCGCGGCTGCTGACGGCGCAGCCCTTCTTCTACATGGATCCGCAATGGCATCTGCTGAAGACGATGGTGCTCGGCGGCACGCTGTTCATGGCGCCTCAGCTCTCCTCGTCGCGCTTCATCGGCTGGGTGAAGCGCTACGGCATCGAATGGTGTCAGTTCCCGATCCTGATGACCCGCCAGCCCGAAGCGCCCGATGACGGCGCGACGGCGCTGAAGCAGGTGGCGAGCTTCGGCTGGGACGGAGAGACTTGCAGGGCCTTCAAGAGGCGCTTCGGCGTCAGGGCGCGCGAGGGCTTCGGCATGACCGAGATCGGCCTCGGCACGCTGATGCCGCCGGGTTTCGAGGCGATGTTCGATTCCGGCTCCGTCGGCATCGACGGGCCGTTCCGGCAGACCACGATCCGCGACGAGGCGGGCAGGGCGGTTCCGCCCGGCCGGCGCGGCGAGCTCTGGGTGCGCGGGCGCGGTCTGCTGCAAGGCTATTGGAACCGGCCCGGTGCCGATGCGGAGGCCTTTCGCCCCGCCGATGACGGTGGACCGCGCTGGTTCCGCACCGGCGACCTGTTCGAGGCCGACGAGGACGGCTTTCTCTGGCTCGTCGGGCGGCTCAAGGACATGATCCGGCGCTCCTCGGAGAACATCGCGGCGCGCGAGGTCGAGGCCGTGATCCGCGAGCTGCCGCAGGTCGAGGATTGCGCGGCCGTGCCGGTGCCCGACGCCAAGCGCGGCGAGGAGGTCAAGATCTATGTGCAGCTGAAGCCCGGGATCACGCCGGCGGAGCTGCCGCCCGAGGCGATCCTGGCCCATGCCCGGGCCGGCCTGGCCGCCTTCAAGGTCCCGCGCTTCTACGCCTATGTCGAGAGCTTCCCGCGGACGGTCTCCAACAAGATCGAGAAGCGCAATCTCGTCGCCGGCGTCGCCGATCTGCGTGCCGACGCCTGGGACGCGGAGGCACAGCACCCGCCGGGCTGACGGCTCTCCACGCACGCGCGTCGTACTGGTCCTCCCTTGCCGCATGGCGCCGGCCGTCGTGTCGTCGGGGGGCGGCCGACGCCGCGAAGACCCGGGAGTCAGCCGCCGGCCCGGCGTCGGGCGGCAGCCCGCGCATTGACATGCGTCAATGCGCCTGACGCCCTGTCTGAAGTATTCAGCTTTGCCGTACGAGTTGTATTCATGCAAATGTAAGTAGCAGGCAGTAGAATTAAGACAGTATTAACCTCGGGCGACGGCGGGGCGCCGCTCCACGGAAGGGGTTGCGTTCGGATTTCATCGAAGGGCAGCGCCAATGACCGACCGCAGAACGCTCATCAAAGCAGCCGGAACAGCTTTCGTCGCATCCGTGCTCGACACCCCCGCCGTGCGGGCCGAAGCGGACGATCCGCTCTGCTACGCCTCCGTCGATGAACTCATCGCCATGTTCCGGGCGCGGAAGGCTTCGCCCGTCGAGCTCCTGAAGGCGCAGATCAAGCGGATCGAGAGCTTCAATGCGAAGGTCAACTGCATCACCTACGACCATTTCGATCAGGCGTTGACGGAGGCCCGGCAGTCGGAGGAGCGCTACCGGCGCGGCGACGCCAGACCTCTCGAAGGCATCACGGTCGCGATCAAGGACGAGTTCAGCCGGCCGGGCTGGCGGACGACGCAAGGCTCGCTCGTCTTCAAGGAGTCGCCGCCGGCAACCGAAAACGCGGCGATCATCGACGCGCTCGAAGCTGCCGGCGCCGTGATGCCGTTCCAGACGACGGTGCCGGAATTCTACCTGTTTCTCGGCGCCTCGACCCGCGCCTGGGGCACAACCCGTAACCCCTGGAACCTCGAATACTCCCCGGGCGGATCCTCCGCGGGGTCAGGGGCGGCGCTGGCGGCGGGCTTCACCACGCTGGCGACGGGGTCGGACATGGGCGGCTCGATCCGTATTCCCGCTTCCCAGAACGGTCTCTACGGCTTCAGGCCGCCGTTCGGGCGCGTCGCGAGCGGAGAGATTCCCTTCTCGACCTCCGGCCCGCTGGCGAGGCGCTTCGACGACCTCGTCCATCTCCAGAACGCCATCGTCGGTCCCTCCGACAAGGTCATGGCCGCGATCCGGCCGCGCCTCGATTATCCCTCCCGGTACCCGGACCTTGCGGGCTGGCGTGTCGCTGTCGACTGGGGCGCGGCCGTCGCCGCTGTCGTCCCTTCGGTGAAGGAGCTGATGCTGAAAGGCCTTGAAGCGCTGCGTGCCGCGGGCTGCGTCGTGGACGAGGTCGATTGCGGCTTCTCGAAGGACCAGAAATTCGTCTTCATGCGCGGTCTCATGGCCTCGGCGATCGGCACTCTGATCGAGACATCCAACGCCCATCGCGATCTGCTCTCGCCCTATATGGCAGAGGTGCTCGACCTTGTCGGACCCGTCGGGCCGCGGCAGGCGGAGGAAGCGGAGGATCTGCTGGAGCGCCTGCACCGACAGGTCCAGCAGCGCGTCTTCGCAAAAGGATACCGCGTCCTGCTCATGCCGACCATGGCGACGCCTCTCGTTCGCGCGGACATGTTCAAGAGCAAGGCGGACAACGTCGATGTGTGGACCGGCACAGGGTTCGGGCATGCGCTGACATGGCCCTGGAACCTCCTCAACCGCTACCCGGTCGTGGACGTCCCGCTCGGCCTGGCCGAGGCCGGCATGCCGTCGGGCCTGCAGGTTATCGGGCAGACCTTCGCCGATCTCGACACCTTCCAGTTCGCCTCGAACTGGTCCCGCTTGCGGCCGGCCCTGTTCGCGGAGGGCCGCTTCCCCGCCTTCGCCTGAGCCGACACGACCAGGGCGCGTTCCGGCCGGCCGGGAACGGAGGGCCGGGGCGTCGCCCTGCATGCCATGATCATGGCTGTCGCAAGCGGTATGATCGTGACTAGAGTTGCGCTTCCTGTCGCAGAGATGTGGAACGCGATGCATGACAGCGCTGATCGGTGAGGGGCGTCCTGACGGTGCGATTTCGGTTCTGCTGGTCGAGGACGACGCCCCGACCCGTTGGCGGCTGCATGATGCGCTCGCCGGCGCGCCGGAATTCAGGGTCACCACGGCCGCGACCCTCGCCGAGGCGCGCGCCGCGCTGAATGGACCGGCGCCGCAGGTGCTGCTGACGGATCTGCAGCTGCCCGACGGCCACGGAGTCCAGCTGATCCGCGAGACGCGGCAGCGCTTTCCGCAGACCGAGATTATGGTGATCTCGATCCTCGGCGACGAGGAGAGCGTGATCTCCGCCATCATGGTCGGCGCTACGGGCTATCTGCTCAAGGATGCCTTCCCGACCGACATCGCCGCCACGGTGCGCGATCTGGTCGCCGGGCATTCGCCGATCTCGGCCTCGATCGCCCGCTTCATCGTGCGTCGGACGCAGGGGCAGCCCGGACGCTCGCCGCTTCCTCCGCTCAACACCACCAAGCTGACGCCGCGCGAGATCGACATCCTCTGGGGCATCGCCAAGGGCTTCAGCTATGCCGACATCGCCGGCCATCTCGGATTGTCGCGCCAGACGGTGCCCGGCCATATCAAGAGCATCTATCGGAAGCTCGAGGTCAATACGCGCGGCGAGGCCGTTTTCGAGGCGCTTCAGCAGGGCCTGATCCGGCTGTGAAGACCGAGGTGGCGGACGAGGCCTCGTCCACGGCATGGGACTGGATCTACCGAGTCAGCGGCTATGTGCTCGTCCAGGCGCTGATCGCCGTGGTCTGCATCCTGCTGCTGCGCCAATCTCCGCCGGAGCCGCCGGCGCGCCACCGGCTGACCGGCGCGGTCCTCGTCGATGCCGCAGGCGAGCGCGCGGTCGGCCTGCCGCATCACTACCCCTCCCGCTTCACGCTGCACGACCCGCCGCTCTACCGCATGTCGTTCGAGCGGCCGGCCGATGCGGCCGGGCAGGCCTGGTCGGTCTTCCTGCCGCGCTTCACCAATGGCGTCGAGGTCGCGGTCAACGGCGCCGTCATCCTCGACAGCCGGCGCGATCCCGACGCCAACCGGCCGGACCGCAACACGCCGGCAATCGCCGCCATTCCGGCGCCGCTGCTGTATGACGGCGCCAATGTGCTGACGGTCCGCCTCTTCGTCTGGGAGCCGCTCACCGGCTTTCTCGACCGCCTCTATGTCGGTCCGGACGATGCGCTCCGCCCGGCCTATGCCAGGCGGACATCGCTGTTCCTGACACTCCCCGTGGTGTTCTCGGCCTGGCAGGCGATCCTTTCCGTGATTCTCGGCATCATGTGGCTGAAGCGGCGTCACGAGCCGGCTTATGGGGTCCTGGCTGCCGCCATGGCGCTGGGAACCGCCCAGGCCTTCGTCTCGACGCCGGTCGGGCAATCGCTCTATGCCGGGCTGAACGCCATCCTGATCGCGTCGGCGCCGCTGGAGAGCGCCTTCGTCCTGGTCTTCCTGATCCTGTTCCTCGGGCTGAGACTGCCGTTCCATGCGGTGGCGGTCTTCTTTCCGGGGCTGCTCATCGTCGCGGTCGGCCTCTTCGGCGATCCGCACCTGGTCCGGCGCGTCTATCTCCTCTTGGGACCGCCGACGGTCGGCTTCTGCCTCGCCATCATCGCCGTCGTCATCGCTCGCGCCGCGGTGGAGCGGCGAGACGTGGTCGGCCTGTTCCTGGGCTGCGCCATCACCATCGTCATGGTCTGCTGGATCCACGACATGCTCTCGGTGCTCAACATCACCTCCGACAGACGCATCTTCCTCGCGCGCCTGTCCTATTCGGCGCTGCTGGTCGCGATCGGCGCCGGGCTGACCTGGCGCTTCGCGAGGGCGCTCAACGAGATCGACAGCTTCGCGGGACGCATGGTCGGCCTCGTGCGCGAGGCCGAGGACAAGCTCAGGGCGAGCTTCGCGAGGGAGGAGGAGCGGGCGCGTGCCGCGGCGCTCGCGGCCGAGCGCACCCGCCTGATGCGCGACCTGCACGACGGCCTCGGCGGCCAGCTCGTCAGCATCGTCGCGCTCAGCGAGCGCAGCGGCCGCGACGGCGCCGGGATCGGCGAGGCGGCGCGCGGGGCGCTGAAGGACCTGCGCCTCGTCATCGACGCCATGGACGATATCGGCGGCGACCTGATGCTGGCGCTCGGCGCCTGGCGCGAGCGCATCGCGGCGCAGCTTCGTCCGCACGGTCTGGCGCTGGAATGGCGCGCGCTCACGCCGGATGGACTGCCGCTCCATCCGGAGCTCAGGCCCTGGCATGTCATCCAGATCCTGCGGCTGCTCGACGAGGCGGTCACCAACGCCGTGAAGCATGCCGGCGCGCGGCGGATCACGGTCAGCCTCCAGACGATCGCCCGGGAGGGCGGGCCCGGCCACGGACGCATCACCATCGAGGACGACGGCCGGGGCTTCGCCCTGCTGCCGGATGGCGAGGCGGCCGCGGGCACGCCGAAATCGGCGCGTGGCCTGGCCAATATGCGCAGGCGTGCCGCACGCTGCGGCGCACGTCTCGATCTGGCCTCGGGCCCTGCGGGCACGCGGGTCAGGCTCGATCTGCCGGAGCACTTCCCGGATCTGGAAGATGCGGCCGGCTGAGCGGCCCAGCCCGGCCTCAGCGGCGGCCGGCGCGGTTGACCGGCCCGCCACGATTATAGGGCGTGCCGGGCCGCACCCCGACACCGCGCGCGCCGACGCCCGGCGTCGCCACCGCCGCGCGGGCTACCGGAGCCCCCACCACCGGAGCGGTCACCGGCCGCGCCACGCAGCCCTTCGGCACGCCGACGGTCTTGCAATAGACCACCGCCTCGGCCGGCGTGGCGCCGAGCGAGGCCGCGGCGAGCGCCGAGACCGCCGCCAGCGCCAGACCGGCGCGCGGCAAACCGATACGAACCATCTCATGTCCTCCGACTGGGCGCCCGGATCATGCAGCGGGACCGATCGGTCGCCACAGCCGGCGCAGCATCATCCTGAAGCGGGGCGAGGCCGTGCGACATCCCATGAAGATGGGGTGACGGCGGGCCGGCTTTGCCGTTTGATCGTCGTCGATCGAGATGGCCGCAGATCCTTCGCGGGCGCGCAAGCAATAGGGAATGCCGCATGCGGAGCGGCCCGTCTGTCCTGCCGGGATCGCCGGTCTCTGGCGGGAGCATGGCTTCGCCGCTCGACGGTCTCCAGTCGCTCGCCGAGCGCGCCGAGGCCGAATTGCTCGCCGCCGTCGCCGCGATGCCCGGCCTTCCCGGCGAGCTCTGGCGCGTATGGCCGCGGTCGATCGCTCCGCTGCTTCCGATCCTCGTCCACGCCTCCGCCGTCTGCGCGGCCGTGATCCTGGGCTATCTCCTGGTCCGGCGCCTGACCCTGCGCCGGCGCGAGCGCGCTGCCAGGATGCGATCCGCCTTCGCGGGCATGGTCACTCTGGCAGGCCTCGAGCTCCTGGCGCTGGCCGCGGCGGTCGTCACCGGCAGGGTCCTGCTGGTGCGCTGGCTCGGCATCGCTCCGGGAACGGGCGGCTTCACCACGGATCTGACGATCGCCCTGATCCGCTGGCTGTTCGGCGTGACCCTGACCTTGCTCCTGCTGCAGCCTTCGGTCCGCAGGTTCCGCCTCGCCGCGCTCGACGATGCCGGGGCGCGCAAGGCGATCTGGCGCGTGGCCATCCTCTTCGCCGTCGGCCATGCCCATGTCGTGCTGCTGAACGCGGCGCAGCGGGCCGGGCTCGGCCTGCCCTCGGTGAAGCTGCTCTCCTGCCTCGTCGCGCTCGGCATGACGGCGGGAGCGCTCCAGCTGCTCGGCACGCTCAGGCGCCATGGCATGCGGCCGATTCCGCGCTTCTCCGCGGCTGGGCTGACGCTGGCGACGCTGGCCCTCTGGGTCTGGGGCTGGGTCGCGCTCGATTTCGACCTCTACCGCGGCGCTGTCGGCACCATCATCGTCCTGCTGCTGGCGGTCGCGCTCGACCGGGCGGTGGCGATCAGCATCCGCGACTCGCGGCGCCCGGCCATGATGCGCCTGCTCTTCGTCCTGCGCGTGGTCATCGACGCGCTGGCGGCCGCGTTCGTCCTCAGGATCGCCGCCGAGTTCTGGGTGATGGAGGCGTTCGGCGTCTTCTCCGCCGAGGAATGGCCCGGCTTCGCGCGCCGCCTCACCTTCGCTTCGATCGTGCTCGTGCTGGCGGTCACGCTCGTAGCGGTGATCCACGCCTGGACCGAGGCGAAACTCACGCCGCCGGAGACCGGCATGACGGCGCAGGAGCGCGAATACCGGCTCGCACGCCTGTCGACGGTGCTGCCGATCATCCGCTTCGTCGCGATCGGCGTGATCGGCGTCGCCTTCTCGCTGGTTGCGCTCTCCGCCATCGGCGTCGACACCACGCCGCTGATGGCCGGGGCCGGCATCGTCGGCCTCGCGATCAGCTTCGGCTCCCAAACCCTGGTCAAGGATATCGTCTCCGGCATCTTCTACATGCTCGACGACGTCTTCCGGCTCGGCGAGACGATCGAGGCGGGCAGCCGCTGCGGCCAGCTCGAACAGATCAATCTGCGCAGCGTCCGCCTGCGCGACCAGGCCGGCCGGCTCCACACGATCCCCCTCGGTGATCTCGGCGCCGTCACCAACCATAGCCGCCGGCTGGTGCGGATGACCGTCAGCGTGTCGCTCGACGCGGTGCCGGGCCAGGCCGAGCTCCTCCGCTTCAGTCGCAATGCCGCCGCGGCCCTGCGCAGCGAGCCGATGATCCACGCCGCGATCGCCGGCGACATCTCCGTGCGGCTGACCGAGCCGTCCGATGCCGCCGAGGGCATGATCACCTTCTCCTTCAGCCTGGCGGCGACGACGGCGGAGCGGGCGCGGGACCTGGCCCAGCGCCTGGTCGACGAGACGGTCGAGGAGGCACGGATGGCGGCCGTTTCCGGGGCGGTGAGCGTCACCGTCGCTGATCTGCCGACGGCGCCGGCCACGCCCCCGTCGCCACCGCCGGCCCCGGCGGTCACGGCGCCGCAGCCGCAGGCGATGCCATGAACATGGCATGGGCCGCGGCTGCATCTTCGCCGATGGTTTCGCTCGCCCGGGCCGGCGGACGACCGGCGGGCAAGGGCTCTTTCGTGAAAGGACGATGCATGACCAGGTCGGTTCTTCTGGCGCTTGCGCTCATCGCGGCGAGCGGCTCCTCCGCCTCGGCCCAGTCGGGACCGAGCGCGCAGGAGCGTGCCGCGTGCCGCGCGGACGCGACGAAATTCTGCGCCTCCTTCGTCGGCAAGCCGGCGCAGATGAACGGCTGCCTGCGCGACAACAAGGCCCAGCTCTCCGAGGGCTGCCGCAAGGTGGTCGACGCGCGCGGCGGCTGAGCCGAACCGCTTCATCGTCAGCGTGCAGCCGGAGCGGGCCGAGGCGAACAAGATGATGCGCGACGCGATGAGACGCGCCGGCCTGGCCGTTCTTCTCGGCTCCGCCCTGCTCGCGGCCGGCTGTGCCGGTCCGAGCCGCGGCCTGCTGGTTCCGCTCTCCGATGCGGCCGGAATCGGCCAGACCCGGACCATCCTCGCCGTGACCACCCGCAGCCGCGCCGCCGAGCTGCCGCCCGGCCATCTCTTCTCGGGCGAACGCGGCGAGGGCGCCCGCTTCGCCAGCCTGACCCTGTCGCTGCCGCCCGGCCGGGAGCCCGGCGCGGCTCCCGCGGACGCCGACAACCCCGACCCGGCCAGGCATATCGCCCTGGTCTCGTCGCGCGAGCTCAGCCAGGCGGAGTTCAGCTCGCTCGCGGGCGCACGCCGTGCGGCGGCCCCGGGCGCGCGCCGCGCGCTCGTCTTCACCCATGGCTACAACACCTCCTTCGATGCGGCGGTGGTGCGCTTCGCCCAGATCGTCGACGACACCCGCTTCGAGGGCCTGCCGGTCCTGTTCAGCTGGCCCTCGCGCGGCGGCATCACCGATTACGGCTACGACAAGGACTCGGCCAATTTCAGCCGTGACGCGCTGGAGAAGCTGCTCGCGACGCTCGCGCGCGAGCCGGGGATCAGCGGCATCGACATCTTCGCCCATTCAATGGGCAACTGGCTGACCATGGAGACGTTGCGCCAGCTCGCGATCGCCAAGGACCGCAAGACGTTGAGCCGGCTCGGCACCATCGTGCGCGCCGCGCCCGATATCGACATGGACGTGTTCCGCACGCAGATCGCCCGCCTCGGCCCGCTCGCAGCGCATATGGTGGTCTACGCCTCGAAGGACGATTACGCGCTGCGGCTCTCGCGCCGCCTGTTCGGCGGCATGATCCGCGCCGGCGAGAACACCGACCTCGCGCAGTTCCGCGCGCTCGGCCTCGCGGCCCACGACCTCTCGGACGTAGCGGGCGGGGTCGGCCGCAATCACAACAAGGCCTTCGGTGACGGCGCGACCATCGGGCAGATCGGCGAGGCGATCGGCGGCCGCGGGCCTCTGCGCCAGAGCGGAGAGGGCATCGCCGGCAGCTTGCAGACGCTCGGGCAGTCGGTTTCCGCGATCGGGGAAGCGCTGCTGCCGGTTCCGGCTGGAGGAGGCATTCGCTGATGGGTAGGATCGTCGTCGGCACAGCCCTGCTCGGCCTGGCCGGGCTCCTTCTCGGCTGCGACGAGAAGAAGGCCAGCCAGCCGCCATCGGCGGCGGAGGTGCGCGTCGCGCCACCGCTCCAGCGCAACATCACAAGATATCTCGAAATGACGGGCCAGACCAACGCCGCCAAGCGCGTCGATCTCGTCGCCCGCGTCCAGGGCACGCTGACCGAGATCCGCCACCGGGACGGGGCGGCGGTGAAGCAGGGCGACGTGCTCTTCGTCATCGAGCAGGACAACTACCGGCTCAGCCTGCAGCTCGCCGAGGCCTCCCAGACCCAGCAGAACGCGCTGCTCGCCCAGGCCGAGGCCGATCTCGCCCGCCAGAAGCAGCTCGCCAGCCGTCAGGCGGCCTCGGAGGCGGCGCTCGACAATGCGCTCGGCAAGCGCGACTCGACCGCGGCGGCGCGCGACCAGGCGGCGGCGCAGGTCGCGCAGGCCAGGCTCAACCTCGCCTATACCGAGGTGAAGGCGCCGTTCGACGGCATCGTCTCGGCGCGCAAGGTCGACGAGGGCGCGCTCGTCGGCGTCGGCGGCCCGACCCTGCTCGCCAGCATCGTCCAGAGCGATCCCATCCAGGTGAAGTTCTCGCTCGACGAGCAGCTCGTCCTGCGCCTGCGCGAAGCCATGCGCCGGCGCGACCTGACGCTCGCCGGCCTCGGCACGATCCCGGTCGAGATCGGCCTCGACACCGAGAAGGGCTATCCGCATGTCGGCCGGCTCGACTATGTCGCGCCCGAGCTCGATGCCGCCAGCGGCACGCTGACCATGCGGGCCGAGATCCCGAATCCGGGCCGGGTGCTGCTGCCGGGCCTGTTCGTGCGCGTCAGGCTGCCGCTGCAGCGCGACGTGCCGAGCCTTCTGGTGCCGGACAGCGCTCTCGGGGCCAGCCAGGCCGGGCGCTATCTCCTGGTCGTGTCCGAGCACGACGTCGTCGAGCAGCGCCCGGTCGAGACCGGCGATCTGGTCGAGGGCGGGCTGCGGGCCATCCGCTCCGGGGTGAGCGCGCAGGACCGCGTGATCGTCGGCCGGCTCCAGGACGCCATTCCCGGCGCGAGGGTCCGGCCCATGGCCGCCAACGCCGATGCCGAGCTGGCGAAGCGTTGATGGCCAGATTCTTCATCGAGCGGCCGGTGCTGGCCAATGTCATCGCCGTGCTCACCATCATCCTCGGGCTGGTGGCGCTGCTGCGGCTGCCGGTCTCGCAATATCCCAATGTCGTGCCGCCGACCGTGCAGGTCACGGCGCGCTATCCCGGCGCCAGCGCCGCGGTGATCGCGCGTGAGGTGGCGCTGCCGGTCGAGCAGAAGGTCAACGGCGTCGAGGGCATGATCTACATGTCCTCGACCTCGACCAGCGACGGGCTCTACACGCTGACCGTGACCTTCCGCATCGGGACGGACGCCGACAAGGCGCAGATCCTGGTGCAGAATCGCGTCGCCGCGGCCTTGCCGCTGCTGCCTTCGGTCGTCCAGAGCCAGGGCGTGCAGACCAGCAAGCGCTCGACCGCGATTCTCGAGATCGTCGCGCTGACGTCGAGCGATCCGCGCCACGGCAGCCTCTTCCTCTCGAACTACGCCACGCTCAACCTGCTCGACGAGATCGCGCGGCTCGATGGCGTCGGCAACGTCAACGTCTTCGGCGCCGGCCAGTACGCGATGCGGATCTGGCTCGACCCGTCGAGGCTGCAGGCGCGCGGATTGCTGCCGGCCGACGTGATCAGCGCCGTCAATGCGCAGAACCGGTCGGTCGCGTCCGGCCAGCTCGGCACGCCGCCGACCGCGGGCGACCAGGCCTTCCAGTACACGCTGCTGGCGCCCGGCCGACTCGACGAGGTCGAGGCCTTCGAGGCGATCATCGTCAAGGCCGACGGCACGAATGGCGGCCGGATCACCCGGCTGAAGGACGTGGCGCGGATCGAGCTCGGCGCGCAGGCCTACGGCCAGGACTTCCGGCTCGACGGCAAGGCCGCCGCCGGCCTCGCCGTGTTCCAGCTGCCGGAGGCGAACGCCCTCGAGGTCGCGGAGCGCGTCGAGGCCAGGATGGCGAGCCTCGCCGGGCGCTTTCCGCAGGGCATGGGCTGGAGCGTGCCCTTCGATACGACACGCTTCGTCGAGGCCTCGATGCAGGCGGTCTACCACACGCTGATCGAGGCGGCCCTGCTCGTGCTGCTGGTGATCCTGATCTTCCTGCAGGACTGGCGTGCGACCCTGGTGCCGGCGACGACCGTGCCGGTCACGATCATGGGCGCCTTCGCCGCGATGGCGGCGCTCGGCTTCACCGTCAACATCTCGACGCTGCTGGCCGTGGTGCTCGCGATCGGCATCGTCGTCGACGACGCCATCGTCGTGGTCGAGGGCGCGGCCAAGCACATGGAGCGGGGCCTGAGCGCGCACGACGCCACGATCGCGGCAATGCGGGAGCTGATCGGCCCGATCGTCGGCATCACGCTGGTGCTGATGGCGGTGTTCCTGCCGGCCGCCTTCCTGCCGGGCCTGAGCGGTGAGATCTACCGGCAATTCGCGCTGGTCATCGCCGCCACCGCCCTGATCAGCGCGGTCAACGCCGTGACGCTGAAGCCGGCACAATGCGCGCTCTGGCTTCGCCCGCCCAGGCACCTGCACGAGCGCGCGCCGATCTTCCGCCTGTTCGAGCATGGCTACCTCGCCTGCGAGCGCGCCTATACCCGCCTCGTCCGCCGGCTCGTCGCCCGCGCCCGCCTGGTCTTCGCGCTCACCCTCGTGCTGGTCGGCCTGTCGGGCTTCGCGCTCAGCCGGATCCCGACCTCCTTCCTGCCGGTCGAGGACCAGGGCTATCTGCTCGCCTCGGTGCAATTGCCGGACGGCGCTTCGCTGGCGCGCACGACGCGGGCGCTGGAGGAGGTCGCCCGGCGGGCCAAGGCCGTGCCGGGCGTCGACAGGGTCGTCGCCATCGCCGGGCTTTCGGCGCTGAACGACAATGCCAGCCTCGCCAATGCCGGCGTCGCCTATGTCATGCTGAGCGACTGGAAGCAGCGCGGGTCGGGCGAGGACCTGCCCGGGCTCTACGCCGCGCTCTCCGGCGCGCTGGCCGGACTCGACGATGGCGCCGTGCTGGTGCTGCCGCCGCCGCCGATCCAGGGCATCGGCAACGCCTCCGGCTTCACCATGAAGGTCGAGCTCCGCGACGGCAGCTTCGACTACCAGAAGCTCCAGCGTCTCGCCGACGCCATCGCCGAGCGCGCCCGCGAGCGGAATGTGTTCCAGGCGGCGCGCAGCACGTTCAGCGCCAGGGCGCCGCAGGTCGAGGCGGTGATCGACCGCACCAAGGCGGAGACGCTCGGAATCTCCTTCGGCACGGCCACCGATGCGCTCGGCGCCTATATCGGCTCGGCCTATGTCGGTCAGTTCGCCAGGTCCGGCCGCGTCTTCCAGGTCTATGCCCAGGCCGAGGCCCCGGCGCGGATGGAGGCCGATGCGGTGCAGGGCCTGAAGGTCCGCAGCAAGAGCGGCGAGATGGTGCCGCTCGGCGCCATCGCCGACATCCGCAGCGGCGTCGGCCCATCGCTGATCAGCTTCCACAATCTCTATCCCGCCGCCACGCTGATCGGCGTGCCCAACCGCACCGTCAGCTCCGGCGAAGGCCTCGCCGTCCTGGAGGAGATCGCGGCGCGGACCCTGCCGCCTGGAGCCGGCTACGAATGGAGCGCGCTGTCCTATCAGGAGAAGGAGCTCGGCGGGCAGGTCTTCGTCGTCTACGGCCTGAGCCTGCTGCTGGTCTATCTCGTGCTTGCCGGCCAGTACGAGAGCTGGATCGCGCCGCTCGGCATCGTCCTCTCGGTGCCGCTGGCGCTGCTCGGCACGGCCGCCGCGATGCTGGCGCTCGGGCTGTCCAGCAATCTCTACACCCAGATCGGGCTCGTGCTGCTGATCGCCCTCTCGGCGAAGAACGCGATCCTGATCGTCGGCTTCGCCCGCGACCTGCACCTGAAGGACGGCATGGCGCTGGCGGAGGCCGCGGTCGAGGCGGCGCGGCTCAGGCTGCGGCCGATCGTGATGACCTCGCTCGCCTTCGTCCTCGGGCTGCTGCCGCTGGTTCTGGCGAGCGGGGCCGGCGCCAATGCGCAGAAGTCGATCGGCTTCGCCACGCTCACCGGCATGGTCGGCTCGACCCTGCTGACGGTGGTCGTCGTGCCCGCTCTGTTCGTGGTGCTGCAGCGGCTGGAGACGCGCCTCGGCACGCGCCGGCCGCGCTCCGCCACCGTGACCCCGTGATCAGGCGGCATCGTTGACCGGGCTGGCCGGCCTCGACGCTCAGGACGACGTCTGTGCCTGATGGGTCGCGCGCAGCACCTCGCGTGGCAGCACGCCGGTCTGACGCTCGACCATGCGGCGCACGACCGGCGGCTCGGGCCCGATATGCAGGCTCCTGACCCGGTCGCCGATTTCGGCGTCGGCCTGGGTGGCGCGCTGGGCCTGGCGGATGTATTCGACCCAGGTCGGGCTGTCGTAGCGCTCGATCCAGAGCTCGGCATCGGTCAGGTCGCGCAGCAGCGACCAGTGGCGGGCACCGTCGCGACGGCGGATGCGCCGGCGCTCCTCCATCGCCTTCAGGAATTCGACCACGTCCTCCTGCCGGATCCGCCATTCGATGGTGACGAAGACCGGGCCGCTGCGCGGCTCGATGTCGACCGCGACCGTGGGCTCTCGCCAGCGGCTGAGCGGATCGAGATTGAGCGCCTCGAGCGGGGGCAGCCGGTATCGCAGCCCGGTGGCCGCGCCGCAGACGAGTGCGACCGCCGCCGCGCTGAGGCCGCCGGCCGGGCCGGAATGGAGGGTGACCCAGCCCCAGGCCCAGCTGCCCACGGCCATGCCGCCGAAGGCCGCCATCTGGTAGAGCGCCAGCGCGCGCCCCACCACCCAGCGCGGCGCCGATAGCTGCACCGTCGAATTGAAGGTCGAGAGCGCCAGTACCCAGCAGGCGCCGCCGACGGCAAGCGCCGGCATGGTGAGCCATAGGGTCGGGCTCTGCCCCACCAGCAGGGCGGCCGCCGCATAGGCCAGGAAGGTCAGGCGCACGAGGGTCTCGGTGCTGAAGCGTCGGCGCAGCCGGGCGCTGACGAAGGCTCCGGCGACCGCGCCGGCGCCGAAGGCTCCCAGCAGGATGCCGAATGTCAGCGGGCCGCCGCGCACGAGATCGCGCGCGATCAGCGGCATCAGCGCGAGGCCGACGATGCCGCCGAAGCCGAAGAGGAAGGCGCGCAGGATGACGGCGCGGATATTGGGCGACATCGCGACATAGCGCAGACCGGCGCTCATCGCGAGCCGCAGCGTCTCGCGCGGCAGCACGCGCTCGACGCGCGGCGGCTGCCAGCGGGCCAGCACGACGAGCAGGCCGATATAGCTGAAGGCATTGACGACGAAGGCGGCGACGGCGCCGGAGGCGGCGACGATGGCGCCGCCGATCGCCGGGCCGACGCTGCGGGCGATGTTGAAGGCGACGCTGTTCAACGTCACCGCCGCCGGCACCTCGGATCGCGGCACCATGTCGCCGACCGAGGACTGCCAGGCCGGGTTGTTGAGCGCGTTGCCGCAACCGAGCAGGAAAGTGAAGACGAGCAGGAGCCAGGGCGAGAGCAGCCCATGCCAGGCGAAGAGCGCCAGCACGGTCGAGACGGCGAGCATGAAGCCCTGCGCCGTCAGCAGGATGCGGCGGCGGTCGTAATTGTCCGCGATCGCGCCGGCGGCGAGCGAGAACATCATCACCGGCAGCGTGGTCGAGGCCTGGACGAGGGCGACCATGTCCGGCGAATCGGAGAGCGAGGTCATCAGCCAGGCGGCGCCGACCATCTGGACAAGGCCGCCGAAGTTCGAGACGAGGCTCGCGATCCAGACCGCACGGAAGATCGGCTGGCGCAAAGGCGCAAAAGCCGAATAGGGGCCGTGGTGAGGCTTCAGGCCTGCGGCGGCGAGGTCGGCTTCGGCGGTTTCGGCCGTGGTCTGCGTGGCGGGCTCTTGCGGCATGCCACAGTTAGAGCATGCCGGCGGCGGATGGGAAGCCGCGCTTCGCCATTGTCCGTCTCGGATGATTCTCTCGACCGCTCTCGGGTTTCAGGAACGGAGGCCGTGGCTCGTCCGGGTCTCAGCTGTCGCTTCGGCCCGACGACGCGCCATTCCCGGCTGGACGGATTTCATGGCTCGGCCGGTTGGACGTAGCGCACGTCATCGGCTTCGATTCTGAGCGGATCCTTGCCGCGATCGCCTGGCCGCCTCGCGCCGTCGGAGCCGAAACGGATGCCATAGTCGCCGGCAACGATTCCCCAGGATTCTGCGGGCGCGGATGGGGCGTCATAGCAACCAGTCGGAGCGAGATCAGTCGTCAGCCCGGCGGAGACCCGACGCAGAGGCTGCTCCCGTCGTCTTGATGATCCGGGCCTTCAACGATCCGGCGCTTCGCACATGCTCCGATCCGTCAGCTGCCCCAGTTCGGCCTGGCCCGCCGGAGCACCGGCAAGATGGCCGCTGGCACTTCGCCGACATCGGCCTGCGCTCGCAGTTCGGACGCCCGACATCGGGGGCGTGTCGAGCAGCAGGCGCGTATAGGGGTGCAAGGGGGCGCCGAACACCGTCTCGGCCGACCCGGTCTCGACGAACCGGCCGAGAGACATGATCGCCAACTGGTCCGACATATGCCGCACGACCGAAAGGTCGTGGCTGATGAAGAGATAGGTCAGGCCGAGCTCCTTTTGCAGCCTGACCATCAGGTTCAGCACCTGCGCCTGGACCGAGACGTGAGGCGCCGGCGGCCTTCGAATGTCGCCACCACACCACGCTCGGCATCGGCAATTCGCGCGAAATCATCCTGGGCGAGGTCGTCTACGCGCATTTCCGCGCCGATGTTGTCGACGAGCGACTTCATGTCGATCCAGCGGCGCTCGACGCGGTCGGCCGCATGGGCGGTCGTGGCTATGCGACGACCCGCGATCGCTTCGACCTGCCGACGATGAGTATCGCGACCTGGCAGGACGATCCGGCAGCTGCGAACCGCCGGCTCCAGACGAAAAGTGAGAGCCGGCTTCACCGATCAGATCGATTCGGCTTGACCGGATCCGGCTCTCGGCCGGCATGCATGCGACCATGCCGAAGCCGGGATGGTCTTCCGCAAGGGCGAGCATCCCTCAGCGCGTCCGCTTCCGGGAGAGCAGCCGCCTGGGTCAGGACGTTCAGTGCAGCCAGGCGAACGGCGCCGCCTCGGCGAACTTGTCGGAGACTTCGCCCGACAGGATCGGCGCGCCTTTCAGGTCCAGCTTGCGCGGCTTGGCGCCCTGGGCGGACAGGTTCATCTTCGCCAGATCGACCCAGAACACGCTGGGGCTGAACACGGACTCGTAATAGTAGCGCCGCGCCGTGATGTCGGAGACCGTACGCCAGATGGTGGTCGCGATGTTCGGGTGTCGAGGATCGGCGATCCCCAGCGGGACGGAAATGTTGCGGGTCATCGAGAACACGGAGGCGAGCGCCGTGCGGGAATCCGTCGCTTTGGGCGCCGATTTCAGGTTGTAGGTTGCCCGCACGAACCGATCTGCCGCGCGGTAGGTGCCGGGCAGCATCGCACCGCCGCCGATCTCGTCCCAATAGCTATTGATGGTCAGCTGCTTGTCGAAGGTTGGCGAGTTGGTCATCACGGTATGGTCGCGGCCGTGATGGACCACGAGCTTGCCGTCGACATACTCGAAGATGGCACTGTCGCCCGATGCGTCGGCCAGCGCGAGATGCGCGCCAGCCGCATCGCCGGTCGGCATCTTCGGCGCCACGAGACGGAAGGGCTCAGCCTGCAGTCCTTTCACCGCTTCCGCGACGGTCGCGTAATTGTCCAGCGCATATTGCAGCCAGGCTCCGATCGACAGGGTCGCCTTCCCGACCTTGGCCTCGGTGCCGTAGTTCGCCTCGGCGAGATAGAGCATGTTGCCGACCAGCCCGACCTCGTTCATCCCGTCGACGGAACCGATGTCGTAAATCGAGGCGACCACCGAGCCGTAGCGGGATGCCCACTTGATCGATCCGCTGTCGATCCCGCCATCGCGTTGCATCCCCTTTGGGAAGGCCCAAAGATGAGTTCCGGTATCCTCCATCCAATCGAGCGTGCGGCCGACGATCTGGTTGCCCGCTCCGCTCCCATAGAGGATGCGCGTGCAGGCATCGGATCTGGCAGCGGCAAGCCCGAGCGCGAGGCTGGCGACGATAAAAGCTGAACGGCGAAGCATACCAGTATCCCCCTGCGGCAGCGCGGGCGCGCCCAATTGCGACGTCAGGAAACCGCTGCCGTCATCGAGGGGCATTGACCTGAATCATTTGTGAGGACCGCCGTGGCGCTACGATTGTGGTTCGGGCCCGACAGCTCGGCCGGTCCAAATTCGTGATCAGAGTGAGCGTCGTGGGCCTGCGCGCCTGGCTGCTGTGAAACGCGAGCCCACAGCCAATTCGCCGCGAGAACTCGGTCACCGCGGTTGTCGCGGCGAACCGCCATGGCGCAAGGCCGAGCCGAGAATCGGCCTCGGCGCCGCGAGACATCGGATAGAACCAGTGTTGGGGATGTCCGCTTCCGGGCGACGGCGCGATGGCTGCAACTGGCGCATCGCGACTGCCGGTTGAGCGAGCGGTTAGCCCGTCGCGAGCGTACCGTTGCGGATATCGGTGACGAGCATGTAGCCAGGGGCGTGGGTAATGCAGAAGCCCGGGCGCGTCCTGGCGATCACCGCCTGGGGCGTGACCCCGCAGGCCCAGAACACCGGGATCTCGCCGGGCCTGATCTCGACGGGATCGCCGTAGTCGGGCGCCATGACGTCCCGGATGCCGATGGCCTGGGGATCGCCGAGATGGACAGGCGCGCCATGGACCGAGGGGAAGCGGCCAGTGACTTGGACGGCACGGATCGCATCGGCCGGCGCCAGCGGGCGCATCGAGACGACGAGCGGCCCGGAGAAGCGGCCCGCCGGCGTCGTCGCGATCGATGTCCGATACATCGGCACGTTCCGGCCCAGCTCGATGTGGCGCACCGGCAGCCCGGCGGCGAGCATCGCCTCCTCGAAGGAGAAGGAGCAGCCGATCAGGAAGCTGACGAGATCGTCGCGCCAGTAGTCGTGGATGTCGACCGGCTCCGCCACCAGCTCGCCGTCGCGCCAGACGCGATAGCGCGGAAGGTCGCTGCGGATGTCGAGATCGCGCCCGAGCGCCGGCAGCATGGGATCGCCGATCTCGGACACGCCGATCAGCGGACACGGCTTCGGGTTGCGCTGGCAGAACAGCATGAACTCGAAGGCGAGCTCGCGCGGCAGGATCGCCAGATTGGCCTGGACGAAGCCGGGCGCGACATTCGCGGTAGGTGCATCGAGCGCCCCCGAACGAGCAGCCAGGCGCGCCGCATAGGGGTCGCGCAAGGGCGTGTTGTCTTCCATGGCCTCAGTTCCGCTTCGCGGCGCGCAGCGCCTGTTCCACCGCCTGCCCGATCGACAGGATCGCGCGATCGCGGCCACCGGCGCCGGCGATCATCAGCCCCACCGGAGCCTCGCCGCGACGATGGCAGGGCAGGCTCAGCGCGCAGCCGTCGAGGAAGTTGATGAAGGTCGGATTGCGCAGGATCAGCAGGTTGGTGGCGCCGAAGACGGCGTCGTCGGCCAATTCGTCGATGCGCGGCGCGACGACCGGCACGGTCGGCATGACCAGGGCGTCGAAGGGCGCGATCCGCCACTCGACCGCGGCGACCCAGGCGGCGCGCGCCGCCAGCACGTCGATATAATCGGCCGCCGACATCTCCCGACCGCGCAGGATCCGCACCCGCACGCGCGGGTCGTAGCGTTCGCCGGCCCGCTGGATCAGCTCGCGATGCCAGTGCCAGGCTTCCGCCGCCGCCAGGCCGCCCTTGACGTTGATCGCGCCGAGCTGCGCGAATTCCGGTACGGCGATCTCGCTGATCCGTGCTCCGGCCCGCGACAATGTGGCGAGCGCGGCCTCGAAGCTGGCCGCGACCGCCGTGTCCATGCCGTCGAGCGCGACGGTCGTCGGCACTGCGAGCCGCAAGCCGGCGAGGCTGGCGTCGCCGAGCAGGTTCTCGCCGGTTCCGGAGAGGACGGCGTCGAGCATGGCGCAACAGGCGACGCTGCGCCCGATCGGCCCGACCGAATCGAGGCTGGTCGAGAGCGGCAGGACCCCGTCGCGCGGGACGCGCCGTGCGGTCGGCTTGAAGCCGGTGAGGCCGCACAGAGCGGCGGGAATCCGGACCGAGCCGCCGGTATCCGTGCCGACCGCGGCCGCCGCCATGCCATCGCTGACCGAGACCGCCGCACCCGAGGACGAGCCGCCCGGAATCCGCTTGGCGGCGCGGTCGAACGGGTTCAGCGGCGTGCCGTAATGCGGATTGAGTCCGAGACCCGAGAAGGCGAACTCGGTCATGTTGGTGCGGCCGACGATAACCGCGCCGGCGGCGATGAGGCGCTCGACCACCGGCGAATTGGCTCGGGCCGGCGGTGCATCGTCGAGAGCGACGCTGCCGGCCATGGTGATGTCGCCGGCGACGTCGAACAGGTCCTTGATCGAGATCGGCAGGCCTTCGATCGGCGAGCGCGGAAAGCCGGCCTGCCGCAGGGCATCGGACGCCCGTGCCGCCTTGAGCGCGCGCTCGGCATAGAGTCTGGTGAAGACGCGGGCGCCTTCCCCGTTGCTCGCTTGCGCGCCCGCCAGGGCGTCCTCGGTCAGGGCGATGGAGGTAGCGCTCCCCGTGGCGAGAGCCTCCTGCAGTTCGGTCAGCGTCCGGCTCATGGTCAGGCGACTTCCGGCAACGACACGATTCGGTAGACATGCTCGATGCTGCGGCCGAGCACCGGGTCGAACAGCTCCATGGCGAAGGACGGAGCCGGCCGGATGCCGCCGATCGCACCGACCGTGCCGCAGATCATGCCGGTTCCATCGGGCAGGAGCGCCGCGCCGTCGGTGAAGCCGGCGACGAGCTCGAGCGGCGGGCGCAGGCTGGACAGCTTGCCCTCCTGGTAGAGCACCCGCGCCCCGTTCTCCTCGATATGGGAGCGGACGATCATCTCGTCCCAGTGCCCGGCGACCTCGGCGAAGCGCCAGGCCTTGCGCGCCAGCGGCTTGGCGCAGATCTGCTTGGAGATCGCGACGCCGATCGTCTCGAGCTTGCGGTCGGTGTGGTCGGAGGCGAGGCTGACATACATCTCCCCGCCGGCGCTGAAGACGAAGGTCTCGACCTCGCCGGAGCTCTCGGTCCCGAGCACCTGGATGCGGTCGGCTTGCGTCGCCAGGCTCGCGGCGACGCGGTAGTAGAGCGGCACGGTGCTCGGACGCGGCACGCCGATGGCGGCGAGCTCCTCGATATGATGTTCGATCGCGGCACGGTCGCGCCCGGCCCAGCCGGCGACGACTAGCTCGGTGAGATCGACCTTGAGGGCGCGCGTGGCGGCGTCGCCCTCGACGACGAAATTCAGTTCCATGACATCCTGCAGATTAGGGGATTGGGAGAGGCGATGCGCCGCGCCTATTCGAAGACGCGGGGGAGAAAGAGTGCGAGGTCGGGAACGAGTGCGAGCAGCAGCAGCAGCACTGCCATCGCCGCGACATAGGGCATGCTGCCCATGATCACGGCGTTCATCGAGCCGCTCTTGCGCAGGCTCTGGACCACGAAGAGGTTGAGCCCGACCGGCGGGGTGATCAGCGCGGCCTCGACGAGGACGATGATCAGGATGCCGAGCCAAATCGGATCGTAGCCGAGCCCGATCATGATCGGCGCCACGATCGGAATCGTGGTGATCATCATCGAGAGCGTCTCCATGAAGCAGCCGAGGATCAGGTAGAACACCACGATCACGACCAGCATCTGCGCCGGCGAGAGGCCGAGCCCCCTGATCGAATTGGTGATCGCGTCGGTGATCCCGGTCGCGGCCATCACGAAGTTGAGGAAGGCGGCGGCGATGATGATCAGCATGATCATCGCGGTCGCCTTCATCGTGCCCTCGACCGCCTCGCGCAGCATCGGCAGCGTCAGGCGGCGCGACCAGGCCGCGAGCGCCATCGCGCCGGTGACGCCGAGCGCGGCAGCCTCCGTGGGCGTGGCGAGGCCGGCATAGATCGAGCCCACGACGAGCAGGAAGATGCCGAGCGGCGGCGCCAGATGCGCCAGGCTGGCGAGGCGCTCGCCCCAGCTCGCGGCGATCCGGCGTCCGCCCCATTCCGGCTTCACGACACAGCCGATGATGACCGTGAGCATGAACAGGCCGGCGAGCAGCAGGCCCGGAATGATGCCGGCGAGGTAGAGCTTCGGCACCGAGGAATTGGTCAGCACCCCGTAGAGCACGAGGTTGATCGAGGGCGGGATCAGGATGCCGAGCGTGCCGCCGGCCGCGAGGCTGCCGAGGAAGAGCGGCTCGTTGTAGCCGTAGCGCTTGATCTGCGGCAGCGCGACCGTGCCGACCGTCGCGGCTGTCGCCACGCTCGATCCGGATGTCGCCGCGAACAGGGCCGAGGCGCCGATATTGGCGTGCATCAGCCCGCCCGGCAGCCAGGACAGCCACAGGCTCATCGCGCCGTACATCCGTTCGGCGAAGCCGGAGCGCAACAGGATCTCGCCGAGCAGGATGAAGAGCGGGATGGCGACGAGCAGGAACTCGTTGTTGGTGCTCCAGGCGAGCTCGCCGATACCGCGCGTCAGCGGCAGCATCGAATAGAGCGGGTCGAGGACCAGGCCGAGCACGCCGAGGGCGGCGCCGACCGGGATCGACAGGCCGATCAGGACGAGCAGGAGGATGAGTGTCGTGGCGATCATACCGCCTCTCCCTTGACCATGCGCTCGCCGGCGGCGGCTTCCTCCTCGGCCTCTTCCTGTGTCGAGCGCACGCCGGCGATCGCCTTCACGGTCGCGACGTCGCCGGTCACCAGCGCGATCGAGGCGCGCAGAAGCATCAGGGCGAGGATGACGCACATGAAGAGCAGGCCGGCGAACCACAGCCCCTGCGGGATCGCGAGCGGCGTCGCCAGCGGCGTGTTGGCCCGCGAGCTCTGGGCGAGCGAGGCGCCGACCACGTCATAGGCGTAATAGGTCAGCATCGCCATGAAGGTGCCGAGCGCGACCAGCGAGACCCAGTCGAAGACGGCGGCGAGCCGCACGGGAAAGTACTGGTAGAGCACGTCGACACGGACATTGGCGCGCTGCAGGGTCGCATAGGCGAGCGACCAGCTCGTGCTGACGGCGAAGGCGTAGCTCGACAATTCGTCCGCCCCACGGGTGGTGAAGCCGAGGAACTTGCGAGCGAGCACGTCGAACGAGATCAGCAGGACGCTGGCGATGGTCAGAGCCCCGGCGCACCAGACGGCGACACGCGACAGGGTTTCCGCATGGCGCAGCAGCGCCGCCAGAGCGTTGGGCGGGGGCGGGCTTGTCATGGTTCCTCGGCTTCCGGGAGAAGGGGAGGAGGCCGGCACGCGCCGGCCTCCGGTTCCGGCGCTTACTTCTTGGCGGTCAGGCCGAGTTCCTTGCCGACCGTGGCGTTGAAGCCGGCGACGCAGTCGGCCGAGCAGCGGGCCGCCCATTTCGGCAGCACCTTCTCCTGCAGCACGGTCTTGAGCAGCGCCTTGTCGGCGTCGGTCGGGACGACGAGCTGCATTTTGCCCTTCACCGGCAGGGTGCAGGTGGCGGCGCCGGTGTTGCAGTCATAGCCCTGCTGGGTCTGCTGCGCGGCGGCGTCCCAGATCTGGCCGACCAGGGTCTTGATGTTGCTCGCCAGGAACTCGCGGACCTTCGGGTCGATCTTGTTCCAGGCGGCCTCGTTGACCGCATGGATCTGCTGGTTCCAGTTGATCGGCAGCGCCAGCAGATGGGTCGAGACCTCGTACCATTTGGCCGAATAGCCGGACAGCGAGCCGGTGATGGCGCAGTCGACGACCTTGTTCTGCAAGGCCGGGACGACCTCGCCGAAGGCCATCGTCACGCTCGAGCCGCCGAAAGCCTCGACGAATTCGGCCTGGGTGCGGCTGGAGGTGCGGACCTTCTTGCCCTTGAGATCGGCGAGGCCCTTGATCTCGGCATTGCAGAACAGCACCTGCGCCGGATAGGGCGAGATGCCGAGCAGGCGGACCTTCGAGCCCTCGCCGTAGAACTTCGCATAGACCGGCTCGAACGCGTCGGTGATGGTGCGCGCCGCCTTCGCGTCCGGCGCGAGGCCGGCCAGGTCGATCGCCTCGTTGATCGGGTTGTCGCTGGCGAAATAGGACAAGGTGGCGGTGCCGAACTCGATCACGCCCTGCGACATCAGCCGCAGCAGCTCCGGCCCCTTCAGCCCCATCTCGTTGAAGCCCTTGATCTCGGCCGTGACCTGGCCCTTCGACTTCTCGGGGATCGTCTTGGTCCAGAACGGCTGCTCATAGTCCTGATAGGCGGTGAGGTTGCTCAGCCCTCCCACGACCTTGAGATTCGTCTTCGGCAGATCCTGCGCGGAGGCGGCGGTCGCCGCCAGCAGGCCGGTGGCGAGAATGAGAGCTTTCATCGTTATCCCGTCGTTGTGGTTGGTGGTGGTGAGATGCCTTGCGCCCTAGTCCCAGGACCGGCAGGCGCGAGGATGGTGGAGCAGGCATTCGGGGCCCTCCGGCGTGACGAGGACCATCTCGCCGAGCGCCGCGCCGCCCAGGCCGGGCACGAACAGGTTCGGGTGCAGCTCGAACAGCATGCCGGGCGCCAATACGAGATCGGAAGCTGCAGCAGGCGGTGCGCCGGGATCGAAATGCTGGCGGAAGACTGCGGTGGTCAGCGGCTCCTCATAGGAGAAGCCGAGGCCGTGCCCGTTGCGGAAGCGCCGCATGCGCTGGCGCTCGGAACCATCGACACGCTCGGCCAACACGGCCTCCATGGCCCGCTCGGCGCCCGCCAGCGGCAGGCCCGGGCGCAGCGCCGACAGGCCTGCCTCCAGCATGGCGCCGGCATGGCCGGCGAGTTCGCGATGCTCGGCCTTCTGCGGCCCGATGCTGCCCATCCGAATGCCATGCCCCCAATGACCGTCGGCGGTGAGCGCGACGCCGAACAGGACCTGATCGCCATGTTCGGGTACCCGCCGGGCCTCCGCCGGCCAGTAGCGCGGATAGTCCGCCGCCGGCGCGATGGTCAGCCAGGTCCGGCAATAATCGGCGCCCTGCCTGCGCGCCTCGGTTTCGAGATCGAGCTGAATCTCCCAGGCCGGGCGTCGCCGCGCCAGCTCCGCACCGAGCCGGCCGAAGAGCAGGTCGCACAACGCGGCCGCGTCGCGATGCCGGCTCAGGGCGGCTGCATCCTTGACCAGCCGCAACCGCGCTGCGGCGTCGTCGAGCGACGGGCCGGCGGCAAAGCCGTCTGCCGTCAGCCCGGCGTCGACCTGCCGGGGCAATTCCCCGAAACCGACCGTCGCGACGCAGGTGCCGTGCATCCGCGCCGCGAACACCTTGCCCCAGTCGAGCGGCGGAACATGCTCGGCAGCGAGATCCGGCCGCAATTCACGCGCCAGCGGCAGCATGAATGGGCTGCCGACCAGGAGATACGCGGAATCGCTGGTGATGATCAGCAGCGACAGGCTCTCATGCCCGTCCCAGCCGCTGAAGAAACGCAGGGCACCATGCGAGGCGCTGCCGGCGCCAAGGGCGCTGCCGAAGCCAAAGACGGCAGCGCATTCCGCGCCGTGATCGCGCGCGAGATGCAGCAGGGCGTCTCGCCGCTCCGCGAGCAGGTCCGTGGTGTCGCTCGGCGCCCTGACCATCATTGCATGTCAGACCGGACGACGACGGCAGCGCCCGGGACAAGGCGCTCCGAAATGACGATGTCTGCAACCTTCAAGGCGACCCCTCTGCCGCGGCTTTGAAGCCGTCTATGCATCGGTATTGCAGGGCATCGGGGGCGTTGCTGTCCAATCGTATGTTTGGAACCTAGGTATAAGCCGGATTTATCACCTGCCCGCGCCGGCAGCGTCCTGCCTTGCGACCGCCTGCGCCATGCGTGCGATGACGCGGGAGGGATGACTGTCGGGCCCGTCGATCCAGCTCGCGGTGAAGCTGAGATCGGGCAAAGGATCGGCTTCGACTTCGACGATCTGCAACTCGCCGCGCTCGAGTTCGCGGCCGAGGAAGACCGGCGTGATCACGGCCGTGCCGATGCCGTCGAGCACCATCCGCACCACCATCGAGAGCGAGGCGCTGCCATACATGCGTGGCGTCGGGATGCCGGCGCGCATCAGCATGTCGCGGACCTGCCGGTAGGGCGAGCTGTTGGACGGATAGGTGATGATCGGCAGCCCGGCGATGCGGGCGAGCGTGACCGGGCCGGGGCCGAGCCCGGCGCCAGGCTTGACGACCCAGGCGAGCGGATAGGTGCAGAGCGGCAGGTTCTCCACCCGCGCTTCGAGCACCGGGCCGAGCAGGAAAGCGAGATCGATCTGGCGCGCCATCAAATGGGATTGCAGCACATGGGTGCTGTCCACCTCGATCTCGAGGACGAGCGCCGGATAGGCGACATGGACCTCCTCGATCAGCCTGGGCAGCCAAGTCTGGACGATGGTCTCGGCGACCCCGATGCGCAATGTGCCGCTCATCGTGCTCTGGTCGCGGGCGGCCCGCATCATGTCGCGGCGCGCCTGCATCATCCGTTCGGCATGGGCGAGCAGCTCCTGGCCCTTGGCGGTGAGCTTGACGCCACGCGCAGCGCGCTCGAACAGGCGCACGCCGAGCGCCGCCTCCAGCGAGGCGATCCGGTGCGAGATCGCGGGCTGGGTCGTGCCGAGCTTCTCCGAGGCGGCCCGCAGGCTGCCGAGCGCAGCCGCCCAGAAGAAGGTCTCGATATTGCGCAGGTCGATCATGGCGCGATGATGCGGGGAATCCGGGCTGGAACCAACAAAAAGCCGGCTGCGGCGCGGAGCGGGCCGCCGCCGCCCGAAGGCAGGAAGCCGTCGAGGCCTCGTCCCCGGATGGCTCATGGCGAATCGGCGACGTTGACCCGCTCGCGCGGCCACCGGCCGCGATGAAACATCGAGAACCCGATCGTCCTCTCTGGCGCTCCGTCGGGTCTTGAGAACACCAGTCCCGCTTGGTTTTCGGACCCGCCGTACTTTTTCAACACAATCCGCCATGAGCGACTTTCGGTGCTTGCCCGGAACCGGGCATTCGGATTCCGCCGACTCCGCTTCATTGCTCCGGCTTCTGATGCGGCCTCGTCGGACGACCAGCGCACGCTCGGTCTGGTAGCCGCCGGCGGTTCTGAAGGCTGCTCCGTGGCGCGCGATCGCACGGCACGCCGTCTGACGTCCGCCCCTCGTCTTGCCGGAATCAGCGCAACTGGCCGTCTTTTGCCGATGCTGCGTTAGGCTGATCGGCGTCACGAAACAGGTTCAGGATGAGCTCGCGTGCCCAGCGCAGCATGGCGTTCTGCGCGTGGCGGCGGCTCCAGTGCAGCGCGACGCTGAAATCGCGCTGCGGCAAAGCCGGCTCGAGCAAGGCGAAGGCGCCGACCGGCTCCAGACCAAGGCCGATCTGACGCGGCATCAGCACGGCGAGGTCGGTGGCGCGGATGATTGGCGGCAGCGCCGTGAAGCTGGAGACGACCAGGCGGATGCGCGGGTCGAGATGCAGCATCTCCAGCATGCGCTGCGTCTGAGCATGTGAGCGCACGGCGACGAAATCCAGCTTCGCGATGTCATCGGCGCTCAAGGCACCGCCGAGGGCCTGCTGTGTGACCGGATGGTCGGCGCGCACGAAGACCTGGTAGCGATCGCTCAGCATTTCCGCATGAGCAGTGCCGCTGACCGTCGGAAGATAGCCGAGCGCGAAATGCAGCTGGCCATTGTCCAGCGCCTCCGAGATCGCCTCATGCGGCCAGGCTCGTGCGGTAATCCGCAGGTGTGGTGCGATCTCACGGAAGGTCGTCATCAGCGGCGGCAGGAAGCGGCCTTCGCCGATATCGCTGAGATGCAGGCGCAACTCCGCGTCCGTGGTGGCGGGATCGAAGCTCTCTCCCTCGTTCAGGCCCGCTTCGAGCAGGGCGAGGCCGGCCTGGACCGAACGCGCGAGCCGCTCGGAACGGGCGGTCGGCCGCACACCGCCGGTGACGCGCTCGAACAGCGGATCGCGCAACAGCAGGCGCAGGCGGGTCAGGGCCTGGCTCGTCGCCGGCTGCGAGAGGCCGAGCTCCTCGGCCGCACGGCTGACATTGCGGGTGCGGTAGACCGCATCGAACAGCCTCAGCAGGTTGAGGTCGATCGAATCGATATTCGCCATGCGAATAATACTTAGTCGCTTCATCTAATTGAGCAATGGCAGGCGCGTCGTCACAGTGCCTTCGATCCGAGGGACGCTCATGCCAGCCGACAGCCCATCATCCTCCGCCCGCCCGAGCGTCCGCGAGGCCGTGCTCGACCTGCTGCGCCAGCTTGGGATCGACACCGTCTTCGGCAATCCCGGCTCGACCGAACTGCCGATGTTCCGTGAGTACCCCGAGGACTTCCGCTACGTGCTCGGCCTGCAGGAAGCGGTCGTCGTCGGCATGGCCGATGGCTATGCCCAGGCGACGCGCAATGCGGCCCTGGTCAACCTGCACTCGGCCGCCGGCGTCGGCCATGCCATGGGCAACATCTTCACGGCGTTCAAGAACCAGACGCCGCTCCTGATCACCGCCGGCCAGCAGGCGCGCCCGATCCTGCCCTTCGACCCCTTCCTGGCCTCGGTGCAGGCGACCGAGCTGCCGAAGCCCTACGTCAAATGGGCGATCGAGCCGGCGCGCGGCGCCGACCTGCCCCGGGCGCTGGCGCGGGCCTACCACATCGCCATGCAGCCGCCGCGCGGCCCGGTCTTCATCTCGATCCCGGCGGATGACTGGGACCAGCCGGGCGAGTTCGTCCTGCCGCGCCGCGTCAGCCAGGCGCTGGCGCCGGCGCCGGAGGCGATGGCGGCTATCGCCGAGCGTCTCAATGCCAGCAAGCGGCCGGCCTTCGTCGTCGGCGCGGGCGTCGCCCGCGACCAAGCCGTCGACGATGTCGTCGCACTCGCCGAGCGCCATCAGGCTTCGGTCTATGTCCCGCCGATGAGCGCGCGCTGCGGTTTCCCCGAACGCCACCCGCAGTTCTGCGGCTTCCTGCCGGCGATGCGCGAGACGATCGTCGAACGCCTCAGCCCCCACGACTTCATTCTCGTGCTGGGCGCGCCGGCCTTCACCTATCATGTCGAGGGCAACGGCCCGCATGTCCCTGAAGGCGCCGGGCTCGCGCAGATCGTCGACGATCCGCAGCAGGCCGCCTGGGCGCCGGTCGGCGACAGCGTCGTGGCCAGCCTCGATCTCGGCGTGCGGGCGCTGCTCGCCGCGAGCGTCCCCCAGGCCGGGCGCGAGGCGGCGCGGTCCCGTCCCGCCCCGCCTGCACCATCGCCGGGCGTGCCGATGTCGGCCGCCTACGCGCTCTCGGTGATCGATCGGGAGCGTCATGCCGACGACGTCGTGGTCGAGGAGGCGCCGAGCACCCGCTCGACCATCCAGACCTATCTGCCGATGAACGGAGCCGACAGCTTCTACACCATGGCGAGCGGCGGGCTCGGCCACAGCATGCCCGCGGCAGTGGGCATCGCGCTCGCCCGCCGGCGCCTGAAGCTGCCGGGCCGGGTGATCGCGCTGATCGGCGACGGCTCCAGCCTCTATTCGATCCAGGCGCTCTACAGCGCCGCGCAGCTCGACCTACCGATGACCTTCCTGATCCTCAACAATCGCCGTTATGCGGCGCTGCAGGATTTCGCGCCGGTTTTCGGCTACGCGCCGAACGACAAGCCGGCCGGGACCGAGCTGCCGGGCATCCACTTCACGCAACTGGCCGGTGGTCAGGGCGTGCCGGGCGAGCGGGTCGAGCGCCCCGAGGATCTCGCCCCGCGCCTGCGCGCCGCCTTCGCCGCGCCCGGCCCGAACCTGATCGACGTCGTGATCGCCTGAGCTTCGAGGACCGAGAGATGACCAGCACCGAGACCATCAATCTCCTGATCGGCGGCCAAGCGGCCGCCGCGACCGGCGGACGCGTCTTCGAGCGCCGCAATCCGCTCGACGGCTCTGTCGCCAGCCGCGCCGCCGCGGCGACGCCGGACGATGCCCGCGCAGCCGTCGATGCGGCTGCCCGCGCCTTCCCGGCCTGGTCGCAGACGCCGCCGGCCAAGCGCCGCGAATTGCTGGTCAAGGGCGCGCATGCGCTGGAAGCCCGCGCCGCCGACTTCACTGCCGCGATGTCGGCCGAGATCGGCGCTTCCGCCATCTGGGCCGGCTTCAACGTCCATCTCGCCGCCGACATGCTGATCGAGGCCGCCGCGCTGACGACGCAGATCAGCGGCGAGGTCATCCCCTCCAATGTCGCGGGCAGCCTCGCCATGGCGGTGCGCCAGCCGGCCGGCGTCGTGCTCGGCATGGCGCCGTGGAACGCGCCGGTCATCCTCGCCACGCGCGCCGTCGCGGTGCCGCTCGCCTGCGGCAACACCGTCGTGCTGAAGGGCTCCGAGCTCTGTCCGCGCACGCATGGGCTGATCATCGCGGCGCTGCAGGAAGCGGGGCTGCCGGAGGGCGTCGTCAACTTCGTCACCAATGCGCCGGAGGACGCCGCCGACGTCGTGGCGGCGATGGTGGCCCATCCCGCGATCAGGCGGGTCAACTTCACCGGCTCGACCCATGTCGGCCGGATCATCGCCAAGCTCTGCGCCGAGCATCTGAAGCCGGTCGTGCTCGAGCTCGGCGGCAAGGCGCCGGCGCTCGTCCTCGACGATGCCGATCTCGACGCGGCGGTCGCCGGCATCGCCTTCGGCGCCTTCGCCAATTCCGGCCAGATCTGCATGTCGACCGAGCGCATCGTGGTCGACAGCCGCGTTGCCGACGACTTCGTCGCCAGGCTCGCCGCCAAGGCAGCGAGCCTGGCCCTCGGTGATCCCCGCAAGGGACCGGTGGTGCTCGGCTCCGTCGTCGATAGGAAGGCGGTCGAGCGCTGCAACGCCCTGATCGACGACGCGCTCGCCAAGGGCGCGACCTTGGTCTGCGGCGGCAAGTCCGAGACGACCTTGTTCCCGGCGACGCTGCTCGACCATGTCATCCCGGCGATGCGGATCTATGCCGAGGAGAGCTTCGGCCCGGTCAAGGCGATCGTCCGCGTCGACGGCGAGGAGGCGGCGATCGCCTGCGCCAACGACAATCCCTATGGGCTCTCGGCCGCCGTCTTCACCCGCGACACGGCGCGCGGCTGGCGCGTCGCGGCCCGGATCGAGTCCGGCATCTGCCATGTCAACGGTCCGACCGTGCATGACGAGGCGCAGATGCCGTTCGGCGGCGTCAAGGACAGCGGCTATGGCCGCTTCGGCGGGCGCGCCGGCATCGCGGCCTTTACCGAATTGCGCTGGCTGACGCTGCAGACCGCGCCGCGGCACTACCCGTTCTAGGCGTGCAGATGGGTGTGATCCGGATCTCGATCCCCGGCGCAGGCGCGATGGCTCGCTGTTCGGCGGGCTCCTGGCGGAGGTGGGTCATGCCGCAGGACCTGCAGGCAAACCGCCCGACCGAGATCGAGACGCTGAACGGCGCGGTCATGCGTGCCGCCGAACGGCACCGCATCGCGGTTCCACGAACCGAGACGCTCTACACATCGGTAAAGCTGGCGGAGCACGCCGCCTGAGGACCGCACGCGGGAAAACTCGCGGCGGCAGGAATGAGGGGAGAAGGGCCTATGCAGGAACCCGTGCCGGGTGCGCCGGCAAACGATCCGATCATGTTCGGACCGTCCGGGCGCGTGCTGCTGGCGGTAGCGAAGGTTCTGGCGATCGCCGGAGGTTTGCTCTTCGTCGGCCTCGTCGCGATGTCGATCGTCTCGATCGTCGGCCGCAAGCTGTTCTCCGCGCCGGTTCCCGGCGATGTCGAGCTCCTGCAGATGACCGCCGCTGCCGCTGCCGCCGCCTTCTTCGCCTATTGCCATCTCAACCATGGCGACGTGAAGGTCGATTTCTTCACGGCCGCGGCCCCACCCCGGATCAACCATGCGCTCGACGCCTTCGGCTCGCTGCTGGTCGGGCTGGTCGGGACGGTGCTGACCTGGCGCGTTTATGTCGGCGCGATCGGCACGCAGGAAGCGGGCGAGGCCTCGGCGATCCTCGACATCCCCGTCTGGTGGGCGCAGATCGCCATGGTCCCGGGCTTTGCGATGCTGGCGCTGGCCGGCTTCTACATGGCGGCGTGCCATGCGCGGGAAGCGACGCATCGTCGGGAGACCCGTCGGTGAGCGGGATCTCGGTCGGCTTCACCATCTTCGCCTGCCTGCTGACGCTGATGGCCTTTCGCGTGCCGATCGGCATCGCGATGTTCGTCGCCGGCTCCGGCGGCTATGTCTACCTGATGGGCGGCAACTGGGCGCCCTGGCTCAATATCCTGAAATCCATCCCTTATGCCCGCCTGTCGAACTACGACCTGACGGTCATCCCGCTCTTCCTGCTGATGGGTCAGTTCGCCACCCATGGTGGCCTGTCGGCGAGCCTGTTCCGCTGCGTCAGCGCCTTCATCGGCCATCGCCGCGGCGGCGTCGCCATGGCGGCGATCGGCGCCTGCGCCGGCTTCGGCGCGATCTGCGGCTCCTCGCTCGCGACCGCGGCGACGATGGGCCAGGTCGCCCTGCCGGAGCTGCGCCGCTATCGCTATTCGGGCAGCCTCGCCACCGGCGCGCTCGCAGCCGGCGGCACGCTCGGCATCATGATCCCGCCCTCCGTGCCGCTGGTGATCTATGCGATCCTGACGCAGGAATCGATCGGCAAGCTGTTCATGGCCGCCGTCCTGCCCGGGCTGATCGCGATGCTCGGCTACATGTTCGTGGTGCAGCTGATCGTCAGGCGCAATCCGAAGGCCGGGCCGGCCGGCCCGCGCGCGCCCTGGCCGGAGCGGCTCAAAGTGCTCGCCGGGGTGCTGCCCGTGATCCTCGTCTTCGTCCTGGTCATCGTCGGCATCTATGGCGGCTGGGCGACGCCGACCGAGGCGGCGGCGATCGGGGCCGCGGCCTGCGGCGCGATCGCCGTGATCAGCGGCGGCATGCGCATGCGTGGCCTGATCGACAGCGCGCTCGGCACGGCGCAGGCGACGGCGATGATCCTGCTCGTCCTGCTCGGCGCCGACATGCTGAACACGGCGCTCGCCTTGTCGCAGATGCCGACCGAGCTCGCGGCCTGGGTCAAGGACAGCGGCCTCGCCCCGCTCTTCGTGCTGGCGATGATCCTGCTGATCTACATCCTGCTCGGCTGCGTCATGGACTCGCTGGCGATGATCCTGCTGACGATCCCGATCTTCTATCCGATGATGATCGGGCTCGACTTCTACGGCATGTCGGTCGAGGACAAGTCGATCTGGTTCGGCATCCTGGCGCTGATGGTGGTCGAGATCGGCCTGGTGCATCCGCCGGTCGGGATGAACGTCTACATCATCAACCGCCTCGCCAAGGACGTGCCGCTGGTCGAGACCTTCAAGGGCGTGATGCCCTTTCTGGCCTCGGACCTCGTCCGCATCGTCCTCCTCGTCGCCTTCCCCGCGATCTCGCTCGTCCTGGTCAAGACATTCGGCGCGCTGTGAGGCGGTTCACTCAACCACAAGCAAACGCACAGGGAGGTGCAGCATGAACAAGCAGCAGACATCGATCCTCAACCGGCTCTGCGCCGGTCTCGTCCTCGGCGGGCTGGCGAGTTTCGCCGGCATCTCGCAGGCGGCGGCGCAGCAGGTCATCCTGCGCGTCCACCATTTCCTGCCCTCGACCTCGAGCGCGCAGGTCAAGCTGATCCAGCCCTGGTGCGACAAGATCGCCAGGGAGTCCGGTGACAAGCTGAAATGCCAGATTTACCCCGCGATGCAGCTCGGCGGCACGCCGGCGCAGCTCTTCGACCAGGTGCGCGACGGCGTGGTCGACGCGATCTGGACCGTGCCGACCTATGCCGCCGGCCGCTTCGCCAAGTCCGAGGTCTTCGAACTGCCCTGGATGGTGGTGACGGCCAAGGCCGGCAGCCGCGCCTTCTGGGACTATGTCGAGAAGAACGCTGAGGACGAGTTCAAGGGCGTGAAGCGGGTGTTCATGCACGTTCATGACGGCGCGCTTTTCCACTTCACCAGCAAGCAGCCGAAGACGCTTGCCGACATGAAGGGGCTGAAGATCCGGGCCGCGACCCGCGCCAATTCGAAGATGCTCGCGGCACTCGGCGCGACCCCGGTGCAGATGCCGCTGCCAGCCGTGCCGGAATCGCTCGCCAAGGGCGTCGTCGACGGCGCGGCGGTGCCGTGGGAAGGCTCGCCGGCGATCAAGCTCGCCGAGATCGCCAAATACCATCTCAACGTGCCGGCCGGCGCGCCACGCATCTCGAACACGATCTTCCTGTTCGGGATGAACCAGGCGAAATATGACGCCTTGCCGGCCGATCTGAAGAAGGTGATCGACGCCAATAGCGGGCCGGAGACCTCGGCCTGGGCCGGCGAGACCGGCTTCGACGCGGTGGTCGAGCCCTTCAAGAAGCAGGCGGCCGATCTCGGCGGCGTGTTCTATGACCTGCCGCAGGACGAGTACAAGCGCTGGGTGGAGGCGACCGCCTCGGTCGAGGAGGACTGGGTCAAGGAGGTCGGAGCGAGAGGTGCTGACGGCAAGAAGCTGCTCGCCGACGCCCGCGCGCTGATCCGGCAATACGGCAAGTGAGCGGGGCTGCCTGAAGACAGCCGGCGGCCGGTCATCGGCGCCGGCGATGGACGTGTCGGCGGGAGTGGGTGAGAACACCTGTCTCCGCGCCATCGTCCAGCTCTCGGTTTTGAGCCGCCGGCATTCGGCTCTGCCGCTGCCGAGAGACCTGGCCGGATCAGCAGCCCAGAACCAATAAATGCAATCATGCATCCGCCGAAAGCGCAGCGCTGCCGTTGCTCAGGGCGACAGCAGCGGGCGGATGCGCGCGAGATTGTCGATCGTGTGCGAAAGGTGGCTTCTGAGACGGGCGGCCGCGGACATCTGCAAAGCCCTTCGTCTTGCGGCCGTGCAAGCGGTCCGCGTGGTCGGGTGTTTGATCGCTATTGCGGCTCGATCCCGAACTCCTTGATCAGCGCGCCCATGCTCGCGATCTCCTTGCCGAGAAAGGCGGCGGCGCCGGCCGGGGTGGCGAGGGCGCCGACATCGACGTCGAAGCCGAGCGACGGCGCGCGCTCGCGAACATCGGGCTGCTGCTGCGCTTCGGCGATCTTCTGGCTCAACCTCTCGATGATCTCGGGCGAGGTGCCGGCCGGCGCCATGACCATGAACCAGCCGCCGATATCGGCGCTCGGCAGCGATTCGGCGATCGCCGGCACCTTCGGGAGCGATTTGAGGCGCCGCGTGCCGGCGACCGCGATCGGGCGCAGCGTGCCTTCCTTGATGAAGGGCTCGGCGACGGAGGCGGACTGGATCGTCGCCTGGACGCGGCCGGCGATCGTGTCCTGGATCGAGTTCGCGGCGGAGGCATAGGGGACGAGCACCATGCCGATGCCGGCGCGCCGGTTGATGGTCTGGCCGATCAGCCCGGAGATGTTGCGCTCGCTGTCGACCGCGAGGCTGATCGCGCTCGGCTTCACCTTCTCCTGGGCGATCAGATCGGCGAGTGAGTTGATCGGCAGCTTCGGGTCGACGAGCAGGACATGGTGGCTGCGCGCGACCAGTGCCACCGGCGCGAAATCCTTCAGCGGGTCGTAGGGCAGCTTCTTGAAGGTGTGCGGATTGGTCGAGAGCGAGGCCGAGGTGGCGAACAGGAAAGTGTAGCCGTCGGGCGTCGCCCGGGCGACGGCCTGGGTCCCGACGATGTTGGCGGCGCCGGTCCGGTTCTCGACATAGACCTGCTGGCCGAGGCTGCGCGAGAGCTTGTCGGCGATGACGCGCGCCAGGATGTCGGGGCTGTTGCCCGCCGCCTGCGGCACCACCAGGGCGATCGGGCGCTGCGGCCAGCTCTGGGCAGGCGCCGGCGTCGCCGCCGCCAATGCGACGGCGGCCGAGAGGAGCAACCATCTGGGCTTGAGCATCGTTTCCTCCGGGATCGTTATCGTTGGGGGTTGGGCTTGCGGTGGACGGTCAGGTCTCGTCGGCGACGCCGTTGCGCAGCGTGCCGAGCCGGTCGATCTCGACCTCGACGCTGTCGCCGGGCTTGAGCCAGAGCGGCGGGGTGCGCTTGGCGCCGACGCCGCCCGGCGTGCCCGTGGCGATCACGTCGCCGGGCTCGAGCCGCGTGAAGGCCGAGCAGTATTCGATGATCCGCGGCACATCGAAGATCATCTGGTCGAAGGTCGCGTCCTGCACGACCTGGCCGTTGACCCGCGTCTGCAACCTGAGGCCGTCGAGCGCGCCGAGCTCGTCCGGCGTCATCATCCAGGGGCCGAAGGCGCCGGTGCCGGGAAAGTTCTTGCCCGGCGTGAACTGGTGGGTGTGGCGCTGGAAGTCGCGGACGCTGCCGTCATTGTAGCAGGCATAGCCGGCGACATGGCCGAAGGCGTCGGCGCGGGCGATATGGCGGCCGGGCTTGCCGATGATCACGGCGAGCTCGCCCTCGAAGTCGAGCTCGTGCGAGAGGCGCGGCCTGACGATGTCGGCGCCATGGCCGATCTGCGAATTGGCGAAGCGGGCGAAGATGGTCGGGTTCTCGACCTCGGCGCGGCCGGTCTCCTTGCGGTGCATCTCGTAGTTCAGGCCGACGCAGAGGATCTTGTCGGGGTTCGGCAGCACCGGCAGCCAGGTGATCGCCGAGAGCCGATGGCGCGGGGCGCCGGCCGCCGCGGTCGCGACCTCGCGGAGAGCATCGGCAGCGATGGCCGATTTCAGGTCGGGATAGCGGCCGCGCAGGGCTACGCCGAGATCGGCGATCTGGTCGCCTTCGACCAGCCCCCAGCTTGGGGTGCCGTTGATCTGGAAGGTCGCGAAACGCATCGGGTGAGGTCCTCTTACGGGGTCGAGCAGATGGGCTGGGTCTGGTGGCAAGCGGCCGCGCCCGTGGCGAGAGCGGCTCGCAGCTCGTCGATCAGGACAGCGAGTCCCGCTGCGCCGGCGGCCGTGCCGAAGACGTAATGGTCCGGCCTGACGAGCGCGGCGCGGCAGCCATGCCTGGCGAACCAGTCGGCGAGCACGCCGTCGCGCTCGACGACAGCGATATCGATTCCAGGCGCGCCGGCGGGCGATCCGCTGCTGCTGGACACGGCGATCAGGTGTAAGCCGAGCGCGCGCGCCTGCCGCACGAGCGCCGGCGGCAGCTTGTCGGCCAGCGTCGGCTCGAGAACGAGCCGCAGCCCGGCGCCGGCGACCGCGTCGAGCCGGCCATGCCCCGCCGGCGTCTTCACCCAGGGCTGCGGGAAGAGCGTGCCCTTCGCCGCGTCGTCGCGGGCGGTCAGCAGGCCGGTGACGAGCGGCGGGACGATCTCCTGGCGCGTGATCGTGCGCGGACGGCCGCCGCCTTCGGCGAGGATGCGGGCATCGCGCGCGCGGGCGGCTGCCGGGTCGCGCTCGCAGATCACCTGGCCGATCGCCTTGATCCGCGTGGTGAGCTCGCGGACATGGCGGCTGCGCTCGGCCTCGTAGCTGTCGAGCAAGCTCTCGTCCGAGAGGCCGCCGAGTACCCGTGCCAGCTTCCAGATCAGGTTGGCGACGTCGCGCACGCCCTGGCACATGCCCTGGCCGATGAAGGGCGGCTGCTGATGCGCTGCGTCGCCGGCGATGAAGACGCGGCCGTCGCGCCAGCGCTCGGCGACCAGGGCGTGGAAGCGATAGCTCGCGGCGCGCCAGAGCGTCGCGTCTTCCGGCGTCAGCCAGGGAGCGAGCAGCTTCCAGACCTGCTCGGGCTTCTGGGCTTCCTGCGGGTCCTCGCCCGGCAAGAGCATGATCTCCCAGCGGCGATGATTGCCGGGCCCGATGATGAAGGTGGTCGGGCGGCGCGGGTCGCAGTATTGCGCCGCGCTCTGCGGCAGCTTGCCGGCGGCATCCGCGTTCACCAGCACGTCGACGACCAGCCAGGGCTCGTCGAAGACGAGGTCGGCGAGCCGGATGCCGAGCCGTTCGCGTACCCCGCTGGAAGCGCCGTCGCAGGCGATCACATAGTCGGCACTCACCGTCCGGCGCGTGCCGTCGTCGCCTGCCAGGATCAGCATGACGCCGGTCGGCGTCTGCTCGAAACCGACGAGCTCGGTGCCGAGCGAGATCTCGATGCTCCGATAGCGCTGTGCATGCTCGCGCAGGGCGGCCTCCACCGGCGGCTGGGTGAAGACCATGGTCGGCGTGTAGCCGAGCGGATAGGGCTCCGGCACCATGTCGATGCGGCGGATGAGCTGGCCGTCGGCGCCGAAATGCTCGGAGGCCGGAAAGGGCGCCACATGAGGCAGGACCTCGTCGGCGACGCCGAGATTGTCGAGGAGCCGCATGATCTCGTGATCGATCGCGATGGCGCGCGGCTTGTCGTAGACCGCGCGCTGGCGGTCGATGACGAGGCTGCTGATGCCGTGCTGCCCGAGCAGGCTCGCAGCGACCGCGCCGCTCGGGCCGAAGCCGATGACGGCAACCTGGTAGTCGTTCCCGGATGGGGAGCTTGGTGCGTTCAAGGGAGACGTCCTGCCGTTCGGCTGATCAGGGAGTGACCGGCGGGGTCGCCGGGGAGCGGTAGACGATCGCGGTCTGCGCCGACTTGACGTGGTCGGCCTTGGGCGGCGCGATGCCCCAATGGTCGGTCCGGCCCGGCGGCCAGATCCACTCCTCCGGCCCGCGCATCCGATAGCTGTCGTCGACCTGCAGCACCTCGGCGGTGAACTCGACGACGAAGCCGACCGGATCGATGAAATAGGCAAAGACATTGTCGCCCGGCCCGTGCCGGCCGACGCCCCAGGCGATCGGATAGCCGGCGTCCACGAGACGGCCGGAAGCCCGCATCACCGATTCCCAGTCGGGCAGCAGGAAGGCGATGTGGTTGAGCCCGTTCGCCCTGGCCTCGGCGAGCACCACGGCGTGGTGGTCGCTGTTGCAGCGCAGGAAAGCCATCAGCTTCGAACGGTCGGTCAGGACGAAGCCCAGCGCCCGCTCGTAGAACGCCGTCTCCGCGTCGACATCTGCGCTGTTGAGGTTGACATGCGCCAGCCGCAGCGGCCGGTCGCGCTCTTCCCGGGCATCGGCGTGGAGCCGGTCGCCCTGGACGAAGCGGAAGACGCCGCCCTGCGGCTCGCGGATCGCCATCACCGTCCCGCCATCCGGCTCGGGGTTGGCGGAGGGGGGCGCCAGCAGCGTGGCGCCATGGCCGACCGCGCGTGTGGCGAGCGCGCCGAGGTCCTCGGAGGCGCCGGTCCGGAAGGTCACGGACAGGATCGCCGGGCTGTCGCTGGAATGGAGGGCGAGGACATGGTGATCGGCGCCGCTCGCGCGCAGATAGACGACGCCGTCCTGCCGGGCGGCGACGGACAGGCCCCAGACCCGCGTGTAGAAGCGCTCGGAGAGCGCGAGGTCCGGCGTGCCGATGGCGACGCTGCGCAGGCCGGTGACGGGGAAATGGGTCATGTCAGGCCTCGCCCTTGCGCCCGAGGAAGGTCGCGGCGTTCCCGGCGAGCAGCCGCTGACGCAGGCGCTCGTCGGCGAAGGCCGCTTCGATGCGGCCGACCGGGTTCCGCTCGTGGAAATTGAACGGATAATCCGTGCCGATCATGACTTGCGTCTCGCCGAACAGGCCGGTCAGATGCCTCAGCGTCGGCTCGTCATAGACCAGCGCGTCGTAGAACAGGCGCCGGGCCTGCTCGGTCGGCGAGAGCGCGATGCTCTCCCGCAGCGCCGGGAAGACACGCCGGCCTTCCTCCAGTCGCGGCAGCAGCAGGCCGAGCGTGCCGCCGCCATGGCTGAAGGCGATCCGCAGCTTCGGCCGGCGCAGCATCAGGTTCGAGGTGATCACCGAGGCTGCGGCGAGCCCGACATCGCCGGGATAGGCCAGTACCTGCTGCAACTGCGCCGGGCCGACCAGCCGGTCCTGGCCGCAGGGACGCACGGCATGGACGAAGACCGCCGCGCCGAGCTCCTCGGCCGCCTCGAAGAACGGATCGAAATCGGGCGCGCCGATCGGCCTGCCGTTGACATTGCTGCCGAGCTCGACGCCGGCGAAGCCGGGCTGCCGCATCAGCCGGGAGAGCTCCGCCAAAGCAAGGTCCATGTCCTGCAGCGGCACCGCGCCGAGGCCGACGAGCCGTCCACCGGCCTCCACCACCATGCCCGCGATCTGATCGTTGACATAGCGCAGCAATTCGCCGGCGGGCGCGGCCTCCATCCAGTAGGACAGCAGTTCCGGCATCGGCGAGATCGCCTGCAGCGAAAGCCCTATCTCGTCGAGATCGGCGAGGCGCTTCAGCACGTCCCAGCAGCGATCCGAGACGGTGCGATAGGTGCGGCCGTCGATGACGATATGCCGGTGGCAGTCATGGGCGGAGGCGGTCGACGGCCAGCCAGCCGGGCGCGCGCCACGAAGATAGGCGGGAAACGTCGCCGGCACGACATGCGCGTGAATGTCGATGCCGCAGGCGCAGCGGGCCCTCGTCCGGCCCTTCTCGACTGCTGCTGCCGGCACCGCCGTTCCCCCATATTGCAGATTTCTATCTCCGCTCTCTTATATTGCGAAATTTACGGATGTGAAGCATAAAATTTATAAATCATTTGCAGGAGCTGAAGCGTGTACAAATCGAGCCGGAGAATCGCGATGGCGCCGGGCCTGTCGCAGCCCGATCCAGCCGAGGTCCAATCGCTCCGCATGAACGCGCCCGCTTCCTCGACCCGCACGCTGGACCTTTATGACAAGCTGCGGGAGGATTTGTTGTCCGGGCGGCTGAAGCCGGGGCAGAAGCTGCAGATGCGCTTCCTGATGGAGGCCTATCAGGCAGGGCAGACGCCCCTGCGCGAAGCGCTGAACCGTCTGACGGCCGAGGGGCTGGTCGAGGCGCGCGAGCAGCGCGGCTTCCTGGTCGCGCCGGTCAGCCGCTCGGAATTGCGCGAATTGACGATGACGCGCTGCTGGCTCGAGGCGCTGGCCCTGCGCAAGGCGATGGAAGCGGCGACGCCAGCCTGGGAGGAGGAACTGGTGGTCGCCCATCACCGGCTCAGCCGCACGCCCCGATCCCTGAATCCCGAGCAGTTCGAGGACAATCCGGACTGGGAGCGGCTGCACCGGATCTTCCACCGCACGCTGATCAGCCAGTGCGGCTCGGCGCCGCTGATCGGCTTCTGCGACCAGTTGGCGGACCGGCTCTATCGCTATCGCCGTCTCTCGATCCGGCACGCCTTCCCGAGCCGCAAGGTCGCCGACGAGCACCAGGCGATCGTCACGGCGGTGCTGGATCGGGACGTCGAGCGCGCCGTCGAACTGCTCATGCGGCACTACCAGCAGACGGCGGACGTGATCCTCGAGGATCCGTCGCTGTGAAGTGAATGCCTTGCTGCCCTGCCCCGGAAGCGGGCATTGATCGACAGTCCGAAAGCGGACGCCTGATAACGAGCGTTCTTCCCCTGGAGCCCGTTCCGATCAGCTTGCACCGCAAGCTGATCGGTGAATCCGTCCCTAAGCCGCTGCAACGTGCATTCTCAGGTGTCGAGCGATGGCGATCTTGATAGCGACGAGGATGGGGGCTGCGACGACGAAGAGCAGGGCCACGGCGTTGAAGGCGGTGTCGAAGGCGATCACTGCGGATTGATTGGTGACGGCACGGCCGAGCAGGCTTGCTGCTGCCCGGCTGGCGGCCGCTGCATCCAGCCCTTTCGCGGTGACCATCGCCGTCAAGGCGGAGAGCCTCTCGATGACCGCGGGCTTTCCGGCGGCAACATTGGCGCCGAGGGCCGCGAGATTGGCGATGGTGTGGTGGTCGATCAGCGTCTGGAGGGTCGCGATCCCGATCAGGCCGCCGAGCTGGCGACCGGTATTGAAGAGGCCGATCCCGCCGGCGAGCCGGCGCGCGTCGAGCTGGCCGAAAGTGATCAGCGTGATCGAACGGAACAGGAAGCCGAGGCCGAGGCCGCGCAGCAGCACGCCCGCCATCATGTCATCGGCGCCGCTCTCGTTGTTCGAGCCGGAGAGCAGCCACACCCCGCCCATCAGGATCAGGATGCCGAAGGGGACGGTGGCGAAGGGCGGCAGATGTCGGAACTGGACGAGCAGGGCGACGAGGAGGAGCGTGGCGATGAAGGGCGCGCCGCTCGGCTGCAGGAGTTCACCAGCCTCGCCCGCGGTGAAGGCGAGGACTGAGGTGGCGAAGGCCGGGATCACGAAGGCGCTGCCGGAGAGGGCGGCGCCGGCGACGAAGCTGACGATGAAGGCAAAGGTGAAGTCGTTCGCGCCGAACAGGCTGAAGTCGATGAGGCCACGGCCCTTCGCCATCGCCTGCTGGACGAGGAGGTCAACAGCGCGGGGGTGCCGATCAATGTCAGCCAGAGGATGCGCGGCTCGTCGCGTGAACGTCCTGCCTGTCCAAGGACATCTGCAGCTCCGTCACCGAGCGCAGCATCGAACTAGTCTGGGGATGATTTTTCTTGGGCGCGAAGCCATTTCACAGGGTCTCTCTCGGAATCAGCTCGGAGACGATCAACTCAAATAGATCTGATTCGTCAGAGAGAGGAAACTCTCGCTTGTGGCAAAAAAGTCCGAAGCATCCATGCAGGTCGTCGTAGTTATATGGAAATTTGTGACCTTGCTCAAGTCCGAAGTACGGAACTCTGAATTCGGGAACAAGCACAAATCCGATGCCGCCCTCAACAAGAATCCTAAGAGATTCATAATCGTCGACTTCGGCCATCACTCGATACGGAATATCGGCACCCTCCAGATAATTCCGCGTCAAGGCGGCGCTGGCCGACTTCGGGCCCTCCAGTATAATCGGCACCGGGTCGGCCACCTCGCTCGAGAACCGTAATTGCCGCGATGCAACCCAACTGAGCGGCACTTCAATCACCAGATCCGGGCGAGCCTCCTTCGGGTGAACTGGTCGAAAGACCGCGTGAAGCTCCCCGGAATTGAACCGCTCTGACAGTTCCGCCGGAGCGGAAACGGTGATCTGAAAGCGATCCAGCAAATCGACGATGACCACTCCGCGTGACATCAGGACCGAGAATGCGCTGTAGCAAATCCCAATGCGGCGTCTCTTGGACCAGGGGGATCGTTTAAGCTCAGTCAGCTCGTCACTTCTTTTCAAAATTGCCTCACAAATTTCCATAACTCGCACGGCATCTTCGCCGGCCACCAATTTATTTCCAACACGGGAGATAATTTTTCTTCCAAAAATTTCTTCAAATTTCCGAACGTGAAATGTGACAGCCGGCTGAGTCATGCCGATTTCGTTCGATACAATGGTCATGTTTCTCTTTTTTAATACCTGATGAACGACCTTTATTGTTTCGAATGTGAGGCGGGAAGACCATTTAGGCATAAAAATATACCTTCCTATACACCTAAATTGTCGCGTAGGAGTCTCGATCCTGCCGGCCGCGATTACCCCGAGGCATGCAATGCCCACGCTTTATTTGCAAATAAACTCAAATCTGAGATAATATCGAAATTAATAACTTCGCTCTCCAATCAGTCAAGATGCTTTTAATTGAAATATGAATTCCGTCTATTGGAGAATTGAAGTTCAACTATATATAGATGCTGTATTACATCTGTTCAAAGTTGAAGAATTGATTCACAAGAATGTCAATACAATCGAGGTTTATATTGAATTCAGAACGCAAACTTATGAATTATAGCGGGCCGGCCGCTCATCGAAGACCTGACTGTTGCTCCGCCGCGCAGCGCCTCAAGCTGCCCTCTCGTCGTCCGTTACCAGGCCGAACGACTGCCTGCTCAAGCGCTGCAGTCGCTTCGGCCTCGTAGTCGATGGCGGATGGAGCTGCCTGAAGAGCAGTGCACAGTCTGCGCGGATTCGCTCGCGGCAGAAAGATTTGGTTCGCCGCACAGTCGCGATAGAGGGCCGCCAAGCGGCTGTAGCGGTACCTATCCCGATGACGCGCGATGTACTCGTCCCAGAGAATAGGAGCGTCACGTGCTTGTGTCTGAGCTCACGGTGGGCCTCCGTGGCGACGCCGATCACCGCGGCGAAGCTCGACGACGTCGCCCCGCTGGTATGGCATGTGGCCGTGCCTGCCTGCCTCGCAGAGCCGGTTCACCGAACTGTTGCAGTGGAGTTGGCAGGCGGCGGCGCGCAGCGACCTGGCGGGCCGCTACGATGTGCGGCGACAGCTGTGCCGCGCAATAACTCGCAAAGAGTGATCCAGCTATCAGCGGGCGATTCCTCGCGACGTCAAGAGGGGGTGGGAATGCCTTCAGACCCGTTGGATGCAAGCAGCCGTTCCAGAAGGCGAATGGCCTCTGCCGCTTGCGTTTGCTGCTCCCGCATATACTCGAGTTGCGCCTTGAGTTTCTCGGGCGAGAACTTGCCAGCTTTGATCTCAGAAAGCGTGAAGCCCATTCTGGAGAACTCGAGTATCTGGGCCAGACGCGCCCGGTCGACGTCACGGTAACGACGGTCGGAACCATCCCGTGTCGGGGTCAAGAGGCCGCGCTCCTCGTAGAAGCGTAGCGCCCGCGGAGTAACACCAAACTCTTCAGCCAATTCGCCGATTGTAAACGTAGCGATAGCAGACACTATTGTCCTCATGCTCGGGTGAAAGGCAGGTCATTCTCAAGCGGGCCTACGGGCGCCTGCGTATTGCTGAGCGTGACCATCGCGGCACGATGGCGCGCCGAGGATTGGTTCTGCTCCAATGCCTCATGGAAGCCGGCTGCCACCATCTCGACGGCCTCCCCGCACACGCTCGAAGCCTTGCCCAGTCACGCCGAGAAGCGGCTGCTCAGGCCTGGACATCTGGAGACCTGTTCGAGCAGAGTGTCCAGCAGATGAGTTCCAAGGTTGAGCTGAGATTTTCGATCTCTGTATGCAGTGAAGGTCCCTAGAAGATCTATTAGAAAGCGTCGTTCAGCCTCGTCAATTCGGTCGAATTCATTTGAAATGACTTCTTCGGTGATTGAGTATAGTACATGCAATGGAGCGTCTCCGCCCCATTCACGGATTTCTCTTTGGACCGCGAGGTTGACTTCAGGTATCCAGCAGAGTTTTTGGATATTCATCATAGGCGGTACCGACGTATATCGTTGTCATATTCGAGTGACTGAAGTATCAAAAGGGGCGCGCAATTGAAAGCAAATCTGTATAAATGGTCAGAACTAAGTCAATATTAATTCATATTATACGGGTTGCTCACTTCACAAGTACACTAGTTCCGATCCGAACGCGATCGTAAAGAGCAATCACGTCCTCGTTGAACATGCGAATGCAACCGGAGGAAGCCTCGGTGCCAATCGTCCAAGGTTCGGATGTTCCATGAATGCGATAAAGCGTGTCGCGCCCACCCCGGTAGAGATAAAGGGCTCGGGCGCCGAGCGGGTTGTCTTCCCCGGGCGGAATGCGCGCGGGGATTCCAGGAGCGACCTTTTTCATTTCGTCGGTAGGATACCAGGCAGGCCATGCTGTCTTGCGCCCTACGCTGGCCCGACCTTTCCAGGCCTGACCAGCCGCTCCAACGGCGACGCCGTAGCGAGCAGCCTTGCCATCATCCTCCACCAGGAAAAGCTGTCTTGCGGCCGTATCGATGACGACCGTTCCCGGCCTCTCTCCGGTCGTGTTGGGAACGCGCGTCGGCTGCAGACTGGGGTCAAATCGGGCGCGATTAACCGCGCGAACCTCAAAGGGCTCGCCTGCGAACCGCCGTGTTTGCGCGATATTTTGCGGTTGAGCGGTCATGCCGCAGCCGGTTAATGCTAGCGGGGAGCTGTTGTAGATCAAGCTTGAAACAACCCACCGCCTGGATAATTTGATCGAGCCATATGGCCAGTAAGGTGCTGTATTTTTCTTGGAATGATGGCCGACTGTGGTGGACATGCCTATAAGCCGTATCCTTTTTTGGAACCGAAATGCGACGTGTCTATGCCCTTCATGGTTCTTGCAGAATTCGTCCCGCCCGCCAGCCAATCAGCCCTCCCAGGAAGGCAAAAAAAACGACAGAAAGCGCTAGGTCCCAGCGAGTCAGAAAGATCGATATCATAAATATCCATAGAATCGCACTGGGAATGAGTCCGCATATAAGAACATTCGATGCCTTTTGACATGCATGTGCTCCGTCCAGAGGCAATGAATACTCATATAGCTGATCGTCTCTCATTGGCGAAACCTCGACATCTGGAAGCGACTGTGAACATGAGTCGAGCTGAACCGCGGATCAGTGGAGCGGGTTCTTTGTTTTCGGGCTTCTTGGAACAGTTTGGCGTTCTCACGGTGTTGAAATTCTGCAGAGGGTAATGGGTAGTTTTATTCTTATATGCAAATAAAGGATAAGACATTGCGACTCGGCGCTATCTTGTAGTACCGATTCGTATAATGTTTAATTCTGCGAAAGAGGCGCTGACCGGATCGCGGGAAAGGCAATGGGCTTAAGTCGTTAAGTGCTCATCAGAAATTGACTCGGAATAACACTAGTAATTCAAATGATTAACTCAAGAAATATTTACATTTCACGAGTATATTCAAAAAGCTGATGCTGTATTGATGCTTCAGTCATCGACGCCCGGGCGCCGCGAGCGGAGAGGGGGCGGCAATCACAAAAGCACATCGAAATTGCACGCTGGCGCTCATTGCCGGCACGATTGATCCCCGATAGGCGGTCTCCGCTGTCCATTGGGGCGTTTACCACTTCTTCTGCGACGTCGATGAGCGGGAAGGAACGCAGCGATCGGGTACCGACCAGCAGAGGGGCGCTATAACAGAAACTGCGGGTTCGAGCGCAGGGCCCGAGCTCATCGAGAGGCGTCCTCCTTCCGGGGAGCCGCCGTGCCGGCCTCCTCATAGGAGCGGCCAAGCGCTAACATGTCGGGCGTCCCGATCAAGGCGTTCAAAGAGCCGAAATCGAACATTCGATGGCGAAACGGCTCGTTCGTGCCGTGCTCTTGCAATGAGCGATAATACTCTTGAGCGGTGCGAGCGAGCGCTCGGACGATGCCGCCCGGGAAGATCACGATCCGGAACCCCATCTCACCAAGGTCGCTGGCCGATGCGAGGGGGGTGTCACCACCCTCGACCATGTTGACGAGAAGCGGCAGGCGGTCGCCGAGGGTCATCGTGATGCGGGCGAGTTGCTGGCGCGACTGCGGTGCCTCGACGAACAGAACATCGGCGCCCGCATCGGCATAGAGCCGTGCACGCTCGATAGCTCGCTCGAATCCTTCGACAGCGATGGCATCGGTGCGGGCGACGATCAACGTCTCCTCACTAGATCGAGCATCGACGGCGGACTTAATCTTCCCGACCATCTCACGCGGGCTGACCAGGCTCTTGTCTTGCAGGTGTCCACACCGCTTCGGCGAAGTTTGGTCTTCGATCTGAATTGCGCTGGCGCCTGCCCGTTCAAGAACTCGCACGGCTCGTTGGACGTTCAGAGCGTTGCCGTAACCATTATCGGCATCTACGATTATCGGTGTCGACACCCGTTCGCGGACCAGCGCCGTCGCCTCGGCGACCTCGCTCATCGAGACCAAGCCGATGTCAGGGCGCCCCAATCGCGTGTAAGCGATCGCCGCCCCCGAGAGATACAAGGCTTCGAAGCCTGCGGCCGCCGCCAGCGAAGCCGTCAGCGCGTCGTACACGCCGGGCGCTACGATCGGCGCTGTGGCTGTCAGTCGTTGTTTCAGGCTCATCAAAGTCGTCCTCGAAGGCGACGGTGCCTCACATTCCCGCCAAGCGCGGTGAAGGCGGTGAATTGCTTCCACACGAGCTTATCCAATCCGGTTGGCACGCAGTTTCGCCAGCCCGGAACAGGCCAGGCCGGCCGAAACGCGCGGACGTCGTCTTCGCCATCGGCGTGCGCGGACGCGCGCGTGGGCTGAAGGTGACAAGAGTCGCATGGTCTTCCTAAATCGCGTCGCGGTGGTCGAATGGATATCAAGGTCGTGTCGTGGGATTTTCTCGGGACGCGATCCAGCCTTGACGTAGCAGAGAGATGTCTCACTCGGCCCTCAGACCGCGCTCCCTGATCAAAGTACCCCATTTTTCGCGCTCCCGGCCCAGGAAGGTCGCGAATTCGGCCGGCGTGTTCGCCACGAACTCGACGCCGAGCGCAGCAAGCTTGGCGGCAACCTCGGGCTTTCGAAAGAAAGCGCTCACGACAGAGTTGGCTCTTGCTATCACCGCCGGCGGCGTGCCCTTTCGGACCATCAATCCGAGGAAGCTCAACGCCTCGTAACCCCGTACCGTCTCGGCAATGGCTGGCACCTTGGGAAGGTTCGGCAGACGTTCCGCGCTGGTCACGCCGAGCAGTTTCACCTTTTTCGCTTCGACCTGCGGTAGGGCCGTCTGGAGATTGTCGAACATCAGGTCGACCTGCCCGCCCAGCAAGTCGGTCATGGCCGGCCCAGCGCCGCGATACGGCACGTGGGTAAAGTCGACATCGGCCATTTTCCTGAATAGCTCGGGCGCAAGATGGCTTGTGCTGCCGATGCCTGAACTGCCGTAGTTGAGCTTGCCCGGCTTCCGCTTCGAGAGCTCGATCAACTCGGCGACCGAGTTCACCGGCAACGCCGGCGTCGCGATCAGCAGCATCGGACTGCGCGACAGCATGACCACCGGATCGAAGGCTTCAGGATCGTAGAGCAGTTTGTCGCGCAGATACTGATTGCTGACATGCGTCGCTGGCGTTGCGATCAGAAAATGATAGCCGTCCGCCGGAGCATTCGCGACCTCGGCGGTCCCAATCGCGCCGGACGCACCCGCCTTGTTCTCGACGATGAAGCGTTGACCCGTGATCTGCGAGAGCGCTTCGGCGGCGAACCGCCCCATCACGTCGGTCGCGCCTCCGGCCGGATAGGGAACCATCACCCTTCCAGGCCGGTTCGGCCACGTCTCCTGTGCCAGACACGGCCCTGCGATCAATCCGAGCGCGCCTGCCAGGATCATGCGTCGACTTGGAGCGGTGGCGGAACTGCGGCCCGGGCGAGCCCAAGCCGACAGATCCGCGCTCTCCTCCCGCGTAAATTGGGACACTCGCCGGCTTCGGACGCCCGGCACCGGTGCCCAGCGCCGTTTGCGAGCGCTGCCGGCCCGTTCGAGCTCCATCCGGAAGGAGTAGCGATCGGGCCTGTAGAGCGCATGCAGATGCTCGACGCCCTTGTCGTCCGGGCCATAAACGACGCGGGTCAGCGAGAGCAGCGGCGATCCGACCTCGAGGCCGAGCGCCTCGGCAACGTCAGGCCCGGCCAGCGTCGCACTGATGGTCTGGCTGGCCCTCGTCACAACGACGCCTGAACGCTCGAGCAGCGCAAGCAGCGGCGTCGAGGAAAGGTCGGCCTCCGAATAGGAGACGCCGATGCGCTGCGGCACATGGGTCACGAGATAAGAGAAGGGCTGCCCGTCGATCAGTCGCACGCGCACTGAACGCTGCAGGCGCTCGCCCGGTGCGAGCCGCAGCGCGTCGATGAGAGCAGGCGTTGCATTGACGTAGTCGAAGGAAAGAAGCCGTACATTTGTTTGACGCCCCATCTCGATGAGATGGGTCAGCACATTCGAGAAATCCGCGATCAGCGGAGCTGCCGTGACCTGCGCGCTGACGAAGGTCCCGGATCCAGGGCGCCGTTCGATCAGCCCTTCGGCAGCCAGCTTGTCGAGCGCTCGTCGCACGGTGACGCGCGAGACCCCGTGCGCCTCAGCAAGGGATGGCTCGCTCGGCAGCCGCGTCTGCGGCCGCGCCTCGCCGCTGATGATGCGATCGCGGAGCAGGAGATACAGCCTGCGCGTCTTCAGTGGCTCGACGATCGACATGCCCAGCGCCCACCCATTTATGATACTGAAATTTGTATTGTGATTAATACAGATTTGGCGCTTGTCAAGCGCTGGGTCGGCCCGAACAGCCGTCGCACCGGAGACGGTTGGCGCGCCTCCGAGGCGGGATGCCCTGTTCGGTCAACTGGTAGGCTCAACGGGAAGCAGCAGGCGCGGGAGCAACAGCGCATCCTTCGCAGTCGTCTCCCCCGGGGCTCGCCTATCCACGCGAAGCTCCCGTTCGAAGCGGCCGAAAGCAAACTGCGTCGCAGCCTATTCCCCCGCCCGCGGCGAAGCCCAGGGACGCCGGGCCGCGTCGGCAAGGTTGAAAGCCCTGATTTCGGCGGACTGGCTGAGCGTCAGGTCGATATCGTCCCAGCCGTTGAGCAGCTTGGTGCGCCAGACCTGCTCCACCTCGAAGGGCACGACCAGATTGCCGGCGACGATCCGACAGGTGGAAAGGTCCACCGTCATCTCCGACAAACCACTCTCGAGCACGGCAATCAAGCATTCGCCGTCGCCCTCGGCGACCTGCGCCGGCAGCAGTCCATTGTTGACAGCGTTCGAGGCGAAGATGTCGGCGAAACTCGGCGCGATCACGCAGCGGATCCCGTAGTCGACCAGCGCATACACGGCCGCCTCGCGCGAAGACCCCCCTCCGAAATTGCGGCGCGCAACCAGTACTTGCGCGCCGTCGCGTCCTGGGCGGTTGAGCGGGAAATCCAGCCGTCGCGCGCCGGTTTCATCGAAGCGCAGATCATGCAGCAGATAGTCGCCATAGCCCTCGGCCCGCGATCGCTTCATGAAGCGCGCGGGAATGAGCTGATCGGTATCGATGCCGCTGAGCGGCAGCGGGCAGGCCGGCGCAGAGAGCATGGTGAAAGGACGCATCACATCCGGCTCTCCAGCAGGACGCGCATATCGGCCAGATGTCCGGTGACCGCCGCGGCGGCGACCATGGCCGGCGACATCAGATGCGTCCGCGAGGCCGGTCCCTGGCGGCCACGGAAGTTGCGGTTGGTGGTTGAGGCACAGCGCTCGCCGGGAGCAACCAGGTCGCCATTCATGCCGACGCACATGGAGCAACCGGACGCGACCCATTCGAGCCCTGCGGCTCGGAATATCCGGTCGAGCCCCTCTTCCTCCGCCTGACGCTTGACCTGCGCCGAACCGGGCGAGACCAGCCCCGGCACCTGGGATTTGCGGCCGGCAAGCACGGCGGCGGCGGCCCGGATGTCCTCGATGCGGCTGTTGGTGCAGGAGCCTATGAAGACTCGGTCGATCCGGACGTCGGTCAGCCGCTGTCCAGCGGTGAGGCCCATATAGTCGAGCGCCTCGCGGATATGGGCGGCCCGCCCGGCATCGGCAGCTTCGGTAGGGTCCGGCACTCGCATTGTGACGGGCAATGCATCCTCCGGGCTCGTGCCCCAGGTCACGATCGGCGCTATCCGCGCGGCGTCGAGCTCGACCTCCTTGTCGAAGGCGGCGTCGCCATCACTGGCGAGCGACAGCCAGTCCTCGGCAGCACGCTCGAACGCTGTTCCCTGCGGCGGCGCATAGGGACGCCCCCGCAGATAGGCGAGCGTGGTCGCGTCCGGGGCTACCATCCCGCAGCGCCCGCCGGCCTCGATCGACAGGTTGCACAAGGTCAGCCGCCCCTCCATAGAGAGGCTGCAAATGGTCGAGCCGGCATACTCGATCGCATGGCCGGCCGCCCCGTCCGCGCCGATGGCCGCGATGATCGAGAGCGCGACGTCCTTGGCGACAATTCCGGGGGCGAGCCGGCCCTCCACCGTGACGCGCAGTCGCTTCGGCTTCTTCTGCCAGAGCGTCTGCGTCATCAGGACATGCGCGACCTCCGAGGCGCCGATGCCGAAGGCGAGCGCCCCGAAAGCGCCGTGCGTGGCTGTATGGCTATCGCCGCAGACGATGGTGAGACCGGGCAGCGTCAGTCCCTGCTCGGGCCCGACGACATGGACAATGCCCTGTCCAGGATCCTCGAGGCCGAACAGTCGCAACCGGTGGTGAAGCACATTGGCGCGCAACTGCTCGATCATCCGCCGGACCGCGGGATCGATCATCGCAAGATCGCGCACGCGCGTCGGCACATAATGGTCTTCGACGGCGAAGGTCAGATCCGGCCGCGCGACCGCGGCGTCGCGCGCCGCAAGCTTGTCAAAGGCGTGGAATGAGCCTTCGTGCAGGAAGTGGCGGTCGATCCACAGCAGGCTCTGGCCGTCCTCGCGCTCCACCACGACATGCTCATCCCAGACCTTGTCGAACAGCGTTCGTGGCATCCCTCCGGGGGCAGTCATGCACGGGCCTCTTCCTCACCAGCGCTGCGCCGTATGCTAACGGCAGGATCCGGAAGAACGCAATGGCTGTTTTATATATAATACAAGATAAAGTGCTTAGTATGAGACAGGTGCCCGCGCTCGCCGTTTTTGAGGCGATCAGCTTCGCCACGGTCGGCTGTCCAGAGCGGAAGCACCAAGGAGGGTGAAAAGCGCCATTGCGTGAGAGCGAGTCGACCGAAGTCTCGACCCGGCCGCCCCTGAATTCGTGGTGGCAGCTTGCCCAGACAGGAGCCATTCACGTCAACCATGGTGAAAACGCCGCCGGCTTGCCCTTCAATATCGAAGTCGGTTGCGACAGGCGAAATTGAGCGGAAGAAGGTTGACAGACAAGCCGCACAGCGCGTGGCCCAGTAGGAAGCCGGCATTCATTTCTGTCCGGGCCCCCCGGCCCATGCCTGCAGACGTGCGGCGCCGTAGGGCAGACGAGGCGAGACCCCCGCCGTGAAAACTTCGGCGGAGGTCCCTAAACCCACACTCCAGGGGGTGAATCTGAAGAGCGGGTTCTGACGTCGTCCGAGGGTCACCAGACGACTTTCAGCCCGAGGCGTCCGGCGATGCTGTGGCCGTTGGCATTTCCGAGGGCGAGATTGTAGTCGCCGGAGGCGAAGACGCTGGTGGTCCGGCTGATCTGGCCGGAGACGCCGAGGCCGAACTGGGCCCAGGTCCCGCCGAGCTCGGTGTTGAGCGCGACCGGGTTGGTCCCGGAGAGGCTGGTGAAGGTGGTCTTGGCATCGGCGCCGAAGGCGTGCCAGAGATTGGCCCGGCCCCAGACCGTGACGAGGCGCCCGTCCTCGCGGGTCCACGCCTTGGTCAGGCGGGCGCCGAGGCGGCCGTAGACGGCGTTGGTGTCGTCGTAGCGCACCAGGCCGTAGCTGTCGGCGCCGTCGTCGATCGAGACGCGCTGGTAGATCAGCTGCGCCTGCGGCTCGAGCGCCCAGCCCTGGCCGAGCGCGACCGGATAGCCGGCCTCGAGCGAGGCGGTGAAGCCCCAGCCATTGGTCTTCAGCGTCTCGCCCAGCACCGAGCTGCCGCGGATGCGGTCGTACCAGGTGCCCTGCACCACGGCGTCGACATACCAGCCCGAGGCGCCCTTGCGCGTCCAGTAGGCGCCGAGCGAATAGCCGTTCATCGTGGTCGAGCCGGCCTTGCCGCCATAGACCGCCTTGACCTCGCTGTCGACGCGGCCTGCGCCGATGTAGAGGCCGGCGATGTCGCGCGTGCCGTTGTCGTTGAGCCTGCGATAGAGGTCCAGGCCGATCTGCGCGCCGGCCACCCCGAAATCGTAGGACGGCCCGTGCTTCTCGAAGCTGTTGTAGCGCGAGATCATCCCCTTGCTGCCATAGCCCACCTCGCCGGTCTCGCCGAAGATCCGGGCCCAGGCCGCCTTGCGCCGCTCGCCCTCGCCTGTGGCGGCATCGGCGTAATAGCCGTTCTGCTGCGCCGTCGGCGTGCAGCGGTAGCCCTTCGCCGGGTCCTTGCACCAGATCGGCTTGGCCGGCGGCGCCGTGATCGGGTCGGCGTAATCCTCGCCGGCGCGGTCGTGATAGGTGCCGAGCATCGCCAGGCCGAAGCGGTTGGCCAGCGCCGGCACCGCCATGTCGACCGGCACCTCGACGCGATAGTTCGGCAGCGGGCTGGACTCCGGTTGCGCCGTCTCTGTCGAATTCGACGTGGTGGTGGTCGGAATCAGCGTCGAGCGCAGGTACCAGTCGCCGTCGCCGGCATTGGCGCCGACGCCGTTGTGATAGAGCAGGTACTCGTAGGCGCCGGCGGCGACGCGGTTGCCGAGCACGAAGGCCCCGCTCGCCGAAGCGCCGTCGACCTGCACCACCTTGATGCCGTCGCTGGTGGTCTGCGCGCCGCGGCCCGTGGTGTTCGCGACGAGGAGCCAGGTCGCGGCTGAGCCGAGCAGGCTGTCCCCGCGGATCACCAGCCGATCGCTGGGCGAGGCGTCGGTCCCGAGGAATGTGTCGACCAGCAGCCGCCCGCCATTCGAGATATAATTGCCTCCGGTAGTCAAAACGTCGCCGGCCGCGCCGTCGTTCATGCGAATTGTGCCAGAAGCGTTGTTGCTGAACGTTTCGAGCTGACTGAGCGTCGTCATCTCGGCGACGCCGGCGTTGGTGGCGGCGAGCACCGTGCCGTTATTCTGGACGACATCGTTGCCGGCGCCAAAATCGCTTGACCCGTTAGCGGTATTCCAAATGCCCGTATTGGTAATAATATCATTGTATTTTCCAAGAGATACTGTGCCTATGAGCGAATTAATATTGTTGATTTCGAAGCGAACGTCTGTTCCTAGAATGGCCAGCGCGTCTGATTTTTGAGAATTATTCCGGATGACGCCATAATTGTTTATAATGATAGGGTTCTGGTCGGTTTCGAGTGTTTGCCCTGGAAAATTCGATGCCAGCACTGAAATTGCAGCTCGGTCGCCCTCGACGATGGATGTGGACGCAACATTGATGTTTGTCTTGACGCCGGGTGCCAGGCCGCTTGCGGCGCCGTTGGTGACCAGCACGTTGATGCCGTAGCTCTCTGTGCCGAAGGCATCGGGGTCTCCGCGAACCAGACCGTTGGTGTTGATCGTCAGGTCCTGAAGCACGCGTGCTTCGGTTGAGGAGGTGCTTCCAATCGTGGCCCGTATCGCGACAGACCTGCCGTGAACATCGTTGACTGTAATTGTCGCGCCCTGGCCCGGCGTAAAGGCGATAAGACCTATCCCTCCCGCGTCGATCTTGCCGGTAAAAACAGCGTCCAACCGCCCACTTTCCGGCTGCCCGCCCATACCGGAAAACGAAACGCCGTCACCGGATGTAAAGTAGTTGCCATTCGATCGAAACGTCAAGGACGCGGGGGATCCCGGCAAGTCGTTACCTACGACGATGTAGAGGCCGTTAGTTGGGTCTACCGTTCCGGTGGTGTCGATAACGGTTGCATTGGTATCGGAATAGGATTTCGCACCGTGACCCCAGATGGAGAGCGCGGGAAGACCACCTCCGAGGCCGGTGATGTTGACGCCATAGGTTCCTGATGTGGTGAAGGTCGCATTGTTTGCGGCAAACAAAAATTGCTCACTCAACGTCGCTCCTGAGCATGTGTAAGTATTGGGAGCCGTTGTGAGTGTGCAGGCCGCGAAGGCCTCGTTCCAGGTCAGGACAGCTGGCACAAGCGAAAATAGCCCAGCCAATCCGTATAAAAGTGGCGTAGAATTGACCGGAAGAGATATGAATCTATCTGAGATCATCCGAATTGTTCCGTTATTTGATGTGTGAGCCGCGTCTCTTGAGGGCGCTCGACGTCAGTCAGCTCGTCGATCGTGCGGACTGCCTGGATTGACATCGTCGGCGACGTCGATTCGGGCTTTGCAAGCGAACATCGTCGCGCCGGCGCTGTCGGCGCTGCCTTCACTCGCCCCATTCGCGGCTTCGGTCGGCGCCAGCACGATACCGGCCTCGAGGGGCGGGGCCGACATCGCGAGCTCTGATGCAATACCCGCCGTACTGCTCTTCCATCCGAGTAAATGCATCCTGCGCGGCACGACTTTGCCGCGACTGACCGCACCCGCCATAGAAATCATAGCGTCTCCTTAGATCTCTCCTTGAAGGCGCGCAGCAAATGCGCGAATCAGGCGGCCGTTTTGTCGCCTGATTCGATGTGAGAGGAGGCATTTATAGGCAAATAAGCAGATTATATTTGGGGTTGAATTTCTACAAGGTCTTACGACTGGTGGTCGCTCTCTGTTGATGTGCCTGCACTGAATCTTTCTATCGTCAGTATATATAGTAGCGTAATTGTAGAATAGATGCGTACGTAATATATAATATAATCTGTAATTTTTGAATACCACTTCTTGTCGGATATGATTACATAACCCTAAATTGTTGAAGACGGCCCGGCAGCCATTTTGCCCTGCTTGGTTTGATGACAGTGACGTGCTCCCCTGAATTCCGGCCAGGGATAAGTTGGGTCCTTCGCTCAGGAGAAGGACCATGCGGCGCAGCCGTTTCAGCGAGGAGCAGATCATTTTGGTGCTGAAGGAGCACGAGGCGGGGATTAAGACCGCGGAGGTGTGCCGCAAGCACGGGATCTCAGACGCCACGCTGTACAAGTGGAAGGCGAAGTACGGGGGCATGACGGCCTCAGAGACGGCGCGACTTCGCACGCTCGAGGACGAGAACCGGCGGCTGGCGATCCTGCCGAGGCGGGAGGGTGTGAGGATGAACCTGAAGAAGGTCTACCGTCTCTACCGGGAGGAGCGGCTCGTCGTGCGTCGGCGCGGCGGGCGCAAGCGAGCGCTCGACACGAGGGCACCGGCGGCCATTCCGCAGGGAGCGAACCAGCGCTGGAGCCCCTCGACTTGGTGTCGGATGCCCTGAACGACGGCCGGCGCTTCCGGGTGCTGAACATCGTCGACGACTTCACCCGCGAATGCCTGGCGGCGGTCGTCGATACCTCGCTCTCCGGCGCCCGCGTGGTGCGTGAGCTCAATGAGGTCATCGCTCGCCGCGGCCGCCCCTGCATGATCGCCTCGGACAACGGCACCGAGCTGGTCAGCCGGGCGATCCTCGGCTTCTGCGAGGAGGCCGCCATCGAATGGCACTACATCGCACCGGGCAAGCCGATCCAGAACGCCTTCGTCGAGAGCTTCAACGGTCGCCTGCGCGACGAATGCCTCAACGAGCACGCCTTCTCATCGCTTGCCGAGGCGCGCCGGATCATCGAGGCTTGGCGGATCGACTACAACACCGTCCGACCCCACACGAGCCTCGGCGGCCTATCGCCATCGATGTTCGCCAGCCGGTCCCACACGGACCAAAACCCAGCCGGGCCTAACTTACTAACCGGCAGGAAAATGGGGAGCACGTCACGCTCCTAATCGCGTCGGTGCTGATGTCCTGAGGCTCAGACACAGGCTCTTCGCATTGATTGCGAAGGCGTGCGCCTACTCTCTCAGTCGCTCGCGCACCCTTGCCTGGGCGGTCCGGATCAGGCCTTGATACTGCCTCTCCTTGCCCGGGTACCAAGGCATGTTGGCGATCGTCCCGAAGCCGGGAATCGTCTCCATATGCGCGATCATGCGGCGGCGCATCGTGGCGTCCGGCAGGGGGCCGCGCATCGCCATGAGATTGTCGATGATGTGGTCGGGGTTCGAGGTTCCGCAGAGCACGCTGGTCACGGCCGGATGGGCCATGGCCCATTTGAGGAAGAATTGAGCCCAGCTCGTTGCGCCGAACTCGCTCGCAAAACCGGGCAGACGATGCCCTTCCACCACCTTCAGCAGCCGTGCCTTTTCGAGCGGAAGGTTCACCAGCACGCCGACCCCGCGGTCGGCCGCTGACGGAAGCAGACGCTTCTCGGCGTTACGGTCGAAGATCGAATAATTCGTCTGGACAAAGTCCACATCACCCTTCTCGACGATCTGGATCAATTGCTCATGGGCGGCGGTCTCGTGGTGTGTGACCCCCACATGCCGGATCTGCCCCTCCCTCTTCCACGCCTGCATCAGCGGGATGATCACCGGCGCGTTGACGATGCTGTGGCATTGCATCAGGTCGATCGGCGACCGCCAGGTGCGCAGCTTGGACTGCTCGAGGCTGGCGGTCGCTGCACCGACATCGCCGAGATATTCGCCCGTCGCCCAGATCTTGTTGGCGAGAAAAACCTCCGTTTCGGTCGGCGTTTCCGCGAGGAAGGCGCCGACGCTGGCCTCGGCCGAGCCGTAGAGGGGCGAGGTATCGACCACCTGACCGCCACCGGCGACATAGAGCCGAAACACCTCCCGGATGCGCTCGCGCGGCGCGCCCGGCATGAGATCGAAGGTCAGGAATGTACCGAGCCCGAGCGCAGTCAGGTTCTGTCCTGTCCGCGCAATCCGACGCGTGATGGCTTGTCCGCTCATCGCTCCGGTCATGGCGCCGGAAAGCGGCGGACTGTTCGTCTGGGCTTGTGCGAGGCGCGGGCCCCCCAGCGCGGCGGTCGCGCCGCTGACGGCCCCGAGAAAGCTGCGGCGGTCGAGATCTGTCGGCCTGCGGGTCATCGTCTCGTCTCCAGTCTGTTCAGAATTGCCAGCCTGCGGGCACCCAGGCGTAGCCGCTGTCCGTCCGCAGCAGATGGCCGAGGCCCGGGAACGGATAGTGGAAGCCGAGAACCGGTATCCGGTCGGCCGCCGCGCGATCGAAGATGCGCCGGCGCGCGCTGAGCGCCGCATCCCGGTCGCGGTCTGGGCCCGGCCGCCAGGGGCGGTCGATGTTGACGACGGGGTGGTAGGCGAGATCGGCCGTCAGCAGCAGCTGGTCACGTCCGGAGTGGACGAGAAACGAGACCATGCCCGGGGTGTGTCCCGCAGCCGCAACCGTCGTCAGCCCCGGCACGATCTCCGCTCCGGCCTCGTAGAGCTCGACGCCCTTGGCGATCGGCTCGACACTGCGCCTGATCGCCGCGCCGAAGCGCCGGCGGAAATCCTCCGGGACCGGCATGTAGGACAAGTCGGGTTCCCCGCGGACGAAGAAGTCCCAATCCGGCTTCGGCGCGAGAATAGTCGCGCGCGGAAAGGCGGATCCTCCATCGGCGGCTCGCAGGTTGCCGACATGGTCGGGATGGGTATGCGAGACGACTACGACATCGATGTCGTTCGCGGTCAGGCCGATCTCGGAAAGCCGGGCGAAGATCCGGCCGCAATGGGGCCCCATCGTCTGGCCGGCCCCCGCCTCGATGAGGACGCGCCGGCCGCCGACCTCGATCAGCAGCGTGTTGAGATTGAGCGTCATATGGTCGAGAGGCAGAAAGGCGCGCTGCAGGACGTCCTTGAGCTCCTGCTCCGGAGCGTCGCTGGCATAGACGCGCGGCGGGCCGCCGATCACGCCGTCGCTCAGCACCGTCGCGGCGATGTCGCCGACCCGGAAGCGGTAATGACCAGCATTGCCGCCCGGCGGCTGAACTGCCTGGCCGAGAGCCTGCCCGCCTCCGGCCAGCATCCCGGCTGCGCCAAGGCCTGTGCCCAGCATGATCCTGCGGCGGTTCAAGGTGATCGTCGTCATCGCTCCCTCGCGGTCCGGTTTTCGGGTCGGGCTCAGGATGACGGCAGTCGATTGATCGGATAAGATATCTTCTCTTGATCAGCTTGATAAGAAAACGCACGTAATGAAGTCTCTTCGTCTCGACAGCCTGGACGCCTTCGCTTCGATCGTCCGGTGCGGAGGCTTCCGGGCCGCGGCCGCCGAGCGAGGCGTCTCGTCAGCCGCTTTGAGCCAGAGCATCGCCGCGCTCGAGAGCGGGCTCGGTCTGCGTCTCCTGAACCGGACCACGCGCAGCGTCGCCCCCACCGAGGCGGGGGCGCGGCTCAACGAGCGGCTCGTCCCGGCGCTCCGCGACATCAGATCGGCGGTCGCCGATCTGGACCGGCTGCGCGAGACGCCGACCGGCACCCTGCGGATCAATGCTCCCGGCCCGGCGGTCGATTACGTCCTGTGCCCGCTGGTCTTCGACTTCATGCGTCGCTACCCCGACGTGAAGGTCGAGTTGATCAGCGACGCGGCCATCATCGACATCGTTCAGGAGGGGTATGACGCCGGCGTCCGGTTCGGCAGGCAACTGGAGCAGGACATGGTCGCGGTCCCGCTGGGGCCGGCCCTCCGCTACGCCATCGTGGCATCGCCGACCTATCTGGAGGGTCGCGCCGCGCCGGCAACGCCGTCCGACCTCATGGATTTCGATTGCATCCGCCGTCGCTTTCCCGCAGGAACGATCGTCAGTTGGCAGTTCGAAAAGAACGGTGAGCGCTTGGAGATCACTCCCGAAGGCCGCCTGACGCTCAGCTCGGCGCATCAGGAGCTGCAGGCAGCGCTGACGGGACAAGGCATCGCGCATGTTTTTGAGGATTATGCGAAGCGGCACCTCGATGAGGGCCGCCTGGTCGAACTGTTACCCGACTGGTCGCCCGAGCTGCCGAGCTGGTTTCTCTACTATCCCAACCGGCGCCACCAGAGCGCGGCCATGTCTGTGTTCCTGCAGCACATCCGCGACTTTAAGTGGAACGCCGAGTCGTAATCGCGTTTTGCAGAACGTCCGCTTGCGGGCGAACAGTCAATGTCGGGTTGTGACGCTAAGGAGCGGCTTCGCTCCATCACGTTCAGCGTGTGGAAAACTCATTTGCAGTGCTCCAGCGTTTCGGGTTGTTGGCCTTGTTGTTGGCCTTTAGAGCTGTGAATAGAAAATAATCAATATTATTAATATGTTATTTAATTTCTTTACCTCCCTCTTGCGCACCACTTTCATGTTCACCAGCGTTCGCTGACGTTCGCAAACCGGCCAAAGCGGCCGGTTTTTTCGCGTCTGGCGTTCGCCAGCGTTCGCGGGCGACCGTTGGCAAAGCGCATTCATGCAGGCATTGAGGATCAGGCGCCGCGCATCGGCCTTGTGATCGAGGCCGCTGCCTGCTTTTTGAACAGATCGATCATGATTTCGATGAACTCCCGGCAGTGCCTCGACTGCTGATGGTGGCTCGGTCTTGCGGCGACGATCTCGAAACGGAAGCTCGATTTGAACGGCCGCGTGACGACATCGGGACCACCCAGGTAGTTGGCGGTGAAAGGATCGACGATCGAGACGCCAAGCCCCGATGCCACCAGCCTGATGGCGCTGGCCGCGAGCGAGGTTTGAAGCACCATCTGGCGCGAGACCTCGAGACCGCTCGGCGGAACCGCGAAGCTGAGGACGTCGATCATCCAGCAGAAGGCTGGCCGGTGCGGTTAGAACCGACGGATCCGACCCGAGAGGCGCCGACGGCCGGGCTTAGAAGGCGACCAGCGGCAACCGGCGATTGGCTCTTCCTGGACCGCAGCCGACCCGCGACCTCGTCACGACCCCGGCAACATCGAAGTCGCCAATCGGCTCGCCCTGCTGGCTTAGGCCGCACCCAGCCGCTCGCGGCGATAGACGCCGGAGCGGATGTCGCCCCACCAGTCCGGATTGGCGAGATACCATTCAACCGTGCGCCTGAGCCCGGCTTCGAAGTCGTGGCGGGGTTGCCAGCCGAGCTCGCGCCCGATCTTGCCGGTATCGATCGCATAGCGCGCATCATGCCCGGGCCTGTCGGCCACGAAGTGGATCAGACGCTCGCGCGCGCCGGCAGGGGCGGGCCTGAGCTCGTCCAGCATCGCGCAGATGCGCCTCACGACCGTGATATTGGTCAGCTCGTTATGCCCACCGATGGCATAGGACTCGCCCGGCCGGCCACGCTCCGCCACCAGCAACAGTGCCTCGGCATGATCCTCGACATAGAGCCAGTCGCGCATATTGAGCCCGTTGCCGTAGACCGGTAGCGGTTTCCCCTCGAGCGCATTGAGGATCATCAGCGGAATAAGCTTTTCGGGGAAGTGATAGGGCCCGTAGTTGTTCGAGCAGTTCGTCACCAGCGTCGGCAGGCCATAGGTGTGGTGCCAGGCGCGGACGAGGTGGTCGGAGGCCGCCTTGGACGCCGAATAGGGCGAGTTCGGCCGATAGGCCGTGTCCTCGCGGAAAAGCCCCTCCGACCCAAGCGAGCCGAAGACCTCGTCGGTCGAGATGTGCTGAAACCGGAAGCGTACCTTCGCCGCACCTTCCAGCTCGCGCCAGTAGCGCAGGGCCTCCTGCAGCAGACTGAAGGTGCCGACGATGTTGGTGCTGATGAAGGCGGCAGGCTCGTCGATCGAGCGATCGACATGGCTCTCAGCCGCGAGGTTCATCACGATATCCGGCCGGAACTGTGCCAGGATCGCCCGCATCCGCGCCCCGTCGCCGATATCGGCCTGTTCGAAACGGTAGCGTGCGCTGCCGGAAACCGGCGCCAGCGAGGCGAGGTTGCCTGCATAGGTCAGCTTGTCGGCCACGCAGACCCGATGCGGTGTCTGTTCGATCAGGCGGCGCACCACGGCCGAACCGATAAAGCCGGCTCCGCCCGTCACAAGAATGCCAAGGCTCAACAGAATGCTCCTATCAAGCGGACGCGGCGGGCGCGCCGGGGTTGCAGCAATGGCGCGGTGCGGACCGTCCCGTCACCGGATCGCGATACGTCAAGCACCCCTCCTCTTGCTCGCGGGCGAGCTCCGAAGATACGAGCAGCCAGGAGAGGCACAGTCCCGTGAGCAGGATCAGGATCGTCAGCGCTCCGCACAGCGGCGAAAGAGTGCCGCGGTGGCGATCGGCTGTGGCGGGCGTACGAGCCGGCGGCTTCATGGCCTCAACGCACCATTCAGCAGGAACATTGCGTAAGGCGTCGAGAGCGCCAGAACGCAGCAGAAGCTCCGCCGGAGCATTGCAGTGGTGGTCGATCGCTTCGCGACATGATCGAGGAGATCGCGTCTGGTGGGTCGAAGATGCCGCAGGTTTGATGAGGCGAGGTGCATGGCGCGTCCATGTGGGAATTTTTCCCACATACGCCGACGCGTGATTTCTTGCAAGGAGAAAAATCGTGGGATTGTGTCCCACGTTAAATGAGACTAACTGAAGCCCATGACGGACGCCGCGCCCGGCCCAACTGCTGAGAAGCTCTATCTGCCGCTGGCGCGGCTGCTGCGCCCGCTTGTCCGCCTTTGCATTCGTGCCGGCATGACCTTCCCGGCGCTGTGCCAGCTCCTGCGGGAATTGTACGTCAACGTGGCGGAGTACGATTTTGCCTTGCCCGGAAAGGAACAGACCGACAGCCGGGTCAGCCTGCTGACCGGCATTCACCGCAAGGAGGTGAGCCGCCTGCGCGGCGCCGGTGCGCCCGTCAATGCAGTGCCGGCAGCGGTCTCCCGGACCGGCGCCATCATCGCCCGCTGGCTCGGCTCGCCGCGCTTCTGCGACGCAGCCGGCGCGCCCCTGCCTCTGCCGCGCAACGCCGACGGATCGTCCCCGTCCTTCGAGGAACTGGTCTCGTCCGTCACGCGCGATGTGCGCCCCCGCGCCGTGCTCGATGAATGGCTCGACCGCCGGGTGGTCACGATCGATCCGAAAGACCGCATCGTGCTGGCCGAGGCAGCCTTCATCCCGCAACATGGAGACGACGAGAAGTTGTACTATTTTGGCAGGAATCTCCACGACCATGTCGCCGCGGCCGCGGAGAACGTCCTGGGATCGAAGCCCGCCTTCGTGGAGCGGTCGGTGCACTATGACGGCCTTTCGGCCGAACTGGCCGAAAAGCTCGAAGCTCGCTCACGCGAACTGGCTTTGGAGATGCTGCAGCGCATCAACCGGGAAGCGCACGCTGCCTGTGAAACGGACCGCGGCGGCGAGCATCGCTGGAACTGCGGGGTCTACGTTTTCCGGGAGCGGGACGGCCGCGCGGGCGACGAGAGCGGCCAGGCATGACCCGGCGCCCGGTCCTGTCACGGCGGGCCGTGCTCGCCTCGCTGAGCGCCGCCGCGGCGTCGCTGCATCCTGCGATCGCGGCGCCGGAGAAGCCGCGCGACGTCGGCATCGGCGGTACCGGCTTTGTGCCCGAGGGGCATAGCGGGAGCGATCGCGGCATCGGCGGGACCGGCTTCGTCGGAACGATCCAGCGCTTCGGCAGCATCTTTGTGAACGACAGGCGTATCGCCTATGGACCGGATGTACCGGTGACGATCGACGGGCTGGCGCGCAGCGCTCGCGACTTGCGGATCGGCCACGTCGTCCGCGTCGTGGCGCAAGCCGATTCCGCTGGCCTCGTCACGCATGCGATCAGAGTGGACCGTGAAGTCGTCGGCCCGGTTACCGCCGTCTCCGCGGATGCCATCGAGGTCCTTGGGCAGAGGGTCCAGACCGCAGGAGGCCGGCCTCGGGGGGCATGGCGCAAGGGCCAGTTCGTGGCCGTGAGCGGCCTGCGCCGGCTGGACGGTACGATCGCGGCCAGCCTGATCGAGCGCGATGAGCGAGGCTCATCCCATGTTCTCGGCGTGATCGAGCGGGATGGCGACGGCTTCTGGATCGGCGGTCTCAAGCTGCTCGAGGCCGACGCGGCATTTGTCGGCCGCCGTGTCGCTGTGACCGGGCGCCTTGTCCCGACGGGCTTTCTTCCTGCCCGTATCGACCTCGCGCCGCACCTTCCGGCCGCCGGACCGGTCTCGATCGAGACTTATGTCCGGGCCCGTGACGGACGCCTGCTGCTGGGATCCGGCGCCTCAGTGCGCAGTGACGCCTTCGCGAATAGTCTGTCGCCTTGGGAGGAGTTCCGCGCTGTGCTCGACGGGCGTTTCGGCTTGGACGGCGAACTCAGGATCGACAATCTCCGCCTTGCCAGGACGAGCGGCGAGGGTGAAGGGCGTTCCGGTGGCGCGCCAGGTCCGGGCGGCATCGGGCCGGGTGGTTTCGGACCCGGCCCGTCCGGGCCCGGTGGTTTCGGTCCGGGCCCTGGTGGCGGTGGCGGTGGCGGCGGCGGTCCCGGCGGCGGGCCGGGAGGCGGGGGCGCCGGCGGCCCGGGCGGCGGTTCCGGAGGCGGTGGCCCGGGAGGCGGCGAGCCGGGGCACTGATGCCTTGCGTCAGGCGTGCTCGGCGGCGATCGCCAGCAGCTTGCGTCCGTAGTCCGTCTTGTCGAGCGCAATGCCTCGCTCTTGCAACTGGGCGAGCGTGATGAAGCCCTGCTGGAAGGCGATCTCCTCGAGCCCTGCCACAAGCTGTCCCTGGCGCTTCTGGATGGTGCGGACGAATTCGCCGGCCTCCAGCAGGCTGTCATGTGTGCCCATGTCGAGCCAAGTATAGCCGCGTGACATGCATTCGACATGAAGCTCGCCGCGTCGCAGATAGACCTCATTGACGTCCGTGATCTCGAGCTCCCCGCGGGCAGAGGGCTTGATGCCGGCCGCGATGTCGACGACCCGGTTGTCGTAGACATAGAGCCCGGTGACCGCCCAGCGCGATTGCGGGCGGGACGGCTTCTCGACGATGTGCAGTGGCCGGCCCGCGGCGTCGAGCGTGACCACGCCATACCGTTCCGGATCATCGACGGCATAGGCGAAGATCGTCGCGCCGCTTTGCCGCGATCGGGCGCGCGCCAGCATGTCGTTCAGCCCGGCGCCGAAGAAGATGTTGTCGCCCAGAACCAGCGCGACATCGTCGTCACCGATGAAGTCGCGGCCGATGATGAAGGCCTGTGCCAGGCCTTCGGGCCTCGGCTGCACGGCATAGCTCATCTTCAGGCCGAAGCCTGCGCCGTCGCCGAACACGGCGAGGTAATTGTCGAGATAGTCCGGCGTCGAGATGATCAGGATCTCTCTGATGCCGGCCTGCATCAGGACCGAGACCGGATAGTAGATCATCGGCTTATCGTAGACCGGAACGAGCTGCTTGTTCACGGCGAGTGTCGCGGGATGGAGGCGCGAGCCACTGCCGCCCGCTAGAACGATACCTTTCATGGGGTCCTCGAAGATTTCACAGCGGCTGCGGCGTTGCGGCTGCATCACCAACGAAGCGGGGCGCTGTGGCGCGGTTGCGCCAGCCGAATCGCCAGAAGGGGATGAGAGCCTGATCCGGCGGGCCCAGGCGCGCGAGCGCTCCGTCTCTCACACCGTTGGTCAGCGCTGCCAGGCAATCAGCCGAGAAGCGGTGATGGGCGAGGTGGGCAGCGAACCTGACGGGCAACGAGAGTAGGAACTTGATCTTGTGCCGGCCCGGAACGTGCCGTAGGCGCAGCATGGCGAGCTGATTGCGGACATAGGTGTAGAGTCGCCGCGGTGGCTGGTCAGTCAGGAGCAGGCCTAGAGGCAGCCGGATGACGCCTTGTCCGAGCCGATGCGGCATCGGTACCGCTGGGTCGACCCAGATCGAATACCCGGCGGCGCTGGCCCGCAAGCACCATTCGATATCGATGGCGTCGATGAAGTAATCGGTCCGGAAGTCGCCGATAGCGGTCAGCGCATCGAGGCGGATTAGCGAGCCCGACGAAATGACGAAACTCGCGCGCAAGGGCTCGGCTCCGCCCTGCGGCGATATCTCCCGCGCCGAAAGCCGCATTGCTTCGCCGTCCGGGTCGATCGGCTGCGGTCCGACGATGGCTGCGCGCTCGCCGCGCGCAGCAAGACGGCGATGGGTCGCCGTCAGTGCCGCGGCCATGCCGGGCCGGGGCGTGCTGTCCTGGTCGAGCAGAAGCAGGAACTCGCTGTCGCGTGCTCCGGCCAGATGACGCAACGCGTTGTAGGCGGCTCCGAGGCCGCGATTGAGCCCCGGTCTCAGAATGATCAGTTCGGCGATGCCGGCAGCGTCCTTGAGCGCCTGCTGCTCATCGCCGCTGACGGGCGAGTTGGCGTAGATCGCCACGGTGGCGACGTCGCTGGCGAGAGAAGCCACGAGACGTCGCAGCGCTTCGAACTGCGGGCGATAGATCACGATGCCGGCGAGGCAACGTGCCCGCTCTTCGATGGGGACGGTCATGCCGAGATTCTCCTGGTCGATGGCGATGGGACAGGGGACAGCACCTCATGCAACGGCCCGTCGGCGACGAGCCGGCCGTGTTCGAGGCGCAGCGCCCGCGTACAGAGGCTGGCGAGCAGGTTGTCGCTGTGCGAGGCCAGGACGAGGATGCCGGCGCGGGCGACGAAGGCGGTCAGCCGTGCCTGCGCCCTCTCCATGAAGGCCGCATCGCCGGCGAGGATGCCTTCGTCGAGCAGCAGCACATCGGGGTCGACGCTGGTGCAGATCGCGAAGGAAAGGCGGGTCTGCATGCCGGCCGAGTAGGTCCGGATCGGCATGTCGAGAAAGCCGCCGAGCTCGGTGAAATCGGCGATCTCGTCGATGCGGCTTTCGATCTGGCGGCGGCTCAGGCCGAGATAGAGCCCGCGCAGGCGGATATTGTCGTAGCCGCTCGCCTCGCCGTCCATGCCGAGGCCGATGTCGAAGAGCGGCGCGATCTTGCCGCTGACCACGACGCGGCCGGTCTGGGGCACGTAGATCCCGGCGAGAACGCGCAGCAGCGTCGTCTTGCCGGCCCCGTTATGCCCGATGAGAGCGACGCGTTCCCCATGGGCGATCGCGACATCGATGTTCCGCAGCGCCTCGACGCAAACGCGCGAGCGGGCATCGGAACCGATACGCCCGCCGGTGGCGCTGCTGACGAGGCGGTTTCGCAGCGAGCGGGCGCTGCCGCCATAGAGCGGAAATTGCAGGCTGACGCCGTCGAGACGGATCGAGCTCATCGGCGCCTCACAGCCAATAGGCGACGCGCCAGCGCAGGCGCGTGTAAAAGACGAGCGCGAGCGCCAGATTGAGAGCGGTGACGACGAGCGCCGCGGCGAAGCTCCCGACCGGAAAGCCGGTCCCGAGCAGCGGCGCGCGCACGATCTCGATCAGATGGAACAGCGGGTTGAACTCGGCAAGGACGCGCCGCTCGCCGAGATCCTCGGCACGCCAGAGCACCGGCGTGACGAAGAGCAGCATCTGCGTCGCGTTGGCGACGAGCGGCATCATGTCGCGAAAGCGCGCCCCGACGAGACCGAGCGTCACACTCCAGCCGACGCCGTTGAGGAGCAGCAAGACAAGGCCCGGCAGGGCGGCGAGCCCCGTCCATCCCGGCTTCACGCCGCAGGCGACCAGGACAACAAGGACGATCACCGCATTGTGGGCGAGGATGATCAGGTTGCGCCAGACGACGCGCAGCGCATGGATGCCGACCGGCGCCGGCATCTGCTTGATCGCCGCCGTAGCGGCGGTGAAGGTCGCGGAACCTTCGTTCAGCAGGGCGGTGATCAGCGACCACTGCACCATGCCGATGGTGACATAGGGCAGGTAGGCGTCGACCGGCACGCGGAAGAGGGCCGCGTAGGTGACGCCGAGGCCGGCCACGAACACAGCCAGGCTGATCGTCACCCAGAAGGGACCGAAGACCGAGCGGCTGTAGCGCTGGCGCACATCGTACCAGCCCATCGTCAGCCAGAGCTCGGCGAGCTGGATTCCGCGGGCAAAATCGCCGACCGCATCGCGCCACGGATGGCGGCGGCGCAGCCGCGCATCATGGACAAGCATGGCAGGGTTTGACACCCGGGGGGCTCCTCGAAAGCAGGGTCCGGCAGCAAGCGTCGTGCCGGGTTGACGGAGCTAGTAAGTGGGAATATTACCCACGTCAAGAGTCGGTGGGTAAAATTCCCACACTCGAAGTAATGCCCCTTTCCCGATCAGTGCGGGCAGGAAAACGAATGCCGAAGATCAGACAGAAAACAGCGAAACCGGATGCTCGTTGGCACCGGCCGGGAAGTCATGAGGGGCAGCCGCATCGCCCGGCTGGAGCTTTCGCCTGGAGGGGAGAGTCTCTGCCGGGCCCATGGCGGCAGCACTTTGGCCGACCTGACCTCGACACCATTGGTGCCGCCAGCATCAGCAATCGCAAGTTCCCTGGTTCGAGATCATGACGCGCACAGACGACACCAAAGCCGCTCAGGAGCATGCCGTTCAGGGCGTGGCTCGCAGATTGTTCGGGGTCCTGTCCGCCCCCCTGAAACGTCGGGCCGGGATGCTTTTCCACCCTGCCGGACATCTGCAGCAGGAAGCCGCAGCAGGTCATTGGCGAAGTGAGGGCTTCGATTCTTATTTCTATGTTCCGATGCGATGCCCGGTCGGGCTTCTGCTCGTCAGCTTCGACGCAACCCTATGCGACGCCGGCGTCGGTCATCGTGATCACTGGCGACTTTATTTCGACCTCGGCGAAGGCTTCCGGGAGGACGATTGCCTCGTCATCGCCTGCAGCGGTCCCCGGATCGAGATCGAGACGACGATCAGCCTGCCGGCGCCGGCGCTGGCCTTCCGGATCGACCCTTGCGAGCAGGGCGGCCGGTTCGTGCTGCACAAGCTGGCGCTGACTCCGCTGGCCGTGTCGCGGCCTCCTTCGGACGAGGTTCCGCGCCAGCTTGCTCAGTTGCGCCGCTGGGGCGCGCTCCTGCGAAGCACGGCGGCGCTGGCCCGGCGCATCAGGCGCGGCCGCTGGCGAAGACAGCGGCAAAGCATGCTTCCGCCGTCGCCAACCGGCTCCGAGTGTGGAGCCTGAGCCATGGTTCGACCATTGCAACTGCCATTCATCGCGAGGCGCCGGACCTCGACCATCGCCCCGACCGCGCTCGCCTGCGTCGCTCTCATGCTTGCGGCAAGTGTTGGCGGGAGCTTTCAGCGTTGGCTCGCGCGTGACCATGGGCCACGCGAATTCGATGGCTTCCGGCAGGTCAGGATCAAGACGATTCAGGCCCAGCTCGATCAGGTCGAAGGACCCTATATCGTGATCATGGGCGATTCCCATGCGGAGCGCCTTTATCTGTCGAGCCTGTGCGGCCTGCCTGTCGTCAATGCCGGCATGTCCGGCGCGACGCTCGGTGACGTCCTCGATCTCTCCCGCGCGATCACACCACGCCGCAAGGCGAGCGCGCTGCTGCTGTCCGTCGGCACCAATGATATCTGGGTGAAACGCGCGCCGGAAACCGATCACGCCGAGAATGTCTTCAGGGCGGGCCTCGCCGCCTTGAAGGCCCGCCTGGTTATGTGGACCGATCACCGCGCGCTCGCCGCCATTCCCCCGGTGGCGAGCCATCAAGAGAAACAGTTCCCCCGCGCTGCAGCAGAACGCTATTCCGGCATGCTCGCCCGGTCCTGTGAGCCGCGTAGCTGCATCTATCTCGACCTTTTCGCGGAAGCGCAGCGGCCTACCGGCCCTCGCTCCGCCTTCAGCGATGGTGTGCATCTGCGCGACTATGCCGGTTTCGTGCGCGCGCGGGAACGAGAACTCTGCTTGGGCCTTGGCCTGGAATCCAGGACATGAACCGACCAGTGCAGCTGGCCGGCATTTCACGGATCGAGGCAGAAATAAAGAAACGGCTTCATCTCGGAAAGCTGCCGCAAGGCAAATATCGTGGAGTGACTATGTTTGTCTCGCTAAAGTTCCTGCTTTTCCACGTCGCCAGGTGGGTCGTTAGATTACGATATCACGACGCTGTAGTCTTTCTAGCAAGATTGAAACTCATGGTTGGCAACAAATCGTCTATCGTGTCGATCGAAAGCGGGAGCGTTAAGCATGAAAGCAGAAATTACGCCATTTTCCTCATCTACCAGCCGAATGGAATCTCATGGTATGTCGAAAATGCACTCGACTCTCTGCGCGAAGCGGCGATCAACGTCGTCGCCGTCGTCAATCACAAGGTCGACGCAGAGCAATTGCGCTATCTGAAGGAAAGATCGAAACTGATCGTCATCAGGAACAATGCCGGCTTCGATATGGGGGGCTTCCGCGATTCCACCCTGTATCTCAACTCTCTTGGGATTGATGTTGAGCGTCTCATCTACATCAATGATAGTATATATTTTTTCAAAGCCGGGTTGACCGGTTTGTTCTCAAGGCTCGCCGATTCACAATCCGACATTTGCGCTCTGTTTGAAAACTGGGAAATCCATTACCATATTCAGTCATTCTGCTTTTCCATCAGTGGTCGGATCTTCAGGAACGTGAAATTCCAGAAATTTTGGGAGAACTATCTTCCGGTCAATTCAAGGTTGTGGGCCATTAACAAGGGCGAGGTTGGCCTGTCCCGAACCATCGTCCCGCTGGCTGAAGCGATCGACATCATTTACAGGCCGAACAATCTCCGGGATTGCCTGAATGAAGTCGAAGATCTCGACTCCCGCATGACGCTTGCCAGGCGCATTCCCATACCGATCCGAGATCAGAGTTCCGAATTTTGCACGATGACAAATACAGAGGCGGCTCAAATTTTCATTTCAAAAATAGGCAGCGGATCTCAGATCCACACTGGTGGTTTCATATATATGAAATATAAAAATTTCCCTTTGATGAAAAGAGATCTTCTTTTTAGAGATCAATTTACGGTCGATGAGATTGAAGAGGCTCTGATGGAAGTTGACCATGAAGGTCATTTTAATGAAATCATGACGGATTTCCGCAAAAAAGGGAGAGCAAGTCAGCTTCCGATCCTAAAAAGACTTCAAGCTGCCAGCGGCATAATTTAGCCTTGGCTTCCTTCTCGCGTGACCCCCTCCCTCTGCTCTGACGCAAATGGTTCTCTCGGAAGCACCCAATACGAGACTCCGAACGCCATTGGAGCGGATCGGCGCATCCCAGGCGCCGAAGTGAAGCGCACCTCGAATTTGAAGCCGACCCTCCTGGCGGCTTTCCGAAGGGCAAGGTTGGCATTGTTCGGGACAACTGACGTTGCCCCTCTGCCCTAATCCATTGTGAAGTTCGCTCTGGCCCGAGATGAGGACCAGAGGATGAAGCGCAACCGCTTTTCGGACGAGCAGATCATCGGGATCCTGAAGGAGCACGAGGCCGGT
>NZ_FYAS01000024.1 GCF_900185715.1 Allobosea sp. CS1GBMeth4
GTCGCCCGGCTGCTGGCGAGCCGCCGCTGAGGCGTGCGCGAATGCATGCCGGCGAAGGGACGGCATGCCTCTTGCGAATTGCCGCTCCGCCGCTTTCGATCTAAGGAGGTATCACACGCCTCCCTTTCGGTCGGCTCACGAGGATAACCGGCTCTACCGGCCCCTGTCCTGCGCCCGGAGAAGAATGATGACAACGACGACTGCCTCCACCGCCGGCATGCCGGACATGAAATTGTCCGTGCGTCAGGTCTTCGGCATCGAGTCCGACATGGAGGTGCCGGCCTATTCGCAGACCGAGGCGCATGTGCCCGATCTCGACCCGGATTACCGTTTCGACCGCGACACCACGATCGCGATCCTCGCCGGCTTCGCGCATAATCGCCGCGTCATGATCTCGGGCTATCACGGCACCGGCAAGTCGACCCATATCGAGCAGGTCGCGGCCCGGCTGAACTGGCCGTGCGTGCGCGTCAACCTCGACAGCCACGTCTCGCGTCTCGACCTCGTCGGCAAGGACGCGATCGTGCTGAAGGAAGGCAAGCAGATCACCGAGTTCCAGGACGGCATCCTGCCCTGGGCGCTGCAGAACAACATCGCGCTGGTCTTCGACGAATACGATGCCGGCCGCCCGGACGTGATGTTCGTGATCCAGCGCGTGCTCGAGCAGTCGGGCAAGCTGACGCTGCTCGACCAGAAGCGCGTCATCCGCCCGCATCCCGCCTTCCGGCTGTTCGCCACCGCCAACACCGTCGGCCTCGGCGACACCTCGGGCCTCTATCACGGCACCCAGCAGATCAACCAGGGCCAGATGGACCGCTGGTCGATCGTCACCACGCTGAACTACCTGCCGCACGACAACGAGGTCGCGATCGTGCTCGCCAAGTCGAAGCACTATCAGACCTCGGCGGAAGGCAAGGACATCGTCAACAAGATGGTCCGCGTCGCCGACCTGACCCGCAATGCCTTCATGAACGGCGATCTCTCGACCGTGATGAGCCCGCGCACGGTCATCACCTGGGCCGAGAACGCGGCGATCTTCGGCGATGTCGGCTTCGCCTTCCGCGTCACCTTCCTCAACAAATGCGACGAGATGGAGCGCGCGCTGGTGGCGGAGTTCTTCCAGCGCTCCTTCGGCAAGGAGCTGCCGGAGAGCGCGGTCAATGTCGTGCTGAGCTGAAGCGGGTTCCGCGAGAGCGGGAGCGCTCTCGCGATCGGACCCTGCTCAACGAACGGGAGGCCGGCATGGCCCGGTACGAGGGAAGCTGTCATTGCGGCCGCGTCGCCTATGAGGTCGAGGCGGACCTGTCCAGGACGATCACCTGCAACTGCTCCTACTGCCAGCGCCGCGGCTCGGTGCTGGCCTTCACCCCGGCGCAGAACTTCACCCTGACCAGGGGCGAGGAGGCGCTGACCGAGTACCGCTTCAACACCCAGACGATCCAGCACCTGTTCTGCGCGACCTGCGGCATCGAATCCTTCGCGCGCGGCGCGATGCCGGACGGCACGCCGATGATCGCGATCAATGCCCGCTGCCTCGCCGGCGTCGAGCCGGCCGAACTCGCCCCGACGATGTTCGACGGGCGCTCGCGCTGAAGGAGCAGGCCGGTGAGCATCGCCGAGAGCAAGCGCCCGACGATCCAGCGCGAGACGGACTTCGCCGCGACGCGCGAGACCGTGCTGCGCGGGCTCGCCGCACATAACGAGGCCCGGGTCGGCCCGCGCAATGCCGAACCCCTGGCCCTCAGCCTGCGCGACGGGAGCGGCGCCGTGGTCGGCGGCCTGATCGGCGAGCTGAAATGGCAATGGCTCTATGTCGACCTGTTCTGGATCGACGAGGCCCATCGCGGCGCCGGCCATGGCGAGGCGCTGCTGGCCATGGCCGAGCAGGCGGCGCGCGATTATGGCGCCCGCGGGGTCTATCTCGGCACGATGAGCATCCAGGCGCCGGGCTTCTACCCGCGCATGGGCTATCGCGAATGCGGCCGCATGGAGGGCTATCCGGTGGCCGGGCAGACCTTCCACCACTTCATGAAGGCGCTATGAGCATCTCCAACCGCAAGCCCGGAACCCCGAAGGAAGCGCCGGCCGAGCCGCTGAAGCGGGCGGTCTCGGGCGCGATGAAGGCGATCGCGCGCAAGCCCGAAATGGAGATCGTCTTCGCCGCCGACAAGCCTTCGCTGGTCGGCGAGCGCGCCCGCCTGCCGGAGCCGCCGCGCAAGCTTACTGCCGGCGACGTCGCGATCCTGCGCGGACATGCCGATTCGATGGCGCTGCGCCTCGCCTGCCACGATGCCGCGGTGCATCGCCGGGCCGCGCCCGAGGGCGATGCGGCCCGCGCCGTCTTCGACGCGGTCGAGCAGGCCAGGGTCGAGAGCGTCGGCTCGCGCCGGATGAGCGGCGTTTCCGGCAACATCTCGGCGATGCTGGAGGATCGCTATCATCGCGGCGGCCGCTATGAGGAGATCACCGACCGGGCCGACGCGCCGCTCGAGGATGCGCTCGCCCTGATGGTGCGCGAGCGCCTGACGGGCCTGAAGCCGCCGAAGGCGGCGCAGAAGCTGGTCGATCTCTGGCGCGACCAGATCGAGGCCAAGGCCGGCGCCGATCTCGACCGGCTGGCGACGTCGATCGAGGATCAGCGCGCCTTCGCCCGGACCGTGCGCGACATGCTGGTCTCGCTCGACATGGCCGAGCAGTCGAGCCAGGGCGACGATGCGGAGGAGGACGAGGACGATCAGGACCAGTCCTCCGAGGACCAGCAGCAGGAGGAGGGCGAGGCCGAGCAGCAGAGCCAGGGCGAGCGCTCCGAGACCGAGGTCAGCGAGGACGCCGCCGAGGAGCTGCAGGAGGGGGCTTCCGAGGCCGCCGACGCGCCGGCGGGCGACTGGGACGAGGAGGACGAGAGCTCGGAGGCCGAGGAGGCCGGCGAGGCGCCGCGCCCCCGCGACAGCCGGGCGAACGACCGGCCGCAGACCGACTACAAGGCCTACACCACCAAGTTCGACGAGATCGTCACCGCCGAGGAGCTCTGCGACGCCGAGGAGCTGACGCGGCTGCGCGCCTATCTCGACAAGCAGCTGGCGCATCTTCAGGGCGTGGTCGCCCGGCTGGCGAACCGGCTGCAGCGGCGCCTGATGGCGCAGCAGAACCGCTCCTGGCAGTTCGACCTGGAGGAAGGCGCGCTCGACCCCTCGCGCCTGCCGCGCATCATCATCGACCCGTTCCAGCCGCTCTCCTTCCGGCAGGAATCGGACACGAATTTCCGCGACACGGTGGTGACGCTGCTGATCGACAATTCCGGCTCGATGCGCGGCCGGCCGATCACGGTCGCTGCGACCTGCGCCGACATCCTGGCGCGCACGCTGGAGCGCTGCGGCGTCAAGGTCGAGCTGCTCGGCTTCACCACCCGCGCCTGGAAGGGCGGCCTGTCGCGCGAGGCCTGGCTGCAATCGGGCAAGCCGGCCAATCCCGGCCGGCTGAACGACCTCCGGCACATCATCTACAAGGCGGCCGACGCTCCCTGGCGGCGAGCCCGCAAGAATCTCGGGCTGATGATGCGCGAGGGCCTGCTCAAGGAGAACATCGACGGCGAGGCGCTCGACTGGGCGCATAAGCGCCTGCTCGGCCGCCCGGAGCAGCGCAAGATCCTGATGGTGATCTCGGACGGCGCGCCGGTCGACGATTCCACCCTCTCGGTCAATGCCGGCAGCTATCTCGAACGGCATCTGCGCCATGTCATCGCCGAGATCGAGACGCGCTCGCCGGTCGAGCTGATCGCGATCGGCATCGGCCACGACGTCACCCGCTATTACCGCCGCGCCGTCACCATCGTCGACGCCGAGGAGCTCGGCGGCGTGATGACCGAGAAGCTGGCTGAACTGTTCGAAGAGGATGCCGGCGGGGCATCTCCCCGGGTCTCGCGCCGCCTGCAATGAGCCCAAGCCGCCGCAGTGTCTTCGCCGGCCTCGGCGCGGTGGCGCTCGGCTTGCCCGCGCGGGCGCAGAGCCTCGAGCCGGCGCGCGTCCCGGTCAGCGTCTCGGCCCGCCCGATCGCGAGCTTCGAGCCCGGCAATCCGACGAAGAGCCGCTTCGGCCAGCTGGTCTTCCGCGGCGGGCTCCAGCTGTCAGGCAGTCACCCCCGCTTCGGCGGCTTCTCGGGATTGTGGCGCTCGCCGGACGGGTCGCGGCTCGTCGCCATCACCGATAACGGCTTCTGGCTGACGGCGAAGCTGGCGCGCAACGGCCAGGGCAAGCTCGCCGGGCTGGAGGAGGCCGAGCTCGCGCCGATCCTCGGCGCCTCGGGCAGGCCGCTGCACCGCTCGCGCTATTACGATACCGAATCGCTGGCGATCCAGGGCGGTACAGCCTTCATCGGCGTCGAGCGCGCCCATGACATCCTGCGCTTCGACTTCGCCCGCCACGGCGTCGAGGCGCGGGCGCAGCTCGTGCCGACGCCGCCGGCGCTGAAGCGCCTGCCGGGCAATCGTGGCATCGAGGCGCTCGGCGTGCTGCCGGCCGGCCACCCGCTCGTCGGCGCGCTGATCGCGATCTCCGAGCGTTCCGGCCGCGAGGACGAGCCGACCGCCGGCTTCGTCATCGGCGGGCGCCAGCCGGGGCCGCTGCAGGTGATCCGCCATGACGGCTACGACATCACCGATCTCGCCTTCCTGCCAGGCGGCGACATGCTGCTGCTGGAGCGCTGGTACAGGCCGCTGCGCGGCGTCGGCATGCGCATCCGCCGCATCGCGGGCGGCTCGATCCGTCCCGGCGCACGGCTCGACGGGCCGCTCCTGGTCGAGGCCGATCTCGGCCAGGAGATCGATAATATGGAGGGAATGGCGGTCCACCTGGATGGAGGGCGGACGGTCGTCACCCTGATCTCGGACGACAATTTCTCGACCTTCCTGCAGCGAACGGTGCTGCTGGAGTTCGAGCTGGCGCAGTAGGGGCGTGCGTCATGCCCGGGCTCGATCCCTTCTCCCCTTGCGGGAGAAGGAGGCCCGAAGGGCCGGATGAGGGGTCGCTCAGGTCTGGAAACTTCGAGGACTGTCGCGCCGAGCCAGCGCTCGTCGTCGTGCGACCCCTCATCCCAGCCCTCTCCCGCAGGGGGAGAGGGGGCAGGTCGCCAAAGAAAAAAGCGGCCTCGCGGCCGCTTCGTTCAGTCCGGAGGGAAGCCCGCGCTCAGTTGGCGGCGAGCTTCTTCTCGATGTCGCGCTTCAGCGCCAGCGCGCCGGTCGAGAGATCGCCGGCCGGGGCCTTGATCAGGAAGGCGTCGAGGCCGCCGCGATGGTCGACCGAACGCAGCGCATTGGCCGAGACGCGCAGGCGGACCGAGCGGCCGAGCGCGTCCGACTGCAGGGTGACGTTGACCAGGTTCGGCCGGAAGACCGTCTTGGTCTTGCGGTTCGAGTGGCTGACGAGGTGGCCGGTCTGGGTGGCTTTCCCGGTCAGTTCGCAACGGCGGGCCATGATCGTGTTCCCAAAATCTCCGAATACTCAACGCAAAGAGCCGACACGCGACGTGCCGGCAGGCGAGCACCGGAAGTCAAATTGAAGTGGCGGGTCTATAACGGCCCGGCGACGGCCCGTCAAGGCAGCCGGCGCGATGATGCCTGCGGAAACATCCCGGTAACCATTATCCCGCCAAGCTGGCGCCAGCCAGTCACGATTCGGACCGAATCTCAGTGCATGCGACGTTTCGAGGTCGCGCCCGGAGCCTTCCGCAATGAAGCTCGTCTTGTCGTACGCCAGCAGCGCCGCCGTCGCGGCCCTGATGCTCGCCCTGCCGGCACCGGCCGCGCAGGCCGCCTCGCTGGACGCCACCTATGACGTCATGCTGCTGGGACTCTCGCTGGGCAAGGCCAATCTGTCCGGCGGGATCGACGGCAACAGCTACAAGCTCGACGTCAACGCCAAGCTGACAGGCCTCGTCGGCAGCTTCACCGGCGGGCGCGGCTCGGGCGCCGCGACCGGCAATCTCAACGGGAGCAGGCTCTCCCCGGCGACCTTCGCCGTCTCCTCGGCCAATTCCAGCGAGAGCCGCACGGTGCGCATGGCGCTCGACCGCAACGCCGTGCAGGCGCTGGCGATCGAGCCGCCGATCGACGCCAAGCCCGATCGCGTGCCGCTGAAGGACGAGCACCAGCGCAACATCATGGATCCGCTCAGCGCCTTCCTGATGCCGGTGGAGGCCCCCGGTCGCAATGGTGGCGCCGCGGCCTGCAACCGCACGCTGCCGATCTTCGACGGCGCGGCGCGCTACGACATCAAGCTGAGCTATTCCGGCACGCGCGAGGTCAAGATCGACGGCTATAGCGGCCCGGTCTCGGTCTGCCAGGCGCGCTATGTCCCGATCGCCGGCCACCGGTCCTTGCGGCCCTCGACCAAGTTCATGGCCGAGAACAAGGAGATCTCGACCTGGCTCGCGCCCGTCGCGGGGACGAGCGTGATGCTGCCGGTGCGCATCTCGGTGAAGACGATGATCGGCACCGCGGTGATCGAGGCGTCGAGCTTCAAGGTCGATCCGGGCGTGACGGCGACGGCGAGCCGGAACTGAGCTCACAGGCGCGTTCGAGATTGCGTTGCACAACGCACCAGCAGCCGACTGATCTGCTTCGTTGTCGTCATCTGTAAGGCCTGACCTCGATCACGATGACACGACGGACGTCTCTCATTCCGAGATAGGCCGCGGTCGCGAGGATATCGGAACGACGAACCGAAAGCCCTCGCCGGCCGGCCTTGAGATCGTAGACGCAGAGCGTTCCGTCCTGCGGCCTATATTCATAGCCATCGACACGTACGGAGCGCGGATATCCTGCGGCGAGTTCGTCCTCGCTGGTCGGATCGGCCGCTTCCTTGAGGAAAGAGCGCTCGGCGCGGAAATTCAGGTTATGCAGATCCTCGACGAAATTCTTGAAGCGGACATGCACGTTGGTGCCATAAGTCGCCATGGATGAAAACTGCCGCGGGTCCCCCGCTGCGTCGGCTGCCCGATCCGTCAATTCCTGGACCTTGCCGAGCAAGTGGCAGGCATTCCTCGTCTCTTCCTGCGACAGCCTTCCGACGAAGGGGAGCTCCAACTGCCCGGGCCTGCTCGGCTGGTAGTCGCGCGGCACGAAGCCCATGACGGTTCGCTGGCCGTCGACCTGGTCGCGGCTCGCCAACCAGCCGAACAGGATGGTGGCGGCGCTGGTCGGATCCCCCCTCAGTCGGGGTGACCGGGCCTGCTGCACCGTCGCTTCCGGCTCCGGCCCGCGCTCGGTCCAGGTCGAGCGCGAGACGACTTCGCCATCGGGGCCGCCGTCGCGGATCGTCTGGGTGCGGCCGGAGGTCTCGAAGGTGGTCTTGCCGCCGTCGGGCAGGGTGACGGTGTGGCGCTCGTCCCAGTCGCCGGCGCGGCCGGGCTCGGCGAATTCCGACTGGATGGTCGAGCCGTCGCGGTTGACGATGGCGCGCTCGGCGAGGGAGCCGTCGGGGCGGGTCGCCTCCTGATAGAAGGCCCAGCTCTCCTCGCCGCTGGAATCGGCGACGACGTCGCCGAAGCTCAGGGCGGCCGAGAAGGCGCTGCCGAGATCGGCCAGGACATCGGTTCCGGTCGGTGTCGGACCGCCGCCGCCCCCGCCGCTGGTCCATTGCCCGCCATCGGCATTGCCGGCCGGCACGCGCGGCTGATCGGGATTGTATTTGCGGCCGAGTTGATGGCGCAGGAGCCGCATCTGCGCCTTCAGCGAGACGAGCCTGCGGCGCAGAAGGACGATCTCGCGCCAGCGCGCGCTGTCGCTGGCTGAACGATGCAGCAGATCCGGCATGACGTGCTCCCTGATGTGGAGCGCGCCATTCTGGGGGCGCCGGATCGAGCGGGGATGAGATCGCCATCCATCCCCGCCAGGCGTCAGCCTCCGCTTCCCGGCGCATGCGGGCCCAGCCGTCCGGCGGATTGCCGCATGCGCGTGCGAAGCGCTAGCTTCATCGGCGATTCGCCTCCGGAGCCGCCATGTCCAGCGATTTCGCTTTGCCGCCCGGCCTCAGGCATCGCCAGGTCATCGTGCGCGACACCGTGCTGCACGTCGCCGAGGTCGGCGACGGGCCGGCGGTGCTGCTGCTGCATGGCTGGCCGGAATTCTGGATGAGCTGGTTGCCGCTGATGAACCGGCTGCATGGCGAGCTGCGGCTGATCGCGCCCGATCTGCGCGGCTTCGGCGACAGCGGAAAGTCGGCCGCGCCACGCAGCGACGTCGGCGCCAACAGCCATGCCGACGACATGGCGGCCCTGCTGGAGGCGCTCGGTCTCGGCCCGGTCGGCGTCGTCGGGCACGATGTCGGCGCCTATGTCGCGCAGGGGCTGGCGCGGCGCCATCCGCAGCGGGTCGAGAAGCTGCTGTTCTTCAATTGCCCGACGCCGAGCATCGGCTCGGCCTGGGTCCGCGACGGCCATGTCAACGAGATCTGGTATCAGTCCTTCCAGCAATTGCCGCTGGCCGAGCAACTGGTCGGCTCCAGCCGCGAAGCCTGCGCCCTCTATCTCGGGCATTTCCTGACGCATTGGTGCCATCGCAAGGACGCCTTCGCGCCGGTCTTCGACTCCTACGTCGAGAATTTCCTGAAGCCCGGCAATCTGCGCGGCGGCTTCGACTGGTATCGCAGCCAGAACGCCGCGCGGCTCGCCGCCATCGACGGCCACCCGCCGCCATCCGTGCCGATCCATCAGCCCACGCGGGTGCATTGGGGCCGGCACGATCCGATCCTGAAGGCGGAATGGGCCGCCTTCCTGTCGTACTATTTCGACGATGTGGAGGTCAGCTTCTGCGAGAGCGCCGGCCATTTCGTCCATGTCGAGGCGCCGGACGAGGCGGCGCAGGTTCTCGCCGAGGTCTTCGCAGACTGATCAGCAGGCAGCGGCCTGCCGGCCTGTGTCCGGCGGCTGCGCGACGCCGAGGTCGAGGAGCCAGTCACGGACCGCGTCGCCGATCGCGACAGGGTGGTCCTCCTGCAGGTAGTGGGCGCCCGCGCCGAGCTCGACGAGGCGGCAGTTCCGCAGGCCGGCGGCGAAATCCCGCGCCTGCTGCGGCGAGACCAGCGCGCCGGGGTCGCCGCAGAACAGCAGCTTCGGATAGGTCGAGGCGCGCAGCGCCGCGTGATCGTCCGTGCTGATCGCGCAGACGTCGGCGGGTTCGCCGGCGATCGGCAGGTCGCGCGGCAGGCTCAGGATCGGCCGACGCGAGGCCGGCGTCGGGAATGGCTCCCGATAGGCGTCCATCTCCTCGGGCGTCAGCTGGCGCAGCACCGAACCGGGCAATATGCGCTCGATGAAGACGTTGTCGTCGAGGATCAGCGCCTCGCCGCGTCCCGGCGTGCGGAAGGCCTTGAACAGCTCGCGCGCCTGCGGGCGCTGATGGAAGCAATCCCAGTCGGCAAAGGGCTGGATGAACTCCATGAAGGCGAGGCCGAGCATGCTCTGCGGCCGGCGCGCGGCATGGTGGAAGGCGAGCGCCGTACCCCAGTCCTGGGCGAGGATGACGAGGCGGTCGAGCCCGAGCGCCGCGATGAAGGCGTCGAGATAGCGGACCTGGTCGGCGAAGCGATAGGCGATCTCCGGCCTGCCGGAGCGGCCATAGCCGATCAGGTCGGGCGCGATGCAGCGCGCGACCGGCGCGATCCGCGGGATGATGTTGCGCCAGATGTAGGAGGAGGTGGGGTTGCCGTGCAGAAGCAGCACGGTCGGCCCCCGGGTGCCGGCCTCGACATAGGCCATGGTCGAGTCGAGGACGGGAATCTGGCGGCGGGTGGCGTCGATGGCCAGTCGGGATTCGTCGGTCATCACGGGGCCTTTCCGAACAGGAGCGGGACAATGATCGTCTTGAAGCGTTCGAGCGGGGCGGGGCTGCGCTCGACCTTCATGGCCAGCATCGCGCCCTGCCAGGAGGCGAGCAGGACATCGGCGAGGTCGTCGGCGCTGAAGGCGGTGGTGATCTCGCCGCGCGCCTGCCCTTCGGCGATGCAGGCGGCGAAGGGCTTGCGCCAGCGCGCGAAGATGTCGTCGAGCTTGCGGCGAAGCGGTTCGCTGGTCGGCGAGGTTTCGAGGCTGAAATTGCCGATCATGCAGCCGCGGGCCCAGTCGCCGGCTTCGAGCCTGGTGGTGATGATGTCGAGATAGCGCCGCAGCCGGGCGGCGGGAGGCAGGCCGTCATCGGCCAAGGCCGCCTCGACCAGCCCGCAGACATAGGCGAAGTAGCGCTCCAGGACCTCGCCGGCGAACTCTTCCTTCGAGGCGAAGTGGTTGGTGAAGGAGCCGGGGCTGGCGCCGGCGGCGGCGACGATGTCGCGCACGCCGGTGGCGGAGTAGCCATTCCGCCAGAACAGGTCGTGGCCGGCGGCGAGAAGATTCTGGCGAAGGGAGGGCCTGCTCATGGTAACAATAATACGTACGTACGTATTATTGTCAAGCGAAGCTGCGAGGCCTGGATAACGTCGATCGGACGGGACGGCCGATCTGCCTTTTTCGGGCCCGTGCTCTCGTCCCGCTGGCGGGACGACCTACATAGGCGAAAGCGGCCTCGCGAGGACGGTGCGGCAGAGGAGGGACAATGACCGCGATTCAAAATCGTCTGGTTTTCGAATCGCTTGCCGCGTTCTCCCGGGAGAACGAAACCCGATTCTGCCGGAGTCCGCGATTCGGCCCCGCTTCGTTCCGGACTCGTTCTGTTCACGGATCGGGTTGCCTGCGCGCCGCCGGACCCGCTACAGCTTGGTCCGCGGACGTGGAAACCAGATCTGCGACGAGACCATGCTCCAGCGTCTGACTCTGCGCGGATTTCGATCGTTCGGTTGAGTCCGGCCGGGCGGACTACGCGCAAGGGCGCGCCCGGCGTTTCGCCGCGCAGATTGCAGGAAAGCTCCAGCCTCTTGATCCAACCCCGCTCCCTTCCGCCTTCGCTCCGCGCCCGCGGCGTCACGGCGGTGCTCGGACCGACCAATACCGGCAAGACCCATCTCGCCATCGAGCGGATGATCGCGCATCCGACCGGCATGATCGGCCTGCCGCTGCGCCTGCTCGCCCGCGAGGTCTACCAGCGCGTGGTCGAGCGCGTCGGGCCGCAGGCGGTCGCGCTCGTCACGGGCGAGGAGAAGATCAAGCCGGAGCGGCCGCGCTTCTGGGTCTGCACGGTCGAGGCGATGCCGCGCGACCTCGCGGTCGACTTCGTCGCCATCGACGAGATCCAGCTCGCCGCCGATCTCGACCGCGGCCATGTCTTCGCCGACCGGCTGCTCAATCATCGCGGCCGCGAGGAGACGATGCTGATCGGCGCCGGCACGATGAAACCGCTGGTCGAGCAGCTCGTCCCCGGCGTCAACGTCGTCTCGCGTCCCCGCCTGTCGCAGCTCTCCTTCGCCGGCGACCGCAAGATCACGCGGCTGCCGCGGCGCTCGGCGATCGTCGCCTTCTCGGCCGAGGAGGTCTATGCCATCGCCGAGCTGATCCGCCGGCAGAAGGGCGGGGCGGCGGTGGTGCTGGGGGCGCTCAGCCCGCGCACGCGCAACGCCCAGGTCGAGATCTACCAGGCGGGCGATGTCGACTATCTCGTCGCCACCGACGCGATCGGCATGGGGCTCAATCTCGACGTCGACCACATCGCCTTCGCCGGCGACAGCAAGTTCGACGGCCACCATTACCGCAGGCTGAACCCGGCCGAATTCGGCCAGATCGCCGGCCGGGCCGGCCGGCATCTGCGTGACGGCACCTTCGGCACCACCGGCCGCGCCCCGCCTTTCGAGCAGGAACTCGTCGAGGCGATCGAGGACCATCGCTTCGACTCGATGCGGCAGGTGCAATGGCGCAATTCCGACCTCGACCTGCGCTCGATCGCCGGGCTGATCGACAGCCTCAACCTGCAGCCGCAGGAGCAGGGGCTGACGCGGGCGCTGATCGCCGAGGACATGACGACGCTCGAGATCCTGGCGCGCGACCGGGATATCTCCCGCCTCGCCGAGGGCAAGGCGGCCGTGTCGCGGCTCTGGGAGGTCTGCGGCCTGCCCGATTACCGCAAGATCGCGCCGATGCAGCATGCCGAGCTGGCCTCGACGCTCTATCTCCGGCTCATGCGCCACGGCCGGCTCGATCCGGACTGGTATGCCGGCCAGCTCGCCGCCCTCGACCGGGTCGATGGCGAGATCGACACCCTCTCGGCGCGGATCGCCCAGGTGCGGACCTGGACCTATGTCGCCAACCGGCCGGACTGGCTGCCCGATCCTGAGCATTGGCAGGGGGTGGCGCGTCTTGTAGAGGACAGGCTGTCGGACGCTTTGCACGAACGGCTCGCCAGCCGATTCGTCGATCGGCGCACGAGCGTATTGATGCGTCGCCTGCGGGAGAATGCGATGTTGGAGGCCGAAGTCACCGCGACCGGCGATGTCCTGGTCGAGGGTCAGCATGTCGGATTGCTGCAAGGCTTCCGTTTCACGGCCGATCCCAAGGCGGGCGGGCCGGAAGCGAAGGCGCTGAACGCGGCGGCGCTGAAGGCGCTGGCCGGCGAGCTGGAGGCGCGCGCCTCGCGCGTCGTCCTGGCGGGCGACGAGGCCTTCGTGCTCTCGCATGACGGGCTGATCCGCTGGGTCGGCGAGCCGGTCGCGCGTCTCGTCGCCGGCGAGAAGGTGCTGGAGCCGCGCCTGCGCCTGATGGTCGACGATCACCTGCCGGCCCCGGCCCGCGAGCAGATCGAAGCCCGGCTGAGCGCCTGGCTGAAGCATCACGTCACCAAGCTGCTCGGCCCGCTCCAGATCCTGGAGAATGCCGAGAGCGTCGCCGGCATCGCCCGCGGCATCGCCTATCAGGCGGCCGAGGCGCTCGGCGTGCTCGAGCGCAGCAAGGTCGCCGAGGAGATGAAGACCCTGGATCAGGAGGGCCGCGCCGGCCTGCGCCAGCTCGGCATCCGCTTCGGCGCCTTCCACCTCTATGTTCCCGCGCTGCTGAAGCCGGCCCCGCGGGCGCTCGCCGCCCAGCTCTGGGCGCTGAAGCACGGCAATCCGGAAGCCGCCGGGCTCGACGACATCTCCCATCTCGCCTCCTCCGGCCGGACGTCGTTCCCGGCCAACAAGGAGGTCCCGAAAGGGCTCTACCGCGCCGCTGGCTATCGCGTCTGCGGCGAGCGGGCCGTGCGCGTCGACATTCTGGAGCGCCTCGCCGACCTGATCCGTCCCGCGATCGCCTATCGCCCGGGCGTCACGCTCGGCCAGCCGCCGGCGGGCGCCGCCGACCAGGACGGCTTCGTCGCGACCGGAGCGATGACCTCGCTCGTCGGCTGTGCCGGCGAGGATTTCGCCTCGATCCTGCGCTCGCTCGGCTATGTCTCGCAGAAGCGGCCGGGCCCGGCGATCACCGTGCCGCTCGCCGCGGCGCCAGAGCCCGCCGCGACCGTGCCGGCCGCTCCGGCGCAGCCCGCTGCCGAGGCCGCCGAGGCCCTGAACGAGACACCTTCCGAGGAGCAGCGGGCGGCGGCCGAAAGCGCGCAGGAGGCAGCGCCGGCCGGGGAAACGCCGGATGTTCCGATCCTGACCGATGCCGAGGTCGCAGCCGTCGTCCCTGCCGAGGAGGAGGCGGTCTCCGCGGCCGAGCCGGTTCCGGCCGACGCCATGTCGACGCTGACCCTGGCGAGCGACGAGCCCGCGGCCGACGCCGCGCCTCGGGCCGCGGACGAGATGGCGACGGCGGCGCCTGCGGCCGCCGGGGCGGCGGTGCCTGCGGAGCCCGAGCTGATCGAGGTCTGGCGGCCGCATCGCCACCAGGGCGGCCGGCGCCCCGAGCAGGGGCAACGGGGCCGCCGGCCGGAGCGGC
>NZ_FYAS01000028.1 GCF_900185715.1 Allobosea sp. CS1GBMeth4
TACGAGGACGAGCGGCCCGCCGAGACGGTGGCGCGGCGCGCAGCTCCGGCCCAGCCGCGCGGCGGTTCCTGCGGCGCGGGTACGAGCGGGGCGGCGGCGCTGCAGCGCGGCTGGTGCCTGCTCAACCTGAAACGGCCGGCCGCCGCGGCCGAAGCCTTCGACGCGGCGCAGCGCAGCGGTAACGCCCAGCTCGCCGCCGACGCCGCCGCCGGCAAGGCCTATGCGAAGATTCAGCAGGGTCTGACGGGCGAAGCCAGCGCCGCCGCCGCCGGCGCCAACCTGCCTCCGGCGCGCCGCAAAGAACTGCAGACCCTGCTGCTCTCCGAGCGATTCTACGCCCAATACGACGCCAAGGACTATAATGGCGCGTTGATCACGCTGGGCGAGCGGGGGCGCTTCGCCTCCGAAAGCACCGACCTGATGCTGATGCGCGGCTGGTCCTATTTCAATCTCGGCCGCTATGACGACGCCGCGCAGGTGTTCCAGGCGCTCTACCGGGCCAATGGCTCGCCGCAGGCGATGTCCGGCCTGACGGCGATCCGGGATATCACGCAGCGCAATCGATATTAGGAGCAAGACGCGGCCTTGCGGACTCGCAGATCCCAGAGCGCCGGTCGATCGCCGCCAGAGCAATCGAGGTGATCGCGGCAACCATGGTGGCGTGGAGCCCTCCGTCGGCAGTGTTGGCGATAACTATGACAACGCCCTCGCTGAGACGATCAACGGACTCTACAAAGCCGAGCTGATCCATCGGCGCGGGCCCTGGCGATCCTTCGAAGCCGTGGAGTTCGCGACGCTGACCTGGGTCGACTGGTTCAACAATCGCCAGCTGCTGGAGCCCATAGGCAACATTCCGCCGACCGAAGCCGAGGAATGCTATTACGCGATGCTGGGCGAACCAGCCCCCAAGGCCGTCCAGTTCTCAGTGAAGAAGGCCGGCTTCGACCTGCAGCTCGATCCCGTCGATGCGGGCGGCTACACGGCCCGCACCGGCGCCAACGACTACGACATCGCCTCGCTCTATTATGTCCGCGCCGAGCCCGACATCCTGCGGACCGTCTTCCGTTCGGCCTATATCCCGCCGAACGGCGCCAATATCGCGCGGGTAAAGAGCCTCGACGACGTGCTGACAAAGGCGATCGGCGCATCGGGCGAGCAGTGCAGGCAGCTCTATGGACAGGCTCAGGCCGAGATCATCGGTCAGGCCTATGCCGTGCCGCTCTATGTCGCCGCCTATCAGCTCGGCGCGTCCAAGAAACTCAAGGGCCTCAGCTGGGCGACGAACTCCAAGCCGAACTTCTACGATGCCTGGCTCGCTCCATAGCCCTCTCCTCGTTGCGCTGCGACGCCTTGGTGTCATCCTGGCCGTGCTCTGGGGCGCGGCCACGATTACATTCATCGCGGTCAAGGCGATTCCAGGCGACCCCGTCTCGGTGCTCACAGGCGGCGAAGACGTCGTCGACGCCGCCGAGCGGGAAGCCTTGATCCGGCAGTTCGGCCTCGATCAGCCGCTGGCAGTGCAGTATGCGCGCTATATCGGCCAGGCGATGCTCGGCGATTTCGGCCAGAGCTATCAGTACCGGCAGCCCGTCATCGAAGTCGTCGGCGAGGCCGCCGGCCCGACCCTGCAACTTGCCGGAACGGCGATGGTCCTGGCGCTGGTTCTGGCATTCGCCAATGCGCAGGCCACGGCCGGACGACGCCAGGGCCTGCGCAGCGCCCTCTCCGGCCTCGAGCTCGCCGTGCTGAGCACGCCGGTCTACTGGATCGGCCTGTTGCTGCTGACGGTGTTCAGCTTTCAGCTCGGCTGGTTCCCGATCATCGGGGGCGAAGGCGTCCGGGCGCTGATCCTGCCGGCCGTCGCGCTTAGCCTGCCGCTGGCGGCGCTGCTGTCCCAGGTGTTGCGGGACGGGATGGAAGACGCACTCTCGCAGCCCTTCGCCCTGACAGTCCGCACGCGCGGCGTCAGCGAGACGGCGCTGCGGCTGCGTCATGCGCTGCGCCATGCCGCGCTCGCCGTCTCGACCCTCACCGGAACTCTCTTCGCCGGCGTCCTCAGCGGCTCGATCCTGACCGAGACGGTGTTCGGGCGCGCCGGCATCGGCCACGATCGGCAAGGACAAGATCAACCTGCTCAAGCTCTACGGAGCCGAAGTGGTCTTGGTCGACAACAAGGAATTCCTTCGGGAAAACGCCATCGAGGCAATCCTGGAGCGCATCCAGCGCGAAAACCCCGACGCTTACTTCACAGACCAGCGCGCGAATCCCACCAATCCAGATGCCCATTACGTAACGACCGGGCCGGAAATCTGGCAGGATTCCGGCGGAGAGGTCGACATCCTCATCAGCGCCGTCGGGACAGGGGGATCGGTCTCCGGCACGGGGCGCTATCTGAAGGAGAGGAATCCGCGCCTGCGCGTGGTGATATCCGAGCCAGCCGACGAGTCGCTTCCCTCTCCCGAACGTCCTTACGCACCGGGCATCGAGGGCGTGCACAAGGTCACCAATGTCGATCCCTCGCACTTGCCGGCCAATTTCCACGCCGGCGTGGTGGACGAAGCGCTTGCCGTCACCACCGAGACCGCCCTGGGCACGGCGCGCGCCATCGCGCGAGAGGAAGGCATCCTCGCCGGCATGTCCTCCGGCGCTTCACTCAACGTCGCGCTGACACTCGCCGCCCAGCCCGGGAACGCTGGAAAGACGATCGTCGTCATCTTCCCGGACAGCGGCGAACGCTATCTCTCCTACGTCGACTAGGCTCCTTGCGCGACGGCATCGGGGACCGGAGCACGGCCGAACCGGGCCAGTCCGAAGGACGACAGATCGAGGCGGCTTACGCCATCCAGAAGCTGCTGGCTGACAGCTTCGCCGATTGCGGCCGAATGCTTGAAGCCGTGCCCCGAGCATGGCGAGACCACAAGCACGCGTTCACTCTCCGGCCGTTGATCGATGACGAAGCCGTTATCCGGCGAAACGGTGTAGAGGCAGGTCTTGCGGCGCGATCGATCGGCGCGCAGCCCCTTCAGCCGCCCAGCGATCGAGCGCGCATGAAAATCGCGCGACTCGGCCTCCTCGCTCGACCTGTCGTAGTCGTCGGGATCGATGCCGCGCGTCTTCTCGCCATGGGCCATCTTCACCGCGCCGTCGAAAGCGGGGAAGCCGTAGAAGCCCTCCTCCGCGCCGTGTCCATAGGACCAGATATAGACCGGCGCCTCTCGCCATGCGGCTGGAGCGGAAGGCTCAAGATCGAACCAGTGCAGGATCTCGCGCGTAGGGCGCAGCAGTGCGGAGACATGGGGCCCGAGAAGCCGGCCGGCCCAGGCGCCGGCGCTGACCACGACCCGGTTCGCCAAGATCGTGCCCGCTCGCGTCGTGATCTCGACGTGATCGGCGTGAGCGACGATTGCCTCGACGCGCGTGTCGAGCGCGAGCCGCGCGCCAGCCGCGGCGGCGATGTGAAGCTGTGTCGCGACACAGCGCTCGGGATTCAGATAGCCGCCCTCGGGCTCGAAATAGATTCGGTCTGCGTCCGTGACGTTCAGCCAGGGATAGCGTCGGCGCGCCTCGGCCGGCTCCAGCAGCTCATGCCGCGTGCCGCTGCGGCGGGCGACGGCAAGCGTGCGCTCGACATAATCGGCCGCGCCAGCCTTCGAAGGCTCGCTCGATACGGCCAGGAAACCGACCTGCCCGAACAGAATCTCGCCCGTCCGGCCCTCCAGCTCCTTCCAGATCTCGTGCGAGCGGCTCACAAGCGGGGCCAGCGCCGTCCCCTCAGCCACAGCCAGGCGCGTAATGCGCGTCTCGCCATGGCTCGAGCCGAACTCGTGCGGAGGGCGGAACTGATCGATGCCGAGGACGTCGCCCCCGCGCGACGCAAGCTGGAACAGCGTGGCCGACCCCATGGCCCCGAGGCCGAGAACGACGATGTCCACCGTTTGGCGGCTCATGACTGCCGCAGTCTCCGTTCGAGCATGAGGCGAAGGTCGCTAAGCTGCTGCGGCCGATCGGCGCCAGCCCAGCTCCGGGGCGACGAGGCGCAGGAAGTCATCGAGAATCTGCTCATAGTCCGACTGCTCGAAATCGTAGGGAAGCTCGAGCCGGAAGGCCGTCGCATAGGGCAGGATGGGATCGGCGCGCAGCAGCGCGAGAATGGCGCCCGCGCTACCCACCAGATCGGAAGCGAAGAGCGTGCGCTTCGGCCCTTGCGGCGCGAGCGTGCGGGCCTTGCGGCTCTCGGCGTAGTCGGCGTAACGGCGCCGCGTGGCCGCGTTCGCGCCGTCGGTCGGCACGATGACGCGCCCCAGCGCGATCTGCGGCGGCTGCGCGCCCGACCAGGCGCCGAGAAAGCTCCCGACGATCTGTCGTTGCGCCTCGAAGAAGCGGTCTGTGGTCTCGCCCTGCACGATGTTGCCGGTCAGCAGGTGAAAGCCGCTGCGCCCGGCCCAACCGGCCGAACGCAGCGAGCCGCCACCGTACCAGAGGCGGTCGGCGAGGCCCGGCGCGACGGGATGCAGGCGCGGACGCTGTGGGCCTGCCGGCGAATTGACGACGGCCCCTTCCCCGCCCAGCAGCGGGCTGCGCAGATTCTCGCGCAGGCGCAGCGCGCGGTCATAGCCGTAGTCGCTCGCGCCCGGATCGCCGTCGAAGAAATGCGCGCCCAGGAACTCGGCATGGGCCGGAGGCCCGACGCTGACGCCGATCTGGAGCCGCCCGCGCGCGAGTGCATCGGCCGTGGCGAGATCCTCCGCGAGGCGGAACGGGTTCTCGTAGCCGAGCTGGATCACCGCCGTGCCCAGCCCGATGTGGCGCGTGCGCTGGCTCGCCGCGGCGAGAAAGGTCGCGGCCGAGGAGACGCCGCGCTCGAGATGACGCTGGCGTACCCAGGCTGAGTCGTAACCCAGGCGCTCGCCGGCCTCGAAAAGTTCGAGACCGCGCTGAAGCCCGGTCGCGGGGTCCCCCTCCCGGAAGTTCCCGGGCGTCAGGAATCCAAGCGAAGCGATGGCCACGGCACTCTCAATATTTCGGCAGGCCGTGGGGGTTCGTCTCGGGTTTGTCGAGACGCTCCTCCTCGACGCCCCAGCGCTTGAGCACTGCATCGAACGAGCCGTCCCGATAGGCGCCTTCCAGCGCAAGCGTGACGGCCTGGGCCAAGCCTGCGCCCTTGCGAGTGGCGACCGCGACGTCCGATCGCTCGGGCCATCCGGCGCTGAGCACGCCCACGCGCTTGATGTTCTTGTCGCGCTGCTGGATGAAGAGAAGCTGCGCATGCGGCTGCACGATCACGTCAGCGCGGCCCGAGGAGAGCGCGAGCAGGCGATTGGCCTCGTCGTCGAAGGTGATGAGCTCGATCGGCTGGCGTCCGGCGGCGACGTTCCGCCTGCTCCATTCGAGCAGGATGCGCTCCTGATTGGTGCCGGCGCCGAGCACGATGCGCAGGCCCGCCGCGTCCTTGGGCTCGGCGATCGTCTCGACCTTGCTGTCGGCCTTGACGAAGAAGCCGTGCAGCCCGAGGCGATAGGTGGAAAAGTCGAACTTCTCCTTGCGCTGCTCCGTCACGCCGATGTTCGAGATCGCCGCGTCGTACTTGCCGGAGATCACGCCGAGCGGCCAGTCGGCCCAGGGGGTCGGCACGAGCTTGAGCTTGAGGCCGAGGCCGTCGGCGACGAGCTGGGCGACATCCGGATCGGCGCCGACCAGCGTCTTGGAATCGGTCGCATAGGTCGCCAGCGGCGGGGTGCCGGCATTAGTCGCGACGGTGAAGACGCCCGGCTCGACGAATTGGTAGTCCTTCGAGATCGCCGCGATCGCGGCCGGGTTGGGCTTCGTGCGCGGCCGGCCCGGCTGTTCGGGACCGAGGTCGTAGGCCGACTGGGCGAAGGCGGGGGCCGCGAGGGTCAAGGCGACGGCGGCGACGATGGCCGCCCTGCGGGTGATCATGACGAAGCTCCGAATGGGCGAGCGCCCGGCGGCGCTGTGCAGATCAATGGGAAAAAAGCCCGCGACGGCGCGGGTCGGCAATCGGGCAACCAGCGCTCGGCGATCAGCTCTTGGGCAGACCGGCCGGATTGGTGCGAGACAACTCGATCGCCTCGGCCGACAGGCCCCAGCGCGCGAGCGACTTCTGATAGTTGCCGTTCTTGATCTGGGCGTTGAGCGCGGCCGTGATCGCGTCCGCGAAGCCGGCGCCCTTCTTCGTCGTCACCGCGATCTCGGCGGTTTCGGGCCAGCCGCCGGAGAAGGAGCCGACCAGGCGGGTGGTGCCGGTCTGCGCCGCCTTGAATCCGAGAATGCCGTTGGGGCCGAAATAGACGTCGGCCCGGCCGGAATCGAGCGCCAGATAGAGCACCACGTCGTCGTCGTAATACTGCACTTCGGTGGTCTTGAGGCCCTTCGCCTCGTTGGCCTTGATCCAGCGTAGCAGGATCTGCTCCTGGTTGGTGCCCGACGAGACGATGACCTTGAAGCCGGCGACGTCTTCCGGTTTGGAGATCTCCTTGATGCCGCTCTTGACACCGGCGTAGAAGCCGAGCTGGTCCTTGCGATAGGTCGAGAAGTCGAACTTCTCCTTGCGTTGCTCGGTCACGGTGACGTTGGAGATGACGGCGTCGTACTTGCCGGAGATCACGCCGAGCGGCCAATCGGCCCAGGCCACCTGGACCAGCTCGAGCTGCAGGCCGAGCGCGTCCGCCACCAGCCGTGCGATATCGGGCTCCGAGCCGACGATGACCTTCTGGTCGTCGGTGGCGTTGATGCCGAAGGGCAGCCGGGTGCCCGTGGTGGCGACGGTGAAGGTGCCGGGCTTGGTGAGCTTGACGTCCTTCAGCAGCTTGATCGCCTCCGGCACGGCCTCGGCGCGCGGCTGGCCCTTCTGGGCGGAGGTCAGGTCGAAACTCTGCTGCGCCGAGGCGAGCGAAGGGTATAGCGCGGCTCCTGCGAGCAGGCTGAGCACGGTGCGGCGATTGGGAGCATTCCAGGCGGTCATGAGCAGGCCTTCCGGTCGGATGGGGGCAAGGGTTGAGGGGCGTTCACAGCACCCGGGCGAGGAATTCCGCGGTGCGCCGCTGTTCGGGCGCGTCGAGCACCTGCTCAGGTGGGCCGGCTTCGACAATGCGGCCGCTGTCCATGAATACGACCTGGTCCGCGACCTCGCGGGCGAAGCCGATCTCGTGGGTGACGATGACGAGGGTCGCGCCGGAGCGGGCGAGCTCCTTGATGGCGGCCAGTACCTCGCCGACCAGCTCGGGATCGAGCGCCGATGTCGGCTCGTCGAAGAGCAACGCCTTGGGCTTGAGCGCCAACGCGCGGGCGATTGCGACGCGCTGCTGCTGGCCGCCGGAGAGCTGACGCGGATAGGCGTTGGCCTTGTCGGAGAGGCCGACGCGGGCGAGAAGGTCGCGGGCCGCCAGCTCGGCTTCGGCAGGGCTCGCGCCGCGGACATGGATCGGCGCCTCGACGACGTTCTCCAGCGCGGTCAGATGCGGGAACAGGTTGAAGTTCTGGAATACCATGCCGACATCGACTCGCCGGCGCAGGACCTCGCGCTCCTTCAGTTCGTAGAGAAGCTCGCCCTCCTGCCGATAGCCGATGAGCTGGCCGTCGAGCGTGATCGCACCGCGATCGAGCCGTTCGAGATGGTTGATCGAACGCAGCAGTGTCGACTTGCCCGAGCCGGACGGGCCGATGATCGCGGTGACCGAGCCCGACGGCAAGGTCAGCGAGACGTCGTCCAGCACCTTGAGCTCGCCGAAGCTCTTGGAGACGCTGCGGATGGCGATCTCGCCGCCGCGGCGATGGGCGAGCGGGGCCACGGGAGCCGAAGCCGGCGCAGCGGCCGATGCCGTGGCAGCGGGCGCGTTGCCGCGGGCCAAACGCCGCAGCAGCGGATCGAAGACCGAGGGCTTCTGCTGGCGGAGCGCGCCGCGGGCGTAATAGCGCTCGATCTGGGACTGGACCACCGACAGCGCGGTCAGGATGACGAGATACCAGACCGTCGCCACCATCAGCAGCGGGATTACCTCCAGATTCCGGCGGTAGATCACCTGGACGGTGTAGAACAGCTCCGGCAGCGCCAGGATGTAGACGTTGGACGTGCCCTTCGCGAGACCGATGATGTCGTTGAACGCCGTCGGAGTGATCGAGCGCATGGCCTGCGGCAGCACGATGCGGAAGAACTGGCGCCGCTTCGGCAGGCCGAGCGCGGCCGCGGCCTCATGCTGGCCCTGATCGACAGAGAGCAGGCCGCCGCGGATGAACTCGGCCGAGAAGGCTGCCTGGTTCAGCGTCAACCCGAGCACCGCCGCCATGAAAGGGCTGATGAGCTGGGTGGTCGGATAGGAGAGGATCGTCCAGCCGGTGAAGGGCACCCCGAACGAGACGGTCTCGTAGAGATAGCCGAGATTGTTGAGGATCAGCAGCAGGACGATCAGCGGGATCGAGCGGAAGATCCAGACGAAGGTCCAGGACACCGCCGCCAGCGGCGCCGACCCCGAGAGCCGCGCCAGGGCCAGCAGCGCGCCGAAGGTGAAGCCGAGCAGCGCGCCCAGCAGCGTCAGCAGCAGCGTCCGGCCGAGACCGACCAGAACCGGCTCGGCGAGGAACCATTCCGCGAACACGTCCCAGCCCCAGCGCGGATTGCCCAGCACCGAGTTCAGCACCGCGAAGACGACGAGCAGAGCGAAGGCGCCGCCGAGGATGCGCCACGGATTGCGGGCCGGAACAATCCGGAGCCCGGCACCTCCCGCGTGGACGGATGTCGGGGGAACGGTCGGGGCGCGGCCGTCGAGGGCAAGGGTCATGGCTGGATCCTGTGACGGGGTGGAGGGCTCAGGCCGAAAAGGCGAGCGCCTCGGCGACGCGGCCGGCCGGCGCGACGAGACGCTTGCGGAAGGGCAGATGGCTGAACTGGGTGGCATCGACGTTCAGGTCGAAATGCGGTTCGTAGCCGAGCGATCGATAGAGCCCGACCGCCTCAGGCTGGCGGCTGCCGGTGGTCAGGTAGAAGCGGCGGTAGCCCTGGTCCCAGGCCAGGCGCTCGAGTTCGCGCACGACGCGGGCGGCCAGCCCCTGGCGGCGCAGGTCGGAGCGCGCCCAGACGCGCTTGACCTCGGCCGTCTCGGGCTCGGCATGGGGCATGAAGGCGCCGCCGGCGATCGGCTCCCCGCCGCGCAACAGCAGCAGGAAATGCCCGCGCGGCGGCAAGAAGAGCTCCGGCGCATAGCGATGCAGCTCGACGATCGCTGGATCGCGCCCGGGAATGTCGCCATAGCGCCCGTCATATTCGCGGATCAGATCCTGGATGAGGGGCTGGGCCGCAGGGTCGGTCGGGCTGGTGGAGAAGAAGATGTCTGACATTGGCTTTTCCCGTCTTCAGGCGAGAAAGCGCTCGGCGAGCCGCGTCCAATAGGTCGCGGCCGGCGCGATCAGCGCGTCGTTGAAATCGTAGTGGGGGGAATGCAGCGGCGCGCCCTCGCCCGCTCCGACGAACAGAAAAGCGCCGGGACGCTCCTCCAGGAAATAGGCGAAATCCTCGCTCGCCGTGCGCGGCGCCAGATGCGGCTCCACCCCGGCGGCGCCGAAGACGGACAATGCCGTCTCGCGCGCGAACTGCGACGGGCCGGCATGGTTGACCACGGCCGGCATTCCGAGCCGGTACTCGACTTCCGCCGTCGCGCCGAACGCCTCGGCCTGCGCCTTTACGAGGGCCGGCAGGCGCTCGGAGAGCAGCCGGCGCACCGCCGGGGAGAAGCTGCGGATCGTCGCCTGAAGCTCGACCGAATCCGGAATGACGTTGGAGGCCGTGCCGCCATGGATCGAGCCGACCGTGACGACGGCCGCCTCGAGCGGTGGAACGTTGCGCGAGACCAGGCTCTGCAGCGCCGTCACCACATGCGCGGCGGCGAGCACGGGATCGACCGTCTCGTGCGGCGCGGCGCCATGCCCGCCTCGGCCGACGATCTCGATGACGGCCTTATCGACCGCCGCCATCGCCGGGCCGTCGACGAAGCCGAAGATGCCCTCAGGCACGCCCGGCCAGTTGTGCAGGGCGAAGATCGCATCGACCGGAAAGCGCTCGAACAGGTGGTCGCGGATCATCCCCTTCGCGCCGACGGCAATCTCCTCGGCCGGCTGGAAGATCAGTCGCAATGTACCGTCGAAGCGCTTGCGGAGGGCGAGCGCGCGGGCGGCGGCGAGCAGGATCGCGGTGTGACCGTCATGGCCGCAGGCATGCATCACGCCGGCATTCCGGCTAGCATGGGGCAACGCCGTCGCCTCGCTAATTGGCAGCGCGTCGAAATCGGCGCGGATGCCGATAGCCTTCGCGCCTGTTCCGAGGCGCAGCGTGCCGACGACACCCTCGCCGCCGACCCCGGTCTCCACCTCGTAGCCCCACCCGCCCAGCAGCTCGGCGATACGCCGGGCGGTGTCCCGCTCCTGTGTCGAGAGCTCGGGGTTCTGGTGGAAATGCCGCCGCAGGGCGATGAATCGGTCCAGTTCCTCGTCAACCTCCGGCAGGACCGGCAATGGGATGCGCACCGATACGTTCATCGCGCCACGGCTCGCGGGGCGGGAGCCTCGGCCAACGCATAGCGGCTCGCCTTGAAGGGAAGGCCGAGATGGTCACGCAAGGTCTCGCCTGAGAGCGCGCGGCTGTAGCGGCCGCGCGCCTCGAGTTCGGGGATCACCAACTCGACGAAGTCGTTCAGCCCCTCGGCCGTCACGGAGAAGCCGAGGATGAAGCCGTCCGCAGCGCCCGCATCGATCCAGCGAATGATCTCGTCGGCCACATGCGGACCGGTGCCGATGAAATTGGGCTTCGGCGTCGCGACTTCGAGCGCGACCTCGCGAAGCGTCTGGTCCTTCTCCCGCGCCGTCTTCTTGATGCGGTCGGTGGTCGAGCGGAAGCTGTTCTTGCCGATATCGCCGAGTTCGGGGAACGGCGCGTCGAGCGGATATTGCGTGAAGTCGTGATGATCGAAATAGCGGCCGAGATAGGCCAGCGCCTCGTCGATCGATAGAAGGTTGCGGATCGTCTCGTATTTCGCCTGCGCCGCTTCCGCCGTGCGGGCCACGATGGGGCCGATGCCGGGGAAGATCTTGACGTCGTCGGCGCTGCGGCCATGGGCGACGGCGGCGGCGCGCACCTGGTCGCGAAAGGTCTTCGTCTCGTCGATCGAAGGCGAATGGGTGAAGACCGCGTCGGCATATTTGCCGGCGAGCTTGATGCCGGCATCCGAGGAGCCGGCCTGGAAGATCACCGGCTGCCCCTGCTTCGAACGCTGGATGTTCAGCGGCCCCTCGACCTGGAAGAAGCGCCCCTTGTGGTCGAGCCGATGCAGCTTCGTGGGATCGAAGAACCGACCGCTCTCGCGGTCGCGCTGAAGCGCGTCCTCATCCCACGAATCCCAGAGCCCCTGCGTGACCTCGAGATATTCGTCGGCGATCTCGTAACGCAGACCATGCTCGGGATGCTGGCGGCTGTAGTTCTTCGCCGTGCCTTCGAGCGGCGTGGTGACGACGTTCCAGCCGGCGCGGCCCTGCGAGATCAGATCGAGCGAGGCGAATTGCCGGGCGACGGTGAACGGGTCCGAATAGGAGGTCGAGACCGTGCCGGCGAGCCCGATCTTCGTCGTCGCCACCGCGAGCGCCGAGAGGATCGTCAGCGGCTCGAAGCGGTTGAGGAAATGCGGGATCGACTTCTCGTTGATGTAGAGCCCATCGGCGACGAAGGCGAAGGCGATGCCTGCGGCTTCGGCCTTGCGGGCCGTGTCGACGTAGAAGTCGAGATTGACGCTGGCGTCGGCAGGGCCGGAAGGATGGCGCCAGGAGTTCATATGCCCGCCGGCGCCGTGCAGCATGATGCCGAAGGAGACGGGTTTCGCGGGATTCGCGCTCATGGGGAGCCTCGTCGGTTGGGAGATGATTGTGTCAGGCGGCGGCGCGGCGGGCGCCGGCGGCGATCAGCTCGATGGAGTTCCGCCGCGCGGCGGCGTCGGCGACAGGGTTGTCCAGCACGAACTCGTTCACGCCGAAGCGAACGGCCAGAGCATCGAGCTCGGCGCGCACATCCTCGCCCGTACCGGCGATGACGTGGGGATGGGTCTCGCGGACGGTGAAATTCGTGTCGCCCGCCTGATGGGCGAAGCTCTCCGCCTGCTCGCGGCTGCGTACGTTCACCGCGCGGCCGTCCGACAGGGTGACACGAAAGATGCGCGTCTCGCGCACAGCCTCCCGCGCGGCGGCCGAAGACGAGGCCGCGAAGGCGTGCACCGCCAGTGCCGCCCTTGTCCCGCCCCCTGCGCGATAGGCGCCCAAGCTCGCATCGATCAGCGCGGCGTCGCCGTTGAAATGACCGGCGAAGACGAATTCCCAGCCCAGCCGCGCGGCGAGCGCCCCACTCTCCGGCGAGCCGCCGAGCAGAATGCGCCGCGGCGCGACGCGGGCCAGCGGCCGGGCGAGATCGTCGCTGAGATAGCCGTCGAGCGCCTCGACGAGCGCGGTGAAGTCCGGCGGCACCGACCGGTCGAGACGCGACTGAAGCGCCTGCGTCGCCAGGGGCAGCCCGCCCGGCGCCCGGCCTATGCCGAGATCGACGCGATCGGGCGCGAGGGCGGCAAGCAGCTTGAAGCTCTCGGCGACTTTGAAGGGGCTGTAATGCTGCAGCATCACCCCGCCCGAACCGACGCGGATCCGGTCGGTCGAAGCCAGGATCCAGGCTGCCAGGACCTCGGGGGCGACGCCCGCCACCTCGCAGCTGCCGTGGTGCTCGGCGAGCCAGAAGCGATGATAGCCCAGCCGCTCGGCATGACGCGCATAGGCGACGGAATCGGCGAGCGCCTGCTCGGGGTTCGAGCCGTCCGCGATCGGGCTCTTGTCGAGAAGACTCAGCGCGTAGGTCATGTTCTGCTCCGCAGGCGCCCTTGGGGCGAGAGGGAGGGATTTTCGGGTCGCGCAGCAGTTCAGCGAAATAAGGAATGAGAATTTTCTTATCGCTTCAACCGATAAGAACCCGGATGCATATGCCCGCTTCTCCTACAGGAGCCTGAAGGATAGGATTTCTTCTCTGTCTCGGCGAAAAATCGCGATAAGTCTGTCGCGGTTCCGAGTGATGTCCGACGATGCGCGATCGCCGCCACTTGGCCGGCCGGTGGGCCGGGATCTCACGCATCGATGGCCGGCAGAAGAGCTCATTCGCGTGCGCCTCGCCGGCGCGGCATTCCTGCTCCGGACGGTCGCGACTTCGAAAAGAACCACCCGCGCTCTGCCCCTATGATCTCGGCATTCGTCTTTCGCCCCCCGATCGCTCGCCGCCCGACCACCACCGCATGAACCTGCAACAGTTCCGCATTGTTCAGGAGGCCGTCCGCAGCGGCTTCAATTTCACCGAAGCGGCGGCGGTGCTGAATACCTCGCAATCGGGCGTATCCAAGCGCATCAAGGATCTCGAGCTCGAACTCGGCGTCGAACTGTTCGAACGGCGCGGCAAGCGAATGCTCGGGCTGACAGAGGCCGGGCGCGCCGTCATCGGCTATGTCGAGCGCATTCTTGCCGATGCCACGACCATCAAGCGTGTGACCGGCCATCTGCGTAACCCGTCGGCGGGCGAGCTCGTGCTGGCGACGACGCATACCCAGGCCCGCTACGCCCTGCCCGATGTCGTCAGGCGCTTCCGGGAGGAATTTCCGCAAGTCAGGCTGTCGATCAGCCAGGGCGACCCGGGCGACATCGTCGCCAGCCTGCGCGAGGGCTCGGCCCATATCGGCATCGCGACCGAGAAGCTGTCCGAAGCGGCCGGCCTCGCCGCCTTCCCCTATTACAGCTGGCGCCACATCGTGATCGCCAACCGCACCGACCCATTCGTCGGCCGCGCAGGGCTTGACCTCGCCGCAATCGCCGAGCGGCCCATCGTGACCTATGGCCAAGGCTTCACGGGCCGGCCGCTGATCGACGCGGCCTTCCGGGATCATGGGTTGACGCCTGACATCGTCGTCGCTGCGATCGATGCCGACGTGATCAAGTCCTATGTGTCGCTCGGACTCGGGCTGGGCATCGTCACGGAGATTGCTTTTGACCCGGGGCGCGACAGCGATCTCGTCGTTGTCGCGGATGGTCTGTTTCCGTCCGCGACCTCCTATCTCGCCGTGCCGCGAGGGCGCTTTCTTCCCGGTTATGCCCAGCGCTTCATCCAGCTTTGCCAGCCTGAGCTGACCGCTGCGGCCCTGCGTGCCGCGATCGGCCCTGAGCCGCGATGAGCACGCCGTCTCGCACTTTCCGGCAGCGCCAGGCCGATCCAAACCCCGCAGCGGAGCCGACGACCATGAACGCCGTACGCGACACCATTTTCCTGATCGAACCCGGCTTCGCCGACCCCAAACAGCCGGGGAAGCTCTGGTTCTGCCCGTTCTGCAACCAGATCGAGGGCGTGCTGGCGCGCTTCCCCGCCCTGAGCGACGCCGTCGAGGTCCGGCGCGTGCCCTTCGCCCGCCCGCGCGAGGCGGTGATCGCCGCTTTGGGCGAAGCCCATCAGGCGCTGCCCGTCCTCGTCTTCGCCGATCCGGCCACGGCTCCGTCCGACGCCGATGAGATCGACGGCCGCCGCTTCCTCAACGATACGCGCCGCATCCTGGAAGTGCTGGCCGAACGCCACGGCACAGCCTGGCCGCATTGAGGGCGGCGGCACGCCAAGCGGACAGTCCGATCATACGGGGCGCATTCCAGGCAAATCCATCTTTTGATGATGAAGATATGGAATGCCGATTGAAATCTCGAACTTGTAGAAAAATGATGTTGCATGTGAGCATTTAAATAGAAATAAGTTCTCAACATTGATCGTTATCACCGATATTGAGAAGCATATTCGGTCATAGAATTTGACATTGTCTCATTCTACAACATTCAATTTCTCGAAATTGCTGCTCGCGAGGCGGGCTTGACCCGTAGCAACATCCGACTGGCCGCGTTCACGCTCGGGTGCCCCCGGTAGCGGAAAGCCTGCCTTGCCTCGCCGGCGACACCGGGCATCGCGAAGAGGCCCGTTTACGGAGAACCCGCCATGACTGACGTCTTCATCCGGTCGTCACATCACGACGTCGCAGCAGCCCCCCTGGTCGAGGGGCTGATCCGGGAATATGACGAGCGGTACGGCGCCCACGGCCGCCCGGGTGGAGCCCGTTCGGAGCTCTTCCGCTATCCGGCCGAAGCCTTCCAGCCGCCGCTCGGCGATTTCATCCTGCTGCAGCGGTACGGCCGCACCATCGCCGGCGGCGCCTTCATGAGCCATGACGACGAGACGGCCGAGCTCAAGCGCATCTGGACGCATGACGACCTCCGCCGTCAGGGCCTGGCCGAGCGCGTCGTCGCCGAGCTCGAGAGGCGAGCCGCGGCGCTCGGCTACACGCGCGCCTATCTGACGACCGGCTTCCGCCAGCCCGAAGCGACGGCGCTCTACCTCAAGCTCGGTTATCGCCCGCTCTTCGACGTCTCGGCCGACCCGGTGCTGTATCGCTCCCTGCCCTTCGAGAAGCAGATCGGCCGCGCCACCGGCCGGCCCGGCGGCTCGCCCGTCAGGCCGCCGGCGGAGTCGCTGGAGGCGGCGACAGCCCGCGTCGGCGTGATCAAGCAGGAGCAGGAGGCACGTATCCTGACGCGCCTCGCCCGTCATGGCGTGCTGGCGGCCTGACCCATACCGGACCGACGACATGACCTCGATCGAACCGCTCATCCTCGGTGTGACACTCCACGCGGGCGGCCCCGCCCACGGCCTCGCCGGCGGCTGGCGCGAGCGCTGGACGAGCCTGATCGGCGCACTCGACGGCGTCGCCGAATTCGCCGTGCTGGAGGACGGCTTCGCCCGCCCCGACGGCGACGGGCCCGACGCTGCGCTGCTGGCCAACTGGCTGGCGCCGCGGGCGCCCCGGATCGGCCTCATCGCCGGCGCGGCGCTCAACCTCGTCGAGCCCTTCCACGTTTCGACCGCGATTGCGACGCTCGACCATGTCAGCGAGGGCCGGGCCGGGCTCTTGGCGCAGCGCCTACGCGGGCCGCGCAACGCGGCGGCGTTTGCGGCGATCGGCCGTCTCAATGGTTTCGCCGAGGCCGGCAACGAGGCTGCGCTCGACCGCGATATCACCGATGCCATCGATGCCATCCGGCGCCTCTGGGACAGCTGGGAGGACGACGCGGTCATCCGCGACGCCGGCACACAGCGCTATCTCGACGGCGGCAAGCTGCATTACGTCGATTTCGCCGGTGAGGTCTTCCGGCTTCTCGGCCCGTCGATCACCCCGCGCCCGCCGCAAGGTCAGCCGATCGTCGCAGCGCGCTGGGCGCCAGGCGCCGGCGACGGGGCCGCCGCCAGCGCCGATCTCGCCCTGCTGGACGTCGCGCATATCGCCGCCTTCAAGGCGCGACCCGACGCGGAGCGGGCGCTGATCGTGGCCGAAATCGCCGAGAGCGACATCCTGTTCGCGGCCTTGCGCCAAGCTGCCGAGGCTGGCGCGCGGGCGGTCAGCGTCGCCCTGTCCGGAACACCGGAGGAGGCGCAGGTCTTCGCGAACCGTACCGTGCCGGCGCTGCGCGCGGCCGGGCTGGTGCGGCCCGCCGCCGAAGGGCCGTTGCGCCGGCGGCTCGGGCTGCCCGCAGCGCCCAACCGTTACGCCGCCGCGGCCTGAAGACGAGGTCGACGTCATGAGAGCGAAGCCATGAGCAGGAAACAGGTCATCCTCGGGGCGCAGTTTCCGGGCGTGAACAACTTCACCGTGTGGAGCGACCCGCAGGCCGGCAGCCAGATCGCCTTCTCGTCCTTCCGGCGCTTCGCCGAGACGGTGGAGCGTGGCCGGTTCGACTTCATCTTTCTCGCCGAGGGCCTGCGGATTCGCGAGCAGAAGGGCCGCTTCCACGAGCTTGACGTCGCCGGGCGTCCCAACACCCTGGCGATCCTGAGCGCACTGGCCTCGGTCACCCGCCATGTCGGGCTGATCGGCACGCTGACCACCACCTTCAACGAGCCCTATCCGCTCGCGCGCCAGCTCGCCACGCTCGACATCCTCTCCGAAGGCCGGGCGGGCTGGAACGTCGTGACGTCGCCCGGCGCCTTCACCGGCGCCAATTTCCGGCGCGGCGACCACCTGCCATACGCCCAGCGCTACGAGCGCGCCCGGGACTTCATCGAGGCTGCGCGCAGGCTGTGGGCCGGCGGGTCCTTCGCGGCTCATGGACGGCACTTCGACATCGCCGGCGCAACCGACGCCGCGCCGCTTCCGCAGGGCGCTCCGGTGATCGCCCAGGCCGGCGACTCCGACGAAGGGCGCGAACTCGCGGCCAGCCATGCCGATCTGATCTATTCACGCCACGGCACGCTCGAAGAGGGGCAGGCCTTCTATGCCGACGTCAAAGGCCGCCTGACCCGCTACGGCCGCAGCCGCGATGCGCTGAAGATCCTGCCGGGCGCCCATTTCGTTCTCGGCGACACGCCGGAGGAGGCGAAGGCGCGCTACCGCGCCATCCGGCTCCAGCAGGTCAGCCCCAAAGGCGCGATCGCCTTCCTGGAGCAGGTCTGGAACCGCGATCTCTCCGCCTACGACCCGGACGGTCCGTTGCCGGAGGTCGAGCCGGACGTCAGCGCAAACCTCTCCCAGGGCCACGCCAACCGCTATGACGACCGGCTCGAAACCGCCAAGGCCTGGCGCGCCCTGGCCGAGAGCGAAGGACTGAGCATCCGCGATCTCATCATCCGAGTGACCGAGCGCAAGCAGTTCATCGGAACACCGCAGCAGATCGCCGAGGAGATCGACCGGCATGTGCAGGAGGACGCGGCCGATGGTTTCGTCTTCGCCCCGCATCTGACGCCGGGCGGCTTCGACGAGTTCGTCGCGAAGGTCGTTCCCGAGCTGCAGGATCGTGGCATCTTCCGCCGCGAATACGAGGAGGCGTCGCTGCGCGGCCATCTCGGGCTCGCCGCCTAACGGTTTCCAGCGCCGCGTGACCACACCCATTCACTCGGCAGGCGAATAGATCGGCCTCATGAGCGCTGAGATAGATTTTCTCTGGTACATCCCGAATGTCGCCGAGGCGGGGTGTCAGCGCACCCAGTTCGACCGAGGAATGACATGAACGACCTGCCCACCCGTCTCGCGGCGAAAGACATCGCGACGGACGCCTTCAAGGCGGTCATGCGCAACCTGGCCGGGGCGGTCAGCATCGTTACGGCGAGCCATGGCGGCGTCAGGGCGGGCCTGACGGCGACCTCCGTCACAGCACTCTCCGCCGAACCGCCGACGGTGATCGTCTGCGTCAACCGTGCGGCCTCCGCCTGGCCGACCATCGAGGCCGCCGGGCATTTCGGCATCAACGTGCTCGCCGCCCGGCACCGGCCGATCGCCGATCGCTTCGCCGGTCGCGGCGGCATCAAGGGCGAGGCCCGGTTCGCTGGTGCGAGCTGGGGCCCCCTCGTCACCGGCGCTCCGACGCTCGACGGCGCCCTGGCGGTCATCGATTGCGAGACGGAGGAAGCGCTGGAGCGGCACTCCCACACGATCCTGATCGGGCGCATCAAGGCGATCCGCCACGCCACGGCCGAGGGAGCCCTGCTCTACTGGCGCGGCGTCTACGGGCAGATCGAGGACGAGCTCCAGGCCGGAGCCGGCATCTGACCGCCGTCTCATCTCGCGGGTCCTGCGCACCTTCGTCTATCGTTGACGGCCCGGTGCGGCTCGGGAGCATTGTCGGCTTGCGCGCGTATCGCCACGGCAACGGCGTCGAGAGCCGGCTGAAGACGAGCGGCGCCTACGCCGAAATCGAGCGTATGGTCTGACAGCCTGAAGTTGGCCGGCCGGAGCATCGAGCGCCGGTCGCTCCGATGTCGATAGGCGTGTGCCGGAGGCGTTTATGGCGATGAAGATCGATCTGCTTCCGGCCAAAATCTGGACGCCGAGGCGGGTGCTTGGCGCTGCGCTGGCGCTTGCTGCCTTGGTCCTGGCCGGCCTGGCCTTCTGGGACAGCGGCACCCCTCCCGACAATTCGCCGCGGACCTCGATCGCGCTGGCGGTTCTGGGCGATTCCGGGAGCCATTCCTACCAAGACAGCCTGAGCTTCCCGCCTGGTTCTCCGGACCGCGGTGGAGCATTTCGCACCCGCACTTTCCAATGGACCGAAGTGTTGGCGCGCCTGCGCGGCAATGAACTCAACTTGGGACCGTGGGTGCGATGGGGACAGTCGAACCAAGTGGCCTGGTTGCGCCACGCAATCGGTCTGCATGTCGGCCGCACGCCGAGAAAGGAGGATTATCTCTATAATTTCGCGGTGTCGGGCGCTACTTGCCAGAGTTTGATGGGCGGTCGGTTCCGGCGTTATTCGCAGGCCCCGCGGCTCGTCGCGCTGATGGACCACGATCCCGGACGCTGGCGCAACGGCGTCGTCGTGATCCGGATCGGCAACAATGACTGGTCGGCGGTGCTCGACGAGCAGGCGCGCGATCCAAGGGCGACGACGGTACGCGCGGCGGCGACGTATTGCGTGCAACAGATCGCCGCCGTGATCCGCTTGATCCATACCGCCCACCCAGGCACCCGCATCCTCGTGGTGGGGACGGACAACGGGGCGAATGATCCGACAGCGCATGAGAGATATCGCTCCGCCGGTGCCCTCGCCAACATTCATACCGCCTTCGATGACTTCAACGCGCAACTGCGCGAGCTTGCTGGCTCCGACGCGCGCGTTGCCTTTTTCGATCTCGATATCTGGTTCCGGAACCACTGGGGAACGCGCGGCCCTGATGGGGCTCCAGCGTTCAAGGCCGTCCCGATCGGCGAGAATCTCCAGGTCACCAACACCGTGGGCGATGAACCCAGCAATGCGGAACTGGCTGATCATCATGCTGGTGTGGTGTGGAACGCACTGTGGGCGCAGTCTCTTGTTGCGCGACTGAGTGAAGCCTTCGGCCTGCCGTTAACACCAATCAGCGACAAAGAGGTGGAACGTTTCGTTACCGCTTCATGAACATCCCATCCATCAATCACCTTTGCCAACACCCATGTACTCTTTCCTGATCATCACGAGGCCCCAGAGGTCGTAGGTGGAAATTTCGGTCATCGCGCGCCTCCCTCCGGCCGGGATGAGCGAGTCGCCGCGCCCGACGTCCCTTCATGGCCATAGGGCGGCCTGCCCCATGGTGCATGAAAAGGTGCATCAGGGGGCAGGCCAGCAGCAGCAGGAGCGGCAGGTAGCCGAGCACATGGCCCCTAATACTCCCAGAACAGCACGAAGGCCGCGACGAGGAAGAAGCCGATGGCGACGAGGACGCTAGAGCATGCTGCGAACAAGTGGCAACGGTTTTTCGCATCAAGCATGCTCTAAACCATTGGAATCGATCACGTTACCTGCCTTTGGACGATTCTGTCCAAAGGCAGGTAACGTGATCTAAGCGCGCGCCATCGATTTCCAGACGACGGCGTCACTCCCCACCGTGATCAGCCCCTGCGGGGCGCACGAGGCCGGCGCTGCCGCTCCCCCCGCCGACGGCGCTCGAAGTCCAGGCCGACGGCAGTGGGTCCGATCCCTCGATCACATCGTGCCCATCATCCCCGGCATGAGCAACTGGTCGGCGCTGCGCTTCTGCGTGTCGTCCAGGGCCGCGTAGAGCGGCTCGAGCGCCGTCTTCAGCCGGCGCAGGGCGTCGAGATGGCCTGTCAGCGTCCGCTCGTGGTGCTCGATCCGCTGCGGCAGAGGGCGCTTCATGCCGTCACGGGCCGACATCATGCCCTGCATGCCGCCCTTCATGGTGCGGGCATCGGCGCGCAGCGCGTCGGCGAAGGCGTTCCACAGCGGCTGCTGGGCATCGGTGATCCGCAGTTCGGTCTTGAGGAAGGCGATCCTTCCCTCGATCCGCTCCGGGCTCATCATCTGAGCCATCGCCGGGCCCATCATGCCGCCGGAGCCGGCTCCCATCATCCCCATCCCGCCCGCTCCAGCCCCGTCCTGCTGCGCTTCGCGGGCTGGGGCGGCCGCCTGCGGTTGCGCCGACGGCGCGGAGGCCTGCGGAGCCGCCGGCTGCGTCCCAGGCGGGTGATGCGCGTCCTCGGCGAATGCCGGAGCGGCCGCGAGCAGGATCAGGCTCGCGGCGCCCGCTCTCGTCAGTCTGCGGAACATCGTCATGGTCGGCGTCCTCCGGTTTCGGCGAGACGGCCCATGCCGCCCGCCCTCGGTTCGAATGTCGAGCAAATCGCCAGGGCGAAGGTGGAGCGCCGGGGTGCCGCCCTTCGCGAGATCTGGCCGGAGCCTCATCGGCCGCTCCATCACGAGACATAATCGACGAACGCCATCATGCCGGCCGCCATGTGGTAGAGATGATGGCAGTGGAGCGGCCAGCGTCCGGGATTGTCCGCATCGAAGGCAATTCTCACGCGGGCCATCGGCGGCACCAGCACGGTGTCCCGAACGGCCCCGGCGATCGGCGCGTCGTTGACGGCGGTCACCTGGAAATGATGCCCGTGCAGGTGCATCGGATGCGCCATCATCGACATGTTGATCAGCGCGATCTCGACCCGTTCGCCGCGCCCGACCTTCATCGCGTCGCCGCCCTCGATGCCCCAGTGATACCCGGCCATGGTCCCGGTCAGCGTCAGCGTGAAGCGGCGATCGGCCGAGCGCGGCGGCGGCGGCGCCAGCGCACGCAGGCGCTGCTCCAGATCGAGCCCGACGACCGGCCCCTTGATCTCGCCCTCGGCGGCAATCCGGCGGACCGGCGCGCCGGCGCTCGCCAGGATGATGCCGGTCCGTTCGAGCGCCCCCTCCCTCAGCGCCAGGATCGGATGGCTCCCGCCCGCCTTCGGCAGAGTCAGCCGGATATCCAGGCGCTGCCCCATCGAGAGCGGGAAGGAATGGCCGGAGACCGGCTGGACCTCCCGGCCGTCGACGGCGATCAGTTCTCCGGACAGCGCGCCGCAATCGATCGTGAAGGCCGTCGCTGTCGCGCCGTTGATGATACGCAGGCGTACCCGGGCGCCCTTCTCGACCGGGACCACCTGCGGGTCGTCGAGCGTCCGGTCGTTGGCGAGATAGGCGTCATAGTCGATGTCGTTGAGGTCCATGGCGGCCTGAGCCGGAGTGCCGTGCATGGCATGTCCCGCCGCGCCGGCTGCCCTTCCCGCCGTCGCGCCATGAGCCGACTCATGGGCGGTGGAGGTCGTGGCCGGCCCGTGCCCGCCGGAATGACTCCGCTGGAGCCGGGCGAGGATCTCCTCGGCCGGCGTGAAGGAGAAGTCGTGCAGCAGGATCACCACCTCCTGCTCGTCCCGCTGCCGGTCCGCCGCTGTCCGGACGATCAGGGGAGCGGCCAGCAGGTTCTGCTCCTGAAGCGTGTGGGCGTGCATCCAATGGGTGCCGCCGACCCCTGCGGGAAAGCCGTAGCGGCGGGTCTCGCCCGGCTGGAGCAGCGCCGCCGGTTTGCCGGGCACGCCGTCCTGCGCCCAGGGCGGTGTCAGGCCGTGCCAGTGGATGAGGGTCGGCGCATCGAGCTCGTTCGCGAGCACCACGTCGAGACGGCCGCCGGCATCGAGCGTCAGCCCCGGCGCGCCGGTGGATGGTCCGAGCCCGAAGACGCGCGCGGACCTGCCCTTCACCTCGATGCTGCGATGATGGGCGGCCAGACGCAGCGGCGCCGTGGCGGCCGCGCCCGATGATGCCGCCGGGCCCGACCCGGCGAGCGCCGCGGCGGAGTGCAAGGCGGATGCGCCATACGCCGCGGCGCCGGCCATCAGGCCGTGAAGAAAATCACGACGATCCATAGATATCGTTCCTCGTTTCCCTGTCGGCGCTGCCGACAAATCGCTCAGGGCCCGCCCCCCTGCGGGGCGGGCGCAACCGGTGGCGCCGCTTCGGCGCCTTCAGGCCGGGAGACGGGGAGGATCGAGCTTGGGCGGGAGGACGATGTCGCTGCCGGTCTGATCGCTCCATCCAAAGCGCGAGCCAACCGGGGCGCGCTGGAGGATGGCAGTGCCCTCCCTCGCCGTCACGGCAGGGCAGACGGCGCAGGATGCATCGCAGCAGCGCTCGTGATCGACGATGGCGCCTGCCTCCTTCTGATCCCGATGGTCCACGATCGGGAAGGACAGTTCCAGCACAGCGGCGGCGCGCCGATGTCCAACTGGATCATGGCACGGTAAGGCCTGCGCCCCGGCCATCGGCCCGAAGAGCAAGGCCAGCGCAGCCAGCAGACCCAGCACTGCCCTTGACCACGGAGCCCTATGCCGAATCCCGCGCATTGTCCCCTGCCGCTCTCCGCCCGCTCTCAGCCAAACCGGCGATTGAAGAAATTGAACAGGAGGGCGATCGCCGTTCCCGCATAGCTTCCGAAGGCAATGCTCTGAACGATGCCGAGCGCGAGGCTGCGCAGGTCGAACCCGGTCAGCCCGAGATAGAACTGCAACCATGGCCGATGCAGTCCCCAATCCGGGGCCGCCAGGCCGAGCAGCATGCAGAGCAGGAACGAGATCACCGCGAAGGCGGCGAGGGTCGCCCCAGATGCTCGAACGGACAGGTGCGGCGACGGTGCCGGCAGGGCGGCTTGCGCGGTCTGGAAGGTGATGTTGGCCATGGCCATGCTCCTCCTCCGTTGCCGAGCTCCAGGACCGGCATCCAGAACGGTAGTCCTAAGACGCGGGTTCACTTTGACCAGGATCAATTGCCACGAGGCCGGCCGGCGCGGTTTATGTCCGTTAAGACATTGTTATTGCTTATAAATCCTGCTATTTGTCGCTTTGTTACAAATTGTTTCAGCCAGGAAGAACCCGGACGCGGCCACGTCCCTTCCACATCCGGTATCGGCGTGGATGGGCTCCCGATGAACCATGATCAAAATGCAGGCGAACGGCAGCAGCTATCTCCGGTTGGGCGCCGAGCTGGCATGCGATTTCGTCGCCACGTACCTGGTCATGTACAGTATGATCGCGACGCACGATGTTTCCGTCCCGACGGCTGAGCCAGATCATCGGGATCGGCGCTGTGATCGTCTTCCTCGGCAGCTTTGCCGGGATGTGTAGCCAGGCGTAGGCAATGCCGAGTTCCTGTGCTCGATGATCTTGCACTATTCCGGAGCGAGTCCGATGTGCGGAAAGGCCTCGACCGACGATCCCGAGATCTCGGTCCGCTCGCGGCAGTGCCTAGTATGTATGCCACCATGCCGACAGGCACCACGAACAGCTCTATGGTTGGCAGATTAATTGTCAGCCAGGGTGGATTGCGTCTTGGAGGCTGAGCTGAAATGGACGTTTCGGGATAGGCGGCTGTTCCCCTCGCGTCCTTACAGGGGCAGTTCAACCTAACGGCCTCGGCGCGCGAAGAGGCGCCGTCAGCCTGCGGCTGGGCTCAAAATTGCCCGCATTTCCGGCGTCGCCAGAAGCCGCTGATACTCGCTCCTCGACATCGCGTTGATGAGCAGGCGGCCGCTAACATCGGCTTTGATGTATTCGACCGCGAGGAGGCTCGTCACAGGATTGGTCGTCAGAACAGCCTGATCGGGCGTGCGGTAGCCGAATTCGGCGACGACAGTCTCGCTGTCATCTGCCACGACCACGGCGAGCCGGCGTCCGGAAAGGCGCAGGCGCGCGCTGGCACCGCATTCGGAGAGATCGTATGTTTGCGGTCCGATAAGGGCCCGTTTGCCATAGATTGCCACGTGGGTATCGACGCCCCGCGCCGCCGCTTGCTCAAGCAGCGGACCGATGTCGTCCATTTCCTCGTCCCAGACGCCGGCAAAGATGCCGCGCTTGGCTTCGGTTGTGACGCGTGCGAAGGCCTGCACGATCGCCTGTCGGCTGCGCAGCGACCAGACGAGGCCTGGCTCCTCCTGGACGGGCAGGCGGTCGAGCTTCTCCTTGGCGGTAAAGACATCGGCCTCGAAGCGTGAACGCGCCACGGCCAGCAGGTCGGCATGCGGCACCGCGCTGTAGCGCACCGGTTCGGAACGGTTGACCAGAACCGCGCCCTTGGTCTCCAGCCGGGCAAGCGTCTCGTAAATCTTCGACGGAGGCACGCCCGCACCACGGCTGACCTCGGCGCCGGTCAGCGCACCCTGACCGACCAGCGCAATATATGCCTGCGCCTCATATTGCGAAAACCCAAGGCGGGTGAGGGTGTTGATCAGTTCAGGATCGACGGCCATGGCACTCAGACCGACCGCATCGATACGCACGGCGGCCTCTCTGAAAAGGGGGCTTGACGTTATTGACTACTATGGTGGTAGGCGGCACGAATGACAACAACTACCGCAGTAGTATAAGAGATCATTCATGCGCACCCTCATCAGCACTGGCTCCGCGTGGGAGCCGAAAGTCGGCTATTCGCGGGCCGTCATCGTGGACGACACGATCTACATCTCGGGGACGGCAGGCCAGGGTCCCGACGTCTACGCGCAGACCAAGGACGCTCTCGCCACGATCGAAAAGGTTTTGACGGACAATGGTTTCGCCATGGCCGACGTCGTGCAGAGCCGGCTTGTGGTCGCCGATTTCGAGCATTGGCAGGACGCGGCGCGCGCCCATGGTGAAGCATACAACGCGATTCGTCCGGCGTTTTCGCTGGTGCATGCGCTACCGTTCGTGGAGGACACGATCCTCGTGGAGGTCGAGGCCATCGCTGTGCGGAGGGCGGCGTGACGAATGCATCCGACCGTTGCGAGAAGCCGCTTTCGGCCGGCGTGGTCGTCCTGCTGGCGATCACAGCCGGCGGAGCGATCGCAAACAACTATGCGATCCAGCCGAGCCTCGGCGCGATCGCGCAGGACCTGGGCGCCACGCCAAGTGCGATCAGCCTGACGGTTGCCGGCGTGATGCTCGGATATCTCGTGGGTCTGGCGCTGCTCGTGCCGCTGGCCGACCACGTGAACCCGCATCGACTGATCCCGGGCCAACTCATCGCATTGGCCGCAGCGCTCACGGCCGCCTCGGCGGTGCCGAGCGCGGGGCTTCTGCTTGTCTGTCTCGTTCTCGTCGGCGCAACGACCACGGTCGCGGCGCAGGCGAATGCCATTGTCGGCAAGTTCGCAGGAGCGGCCGATCGAGGGAGGCAGATGGGTCTTGTCTCCGCGGGTATATCGGCGGGAATTCTCTTGTCCAGGTTCGTAGGCGGCCTGCTGACGACATGGGTCGGGTGGCGGGCCATGCTGCTGTGCTTCGCCGGTGCCTGTTGCATCGCCGCTCTGACAATGGCGCGGCGATTGCCGGACCGCCAGCCACATGCGGCTTGGAACTATTTCTTCACCTTACGTACGATGCCGGGACTTTTGGCCCAGTATCCGCAGCTCCGCTTGTCGGCGGCAGCCGGTATGCTCTGGTTCTTTGCCTTCAACGCTATATGGGTGGGGCTCGCGCTCTCATTGGCGCAGCCGCCATGGTCTCTGAGCGCCGATGCGATCGGGCTCTACAGCATTGCAGGACTCTTGGGCCTTTTCGTCACACCCGCAGCCGGACAGCTGGCGGACAGGTTCGGCGCGCGGCGGATCAAGATTGCCGGCCTTGCGGCCGCCGCCGCATCAGCACTCGTACTCCTCATGACGCTCGGCCAGCCGCTCTTTTTCGCGCCGGCGCTCGCGGTCTTTGATGCCGGGTGCTTCGCCGCGCAGGTCGCGAACCAAGCCGATATCATCCGACTCGATCCCGGCCGCTCGGGCGTGCTGAATTACGTCTATCTGCTGCTCTACTATGTGGCCGGAGCCGTCGGCACGGCGGCGGCTGGACCGCTTGTGGCGGCAGGCGGATGGGCTCTTCTCGGCGGCTCTGCCATCATTGCCATCATTGGCGCAATCTTAGCGTCTGCCACGCGGAGCACTTCATAACCGCCAGAAACGAACTCAGCGCTGAACAAAACTGGGGGCAGCGTCACCTGCGGCCGGCTGTGTGAACAAAGCCTCGATCTTGCGGGTGAGCAGCTTGTCGCGCGGCTCGAAACTGAAATCGCCCTCATAGCGAGCCCGAACCGCCTCCGCGAGATCAATCCCGCCTCTCATCAGAGCTTGGGCCACTTGCGCACGCTCGGCCTTATCGACCTTGCCGGCGAGCCCATGTTTCCGCAACATCGCCTCAGTCGTAAGGCCAACGCTGAAGAGGTCGTTGGCACCGAGAGCATTCCTGGTATCTGCGGCGAGCTCGTGAAAGAACTTTGCGCGCATCGCGCGCGTCTCGGGCGGCATTGGGCCAGTCTGAAGCCGAAACCGCCCCTCTCCTTCGAGGACGTAATTGTAATAGTCCTGCACGATTGCCGCGAGCTGGTCGTCCGAGAGCATGGGATCGCGGCGGCTTTCCTCGAGGAGCGATTCTGCCGCCAGATATAACTCCCGCGCCCTGATCCCGGCGAGATGCAATTCGGAAGTCCGCAGCGAGCAGGTGACCTCGCGGCGCCGGAAGCGCGGGCGGAGGTCGAGCGGGATCACACGGCGGAAGTGGAAGATCCGATTGCGCTGGACGAGGTTGCGGAGATGACGCGCCAAAGCGGTGCCCTTTGTAGCAACCGGGCGGGCAAATCGCTTTGCCGGCCCGGAGAGGGCAGAAGAAGCGCTTTGAAATCAGCTACTTCAGGAAAAGTGGCTGGGGGACTAGGATTCGAACCTAGACAACCAGAGTCAGAGTCTGGGGTCCTACCGTTAGACGATCCCCCAACGGGCGCGTTGTGGTGCGACGCGTCGGATGGGCGCGATCTAAACAACCTCGCGCCCGGTTGCAAGCCTTCTGTGACGATTTCGACATGCAAGGCGTTCGCGGCGCCTCGCGGGACGCTCCGGCATGAGCGCCGACGCGATGCGGCGCGGGCGTCGGCGCGGCAAACCGTCAGCCGCCGCTGAGCGTGCGCCTGACCGCGTCGCGCCAGCCGGCGACGAGGCTGCGGCGGGCCTCCTCGGCGAGTCGGGGCGAGAATCGCCGCTCCAGCCGCCAGCGATCGGCGAAGCGGGCCGGCTCGGGCAGGAGCCCGGCATCGAGGCCGGCGAGATAGGCGGCTCCCAGGGCGGTAGTCTCCAGCACCTGCGGCCGGTCGACCGGGGCGGCGAGGATGTCGGCGAGGCGCTGCATCGTCCAGTCGGAGGCGACCATGCCGCCATCGACGCGCAGCACCGTCTGCGCCCCCTCCGCCTCCGGCCAGTCGGAGCGCATCGCCTCGAGCAGGTCGAGCGTCTGGAAGCAGACCGAATCGAGCGCGGCGCGGGCGAATTCGCGCGGGCCGGTGTTGCGGGTGAGCCCGAACATGGCGCCGCGGGCCTTGGCGTCCCAATGCGGCGCGCCGAGGCCGGTGAAGGCCGGCACCAGATAGACCTGCTGGCCCGGATCGGCATTGGCGGCGAGCGGGCCGCTGTCGGAGGCCTTCTCGATGATGCCGAGGCCGTCGCGCAGCCATTGCACCGCGGCGCCGGCGATGAAGATCGAGCCTTCCAGCGCGTAATGGCGCACGCCCCCGAGCTGGTAGGCGATGGTCGAGAGCAGGCGGCTCCGCGAGGCGACCGCCCGGGTGCCGGTGTTGAGCAGGGCGAAGCAGCCGGTGCCATAGGTCGATTTCAGCATGCCGGGCTCGAAGCAGGCCTGGCCGACGGTCGCCGCCTGCTGGTCGCCGGCGATGCCGCGAATCGCGATCGCGCCGCCGAGCAGCCCCGGCTCGCTGTCGCCGAAATGGGCGGCGCAGTCGCGCACCTGCGGCAGCATCGCGGCGGGAATGTCGAGCAGCGCCAGCAGGTCCTCGTCCCATTGCCCCTTGTGGATGTCGAACAGCAGGGTGCGCGAGGCATTGGTCGCGTCGGTGGCGTGGACGCGCCCGCCGGTCAGACGCCAGAGCAGGAAGCTGTCGACAGTGCCGAAGGCGAGCTCGCCGCGCCGGGCCCGCTCGCGCGCGCCGGGAACATGGTCGAGGATCCAGGCGATCTTGGTGCCGGAGAAATAGGGATCGATGCGCAGGCCGGTGCGTTCGGTCACCAATCTGCCATGGCCCTCGGCCTCCAGCGCGGTGCAGCGCTCAGCGGTGCGCCGGTCCTGCCAGACGATGGCGCGGTGGATCGCCTGCCCGGTGCGGCGATCCCAGACCAGGGTGGTCTCGCGCTGGTTGGTGATGCCGATCGCGGCGACCTCCCCCGCCCGCGCCTCTGCCCGCGCCAGCGCCTGCCGGCAGACCGAGAGCGTGCTGTCCCAGAGATCCTCCGCCTCGTGCTCGACCCAGCCGGAGGCGGGATAGTGCTGCGGGAATTCCTGCTGGGCAGTGGCGACCGGCTGCAGGTTCTCGTCGAACAGGATGGCGCGCGAGGATGTGGTGCCCTGGTCGATCGCCAGGATCATGCGCCGCGCCGCCATGCCGTTTCTCCCCTTGCTCGCTGCCCGGCTTCGTGGCCGGCCGGCGCCGAGCTTTGCCGCGAAGGCCGGGCGCAGGCAAGCGCGGGCGCACGTCGCCGCGTTTCCGCCACAGGTTCCGCTTGGCAGGCGCGCCATGCTGTTGTTACGCTGCCCTTCGAATGGAAACGTTCCAGCCTCGTGCTGGACTCCGGCGGTCGCCACGGCGGCACGGCCGGCGAAGGGTTGGCAAGTGACGGTCGAAGACCGCCAGGAATCCGACCGCCCCGTCGTGGCGGCGGTCCCCCTACCGGGCGAGCGGTCCGTGCCGCCGGCAGCGGTTCGGTTCGCTCCGGCGCCGCAGCAGCGGCAACCTCCCGCCACCTATGCCGCGCTCGATCTCGGCACCAACAATTGCCGCCTGCTGATCGCGCGGCCGGCGCAGCACGGCTTTCGCGTCGTCGACGCCTTCTCCCGCATCGTGCGGCTCGGCGAAGGGCTCGGCAGCAGCGGCCGACTCTGCGAGGACGCGATGGACCGCGCCGTCGAGGCGCTGAAGGTCTGCAAGAGCAAGATGGACCATCGCGGCGTGACCCGTGCGCGCCTGATCACCACCGAGGCCTGCCGGGCCGCGACCAACGGGCTCGACTTCGTCCGCCGCGTCGGCGAGGAGGCGAGGCTCGCGCTCGAGATCGTCGACCAGAGGACCGAGGCCTCGCTCGCGGTGACCGGCTGCGCCGCCCTGGCGGCGCCGGAGGCCGGCGCGGTGATCGTCTTCGACATCGGCGGCGGCTCGACCGAGATCGTCTGGCTCGCCGGGCGCGAGGCCGGGCGCGACCCGGCCCAGCGCATCCGCGAATGGGCCTCGCTGCCGATCGGCGTGGTCTCGGTGGCGGAACGCTATGGCGGCGTCGAGGTCGGGCGCGAGAAGTTCGAACGCATGGTCGCCGATTGCGGCGAGGCGTTGCGGCCTTTTGCGCAGAGGGCGGCGGCGGCGCGGGCCGCTCCCAATTTCCACCTGCTCGGCACCTCCGGCACGGTGACCACCGTCGCCGGCATCCATCTGCGCCTGCCGCGCTATGACCGGCGCCAGGTCGACGGGCTGTGGATGCACGAGCGCGACATCTGCAGCGTCATCGACGAACTCGTCGCGATGGACTATGCCCAGCGCCAGGCCAATGCCTGCATCGGCCGCGAGCGGGCCGATCTGGTGCTCGCCGGCTGCGCCATCTTCGAGGCGATCAGGCGCGCCTTCCCGAGCCCGAAGGTGCGCATCGCCGATCGCGGGCTGCGCGAAGGCATTCTGCTCAAGATGATGCACGAGGATCGCGCCTGGTGGCGCCGGCGACAATGACGACGACGAAATCCGGCGGCGGCGGCGCGCGCGACCTGCGCGTCAAGGTCAAGAAGCCCGCCAAGCGCAGCCACTCCTCGCAGCTCTGGCTCGAGCGCCAGCTCAACGATCCCTATGTCAAGCGGGCGCGCGAGATGGGCTATCGCTCGCGCGCCGCCTTCAAGCTCGCCGAGATGGACGAGCGCTACAAATTCCTGAAGCCGGGCCAGAAACTCGTCGATCTCGGCTGCGCGCCGGGCGGCTGGTGCCAGGTCGCGGGGGCCAAGATCGGGCTCGACAAGGGCAAGGGCCGGATCGTCGGCATCGATCTCCTGCCGGTGGACCCGATCCCGCATGTCGAGCTGATCCAGCTCGATTTCATGGCCGAGGAAGCCCCTGCCCTGCTGATGGAGAAGCTCGGCGGCAAGGCCGACGGCGTGATGTCCGACATGGCCGCCAACACCACCGGCCACAAGAAGACCGACCATCTGCGGATCATCGGCCTCGCGGAAGCCGCGGTGGAGTTCGCCAACGACGTATTGGCGCCGGGCGGCTTCTTCCTGGCCAAGCTGTTCCAGGGCGGCGACACCGCCGGGCTGCTGGCGCAGCTCAAGCGTGACTTCACGCAGGTCCGCAACATCAAGCCTGCGGCGAGCCGGGCCGATTCCTCCGAGCTCTACGTGCTGGCGACGGGCTTCCGGCGCAGAAGCGAGCCGGAAGCGCAGGACTGACCGGAGGCGCTCAAGGCTCGGCCAGGCGGCCGTCGACCAGATGGATGCGGCGGCTCGCCCTGGCGGCCATGTCGGTGTCGTGGGTGACGGCGACGACCGTCTTGCCGCGCTCGCGCACCAGCGCGTCGAGGATGGAAAAGACCTGCTCGGAATTCCGGCTGTCGAGGCTGCCGGTCGGCTCGTCGGCGAGGATCAGCGGCGGATCGTTGGCGAGCGCGCGGGCGACGGCGACGCGCTGGCGCTGGCCGCCCGAGAGCTGGTCAGGCCGCTTGTCGAGATGGTCGGCGAGGCCGAGGGCGCTGAGAAGTTCGGTGGAGCGCTCGCGCCTGGCGGCGCCGTCGAGGCGGCCGAGGCGGCGCATCGGGATCTCGACATTCTCGCGCACCGTGAACTCCGGCAGCAGGAAATGGAACTGGAAGACGAAGCCGAGCGTCGCCAGCCGGATCGCCGCGCGCTCGCGCTCGCCGAGCCCGGCCGTGTCCCGGCCGGCGATGGCGAGCCTGCCGCCGGTCGGCTCGTCGAGCAGGCCGAGCAGATAGAGCAGCGAGGACTTGCCCGAGCCGGAGGGGCCGGTGATCGCGACGAACTCGCCCGCGCCGATCGCCAGCGTGACGTCCTCGACCAGCGTCACCGGCACGGCGGCCGGGAGGACGCGGGTCAGCCCCTTCGTTTCGAGCAGCGCGCTCATGTCGCGCCCCGGATGATGTCGACCGGGTTGAGCCGCGCCGCCTGCCGCGCCGGCAGGTAGCCGGCGACGCCGGCCGAGACCAGCGCGAAGCCGGCGGCGACGAGATAGTGCCAGATGCTCCAGGCCAGCGGCAGGCGGGTGATCTCCTGGGCGACGCCGGCGCCCGACAATTCGAACCGGACCAGGGACAGGGCGAGGCACAGGCCGAAGCCGATCGCCCAGCCGACCAGCGAGCCGCCGGCGCCGAGCGCCAGCCCTTCCAGGAGGAAGAGGCGGCGCATGTCGGCCCCGGTGAAGCCGAGCGACTTCAGGATGGCGATGTCGCGCGCCTTTTCGTGGGTGATGGTCGAGATGATGTTGAAGATGCCGAAGCCGGCGACGAGCAGGATCGCGCCGACGACGGTGTACATGATGACGTTGCGGATCACGAGCGCCTCGAGCAGCGACTCGTTCGCCTCCTGCCAGGCCGTCGCCTTGTAGCCGAGCTGCGCCTCGGCCCGGCGCGCCACCTGCGGCGCGGCGCCGGGATCACCGAGCTTCAGCCTGATCTCGTTGATCGCGTTCGGGCGCTCGCTCAGGATCTGCGCGTTCTTGAGCAGGACATAGCCCTCGCCCTCGTCGCGCGCCGTCGTGCCGGTGTGGAACAGGCCGACGATCTTGAAGGCGCGGTTCTGGCCGGTGGCGGAGACCATGGTGACGGTGGTGCCGAGCTCGGCGCCGAGGCGCTGCGCCAGCCGGTCGCCGACCACGATGTTGTTGCCGCCGGCGATCAGCGAGGTGAAGCTGCCATGGCGGAAGTCCTTGGCGAGCGAGGAGACGCCCATCTCCGCCTGTGGCTCGATGCCGATGACGGCGATGCCGACATCGCGCCCGGAATAGCGCACCACCCCTTGCGTCTTCAGGCTGACCGCGAGCCGGCCGGGCACCCAGGCCCTGAGCATGGCGGTCGCCTCCGTCGGGTTGAGGATGCCGCGCCGGTCCTCCTTCGGCCGCAGCCCGGCGATCCGCACCGCGGCGAAGGCGTCCTGCGCCGGCTGGCGCCGCGCCGTGCGATAGTCGTCGGTGATGTCGACATGCGGCATGGTGTCGACGAGCCGCGCCACGAAATCATCCTCGCCGCCCTGCATCAGCGACGCCATGGCGATGGAGAAGCCGACGCCGAGCGCGACGCCGGCGATCGCGACCAGCGTCTGCCGGCCGCGTCCGCGGATATGCGTCAGGGCCAGAGCGAGGATCAGCCGCAAGGCTCAGCCTCCCTGCACCTTGATCCGGGCGCCGTCGGCGAGCTTGTCCGGAAAGGGCACGATGACGCGAGCCTGCTCCGGCAGGCCCGACAGGACCTCGATGTCGCCGGTGCCGCGAATGCCGATCGCGAGCTCGCGGCGGCGGGCGCGATCGCCCTCGGCGACATAGACGGCATTGCCCTGCACGGCTGCGACCGGCAGCAGCAAGGCGTTGCGGGCCACGCGCGTGATGATGTTGAGCTCGACGGTCATGCCGATCAGCAGCGGCGTGTCGTCCGGCAGGGCGACATAGACGCGATAGGTCTTGGCGACCGGATCGCCTTTCGGGGTGATGCTCTCGACGGTTCCCTCCAGTGGCCTTCCCGGGAAGGCATCGGCCCGGATCAGGGCGCGCTGCCCGGGCTCGACCTGCGGGATGTCCTCCTCGTTGACCTCGGCGACGATGCGCAGCGGCCTGGCCTCGCCGATCCAGAACAACACGGCGCCGGGCTCGGCGATCTCGCCGATCTCGCCGTCGCGGCGCAGCACCGTGCCGCGCATCGGGGCGCGGAGGACATGGTTCTCGAGACGCGCGGTCTGGCCGGCGATCAGCGCCGAGGCCTGCCCCATCTCGCTGCGGGCCCGGTCGAGCGCCTGCTGGCTCATCACATTGCGCTCGACCAGGACCGCGAGCCGGTCGTGCTCCGCGGTGGCGAGCTTCTGGCGCGCCCTGAGCTCGGCGAGCGTCGCCTCGGCCTGGGCGCTGTCGAGCCGGGCCAGGATCTGGCCTTGCTCGACCCGCCGGCCCTCGCAATCGCAGCGCTCGACGATGCGCTCGCGCACCAGCGCCGTCACCTTGGCCCAGTTGCGCGGCTCGGTCGTGCCCGTGGCATAGACCACCTCGGCCGCATCGCCGCGCCCGGGAGAGACGGTGACGACCGCCGCCGGCTTCGTCAGGAACCAGAAGGCGCCGCCGGCGACGAGCACGGCCGCGGCGGCGAGGAGAAGGCGGGCGAATTTCACGGCATCCCCCATCGGAGGCGTCGCGCCGGCGGCCCGACCCGGGACGATCCCGATCGGAAGACGTTGCGCCGGCAGGGTCTCTCGCGCAGAATTGCCAGAGACCGACGGTCGGTCATTTTACAGACCGACGGTCGGTCGTCAAGCAGAGCAAGTGCATGCCCCGCATCGTGAAGCCCCCGCAGGATCGCAGGACCGAGATCATCGACGGCGCCCAGGCGCTGTTCTTCGAGCGTGGCTACGAGCGCACGACCATCAACGACGTGATCGCCAGGGTCGGCATCTCCAAGGGCGGCTTCTACCACCATTTCACGGCGAAGGAGGATCTGCTCGAGGCGATCACCGCGCGGCTGGCGCAGGATGCCGTCGCCCGCGTCCGCGACGTCCTGGACGATCCCGCGCTCGGCGCGCTGGAGCGGCTGAACGGCTTCCTGGCGCGCTCACGCAGCATGAAGCTGGCCGATGCACCCAGGTTCCGGGCGGCCTTCGACGTCGTCTTCCGGCCGGAGAACCTGCTGCTCTACCACCGGATCAACGCCGCCTCGATCACGGTGATGCGGCCCGTCCTCACCAGGATCATCGCCCAGGGCAAGGCGGAAGGGACCTTCTCCGTGCCCGATCCCGAGGCCGCCGCCGAGATCGTGCTGCATCTCGGCGCGAGCACCTATGACGCCGTCGCGCGCACCTTCGCCGCCCTCGGCACCGCCGAGGAGGACGCCGCGATCGAGGCGCTCGACCGGCGCCTGCAGTTCCAGGGCATCGCCATCGACCGCATCCTCGGCCTGCCCGATGGCAGCCTGACCTTCGTCGAGCCGGGCTTCACCCGCGCGGTGATGACGGCGCGCTGAACGCGCCGCCGGCAGGCGGCGCCGCTGTCAGTCGAGCTTGAACTTGGCGAATTCGCGGTGCTCGCCATAGATGCGGCGCACCGTGCCGGTGATCGAGCGATAGACGATCGTCTCGGTCTCGATCACCTCGGGCCCGAAGCGCACGCCCGAAAGCATGCCGCCATCGGTGACGCCGGTGGCGCTGACGATGACATCGCCCGAGGCCATCTCGGCCATGTCGTATTTGTGGTTGGGATCCTTGACGCCCATGGTCGCGGCGCGCTTGCGCTTCTCCTCGGTGTCGAGGATCAGGCGGCCCTGCATCTGGCCGCCGACGCAGCGCAGCGCCGCCGCCGCGAGCACGCCCTCCGGCGCGCCGCCGATGCCGAGATAGAGGTCGATGCCGGTCTTCTCCGGCTCGGTGCAGAAGATCACGCCGGCGACGTCGCCATCGGTGATCAGGCGGATCGAGGCGCCGGTCTTGCGGACCTCCTCGATCAGCTTGGCATGGCGGGGCCGGTCCATGATCAGCGTCGAGATCTCATGCGGCTTGACGCCCTTGGCGCGGGCGAGCGCGTTGACGTTGTCGGCCGGGCTGGCGTCGAGATCGATGACGCCCTGCGGATAGCCCGGGCCGATCGCGATCTTGTCCATGTAGACGTCAGGCGCGTAGAGCAGCTGGCCGGCGCCAGCCATCGCCATCACCGCGATCGAGCCGGGCATGTCCTTGGCGCAGAGCGTCGTGCCCTCGAGCGGATCGACGGCGATATGGACCTTGGGGCCGGTTCCGAGGCCGACCTTCTCGCCGATGAAGAGCATCGGCGCCTCGTCGCGCTCGCCCTCGCCGATGACGATCTCGCCGTCGATCGGCAGACGGTTGAGCTCGCGCCGCATCGCGTCGACCGCCGCCTGGTCGGCCGCCTTCTCGTTGCCGTGGCCGCGCCAGCGCGCGGCGGAGACGGCGGCGCGCTCGGTGACGCGGACCAGCTCCATCGAGAGATAGCGCTCGATGATCTGATCGGGCGAGATGCGGAGATCTTCGGACATGGGGACTCCCTGAACGCGATTAGCGGATGGCCGAGGCAAATGACGAGCCGACAGGCGAAGACATGGCGAAGCCGGGGAAGACCGCGCCTGCCATGCTCATTCCCTCTCGATGCGGATGACTTGCGGCGCTTCGGAGATGTGCCCGTCGGCGCCGACCTTCTCCAGAGCGCCGCGGATCGCCTGCTCGCTGGTGGCATAGGTGATCAGCACGACCGGAACCGGCGCGCCGGAGCGCCCGCCGGGATCGCGCTGGGCGGCGATCTCGGAGCGGCGCTGGACGATGCTCTCGAGCGAGATGTCGGCCTCGGCCATGCGGGTCGCGATGGCCGCTGCCGCGCCGGGACGGTCGGCGACGGCGAGGCGGATGTAATAGCCGCCCTCATGGCGCTGCATCGGCGCCCGCGCCGGCTGCTCCAGGCGGGCGACCGGCATGCCGAAGGGCAGCCCGGCGGTGCCGCGGGCGATGTCGGCGATGTCGGCGATCACGGCCGAGGCGGTCGGCCCGCCGCCGGCGCCGGGGCCGACGAGGGTGATCTCGCGCACCGCGTCGGCGTCGATCGTCACCGCGTTGGTGACGCCCATCACCTGCGCGATCGCGGAGGATTTCGGCACCATGGTCGGGTGCACGCGCTGCTCGATGCCGGTCTTGGTGCGTTCGGCGACGCCGAGCAGCTTGATCCGGTAGCCGAGCTCGTCCGCCATCTTCAGGTCGAGCGGCGCGATCGAGGAAATGCCTTCGACATGAATCGCTTCGGCGTCGATCTTCGTCCCGAATGCGAGGCTGGTCAGGATGGCGAGCTTGTGGGCGGTGTCGTAGCCCTCGACGTCGAAGGTCGGGTCCGCCTCGGCATAGCCGAGACGCTGCGCGTCCTTCAGGCAGGCCTCGAAGGTCAGCCCCTCCAGCTCCATGCGCGAGAGGATGTAATTGCAGGTGCCGTTGAGGATGCCGTAGAGCCGGGTGACGTTGTTGCCGGACAGCGCCTCGCGCAGCGTCTTCACCACCGGGATGCCGCCGGCGGAGGACGCCTCGAAGGCGAGCGCCGCGCCCTTGGCCTCGGCGAGCTCGGCAAGCGCCAGGCCGTGGGCGGCGAGCAGGGCCTTGTTGGCGGTCACCACGGGCTTGCCGGCGGAGAGCGCCGCCTCGACGGCCCGCCTGGCCGGCCCCTCGGAGCCGCCGATCAGCTCGACCAGGCAATCGATCTCGGGGGACGCGGCGAGCGCCACCGGATCGTCGAACCAGGCGAGGCCGGACAGGTCGATGCCGCGGTCGCGGTTGCGGTCGCGCGCCGAGACCGCCGTCACCCGGATCGGCCGGCCGCAGCGGGCGGCGAGCACGTTCTCCTGGCGTTTGAGAATGCCCGCGACGGACGCGCCGACTGTCCCCAGGCCGGCGATGCCGACGCGCAGGGGCCTGATCTCGGAGGGAGCAGCGTGCATGGTCATGAGCGGCGGGGTCGCATGAGGCGCGCAGGGAGTCAACGGCGAAGGGGTGGAGGGAACCTGTCCGGAAAGGCCCGATTGAGGCAATGCGGAGGTGCCCGCCCATGAGCCGCTGCGACCGCCCTCGCCCGAGTCGCAGGCCTCACTCGAACCGACAGACGACCTCGGCGGCGAGCTTGTTGAGCTTGCCGCCCTCGAAGCCGAGATAGAGCCGCAGCAACTGGTTGCCGAAGGCCGTGATCTTGATGGTGCGCAGCGCCTCGATGCTGTCCCCGTCGGCCGCCGTCGAATTCTCGTCGATCGGGGTCCAGAACCAGGGCTTCGGCGCCCGGATCACGGTCTGCGCCAGCAGCTGCTCGGCCTCGGCACGGCCCATGCCGACCGGGAAATACCTGGCGGCGATCTCGGTGGCGTCGCGGCCGCATTCCTTGGCGCGAGAGGCGGTCAGCACCTCGGCGATCAGGGCCGAGTCGGTGTCGGTGGTGCGGCCGCGCGAGAAATCATAGGTCGCGAACAGGCAGACCAGCGCGAACAGGCCGAATACGATCCCGATCCACCGGCCCTTCGAGCCCATGATGCGCCTTCGCCCCTGCTATCCGCCCGCCGCCTGGGTTCCCATGTTTCGGCGATCCGGTCCAGTGCCGGCGCGCAACACCGCCCAGCGTCATTGCGAGGAGCACAGCGACGAAGCAATCCAGGAGCCGCAGAGCGGAATCTTCCGGGTTGCTTCGCTACGCTCGCAATGACGACAGAGGGGAGCTTCCGCCCCTACCCCGCCTTCGGCATCTGGATGACGTTGTGCAGGGTCGCGTCGGCGCTCTTCAGGAAGCGGCCGACATTGCGCGCCGCCTGGCGGATGCGCTGCTCGTTCTCGACGATGGCGATCCGGACGAAATCGTCGCCGTGCTCGCCGAAGCCGATGCCCGGCGCGACCGCGACCTCGGCCTTCTCGATCAGCAGCTTGGAGAACTCCAGCGAGCCGAGATGGCGGAACTTCTCGGGAATCGGCACCCAGGCGAACATCGAGGCCTGCGGCGCCGGGAAGTCCCAGCCGGCCTTGCCGAAACTCTCGACCAGCGCGTCGCGGCGCCGGCGGTAGGTCTCGCGCATCTCGCGGATGCAGTCGTCCGGGCCGTTCAGCGCCGCCGCCGCAGCGACCTGAATCGGCGTATAGGCGCCGTAGTCGAGATAGGACTTCACCCGCGCCAGCGCCGCCAGCAGCCGCTCATTCCCGACGGCGAAGCCCATGCGCCAGCCGGCCATGGAGAAGGTCTTCGACATCGAGGTGAACTCGACGGCGACGTCGATCGCACCCGGCACCTGCAGCATCGAGGGCGGCGGGCCGTTCTCGTCGAAATAGACCTCGGCATAGGCGAGATCGGAGAGCAGGATCAGCTCGTGCCGCTTCGCGAAGGCGACGAGGTCGCGATAGAAGTCGAGCGAGGCGGTGTAGGCGGTCGGGTTCGCCGGATAGCAGGTGACGAGCGCGATCGGCTTCGGCACCGAATGCGCCATCGCCCGCTCCAGGGCCGGGAAGAAGGCCGGCGTTGGCTCGGCCGGGACGGAGCGGATGACGCCGCCCGCCATCAGGAAGCCGAAGGCGTGGATCGGATAGCTCGGATTGGGCACGAGCACGACGTCGCCCGGGCCGGTGATGGCCTGCGCCATGTTGGCGAAGCCCTCCTTCGAGCCGAGCGTGGCGACGACCTGCGTCTCGGGATTGAGCGTCACGCCGAAGCGGCGCCCGTAATAATTCGCCTGGGCGCGGCGCAGGCCGGCGATGCCCTTCGAGGCGGAATAGCGGTCGGTCCGCGGCTTGCCGGCGGTCTCGACCAGCTTCTCGATGACATGCTTCGGCGCCGGCAGGTCGGGATTGCCCATGCCGAGATCGACGATGTCGACGCCCTTGGCCCGCTCGGCGGCCTTGATCTTGTTGACCTGTTCGAAAACGTAAGGCGGCAGGCGTTTGATGCGGTGAAAATCGGTCATGTCGAGAACAGGTCCCTGCTGATCGCCGCGCCGCCGGCGCGACAAATCACATTCTTGCGCTGCGATGCCTTAGCACCGCAACTTTCGTCCCGACAGCGCAAAAAACGCAAGATTCGTCGAAAGTCGCGAAAGCCTCGTCAGAAGGCGTCCCAGGATGGAGGCTGGGAGGGCTGGCTGACCGCGCGGAAGAGGACGAGCGTGCCGCGATGCGCGGGCTGCGCCTCCGGCGCCGGGCGGTCGTGCGGCAGGGAGAGATCGGGATGGCAAAGCGAAGGGCGCGGGGCGAATCGCCCCTGCGGAGCAGGACCATGAGCGCCGGGACGGAGCCGAAGCTGCAGCGGCCGGCCGCCACGTCACTCCTTCGGTAGCGGCGGGGGCGCCGGCGGCGGCGTCTTGCCGAGTGCCTGGGCCTGCGAGCCGGCGGCCTCGTTCGAGATCCGCTTGGCCTCGAGTTCGGCTTCGAGCTTCTTGAATTCGTCGACGGTCTTGCGCTTGGCCTCGCGCGAGACGGTGGTGCCGATCGGAATGTATTTCGGATCCTGCGGCCGGGTCTCGACCACGAAGGGCTTGGGCTCGCCGGGCTTCGTGGCGAGGTCGGTGATCTCGGCAACGCCGCGCGTGGCCTCGCAGCCGCCGAGCGCGAGCCCGGCGAGCAGGAGGAGGCCCGCCGCTTTCGGCGGAAATTGGGAGCGCCCGTCAGCCATCGCCCTGCTTTCGCAAATTTCCTTTGTCACCCATATCGGCTAGGTCCTTAATGGGTCCAAAATGGGGAATGCAACTCCCCGAGGCGACGAGGGAGCGTCATCATGTGTCCGCCTGGCGACGACAAGGACAAAACCGGCAACAAGCCGGTCGACGCGTCGTTGGCGGATCTGCCCTCGATCCCCGATTTCGACGCCATGGCGCAGAACATGGGCAAGCTGGTCGAGCAGGCCGGCAAGGTGACCGCGGCCTATCTGAAGCCGATCGAGCGCGGCGAGGCCAAGACCGGGCAGGCCGACGAGGCGAGCGAGATGGTCAAGGTGCTCGGCCGCGTCGCCGAGCGCTGGATCAACGACCCGCAGAAGATCATCGAGGCCCAGGGCGCGATCACCAGCGATTTCCTCAGCCTGTGGAGCGCGACGCTGAAGCGCCTCGGCGGCGAGGAGGTCGCGCCCGTGATCACCCCCGACAAGCGCGACGCCCGCTTCGCCGATCCCGAATGGAGCAGCCATCCGGTCTTCGATTTCGTCAAGCAGGCCTATCTCCTGACCACGCGCTGGGCCGAAGGCATGGTCGAGCAGGCCGAGGACCTCGACCCCCACACGCGCAACAAGGCCCGCTTCTACGTCAAGCAGATCGCAGGGGCGCTGGCGCCGTCGAACTTCGTCGCCACCAATCCCGAGCTGCTGCGCGAGACCATGGCGCAGAGCGGCGAGAATCTGGTGCGCGGCATGAGGATGCTGGCCGAGGACATCGAGGCCGGCGGCGGCGAGCTGAAGATCCGGCAGTCCGACCCCGGCGCCTTCCAGATCGGCGTCAACATCGCGACGACGCCCGGCAAGGTCATCTACCGCAACGACATCATCGAGCTGATCCAGTATGCCCCGGCGACCGAGACGGTGCTGAAGCGGCCGCTGCTGATCGTGCCGCCCTGGATCAACAAGTTCTACATTCTCGACCTCAACCCGGAGAAGAGCTTCATCCGCTGGTGCGTCGCCCAGGGATTGACCGTGTTCTGCATCTCCTGGGTCAACCCCGACCATCGCCACGCGGCGAAGGATTTCGAGAGCTATATGCGCGAGGGCATCTTCGCGGCCCTGGACGCGATCGAGACGGTCACCGGCGAGAAGCAGGTCTCCGCCATCGGCTATTGCGTCGGCGGCACGCTGCTGGGCGTGACGCTGGCCTATATGGCCGCGACCCGGGACAAGCGCATCGCGAGCGCGACGTTCTTCACGACGCAGGTCGACTTCAGCCATGCCGGCGAACTCTCGGTCTTCGTCGACGAGGACCAGATCCGCGCGGTCGAGGAGCAGATGGCCGAGCGCGGCTATCTCGACGGGGCGCGGATGTCGGGCGCCTTCAACATGCTCAGGCCGAACGACCTGATCTGGTCCTATGCCGTCAACAACTACCTGAAGGGCAAGGCGCCGACGCCTTTCGACCTGCTCTACTGGAATTCGGATTCGACCCGGATGCCGGCGGCGAACCACTCCTTCTACCTGCGCAACTGCTATCTCGAGAACAAGCTGAGCAAGGGCGAGATGCGGATCGGCGGCAAGCTGCTCGATCTCAAGAAGGTGAGGATCCCGGTCTACAATCTGGCGACGCGCGAGGATCATATCGCCCCGGCCAAATCGGTGTTCATCGGCTCGCAGACCTTCGGCGGCCCCGTCGAGTACGTCATGGCCGGCTCCGGCCATATCGCCGGCGTGGTCAACCCGCCGAACAAGGTGAAGTATCAGTTCTGGACCGGTCCCGAGCCGGAAGGCGCCTTCGAGGACTGGCTGCCGAAGACGCAGGAGCATCCGGGCTCCTGGTGGCCGCATTGGTTCGCCTGGCTGGAAAAGCAGGCGCCCAAGCGGGTGAAGCCGCGCATTCCGGGCGACGGCCCCCTGCCCGCGCTGGAGGACGCGCCGGGCAGCTATGTGAAGATCAAGGCGTAGGTCAGCGGCGTCTCGCCGTCTCGCCGCCATTCCGGGGCGTGGCCAGCGCCCGGCGGAATGCGGCCCGGCCCGCTTCAGCAGAAAGCCGGCCCGAAGGCCGGCCTTCCAGCTCGCGAACGGAGCCGCTCAGTTCTTGCGGACGACCGGACGGACCGGGATCGTCTCCGCCGGATTGTCCCAGCGATAGGTCAGGCCGGCCGAGACGATGTGGATGTAGGGCTTGGCCTCGGCCGTGTAGAACACCGCCTGCTGCTGCGGATGCGCGCCGGTGTAGTTCACCGCAGCCTGCTTGACGTGGATATAGGTGTAGCCGAGATCCAGCTTGAGCTTGTCGGTGACCTGGTAGCTGCCGCCCGCCGACAGCCAGAGCCGGTCGTTGTCGGAGATGAAGATCGTCCGGTTGCGGTCATTGACCGCCGAGAGCTCGTAGCCGACGCCGGCGCGCAGGGTCAGGTCGCGGCTGTACTTGTACTCCGCGCCGGCCGAGAAGAACCAGGCGTCGTCATACTGGAAGTTCAGGCTGGTCACCGGCAGGCCGCTGAGCTTGCTGACGACGGGGATGTTGCGGAACTTGCTCCAGTTGGTCCATTCGACACCGGCATGGACCTGCCATTGCTCGTTGATCTCCTGCGAGACGCCGAACACGACCGAATCCGGCAGGTTGAGGTTGGCCTTGACCGGAACGACGCCGAGCGGGGTCCGGAAGGTGCCGTCGAGCGTCTGGCGCACCGGCGAGCGGTAGGCGATGCCGATATTGGTGCCCTTGAACGGCGTCAGGTTGATACCGAAACGATAGCCGAGATCGATGGTGTCGCCCTCGATGATGACGGGCGCGGCGGTCGGAGCGATACCGGACGCGGTCTTGAGCGACGCGTTCAGCCACTGGACCTGCACCGCGGCGCCGATCGAGAGCCAGTCGGTGACCTGGTAGCCGACCGTCGGCGCGACATTGATCGTCTGGACCTTGGCGGAGCGGCCATAGACCTGAGCGGCATGCGCCTGATTGTCGGCCTTCGAGCGCAGACCATAGGGCGCGCCGGTGGTGAGGCCGATCCAGAAGCGGTCGGTGAGCTGCCAGGCCGAGTAGGACGCCGGCACGAAGCCGCCATTGCCGCCGATGTCGCCGGTGCCGTTCTGCAGCGGGTTCGCCGGGCCGAAAGGCGAGCCGAGCCGGCTCACCGAGGTCGGATCATAGCTCGCATTCGCATAGATGTAGGTGAAGTTCCACTGGCTGTTGCGGCCGGGGAACATGGTGATGGTCGCCGGGTTCCAGGCCATCGACCCCATGCCGATGCCGCCCGAGGCGGCGCCGGCATAGGACATGCCGAGACCTTCGGCGCTCTGCCCCGAACGGATCGCGAAGGAGCTCGCGGACGCCGCGCCGGCCGCCAGCAGCGCCGAGAGCGAAACCGTGGCGGCGGCGGTGAATTTCAGAAGGCTCTTCATCGCGGCGTCTTCCCCAGGCTGAGGTTCTTGTTGTGGCGGTCGCGGCGAAGCGACCGCGTGGAATCTGCCGCAACCATGCCGTCAGCCGGTTTCCGCCGCAATCCCGCCGCGATCCGCCCGAAATCGCCACGCCCCGCGTCCACGCCGGGGGCACATGGCCGGAAACGCGCAAAAACGACCCGTTTCGCGCGATCGGATCGCAAGCCGGCGACGGAATGGATGGTTTATATAAGAACTATCGCAAAATTCGCCATTGTGCGCCGCAGCATAGCCCCGGCGATGACTTGGGGAAGGGAGCGCGGTTTGAGGCGCACCGTTGCATAAGCGCCACAACTCCAGGCTTGCCCGCAGACATGGCATGCGTACAGACGGGCTTGCATCCACCGGGCGCTCCGCACAGGATCGCGGCCATCTTCGGGCTCGCCTGAATCCATCTTTGAAACGATTGAAAAGGGGGAAACGACGTGAAACTGGTTCGCTATGGCGCGTTCGGCCAAGAAAAGCCCGGGCTGATCGACGCTGCCGGCAAGCTGCGCGACCTGTCGGCGCATGTGCCGGACATCGCGGGGGCGGCGCTGAGGAAGGCCTCGCTCGCCAAGCTCAAGGCCCTGTCGCCCGAGGCGCTGCCGCTGGTCGAAGGCTCGCCGCGAATCGGCGCCTGCGTCGGCGACGTCCGCAACTTCATCGCCGTCGGCCTCAACTTCGCCGACCATGCCGCCGAGACCGGCGCGGCGATCCCGGCCGAACCGATCCTCTTCAACAAGGCGCCGAACTGCATCGTCGGCCCCAATGACGACGTGATCATTCCCCGGAATTCGAAGAAGACCGACTGGGAAGTCGAGCTCGCCATCGTGATCGGCGATGGCGGCTCCTACATCGAAGAGAAGGACGCGATGGCGGCGATCGCCGGCTTCTGCGTCTGCAACGACGTCTCCGAGCGCGAATTCCAGACCGAGCGCGGCGGACAATGGGCCAAGGGCAAGGGCTGCCCGACCTTCGGCCCGCTCGGCCCCTGGCTGGTGACTCCGGACGAGATCGCGGACGTGCAGAACCTGTCGATGTGGCTCGAGGTCGATGGCGAGCGGGTGCAGAACGGCTCGACCAAAACGATGATCTTCGGCGCCGCCTATCTCGTCCACTACATCAGCCAGTTCATGCGGCTCGATCCGGGCGACGTCATCACAACCGGCACCCCGCCCGGCGTCGGGCTGGGCTTCAAGCCGCCGCGCTTCCTCAAGGGCGGCGAGACCGTGACCCTCGGCATCGAAGGGCTCGGCACGCAGAAGCAGCACTTCAAGCCCTACGCGGCCTGAGAAAAGACGCTGCCGGGGCCGTTCGACCCCGAACCCCGGCAGCGCCCGCGGCCACGCCCTGGCGCGGCCGCGTCAGTCTCAGATGCGCCTGTCCGGCCGCCTGAACGCAATCACCTTCGCGGAAGCGACCGGCTGCACGCCGGGAGCGGTGGCGCTCCACTCCGGGATCCCCTGCTCCGCCGCGCCCGGCCGCTCCGCCGTCGCAGCAGCGGCGCGCTCGCGCTCCAGCCTGCGCCGGCTCCGCGCCAGACGCGCGCCCAACGTATCGAAACCCGGCATCGAATCGCCCCCTACCCTAGCCGCTGTCACAAGCTATGAGCGCGAGCGCGAGCGGCGACATCCCCCATTTGGGGGGTGCAGCGCTCGTTTCGCCGGCGAGGCGGCAGAAGGCGGCGGCCGGCGAAGCGGCGTCAGGCCTCGGGCAGGCCGAGCATCAGGCGGATGTTCTGGACGGCGGCGCCGGAGGCGCCCTTACCGAGATTGTCGAGCCGGGCGACGAGCACGGCCTGGCCGAGATCGGCATTGCCGAAGACGCGCAGCTCCAGCCTGTTGGTGTCGTTGAGCGCCTGCGGCTCGAGCTTTCCGCTCGCCTCCGCCGGCAGGACGCCGACATAGCGCGAGCCGGCATAGCGCTCCGCCAGCGCCGCCTCGAGATCGGCCGGCTTGGGCTTGCCGGGCAGCGTGTCGAGATGCAGCGGCACCGAGACCAGCATGCCCTGCCGGAAATTGCCGACCGAGGGCACGAAGATCGGCCGCCGCTCCAGCCGCGAGTAGACCTGCAGCTCCGGCAGGTGCTTGTGCTTGAGCCCGAGGCCGTAGAGCTCGAAGTCGGGCGCGGTGCCCGCTTCATAGGCCTCGATCATGCTCTTGCCGCCGCCCGAATAGCCGGAGACGGCGTTGACGGTGACGGGATAATCGGCCGGCAGCAGCCCGGCGTCGACGAGCGGACGCAGCAGCGCGATGCCGCCGGTCGGATAGCAGCCGGGATTGGCGACGCGGTTGGCGTTGGCGACCTTCGCGGCAAAGCCCGGCTCGAGCTCGGCGAAGCCATAGGTCCAGCCCGGCGCGACTCGGTGCGCGGTCGAGGCGTCGACGATCTTGGGCGCGTCGGTGCCGAGCTCGTCGGCGAGTGCGACCGACTCCTTCGCCGCATCGTCGGGCAGGCAGAGCACGACGAGGTCGACGCCGGCCATCATCGCCTTGCGGGCGCCGGGATCCTTGCGCTTGTCCGGGTCGATGCTCTTCACCACCACCTCCGGCACGCCGGCGAGGCGCTCGCGGATGCCGAGCCCGGTGGTGCCGGCTTCGCCGTCGATGAAGATGGATTTCAGGTTCTGGCTCATCGGACCCTCGCGAGATGGCTGGTGGAGGCGGGCGAAACTGCTTGGCCGGCTTCGGGCATAAAAAAACCGCGCTCGGGGCGCGGTCGCGGGCGTTCGGACGTCAACCGAGCGTCATCGCGGGCGCGCCGGGGCGGCCTGTTCGTTGCGACGTCGGGTCGGGTTCATGCTCATGGGCGCTATATGTTCCCTGCCTCGCCGCCTGTCAATCGGCGCTGCCCACCAGCGACTCCAGCCGCCCCTCGATCAGGGACAGGGCATCCTCGACCGAAAGCACGGCCGTGTCGACGATCAGCCGGTCGCTCGTCCAGGGCTGATAGTCATGTGTCTCCACGGCAGCCCAGTCCGGGACGGCAAATCCCGGGATATCGGAGCTTCGCTGCTCGACCCGGCGGCGATGCTCCGCCTTGTCGGAACAGACGACCTCGATATCGAGATGCGGCGTGGCCGAGCTTCGAGCGAGCTCGCGCCAGGCCGCCCTGCTCTCGGCGACCGGGTTCACGCAATCGGCCACGACGGCGATGCCGAGCGAAAGGTTTCCGCCCGCGACGGCGAGAGCGACGACATAGCCCGCCGGCCCGACATCGCCGTCGGGAGACACGGTGCGAAGCGCATGCTCGATGCTGTCGATACGCAGATAGGCCGCCGATCGCCTCGCCGCGAGTTGGCGGGCAAGCGTCGTCTTGCCGGTTCCGGGAAGTCCGCTGAAGACGATCAGCATGGATGTCTCCGGTTGGCGAGCAGGTTTGTCCAGAGTTTCGAAGTGCTTGATGCCAATCCCTGTCAGGATGATTCAAGCGCATCGGAATTCGATTCAACCCGCCTTCTTCAGCGCCAGCGCCTGCAGATAATGCTGCGCCACTGCGGCGCCGGCGATCGCCGTCGCGTCGGCATGGTCGTAAGGCGGCGACACCTCGACCACGTCCATGCCGCGGAAGTCGAGCTCGCGGATCGCCCAGACCAGGCGCAAGGCTTCGGCCGAGGAGAAGCCGCCCGCGACCGGAGTGCCGGTGCCGGGGGCGAAGGCGGGATCGAGTGCGTCGATGTCGAAGGTCAGATAGGCCGGCCCCTGCCCGACCCTGTCGCGGATCCGCGCCGCGACGCCGTCGACGCCGAGGCGATGCGCCTCATAGGCGTCGAGCACCGCAATCCCGCAATCGCGCGGCGCGACGGTGCGGATGCCGACCTGGATCGAGCGCTCGGTGTCGATCAGCCCCTCGCGCGCCGCCTCGAGCACGAAGGTGCCGTGGCTGACCGCGCCGACGCCGTCGTCCCAGGTGTCCTGATGCGCGTCGAACTGGACGATGGCGAGCCTGCCATGGCGGGCGACATGGGCGCGCAGCAGCGGCAGGGTGATGAAATGGTCGCCGCCGAGCGTGACGAGCTGGGCGCCGCCGGCGATGATCGCCGCGGCCTCGCTCTCGATCGCCCGGGCGCAGCCCTGCAGGTCGCTGCGCGGCAGCAGGCAGTCGCCGTAATCGACCACCGCGAGCGTCTCGAACGGGTCGATGCGCGAAGGGTATTGCGCGTCGCCGTCGAAGATCGCGCTGACGCGGCGGATCGCCTGCGGCCCGAAGCGGGTGCCGGGCCGGTTCGAGACGGCGAGGTCGAAAGGCACGCCCCAGACCACCGCGTCGCAGCCGGCGACGTCCTTGCTGTAGCGCCGGCGCATGAAGGAGAGCGCGCCGGCATAGGTCGGGTCATGGGCGGGACCCTTGCGGTCGCCGGTGAAGGCATGGTCGATCGGCGGGGTCTGGGCGGGTTCGGTCATCTTGGAAAAGTCCGTCGGGAGATCAGCGCCGGCCGTTCAGCCAGACATAGAGGCACCAGGGCAGGATCAGGGCGAGCCCGGTCAGGACGAGCCGGAGCGTCGTCCAGGCGACCGGGTGCTGCAGCGCCCTGCCGTCGAGCTCCGGCACGCCATGGATCAGTCCGAGCGCGAAGGCCGGCGCCAGGAAGACGACGAGCGCATCGAGGATGCGCCGGCCGCGCGGCCGATCGCCGCGGGCCAGGGCGAGCAGCGCCGGCACCGCGACCATGCCGAAGGCGATCAGGACGAAGAGGACGCGCATGGCGGCTTCCGGTTGAACAGGGCGGCAGCCGATTTAGCACGGACGGGACGCGGCTCCAGCCGTCCGCGGCTGTTCCCGCAGCCGATTCTGTCGTTTGAGCGTCCGGAGCGACCTATCGCCCGCCACCGACCCGGACGATCGAGCCGACCATGTAGGAGGCGGCCTCGGACAGCGCGAACAGCACCGCTTCGGCGATCTCCTCCGGCTCGGCGACGCGCTTCAGCGGGATCGTCGGCGCGATGCGGGCGACGCGGCCGGCATCGCCGGTCGAGTGCTCATGGATGTCCGTCTGCGTCATGCCCGGCGCCACCGCGTTGACGCGGATGCCCGCCGGGGCGAGCTCGATCGCGAGGCCGATCGTCATCGAATCGACCGCAGCCTTCGAGGCCGCGTACCAGACATATTCGCCCGGCGAACCGAGCCCGGCGGCGATCGAGGAGATGTTGACGATGGCGCGGTTCCTCGCGCCTTCGTTGGCGAGCAGGGCCTGCGCCGCCTCGCGCGCCACCAGGATGGCGCCGGTGACGTTGAGGTCGATGCAGGCGCGGATGACCTGGGGATCGGCCTTGGCGAGCGGACTGCTCCTGCCGGTGATGGCGGCGTTGTTGACGACGGCGGTCAGCGGCCCGAGCGCCGCCTTCGCCTCGGCGAAGACGCGGGCGATATCGGCGAGGTTCGCCATGTCGCCCTGGATCGCGACCGCCCTCGCCCCGGCCCGGCCGCAGGCGGCGACGACATCGGCCGCCGCCTGCGCATTGCCCTGGTAGTTGACGGCGACGTCATAGCCGCGCGCGGCGGCGAGACGGCAGATCGCGGCGCCGATGCCGCGGCTGCCGCCGGTGACGAGAAGGACGGGACGGTCGGACATGCGGACGGCGCTCCTGTGGAGTCAGTGCGAGGTTTGGATGGAGGCCGAGCCTCATGCGCTGCTGGCGATCGCCTCGATCTTCTCGATCCCGCCGAGCTTCGGCGCGAAGGAGGCCCAGACCTTGCGCGCGCCGGCCTCCCAGCCGGGGCGGTCCTCGACCTGCACCACCTTGCCGCCCTCGGCCCTGGCCTTCGCCATCGAGGCGTCCTCGTCGGCGACGATGAGCTCGTCGAAATAGCCCGCCGCTTCCGCGGCCGCGGCCGCGAGGGCCGCCCTGTCCTCGGCCGGAAGGCCGTTCCAGAAGCCCGCAGAGACGGCCACCACGCCCGAGGCCCAGATATGGCCGGTCTCGATCAGATAGGGCACGACCTCGTGCAGCCTGAAGCCGACATAGGCCGACTTGGTGAGGTCCATGCAGTCGACCACGCCGGTCTTCAGCGCATTGTAGGTCTCGGGGATCGGGATCGGCGTCGGATGGGCGCCGAAGCCGGACCAGAGCTCGGTATGCAGCGGGCTCTGGATCACGCGGATGCGCTTGCCCTTGATTCTGGCCGGCGTCGCGATCGGCTCCTTGGCGAGCAGATGGCGGGCCCCGTAATTGATGAAGCCGAGCACGACGAAGCCCTGCGCCTCGTATTTGCGCTTGAGCTCCTCGCCGAGCGGCCCGGTGAGGACCCGCTTGAGGTGCTCGCGGCCGCGGAACAGGAAGGGCAGATCGAGGAGCTGCCCGTCCGGCACCCAGCTCGACAGGGCCGAGATCGTGAACAGCGAGGCCTGGACCGAGCCGAGCCGCAACCCCTCGGCGACCTCCTTCTCGCCGCCGAGCGCGGCATTGGGCACGACGCGCAGGTCGAAGCGGCCGGGCGCGCTCCGCGAGAGCTGCTCGGCGACGCGGCGCCAGATCCTCGTCTCCGGCTTGTCCTCGCCGAGCAGCGAGGCGACCGTGACCGGCCGGCCGGCGGCGAAGGCGCGCGCCGGGAGAAGGGCCGGCGCGGCGAGCGTGGCGGCGGCGAAGGCGCGGCGGGTCAACATCATCGGAACAGCTCCTTGAAGGAGAGAGGTAGCGACGGCCAGGCCGCCACCGCAAGACAGAGGAGGAAGAGCGCGGCGAGCAGGCTCGCCAGCAGCGGCAGCACCGCCCGGAACACGGAAGCCGGCGGCAGCTGCATGATGCCGCTGGCGACATAGACGAGGATGCCGAGCGGCGGCGTCAGCCCATGGATCATCAGGTTGACCACGAGGACGACGCCGAACTGGACCGGGTCGAGCCCGGCGGCGATGGCGGCCGGGAGCAGCAGGGGCGCGAGCAGCAGGATCGCCGCGCCGATGTCGAGGACGAGGCCGGCGACCAGCAGGACGAGATTGGAGAGCAGCATCACCGCCAGCGGCCCGCCGCCCAGCGCCGTCACCAGCGAGGCGGTCTGCTCCGAGACGCGGTCGACCGCGAGCAGGAAGGCGAAAGGGGCCGAGGCGCCGATCAGGAGGCCGACGGCGGCCGCCTCCCCCGCCGCCTTGCGCAGCGAGGCCAGCACGGTGCCGGCATTCAGGCTGCGCAGCAGCAGGCAGGCGACGAGCGCATAGGCGACGGCGAGCGCGGAAGCCTCCGTCACCGTGACGACGCCGAAGCGGATCCCGACCACGACGACGATGCCGAGCCCGATCGCCGGCAGCGCCCCGAGGAAGGCCCGCGCCCGCTCGGCATTGCTGGCGCGCGGCGCGGATTCGACGACCTCGCGGACGCTGAGATGGATGCCGATGGCGAGCGCCGCCGTCAGCACCGCCCCCGCGACGAAGCCGCCGACCAGGAGCGAGCCGACCGAGAGATTCGTCGCCGCCGCCAGGATCAGGAAGGCGATCGAGGGCGGGATGATGTTGTCGAGCATGGCGACGCCGGCGACGATCGCTGCGGCATTGGCCGGCGGATAGCCGCGCGCGACAAGGGCCGGCGCCATCACCTTGGCGCCGAAGGCAGCATTGGCGACCGAGGAGCCGGAGGCGCCCGAGAACAGCACGCTGGCGACCAGCGCGGTCTGCGCCAGCCCGGCCCGCAGATGCCCGACCAGGGCCGCGGCGAAGCGCACCAGCCGCTCGGCGAGACCGCCCGCGGTCAGGAGTTCGCCGGCGAGCAGGAAGAAGGGGATCGCCAGCAGCAGGAATTTCGAGACGCCGGCCACCGTGTTCTGGACGATGGCCGGCTCCGGCAAGAGGCCGCCGAAGGCGCCGGAGAGCGAGACGCCGGCGATGAGCGCGAAAGGCAGCGGCGCGCCGAGCAGGAGCCCTGCCCCGGCGGCGAGCCCGGCGACCAGGCTGGGCGTTTCGACGAAGAGCCCCGTCGCGCTCTGGGCAAGGGCATAGAGTCCGGCGCCGAGCACGAGCGCGGCGAGCGCCGTAGGCCAGGACTGCGCGAGTGCGGCGCGCCAGAGCACGACGACGAGCGTCAGCCCGCCGCCGAGCGCGAACATGGCGAAGCGCAGGCTCTCCGGCAGGCCGAGCACGGTCGAGGTGCCGCCGACCAGCGCCGCGACGCCGGCGCCGCCGAGGGCCAGCACCAGCGCGCCATGAACGGCGATCGCCTCGGCCAGCACCGCGGCGACCCGCCGGCCCGGCCCCGGCAGCAGGTTGACAACGACATCGAGCCGCATGGCGAGCGTGCTCGTCGCCGCGAGCGGCGCGCCGACGGCGACCAGCGCGACATTGAGCCAGATCGCGAGCTCGTCCGACCAGACGAGGCCGCCACCGGCGAGATAGCGGCGGATGACGGCGGCGATGACCACGAGGAAGAGCAGGGCGAGGATCGCCGCGCCGAACCATTCGAGGCCGGTGACGAGCAGCGCGAATCCGCGCTCGCCTCGCGGCCGGACGGAGGGCCGGGTCGGCGCAGCGGCCATGGCGGCGCCCCGCACCGGTCTAGCGCAGCGGCGAGAAATGCGTCGGCCTGAGAATCCGGCTGCGCATCTCGAGCACATAGGGCGCCGCCTTGGCGCGAAAGGCCTGCCAGCGCGGGTCAGCCTCCATCGCGGCGCGCCGGCGCTCGCGATCGCCGGCATCCTCGAAGCGCCACATGTGGACGACCTCGTTGACCACGCCCGTATCGGTGGTGAACCAGCCGATCAGATGGCCGAGATGGGAGATCTGCAGGTCCATCCCCTCGGCGACGTAGAGATCGAGATAGTCGCGCACATGCGCGGGCTTGATGGCGTAGGTGCGCTCGTCGAGGATCATCGCTCTGCCAGTCCCCTTGTCGGCGAAACGGCGAGGCCGGGCTGCGGCCGAGCGATGAGATAGCGGGGTTCGCGGCAAAGCCCAACCGGTGCGGCTCCGGCACGGGCTGCAAGCCGCGCATGGCGGCAGGTTTCGCGCCGATCCGGCGACGCGCGACGACAGGAACGATCTCCCTGGCGCGGTGCGCGTCGAAGGACGCGCCGCAATCCTGGCGAGCAGGCGCAGCATTTTGTTTTTTGCGGAGGCCGGCAGCCAGCCGCCGGCGGTGACCGGCTATTCCTCTTCGGCCTGATACGATCGCCGCTCGACCCGCCGCTCATAGCGGCGCTCGCGGTCGCGGTCCTGCGTCATCACGCAGTTGGCGTAGGCGTCGGTGCCACGCTGGAAGCCATAGGCGTCGCAGCGCGAGCGATCCTCGACGATCGGGTCCGGCGTGCTCACGCAAGCACCGAGAGCCAGGGTGAGAGCAGATGCGGCGATGATCCTCATAGGGCGAGGATGAAAGCGCCGGATGGCTGCTTTGGGGCGACAATCCGGCCGCGATGGGGAGGCGCCCGGCCCGAATCGTCAGCGCGCTTCGTCGCCCGCCGCGTCCTCTAGGATGCGGACGGTCTCCTCCAGGCTTTCCCGGACGCCGAGCTGGAAGTCCTTGCGGAAGGCGATGATGGTATCGGGCGGCTGGCCCTTGAAGGTGTAGACGACGCAGACCTGCTCGGGATTGACGTAGACCGGCTTGCCGTCGCTGGGCGAGGTGAATTTGCAGAGCTTGGGCATGTGATGTCTCCGGGCGATCCGAGCCGATTCATGCCCGCGAGCCTAGATCACGCTGCCTTTGGACGGAATCGTCCCGATGCAGATAACGTGATCGATTCTAAGAGTTTAAAGCATGCTCGCTGCGAAAAGCCGTTGCCACTTTTTCGCAGCATGCCCTCGCAAGGACCGCGGCCCGGCCCCAGCGGCGCCGCGCACGAGGCGGCTGCAACGAAAGCGGCCCGATCGCCTTTCGGCAGACCGGGCCGGTTCGCGCTCCGTCGGGCTTTCAGCGCTGCGTGGTCTTCTTCTGTCCCGGCGCGTAGCCGGAGGCTCCGGGCTTGCCCTTCATGCTGCCGCGGGCCTGCATCTTGTGGCCCGGCGCATAGCCGGAAGCGCCCGGCTCCCCGGATACGCTGCCCTTCGATTGCATCTGCTGCCCGGGTGCGTTCGGGGCGGCGGCGCGCCCGGTGTCGGTCGTGATGGTGCCGCCCGTGCCGCTGCGCGGCGAGGGCTGCGGGGTCTGCGCCATGGCGAAAGCGGGCAGCGCGGCGAGCAGAGCTGCCAAGGCGAGCGTCTTCATGGTGTTCTCCTGATTGATTTGCCGGCTCGGCAACAAAACCCGGAGGGAGACAGCAGGGTTCCGCGTCACCGCCGAAAACCCCGAAATGGTCATAATCCCGGCAGCCTGGCTCCGCCGCCGCATGCCGGGACGCCGGCGAGGGGAGCGGGCCCGCCCTGCCCCGCGGCGCACGGGCGAATCAAGGAGCCGGCGGGCAGGGGGCCGCGGCCGGCGGCGCTACAAGCCGGCGGGCGCGACAGGATCCGGATCAGGATGAAGGCCGGCGTTCCAAGCCGATCGGGCCCGGGAAAGCCGGAGCGGAAACGTCAGCTGTTCGAGATGACTGGAGCGGGTGAAGGGAATCGAACCCTCGTATTCAGCTTGGAAGGCTGCTGCTCTACCATTGAGCTACACCCGCGCCGGGCCGCCAAATTCCGCATCCGGCCGGCAGGTGTCAACCCGTCATGGCGCGGAAAGCGAGCGCGCCTAGTGAGGTGGCGCCCGAGAGGCGGCCTCAACCGTCGCTCAAGGCCAGCTTGCCGAGCCAGATGGCCGCGCCGGTGAACAGGCCGAGTGCCGCCCCGCCCGCCAGCGTCCCGAAGGCGAGGGCGCCGGCCGCAGCCACGGCAGTGCTGAAAAGCGCGATCCCCATGATCCTTCCCCGAGGCAAGCCTAGCGAAGCGGCGCCGGCCGGCTGCCCCCATTTGGGGGCGCGAGAGGGAAATTCGAGCCCCCACCTGCCCCACGGGCGGGCTCTGTTCCGGCCGCGCTTTCCGGAATAGCCTCCGCCGATCGAGGAGCGAGGACGAGATGCCCGGCTATGTCGCCCTGCTGCGAGCGGTGAATGTCGGTGGTACCGGCAAGCTCGCAATGTCGGATCTGAAGGCGATGTGCGAGGCCGAGGGCTTCGAGCGCGTCGAAACCTACATTGCGAGCGGCAATGTCGTGTTCGGCACGCAGGCCGGCGCCGAGCAGGTGAAGGCGGCGCTGGAAAGCCGGCTGCGCGACTATGCCGGCAAGCCGGTCGGCGTGATCGTGCGGACCGCCGGCGAGATGGCCGCGGTGCTGCGGCACAATCCCTTCCCGGACCATCCGCCGAACCGGACGCTCGCCATCTTCCTCGATGTGCCGCCGCCGGCCGATGCGCTCGACCATGTCCGTGGCCGCGACGACGAGGAGCTGCGCCTCGGCACGCGCGAAATCTATGTCGCCTACGGCGCGGGCATGGGCCGGTCGAAGCTCAGGATCCCGGCCGCCGCGCAGGGTACCGGGCGGAACATCAACACGGTCGCCAGGCTGACGGAGATGGTGGCGGCGCTCTGAGCGGCCCGTTTTCGCGCGCCGCGGCACCAAAGCCGGCCGATCACGTGACCTCCGCGCCGGGAGGAGCAAGGTGGTGGGGGAAGTAGGACTCGAACCTACGAAGGCATAGCCAGCGGATTTACAGTCCGCCCCCTTTGCCGCTCGGGACATTCCCCCGCCTTGCCGCAGGCTGGCCCGAAGGCCGGCCGCAGCCGCCTGTTTCACTTTTGTGAAGGGCGGCAGGCGCGGGCGGACTTATGGGGAGAGGGCAGCCGCCTGTCAACGCCTAAAACCGGCCGGCGACGAGCAATCGCAACGGGGCGCCGCTTCACTCGCCCGGCCAGGCAGCGCCCTGGCGCCGGCGCCAGGCCAATGCGGCCGGAACGAGCCCCCGGAACGGCGTGGTGCCCGGCCGCTGGATCGCGTCGGCGAGATCCGGCGGGGGATAGACCAGGGTGCGCACGCCGTGGCGATGCGTCCAGACCGGAAGCATGCCCTGGCGGGCGAACATGGCGACGGCCTGCTTGACCAGCGGGCTGCGCAGCGCCCGCGTGCCGGCGACGGGGCGGGCGACGACGCAGAAACGCGCGAACGGATTCGGGTGGCTCTCCTCGCCTTCCAGGCAGAAGATCACGCCGCAGCGGTCGGGCCTCGCCTCGTCCGGCAGGGCGTCGATGCGCCGCCACAGGCAGAACCAGCGCCGGCAGATGTCCGGCCTGGTCGCATGGATGCCGCAGCCCGTGCCGGTATTGTGGCGGCACATGATCCCCGCCGGCTTGCCAACCTCCGGGTCGACGATGCGCAGCACCTCGCAGCAGGCGACGCAGTCGCCGCAATCGCGGCCGGGCACCAGATGGTTCAGCGTCCGGCCCGAACGCATGGTGCCGGCCTCGGAGCCTTCCGCCATGATGCGCCTCCCGGCTGCTACGGGCGCTCAACCTAGATCGGATCGGGACGGGCCGGAAGCGAGAGCTCGCACGCGCTCCAGCACGAAGGCGAGGCGCGCCTCGACATCGGCGCGCGGCAATTCGACGAGGTCGTAGCCGTGATCGCGATAGGCCGCGGTCACCGCCTCATAGGTGCGCTCCGCCTCGGCGAAATCCTGCCTGCGCTCGGAGTCCTGTGCGTAGATCTCGCGCCAGGGCGGCGCGGCGAAGACGGTCCGGGCATAGCGAATCGCGCGAGCGGCCCGCTCGACATGCTCCGGCACGGCGAGCCCGCACAGCCGCAGATAGCCGATGGTATCGGGAACGCCGCGGTCGAAGAAGACGGGGCCGGCCTGCGCCTGCGCCTCGCCATGCGAGCGCATGTCGAAGCCGAGCATCAGCTCGGCGAAGAGCGCCCGGTCGCGCCAAGGCAAGGCCGGCCCGTCGATGGCGAGCTGGTCGCGGATGATCGCCCGCCCCGCTTCGGGCGCGACCCGGTGACCCGCGGCCGCGAGTGCGGCCAGCAAGGTGGTCTTGCCGGCGCCGGGCCCGCCCGTCACCACGAACAGGCGCTCATTCGTCGTCGTCATCGGCATGGTCTCCTCGCGATGAACCAGGTGAAAATCCGGCATCCCGGCCTTCGGGCTGGCCAAGCCGGCCGCGCCGTGGCAGGGCAAGGCGTCACGTTTCCGGAGCCATGATGTCCGCCCCGCCCCGCCCCCGCTCCCAGAGCCGCCACGGCCGCCCGCATCGGGAGGGCCCGCCGCCGCACCGGCCGGGCGAGATCGACGAGGCGATCCTCTACGGCGCCCATCCGGTGATCGAGGCGCTGCGCAATCCGCGCCGGCGCTTCCGCAAGCTGCTCGCCACCGAGAACGCGCTGAAGCGCCTGACCGAGGAGGTCGGCGAGCTGCCGCTCGTGCCGGAGCTGGTGCGGCCCTCGCAGATCGACCGGCTGCTGACGCCGGACGCGGTGCATCAGGGGCTCTATCTCGTCTGCGATCCCCTGCCCTCGCCCGATCTCGACAGCCTGCCGGACGATGCGATCGTGCTGGCGCTCGACCAGATCACCGATCCGCACAATGTCGGGGCGATCCTGCGCTCGGCCGCCGCCTTCGCGGTCGCCGCCGTGATCGTCACCATCCGGCACTCGCCGGCGGCGACGGGCGTGCTGGCGAAATCGGCCTCCGGCGCGCTCGAGCATGTGCCGCTGATCGCGGTGAAGAATCTGGGGGATGCGCTCACGCGGCTCGGGGAGCGCGGCTTCCTGCGGCTCGGCTTCGATTCGGAGGGCGACGTCTCCTTCGACGAGGTGACGCTGCGCCGCCCGCTCGTATTGGTGATGGGCGCGGAGGGCAAGGGCCTGCGCCAGCGCTCGCGCGAGCTCTGCGACCACCTCGCCCGGCTCGACATGCCCGGCGCGATCAAGAGCCTCAACGTCTCGAACGCGACCGCGATCGCGCTCTACGCCGCGACCCGACGCGGATAGGCGTCAGCGCCGGGCGACCCGGCCGTCGCTGCCGAACCGCATCGCCCGCACGATGGGGCGGCCCCTGTAGGTCTCGATGCTGTAGAGCACCGGATCGGCCGCGGGCGGCCGCGGAATCCCGATCGCGACCGGTATCGAGGGCTCCCTCGCCGGCGGCGGCTCGCTCGCCTCGGGCAGCACGATCACAGTCTGCTGGCCGCCGGACCAGCCATAGACGCCGGGATAGCCGGCGAGGCCGGCGGGGCCGCGAGGGGCATGGCCGAAGCGCGCCGGCGGCCGCACCGGCGCGAGCCGCGGCGCCGGAGCCGACGCGCCGGC
>NZ_FYAS01000041.1 GCF_900185715.1 Allobosea sp. CS1GBMeth4
GGGGGGGGGGGGTTCGGAAAGCCGAAGCGCCATCCTGAATCGTCGCGCCGAGCGGCGCTGCCCCCCACCCCAGCCCTCCCCACCGCAAGCGGGGGGAGGGAGAAGGTCGCGCCAACCATGACCGATCGTCTCAACTCCTTCTTCCAGCATGACGCCAAGATCGCCTGGGAGCCGACCGAGCCCGGCGTGAAGCGCAAGATCATGGCCTATGGCCCGGACCTGATGGTGGTGCGCGTCGCCTTCGAGAAGGGCGCGATCGGAAAGGCGCATCAGCACCCGCACCGCCAGGCGTCCTATGTCGAGAGCGGCGTCTTCGACGTCACCATCGACGGCAGGACCGAGCGGCTCTCAGCCGGCGACAGCTTCTTCGTGCCCGGGAACCTCGTCCACGGCGTCGTCGCCGTCGAGGCCGGGCAATTGATCGATTCCTTCACGCCGATGCGGACGGAATTTTTGTGAGAGACCGCTGCGGCGGCCGTGCCGACGCAGCTCCCGCCAGGGGACAAGAACGACCGGAATAAGCCGGCGACATTTTGGGAGAGGACAACACCATGCTCAATCGACGGAATTTTTCCGCGCTCGCCGGCGTCGCCTTCGCCGTGCTGCTCGCCACCTCGGCGCAGGCGCAGAACGTCACCCTGCGCTCGACCGACATCCACCCGGACGGCTATCCGACCATCGAAGCCGTCAAATACATGGGCCAGCTGCTCGAGCAGCGCAGCAACGGCCGGATCAAGATCAACGTCTTCCACTCGGCCCAGCTCGGCCAGGAGAAGGACACCATCGAGCAGACGCGCTTCGGCGTCATCGACATGAACCGCATCAACATGGCGCCGTTCAACAACCTGATCCCGGCGACGAACGTGCCCTCGCTGCCCTTCATCTTCCGCTCGGTCGAGCACATGCGGAAGGTGATGGACGGTCCGATCGGCGACAACCTGCTGAAGGAATTCGAGAAGCACGAACTGATCGGCCTCGCCTTCTACGATTCCGGCTCGCGCTCGTTCTATAATTCCAAGCGCCCGATCAAGAGCCCGGCCGACATGAAGGGCCTGAAGATCCGCGTCCAGCAGTCGGACATGTTCGTCTCGCTCGTCTCGGCGCTCGGCGCCAACGCGACGCCGATGAACTTCGGCGAGGTCTATTCCGGCCTGCAGACCGGCGTCATCGACGGCGCAGAAAACAACTGGCCCTCCTATGAATCGACCAAGCACTACGAGGTGGCGAAGTTCTATTCGCAGACCGAGCACTCGCTCTCGCCGGAGGTGCTGGTCATGTCGAAGAAGAGCTTCGACAAGTTCCCCGCCGCCGACCAGGCGCTGATCAAGGCCGCGGCCAAGGAATCGGTCGCCAAGATGCGCGAGCTCTGGGATGCGCGCGAGAAGGCCTCGGAAGCGAAGGTCAAGGCCGGCGGCGCCCAGATCAACACGGTCGAGAAGCAGCCCTTCATCGAGGCGATGAAGCCGGTCTACGACAAGTTCGTCACCGATGCGAAGCTCAAGGACATGGTCGCCGCGATCCAGGCGGTGAAGTGAACGCCTGAGCCGAAGCGGGCCGGGCGCCGCCGCGCCCGGCCCGTCGCCATTCCCCGTGCGAGGACGCCGCCATCATGGGCAGCCCATTGCGAAGAGTTTCGGAGACGCTCGCCACGCTGGCGCTGTGGACCTCCGGCATCGGTCTCGTCCTGATGACCATAGCGGTCACCTGGCAGGTCTTCGGCCGCTATGTCCTCAACAGCACGCCGACCTGGACCGAGGCGCTCTCGATCCAGCTCATGGGCTGGTTCATCCTGCTCGGGGCCGCCGTCGGCGTCCGCGAAAGCTATCATCTCGGCTTCGACATCCTGCGCCACGCCCTGCCCGGGCTGCCGGCGAAGACGATGGCGGCGATCAGCCACCTCGTCGTGCTCGCCTTCGGCCTCGCCATGACCTGGTATGGCTGGGATCTCGTCGTCGGCACCTGGACCGCGACCATCCCGATCCTCGGCTGGCCCGGCGGCATCGACTTCATGCCGCTGCTCGGCGGCGGAGCGCTGATCTCCTTCTTCACGGTCGAGCACCTCATCGCCCTCGCCACCGGCCGGGATGACGGAACCAACGCATGAGCCCTGAGCTGATCATCCTGTTCGGCAGCTTCGTCATCCTGCTGCTGATCGGCACGCCGATCGCATTCTGCCTCGGCGCCGCCTCGCTCGCGACCGTCGTCTACATGGGGATTCCGCCGCTCGTGGTGTTCCAGCGGCTGAACTCCGGCATCAGCGTCTTCTCGCTGATGGCGATCCCCTTCTTCATCTATGCCGGCGACCTGATGATCCGCGGTGGCATCGCCGAGCGGCTGGTGCGCTTCGCCGGCTCGCTGGTCGGCCATATGCGCGGCGGCCTCGGCCAGGTGAACATCGCCGCCTCGACCCTGTTCGGCGGCATTTCGGGCTCTGCCGTCGCCGACGCCTCGGCCATTGGCGGGCTGATGATCCCGCAGATGCAGAAGCGCGGCTACGACACCGGCTTCGCCGTCAACGTCACCGTCAGCTCGGCGATCATCGCGCTGCTGATCCCGCCCTCGCACAACATGATCATCTACTCGCTGTCGGCGGGCGGCAGCATCTCGATCGCCGACCTCTTTACCGCCGGGATCGTTCCCGGCCTGCTGCTCGCCGCGGCGCTGATGGTGACGACGTGGCTGGTCGCCAGGCGGCGCGGCTATCCGGCCGAGCCCTTCCCGGGCTGGCGCACCGTCGCGGTCTACGGCGTCTCGGCTCTGCCCGGCATCGTCCTGATCGGCATCATCTTCGGCGGCGTACGCTCCGGCGTCTTCACGGCCACCGAGAGTTCCTGCATCGCCTCGGTCTACGCGCTGCTGGTGACCATCGTCGTCTATCGCGGCATGAGCCTTTCCGAGTTCAAGGAGGCGACCTTCGCGGCCGTGCGCACCACCGCCATGGTGTTGCTGGTAATCGGCTGCGCCGCCTCTTTCGGCTGGCTGCTCGCCTTCTTCCAGGTGCCGGCGGCGATGGTCGCCTTCATGCGCTCGATCTCGAACGATCCGATCGTGATCTTCCTGCTGATCAACCTGCTGCTGCTGTTCCTCGGCACCTTCATGGACATGTCGCCGCTGATCATCATCACCACCCCGATCTTCCTGCCGGTGGTGACGGCCTTCGGCATGGACCCGGTGCATTTCGGCGCGATCCTGATCCTCAATCTCGGCATCGGCCTGTGCACGCCGCCGGTCGGCGCGGTGCTCTTCGTCGGCTGCGCCGTAGGACGCATCTCGATCGGGGAGGCGATGCGCTCGATCTGGCCATTCTACGGCGCCTCCATTGCCGTGCTGCTGCTGGTGACCTATGTGCCCGGCATCTCCCTCTGGCTGCCGAGGCTGTTCCATTGACCCGTCTGTCCTCCGCCGCCCTCGCCTCCCTTCCGGCCTCCGTCAGGCGGCCGGGCTATGACCGCGGCGAGCTCCGGCCCGGCATCGTCCATCTCGGCCTCGGCGCCTTCGCCCGCGCCCATCTCTGCGAGTTCACCGACGATGCGCTGGAGACCGGATTCGGCGCCTGGGGCATCGTCGGCGCCAGCCTGCAACGGCCCGACCAGCGCGACCGGCTGAAGCCCCAGGACGGGCTGTACACCTTCCTCAAGCGTGCCCCCGCCGGCCCGCAGCTGCGCGTCATCGGCTCGGTGCTCGACGTGCTCGTCGCCCCCGAGGACCCGCGGGCGCTGGTCGCGCGGCTCGCCGCACCCGAGACCAGGATCGTCTCGCTCACCGTCACCGAGAAGGGCTATTGCCATGATCCGGCGACCGGCAGGCTCAGGACCGACCATCCCGACATCGTTCACGACCTCGCCGAGCCCGACGCGCCGCGCTCGGCCATCGGCCTGATCGTCGCCGGCCTCGCCGCCCGCCGCGCCGCGGGGCTCGGCCCGTTCACCGCGCTCTGCTGCGACAACCTCCCGTCCAACGGCCATGTCCTCGCCGGGCTGGTGCGCGACTTCGCGGCGTTGCGTGACGATGCGCTCGCGGCCTGGATCGAGGCCAACGGCGCCTTCCCCTCGACCATGGTCGACCGCATCGTGCCTGCGACGACGGAAGCCGACATCGCCGAGGTCGCTGAACTGCTCGGGCTCGACGACGCCGCTCCCGTGATCGGCGAACCCTTCCGGCAATGGGCGGTGGAGGACGTGTTCGCGGCGGGGCGCCCGGCCTGGGACAAGGTCGGCGCGCAGATGGTGTCGGAGGTCGCCCCCTTCGAGTTCATGAAGCTGCGCATGCTCAACGGCGCGCATTCGAGCCTGGCCTATCTCGGCTATCTCGCCGGCCACGAGACGGTTGCGGCGGCGAGCGGCGATCCCGTCTTCGCCCGCTTCCTGCAGGGGCTCTGGGCCGAGATCATCCCGACCGTGCCGGCCCCGCAGGGCGTCAACCTCGAGGCCTATGCCGGCGACCTGCTCGCCCGCTTCCGGAACCCGGCGATCAGGCACCGCACCTGGCAGATCGCCATGGACGGCTCGCAGAAGCTGCCGCAGCGCCTGCTCGGCACTGTCCGCGAGCGGCTGAAGGCCGGCGCCCCGATCGATCATCTCGCGCTCGGCGTCGCCGCCTGGATGGCCTATGTCACCGGCACCGACGAGAAGGGGCAGCCGATCGATGTGCGCGATCCGCTCGCGGGCGAATTCGCGATCCGCGCCAAGGCGCTGGGCCGCGACGCCGTGGCGCTGAGCGCGGCCCTGTTCGGCATCGGGGCGATCTTCGGCGACGACCTGCCGCGGGAAACACGCTTCACGCGGGCCGTGGCCGGCCATCTCGACAGCCTGTTCCGGACGGGCGCGAAGGCGACGGCGGCCGCGCTGGGGTGAGAGAGGCTCGTCATGCTCGGGCTCGACCCGAGCATCTCGGGCCGGAAGAGGCACCCATCGGCGCCCTCCGGTTAGGAGATTCGCGGGTCTGCGCTTCGCTTCGCCCGAGAACGACGCGCCTCTGCCCTTGATCCGTGCCCCGGCCTGACGCCAGATGCCGGGATGATCGCCCGCTTCGCCAACGCCCTGATCACGAGCGCCCTCGCCGCGCTGCTGCTCCTGCCCCCGGGCGGCGCGAACGCCCAGCCGCAGCCGGCGTCGACCTATGTCGTGCCGAACTACTGGGATCCGAACGTCCGGGTCGAGCGGCCCGATCCCGGCCCGCCGCGGGTGATCCGCTTCCTCACCGACGACGATTTCCCGCCGATGCATTTCGCCACGCCCGAGGGCGGCGTCACCGGCTTTTCGGTCGAGCTCGCCCGCGCGGTCTGCGAGAAGCTGGCCCTGAGCTGCACCGTCCAGGCGCGCCGCTACGACACCCTGCTGGATTCGCTGGCCGAGGGCCGCGGCGACGTGCTCGCCGCCGCCATTCCGGTCACCGGCGAGCTGCGCTCGCGCTTCGCGGCGAGCCAGATCTATCATCGCTCGCCCGCCCGCCTGCTGACGACGCGCGGCAACGCCAGGGCCGACCTCGAACTGGTCGCCCTGCGCGGCACCCGCGTCGCGGTCGTCTCGGGCACGGCCCACGAGGCTTTCCTCGAGCGCCTCGCCCCGTTCATCCAGCGCCGCACCGCGCCGGATCTGCAGGCCGCCATCGCACTGCTGCGCAGCGGCGATGCCGAATATATCTTCGGAGACGGGGTTTCGCTGGCCCTGGCGATCGCCGGGCGCGGCGGCAGCGAATTCGCCTTCGCCGGCGGCCCCTATCTCGAGGCGCGCTATTTCGGCGAGGGCATCGGCTTCCTGCTGCGCAAGGACGACCTCGCTCTGAAGCGCGCCATCGACTACGCGCTGCAGGGCCTCTGGGACGACGGCACCTATGCCAGGCTGTTCATCCGGTTCTTCCCGGTGAGCCCGTTCTGAGCCTCGTCCTCCGCCGACGCCGTCGGCTTGGCCAGCCGCCCCTCCTCGGCCTTGTAGAAATACTGCGAGGCGACGAGCCAGCCCTTCAGCGGCCGCAGGGGTGGGATGCAGGTGAGCAGCACCAAAGGCAGGGTCGTCACCAGATGCACCCAGGTCGGCGGGTTGTAGCTCAGCTCCAGCCAGAGCGGGAAGGCGACCGCCGGCACGCAGACGAACATCATCACGAAGAAGGCCGGGCCGTCCGCCGGATCGGCGAAGGAATAGTCGAGCCCGCAGGACTCGCAGCGCGGCTTCAGCGTCAGGAAGCCGTCGAACAGCTTGCCCTGGCCGCAGCGCGGACAGCGCCCGCGCAGCCCGGTCTCGAGCGGAGACAGCGCCGGCCAATGCTGATCTGCCATGTCGTTCTCCCGTCGAAGCTGCGGCCTGAGATTGAATGCATATAGACCCCAATATGATTGCATTCAAAGGCACAGTTTGACGCATCATGAAGGCAACGCGCGCATGTCGACACCGGTTTCGCCGCCGGTCCGAAGGGTACGCGGCCGCGCCGTCAGAGCGCGCCGGCGCCCGCTTCCGGCGCATGCTCCAGCGCATGCGCCATATAGGCGAGCCCGTCGCGGAGCGCCTTGCGGCCGATCGGCCCGCCGAGGCAGATCCGCGCGGCCTCCGGCGCCGGCCCCTTCGCCGCGAAGGCATCGCTGGCGACGATGCCGATCCCGGTCGCCTGCATCTGCCCGACGAAGGCAGCGCGGGTCCAGGGCGGCGGCAATTCGAGCCAGAGATTGAAGCTCAGCGGATCGGCGCGACAGCAGCCCGCCGGCAGGATTCCGGCGGCCAGCTGCTGCCGCGCCGCCGTCTCCGTCCTCACGAAGCCGAGCAGCGCATCGGCGCTGCCGTCCTCGATCCAGGCCGTCGCCAGCGCGGCGGTCAGCGGCGAGGCCATGATGCTGCCGGCGCGCAGGGCCGCGGCGAAGGACCAGCCGGAGCGGATGTCCGGCACGACGACATAGGCGAGCCGCAGCCCGGCCCCGAGGCATTTCGACAAGCCGGCGATGTGCCAGCTCAGCTCGGGCGCGAGCGCTGCGAAGGGGGCGGGCGCCTGCCGGGGCAGGAAGCCATAGGCATCGTCCTCGATGATCGCCACGCCATGGCGGCGGGCGACCGCTACGATCTCCACGCGCCGCCGCTCGGGCATGGTGATCGTCGTCGGATTCTGCAAGACGGGATTGAGGTAGAGCGCCTTCGGCTTCAGGCGCGCGCAGGCCGCTCCGAAGGCCTCTGGATCGAGACCCTCGCCATCCATCGCCAAGCCGGCGAGCGAGAGGCCGAGCTGCGCGCAGATCGAGCGGATGCCGGGATAGGTCAGCGCCTCGCACAGCACCGTATCGCCCGGCCGGGCGAGGCTGCTCAGGATCGCCAGCAGCGCCGCATTCGCACCGGGCGCGACGAAAAGCTGCTCGGGCACCGGCGCCAGCCCGCGCCGGGCGAGCCACAGCCCGGCCGCCGCCTTGTCGGCGGGCGAGCCGCCGAGCGGCTGGTAGCGCAGCAGGCCGACCAGCCGCTCGCCGACCTCCGCCATCCCCTCCCGCAGCCGGGCGATCAGCGCCGGATCGTCCGGCTCCGGCGGCAGGGTCATGGAAAGGTCCACCAGCTCCGGCGAGGAAGCCCGCGACGCGGCGGCTCCGGCCGGCGCGGCCCTGACGAAGGTCCCCTGCCCGACTCGCGACTCGACCAGCCCCCGGCGCTGAGCCTCGACATAGCCGCGTGCCACCGTGGTGAAGTCGAGGGCGAGCGCCCCGGCCAGCCGCCGCTGCGGCGGCAGCCTGTCACCGGCCGCAAGCGCCCCCGAAGCGATGTCGGCGGCGATGCGGTCGGCGATGGCGAGATAGCGCGGCCTGTCGCTCTGGGTCAGGTCGGGGAGCCAGTCCATCGAGGCGATCCGTGGAAGCGCAGCACTGAATGGATTGACTGTATATTGTTGCAAGACCGCGATGTCACTAGGAGAGCGCGCCGATATGAGTCGTCATTGCGAGCGTAGCGAAGCAATCCAGGGGAGACGTAGAGCTCTGTGCCTTCTGGATTGCTTCGTCGCTTTCGCTCCTCGCAATGACGGGAGAGGTCGACCCCCCTCAGCCGACGATCTCGCCCCTGAACGCCCAGCGCGTCATCCGCCGCTCGACCAGCGCGCAGGCGGCATACATCAGGATGCCCATGATCGCGATGGCGAAGAGGCCGGCGAAGGTCGTGGCGGAATCGTTGCGCGCCCCCGCCGACAGCATCAGGAAGCCGATGCCGCGATTGCCGCCGACCGTCTCGGAGATCACCGAGCCGATGAAGGCGAGCGTCACCGCGACCTTCAGGCTGGCGAAGAGATAGGGCATGGCGCGGGGCACGCCGACCTTGGTCAGGATCTCCCACTGGCTGGCGCCGAGCGAGCGCATCACGTCGCGCATCTCCGGCTCGATCGTGGCGAGGCCGGTCGCGACGTTCACGACGATCGGGAAGAAGGAGATGACGAAGGCGGTGATGATCGCCGGCAGGGCGCCGACGCCGAGCCAGATCATCAGGATCGGCACGATCGCGACCTTGGGCACGGCGTTGAAGGCGATCAGCAGCGGGTAGAGGCCGGAATAGATGAAGGGCGAGGCGCCGATGGCGAGGCCGAGCAGCACGCCGAAGCCGATCGCCAGCAGGAAGCCGATCGCCGTCGTCCACAGCGTCTCCAGGCAGAACTTCAGCAGGATGTCCCAGCGCTGGAGCATCACCTCGAAGATGCGGGTCGGCTTCGGCGCCAGGATCTCCGGCACGTCGAAGACGATGCAGGCGAGCTCCCAGACCAGCAGCAGCCCGGCCATGGCGAGCCAGGGCATGGCGACGAGGAGCAAAGAGCGCTGACGGTCAGTCATTGTCTTGGTCCTGCCGGGGCGCGCATCAAGCCCAGCGCAGCCGGATACAGGATTTTTTCGCGGCCCCTGGAGTGCTCAAGCCCTCCCCCCGCTTGCGGTGGGGAGGGTGGGGGGGGGGGCAGCCCCGCTCGGCGCTTCGATGAACGAATGAAGCGTCCGGCTTTCCGGCCCCCCATCCCTATCCCTTCCCCACCGCAAGCGGGGGGAAGGGAACGCGCGACACCTGCGTCCGATCGCCCTGACATCACGCATGCTCCATGTGGATGCGCTCGCGCAGCTCGTGAACGATGTCGACGAATTCGGCGGTGAAGGTGGTCTCCAGCGTGCGCGGGCGCGGCAGCTCGACCTTGCGGATCTTGACGATCCTCCCGGGCCGGCGGCTCATCACATAGACGGTGTCGGCGAGATAGACCGCCTCGCGCAGGTCGTGCGTCACGAGAACAGCCGTGAAGCGCCGCTCCAGCCAGAGCGCCTGCATCACGCCCCAGAGCTCCTCGCGCGTGAAGGCGTCGAGCGCGCCGAAGGGCTCGTCGAGCATCAGGATCTCGGGCTCGTGCACCAGCGCCCGGCACAGGCTGGAGCGCTGCTGCATGCCGCCGGAAAGCTGCCAGGGGAACTTGTCGCCGAAACCGCCGAGGCCGACCGAGGCGAGCAGCGTCTCGACGCGCTCGATGTACTCGGCCTTGTTCGCCCGGAAGCGGCGCTTGTGCGGCTCGACCACTTCGAGAGGCAGCAGGATGTTGTCGCGCGTCGTGCGCCACGGCATCAGCGTCGGCGCCTGGAAGGCCATGCCGACGCCGCGGATCGGACCCTCGACCGGCTGGCCGTGAACCCGGATCTCGCCGCCGCTCGGAGGCAGCAGGCCGGTGACCAGCTTCATCAGCGTGGACTTGCCGCAGCCGGACGGGCCGACCACCGCGATGAATTCGCCCTTGGCGATGTCGAGCGTCGCATCCTCCAGCGCCAGCATGCGCGAGGCACCGCCGCCATAGGCGAGGCTGACCTTGCGCAGTTCGACGAGGGGCGTGTCGGTGGAAGCCGGCATGGAAGGCGTCATCACAGGTGAGGCGCGGGGAACCCCTCTCCCGGATGGGAGAGGGGCAGGGGTGAGGGACCGCCGCTGATTATTGGAACGCAAAGGAGCCGTTGAGCCTTCTGCGGAAAGCGCAGGCCCTCATCCCTGCCCTTCTCCCACACGGGAGAAGGGTTCCCCGCGCCCTTCACGACCCTTTGGAACAACCTCACGGCGCGACCATGCGCTCCGCCTTGGGCGGCAGGTACTTGTTCGAGAACACCTTCTCCGGCGCCGGCGCCGAGGGCAGGCCGAAGGCGTCGGCGACGTCGACGACCGAGCGCGCGAAGCGGGCCGGGTCGACATCACCCATGCCATTCGCCTTCACATAGGGTGTCAGCACGTTCATCTTCAGCGACATGTCGAGGCGCTCGGCCTCCAGCTTCTCGTCGATCAGCGGGTCGCGCTTCTTCACCGCGGCGAGGCCGACGGCCGGATTGGCGGCGACCTCCTTCCAGGCCTTGGCGGTGGCGCGCAGGAAGCCCCTCACCGCCTCGGGCTTCTCGGCGAAGGCCGGCGAGACGATGATGCCGTTGCCGTAAACGTCCATCTTGTAGTCGGAGTAGTTGAAGGAGACGATGTCCTCCTGCTTCACGCCGCGCGCCTTCAGGTCGAGCACCGACGAGAAGTAATGGCCGCTGATGAAGTCGACCGTGCCCTGCACCATCGACTGCTCGCGCAATTGCGGCGTCAGGTTGACGTGCTGCACGGTCTTGGCGTCGACGCCGACCTTCTTGGCGAAGGCCGGGAACAGGCGGAACGAGGCGTCGAACACCGGCGCGCCGAGCTTCTTGCCGGCGAGATCGGCCGGCTTGGCGATCCCGGTCTTCTTCAGCGTGTGCACGCCGAAGGGCGGGAAGTCATAGGCCATGAAGACACAGAGGATCTCCTTGCCGGGGTTCTTGACGTTGTATTCGATCAGCGAGTTCACATCGGCGAAGCCGATGTCGTAGGCGCCGGTGGCGACGCGCTGGACCGCGCCGGCCGAGCCCTGGCCGGGGTCCATGGTGACGTCGAGCCCCTCGGCCTTGTAGTAGCCCTTCTCCAGCGCGACCAGGAAGGGCGAAGTCGGGCCCTGGAACACCCAGTCGAGCGTGAACTTCACCGCCGTCTGCGCCTGTGCCGGAGTCACCGCTCCCAGGGCCAGCGCCGCCGCGCCCGCCAGCGCGGCCCGGCGGCTGAATGCCCGCACCAAGCCACCGCCGGCCCGCTGCGAGCCGGACTTGCTCCACGTCACATCACGAAACATCGAAGCCGACCCCTGCTTATGTTGTCCGGCGACGCTAGCGAGGGCCCATTTGGGGGTCAATCGACCGGCCCGGGTTGTCTGCCGCTTTTTTGAGCAGGCGTTTTCCATCCTGCCGGCAGGCCGCGCCGCCGCTGTTGCACCATCAGCCCATATCTGCGAAACCGCGCCCTTCCCTGCCCTTCCAGCGAGACCTCAAGCCCAAATGCCCGCTTTCGAACCCGCGCTGATCGAAGCCGCCCGCGTCTCGGCCGCCTGGCCGTTCGAGGAAGCCAAGAAGCTCGTCGCGCGGCTGCAGAAATCGGGCAAGCGCGAGGTGGTGTTCGAGACCGGCTACGGCCCGTCCGGCCTGCCGCATATCGGCACCTTCGGCGAGGTCGCGCGCACCTCGATGGTGCGCCATGCCTTTCGCGTGCTGACGGACGACGCCGTCCCGACCCGGCTGATCGCCTTCTCGGACGATATGGACGGGCTGCGCAAGGTCCCGGACAACGTTCCGAACAGGGAGCTGCTGGCGCAGCATCTCGGCAAGCCGCTGACCGAAGTGCCGGACCCGTTCGGCACGCACGATTCGTTCGGCCGCCACAACAATGCCCGGCTCTGCGCCTTCCTCGACCAGTTCGGCTTCGACTACGAGTTCAAGTCCTCGACCGACGCCTATCGCGCCGGCGAGTTCGACGCGACCCTGCTCAGGATGCTCGCCCGCTTCGACAAGATCATGTCGATCATGCTGGCGACCCTGCGCGAGGAGCGCGCCGCCACCTATTCGCCCTTCCTGCCGATCCACCCGAAGACGAGGATCGTCATGCAGGTGCCGATCGAGGCCCGCGACGTCGAGGCCGGCACCATCACCTGGAGCGATCCGGCGACGGGCGAGCGCTTCACCACGCCGGTCACGGGCGGACACGCCAAGCTGCAGTGGAAGCCTGACTGGGCGATGCGCTGGGTCGCGCTCGGCGTCGATTACGAGATGGCCGGCAAGGACCTGATCGACTCGGTCAAGGTCTCCTCGCAGATCGCCCGCGCCATCGACGGCACGCCGCCGGAAGGCTTCAACTACGAGCTCTTCCTCGACGAGCAGGGCCAGAAGATCTCGAAGTCGAAGGGCAACGGCCTGACCATCGAGGAATGGCTGAGCTACGGCCCGCCGGAATCGCTGGCGCTGTTCATGTATGCGCGCCCGCGCGAGGCCAAGAAGCTGCATTTCGACGTGATCCCGCGCGCGGTCGACGATTACCTGCAGTTCCTCGGCGGTTATGAGCGGCAGGACTGGAAGAACCGGCTCGGCAACCCGGTCTGGCACATCCATGCCGGAACGCCGCCGCAGCCGGAGGTGATCGCCAGCGGCTCCGGCGACAATGCGGTGCGTACCCAGATCTCGTTCTCGCTGCTGATGAACCTCGTCGCCGTCGCGAATTCGGAGGACAAGGGCGTGCTCTGGGGCTTCCTGCAGCGCTATGCGCCCGGCATCTCGCCTGCGACCCATCCGCGGCTCGATGCGCTCGTCGGCTACGCGCTCGCCTATTTCCGCGACTTCGTGAAGCCGGCCAAGCGTTATCGCCCTGCCGATGAAACCGAGCGCGCCGCCTTCGCGGCGCTCGACGCCGCGCTCGCCGCGTTGCCGGCGGGTGCGAGCGCCGAGAGCGTGCAGGATGCGGCGCTGGACGTCGCCCGCGCCATCCCGCGCTACCAGAACCTCGCCGCCAAGGGCGCGACGCCCGAGCGGCCCGGCGTCTCCGGCGACTGGTGGAAGGCGATCTACCAGGTGATGTTCGGCGAGGATCAGGGCCCGCGCTTCGGCTCCTTCGCCGCGATCTACGGCCTCGACAATACCCGCAGGCTGATCGCCAAGGCGCTCGACGGCGGCCTGATCCGCGAGCATGAGGCCTTCCTGGCGGCCCGGCAGCCGATCAGCGCATGAGTACAGCGGCGGCTGAGGCGGTCGAACGCGCCATCACCGGCCGCCGCGCCGTCCGCGCCTTCCTGCCCGACGCCGTCGACCCCGCCCTGGTGCGCCGCCTGATCGAGCTGGCGGCGCAGGCGCCGAGCGGCACCAACATGCAGCCCTGGCGCGTGCGCGTGCTCGGCCCGCAGGCCCGTGCCCGGCTGGAGGCGGCGCTGGTCGCCGCGCTCGACGACCCCTCCCCGCGCGAGGAGGAATACCGCTACTACCCGGCCGTCTTCCGCGAGCCCTATCTCTCGCGCCGCCGCAAGGTCGGCTGGGACCTCTACGGCCTGCTCGGCGTCGCCAGGGGCGACCATGCCGGCATGCGCCGCCAGACCGAGGCGAATCTGCGCTTCTTCGGCGCGCCGGTCGCGCTGATGCTGACCATCGACCGCGACCTCGAGATCGGCTCCTGGCTCGATCTCGGCGGCTTCATCCAGACCCTGCTGATCGCGGCGCAGGGGCATGGCCTCGATTCCTGCCCGCAGGCGATCTTCGCCAGCTTCCACGGAATCGTGCGCCGGGAGCTTTCCATTCCCGAGAGCGAAGTGGTGGTCTGCGGCATCGCGCTCGGCAAGGCCGATCCGGACGCGCCGGCCAACCGGCTGGTGCCGGAGCGCGAGCCGGTCGAGGCCTTCACCAGCTGGCTGGATTAGGACGAGCGCTGACTTTACGCGGAAAGACGGCCGCCCGCTTTCAGCCTGCGACCGCCACGTATTCGGTCTCGATCGAGCTTTCCTGGAGCTGGTGGTCGTAGCCGTAGATGTGGATCGAGATCGCCTCGCCCGGGCCGCGATTCTGCATGCGGTGGATGTTCGGGCCGGTCGGCAGCATGCAGGCGACATAGCCGGCCTGGCGGGCGTGCTCCTCGGTCGCCATGGCGCGTTTCGCATCGATCGCGCGGTACCAGGTTTCCGACAGCGTGCCCGCGACCAGGCCGAAGCAGCATGAGCAGTGATGATCGTGGATCGAGGTCGTGGCGCCCTCGCCCCAGACCATCGCCCAGACGCTGACGGCCTCGTTGCCGGCGAGCAGGTTGCGGGTGTAGCCGCCCGGTTTGCGCAGCAGCGGCAGGCGCTGGATTAATTCGGGAACGGCGACGAGCTCGGTGAGGACGCTGCGGGCCGCGGCGAGATAATCGCGCGAGCAGGTTCCCTCATGGGTCCGCAGCGCGTTCAGCACCGCCCCGCGCCGCTCCTCGCCGAGAAAACCCTGCATGTCCCCTGCCTCCCGCCATGATCGATGACGGCAGGCATGGTAGGCCGAGGGGGCCGGCAATGGTTTGCAATCTCGCGGCAAAAACGGGAAAAATTGGAAACTGATGCTCATTCTTACCTTGATATGAGTACCTGATTCCTGGAAAGTGCCTCCGATCGAGACTCAATTCCGATCTGAGCGAGGAGCACCATGGCCAGGCTCGACGCCTTCGACCTGCGCATCCTTGCGCTGCTGCAGGAGGACGCCAGCAGGCCTTTGGCGGAACTCGCCGAGGCCGTCGGATTGTCGCCGACGCCCTGCTGGCGCCGCATCCAGAAGCTCGATGCCGCCGGCTATATCAGGAAGCGGGTCGCGCTGCTCGACCGCACCAGGCTGAAGGCAGGCGTCACCGTCTTCATCGCGGTGAAGACGGCGCGCCATTCGATGGAGTGGCTGGAGCGCTTCCACGCCGCCGTGCACGATCTGCCCGAGATCGTCGACTTCTACAGGATGAGCGGCGACATCGACTATCTGCTCAAGGCCTATGTCTGCGACATCGACGCCTATGACGCGCTCTACAAGAAGCTGATCTCGCGCATCGAGCTCAGCGACGTCACCTCCATGTTCGCCATGGAGGAGCTGAAATCGACCACGGCGATCCCCCTCGGCTTCGCCGCGGAAGGGTGATCACCTTGTCGTCATGCTCGCCCTTGTGGCGAGCATCCGCGTCTCGAACACCACATTCGATCAGTGAAGCGAAGACATGGATGGTCGGGACAAGCCCGACCATGACGGCAGCGCTACCGGTTGATTTCGAACAGGCCGGCGCAGCCCATGCCGCCGGCGACGCACATGGTGACGACCGCATAGCGCGCCTTGCGCCGGCGGCCTTCCAGCAGCGCGTGGCCGACGAGCCGCGCCCCGCTCATGCCGAATGGATGGCCGATCGCGATCGCGCCGCCATTGACGTTGACCTTGTCGGGGTCGATGCCGAGCGTGTCGCGGCAATAGAGCGACTGCGAGGCGAAGGCCTCGTTCAGCTCCCAGAGGTCGATGTCGGAGACCGTGAGCCCGTTGCGCGCGAGCAGTCTCGGCACGGCGAAGACCGGGCCGATGCCCATCTCGTCGGGCTCGCAGCCGGCCGCGGCGAAGCCGCGGAAGATGCCGAGCGGCTCCAGCCCGCGGCGCCCGGCCTCCAGCGCCGACATCACCACGCTCGCCGAGGCGCCGTCCGAGAGCTGGCTGGCATTGCCGGCGGTGACGAACTTGTCCTCGCCGCGCACCGGCTTGAGCTTGAGCAGCGCCTCCAGCGTCGTCTCGGGGCGATTGCCCTCGTCCTTCGACAGCGTGACCTGCGCCTGGCGGACCTCGCCGGTCGCCTTGTCGGTGACGGCCATCACCGCGCTCATCGGCACGATCTCGTCGTCGAACAGGCCGCTCTGCTGCGCGGCGGCCGTGCGGCGCTGGCTCTCCAGCGAGAACTCGTCCTGCGCCTGGCGCGAGATGCCGTAGCGCTCGGCGACGATGTCGGCGGTCTCGATCATCGTCGTGTAGATCGTCGGCTTGTTGGCGGTGAGCCAGTCGTTCATCGCGAGGTCGCGCCGCGTCACCGGCTGCACCAGCGAGATCGACTCGACGCCGCCGGCGACCGCGACCGGCACGCCGTCCATCACCACGCGCCGCGCCGCATGCGCGATCGCCTCCAGCCCCGAGGCGCAGAAGCGGCTCACCGTGACGCCGGCCGACTGCACCGGGATGCCGGCGACCAGCGCCGCGTGGCGGGCGACGTTGAGGCCGGTCGCCGCTTCCGGATAGCCGCAGCCCAGCACAACCTCCTCGACCGCCTCCGGCTCCAGCTTCGCCCGCGCCATCGCGTGCCTGATCGCATGGGCGGCCATGTCGGCGCCGCGGACCTGGTTGAAGGCGCCGCGATGGGCCTTGCCGATCGGCGTGCGGGCGGTCGAGACGATGACGGCTTCGGTCATGAGTTCAGCAATCCTCTGTAATCGTCGTGCGGCGATCTTCGATCAAACGCGCCGGCCGTCCCGGACGGGGCGAGGCGGAGCCCCGCGATCCAGCCGGGAGCCCGGACGACGGGTCGTGTCAGATGGCCCGCACCGCGAAGAAACCCTTGCCCTCGGCGGCGAGCCGGCGCAACAGCGGCGCCGGTTCGAGCGAGGCATCGCCGCTCTCCCTGGCCTGCCGCTCCAGCCGCCGGACGATCACGTCGAGCCCGACGCTCTCGGCCCAGTGCATCGGCCCGCCGCGCCAGGCCGGCCAGTTGTAGCCGTTGAGCCAGACCGTATCGATGTCGCCGGCGCGGGTCGCGACGCCCTCCTCCAGGATGCGTGCGCCCTCGTTGACCATCGGGTCGAGCAGGCGCGCCAGGATCTCCTCAGCCGTGAAGCTGCGCCGCGACACGCCCTTGCTGGCCGAGACCTCGGCGATCAGCGCCTCGACCTCGGGATCGCGCTCGCCCGTCCGCGCGCCGCCCGGGTAGCGATAATAGCCGCGCCCGGTCTTCTGGCCGAACCAGCCGCGCTCGCAGAGCGCATCCGCCACCGCCGCGCTCTTGCCGCGCGCCTTGCGGCTGCGCCAGCCGATGTCGTTGCCGGCGAGGTCGGACATCGCGAAGGGCCCCATCTTGAAGCCGAAGCCGGTCAGCGCCGCGTCGACCTCATGCGGCAGCGCGCCCGCGACGAGCAGGCGCTCGGCGGCGCGGGTGCGCGCCTCCAGCATGCGGTTGCCGACGAAGCCGAAGCCGTTGCCGACCACGACCGGCACCTTGCCGAGCCGGCGCCCGAGCGCGATCGCGGTCGCCACCACATCGGCGGCGACACCGGCCGGGCGGACGATTTCGAGCAGCTTCATCACATTGGCCGGGCTGAAGAAATGCATGCCGAGCACATCGGCCGGCCGGCTCGTGGCGGCGGCGATCTCGGCGAGGTCGAGATAGGAGGTGTTGCTGGCGAGGATCGCGCCCGGCTTCGCGATCCTGTCGAGCGCGCCGAAGATCTCGCGCTTGACGCCCATCTCCTCGAAGGCGGCCTCGATCACGATGTCCGCCTCGGCGGCGGCGGCGAGCCCGACCGCCGGCGTGATCAGGGCCATGCGCCGTTCGCGCGCCTCCTCGCTCATCGAACCGCGCTTCACCGAGAAGCCATAGGTGTCGCGCACCCGGGCATGGCCCTTGTCGATCTGCTGTTGCGAGGTCTCGATCAGCGTCACCGGGATGCCGGCATTGGCGAAGCACATGGCGATGCCGCCGCCCATGGTCCCGGCGCCGATCACCGCGGCGCGGGCGATCGGGCGCGGCTTCACGCTGTCGTCGATGCCGGGCACCTTCGCCGCCTCGCGCTCGGCGAAGAAGGCGTAGCGCAGCGCCTTCGAGCGCTCGTCGGCGACGAGCGCGACGAACAGCGCCCGTTCCCTGGCGAGGCCCTCGGCGAGCGTCAGGGTGAAGGCGCCGCGCACCGCCTCGACCAGCGCCGGGACGTTCGGCATCTCGCCGGATTTCGCCAGCGCCTCCTTGGCCAGCGCCTCGAAGGCCTCGCGGTCGGCGGCCGTCAGCCGGTCGGTGCGCCCGCCGGTCTTCGCCGGCGCCCCCCTGGCCGCCAGTTCCCGCGCCAGCGCCACGGCGGCTCCGACGGCGTCGCTCTCGACCAGCCTGTCGATCAGCCCGAGCGCCAGCGCCTTCTGCGCCGGGATCGGCTCGCCCGAGAGCATCATCGGAAAGGCCGCCGCCGCCCCGATCAGCCGCGGCAGACGCTGCGTTCCGCCGGCGCCGGGGATCAGGCCGAGCTTGATCTCGGGCAGGCCGAGCTTGGCGGCGGGGGACGCGACGCGGCCATGGCAGGCGAGCGCGACCTCGAGCCCGCCGCCCAGCGCGACGCCCTCGATCGCCGCGACCACCGGCTTTCCGGCGTTCTCGACGCTCTCGAGCACCTCGGGCAGCAGCGGCGCCACCGGCGGCTTGCCGAACTCGCTGATGTCGGCGCCGGCGATGAAGGCCTTGCCTCGCGCGGCGATGACCAGGGCCGTCACCGCCGGATCCGCCATCGCCTGCACCACGGCGGCGGCGAGATCGCCACGGAGCGTCGCGGACAGGGCGTTGACGGGCGGATTGTCGAGAGTCGCGACCGCCACCTCTCCATGGCGGGCTAGCGTGACGGTCGGCATCTGGTCTCCACCCTCTGTCGGCGCAGTCGCCGCGCATGCAATTAGTTGAAGCTTAAAATAACGAAGGGGGCGCCGCAACGCCCGCCTCGCGCCCGCTTCCTTGACCGGCTCCATCCCCTCCCCCATCGTCTGCCGCCGCTCCCGCCGGGCGGCGACACGACAGAGGCGAGGCATGAGCGAGACCGTTCTGAGCGAGACCCCGGCCGAGGGCGTCAGGCAGATCACCATGAGCCGGCCCGAGCGGCGCAACGCGCTCGACCGCGCCACCTATCAGGGGCTGATCGACGCGCTCGCCGCCGCGGATGCCGACGCTGCGGTCCGGGTCATCGTGCTCACCGGCGCGGGCGGCTGCTTCACCAGCGGCAACGACATCAAGGATTTCGCCGCCGGCGGCCTGGACGGCCCGCGCGTCGCCATCGACTTCCTGACCGCGATCTCGACCGCGAGGAAGCCGATCGTCGCCGCGGTCGAGGGCTTCGCCGTCGGCATCGGCACGACCATGCTGCTGCATTGCGACCTCGCCTATGCCGGGCGCGGCGCGAGCTTCCGCCTGCCCTTCGTCACGCTCGGCCTCTGCCCGGAGGGCGGTTCGAGCTATCTCCTGCCGCTGATCGCAGGCTCGAAGCGCGCCGCCGAATTGCTGATGCTGGGCGAGCCCTTCGGTCCCGAGCAGGCGCGCGAGGCCGGGCTGGTCAACGACGTCACCGCGGAGGGCGGCGCGCTCGCGGCCGCGTTGGAGAAGGCCAGGGCACTGGCGGCGCTGCCGCCGCAATCCGTCGCCCTGACGAAGTCGCTGCTCAAGCGCGGCGGCGCCGCCGCCGTGGCCGAGACGATCGCGACCGAGGCGCGCCATTTCGGCGAGCGGCTGATGTCGGCCGAGGCGCAGGCCGCCTTCGCCGCCTTCCTGACCAGACGCTGAGGGTTTGGCAGGGCGGCTCAGGCCGGCCGCGGCGTCACCCGCCGGCGCGCCGCGACGACATTGCGCAGCAGCGCCAGCGCGAAGACCGACGCCTGCACCACGACGATGCAGGGACCGGTGGCGACGTCGAGATGGAAGCTCAGGATCGTGCCGGCGACGCTCGACGCGACCGCCGCCGCGATCGCGATCAGCAGCATCACGTCGAAACGGCGCGTCGTCAGATAGCCGATCGCGCCCGGCGCGACCAGCATGGCCACCACCAGGATGATGCCGACCGCCTTGAGGGCCGCGACGATCGTCAGCGCCAGCATGGCGAGCAGGCCGAAATGCAGCGCCCTGACCGGAAGGCCGATGGCCCGCGCATGCGCCGGGTCGAAGGCATGCAGCAGGAAGTCGCGGCGCTTCAGCAGCATGATGGCGGTGACCGGCAGCGCGATCAGCGCCGTCTCCACGATGTCGGCCCAGGCCACGCCGAGCATGTTGCCGAACAGGATGTGCAGGAGGTGCTGGTCGCTGTCGACCTTGACGAAGAGCACGAGCCCGAGCGCGAACATGCCGGAGAAGACGATGCCCATCACCGTATCCTCCTTCACCCGGCTGTTCTCCCGGAGGTAGCCGATGCCGAAGGCGCAGGCGAGGCCGGCGGCGAAGGCGCCGAGCGCCAGCGGCAGGCTCGCGATATGGGCCAGCACGATGCCGGGCAGCACCGCATGCGAGACCGCATCGCCCATCAGCGACCAGCCCTTCAGCACCAGGAAGCAGGACAGCACGGCGCAGACCAGGCCGACCATCACCGCCACGATGAGGCCGCGCAGCATGAACTCATGCGCGAAAGGGGCGAGCAGCCAGCTCTGGATCAGGCTCATGCCGGCGCTCCCCTGCCGGCGGCCCGGCGCGCGCCGAGGCGGCCATGCCTGGGCGCGAACAGGAAGGCGGCGAGGAACAGCGCCGTCTGGAACACCACGATCAGCCCGCCGGTCGAGCCGTCGAGGAAATAGCTGAGATAGGCGCCGACCGCCGAGGTCACGATCCCCATCGCCACGGCGATCGCGATCAGCCGGCCGAAGCGGTCGGTCAGCAGATAGGCGGTCGCGCCCGGCGTCACCACCATGGCGATGACGAGGCAGGCGCCGACCGTCTGCAGCGCCGCGACCGTGCAGGCGCTGAGCAGCACGAAGAACAGGATCTTGAGCCGCGTCGGCGAGAGGCCGACCGCGCGCGCCTGGTTCTCGTCGAAGAAGACCAGCATCAGGTCCTTCCAGCGCAGCAGCAGGACGGTCAGCGAGACGAAGGCGATGATCGCCACCTGGGCCACGTCCTCGTCGGAGATGCCGAGGATGTTGCCGAGCACGATCGACTGCACGTTGACCGAGGTCGGGTTGATCGAGACGATCATCAGGCCGACGGCGAAGAAGCTGGTGAAGACGATGCCGATCACGGCGTCCTCGCGCAATTGCGTGCGCACCCGGACCAGCGCCATGGCGAGCGCCGCGAGCAGCCCCGACAGGAAGGCGCCGGCGGCATAGGGCAGCTTCAGGAGATAGGCGAGCGCGACGCCGGGCACGATCGCATGCGCGAGCGCGTCGCCCATCAGCGACCAGCCCTTCAGCATCAGATAGCAGGACAGGAAGGCGCAGACGCCGCCGACCAGCGCCGAGACCCAGATCGCCTTGACCATGTACTGGTAGCCGAAGGGTTCGAGCAGGAGGTCGATCACGGCCGCTCGTCCTTCCTGCCGGCGGCGGGCTTCTCCCGGTTCCGCTCGCCATAGAACACGAGCGGGCGCTCGTCGTCGGTGATCACGGTGACGCGCCGGTCGTCGGCGTCGGCATGCAGGCTGGCGCCTTCGAGGCGGAAATGCCGGAGCGCGCCGCCGAAGGCCTTCTGCAGATTGTCCTGGGTGAAGGTGGTCTCGGTCGGCCCGGCGGCGAGCACCGTCCTGTTGATGATCACCACCTGGTCGCAGAAGTCGGGGATCGAGCCGAGATTATGGGTCGAGACCAGCATCAGCCGCCCCTCGGCCCTGAGCTCGCGCATCAGCGCGACGATCTGGTCCTCGGTCTTGACGTCGACGCCGGTGAAAGGCTCGTCGAGCAGGATCACCTGCCCGCCCTGCGCGAGCGCGCGGGCGAGGAAGACGCGCTTGCGCTGGCCGCCGGAGAGCTCGCCGATCTGGCGGCGGCGGAATTCCAGCATGTTGACCCGTTCGAGCGCCAGCTCGGCCGCCTCGCGATCCGCCCGCCGCGGCAGGCGCATGAAGCCCATATGGCCATAGCGGCCCATCATCACGACGTCGTCGACCAGCACGGGGAAGGTCCAGTCGACCTCCTCGGCCTGCGGCACATAGGCGACGAGGCCGTGCTTCAGCGCCTGGCGCACCTCCATGCCGGCGATGCCGACCAGACCCTGCGCGGGCTTCAGGAAGCCCATCAGCGTCTTGAAGATCGTCGACTTGCCGGAGCCGTTGACGCCGACCAGCGCGCAGATCGTGCCGGGGCCGAGCGCGAAGGAGGCGTCGTTCACCGCAGTCACGCCGTTGGCGTAGCGGACCGTGACGCCGCTGACGACGATCGACGGCGTCGGCTCCCGGAATGTCCCGGCGTCCTGCCGGTTCACTGGTCGAACCCCTTCGCGATCGTGTCGACGGTGACCTCGAGCAGCCTGAGATAGGTCGGCACGGCGCCGCGCGCATCGGAGAGCGAGTCGACATAGAGAACGCCGCCATACTTGGCCCCGGTCTCGCGCGCGACCTGCCTGGCGGCGCGGTCCGAGATCGTGCTCTCGCTGAACACGGCCGGGATCTTGTTCTTGCGGACGAGGTCGATCAGGCGGCGCACCTGCTGCGGCGTGCCCTGCTCGTCGGCGTTGATCGGCCAGAGATAGGCCTCCCGCCAGCCGTAATCGCGGGCCAGATAGCTGAAGGCGCCCTCGCTCGAGACGAGCCAGCGCTTCTCGGGCGGCACCTTGTCGAGCCGAGCCCGGAGGGGCGCGTCCATGGCCTTGATCTGCGCGGCATAGGCCGCGGCGTTCGCGGCATAGATCGCCGCATTGGCCGGATCGGCCTCGCTGAGCGCCTTGCGGATGTTCTCGACATAGATCAGGGCGTTCCCGGTCGACATCCAGGCATGCGGGTTCGGCTTGCCCTCATAGGGCCCCTCCTTGATGCCCATGGGCGCGATGCCCTCGGTCACCACCGCGCTCCTGACGTTCTTCACATTGTCGAAGAACCGCTCGAACCAGCGCTCCAGGTTCATGCCGTTCCAGAGCACCAAGTCGGCCGACTGCGCCTTCACCACATCCCCCGGCGTCGGCTGGTAATCGTGGATCTCGGCGCCGGGCCGGGTGATCGATTCGACGGTCGCCGCCGTGCCGGCGACGTTCCGGGCGATGTCCTGGATCACCGTGAAGGTCGTGACGACGCGCAGGGTCTTGCCCGGCGCGGCCTGGGCGAAGGCGCCTCCGCCGGAAACGGTGGCGCCGACTGCCAGCATGGCGACGGCAAGTCCGAGGAAGCGGCGGCGCGGCGACATGGTCTCTCCGAAAGCGAGGCAGGAACGACCTTACGCTATTGCAACGCACTTGCATTTGTCAACGCAATTGCAAATGAATTGCGATAAGTCGTTTTTGCAAATGCCTCTCAGCGTTGCTACCTCTCTCGGGCATGAAGGGAATCGACCACCGCGTGGAGGCGTTCGAGCTCCAGCTCCGCAAGGCGGGGCTGCGCATGACCCAGCAGCGCCGGCTGATCCTGCGCGTGCTGGCCGAGGCCGACGACCATCCCGACGCCAAGTGCATCTTCACGCGCGCCTTCGCGCACGACCCGACGCTCTCGCTCTCGACCGTCTACCGCACGATGAAGGTGCTGGAGACGCAGGGCGCGATCGAGCGTCATGCTTTCGAGGACGGCGTCTCGCGCTACGAACACGCCGACCAGGCCCATCACGACCACCTGATCGACATCGACAGCGGCGAGGTGATCGAGTTCTCCTCACCCGAGATCGAGGAACTCCAGGCGAAGATCGCCGCCAAGCTCGGCTACGAGATCGTCCGGCACAGGCTGGAGCTCTATGGCCGGAAGCTCGACAAGCCGGCCGGGCGCAAGCGGACGCAGAGCTGAACCTCGTTTCGGCCGCGCCGGGTTTACCGAATGTCAAGGCGCCGATTCGATAGCTCACCCAACGGCAGCCTGCCGGTCCCAAACGCGTGTCGGTTTTGAGCAATCGCTTCGAGGCGCCAGTCGCCATTCGCCTGCGGCCTGGCGCCGGCCTCGACACCAAGCTCGTCCTTGGCTGCATGCTCCTGCTCGCGCTGTCGCTGATGCTGGCGCTCGGCCTGCTCGCGATCCTCGGCGGCGACCATGTCCGGGCCAGCCGCAATGTCGAGGCGCTGACGGCCTACCGGCAGGTCCTGACCGCCGCCAACCGCCTCTCCGCCGAGCGCGGGCCGATGAACAGCGTGCTCGGCGAGGAGCCGGCGCCCGATACGCCGGCTCGCCGCAAGCTCGCCGAGTTCCGCCTGCTGAGCGACCGCGCTCTGGCCGAGGTCGCTCAGCAGGCGGCGACCCCGTCCGAACACGAGCTCGCCCCCGGCGACAGTCTGGCGGGCGTCCGCCTGCGCCTCGCCGAGGCACGAAGCGCGGCGGATCGGCTGGCCGCACGTCCCCTCGCCGAGCGCAGCAGCGCCGACATCCGCGGCGTCATCGCCGGCATGTTCGAAGTCGTCGATGCCATGCGCCCGGTCGTGACCGCGGCCATGGTCGATCTCACGCTGCGGGACGGGGCGCTGGCCGGGCAGGCGCTGACCGGGCAGATGCTCGGGGACCTGCGCGAGCATGCCGGCCGCATGGGCTCCCTGCTCGCCCCCTCGATCGCCGCCCGGGAGCCGCTCTCGGCCGCCGCTCACGACGAGCTCGTCCTCACCCGCGGCCGCATCCTGCAGATCTGGCAGTCACTCGAGCGTCAGCTGGCGCTTCAGGCCGACGCGGTCGGGCTGCACGAGGCGCTGTGGGAGGCGCACAGCCTTTATTTCGGCGGTGGCCTCGATCTGATCGCGCGACTGACCACGGAAGGCCGCTCGGGCCGCTATTCGGTCACCACCGAAGCCATGACCCTGCGCTACGTGCCGTCCATGGCGCCGCTGGAGCGGCTGCGCGACAGCTTCCTCGACGATATGCTGGCCGATGCGAAGGCGGCCCGGCAGGCCAGCGCCCGGTGGCTCCAGGCCGTCGCCGCCTTCACCGTGCTCATCGTCCTGACGAACCTGCTGCTGCTCATGGCGGCCCGGCGCCGGATCTTCAGGCCGCTGCTCCAGGCCCGCGATCACGTCGTCGCGCTCGCGGAAGAGCGCGGCCTCGACACCGAAGTGCGCATCGGCCGCCAGGGCGGCGAGATCCGCGAACTGTTCGCCGCGCTCGAAATCCTGCGTCGGAAGCTGCGCGAGCGCCTGCGGCTGACCGAACGGCTCAGGGTGCAGGCCGAGACCGATTCGCTGACCGGCCTCCTCAATCGGCACGCCTTCGATCGCCTCGGCCAGGACGACCCCGACTTCGCCGGTTTTCCGGACGAGGTCGGCCTGATCCTGATGGATATCGACCGTTTCAAGGACATCAACGACACCCATGGCCATGTCGCGGGCGATACGGCGCTGCGCGCGGTGGCGGGGCTGGTGGCGGAATCGGTCCGCAAGCACGATCTCGTCATGCGCTATGGCGGCGAGGAGATCGCCATCGTGCTGCCGAGCACGGGCACCGCCGTGCTCGCGCGGATTGCGGAGAGCCTGCGCGCGACCCTGGCCGAGGAGGCCGTCATGCTCGGCGACGGCGCGCAACTCCGCCTCACCGCCAGCTTCGGCGTCGCGGCGGGACGTCGCGACCGCCTCGGCTGGAAGGCCCTGATCGCGGCCGCCGATCGGGCCCTCTATGCCGCCAAGGCCGGCGGGCGCAACCGGGTCGCGGTCGCCGGAGAGCGCGCTCGGGCGACCTCCGGCGCGAGCGAGCCGGAGCGGGCGGCCTGAGCCGTCCCGGGGTTCATCCGGCCTTGCGCTTGTTCTGACGGTTGGCGATGAGATCGTCGACGACGGTGGGATCGGCCAGCGTCGAGGTGTCGCCCAGCGCGCCGAACTCGTCCTCGGCGATCTTGCGCAGGATGCGGCGCATGATCTTGCCGGAGCGGGTCTTCGGCAGTCCCGGGGCGAACTGGATCAGGTCCGGCGACGCGATCGGCCCGATCTCCTTGCGCACATGCGCCACCAGCTCCTTGCGCAGATCCTCGCTCGACTTTTCGCCCGACATCAGCGTGACATAGGCGTAGATGCCCTGCCCCTTGATGTCGTGCGGATACCCGACCACCGCGGCCTCCGAGACCTTGGGGTGGGCGACCAGCGCCGATTCGACCTCGGCCGTGCCCATGCGGTGGCCGGAGACGTTGATCACGTCGTCGACGCGGCCGGTGATCCAGTAATAGCCGTCGGCGTCGCGCCGGCAGCCGTCGCCGGTGAAGTACTTGTTCGGATAGGTCGCGAAATAGGTTTCTTCGAAGCGCTTGTGGTCGCCGTAGACGGTGCGCATCTGGCCGGGCCAGCTCTCGGCGATGACGAGGTTGCCCTCGGCCGCGCCCTCCAGCACCTTGCCTTCGGCGTCGACCAGCTCGGGCTTGACCCCGAAGAAGGGCCGCGTCGCCGAGCCGGGCTTGAGCTTCGTCGCGCCCGGCAGCGGCGTGATCAGGATGCCGCCGGTCTCGGTCTGCCACCAGGTGTCGACGATCGGGCAGCGGCCGTCGCCGACGACGCGGTGGTACCACTCCCAGGCCTCGGGATTGATCGGCTCGCCGACCGAGCCGAGCAGGCGCAGCGACTTGCGCTTCGTCTTCTTCACCGGCTCCTCGCCGGCGCCCATCAGCGAGCGGATCGCGGTCGGCGCGGTGTAGAGCGTGTTGACCTTGTGCTTGTCGACCACCTCCCAGAAGCGCGAGATCGTCGGATAGGTCGGGATGCCCTCGAACATCAGCGTCGTCGCGCCGTTGGCGAGCGGTCCGTAGAGGATGTAGCTGTGGCCGGTGACCCAGCCGACATCGGCCGTGCACCAGTAGATCTCGCCCTCGTGATAGTCGAAGACGTATTGATGCGTCATCGCGGTGTAGACGAGATAGCCGCCGGTCGTATGCAGCACGCCCTTGGGCTTGCCGGTCGAGCCCGAGGTATAGAGGATGAAGAGCGGGTCTTCCGCCTTCATCTCGGCCGGCGGGCAATGGCCCGAGACCTTCGCCGCCTCGTCATGATACCAGACGTCGCGGCCCTCCTTCATCGTGATGTTGCCGCCGGTGCGCTTCACCACGATCACCGTGCCGATGCCGCCCTTTACCTTGTCGTCGGCTGCGTCGACATTCTTCTTCAGCGGCACGGCGCGCCCGCCGCGCAGGCCCTCGTCGGCCGTGACCACCACTTTCGAGTCGGCGTCCTCGATGCGGTTCGCCAGCGAATCCGGCGAGAACCCGCCGAACACCACCGAATGCACCGCCCCGATCCGGGCGCAGGCCAGCATGGCATAGGCCGCCTCGGGGATCATCGGCAGGTAGATCGTGACCCGGTCGCCCTTCTTGACGCCGTTGGCCTTCAGCACATTGGCGAACTTGCAGACCTCGGCGTGGAGCTGCCCGTAGCTGATCTTCTTCGATTCCGAGGGATCGTCGCCCTCCCAGATGATCGCCGTCTGCTTGGCACGGGCGGCGAGGTGCCGGTCGATGCAGTTGTAGGCGACGTTGGTCGTGCCGTCCTCAAACCATTTGATCGAGACCTTGCCCGGCTTGTAGCTGACGTTGCGCACCTTGCTGTAAGGCTTGAACCAGTCGATGCGCTTGCCGTGCTCGCCCCAGAACTTGTCCGGATCCTTGATCGAGGCCGCATACATCTTCTTGTACTTGGCGTCGTTCAGCCATGCCTTCTTGGCCCAGGCGGCCGGCACGTCATAGGTCTTCTCGGACATTTCAGGCGTCTCCCCAGACTTGGGCGTTCGTCGGGACCGGTTCGCCGGCTCGCGGCGACGCGCCACGACAGTCCGGCCGGCCTCTTTCGAGTTCGTCGCATCATACGGCGCGAGCCCGTGCCGACAAGCGCCGGCAGGCTCGCACTTTCGTTGCTGCGACTTTCGGCGAGGTCTGCCGGCGGCTACAGCCCACCCATCTTGCAGACGAGCGCCCATTCCTCGTCCGTCACCGGCTGCACGGAGAGACGGAAGGAGGTGACCAGCGACATCTTGGCGAGCCTCGGCTCGGCCTTGACCGCAGCCAGCGAGACCGGCTTCGGCAGGGGCTTCACCGCCTTGAAATCGACCAGCACCCAGGGCGGGCCGGCTTCCGTCCACGGATAGTGCTCCCTGATCACCTCGACGATGCCGACGATCTCGAGCCCCTCGTTCGAGTGGTAGAAGAAGGCCTGGTCGCCCGCCTTCATCGCCATCAGGTTCAGCTTGGCGGTGTGGTTCTTCACCCCGTCCCAATGCGTGCCCTTCGCCCCGGCGGCGACCTGGTCGTCCCAGGACCAGACCGAGGGTTCCGATTTGATCAGCCAGTGGGCCATGAGAGTGCTCGGCAGTCGGCAGTGGGCGATAGGCAGTCGATAACGAAATCCGAACCGACTGCCTACTGCCGATTGCCTACTCCCCTTCTTCCTTCACGGGCGCCGGCGGCCGCGACGCCGCCTCGCCCGTCTCGTTCCAGAACCTGACCATCTCGCGCGTCAGCGCGGCATAATCCTGCGGCGAGAGCTCGACCCTGACCTCCCCCTCCCCGAAGGGCAGGATCAGCACGAAGCGGTGCGTGTCCTCGGCCCGCCGGCGGCGCAGTTCGATCACCCGCCCGGCGATGCGCCCGGCGAGCGGCACCGGCCGGCTCTCCGCCACCAGCTCCGAGCCCGTCGTCTTGCGCACCTCGGCGATGCCGCGCGCCACCCGCTTCGTCAGATCGGACCAGTCATTGGGCATCGGATCTCGCGTCCTCCTGCTCCGGCTCGGTGTTCACGTCCGGTGTTCCGCCCGCACCGGCCGCGCCAGCAGCTCGGCGACCACGTCGCGCACGCCCGCCGTGCCGGCGATGACGGCCGCCACCGCCTCGGCGATCGGCATCTCGATCGCCCGCGCTCGCGCCATCTCGACCAGCACCGACGCGGTGAACGCGCCCTCGGCGAGCTTGCCGCCGGCCGCCTCGGCCGGCGTCTTGCCCCGCCCCAGCGCCTCGCCATAGGCGAAGTTGCGCGACTGCGTTGTGGCGCAGGAGAGCACGACGTCGCCCAGCCCCGAAAGCCCCATCAGCGTCTCCGGCCGGGCGCCATGCGCCTCGCCGAATCGGCGCAATTCCGCGAAGCCGCGGGCGACCAGCGCGGCGCGCGCGCTCTCGCCCAGCCTGAGGCCGATGGCGATGCCGGCGGCGATGGCGAGCACGTTCTTCGCCGCGCCGCCGATCTCGACGCCGCGCGGATCGTCGCTGTGGTAGAGGCGCAGCGTCGAGGAGTTGAGCGCTTCGGCCAGCATCCGCGCCAGGCCGCCATCGGCGCAGGCCAATGTCAGCGCGGTCGGCAGGCCATGGGCGATGTCGGCGGCGAAGCTCGGCCCGGACAGCACCGCCGGAACCGCCTGCGGCAGCGCCTCGGCGATGATCTGCGTGGTGAAGCGGCGGCTGCCTTGCTCGATGCCCTTGGCGGCGGAGATCGCCGGCAGGCCGTGCGGCAGCGCCGGCGCCAGCAGCGCGCAGACCGAGCCCAGCGCCTGCGTCGGCACCGCCAGGATCAGCGCCTCGACGGGCCGCAGCGCCGCGACGTCGGCGACCGGCTCGATCGCCTCGGGCAGCCTCGCGCCCGGCAACCGCGGCGCTTCGCGATGCTCGCGCAGGCTCGCCACGGTCGCCTCGTCGCGGGCCCAGAGCAGCACGCGCCGTCCGGCCCGGGCCGCGGCGAGCGCGAGCGCCGTGCCGAAGGCGCCGGCGCCGGCGACGCCGATCGTTTCGTAGCGGTCCTCCCCGCTCACGCTTGCGCCCTGAGTTCGTCGAGCGGCCAGCGCGGCCGCGCCACCGCGCCCATGTCGTCGACGAGGCCGAGGCGCAGCCGCTCCAGCCCGGCCCATGCGATCATCGCGCCATTGTCGCCGCAGAGCGCCACCGGCGGGGCGACCATCGGCAGCCCGGCCTCGGTCGCCAGCCGCATCAGGCCGTTGCGGATCTGCTGGTTGGCCGCGACGCCGCCGGCGGCCACCAGCGTCGTCGGCTTGATCCCGGCCTCGCGGCAGGCGCGCAGGCCGGCGCGCGTCCGGTCGACCAGCACGTCGACCACCGCCGCCTGGAAGGAGGCGCAGAGATCGGCGACGTCGCGATCCGACAGGGGGGCGATCCGCTCGGCGACGAGCCTGACCGCCGTCTTCAGGCCCGACAGCGAGAAATCGGGCTTGGGCCGCCCGCTCATCGGCCGCGGGAATTCGAAGCGTTCGGGATCGCCGTTGCGGGCCTCGCGCTCGACCGAGGGGCCGCCCGGATAGGGCAGGCCCAGCATCTTGGCGATCTTGTCGAAGGCCTCGCCGACCGCGTCGTCGATCGTGGTGCCGAGCCTGAGATAGTCGCCGACGCCGCGCACGGCGAGGAGCTGCGTGTGCCCGCCGGAGACCAGCAGCAGCAGATAGGGGAAGGCGAGATCGTCGGTCAGCCGCGCCGTCAGCGCATGGCCCTCGAGATGGTTGATCGCGATGAAGGGCCGCCCGGTGACCAGAGCGATCGCCTTGGCGGTGGTGAGGCCGACCATGACGCCGCCGATCAGCCCCGGCCCCGCCGCCGCGGCGACGCCGTCGATCTCGGCGGGCTTCATGCCGGCGGACTCGAAGGCGCGCGCCACGATCCGGTCGATCGCCTCGACATGGGCGCGAGCGGCGATCTCGGGCACGACGCCGCCATAGGCGGCATGCGCCGCGATCTGGCTCAGGACCTCGTTCGACAGGATCTTCGCTTCGCCGGAGCGTTCGACGCAGACGATCGCGGCGGCCGTCTCGTCGCAGGTCGTCTCTATGCCCAGAACTCGCATGCTCATCGTAAAGTTGGGCGCAGCGCCCGCCCAATGGCCGGGGTGCGCGGTTTCGCGCGGGGATTTCCTCCGTATAGTGCTGCATGAAGGAGAAGGCCAATGGCCGGCGCCGGCCAACGGCGCGGAAGCGGAGACCTCGCCTAGAATGACCGACATGCCGACCCCGCCACGCGAAAGCCGGCTCCCCGGCCGCTTCATCATCGGCACGCGCGGCAGCCCGCTCGCTCTGGCTCAGGCCAACGAATTCGCCAGCCGGCTCGGCGCCGCCCATGGCTGGGACGGCGCCGAACTGCCGCTCGACGTGATCCGCACCACCGGCGACGCCATCCAGAACCGGGCGCTCGCCGAGGCCGGCGGCAAGGGCCTCTTCACCAAGGAGATCGACGCCGCGCAGCTCGCCGGCACCATCGACTTCGCCGTCCATTCCGCCAAGGACCTGCCGACCGCCCTGCCCCCCGGCCTCGTCGTCGGCGGCTACCTGCCGCGCGAGGACGTCCGCGACGCGCTGATCACGCGCGGCATCGCGCGGCTTGCCGACCTGCCCCGGGGCGCGACGGTCGGCTCCGCCTCGCTGCGCCGCCAGGCCATCCTCAGACGTGCGCGGCCCGATCTCGCGATCACCCTTCTGCGCGGCAATGTCGGCAGGCGGCTCGACAAGGTCGCGAGCGGCGAGCTCGACGCCACCCTGCTCGCGCTCGCCGGTCTGCGCCGGCTCGGCCTCGCCGATCGGGCGAGCGGCATCCTCTCGATCGAAGAATGCCTGCCGGCGGTCGGCCAGGGCGCCATCGCCATCGTGATTCGCGCCGGGGACCCGGCCGCTGCCGCGGCGCTTGGGCGCATCACCTGCCGCGACACCGGCCATGCCCTGGCCGCCGAGCGCGCCTTCCTGACCGAGCTCGACGGCTCCTGCCGCACGCCGATCGCCGGCCACGCCACCGTCGCGGGCGAGCGCCTGCATCTGCGCGGGCTCATCCTCTCGCCCGACGGCGCGGCCAGCGCCGAGGGCGAACGCCATGGTTCGGTCACGGAGGCCGCGCAACTGGGAGCCGATCTCGGGCGCGAATTGCGCGCCCGCGCCCCGGCCGGCATCTACGACCCGGCCTGAGCGAAGCCCGCACGAGGAGGCGATATGCGCGTTTTGGTGTTCAGACCGCAGCAGGATGCCGAACGCAGCGCCGCAACCCTGCGCGAGCGCGGCAAGGATCCCGTGGTCGCGCCGCTGTTCCAGATCCTGCCGAGCGGCGAGAAGCCGCCGAAAGGGCCGTTCGACGCGCTCGTCCTGACCAGCGCCAATGCCGTGCCGGCGCTGGAACGCCTGCCCAAGGGTTGGCGTGCCAGCCTCCCCGCCTTCTGCGTCGGAACGCGAACGGCCGAGGCCGCCGGCGAGCTCGGCTTCTCCGCCCACAGCGCCCGCGGCGGCCGCGCCGAGTTGCTGGCGCTGATCCTCGAGCGCCTGCCCGGCGGCCGCAGGCTGCTCTTCGTCGCCGGTCGCGACCGGCATGAGGATCTGCCGGACCGGTTGCGCGAGGCCGGCCATGAGGTGACGGTCTGGACCGCCTATGAGGCCAGGGCGGTCGATGCGCTGCCTGCGGTCGCCGCCGACGCGCTGCGCGACGGCTCGGCCGACGCCGCCCTGCACTATTCGCCACGCAGCGCCCAGACCTTCCTCGATCTCGCCGGCCGGGCCGGGCTGGCGGAACAGGCGCGCGCTCTGCCGCAGCTCGCGCTCTCGGCCGAGATCGCCGCGCCGCTGATCGCCGCCGGCTCCGACACAGTGCTCGTCGCCGAGCACCCCGAGGAGGCCGCACTGTTCGCCGCGCTCGACCAGCTTCCCGCTCGCACTCTGCTGAGCGGCGATGCTAAGGAGCCGGCAGCGACGGGCGACGAGACGAACGAGGACGGCATGGCGGCGGGGTCGAGCAGCGAACAGGGCCCGGCTGGCAAGCGCCGCAGCCGATCCGGCCGGACACCGCCGACCATCGAACTCGCGGCCTCGGACGCCGCCGGAACGCCGGCGTCCGACGGGCCCGGCCGGGCAGCAGGCACGGCCGAGGCTGAGGCCGAGGCCGAGCGCACCGAAGCGGAGGCCGAAGCCGTCCTGCCGACCGAGGCGCTCCCCCGGGAATTCACGCCGCCGCCGGTGCCCGAGCACCAGCGGCGCTACAGCCTGCCGACCGTGGCGCTCGCCGGCCTGGCGGGCGGCGTCATCGGCGCCGGCCTGGTGCTGCTGGGCCTGCGGCTCGCCGGCCCCGACGACAGCGCGCGGCTGACGGAACTCGCCAGGCGCGTCGAGACGCTGCAGGCGCAGAATGCCGCCCTGCCCGGCCGCGCCGCCCTCGAAGCCGTCGACCGCAAGGCGACGGCGGCAGCCGAGAGCGCCGCCAAGGCGAGCGGCGAG
>NZ_FYAS01000009.1 GCF_900185715.1 Allobosea sp. CS1GBMeth4
GGCAGCAGCGGCTCGATCAGCCGCCACTCCGCTTCGCTCAGATCGTATCGCGCCATCAAAGCCTCCTGACGGAGACGTTGAATCAGCCAAGACCAGCGGCGGCAACCTTTATGGGTTCAGAACCTAGTTCGCCGCCTGCGGCGAGAGCGTGACCGACAATGCGCCGCCGTCGCTCGAAACCGACACTCCCTTTGCCCGAAACGCAGCTTCGATTGCCGCTAGATTGTTGGCAATGGGAACCCGCCTACCGGCCTCGTAATCCCGTACCGTCGAATTCGACACGTTCGCGGCGCCGGCCAGATCGGATTGCGACCAGTCCAGAAACCCACGAGCTGCACGGCACTGTTCGGGCGTCATTACCTACGCCTAGCGCTGGCGCATTTTTCAGTCAACCCCAACGAATAGTGTTGACATCACTCATCTCCGCGGATATCGCCAACGTCAACGATTTTCGTTGGCGAAGGCATGGCACAGCACTTCCTCCTCTCCTCTGCGGCTCGCACCCTCTCGCTGGTGACGGTTGCGCGCATGTCGGACGAGGAAGCCCACAAGGCCTTTCGCATGATCCGGTGGTGCGACACCGGCGGTGAGCCGGTCTGCCCCCGCTGCCAGTGCGGCGCGGTCTACAGCTACAAGACCCGCAAGCTCTATAAGTGCCAGGGCTGCACGCATCAGTTTTCGGTCACGTCCGGCACGATCTTCGCCAGCCGCAAGCTCGCCATCCGCGACTATCTGCTCGCCATCGCGATCTTCGTGAAGGGCGCCAAGGGCCATTCGGCCTTGCAGCTCTCGCGCGACATCAACGTCCAGTACAAGACCGCTTACGTCCTGTCGCACAAGCTGCGCGAGGCGATGGCTGCCGAAATGGCTGAGGCGACGGTCGGCGGTACGGTCGAGGTGGACGGCGGCTATTTCGGTGGCCACGTCCGCCCGGCGAACTACAAGGAGAACCGCCGGGACCGTCGCCTTGCCAAGAACCAGAATGGCAAGCGCCGTGTCGTGGTGGTGATGCGCGAGCGCGGTGGCCGCACGCTGCCGTTCGTCTTCAAGAGCGAGGGTGCTTCACTCTCGACTATCGGCCAGCGCGTGCAGGCGTCTGCAACGGTTCACGCTGACGAAGCCCTGCATTGGGGCGAGCTGCACACCTTCTATCTGACGAAGCGGATCAACCACAGCGAGGCGTACTCTGACGGCGAGGCTTGCACCAATCAGGCGGAAAGTTTCTTTTCTCGCCTGCGCCGCGCTGAGATCGGCACGCACCATCACATCGCCGGCCCGTACCTCAATGCCTACTCGTCGGAGATGGCTTGGCGCGAGGATCATCGCCGCGTGAGCAATGGTGAGCAGTACCTTATGGTTGCCAGCGCTGCGCTCGCGCATCCCGTCAGCCGGCAGTGGAAGGGCTATTGGCAGCGTAGCGCCATATGAGGGATTCGACTCAAGAGTATGCACCATGTCATACTCCGGCCATGGCGAAGGTTGCAAAGCTCCACAGCAAAGGACCACCTGCCCGCAGCAGGGTGGCGCGCCCATCAGTTGATGCGGCGGAATCAATCAAACTACTACTGTCCCCGCTCACCCAAGAAGAGCGCGAGCACGTGCTGGCTGAGATTGAGCAGTATATACGCCCCGTTCCAGTGGCCAAGGCTGGCGATGTTCTCGGCGCGATAGTCAAATTCCTACCGCGGAAAGGAACTTTGACCGTTGATGACTTCAAGGCTGCTGTAAAGAAAACCGGCTTGGAGGCAAAGCCAAAGGAAATCTACAACGCTATTGGCTACCTTAATCGAAAAGGACACATCCGCAGAATCGGCTACGGGAGGTATATTGTCGACGGTGTCGAAGTGATTACCGCTGACGACCTTGGCGGGGAAACCGCTCGCCACGAAGACGATTATCGGACGGATGTTGGAAACCGGCTTGCCCCGAAGGAGCGAAAGTAGGATATTGATCAGACAAGGCCTCGGCCGGCGCGTCTGAGTGAGTGTTCGAGACTCACTCAGACGCTAGGCCGTAGCCTTCGCGCCCGTAGCTCAGCTGGATAGAGCGTGCGGAATGGTATCCCTCAGGTCGCAGGTTCGAATCCTGCCGGGCGCGCCATCCTACTTCGCCACTGCGCATTTGAATCGTAGCATCCGTTTACACGGTTGTGAATCGTGTTTCTGCAAATTGGTTATCGATTTTTCGTCATACTAATTTCGTTAGCATTTCTGGTGGTCGTTCAAATTCCCCCACAGCCGCACGCCGTCGCGTTTGCAAGGGCTTGCAATCTGCCCGCGCTTCAACTGCATGCTCAACGCCTGCACGACGCGATGAGCGACGGAGCTTCGCAGCACCTTGTCGCTTTCATCCATACCCTTCGCGCGCATCACGCGTAGCGCCAGCTCGCGCGTGTCCAGAGGCGATTCCAGCGCCAGCGCGGTGTGACATAGCTTCCCGATCTCGCGCGGCCGGAACAGCCTGCCTATGTCCATGTAGACGGGGAACTGCAAGGGTTCGTCGCCGACCTCGAATAGCCGGATGGTCGCGGACACGTTCGCGAGATCGCGCCGCGCCTGCGCCAGCTTATCCTCATAGAGCTTGATCGCCTCGTTTATGGCGTCGCGCTTGCGGCGGAGGGTGTTCAAAACCTGGGGGTCGCTCATCGCCAAAGGCTAGACCAACGATTCCCGTTGGAGTAGGTCCTTTTAGGTGAGATTGCTACCTAATGCCGAGCTTTTCCGGAGGCGGATGCGTGAGCCGTTTCCGGCCGGCGCGAAAGCGCGCTAGGCAGGGCCATGCGTTCTTCTCGCCACCCTCCCGCGCTGATGCTGCTCGGTACCGGCTCCAATGTCGGCAAGTCGCTCATCGTCGCCGGTCTCTGCCGTCTCTTCGCCGATCGCGGGCTGAAGGTCCGCCCGTTCAAGCCGCAGAACATGTCGAACAATGCCGCCGCCACCGCGCAGGGCGAGATCGGCCGGGCCCAGGCGCTGCAGGCGCGTGCGGCCCGGATCGCGCCGCATGTCGACATGAATCCGGTGCTGCTCAAGCCCGAGGGCGAGCGCGGCAGCCAGGTCATCCTGCAGGGCCGCGTCGCCGGCCATCTCTCGTCGGGGGATTTCAGCCGTCGCGGCGATTTCCTGCCCAAGGTGCTGGAGAGCTTCGAGCGCCTGTGCGACGGCGCCGATCTCGTCCTGGTCGAAGGGGCGGGCTCGCCGGCCGAGACCAATCTGCGCGCCCGCGACATCGCCAATCTCGGCTTCGCGCGCGCTGCGGGCGTACCGGCCGTGATCATCGGCGATATCGACCGGGGCGGGGTGATCGCCAGCCTGATCGGTACCCATGCCGTGCTCGACGCCGACGACCGGGCGATGATTCGCGGCTTCGCGATCAATCGCTTCCGCGGCGACGTCGCCCTGTTCGAGCCGGCGCTCGCCACCATCACCCGGGCGACGGGCTGGCCGAGCCTCGGCGTGGTGCCCTGGTTCGCGGACGCCGCGCGCCTGCCGGCCGAGGACGGGCTCGACCTCGTCCGGGGCGCGACGGCCCGCGGCGGTGCGCTGAAGATCGCCGTGCCCGTGCTGCCCGGCATCGCCAATTTCGACGATCTCGATCCGCTCAAGCTCGAGCCCGCAGTCGAACTCGTCTTCGTCCGCCCCGGCACGCCGCTGCCGGGGGATGCCGCTCTCGTGATCCTGCCGGGCTCGAAGACCACGCTGCGCGATCTCGCACGGCTGCGCGCGGAAGGCTGGGACATCGACATCCTCGCCCATCGCCGCCGCGGCGGCCATGTGCTCGGCCTCTGCGGCGGCTACCAGATGCTCGGCAGGACCGTGCGCGATCCGCTCGGCCTCGAAGGACCGGCCGGGGCGGCGCCCGGTCTCGGCCTGCTCGAGATCGACACCGAGCTCACCGCCGACAAGACCGTCAGGGAGGTCATGGTCGAGCATCCCGGCAGCGGTACCGCCGGGCGCGCCTACGAGATCCATCTCGGCCGCAGCGAAGGACCCGACCGGGCGCGGGCGCCGTTCCGCGTCGGGGAGCGTCCGGAAGGCGCCCGCAGCGCCGACGGCAAGGTCGTCGGAACCTATCTCCACGGTGTCCTCGCCTCCGATCCGCTGCGCCGGGCCTGGCTCGGGAGCCTGGCCGGCGGCCCGCTCGCGATCGGGGAGGCCTACGAACCGGCGGTTGAGGCGGCGCTCGATGCGCTCGCCGCCCATCTCGAGCGCCATCTCGACATTGCGAGACTGCTCGAACTGGCGCGGTCGCGCTCCTGACACCGGGCGGGAGCCCGGCGAAAAATTGTCAGGAGGGTGCAAATAAAGCTTTGCTGTTCAAATTGTTGACGAATGACGAAATTCGTCATATTAAGAAATGGCGTCCGAGGGCGGCCTACAGGATCACGTCATCAGACCGGGAAACTGCCCTGGCATGAGCACATCAGAGCGCGATACACGGCACGAGATCATCGACGTCGCCGAGCGGTTCTTCCGCCAGATCGGCTATCAGAAGACGACGGTCGCCGACATCGCCAAGTCGCTGCGCATGAGCCCGGCGAATGTCTACCGTTTCTTCGACTCGAAGAAGGCGATCAACGAGGCGGTCGCCGAACGCTCGATGACCGAGCTCGAGGCGACCGTCGCCGCGATCGCCGGCGAGAAGCGGCCCGCCGTCGAGCGCCTGCGCGACATCCTCGCCGCGACCTGCCGCATCAGCGCCGCCCGCTATCTCGACAATCACCGCCTGCACGAGATGGTGGCCTGCGCCATGGAGGAGAGCTGGGACGTCATCCGCGGCCATATCGAGCGCTATGACGCGATCCTGCGCGTCGTCGTCGCCGACGGCATCGCCAAGGGCGAGTTCACCGCCCGCGATCCGATCACGGCGACCCGGTGCGTGCGCATGGCGATGATGCGCTTCTATCACCCGCTCCTCCTCGGCCAATGCGCCGAACTGCCCGGGCCGAGCGTCGAGGAGATGATCGACTTCGTCCTCGCTGGATTGGGGGCTGCGCGCCCGGCGGCCTGACCGGCTGCTTCCAGCCTGCGTTGACAAGGCGCCGAGGGAGCGGGATACCCCGCCGCGCATGCTGAACCTCTCCAAACAGAGCGCCAAGAAGCTCGCCGTCATCGCCCATGACCTGGCGATGACCGCGCTCGCGGTCGTCTTCGTCTTCGCCGTTCGCTTCGAGGGCTGGCTGTTCGAGGAGCGGATGCGGCAATTGCCGACGATCCTGCCGTTCTTCGTCGCCTATGCCGGCGCGATCTACTGGTTCTTCCAGCTCTACCGCTCGAAATGGCGCTTCGCTTCGCTGCCGGACCTCTCGAACATCGTCCGGGCGGTGACGGTCCTGACCCTGACCCTGCTGGTCGTGGACTACGTCCTGGTCGCGCCGAACTTCTACGGCTACTTCTTCTTCGGCAAGATCACCATCGCGCTCTACTGGCTGGTGCAGATCGCGCTGCTCGGCGGCCCGCGCCTGGCCTATCGCTACTTCAAGTACTCCCGCTCCAAGCACCAGGCGGCGCGCGAGGCGACGCTGCCGGCCCTCCTGCTCGGCCGGGGCGTCGAGGTCGAGATGGTCATCCGCGCCATGGAGTCGGGGGCGATGGGCAAGATGCGCCCGGCCGGCATCCTGACGCCGCGGCCGGACGATCTCGGCCAGTCGATCCGCGGCGTGCCGGTGCTCGGCCTGCTGGCGCAGATGGAGACGGTCGCGACCGACGCCGGCGAGCGTGGCGAGCCGTTCCGCCGCATCGTCGCGACGCCGAGCGCCCTGGCGCCGGAGGCCGAGCCCGACAAATGGCTCGCCCGCACGCGCAAGCTCGCCATTCCGATCTCGCGCCTCGATACGCTCGGCGAGAGCATGCGCGGCAGCGAACTGGCGCCGCTCGAGATCGAGGATCTCTTGGTGCGGCCCTCGGTCAAGATCGACCGCGAGCGGCTCGGGCGCTTCCTCAAGGGCAAACGCGTCGTCGTCACCGGTGGCGGTGGCTCGATCGGCTCCGAGATCTGCCTGCGCTGTGCCGCCTTCGGAGCGGCCGAGCTGCTCGTCGTCGAGAACTCCGAACCGGCGCTGTTCCACGTCACCGAGGCGCTGGCGGCACAGGACCTGCCGGTCCGGATCACCGGCGCGCTCGCCGATGTCCGCGACGAGGCGCGCATCGGCGAGCTGTTCAAGGCCTTCGCGCCCGATATCGTCATCCATGCCGCCGCGCTGAAGCACGTGCCCTATCTCGAGGCCGATTGGGGGGAGGGCATCAAGACCAACATCTTCGGCTCGGTCGTCGCCATCGAGGCCGCGATCGCCGCCGGAGCCGCGATCTTCGTGATGATCTCGACCGACAAGGCGATCGAGCCGGTTTCGATGCTGGGCGCGACCAAGCGCTTCGCCGAGATGTACGCCCAGGCGCGCGACGCCGAATTCGCCGCCGGGAACCGCGGCACGCGGCTGGTCGCGGTGCGTTTCGGCAACGTGCTCGGCTCGGTCGGCTCGGTGGTGCCGAAATTCAAGGCGCAGATCGAGCGCGGCGGCCCGGTCACGGTGACCAGCCCGGACATGATCCGCTATTTCATGACCATCCGCGAGGCCTGCGACCTCGTGCTCACCGCCGCCTCGCATGCGCCCGAGCACGAGGCGCAGGACGAGCGCGCCGCCGTCTACGTGCTGAAGATGGGCCAGCCGCTCAAGATCATCGACCTCGCCGAACGGATGATCCGCCTCGCCGGCTACGAGCCGGGCGTCGACATCGAGGTCGCGATCACCGGCGTCAGGCCGGGCGAGCGCCTGAACGAGATCCTCTTCGCCAAGGACGAGCCGATGGCCGAGACCGGCCTCGACGGCGTCATGGCCGCCAAGCCGGTCTTCGCCGGGCGCGCCCGCATGCGAGACTGGCTCGACGAGCTCCAGCGGGCGCTGGCCGCGCACGACCGGCTCGGCGCCGAGGCGGTGCTCGAGGCGGCGATCCCCGATTTCAGCCGGCGTCGGCCGGCGACGCCGCCAGCTGCGCCAGAGCAGCCTTCGTCTGCGCCGGCGGTCGCCAGCCGGCGCTGATCAGCGCCGCCGGCGAGGCGACCAGCCCGTTCGCCAGCCGCTCATAGGCGCCCTCGCGACCGGCGAGCCGCGCCGCCGCAGCCAGCAGCGGCGGCGGGACCGCGATCAGCCCCGGCCCGCGCCCGAGCCCGGCGCGCATGGCGGCGAGCATCTCCGCGACCGACAAGGGCTCCGGGTCCGCGACGATGTAGGCCCGCCGCGGCGGGCAAGCCTCGCTCAGGGCGAAAGCGACGGCTTCGGAGAGGTTCTCGATCGCGAGCAGCGAGCGCTTCGCCGACAGCGCGCCGAACGGCAGCGGCAGAGGCAGGCGGGCCAGTCTCGCGAGCGCGGCCATGTTGGCCTTGACGCCCGGCCCGTAGACCAGCACCGGCCGCAGCGCGACCCAGTCGAGGTCGAGCTCCGCCAGGCCGCGCTCGGCGGCCAGCTTGGAACGGCCATAGGCGTCGGTCGGTGCCGGCGGGTCGGCCTCGCTCAGCGCACGCGCCGCGATCGGCCCGCTCTGCGCCCGGATCGAGGACAGGAAGACGAGGCGCCGCACGCCCGCCGCCTGCGCGGCCCGCGCCAGCGCCAGCGTCGCATCGGTGTTGACCGCCCGGTAGCGCGCCTCGGGGATATCGCCGCCGGCATGAGCCAGCCCGGCGCCGTGGACGACATGGTCGACGCCGTCGAGGATGGGGCGCCAGTCGGTCGGCCCGCCGAGATCGCCGATCGCGACATGCTCGACGCCGGGAAGGGCGGGAGCCGCGCCGCGGCCGGCCGTGCGCACCCGATAGCCGCGGGCCGTGAGGTCGTGCAGCAGGTGCCGGCCGACGAAGCCGCTCGCGCCGGTGAGCAGGATGCGTTCATCGCTCACGGCCGCGCCCGCCGGCGCGAGAAGCGGCGCAGCAGGGCGCCGGTCAGCGCCAGCGCCGCCAGCAGGCAGGCCAGCTGCGACCAGGGCTCCGGCCGGGCGATGCTGAGCGCCGCGAGCGCGACCAGGCAGAGATTGAGCAGCGCGACCTGCGCCACGATCTCGATGACGCGGAAGCCGTGATCGGTCGCCTGCTGGTAGAAATGCGAGCGATGCGCCTGCCAGACCTTTTCGCCGCGCCCGAGGCGGCGGAAGAGCGTGATCGTCGAATCCATCACGTGATAGAGCGGCAGGATCAGCGCCGCAGCCAGCGCGCCGGTGCCGGCGAGGCGGTAGAGCAGATAGGCGCCGAGCAGGCCGAGCGGCAGCGCGCCGACATCGCCGAGGAAAATTCGCGCCACCGGCTTGTTGAACGGTGCGAAGCCGAGCAGCCCGCCGAGCAGCGCCGCGGCGAGCAGGCCGGTGGCGGGGTCGACGAGGCCGTAGCCGCCCGCGAGCGCGATCGCCCCGGTCAGCGGCACCAGCCCGGCGAGCGTGATCCAGTCGATCCCGTCCATGAAGTTGACGAGGTTGACGAACCAGGCGCCGGCGACGAGCGCCAGGCCGCGCTCGGCCCAGAGCGGCAGCGCCTCCGGCAGCAGGCGCAGCTCGGGCGCGGCGTGGAACACCACGATCCCGACGCACAGAATCTGCAACGGCAGGCGCAGGGCGGGCGAGAGCGGCCTGATGTCGTCCCAGGCGCCGACCAGGGCCAGCAAGGCGGCCGCGAGCATGACCAGCACGAGAGCCTGGCGGGCGCTCGCGTCGAGCGGGACGACGGCGAGCGCCAGCGCCAGCGCCAGGAAGGCTCCGGCGAGCACGGCGATGCCGCCGCCCTGCGGCGTCGGCTGCCGATGGCTGGAACGCGCGTTCGGGCGGGCCAGCGCGTAGCGCATCATCACGGGCCGCAGGGCGAGGCACAGCGCGAAGGCGAGGCCGGCGGCGACGGCGATCAGCAGGAGGGGGGTGAAGCGTTCCAAGGCGCGCGGACCATAGCCATAGCGGCCGTCGCTGCAAGGGGCACTTGCATTGGCGAGCACAAAAGCAGAACATGGCCGGCATGGACATCGCCGTTTCCGTCATCGAGCCGCCGCTTGCCCGGCCGGAGATCACCCGCGCCGTCTGCCGCGGCGCCGCGCGCCATCTGCGCGAGCGCGGCTATGCCATCGTCAAGGAAATGACCTTTTCCAATGGCCGGCGCGGCGACATCGTCGCACTCTCGCCCTCCGGCGAATTGCTGGTGGTCGAGGTCAAGTCGGGGATCGAGGATTACCGGGTCGACGGCAAATGGCCCGATTACCGCGACTATTGCGACGGCTTCCTCTTCGCGGTCGCGCCCGAATTCCCGCTGGAGATCCTGCCCGGCGATGTCGGCCTGATCGTCGCCGACGCCTTCGGCGGCGAGATGCTGCGCGAGCCGCCGCGTCACCAGCTGGCACCGGCGCGCCGGAAGATGCTGACCATCGCCTTCGCCAAACTGGCGGCAGCGCGTCTGGCGCTTCTCGAGGATCCGGGCGCCTAGAGCCGGAAAGGCGTGGTTCCGTCGGAGGAATGCTAGACTGCTGCCCGCTGCGGCAGGTCGAGCGCCTTCGGGCCGATGTTCAGGCTGATCTGCAGGCTGTCGGCGATGCGGCGGGCGCGGTCGACGAACAGGAAGGCGGCCGGGCCGGTGCAGAGCTCGGCGACGGTGGCCTCGAACAGCGAAAGCCAGCGCTCGAAATGCGCCGGTTCGAGACCGAGCCCCATATGAACCGCGTGCGGCTTGCCGCGATAGCGCCCGCTCATCAGCGTCACCGACGACCAGAAGTCGCGCAGCTTGGCGAGATGCGGCTCCCAATCCTCGCCGAGCCTGGCGAGGAAGATCGGGCCGAGCAGCGGATCCTGCCGGACCCGGCCGTAGAATGTCTCGACCAGCTCTGCGATCAGCGCCTCGGAAATCCGCTCCGGCAGCGGCGCGGAGCCTTGCCCGGACAGGTCGTCACCGTCTTTCTGGGAAGGCAACGCTCAATGCCTCGGGCTCATCGCGGCGCGCGCTTGGCGAGGATGCGCTGCAGGGTGCGCCGATGCATGCCGAGCCGGCGCGCCGTCTCGGAGACGTTGCGGCTGCACAGTTCATAGACGCGCTGGATATGCTCCCAGCGCACCCGGTCGGCCGACATCGGGTTCTCCGGCGGCACCGGGCGCGCATTCGGCCCCGCCGCCAGCGCCGAATGGATCTCGTCGGCGTCGGCGGGCTTGGCCAGGAAATCATAGGCGCCGAGCTTCACCGCGCTGACGGCGGTCGCGATGTTGCCATAGCCGGTGAGGACGACGCCGCGGGCATCCGGCCGCTTCTCCTTGAGGCGGGCGATCACATCGAGCCCGTTGCCGTCGCCGAGACGCAGGTCGATCACCGCGAAGGCGGGCGCGGCTTCCTCGACGGCCGCGAGCCCGGCCTGGACCGATTCGGCCGTCCGCACCGAATAGCCCCGCCCTTCCATGGCGCGGGCAAGGCGATTCAGGAACGGCTTGTCGTCGTCGACCAGCAGCAGGGACATGTCCCTGCCCGCCTCGTCGGTGGCCTGGCCTGAGGTCGGCGCCGTATCCATCGCCATCATCTCCTCCGGGCGATGCCTGCCCGGCTCAACATCCATTGTACCGATTGCGTGACGCGCTGAAACGTCGCAACGCCTCATTCTGTCGCATATGGGGCCAGAAGCTCGGGGTTTGAAGCCCCGGCGGGCCGGTCGTCGCGCTCGAAAACCATCCGCGGCCAGGTGATGCGGATGCTGGCGCCGGTCGCCGGCAGCGGCAGATTGGAGAATTCCAGCACCGCGCCGCTGCGCTCCAGCAGCGTCTTGGCGATGAACAGGCCGAGGCCGAGGCCGCCGCCGGCCCGCGATTCCTTGGCATGGGAGCGCGACAGATAGGGGTCGCCCGCCCGCATCAGCACCTCCGGCGGGAAGCCCGGCCCGTCGTCGGCGATCGTCAGCATGACGACGTCCTGCGTCCACTGCGCCGTGATCGTCACCTTGGAGCGGGCGAAGTCGACGGCGTTGTCGACGATGTTGCCGAGCCCGTAGATCATGCCGGGATTGCGCCGGCAGACCGGCTCCGGCTTCTCGCCCACGACCGCGATCTCGAAGGGCACGCCGAAGGGCCGCTGCGGTCCCGCCGCCTCTTCGATCAGCAGGCGAAGCGAGAGCTGGTCGAGCGGACCGGCATCGTCGTCCTGGAGCGAGGCCAGCTTGCCGAGGATGCCGCGGCAGCGCTCGACCTGCTCGCGCAGCAGCGTGATGTCCTCCGCCATCTCGCCCCCGGGCGGGGCCAGGCGCGAGAGTTCGCGGGCGACCAGGGCGATGGTGGCGAGCGGCGTGCCGAGCTCGTGCGCCGCGGCGGCGGCCAGTCCGTCGAGCTGCGAGAGGTGCTGCTCGCGGGCCAGCACGAGCTCCGTCGCCGCGAGCGCCTCCGACAGGTCGCGCGCCTCCTTGGCGACGCGCCAGGCATAGATGCCGGTGAAGCCGAGTCCGAGCAGCAAGGCGATCCAGTTGCCGACCTGGTATTGCGGCGGCAGCACCGGACGGTCCGCCCCGGCCCAGGGCAGGGGCCAGTGCAGGAAGACGAGCAGGGTCGCGAGCCCGGCCGCGAGCAGGCCCAGCGCCAGCGTGTGCCGCGGCGGCAGCGCCGTCGCCGAGATCATCACCGGCGCGAGGAACAGGATCGCGAACGGGTTCTGCAGGCCGCCGGTGAGGTAGAGCAGGGCCGCGAGCTGGAGGATGTCGAAGCCGAGCAGCGCCGTCGCCGCGCCCTCGCGCAGCCGATGGCTGAGCGGGAAGCGGATGCGCAGCGCGATGTTGAGCCAGGCCGAGACGGCGATGGCCAGGAAGCACCAGCCGAAGGGCAGGGAAAACCCGAGCCCGAAATGCACCCCCGCGACGGCGACGCTCTGGCCGGCGATCGCCAGCCAGCGCAGGCGCACCAGCGTGTCGAGCCGCAGATGGCGCGGCGCCGATCCGGGCGGCGAGGAGATGAGGTCGGCGATCGTCACGTCACGGCATCTCTGCAAGCCGAACGCCGGCGGGAAAGCAAGAATCTGTGGCTAATCGGCATCACAAGGAAATCTTAGCCGTTTGGACGATTGAATGAGAACAATTTCCACCTAGGCTGCGTTCCCTGTTGCGCTGCACCCTGGATGCGGCGCTGCGAAAGAGCGAAAGGGCCGCCATGTCGTTCGCCTATCACGCCTATGAAGCGGTTCACATGATGGTCAGCCCGGCGCGAGCCGTGTCGGACGCGATGCATCTCGCCTTCAAGAACCCCGCCAACCCGCTGACCTATACGCCGCTCGGACGCTCCATCGCCGCCTCCTGCGAATTGTTCGAGCGCACCACGCGCCGCTATGGCAAACCGGCCTTCGGCCTGGATACGACCACCATGAACGGCGTCAAGGTGCCGGTCGAGGAACGGGTCGTCTGGCAGCGCCCCTTCTGCAACCTGATCTATTTCGACCGCAATATCGAGAGCCGCCGCAAGCCGCAGCCGAAGGTGCTGCTGGTCGCGCCGATGTCCGGCCATTACGCGACGCTGCTGCGCGGCACGGTCGAGACCCTGCTGCCCGATCACGAGGTCTACATCACCGACTGGATCGACGCCCGCCTGGTGCCGCTTGCGGCCGGCAGCTTCGATCTCGACGATTACATCGACTACGTCATCGCCATGCTGCAGAAGCTCGGCCCCGACACCCATGTCATGGCCGTCTGCCAGCCGTCGGTGCCGGTGCTCGCGGCGATCGCGCGCATGGAGGCCGAGGGCGATCCGGCCTCGCCGCGGTCGATGACGCTGATGGGCGGCCCGATCGACACCCGCCGCTCGCCCACCGCGGTCAACCAGCTCGCCATGGAGCGCGGCATCGACTGGTTCCGCCGCAATTGCATCACCCGCGTGCCGTTTCCGCATCTCGGCGCCTTCCGCGAGGTCTATCCCGGCTTCCTGCAGCTCTCGGGCTTCATGGCGATGAACTTCGATCGCCATCTCACCGCGCATTACGAGATGTACAAGCATCTGATCGCCGGCGACGGCGATTCCGCCGAGAAGCATCGGGATTTCTATGACGAGTATCTCGCCGTCATGGACCTGACCGCGGAATTCTACCTGCAGACGGTCGACACGGTCTTCGTCAAGCATGCCCTGCCGAAGGGCGAGATGACGCATCGCGGCAAGCCGGTCGACCTCACCGCCATCCGCGGCGTCGCCCTGATGACGGTCGAGGGCGAGAACGACGACATCTCCGGCGTCGGCCAGACCAAGGCGGCGCATGATCTGTGCGTCAACATTCCCGACGACATGCGGGTCGAGTACCTGCAGAAGGGTGTCGGCCATTACGGCGTCTTCAACGGCTCGCGCTTCCGCGCCGAGATCGCGCCGCGCATCTCCGACTTCATGCTCAACCTCGACATGAAGGCGGCCAATGAGCGCCGCAGCGAGACCGCGGCGACCGCGCGCAAGGCCCTGAAGGTCGCGAGTTGAGCGAGGCGGCTATCGCCGGGGCCGTTTCGGCAGGCTTTTCGCCACGGCTGCAAGCTCGGCGACATGCGCGTCCGCCTCGTGACGGCGTTCCAGCTTCCTGCGGCGGTCAAATTCGAGATACTGTGCTTCGGCGCGGGCTTTCGCCTGATCCGCACTGATCGAGCCGCCGCCGCGGAGCACGGCGCGCCCGAGTTGCTGCAACTGTCGGTCGAGGAGCCGACGTGCATCCTCCATCATGACGAGCCGGCCGATGTCGAGCTGGTCTTCGAAGATGTCGAGCAGGATCGACGTCAGGCGGTTCAGTTCCGTGATCTCGGCGTCGGTGAGATAGTTCTTGGAGACCGTCGCGTCCTGCTTGCGTACATTGTCGGTTGGCCATGTCTGCAGGCCCATGTTCGGAGCCTTGGAGTCGGCGCGCTCCGTCAGGAGCTCGGCCGGCGTCTGCGAGGTCACGGCATAGACGAGCTTGGCCTGGACGCGCTGGTAAAAGATGCGGGCGGCCTCGCTCGATCCGTCATAGTCCTGGCACATCGAGCAGATTCGGCGCAGTTCCTGATAGAGGCTCGCTTCCTCGGAGCGGAGGTCGCGGATGACCTCGCGCAGTTCCGCGATCCGGTCGGTATTGCCGGGCTCCTTCAGCCGGCGGGTGTCGACGACGAAGCCCTTCTTGGCGAATTGGACGAGAACCCCGGTTGCCCAGCGGCGGAATAATGTCGCCTGCGCCGATGACACGCGGTAGCCGACCGAGATCACCATATCGAGGCTGTGGAGCGTAGCGGGCCTGCCGGTACTTGTTTGCACTTTTTGCAAAGAAGTCGCTTCCTCGAGTTCTCCCTCCTCGTAGATGTTGGCGATGTGCCGAGAGACAGTTGAAACATCGCGGCCAAAGAGCTGTCCGATCTGCGCCTGCGTCATCCAGAGCGTCTCGCCCTCATAGCGGATGTCGATCCGTAGGCCCTTCTCTGTCCCGTAGACGAGGAAAAGATCGCCGGTTTCGGCGTCTTCCTCCAGGCGAACCGGTTCGGTCTGATCGTGAGTCATCCGGGTCTCCGATTCCGGGCGGGAACAAACAGAATACACGATATCGGAAAGAGGCAAGCGGAGTGCGACAGCGATACGAAAACGAGACTGTTGTCTCATCCGCGAGGCGACGGGCCCGAACGGCGCCTCGTGCCCCTTCCGCTCGCCGCGCGAATCTCGCACAATTGCCGCGATGCGGTTCTCCCTGTTCAGGCGCAAGCCCGATCCCGACCGGATCGAGGTCGCCCATGCCGGCCTGCTCTATCCGGTCACCGTCAGGCGGCGCTCGACGGCGCGGCGGCTGACGCTGCGCGTCTCGCAGGCGACCGGCGAGATCACCCTGACCCTGCCCGAGCGCGTCGACTTCGGCACCGGCCGCGTCTTCGCCGAGAAGCATGGCGGCTGGATCGCGGCGCGCCTCGCCCGGCGCCCGCAGGGGGTACCCTTCGAGCCCGGAGCCGTTGTGCCGCTGCGCGGGGTGCCGCATCGCATCGTGCACTGGACCAAGGTGCGCGGCGTGACCTGCGCCACGGTTTCGGCCGAGGGCGAGCCGGTCATCGCGGTCTGCGGCGAGGCGGCGCATGTCGCGCGCCGGGTCAGGGATTTCCTCCGGCGCGAGGCGCTGGCCGACCTCGAGAAGGCGGTCCGCAGGCATACTGCGGTGCTCGGTATCCCGGCGCGCAAGATCACGCTGCGCGATACCACCAGCCGCTGGGGCTCATGCTCCTCCAGGGGCCATCTCAGCTTCTCCTGGCGCCTGATCCTCGCGCCGGCGCCGGTGCTCGACTATCTCGCCGCCCATGAGGTCGCCCATCTCAAGGAGATGAACCACTCGCACCGCTTCTGGGCGCTGACGCACAGGCTCTGCCCGCGCACCGACGAGGCGGAGGCCTGGCTCAAGCGCCACGGCGCCGGCCTGCACGGCTATGGCTGAGCCGCCATCATCAGCGCGCCTGACAGGACAGCACGCCCTTCGACCCTGATGTCCGGGCGAAGACCGCCAGACTCGCCGCGGCGAGCAGCCATACGCCGATCCCGCCATAGAGCATCACCGCCCCGAAGCCGTCGGCGAGCGCCTGACGGGCCAGCGCCGCCGGCAGGCCGGTCTCGGCGGCAAAGGGCGCGCCGGCGGCCACCGTCTCCGCTAGGCTGCGCAAGGTCGCCGCATCGGTACCGGGCGGGAGCCTGGCCGCGAGGGATGCGCGCACGCCCTCGACGAGGATGAAGCCCATCACGGCGATGTTGATGGCGAGAGAGATCATGCGTGCGCTCAGATCGATGCCCGAGGCCATGCCGGCGCGCCCGGCCGGGACGGCTGCGGTGGACGTGTTGGTGACCGGCGTGTTGGTGAGGCCGATGCCGATGCCGGAGAGCAGGCAGCCCGGCAGCATGGTGAGCCAGCTCGGCGAGGGCGCGGCGGTGCCGAGCTTCATCGCGACGAAGCCGAGCCCGATGGTGAAGAGCCCGGCGGGGATGACGGCGCCCGGCCGATAGCGCCGCAGCAGATGTTCGGCCAGGGGCGGGACCGCCAGGGTCGGCAGCGTATAGGCGAGCAGCACCAGCCCGGCGCCGAGCCCGTCATGGCCCAGTCCGGCCTCGAACCAGATCGGCAGGTAGATCATGAACGGCCAGTAGCTGACGTTCATCGCCGCTGCCCCGATGATCGCGCCGGAGAAGGCATGGATCCGGAAGACCGAGACATCGATCATCGGGCGGCTGACCGAGCCTTCGATGATGAGAAAGGCGACGAAACTCGCCGCCGCGAGCGCGAGGACGAGCAGAGCCTGCGGGCTGGCGAAGCCGAAGGCCGGGCCCTGGGTGATGAAATAGGCCAGGCAGAACACCGACAGCGACAAGGTCGCGATGCCGCCGAGATCGAGCCGCTCGGCCTCGGGGTCGCGCGATTCCCGCATCGCGACGAAGGCCAGGAGCGCCGTACCCGCGGCCGCCGGCGTATGGACCAGGAAGACCCATTGCCAGCCGACGAGCGCGACGATGGCGCTGCCGATGATCGGTCCGAAGCCGAGACCGATGCCGGCGACGACGCCCCAGACGCTGAAGGCCATCGCCCGCTCGGCCGGTTCGCGAAACTGCTGCGACAGGATGGCGACGCTGCAGATGAAGGCCGCCCCGCCACTCAGGCCCTGGAGCGCGCGGGCAATGACGAGCGTCGTCGCGTCCGGTGCGAGGCCGCAGGCCAGGGCGGCGGCGGCGAAGGCCGAGATGGCGATCAGGAAGACCCGCTTGCGTCCGTAGCGATCCGCGAGCGTGCCGGCGGCCATCAGGACGCCGGTCACCGCGATGGTGTAGGCGTTCATGATCCATTGCAGCTCCCTGAAGCTCGCCGGCAGGGCCTTTTCCAATGTCGGCAGGATCGCCGGCACGCTGGAGATCTCGAGACCGAACATCAGCGCCATCAGGCAGGCGGCGATGAGGGCCGGGGTGCCGCGCGAACGCGACGCCGGCAGCGTTTGGGTGACGTCCATGGGCTCGGATCTTTCCTGTCGGCGGGCGCTCGCGCCCTTCGTCGCGTGGTGGCCACGGTAGCCGGCACCTCGCGATAACAGAACCGAATGGCTTGATATTTTAGCGATGATGAATTGATATGGTTGGCACCATGACACTCGACGTCGACGCGGTCAGAGCTTTCGTCACGATCGCGGAATTGCGCAGTTTCACCCGCGCAGCCGCGGCTCTCGGCAGCCATCAGGCCGCCGTCAGTCTGCGGCTCAAGCGGCTGGAAGAGCGGCTCGGTCACCGGCTGATCGAACGGACGCCGCGGCTCGTGCGCTTGTCCGGGCAGGGAGCGGCCTTCCTCGACGAGGCTCGCGCCTTCCTCGCCGCGCACGACCGGGCGCTGTCGGCTCTGAGCCATGCGCGCCGCCGCTTCGGCCTCGGCATCGCCGCCCATGTCTTCGGGCCGGAAGTGCCGACCCTGCTGGCGCGGCTCAGCGCGCACGATCCCGGCCTGATGATCGAGGTTCAGCTGGGCCATTCCCGCGCCCTGCTCGAAGCGTTCGACAAGGGCGATCTCGACGCGGCGATCGTCCGCCGCGACGACGATCGCCGGCCGGCCGAGGTCCTGGCGCCGGAACTGTTCGGCTGGTACGCCGCGCCGGGCTTCGACCATCGTCCGGGCGAGCCGCTGCGTCTCGCGACGCTCTCGTCGAGCTGTGGCGTGCGCGATATCGCCACCAGGGCGCTCGATGCCGCGGGCATAGCCTGGATCGAGGTCTTCATCGGCGGCGGTTCGATCGCCGTCGATGCCGCCGTCGCCGCGGGCCTCGCCGTCTCGGCCTTCTCCTGCCGCCTCGCCCCGGCCGGCACCGTCGAGGTCAGCCGCCGCTTCGGCCTGCCCGAGCTCCCGACATCGGAGATCGTGATGGTCTCCACCCTCACCGACGCCAGATCGCGCGCCGCCCTGCGCACGCTCGCCGCCGCGTTCCGCGAGCATCGGCCGGCCGCCCGCTGAGGGCGTCGGCGTCAGTTCCGCGCCGTCGGCACGCCCTCGCGGATGACGCGCGGGAAATCCGGGCTGTCGGGCGGAAGGCTGCGCGCCCTTTCGCCGATCCGGCCCAGCCGGACCAACTCGTCGAGCCGGAGATCCCGGCGCACCGCGCCGATGTCCTGGAGATAGCCGGGAAGATAGCCCGAGAGCAGCACGCGCGGATCGAGCGGCAGCGAGAAGCGCCAGCCCGGCGCCACCTGCCGGACGAGCTCGTAGACGACGGTGGTGCAGTTGGTCGTCAGCGTATTGTACCAGCGCGGCTCCTGCGCCAGCCGGTTGATGTCCCCGGCATAGGCGAGCAGCAGGTCGCGCGCCTGCGCGGGCGAAGCGTTGAGCCGGAACAGCCGGGTATCCTCGCCGCGCGCCTGGGTTCTGAGGCCGATCAGGTCGCGCTCGTCCGCCGCGACATAGGCCATCTCGTAATTGCGGAAGAAGCCGGCCAGCGCCGACCACTCCTCGCCCTGCTCGCGCCGGATCTCGATCGAGATCGTCAGCGGGTCGCTGTCCTCGAAGGTGAAGCTGATCAGCAGATGCGCGATCGCCTCGCCAGACCAGTAGGACAGGAACAGGTCGGCGCCGCGGATGCGCGCCAGGTCATAGCTGCGGGTCTCCCAGCGCTGGTCGTAGTCGCTTTCGGTGCGCCAGGTGAAATGGCGCAGATTGCTCACCGTCAGCCGCGAGTCCGCCACCGCCATCTGCGGCAGCCGCGCGAGTTCGGGAATCCAGGCCCGGTCATGCGAGGGCTTGAGACTGCTCCACCAGCCGAGCAGACCGAGGAAGAGCACGGCGAAGGCGAGCGGCAGGCGCGGCGCGCCGGTCCAGAGCCCGAGAGCGCCCGCCAGCCCTGCGAGCCCGAAGCCGCTCGCGGCGGCGATCCCGGTCGCGCCGGGCAGGCGGAAGACCAGGAGCCCGACCCCCCAGGTGGCGGTGCCGAGGACCAGGAGCGTCAGCAGGACCTGCAGCAGGACAAAAATGAGGCGGCTCATCGCCGCCTCTCATAGCCTGCTTTCCCTCCGGCCGGAAACGGCCGGGCGACCGGGCACCGCCCGGCGCTCACGCGGCGAGCGAGCTCGTCGGCGCAGCGGCCTTCACCGCGTCGTCGACATGGCTCTCGAACTTCTCGAAGTTCTTGGCGAACATGCCGACCAGCTTCTTCGCCGTATCGGCGAAGGCAGCCTTATCCTGCCAGGTCTTGACGGGGTAGAGGATGTGCGGCTCGACGCCGGGCACCGAAGTGGGAACGGCGAACCCGAAATAGGGATCCCGGCGGAAATCGGCGCGGTTGAGCGAGCCGTCGAGCGCCGCCGTCAGCAGGCGCCGCGTCACGCGGATCGGCATGCGCCGGCCGGTGCCGTAGCCGCCGCCGGTCCAGCCGGTGTTCACCAGCCAGCAGTCGACATGGTGCTTGGCGATGAAGTCGCGCAGCAGGTTGGCGTATTCGGAGGGGTGGCGCGGCAGGAAGGGCGAGCCGAAGCAGGTCGAGAACTCCGGCTGGACGCCGACGAGCCCGCGCTCGGTGCCGGCGACCTTGGCGGTGTAGCCGGAGAGGAAATGATACATCGCCTCGGCCGGGGTCAGCTTGGCGATCGGCGGCATCACCCCGAAGGCGTCGGCGGTCAGCATCACGATGTTTTTCGGCGTGCCCGCCCGGCCCGAGCGCGAGGCGTTCGGGATGAAGTCGAGCGGGTAGGCCGAGCGGGTGTTCTCGGTCTTGCTCTCGTCGTCGAAGTCGACCTCGCGCGCGATCGGATCCATCACGATGTTCTCGAGCACGGTGCCGAAGCGCTGCGAGGCGGCGAAGATCTGCGGCTCGGCCTCGGCCGAGAGGCGGATCGTCTTGGCGTAGCAGCCGCCCTCGAAGTTGAAGATGCCGTCCTTCGACCAGCCATGCTCGTCGTCGCCGATCAGGGTGCGGTCCGGGTCGGCCGAGAGCGTCGTCTTGCCGGTGCCCGACAGGCCGAAGAAGATCGCCGGGTCGTCCTTGGAGCCGACATTGGCCGAGCAGTGCATCGGCACCACGCCCTTGGCCGGCAGCGTGTAGTTCAGATAGGTGAAGACCGATTTCTTCATCTCGCCGGCATAGGCGGTGCCGCCGATCAGCACGATCTTGCGCGAGAAGTCGATGGCGATCACGGTCTCGCTGCGGCAGCCATGGCGCGCCGGATCGGCCCTGAAGCTCGGCAGGTCGACGATCGTCAGCTCGGGAACGTACCCGGCGATCTCGCCCGCCTCGGGCCGGATCAGCAGGTTGCGGATGAACAGCGAGTGCCAGGCGAATTCGGTGAAGACCCGCGCCTTCACGCGGTGCGACGGGTCGGCGCCGCCATAGAGGTCCTGTGCGAACAGTTCCTTGCCCTCGGCATGCTTGACGAAGTCGGCGAGCAGGGTTTCGAACTGCTCAGACGAGATCGCGCCGTTATTGTCCCACCACACCGTGTCCTCGGTCAGCGCGTCCTTGACCACGAACTTGTCCTTGGGCGAACGGCCGGTGTGGCTGCCGGTGTCGGCGCAGAGCGCGCCGCCGCGGGCGAGCTGGGACTCGCCGCGGGCAAGCGATTGCTCGTAGAGCGGCGCGGCCGCGAGATTCCAGTAGACGGCCTTGAGCCCGCGGAAGCCGAAGCTCTCGGCGCCGCAGTTCGGGTTGACGTGACCGATGGTCTCCACTGGCGTTTCCTCCTGCCGAAAGCCGTCGCCTGGCGATGCCGGCGCCGTGATTGAGAGCGGGGCGAGCCCCACTATGGGCCCGATGGGCCGGTGAAGTGGAGGGCTCTTTAGGCGCATGGCGCCGCCGGCTCAAGTCGCAACGATACCGCGTTTCGAGCCGGGCCGGACCTAAATCGGTTGAAACAGCGATGTGATGAAAAGCCGGGCTCAGCCCTCGTCGCGGGCCTTGGCCGCCAGGGCGACGAGGGCCGCGCGCAGCGCGTCCGGCGTGGTCACCGGCTCGTCGAAAGGCAGGCGCAGCGCCCTGTCGCCGAGCATCAGGTCGGCGCCGTCCGGATCGACCCCGGAGAGGCGCCAGGCCCCGTCTTCGCCGCCGAGCAGCCGCGTGGCGTAGAGCCGGACCGCCTCGGCATGGTCCTCGTTCATATGGGCGAGCACCTCGTCCTCCGCCGCGATCAGCGCCCCGGCTCGCGAGCAGTCGCTGAGCACGTCGTCGGGCTCGAGCTCATAGGCCTTGCCGAAACCGCCATTGAGACTGGCGCGCTGGATCTGGAGCGCGAAGAAGGAGAAATCGGGGAAGTCGACGTAGAGCGACGCCTTGGGCTGGCGCGCCAGGAAGCGGCGGCGGGCGCGCCGGCCGGCATCCGTGTCGCGCTCCACCTGCCGGGCCAGGGCCAGCAGCGTGATCCGGGCATGGGCGAGCGGATCGCCCTTGCCGCCCGGCGCGATCAGCAGCGAGCAGCGCGGGTCGGCGACCAGGTTGCCGGTGTGCCCCGCAAGCGAGGAGACCAGGATGAGCGGTGTGCCGTCGATGTCGGTCGCGAGGCTGGTCAGGCTGGCGAAAGGATGCCCGTCCGTGGTCAGGGTCGCCAGGGACCCGGAGCGTGCGCTGCGCAGGAGACCGCGCGCCAGTCCGCGCGCGCTCGCATCGGTCGGCCTGATCGGATTGGTCGCCATGATGTCGTCACCCGTATCGCGCTGGCGCGGGTTCCGGTCGTTCAGCCGAATCCAGTTGAACGGAAAGCGCGTCCGCGGGTTTTCTGGGGCGAGACGTAGCGAAACCGCCTTGGCTTGGCTAGATTGCAGCCACGCTTTGGCCGTTCTCCCGCGAGAGTGGACGCCTTTGATCGCAACGCCTGGACACGAGAGCCGGAACAGCTGATGCCAACCATTGCGCTGGTCGACGACGACCGCAACATCCTGACCTCGGTTTCGATCGCGTTGGAAGCCGAGGGCTATCGCATCCAGACCTACACCGACGGCGCCTCGGCCCTGGACGGGCTGAAGCAGAATCCGCCGGACCTCGCCATCTTCGACATCAAGATGCCGCGCATGGACGGGATGGAGCTGCTGCGCCGCCTGCGCCAGAAGTCCGACCTGCCGGTGATCTTCCTGACCTCGAAGGACGAGGAGATCGACGAACTCTTCGGCCTCAAGATGGGCGCCGACGACTTCATCCGCAAACCCTTCTCGCAGCGCCTGCTGGTCGAGCGCGTCAAGGCGATCCTGCGCCGCGCCGGCGCGCGCGACGCCGGAGCCGCCACCCGCTCCGAGGACGCCAAGGCGCTGGAGCGCGGCCTGCTGCGCATGGATCCGGAGCGGCACACCTGCACCTGGAAGGGCGAGCCGGTGACGCTGACGGTGACCGAGTTCCTGATCCTGCAGTCGCTGGCGCAGCGCCCGGGCGTGGTCAAGAGCCGCAATGCCCTGATGGACGCGGCCTATGACGACGAGGTCTATGTCGACGACCGCACCATCGACAGCCACATCAAGCGGCTGCGCAAGAAGTTCAATCAGGTCGACGCCGAGTTCGACATGATCGAGACGCTCTACGGCGTCGGCTACCGCTTCAAGGAGACCTGAGACGCGCCCCGGCGCGGCCGAGGACCGCGTTTGCGCGGGCGCCGGGACAGGGTATGAGCCAGGAATGGCGACGATCGAGCAGGAAGAGACCCGCCCTGACGGGCCGCGTCTGGGGCTGACGCTGCGCCGGCGCGCCGCCCTGTTCGCTCGCCGTGCGCTGCGCGCCGTTTCGGGCCGGGCCGCCTCGAGCCTGACCCGGCGCATCGTCGTCCTGAATCTCGCCGGCCTCGTCGCGCTGCTGGTCGGCTTCCTCTATCTCAACCAGTTCCGCGAGGGCCTGATCGAGGCGCGGGTGCAGAGCCTGCTGACGCAGGGCGAGATCATCGCCGGCGCCATCGCCGCCTCCGCCACGGTCGAGACCGACACGATCGCGATCGATCCGGACAAGCTGCTGCAGATGCAGGCCGGCGAGAGCGGCGCCATCGCCGAGGATCCGCTCGACTTCTCGATCAATCCGGAGAAGGTCGCGCCGCTGCTGCGCCGGCTGGTGACTCCGACCAAGACCCGCGCCCGCATCTACGACAAGGACGGGATGCTGACGCTCGATTCGCGCAATCTCTATTCGCGCGGCGACATCCTGCGGCTCGATCTGCCGCGCATCGGCGAGAACGACGAGCCGCCCCTGCTCGAGCGCACCTGGAACATGTTCCGCAACCGGCTGGGCCGGGCCGACCTCCCGGCCTATGACGATTTCGCCAACGCCAACGGCAAGTCCTATACCGAGGTCGCCCGGGCGCTCGCCGGGACCCCGGCGAGCGTGGTGCGGGTCAACACCCGCGGCGAGACCATCGTCTCGGTCGCGGTGCCGGTGCAGCGCTTCCGGGCGGTGCGCGGGGCGCTGCTGCTCTCGACCCAGGGCGGCGACATCGACGCGGTCATCGCCTCGGAACGCTATGCGATCTTCCAGGTCTTCGTGGTCGCGGCCGGGGTGATGATCGTGCTTTCGGTCCTGCTCGCCGGCACCATCGCCGAGCCGATCCGCAAGCTCGCCGACGCCGCCCAGCGCGTCAGGCGCGGTGTCAAGTCGCGCGAGGAGATCCCGGATTTCTCCAGCCGTCATGACGAGATCGGCCATCTTTCGGGCTCGTTCCGCGAGATGACGCAGGCGCTCTACAACCGTATCGAGGCGATCGAACGCTTCGCCGCCGATGTCGCGCACGAGCTGAAGAATCCGCTGACCTCCCTGCGCAGCGCCGTCGAGACCCTGCCCCTGGCGAAGACCGAGGAGGCGCGCGGCCGCCTGCTCGCCGTCATCCGCCACGACGTGAAACGGCTCGACCGGCTGATCTCCGATATCTCCGACGCGTCGCGGCTCGATGCCGAGCTGGCGCGCGACGACGCCGCCCTGCTCGACGTGGCCCAGCTGGCCGAGGCGGTGGTCTCGGTCCAGAACCAGATCCGCCGCGACGGCCAGCCCGTGGTCGAGCTGTCGGTCGACCGGCGCGGCCAGCGCCCGGGCAGCAACCCTTTCCGCGTGCTCGGCCACGATTCCCGCCTGGGCCAGGTCATCGTCAACCTGATCGAGAACGCCCGCTCCTTCTCGCCGGCCGACAAGCCGGTCCGCGTCAAGCTGTCGCGTGTCGCCGGCGACGTGCTGATCACCGTCGAGGATGACGGGCCGGGCATACCCCCACATGCCCTCGAGCGGATCTTCGAGCGCTTCTATACCGACCGTCCGGAGAGCGGCTTCGGCCAGAATTCGGGGCTCGGCCTGTCGATTTCGCGTCAGATCGTCGAAGCGCATCGCGGCACCATCCGGGCCGAGAACCGCTATGCGTCGGAGCAGTCCGAGGGCGAGGACAAGCGGCTTGGCGCCCGCTTCGTCGTGTGCCTGCCCGCGGCGCCGCAATCGGCATGAGCGGAACCTCTCCGCTTCGCCTCCATGCCAGCACCGTCGTCGTCGGCGAGGCCGGCATCCTGATCCGGGGCCCGTCCGGAGCCGGCAAGACGGGCCTGGCGCTGGCGTTGATCGGCCTGGCGCGATTGCAGGGCCGCTTCGCGCGGCTGGTGGCGGACGACCGCACGGCGGTCGCGGTCCGTGCCGGGCGTCTCGTCGCCGCGCCGGTGCCGCCGATCGAGGGGCTCGTCGAGCGCCGCGGCCTCGGCCTGACGCCCGAGCCCCATCTCGCAGCTGCGATAGTGCGCCTGGTGGTCGATTGCGGCGCGGAGCCGGAGCGCATGCCGGAGCCGGAAGCGCTGGTCGCGACCGTCGCCGGGATCGCGCTGCCACGGCTTCGGCTGCTTCCCAGGCCGGGCGACGAGCGCCTCGTGCTCGCGGCGCTTGCGCTCTTCGCAGGCTCTGGTTGAATTGCTTTCGACGAGTTCGAGACAAGTGCCTTGCCTATCTTTCGCACCTGCCGCATAAACCGCGACCTTGTCCGGGCGCCGATGGGCGCTCTCCGGTGGTACTGAATGATCGGACTCGTGCTTGTCACGCATGGGCACTTGGCGACGGAATTCCGCGCCGCGCTCGAGCATGTCGTCGGCCCGCAAGCCAACCTCGCCACCATCGCCATCGCCCCCGATGACGATATGGAGGGCCGCCGACGCGACATCATCGCGGCGGTGGAGCAGGTCGAGAACGGCAAGGGCGTCATCGTCCTGACCGACATGTTCGGCGGCACGCCCTCCAACCTCGCCATCTCGGTGATGGAGCCGGGCCGGATCGACGTCGTCGCCGGCGTCAACCTGCCGATGCTGATCAAGCTCGCCAGCGTGCGCGAGGAGAAGACCCTCGACGAGGCCGTCAGCAGCGCGCAGGATGCCGGCCGGAAATACATCACGGTCGCCAGCCGCGTGCTCGCGGGCAAGTGAGGTTGGCCATGCAGGGCATGCGCGAAGACGAGGTCCGCGACGAGGATTGCGACTGCTCCGAGGTCGAGATTCCGGCCGGCGCCGTCCATGGCGAATTCCAGATCGTCAACAAGAAGGGACTGCACGCCCGCGCCACGGCGAAATTCGTGCAATGCGCCAGCCAGTTCGATGCCGACATCACCGTCAGCCGCTGCGGCGAGACGGTCGGGGCCACCTCGATCATGGGCATCCTGACGCTGGGCGCCGGCATCGGCTCGACCATCACCGTGGTGGCGAAGGGCGCCGAGGCCAGGGAAGCGCTCCAGGCGCTGGGCGCGCTCGTCGCCGATCGGTTCGGCGAGGGCGAATAGGTTTCAGCCGTCATTCCCGGGCGGAGCCCTCGGGTCCGGTCATTGGGGGGCCCGGGATCGACTCGGCGCGGACCCGGCAATCTCGTTCAGAATGGATTGCCGGCGGTGCGCTCGCCGCGAGATCCTCGGGTCGAGCCCGGGCATGACGCTTGGCATCCGGCCGCAGGATATAAAGACATCTTTATATCTTTGATTGCCTTCCGGCGGAGGCCCTGCTACAGAGCGCGCCGTCATGCGAAGCAAGATCGATGGGAGCGCCCCCGTGTCGAACCAGGATTACGTCGTCAAGGACATCGCGCTTGCGGATTACGGCCGCAAGGAGATCAACATGGCCCAGGACGAGATGCCGGGACTGATGGCGATCCGCGCCGAGTACAAGGGCAAGGCTCCGCTCGAGGGCGCGCGCATCGCCGGCTGCCTGCATATGACGATCCAGACCGCGGTGCTGATCGAGACCCTGAAGGAGCTCGGCGCCGACGTGCGCTGGTCGTCCTGCAACATCTTCTCGACGCAGGACCACGCCGCCGCCGCGATCGCCGCCACCGGCACGCCGGTCTTCGCCGTCAAGGGCGAGAGCCTGAAGGAGTACTGGGACTATGTGCTGCGCACCGCGACCTGGGGCGATGGCGGCACGCCGAACATGATCCTCGACGATGGCGGCGACCTCACCATGCTGATCATCCTCGGCGCCGAGGCCGAGGCCGGCAATGCCGCCTTCCTCGACAAGCCGGGCAACGAGGAGGAGACCATCTTCTTCAAGCTGATCAAGCGCCAGCTCAAGGACAATCCTGGCTGGTTCGGCAAGACGCGCGCCGCGATCAAGGGCGTCTCCGAGGAGACCACCACCGGCGTGCACCGCCTCTACGAGCTCGCCAAGGCGGGCCGCCTGCCGTTCCCGGCGATCAACGTCAACGACAGCGTCACCAAGTCGAAGTTCGACAATCTCTATGGCTGCCGCGAATCGCTGGTCGACGCGATCCGCCGCGGCACCGACGTGATGATGTCGGGCAAGGTCGCGGTCGTCGCCGGCTATGGCGATGTCGGCAAGGGCTCGGCCGCCTCGCTGCGCCAGGCCGGCTGCCGCGTGCTCGTCACCGAGATCGATCCGATCTGCGCCCTGCAGGCGGCGATGGAGGGCTACGAGGTCGTGACCATGGAGGACGCCGCCCCGCGCGCCGACATCTTCGTGACCGCGACCGGCAATCTCGACGTCATCACCGTCGACCACATGCGCGCGATGAAGCACCGCGCCATCGTCTGCAACATCGGCCACTTCGACTCCGAGATCCAGGTCGCCGGTCTCAAGAACTTCAAATGGGACAACGTCAAGCCGCAGGTCGACGAGGTCGAGTTCCCCGACGGCAAGCGCATCATCCTGCTCTCGGAAGGCCGGCTGGTGAACCTCGGCAACGCGACCGGCCATCCCTCCTTCGTGATGTCCTGCTCGTTCTCGAACCAGACGCTCGCCCAGATCGAGCTCTGGAACCACCACGCCAAATACGAGACCAAGGTCTACACCCTGCCCAAGCACCTCGACGAGAAGGTCGCGGCGCTTCACCTCGCCAAGGTCGGCGCCAAGCTGACCAAGCTCAACGAGACGCAGGCGAAGTACATCGGCGTGCCGCAGACCGGGCCGTTCAAGCCCGAGCTCTACCGCTACTGACGGCCGCCGGCGGCCGGACGGCACGGCATCGTGCCGCCGGAGCCCGCTGCGGACGCGGCACGGCCCGAGAAGCCCGGCCTTCGCGCCGGGCTTTTTTTGCGCCCTGAAGAAATGTCCGGCTTGAAATACCACTAATAGAGGCCCGGGCACTCCGGGCATCAACTTGTTGAGCGTCTCGGCGCCGCCTGCCGCATCCTCGGCGCCGGCCGGGCTTTACTGTCGATTAAGCACTTCCTGCCGGACTCCTGCGGTGATTACAGTGGCACTGATTCGGGTGGCCGACAGGCTTCGCATGCGCCGTCCGGTTTCGTGCAGCAGTGGCTTTGCGGGGTGTGGGCGTCGGTCCTCTTCGAGGGCCACGGCCGGCTGCCGTGCCGGCGGCACGTCGCCGATCGCGGCCACATCTGGTCTGGGACAGGACGGAAGACGGGAATGAGACGGGCAAGCCAGGTCGGACGGGAGCTGAACGGAGCGGTCCGCTTCCTCCTGCCCGGACTTGCCGGCGCTACGCCGGCTCCCGCTCTCGCCCAGGCCGATGCGTTCCTGCCGTTCCGGGCCGATTGGCTCAATGCCGGCGCCATGTCGATGATCCTCGTCGGGCTGGTCGTCTTCGCCACCACCACCTCGATCCTTTATGTGCGCGAGCGCTCGCGCTGGACGAGGCGGGAGGGCGAGCTCGCCGCCGGGCTGGAGGCGACGCGCGGCCATCAGGAGCGTCTCGGCGCCCTGCTCGCCTCGGACCGGCAGGTCGTGCTGAGCTGGGACGGCCCGAAGGCCAGCCCCGTGCTGGAGGGCGACAGCGGCTTCCTCGGCATCGGCGGCTCCGCCCCCGCGCTGGCCTATGGCACCTGGGCGCCGCCGGCCGATGCGAAGCGGCTCGAACTCGCCACCGAGGCTCTCAAGGAGCACGGCGAAGCCTTCGCCCTCACCGTCAGGGCCAAGACCGGGCGCTATGTCGATGCCGAAGGCCGGCCCGTCGCCGGCCGCGCCGTGATCCGCCTGCGCGAGGTCAGCGGCGAGCGCGCCCGCGCCCTGGCGCTGGAGGACGAGCTCGGCAAGCTCGCCAGCGATCATGCGGCGCTCACCACGCTGCTCGCCGGCGTGCCGCAGCCGGTCTGGACGCGCGCCACCGATGGACGCCTGACCTGGGCCAATGCCGCCTATGCCCGCGCCGTCGAGGCCTCCGACAGCCAGCAGGCGGTCACGGCCGGGCTCGAGCTCTTCGACCGCAGCGAGCGCGAGAGCGCCGAGAAGGCCCGCAGGGAAGGCCGCGTCTTCCAGATGCGCGTGCCGGTGGTGATGGCCGGCCAGCGCCGCATCGTCGACGTGCTCGAGACGCCGACGCCGTCCGGCTATGCCGGCATCGCCACCGACATGAGCGAGCTCGAGGCGGTCCGCGCCGACCTGCAGCGCCAGATGGACGCCCATGTCCGCACCCTCGACCGGCTGAAGACGGGCGTCGCCGTCTTCGACGCCTCGCAGCGCCTGGTCTATCGCAACAGCGGCTACGAGGCGCTCTGGTCGCTCGATCCGGGCTTCCTCGATTCGAGCCCGAGCGACGGCGAGATCCTCGACCGGCTGCGCACGGAACGCCGACTGCCCGAGCTCGGCGACTATCGGACCTGGAAGGCCTCGGTACACGCCGCCTACACGGCGACGCGGGCCAGCGAGGATTGGTGGTACCTGCCGGACGGGCGCACCATCCACGTCGTCGCCAGCCCTAATCCGCAGGGCGGCGTCACCTATCTCTTCGACGACGAGACCGAGCGCTTCACGCTCGAATCGCGCTTCAACGCGCTCTCCCGCACCCAGCGCGAGACGCTCGATTCGCTGCGCGAGGGCGTCGCCGTGTTCGGCTCGGACGGGCGCCTCAAGCTCTCCAATCCGGCCTTCGCCCAGCTCTGGAAGCTCTCGCCTGAACGCGTCGCGGCGGCGCCGCACATCGACGAGGTCGTCGGGCTGAGTCGGCCGCTGTTCCCGGACGATGCCGTCTGGACCGAGATCCGCAGCGCGGTCGCCGGCGTGCGCGATGCGCGCGAGGATTACCGCTGCCATATGGAACGCCGCGACGGCACGGTGCTGGACTGCACTGCGGCGCCCCTGCCGGACGGCGCGACGCTGATCACCTTCGCCGACGTCACCGCCGGCGTGAACGTCGAGCGGGCGCTGACCGAGCGCAACGAGGCGCTGGAGCGCGCCTCGCGGCTGCGCGAGGAGTTCGTGCATCACGTGTCCTACGAACTGCGCTCGCCGCTGACCAACATCATCGGCTTCGCGCAGCTGCTCGGCGAGGAGACGGTCGGTGCGCTGAACGAGAAGCAGCGCGACTATGCCGGCCACATCGTCCGCTCCTCCGGCGCGCTGCTCGCCATCATCAACGACATCCTCGACCTCGCCTCGATCGACAACGGCGCGCTCGCCCTCGATCTCGAGGAAGTCGACGTCGCCCAGACCATCGCCCAGGCCGCGACCGGGCTGCAGGACCGGCTCGCCGACAGCAAGCTCAAGCTCGAGGTCGACATCGCGCCCCAGACCGGGCCGCTGCGCGCCGATCCCAAGCGCCTGCGCCAGATCCTGTTCAACCTGCTCTCCAACGCGATCGGCTTCTCGCAGCCCGGCCAGACCATCCGCGTCAGCGCCGGCCGCTTCGGCGGCGAGATCCGTATCACCGTGGCCGACGAGGGCCGCGGCATCCCGGACGAGGTCAAGGAGAAGGTCTTCGACCGCTTCGAGAGCCATTCGCTCGGCTCGCGCCATCGCGGCGTCGGCCTCGGCCTGTCGATGGTGCGCTCGATCGTCGAGCTGCATGGCGGCCGCGTCGAGCTCGACTCCGCGCCGGGTCGGGGCACGCGCGTCACGGCCGTCTTCCCGCCTGAGGGCATGCGCATCTCGGACGCCGCGGAATGACCGACGAGGCAGCCCGGGCGGGCACTCATCTCGTCACCCTGCCGGACGAGGCCGCGACGGTGCGGCTGGCAGAGGATCTCGCCGACATCCTGAAGACCGGCGACATCGTCGCGCTCTCCGGCCATCTCGGCGCCGGCAAGTCGCTGCTGGCGCGCGCCATGCTGCGCCGCCTCGCCGGCGACCCCGCTCTGGAAGCGCCGAGCCCGACCTTCACTTTGGTGCAGAGCTATGACAGTCCGCGCGGGCTGCTGCTCCATGCCGATCTCTATCGCGTCCGCAGTGCGGACGAGCTCGACGATATCGGCCTGGTCGAGGATCTCGACCTCGCCGTCACCATTGTCGAATGGCCGGACCGGGCCGGCATGCGCCTGCCGGCGGGCCGGCGTCTCGACATCGTGCTCGAGGTCGACCCTGAGAATCCCGAGCGGGGCCGTATCGCGACCCTCTCCGGCGGTGTGCTCTGGCGCCAGCGCCTGGCGCTCGCGATCGGCTCGCGCCGGCTGATCGACGAGGCCGGCTGGAGCGATGCGCGACGCGACTTCATGCTCGGCGACGCCTCGAGCCGGGCCTATGAGCGCCTGACCAGGGCGTCGGGCGAGACCGCGATCCTGATGATCTCGCCGCCGCGGCCGGACGGACCGGCCATCCGGCAGGGCAAGCCCTACAGCGCGATCGCCCATCTCGCCGAAACCGTCGACGCCTTCGTCGCCATGGACAAGGGCCTGCGCTCGCTCGGCCTCTCCGCCCCCGAGATCCTGGCGCAGGACCTCGCCACCGGCCTCTTGCTGATCGAGGATCTCGGCTCGGAGCCGATCGTCGGCGCCGATGGACCGATCCCCGAGCGCTACGAGGCCGCGGCCCGCCTCCTCGCCGAACTGCACCGGCACGCCCTGCCGACCATCCTGCCGGTGGCGGAAGGGCGCGACCATGTCCTGCCCGATTATGACCGCGAGGCGCTCGCCATCGAGACCGAGCTGGTGCTCGACTGGTACGCTCCGCACATCGCCGGCGTCACCCTGCCCGCGGTGACGCGGGCCGAGTTCGGCCGCATCTGGGAAAGGTTGTTCGACGAGCTCTTCGAGACGCCGGCGACCTGGACGCTGCGCGACTATCACTCGCCGAACCTGCTCTGGCTCGCCGATCGCGTCGGCCATGCCCGGCTCGGCCTGATCGATTTCCAGGATTCGGTGCTCGGCCACCCGGCCTATGACCTGGTCTCGCTCGGCCAGGACGCCCGTGTCGACGTGCCGGCGGCGCTGGAGCTGCGCCTGCTCGCCGCCTATGCCGGGGCGCGGCGCGGCACCGATCCGGGCTTCGACCTGCCGGGCTTCGCGCGCGCCTATGCGATCCTCGGCGCACAGCGCAACACCAAGATCGCCGGCATCTTCGCCCGGCTCGACCGGCGCGACGGCAAGCCGGCCTATCTCAGGCACCTGCCGCGGATCGAGGCCTATCTGCGCCGCAATCTCGAGCAGCCGGCCCTCGCCGAGCTGAGAGCCTGGTACGAAGCCCATCTGCCCAAGCTCTTTGCCGGGCAGGAGAAGGCGGATACGAAGGGACCGGACGAGGCCAGCGACCCGGCTTGAAGCGAGGTCAAGTCAAGCGGGCAAGCGCGAGACCCCCTCCCGGATGCGAGAGGGGTTCTCCGTGCCGTTCGTCGCTGTTTGCGCCTGCCGGTCTTTACCCCGGCCCCGCCCCCTGCGTGCCGAGATGGACCGCGTAGAGCGACTGGCTCGCCGCCATGAACAGGCGGTTGCGCTTCGGCCCGCCGAAGCAGATGTTGCCGCAGACTTCCGGCAGGCGGATGCGGCCGATCAGCTTGCCCTCCGGGTTGAAGCAGAGCACGCCGTTGTAGCCGACGGCGCGGCCGGCATTGCTGGAGGCCCAGAGATTGCCCTGCACGTCGCAGCGCAGCCCGTCCGGCCCGCATTTCACCCCGTCGACCATGCAGTCGGAGAACAGCTTGCCGTTCGAGAGCTTGTTGTCCGGGCCGACGTCGAAGACATGGATGTCGCCCTTGCCCCCCGGGCCGGTGTCGCCCGGCCCCTTGCCGGTCGAGGCGACGTAGAGCTTCTTGAAATCGGGCGAGAAGCAGAGCCCGTTCGGGTCGGGCACCTGTTGCTCGGTGACGACGAGGTCGACGCGGCCGCTCGGGTCGATGCGGTAGCAGTTCGTCGGCAATTCGCGCTTGTAGAAGCCGATCTCGGGCGGTTGGCCGAGGCGGGGATTGATCTTGCCGCCCGAATTGCTCGGCCCGCCGGCCGCGTCGGGCGCGCCCTCATAGAGCTGGCCGCCATAGGGCGGATCGGTGAACCAGTAGCTGCCGTCCGGATGGGCGACGACGTCGTTGGGCGAATTCAGCCGCTTGCCGTCGAACTTGTCGGCGAGGATCGTCACCGAGCCGTCGAGCTCGTAGCGCACGACGCGGCGGTTGAGATGCTCGCAGGAGAGCTGCCGGCCCTGGAAGTCGAAGCTGTTGCCGTTGCTGTTGCCGGACGGCGTGCGGAAGACGCTGACGCGCCCGTCATCCTCGAGCCAGCGTAGCTGCCGGTTGTTCGGGATGTCGCTCCAGACCAGGTAGCGGCCCTGCGCGTTCCAGGCCGGCCCCTCCGCCCAGAGCGCGCCCGTCCAGAGCCGCTGGATGGCGGCGTTGGGCTGGGCCAGCCCCTCGAAGGCCGGGTCGACCGCGATGACGTCCGGATCCCAGAAATAGGTAGTCGGCGCGCCGCCGCGGCCGAAATCCCGCGGCGGCGTGGTGACCGTGCTCGGCGGGCCGGGGCGGGCGGCCGGAGCCTGCGCCAGCGCCGTGTCGGCGGCGGCGGCGGCGGCGAGCGCTCCCGCTCCAGCGACCTGCAACAAACGGCGGCGTGACAATGCGGGATGTGATTCAGCGATGCTGTTGCGCGGCATTCGTGACCTCCCTGGATTGAACTATGTCGTTCTTGCCAGGGCATCGGGAGCGCCGATTGCGGCGGTGACGTGGCGGCAGGAGCCCGCCTCGTCATGGCGAGCCCCACTCGAACAGGGCTTCTCAACGCCTTAAATCGGTTTAATAATATCGAGTCCGGCCGTCACCGTTGCGACCAGTCCTCAGGCCGCTAGGTCGGCGACGAGCGCGTCGAGCAGCAGGGCGCCTTCCGGCGTCGCGGCGAGCCGGCCGTCCCGCCTGCGGGCGAGGAAGCCTTCGCCGATCAGGCTGCCGATGCGGTTGCCGTTGAGCTTGCGGCCGGCAAGGCCTTCGAACACGTCGGGATCGATGCCTTCGACGAGGCGCAGGCCCATCAGCAGGTATTCGTCGCCCTGCGCCTCGGCCGAGAGCTTCTCGTTCTCGATCAGGGCGTCGCCGCCGGCCTCGATGCGCTCCAGCCAGGCCTCTGGCCGCTTCTCGGTCGATTGCGCGAGGCGGCCCTCCGCCGTCACCAGCCGGCCATGCGCGCCCGGGCCGACGCCGGCATATTCGCCATAGTGCCAGTAGATCAGGTTATGCCGGCATTCCGCGCCCGGCCGGGCATGGTTCGAGATCTCGTAGACCGGCATCCCGCGCTTCGCCGTGATCTCCTGCGTCACCTCGTAGAGCGCCGCGCCCGCATCGGGATCGGGAATGGCGAGCTTGCCGGCGCGGTAGAGCTGGTCGAAGGCGGTGCCGGGCTCAATGGTCAGCTGATAGAGCGAGAGATGCTCGGCGGCGTGGCCGATCGCGAGCTCGAGCTCCGCCTGCCAGAGCGCCGGCGTCTGCTCCGGCGAGCGGGCATAGATCAGGTCGAAGGAATAGCGTTCGAAATAGCGCTGGGCGATCGCGACGGCGTCGAGCGCCTCCTGTGCCGAATGCATCCGGCCGAGCGCCTTGAGGTCGGCATCGTTCAGCGCCTGCACGCCGAGCGAGACCCGGTTGACGCCGGCCGCGCGGAAATCCCGGAACCGCCCGGCCTCGACGCTGGTCGGATTGGCCTCCAGCGTGACCTCGCAATCGGAGGCGACGGCCCAGTGCTCGCCGATCGCGTCGAGGATCGCGCCGACAGTCGCTCCCTCCATCAGCGAGGGCGTGCCGCCGCCGAAGAAGATCGAGGACACCGTCCGTCCGGGCGCGAGCTCCGCACGCTGGGCGATCTCTCGCCGGAAGGCGGCGACGTAGCGCGCCTGGTCCGGCGGCTGGTGGCGGACATGGGAGTTGAAGTCGCAATAGGGGCATTTGGCCAGGCAGAACGGCCAATGCACATAGACGGCGAAGCCGGCATCCGCCGTCGGATGCGCCGGCACGCCGGGCCGCCCGGTCGAGGCGATGCCGTGCGTCAAGCGGGCTTCCTCAGGCAGGCGGCGGCCAGCACATGGAAGGCGCGGGCCCGGTGCGACAGCCCGGGCGAGCCGTCACGGGGGATGCCGTGCTTTTCCTCCGCCGTCATCTCGCCGAAGGTCTTGGCATGGCCGGCCGGCTGGAAGATCGGGTCGTAGCCGAAGCCGGAGCTGCCGCGCGGCGCGTCGGCGATCGTGCCGAAGACGCGGCCCTCGAACAATTCCTGATGCCCGTCCGGCCAGGCGATCACCAGCGCCGAGACGAAATGCGCCTTGCGCTGCTCGGGCGTGGTCGCGCCACGCTTTGCAAGCTCGGCCTGCACGCGGGCGAGGGCCGGGGCGAAGTCCTTGCCCGGACCGGCCCAGTTGGCCGAGAACAGACCGGGCGCGCCGTCGAGCGCGTCGATGCAGACGCCGGAATCGTCGGCGAGTGCCGGCAGGCCGGAGGCCTGCGCCGCCGCGACCGCCTTGATCGCGGCGTTCTCGGCGAACATGTGGCCGTTCTCCTCCGGCTCCGGCAGGCCGAGCTCGCCGGCGGAGACGAGCTCGATGCCATAGGGTCCCAGCAGCTCGCGCATCTCGCGCAATTTGCCCTGGTTGTGGGTCGCGATCACGACCTTGCCGGTGAGGAGGCGGTTGCTGGTCTCGCGCGCCGTCATTCCGGGGCGCTCCGCAGGAGCGAGCCCGGAACCCATGACCACAGGTTCTGGTCGTCAGGCCTCGTCATCGCAGTTCCTTCGTTGCGGACTGTCCGCTCGCCTCGTGTTCATGGGGTCCGGGCTCTTCGCTGCGCGAAGCCGGAAAGACGGAGAGGTTCAGCTCACCGCCGCCTTCTGCAGGGCGACGAGCTTGCCGACGCCGCCCTTGGCGAGCCTGAGCAGAGCCATCAGCTCCTCCTCGCTGAAAGGCGCGCCCTCGGCCGTGCCCTGCACCTCGACGAGGCCGCCAGCGCCGGTGATGACGAAGTTGGCGTCGGTCTGCGCGCCGGAATCCTCGACATAGTCGAGATCGATGACGGGATTGCCGGCGACGATGCCGCAGGAGACCGCCGCGACATGGTCCTTGAGCGGATTGGCGCCCTTCAGCAGGCCGCGGCCCTCCATCCATTTCAGCGCGTCGTGCAGCGCGACCCAGGCGCCGGTGATCGAGGCGGTGCGGGTGCCGCCATCGGCCTGGAGCACGTCGCAGTCGACGACGATCTGGCGCTCGCCGATCGCGGTCAGGTCGACCACGGCGCGCAGGCTGCGCCCGACCAGGCGCTGGATCTCCTGCGTCCGTCCGGAGGGCTTGCCCGAGGTGACCTCGCGGCGGGTGCGCTCATGCGTCGCGCGCGGCAGCATCGAATATTCGGCGGTGACCCAGCCCTTGCCGGTGCCGCGCAGCCAGGGCGGGCCCTTCTCCTCGACGGTTGCGGCGCAGAGCACCCTGGTCTCGCCGAAGGTCACCATGCACGACCCTTCGGCATAGCGGACCACGCCGCGTTCCAGCGTGACCTTGCGCATCTCGTCGGCCGCGCGCTTCGAGGGTCTCATCATTCCGTTCCTGTCGCCATCAGAGCATTTTCGCGCGTGGTGGGCGCCGGCCCGCGGTAAGAAAATGCGATAAACCAAAACGTTGGAGGATGTCAGGGCTACGAGGACATGCCGAGATCCGCCAGCCCGCGGCTTGTAGGCGCTTAGCACGACAGCGGCAAGGCGAAGCCTGTCGAGAGGGCTTGATCCCGCCGCGCTCGCCGGGGACAATAGGCTATGGACACGAGGCTGTTCGTCAGAGAATGAGCGCCCATTCGCGCCCGGAAGCACCCGGCGGACTGATCGAGATCGACCAGCGCTCGCGCGAGATCTTCCGCCAGATCGTCGATGGCTACCTGACCACCGGCGAGCCGGTCGGCTCGCGCAACATCGCCCGGCTGCTGCCGATGGCGCTGTCGCCGGCGACGGTGCGCAACGTCATGACCGATCTGGAGATGGCCGGGCTGATCTACGCGCCGCACACCTCGGCCGGGCGCCTGCCGACCGAGCGCGGCCTGCGCTTCTTCGTCGACGGCATGATGGAGGTCGGCAATCTCACCTCCGACGAACGGGGTCGCATCGAGGCGCAGATCAGGGCCGCCGCCAGCAACCGTTCGCTCGACCAGACCCTGACCGAGGCGTCCGCGCTGCTGTCCGGCCTGTCGCGCGGGGCCGGCGTCGTCGTCACCACCAAGGCCAATGCCCGCCTGCGCCATATCGAATTCGTCCGGCTCGATGCCGGCCGGGCGCTCGCCGTGCTCGTCGCCGATGACGGCACGGTCGAGAATCGCATCCTGACGCTGCCGCCGGGCCTGCCGGCCTCGGCGCTGGTCGAGGCCGGGAACTTCCTCAACGCCCGCATCGCCGGCAAGACGCTGGACGAACTGCGCCGCGAGATCGCCGACAGCCGCGCCCAGATGGAGCGCGAGCTCGACGAGCTGACGGCGCGGCTGGTCGAGACCGGGATCGCCACGAGCTCCGGCCCGTCGAGCGATCGGCATCTCATCGTCCGCGGCCAGGCCAATCTGCTCGAGGACCTGAAGGCGCAGGAGGATCTGGAACGCATCCGTCTGCTCTTCGCCGATCTGGAGACGCAGACCGAGCTGATCGACCTGCTCGCGCGCGCCGAGGCCGGCGACGGCGTGCGCATCTTCATCGGCTCGGAGAACAAGCTGTTCTCGATGTCGGGCTCCTCGATTATCGCGGCACCCTTCCGCGACGGCGGCCAGCGCATCGTCGGCGTCGTCGGCATCATCGGCCCGACCCGGCTGAACTATGCCCGGATCGTGCCCATGGTCGACTATACCGCCAAGGTGGTCGGGCGCCTGCTCGACAGCGGCCGGTGAGGCGGCCGTTGCGGGCTGCCGCGATCCTGGCGGGAGTGTTGCTGATGACCGGAGCAAGCGAGGCGCAAACCGGCCTGCTCGAAGCCGCGGGCCGCGGCGATCTTGCCGCGGTGAACCGCCAGATCGCAGCCCGCGCCGATCTCGAACAGCGCGACGCCCAGCGCCAGACCCCGCTCCTGCTCGCCGTCGCCGGCAACCATGTCGCCGTCGCCAAGGCGCTGCTCGCAGCGGGCGCGAGCCCCAATGCCCAGGCGTCGAACCAGGACACGCCCTGGCTGCTCGCCGGCGCCAGCGGCCGCACCGAGATCATCGCGGCGATGCTGCCGCTCAAGCCGGACCTGACGATCCGCAATCGCTATGGCGGCAATGCCCTGATCCCGGCCTGCGAGCGCGCCCATGTCGAGACGGCGAAGCTCCTGCTGACATCAGGCATCGACGTGAACCACGTCAACAATCTCGGCTGGACCTGCCTGCTGGAGATCGTGATCCTCGGCGATGGCGGCCCGCGCCATCGCGAGGTGGCGAAGCTCGTGCTCGACGCCGGCGCCGATCCCAATCTCGCCGACAAGGACGGCGTCAGCCCGCTCCAGCACGCCCGCAAGCGTGGCCAGAGCGAGGTCGCCAGGCTGATCGCGGCGGCCGGCGGGCGCTGAGCCCAATGTCATTCCGGGCCCATCGCTGTGTGATGTCCTGGAATGACGGGAAGAGGGCCCGCTACTCCAGCCAGTCGGTGACGAAGCGCTCGCTGGCGTGGATGTCGATCGATTCCAGCATGTCCGGCCCGAGGCTGCGGAACTTGTGCGGCACGCCGGCCGGAACCACCAGGATTTCGCCGGGCCCGGCCTCGATCTCCCGGTCGCCGATCGTGTAGAGGGCCCGCCCGGCCCGTACGATGAAGGTCTCGGGATAGGGGTGGCTGTGCAGCCGCGGCCCCTTGCCGGGCTCGGCGCGGACGAAGATCAGAGAGATCTCGCCGCCGAAACCCTGCACCTCGCCCTGCCATTCGCCCGGGGTCTCGGACCAGTCCGCGCGGCGAATGGCGCGCGGCCCCGCGCGTTCGCCCGCCATCTCAGCCGCGCGCCGCGATCGCCGCCGCCGCGCCGGCCATGACGCCGCCGGTGACACGGTTGATCCGGCGCATGGTGCGTGGGCTCGCGACCAGCCGCCGGGCCCGGTCGGCGGCGTAGGCATAGCCGAGCAGCGTGGTGTTGATGATCAGCATGGTGAGCCCGGCCACCTCGGCGAAGGCGAGCGGCGTCAGCGCCTGCAGGTCGACCACCAGCGGCAGGATCGAGACGAAGAACACCATCACCTTGGGATTGCCGAGCGTCAGCGCGACGCCGCCGAGGAAGAGGCGGACGCCCTCGCCGCGCGCCGCGGGCTCGTCCTCCAGGCTCTTCACCGGGGCAGTCCAGAGCTTCCAGGCGAGATAGCCGAGATAGGCGCAGCCGGCATATTTGATCGCCAGGAAGACACCGTGGAAGCTCTGCATCAGCAGCGTCAGGCCGAGCGCCGAGAAGGCGAGCCAGATCAGGTCGCCGGCCGCGATGCCGAGCACGAACGGCACGGCGCGGCGGAAGCCGGTCGACAGCGAGCGCGCCACGATCGCGGCGATGCCCGGGCCCGGCGAGGCGACGGCGAGGAAATAGACACCGGCGAAAACCAGCAACCCGGCGAGATCCATCGGCGCTTCTCCCTGATTGATGCCGTTGGGACAGCCTAACAGCAAGCGGCCCCGGCGTCCTATCGGCTTGCGTGATGGCGCCGATCAGCCGGGCTGACCGATGATGGACCGCGGCTCCTTTCAGGATGCGGCGCGAACCTCTCCCGCCGTCACCAGGAAGCGCTGCGCCCCGGCGGGAAGATCGCCGAACAGGGCCGGGTCGGCGCCGGTCATCCAGACCTGGCAGCCGAGCTCCGCCAGCGTGGCGTAGAGCGCCGCCCGCCGGCGCGGATCGAGATGGGCGGCGACCTCGTCGAGCAGCACCAGCGGCGGCAGATCGCTCATCGTCGCGACCAGGCGGGCATGGGCGAGCACGAGCCCGATCAGCAGCGCCTTCTGCTCGCCGGTCGAACCCTGGCCGGCCGGAATGCCCTTGGCGGCATGGCGCACGGCGAGGTCGGAGGCCTGGGGGCCCGTGAGGGTGCGCCCGGCCGCCTTGTCGCGCGGGCGCATCTCGCGCAGCAGCTCGCGATAGCGGTCTTCGGCGTCGAGCGCCGGCAGGCTCGCGACCAGCGCGTCGATCTCGCCTTCCAGCGCGATCTCGGCCCGGGGGAAGGGCGAGGCCTCGTCCGCGGCCTGTGCGATGATGGCGGAGAGCCGCGCCACCGTCTCCGCCCGCGCCGCCGCGACCGCGACGCCGAGCTCGGCGATCTCGCGCTCGACCGCGTCGAGCCAGCGCTGCTGGTGCGCGCTCTCCTCGAGGATGCGGTTGCGCGAGCGCAGCGCCTTTTCGAGCGCGTTCGAGCGTGTGCCATGGCCCGGGTCGACCGCCAGCACCAGCCGGTCGAGGAAACGGCGCCGGTCGCCGGCCGCGCCGCGGAACAGCCCGTCCAGGTCGGGCGTCAGCCAGACCAGGCGCAGATAGTCGCTGAAGGCGAGCGCCGAGCCGGCCGGAACGCCGTCGATGCGGGCGATCCGCGCCCGCCGTCCGTCGGCGTCCGGCGGCTCCAGCCCGATCCCGAGCCGCGCCCCGTCATCGGCGAGCGCGATCGAGACCGCGAAGCTGCCGTCTCCCGGCTGGCGCGCCATCTCCGACAGCTCGGCGCGGCGCAGGCCGCGGCCGGGCGCGAACAGCGACAGCGCCTCGAGCAGATTGGTCTTGCCGGCGCCGTTCTCGCCGCACAGTGCGACGAGCCGGCCCTCGATCGCCAGATCGAGGGCCGGATAGGAGCGGAAATTCTGCAGGACGAGGCGGGCGACCGCGGTCAAGAAGCGCTCGCCGGGTCAGACCCGCATCGGCATCAGCACATAGAGGGCCGAAGCGCCTTCGCGGTCCTGGATCACCGTCGGCGAGCCCGGGTCGGCGAGCTTGAGCAGCGCCGTGTCGCCGTCGAGCTGCGCGGCGATGTCCATCAGATAGCGCGCGTTGAAGCCGATATCGAGCGGGCCGGCATCGTAGTCGACCTCGATCTCCTCGGTCGCCGAGCCGGAATCGGGATTGGTCACCGAGAGCGTCATCCGCCGGTCGGCCATGGACAGCTTCACCGCACGGCCGCGCTCGGAGGAGATCGTCGAGACGCGGTCGACCGAGGCGGCGAAGTCGCCCTTGTCGACGGTGAGCAGCTTGTCGTTGCCCGACGGGATGACGCGCTGATAGTCGGGGAAGGTGCCGTCGATCAGCTTCGAGGTCAGCACGACCTCGGCGGTGGCGACGCGGATCTTGGTGGCCGAAAGCTCGACCTGGACCTCGCTCTCGCCGTCCTCGAGCAGCTTCTGGATCTCGGCCACGGCCTTGCGCGGCACGATCACGCCCGGCATGCCGAGCGAGCCCTGCGGCGCGGCGGTGTCGACGCGGGCGAGACGGTGACCATCGGTCGCGACCGCGCGCAGTACCGGGCGCCCGTCGACATCGATCGCGTGCAGATAGATGCCGTTCAGGTAGTAGCGCGTCTCCTCCGTCGAGATCGCGAACTGGGTCTTGTCGATCAGGCGCTTGAACTCGCCGGCCGGCAGCACGAAGCGGTGGGCCATCTCGCCGGCGGTGATGTCCGGGAAGTCGCTTTCCGGCAGGGTCTGCAGGGTGAAGCGCGAGCGGCCGGAACGCAGCACCATCTGCCCGGTCTCGCCGGTGGTCTCCAGCGAGACCTGCGAGCCGTCGGGCAGCTTGCGGACGATGTCGTAGAGGGTGTGGGCCGGAACCGTGGTCGCGCCGGGCTCGACCACCTCGGCCGGCACGGTCTCGACCACCTCGATGTCGAGGTCCGTCGCCTTCAGCTTCAGCCCCTCCTCGCTGCCGCGCAGCAGGAGGTTCGACAGGATCGGGATCGTGTTGCGCCGCTCGACGACGCGATGGACATGCCCGAGCGACTTCAGGAGCGTGGAGCGTTCGACCGTAACCTTCATGGCATCTTCTGGCGTGCTGGCGTCCGCGGCGGGCCGGCGGGCGAAAGAATGGCCCGCGACATTGCCGGAGGGCCGGCCCGCGCGCAAGGGCGCCGGAGGCCGGCCTGCACAGTTAACCGAGCCGGGCCGGGCTTCACTCCTGCAGCATGCGCTTCAGCAGGTCGACCTCGTCATGCAGCAGCCGGTCCTCGACGATCGCCTTCTCGATCTTGCGCACCGCGTGCAGCACGGTGGTGTGGTCGCGCCCGCCGAAGCGGCGGCCGATCTCCGGCAGCGAACGCGGCGTCAGCGCCTTGGCGAGATACATCGCGATCTGGCGCGGCTTGACCACCGCCGCGGTGCGGCGTTCGGACAGGATGTCGGCGCGGCTGACATTGTAGCGGGTCGCGACCAGCTTCTGGATGTCCTCGATCTTGACCCGCCGCGGCTCGCGCGTCCGCACCAGGTCGCGGATCGCCGCCTCGGCCGTCTCCATCGTCACGCTGGCGCCGGTCAGCGTCGCATGCGCCAGGATGCGGTTGGCGGCGCCGTCGAGGTCGCGGCCATTGGTGGCGACGAGCTTGGCGACATAGGCGATCACGTCCGGATTGACGTGGAAGCTCGGATGGGCCGCCTTCAGCCCGTCGAGGCGGGTGGTCAGGATCTTGACGCGCAGCGCCTCGTCGAGCTCGCCGATCTCGACGACGAGCCCGCCGGCGAGGCGCGAGCGGATGCGTTCGTCGAGCGCTTCGAGATCGGCGGGCAGCCGGTCGGCGGCGACGACGATCTGCTTGCCGGCGTCGATCAGCGCGTTGATCGTGTGGCCGAATTCCTGCTGGATCGAGCGGCCCTGGATGAACTGGACGTCGTCGACGATCAGCAGGTCGATGCCGCGCAGCTTCTCCTTGAAGGCGAGCGCCGTCTGCGATTTCAGCGCCGCGACGAAGCCGTACATGAAGCGGTCGGCGGTGAAGTAGGCGACGCGCTTGCCGTGCTGGCGCGCATCCTGCGCGATCGCCTGGATCAGGTGCGTCTTGCCGAGCCCGACCCCGGCATGGAGGTAGAGCGGGTTGTAGGGCGTCGAGCCGGCCGGCGCCGCCGAGATCCGCTCGGCCGCGGCGAAGGCGAGTGCGTTCGACTTGCCGACGACGAAGCTCTGGAAGGTCATCCGCCGGTCGAGCAGCGTGCCGCACGCGTCCATCGGATCGCGTTCGCAAGGCTGGGCAGCGGCCGAGGCGGGAGCGACCTCCGCCAGCGGGGCCGCGTCCCGGGCCTGGGCCGGGCGGACCCGCGGCGCCGACATGTCGAGGGACGGATCGGCGCTCTCGCGCGCCACCTGGCGCACCGAGAGGGCGATGCCGTTGGGCGCATCGAGCTCGGCCATGCAATGCGCCCGCAGACGCTCGGCATAATGGGCTTCGAGCCAGCTCTTCAGGAAGCGGGTCGGCACGGTGAGCTGGGCGACACCCTCGACGATCGCCCCGATCTCGACACGCGCGAACCAGCTGGAGAAGACATCCTCGCCGAGCTCGGCGCGCAGGCGCCGGCGGACCCTGTCCCAGCGTTCCTTGAAGCCGGCGACGCCCGCCGGCTCGGTCAGGACGAGGCTGGTCACCGTCGGGGTGGCCCCAGCCTCAGCCAGATTGACAGTCTCCATCCGCTCGAACATCCGATTGCCCCGTTCACGATAGCGCGCACTTGTCCGCCCGTCCGAGAGGCGGGTGGCTGTGCGATGTCTGGTTTCTAGGAAAAGCATGGCCCTCTTCGCGGTTGCGATGCCGCGAAGCGAGGTCACTCCAACGCTCTTCATGGTATTGCCGCGTGATCGGAAAACTCGATCGCGGCCGCTTGTCTTTTCAGTGCTTTCAAATCTTGAAGTCAAGCAATCTCATTCTTCCAACCCCTTCGGTCGTAAGCCAAAACGATCAACAATTCTGTGGGGGGCCGGTCAGACATCGCTGTCCGCCCGGCGATGAAAAGGACCTTACAGGGCCGCCTCGAACGGGAGCAATATCCCCCTCAGCCGGCTTCGCGGCCCGGGGCCGAGTCGGCCCGTCTCCGGCAATCGGAAAGGGGCCTGCAATCAGTTGGGGAAGTTAAGCTTTTCTTTACGCGGCGGGTCTCGCGCCGGCCCCGAATCTTTTTTTTCCGAGGCTGCGCCCTACCCCTTCCGGGGGAGGGCGATTCCCGCAGGCGAATTGCTTTGCCCACTAAGATGATGAAAAATATGGAGGAATTTTGCGCGGTCGAAAGTCCCGGACGGGACCTGTCGCGACCCCGAAAACCGCCCGGGAGTCAAGTCGGTAAAGCAGTGGAAAGATTGCGGAATCCGCGTTGACAGCAGGTGTTGCGCCGGAGCATCGGGGCCTGGTTTTCACCGCCGGCCGGGCAAACGAAAACCCGGCCTCGCGGCCGGGTCGAAAGCAGTTCGAAATCCGTTCCGGCGAACGCCGGTCAGGACGCCAGTGCGCCGATCCGATGCGCCAGGCGCGAAACCTTCCGGGAGGCGGTGTTCTTGTGAACCACGCCCTTCTGCGCAGCCCGCATGATCTCCGGCTGGGCGGCCTTCAGCGCCTCGGTGGCGGCGCCCTTGTCGCCGGAGGCGATCGCCTCCTCGACCTTGCGCAGGAAGGTGCGCACGCGGCTGCGGCGCGCCTTGTTCACTTCGGTGCGCCGCGCGATCTTGCGCGTGGCCTTCTTGGCCGAAGTCGTGTTGGCCATGCTCTGTCCTCGTCCTCATCGCGGCAGGCGCCTGGCAATCTGCCGGCTGGCACGACCACGAACCCTACCAGTGAAAATGCGAGCGACGGTCCTGCTGGAGCAGGCCGTCGCGAGGCCCGAGCCTATAGTCCCTGCCGCGTCCGTCGTCAACGGCGGAATCGCGCGGCGTCCGTCGCGGCTCGCCGCGTGCCGTCCCGGTCCCGTCAGGCGCCCTCGCCGATGAAGCGCGCGAAGCTGGCGAGGTCGACATTGCCGCCGCTGAGGATGACGCCGACGCGCTTGCCCGCCACCGGCACGGCTCCGGTGAAGGCGGCGGCGGCGGCGAGGCAGCCGGTCGGCTCGACCACGAGCTTCATCCGCTCGGCGAAGAAGCGCATCGCGGCGACGAGCGCCGCATCCGGCACGGTGACGATGTCCTCGACCAGGTCGCGGATGATCGGGAAGGTGTAGTCGCCGAGGAAGGGCGTCTGGGCGCCGTCGGCGATGGTCTTGGGCACGGCGATCTTGACGATCTCGCCCTTGCGCAGCGATTGCTGGCCGTCGTTGCCCGCCTCCGGCTCGACGCCGTAGACCTTGCAGCCCGGGTTGAGCGCCCGGGCCGCGAGCAGAGCGCCGGCGAGCAGCCCGCCGCCGCCGAGGCAGACCAGCAGCACGTCGAGCTCGCCCGCCTCCTCGATCAGCTCCTTCGTCGCCGTGCCCTGGCCGGCGATCACCTCGGGATGGTCGTAGGGCGGGATCAGGGTCAGGCCGCGCTCCGCCGCCAGCCGGCTGCCGAGCTCGAGCCGGTCCTGCGTATAGCGGTCATAGGTCACGACCTCGGCGCCATAGCCCTTGGTCGCCGCGACCTTCGCCGCGGGCGCGTCGAGCGGCATGATGATCGTCGCCGGGGCGCCGAGCAGCCTGCTGGCATAGGCGATCGCCTGGGCATGGTTGCCGGAGGAATAGGTCAGCACGCCCGCCTTGCGCTGCTCGGGGCTGAGCGCCGCGATGGCGTTGTAGCCGCCGCGGAACTTGAAGGCGCCCATGCGCTGCAGGTTCTCGGCCTTGAAGACGAGATTGGCGCCGGTGCGCTCGTTCGCCGTGCGCGAGGTCAGGGCCGGCGTGCGGTGGGCCACGCCGGCGATGCGCTTCGCGGCGGCCTCGACATCGGCATAGCTCGGCAGCGCGATGCCGTCGGTGAGGGGGCGGGCGGCGGCGGTCATGGCGAATCCTGCGTCACTGCGGAGTGCGCGCATGGTGTCAGCAGCGCCGCCGGCCTTTCAAGTGAAAGAACGTGACCCCGGTCATGCGCGGCGCTGATCGCCGGGGCCGGCTGCCTCAGCGATTCCTGAACTCGGGCTTCCGCTTCTCGGCGAAGGCGGCCATGCCTTCCTTCTGGTCATGGGTCGCGAACAGCGCCGAGAAGACGCGGCGCTCGAAGCGCAGGCCCTCGGCCAGCGTCACCTCGAAGGCGCGGTTTACCGCTTCCTTGGCGGTGAGGACCGAAGGCAGCGATTTCGCGGCGATCTGCTCGGCCGCCTTCAGCGCTTCCGTCATCAGCTCGGCGAGCGGCACGATGCGGGCGACGAGCCCGGCCCGCTCGGCCTCCTCCGCGCCCATCATCCGGCCGGTCAGGCACAGATCCATCGCCTTCGCCTTGCCGATCGCATGGGTCAGGCGCTGCGTGCCGCCTGCGCCGGGGATGACGCCGAGGTTGATCTCGGGCTGGCCGAACTTGGCGTTGTCGGCGGCGATGATGAAGTCGGCCATCATGGCGAGCTCGCAGCCGCCGCCGAGCGCGAAGCCCGCCACCGCGGCGATGATCGGCTTGCGGCGCTGGCCGATCCGGTCCCAGTCGGCGAATTTGTCGTCGAGATAGGTGCCGGGATAGGTGCGCTCCTGCATCTCCTTGATGTCGGCGCCGGCGGCGAAGGCCTTGTCCGAGCCGGTGATGACCGTGCAGCCGATGCCGGCATCCCGTTCGAAGCCGTCGAGGGCGGCGTTGACCTCGCCGATCAGCTGGCCGTTGAGGGCGTTCAGCGCCTGCGGCCGGTTCAGCGTGACGATGCCGACCTTGCCCTTCACCTCGACGAGAATGGTCTCATAAGCCATGGCGGCCTCCCTGGGGTCTGTCGCCCGCAGCATTAGCGGGTGGCGCCGCGGCAAGTCCATGCGCGCCGGTGCAAGGCAGGATGCGGGTGCTTGGCATTCGCCGGCCCGCCGAATTTTCGCGACCGCCGCGGCGGTTCATGCGTTGATGCTTCGCAAACCCGTCGAACAGGAGGCAGGCAATGGCCGGCGAAAGCAGAACCGACACGGCCTCGCGGCTGGTCAAGGCCTCACCCGGCGCGATCTACAACGCCTTTGCCGATCCCACCGCGCTGGGCCGCTGGCTGCCGCCGAAAGGAATGAGAGCTCGGATCGAGCGTTTCGAGCCGCGTCCCGGCGGCAGCTACCGCCTGGTCCTGACCTATGACGACCCGTCGGGCGCGCCGGGCAAGGCCGCCGCGGACAGCGATATCGTCGAGGGCCGCTTCCTCGCGCTGGAGCCGGGCGAGCGCATCGTCTGGGAGGTCGGCTTCGTCTCGGACGATCCGGCCTTCGCCGGCACGATGACGATGACCTGGCGCTTCAAGGAGGTCCGCGACGGCACCGAGGTGACGATCCTCTGCGAGAACGTGCCGGCCGGCATCCGCAAGGAGGACCACGATGCCGGCCTGCGCGCGACGCTGGAGAACCTCGCGAGCTTCGTCGAAGAGGCCTGAGGCGGTCAGCGGCGCTGGCAGCGCTCGCAATAGAAGGTCGAGCGGCCTGACTGGACGAGCCGCTTGACCAGATGTCCGCAGCCCGGCGTGACGCAGGGCTCGCCCTCGCGGTCATAGACCCTGAAGCGGTGCTGGAAATAGCCGAGCGAGCCGTCGGCATGGGCGAAGTCGCGCAAGGTCGAGCCACCGGCGGCGACCGCCTCCTCAAGCACCTCGCGGATGATCTGCGCCAGGAGACGGGCCTTCTCGCGCGGCTTGCCGGCCGGTGTCGCCAGCGAGCCCGCCTCCGCCTCGGGATGCAGGCCGGCGCGGAACAGCGCCTCGCAGACATAGATGTTGCCGAGCCCGGCGATCAGCCGCTGGTCGAGCAGCGCGGCCTTCAACGGCGCGATCTTGCCGGAGAACAGCTTGGCCAGCAATTCGCCGGAGAGCTCGTTGCCGAGCGGCTCGATGCCCATCCCGGCGAAATGCCTGGAGCTTTCCAGCCCGGCACGCGGAACGAGGTCCATGAAGCCGAAGCGGCGGACGTCGTTGTAGGTGACCCGCGCGCCCGAGCCGAGATGGAAGACGACATGGTCGTGGACGAGGTGCCGGCCGATCTCGTTGTAATAGGCGCCGGGTTCGGTCGGCGGCGTACCGGGTGCCTCGACGACGAAGCGCCCGCTCATGCCCAGATGCATCACCAGCGCCTGCCCGTCGTCGAGATCGGCGATCAGGTACTTCGCCCGCCGCGACAGCGCCTCGACCCGCCGCCCGGTCAGCCGTTCGGCGAAGCGCTCCGGCAGCGGAAAGCGCAGATCGGGCCGGCGCTGCTCGACGCTCGCGAAGCGCTCGCCGAGCATGGCGGGCTCCAGCCCGCGCCGGACGGTTTCGACCTCGGGAAGTTCAGGCATTAAACGGTCAGAGCCTTGAAGCCGGACGAGCGCTTGACCGGTAGTTCAAATAATGAGCCAGGCGCCGCGGATTTAATGAAGTTCTCCATTTCCGGCCAGCGCCAGAGCAGGGTCGATGCGATTTGGTTTATGGGAGTCTTTTGGAAGCCTGATGCTAGTACGAACCCTTTCAATCCAGATCGCAGCCATGCCGCTCGATTCGCCCTGTTACGGCTAATTCTCAAATCATTCGTCAGAACGACCCAGTCGGCAGGCCTATCCTGATGTAGGCGTTCGATCCAATCGATATCGGGAGTATTGTGGCGAAAACCATAATCCGCCATATCCCGCACGTGCCGTGCAACTCCTCCCTCGGTGCGGATGTAAGCGTTTAGAACTTCGGCAAGCACAGGAGATGTGCAGTTGTCGAAGAAGATTCTCACGCGGCCAAGCCGCGTTCAAAATCCACGGCGCGCTGTACAGCGGCCGGGCTTACACGAAAGAGCTGCGCTGCCCGGGTGATGGAGCCTTCAGCTTCCGCAGCTGCGCTCAAAATCGATGTAGGTACGCCTACACTCTCGATAATTGGTTGGCCAAATTGCCTCGTTGGGTCGAGGACGATGTCGCTGGCGCGGCCTCTAGGCCACCACCGGGCAGCAATATCGGTGTCGAAATCAATACCTTTTAGGCTCGGCTCGATTACCTTGTGCATGACATATTGGCCTCGCTTGAATAGATCGACGAGCGGCCGATCGTCTTCACCTTCGCCCAGCGCCTCCAAGAGCAAGGTTCGACCATCCGTTCTAAAGCGAGATGTCGCAAATGGGTGGTCATGCTCGATCAATTCGCGGGCTAGAACGAGAGCTCTGCGAACCTTTTGAGGGCTCAACCCGGCGGCGATAAAGGCCGAAGCCATCCGGCTTTGCACAAGATCGAGAAAACCAAGGTAGAGCTTGTCGTCGTGCAGATCGATCTGTCCGTGCCAAAGGGGAGCGTAGGTGCGATTTCCAGAACCATGCCCCTTGAGCCAACGGGTCAGTTTTGCAGCTGGCACCTTGATCAGGCGCGCCGCTTCAGCGGGTGTATAAAGCCCTAGGCCAATGAGAGAGGTGTCGTGCTTCGTCAAGAATGAACCCTCGGCCCCAAAACTAGAATCACGCGGCGACGTTTAGGTCAACGCGCGCGACATCCAAGGCGATGGCGCTGATGGCGCGCTTTCGCTATTCATCGCCTCACCCGAACACAAGAGCGGCCTCAACCGTGACAGCAGCCTCCGACACCACCCATTTCGGCTTCGAGAGCGTCCCGCTCGGCGAGAAGCAGGCCAAGGTCGACGACGTCTTCCACAAGGTCGCCGGCCGCTACGACCTGATGAACGACCTGATGTCGGCGGGCCTGCACCGGGTCTGGAAGGAGGCGCTGCTCACCGCGCTGAAGCCGCCGCGCGACCGGCCCTTCCACCATCTCGACGTCGCCGGCGGCACCGGCGACGTCGCCTTCAAGGTGCTGGAGGAGGGCGGGCCGCAGACGCAGGTCACCGTGCTCGACATCAATGCCGAGATGCTGGCCGTCGGCCGCGAGCGCGCCCAGAAGCGCTTTCCGGGCGACGAGCGCATCCGCTTCGTCCAGGGCAATGCCGAGGCGCTGGCGCTGCCCGACAATACCTTCGATGCCTATACGATCGCGTTCGGCATCAGGAACGTCCCCCGCATCGAGAAGGCGCTGGCCGAGGCCTATCGCGTGCTGAAGCGCGGCGGCCGTTTTCTCTGCCTCGAATTCTCCCATGTCGACGTGCCGCTGCTCGACAAGGTCTACGACGCCTATTCCTTCAACCTGATCCCGCCCATGGGCAGGCTCGTCACCGGCGACGGCGAGCCCTATCGCTATCTCGTCGAGTCGATCCGCAAATTCCCGCGCCCGCAGCTCTTCGCCGACATGATCGCGCAGGCGGGCTTCCGCCGCGCCGGCTTCACGCCGATGACCGGCGGGGTGGTGGCGCTGCATTCCGGCTGGAAGCTGTGATGGCCCTCGCCTCGTCATGCTCGGGCTTGACCCGAGCATCTCCGGAAGCGAGCCCCTTTCGGCCTGAGATGGCCGGTGCAAGCCCGGCCATGACGGGTACTGCCGCCGCATGATCTCGGCCCTCGCTCATCTCGCCCGCTCGGCCCGGGTCGGCTTCGTGCTGGCGCGCGAGGGCGCGCTCGCCCTCGTCGACCCCTCGGTGCTGCCGCCGGCGGCGCGGGCGCTGATCGCGCTCGGCCGGCTGATCGAGCGCCGCGGCGCCGGTTCCTCCGCGACGCGCCTCGCCGCGGCGCTGACCCGGCTCGGACCGTCCTATGTCAAGTTCGGTCAGTTCCTGGCGACGCGGCCCGATGTCGTCGGGATGAAGATCGCCGAGGACCTGTCGGCGCTGCAGGACCGGATGCCGCCCTTCCCGATGGCGCAGGCGCGCGCCGCCCTCGCGGCCGCCTACGGCCGGCCGGCCGAGGCGATCTTCGCCGAGTTCGGCGAGCCGGTCGCGGCGGCGTCCATCGCCCAGGTCCATCGGGCCCGCCGCAAGGACGGCTCCGAGGTCGCGGTCAAGATCCTGCGGCCCGGCATCCGCGACCGCTTCCATCGCGATCTCGCCGCCATGCGCTTCGGCGCGCAGCTGGCGGAGGCGCGCTCCCCCGAGGCGCGGCGCCTGCGCATGACGGCGGTGGTCGAGACCCTGGCGCGCTCCGTCGCCATGGAGATGGATCTCAGGCTGGAGGCCGCCGCCCTCTCCGAATTCGCCGAGAACACCCGCGAGGACGCCGATTTCCGCGTGCCGGTGCCGGACTGGCAGCTCACCGCCCGCGAAATCCTGGTCGACGAATGGATCGACGGCATCCGCCTCTCGAATGTCGAGGCGCTGCGCGCCGCCGGGCACGACACGGTCGCGCTCGGCCGCACCGTCATCCAGTCCTTCCTGAAGCATGCGATCCGCGACGGCTTCTTCCACGCCGACATGCATCCGGGCAATCTCTTCGTCGATGCCGAGGGTCGGCTCGTCGCGGTCGACGGCGGCATCATGGGCCGGCTCGGCCACAAGGAGCGGCGCTTCCTCGCCGAGATCCTCTACGGCTTCATCACGCGCGACTACCGGCGCGTCGCCGAGGTGCATTTCGAGGCCGGCTATGTCCCGGGCCATCACTCCGTCGACGATTTCGCCCAGGCGATCCGGGCCGTCGGCGAGCCGATCCACGACAAGCGCGCCGACGAGATCTCGATGGCGAAGGTGCTGACGCTCCTGTTCGAGATCACCGGCCTGTTCGACATGGCGACGCGCACCGAGCTCGTCATGCTGCAGAAGACCATGGTCGTGGTCGAAGGCGTCGCCCGCACGCTCGATCCCCATCTCGACATGTGGACCACGGCCGAGCCGGTGGTGCGCGACTGGCTGACGCGCAATCTCGGGCCGATCGGCAGGCTCGAGGATGCCGGCCGCAGCGTGCGCAGCCTCGCCGCCAGCCTGGCCAACCTGCCGGAGACGGTCGGCCGGGCCGAGCGCGTGCTCGGGCAGCTCGAAGACTCCTCGCGCCACGGCTTCTCGCTGGACGAGGCCAGCGTCCAGGCGATCGGCCGCGCCGAAGCGGCGCGCAATCGCTGGGGCAATTGGGCGCTCTGGCTGATCGCGGCGCTGCTGGCCTGGATCGCGATCTTCGACTAGCGAACCGCCCAGCGTTGCCGCTGGACGACTGGAAACCATTTGAACGGTTTGCGCTTTACAAGCGCCGGCCCGTCGGGATTCCTTTACGGCAAGGCCGGGGCTGTCCCGCATGGCGCGAGCGCCCCAGCGACAGCGACCACAGAGCCGATTCCTCAGGTTGCGTCGTTCAGGAGTCGCGTCATGCATCGCCTTCTCGGCATTCTGGCCTTTCTATGCGCGTCGGTCGCCGGCCTCGCCTCGGCCGAGGCGAGGCTCGACGTCCGCGTCGACATCGCCGCGCAGCGCATGACCGTGACCACCAGCGACGGCGAGATCCACAGCTGGGCGATTTCGTCCGGCCGCAAGGGCTTCCGCTCGCCCAACGGCGTCTATCGCCCGACGCGCCTCGAGCGCAGCTGGTATTCGCGCAAATATGGCGGCGCGATGCCCTATGCCGTCTTCTTCCGCGGCGGCTACGCCATCCATGGCACAACCGCCGTCGGCGCGCTCGGGCGGCCGGCCTCGCATGGCTGCATCCGCCTGCATCCGGCCAACGCCGCCAAGCTGTTCGCGCTGGTCAGGAAGCATGGTTCGGGCAACACCCGCATCGCGCTGAACGGCGCCGCGCCGGACAATCTCTCGCGCTTCGCCAAGGCGTCCGCGGGTACCAAGCACAAGATCGCCAAGGCCAAGGTCAAGACGCAGAAGGCCGTGCTCTCGGCCAAGCAGCAGCGCCCGGGCCCTGCCTGGGGCGAGGCGCGCGAGCAGATCCTGCTCAGGCCCGCCGTGCCCGCCGGCGCGATCGGCTTCCAGCCGCTGTCGGGACCGGGCTGGCGTTGACAATTCCGCCCCGGCACCGAGCCTCGGCCGCCCCGGAATGACCTACAGCTTAGATCGCCTCCGCGGCGATCCGCGCCCAGCCTTCCAGGGCCTCGCGGGGCCGCAGCCGGGCGAGCGGCGAGGCTTCGCGCACGATCCTTTCGCTCGGCGCGCCGGCAGCATGGCTCTGCGGCTCGACGCAGAGGAAATCGGCTCCGGCGGGCGCCCAGACCACCGGGCAGCGCAGGCTCTCGCTCGCGCTCACGGTGATGGCGAGGCCGGCCGAGGGCGTCTCGATCCGGGCCGCCCCGTCCCAGCCGAGAAAGCTCCACGCGGTCTCGGCTCCCGTGGCGAAGACCGGCTTGCCGGCATAGGGGCCGCCTCCGGCGAGGGCTTGCGTGCCGGTGGCGCGGAACTTGTCGCCGAAGATCAGCGCGCCGGCCGCGATCATGGCGAGGCGCGTGTCGGCGGCACAGGGGAACCAGGGATGCAGGCCCATGCCGAAGGGTAGTGCCCGGTCGGACTCGTTGATCAAGGTCAGCACCACGGTCATGCCGCGCTCGTCGAGCCGGATCTCCTGGCGCGCCAGGTAGCGATAGGGATCGGGCCCGGCGGCCCGGCGGTGCACCAGCACGGCATCGCCGGCATCGTGCTTCTCCACCTGCCAGGCCGACTGCCAGCCGAAGCCGTGGATCGTGCCCGACGGATCGTTGGGCGGCACGCCGAAGCGGGTATGGCCGTCGTCGACGAGGCTGCCGAAGGCGCGGTTGGCGAAGGGCAGCATCGCCCAAGCGCCGAACTTGTTGGGCGTGGCCGTCTGCGGCACGAGCCCGGCCGGTGCGTGCAGCAGCGGCTGCGGTCGGCCCTCGGGACAGCGCCAGTCGAGCGCCGCGATCATGCCGCCGGCCTCGGGCGCGATGCGGGCCGTGTAGCGATCGGCCGAGAGCGTCAGCATGTCCGGTGTCCTTCAGGCGATCAGGGGCTGCAGCAGGCCCTGCATGGCCCGCATCCGCGGCAGGAAGTTCGTCTCGATCTCGACCCGGCCGGCATGCTGGACCTGAGCCGAGAGGTTGAAGGCGGCGACGGTCTCGCCGCGGCTGTTGCGCAGGGGCATCGCGACCGAGATCAGCCCGAGCTCGAGCTCCTGGTCGACGATGGCGTGGCCCTGCTCCTTGACCCGGGCGAGGACGGTCATCAGCGCATCCACATCCGTCACGGTCTTCGCCGTCAACGCCCTGGGGCGCCCCGCGAGGATGCGCGCCCGCGCATCGTCCGGGTCGCGCGCTGCCAGGAGCACCCGGCCCATCGATGTGCAGAAGGCCGGCAGGCGCGAGCCGACCGAGAGGCCGACCGACATGATCCGCCTCTGGGCCGAGCGGGCGATGTAGACGATCTCGGGCCCGTCGAGCAGCGAGGCGGAGGAGGATTCGTGTGTCTCCTCCGACAGGCGCTCGAGAAAGGGCTGCACCAGCTGCGGCAGCGCGGTCGACGACAGCCAAGCATAGCCGAGGCGCAGCACCCGCGGCGTCAGCCGGAAGAACTTGCCGTCGAACTCGGCATAGCCGGTCCGTGCCAGCGTCAGCAGGCAGCGGCGTGCCGCCGCGCGCGAGAGATCGGTGGCGCGCGCGACCTCGGCGATGGTCAGCCTGTCGTGGCCGGCGTCGAAGCACTCGATCACCGCCAGCCCTTTCTCGAGCGCGGCCATATGGTCGGGCGACGGCTTGGCGGCTTCGCTGCTTGACCCGGGCACGGCCGCTCTCTAAAGTTCGAAAATCAGAACGATGTGCGATAATCGCACAACATGAGGAGATGTCAAGGTGGCGAGCTTCGTCTCCCTTCAGCAGGGGATCGAGGAGGTGCTGCGCGATGGCGACAGCGTCGCGATGGAGGGGTTCACCCATCTGATCCCGCATGCAGCCGGCCATGAGGCGATCCGCCAGGGCCGCCGGCGCCTGACGCTGATCCGGATGACGCCCGACATCGTCTATGACCAGATGATCGGCATGGGCTGTGCGCAGAAGCTGGTCTTCTCCTGGGGCGGCAATCCCGGGGTGGGCTCGCTCCACCGCCTGCGTGACGCGGTCGAGAACGGCTGGCCGCACCGGCTGGAGCTGGAGGAGCACAGCCATGCCGCCATGGCCAATGCCTACGAGGCCGGCGCGGCGAACCTGCCCTTCGCCGTCTTCCGCGGCTACAAGGGCGTCGACCTGCCCAAGGTCAATCCGGTGATCCGCTCGGTGACCTGCCCCTATACCGGCGAGGTGCTGGCGACGGTGCCGGCGCTCCGGCCCGACGCCGCGGTCATCCACGCGCTCAAGGCCGATCGCGAGGGCAATGTCCTGATCGAAGGCATCGTCGGCGTGCAGAAGGAGGCGGTGCTGGCGGCGAAGCGCTCGCTCGTGACGGTCGAGGAGATCGTCGAGGATTTCGGGCCGCGCAGCGCCAATGCGGTGATCCTGCCGTCCTGGACCGTCACCGCGATCGCGCATGTGCCGGGCGGCGCCTATCCGTCCTACGCTCACGGCTACTACAAGCGCGCCAACGAATTCTACATCGCCTGGGACAAGATCGCCCGCGATCGCGACAGCTTCTTGTCCTGGATCAAGGCGAACGTGTTCGGACAGGGGCCTGATGCCTTCGCCCGGCATGTCCGGCCGCAGGCTCGGGCGGCGGAGTGATGCGATGAGCCACACCCCTTCGGAGATGATGACCATCGCCGCGGCGCGGCTCCTGTCGAACGACGACGTCTGTTTCGTCGGCATCGGCGCGCCGTCCGCCGCCTGCAACCTCGCCCGGCTGACGCACGCGCCGAAGATCACGCTGATCTACGAATCCGGCACGCTCTCGACCCGGCCGGCCGTGCTGCCGCTCTCGATCGGCGACGGCGAGCTCTGCGACACCGCGCTGACCACCGTCTCCGTGCCGGAGATGTTCCGTTACTGGCTGCAGGGCGGGCGCATCACCATCGGCTTCCTCGGCGGCGCCCAGATCGACCGCTACGCCAACCTCAACACCACGGTAGTCGGCCCCTATGACGCGCCGAAGGTGCGGTTGCCCGGCGGCGGCGGCGCGCCCGAGATCGCTTCCAGCTGCGGCGAGATCTTCATCACCATGGCGATGGGCACCCGCGCCTTCGTCGACCGCCTGCCCTTCGTCACCTCCTTCGGCCACGGCTCCGGCAAGGGCGATCGCGAGAAGCTCGGCCTGGCGACCAGGGGCCCGACCAGGGTGATCACCGATCTGTGCGTGATGGAGCCCGATCCGGAAACCGCCGAGCTCACCGTCGTCTCGCTGCATCCCGGCGTGACGCGCGCGCAGGTCGAGGCCGCCTGCGGCTGGCCGCTGCGCTTCGCCGCCGCGCCGGCGGACACGCCGGCTCCGACCGCGGAGGAGCTCGCCATCCTGCGCGATCTCCACGCCCGCACCCGCAAAGCCCATGGAGTGGCGGCATGAGCCTGATCTTTCCGCGCAAGGGGCTGACGGCCCACCCGCTCAACAACTCGCCGGATTATCGCAGCACGCTGAAGCGGGCGCCGTCGCAGCCGCTGATCCTGCTGCCGCACATGCTGTCGGAGACGACGGGGCCCGTCTTCGGCCATGTCGCGGTCTCCGAAACCGACAGCGATCTGACGCGCCACCATGCCGGCGAGCCGCTCGGCGAGCGCATCATCGTCAGCGGCCGCGTCCTCGACGAGGATGGACGGCCGGTGCCGCACACGCTGATCGAGATCTGGCAGGCCAATGCCGCCGGCCGCTATGTTCACGTCAAGGACCAGCACCCGGCGCCGCTCGACCCCAACTTCACCGGGGCGGGGCGCGCCCTCACCGATGCGGAAGGGCGCTACCGCTTCGTCACCATCAAGCCGGGCGCCTATCCCTGGCGCAATCACCACAATGCCTGGCGGCCCGCCCATATCCATTTCTCGCTGTTCGGGCCGAGCTTCCTGTCGCGGGTGATCACCCAGATGTATTTCCCGGGCGATCCGCTCTTCCCCTTCGACCCGATCTTCCAGTCGATCACCGAGGAGCGGGCGCGCAACCGGCTGATCTCGCGCTTCGACCTCGACACGACCCAGCCGGAATGGGCGCTGGGCTACAGGTTCGACATCGTGCTGCGCGGCCGCGAGGCGACGCCGACGGAGGAGCCGCATGAGCATTGAGAAGCCGGACGGCCTGACCCCGTCCCAGACCATCGGTCCCTTCTTCGCCTACGGGCTGACGCCGCGCGCCTATGGCAGGCCGGAGCTCGCCACCGAGCAGGTCGCGGGCGAAAGCGTCGCCGGCGAGCGCATCCGCATCGAGGGCAGGGTCCTCGACGGCGACGGCGAGCCGGTCGGCGATGCGATGATCGAGACTTGGCAGGCCGATTCCGAGGGCCGGTTCCAGGCGGCCGGCAATGCCGGCTTCACCGGCTTCGGACGGGCCGAGGCCACCGCCGAAGGGGCGTTCTTCTTCGAGACGGTTCGCCCCGGAGCGCTGCCGGGGCCGAACGGGTCGCGGCAGGCGCCGCATCTGGCCGTATCGATCTTCGCCCGCGGCCTTCTGGTCAGGCTGGCGACGCGGATCTACTTCGATGACGAGCCGGGCAATGCGCAGGATCCGGTGCTGGCCCTGGTGCCGGCGGAGCGCCGCGGCACGCTGATCGCCAGACGCGGCGCCGACGGCGTCTTCCGCTTCGACATCCGTCTGCAGGGCGAGGGCGAGACGGTCTTTTTCGACCTCTGAGGCTTGGCCGTCATGCCCGGGCTTGACCCGGGCATCTCCGGCAGGAAGATTCCCGGCTCTACGCTTCGCTTCGGCCGGGAATGACGGACGAACAAGCCCTGCCGGAGCCTGCCATGGCCAAACCCCTGATCGCGCTCGACTGGGGCACGACGCGCGCCCGCGCCTTCCTCATCGGCGAGGATGGCGCCGTTCTGGCGAAACGCGTCGCCGACCGCGGCATCCAGTCGGTGCCATCGGGCGGCTTCCCGGCCGCCTTCGCCGAGATCGCCGGCGAGCTCCGCCGGGCCCGCCCCGACGCGGCCGTGCTGCTCGCCGGCATGGTCGGCAGCCGCAATGGCTGGGTCGAGGCGCCCTATGTCGCCTGCCCGGCGCGTGCGGAAGACATCGCTGCCGCGGGCCTGGTCGTTACGCTCGACGACGGCACGCGGGCAACCGTCCTGCCCGGCCTCTCCTACGACGATGGCGCCTTCGACGTGATGCGCGGCGAGGAGACGCTGATCGTCGGTCTCGGCCTGGCCGACGGCGTCGCCTGCCTGCCCGGCACCCATTCGAAATGGGTCGAGGTCGAGGGTGGCCGCATCACCCGATTCGCCAGCTTCATGACCGGCGAGGTTTACGGCCTGCTGCGCGAGCAATCGATCCTGTCGCGGCTGGCCAGCCAGCCGATCGGCGACGATGCCGCCGAAGGCGCGAGCCGTGGGCTCGCGGCGGCGCGGCGGCCGGGCGGGCTGCTCAATGCCGCTTTCCATGCCCGCAGCGAGGTTCTCGCCGGGCGCATGAGCGGCGGTGCGGTCGGCCCCTATCTCTCGGCCCTGCTGGTGGCGCAGGAGATCGAGGGCGCCCGCGCCCTGTTCGGTGGCCTCGCCAATCTCAAGCTCGTGGCGGATGGCGTGCTCGCGCAGAGTTATGGCCGGGCGCTCGCGGCAGCCGGGCTCGACCATGCGCTGGTCACGCCGGAGGATGCTTTCGTCGCCGGCGTGAGCCGGCTCGCCCGGGATCTCGCGGCATGATCATCGTCTTCGGCTCGCTCAATGTCGATCTGGTGACGCCGGTCGAGCGCCTGCCCGGCCCGGGCGAGACCGTCATCGGCCCCGGCTACGCCCTGCACCCCGGCGGCAAGGGCGCCAACCAGGCGCTGGCGGCGCGCCGCGCCGGCGCGGCGGTGACGCTGGTCGGCGCGGTCGGTCGCGACGGCTTCGCCGGGATCGCGCTCGATCTCCTGGCGAAGGACGGCGTCGAGCTGAGCCATGTCGCCCGCCTGGAGGCGCCGACCGGCGCGGCCTTCATCGCCGTCGACGCCCACGGCGCCAATCAGATCGTCGTGGCGGCCGGGGCCAATGCGCTGGCGAAGGCCGATGCCGTCGCGGGCCTCAGGCCGGGCGAGGGCGACCTGCTCCTGCTCCAGCGCGAGGTTCCGGAGGCCGAATGCCTGCGGGCCGCAAAGGCGATGCGCGCCGGCGGTGGCCGGGTGATTCTCAATCTCGCCCCCGCCGGGACGCCGGCGCCGGAGCTGCTGGCGCTCACCGACATCCTGATCGTCAACGAGCATGAGGCGCTGATTCTGGCCCGTTCGTTCGGCTGGGGCGAGACCGAGCCCGACGCGATCGCCCGGCGCATCGACGGCGAGCGCGGCATCGCCTGCATCGTCACGCTTGGCGCTGCCGGTGCGGTCGGCTGGCATGGCGGCGTCAGGCGCCGGCTCGAGGCACCGGTCGTCGACGCGGTCGACACGGTCGCGGCCGGCGACAGCTTCGTCGGCGCCTTCGCCGCCGCGCTGCAGGCCGGCTTCGGCTTTTCCGGCGCTGTTCAGCGCGGGCTCGCGGCCGGCTCGCTCGCCTGCACGGTCGCCGGCGCCCAGCCGAGCGTGCCGCGCCGCGAGGCGATCGAGGCGCTGGTCGGCAGCAGCTTCCTGTAGGGCGTCCGGCATTCCGCTTCCGTCGTCGATCGGCTATGCCGGGCTTGCGTCCCGGCGCTGCCATGCTCAGGCTGCATTCATGTCGCCTGTGGCCTGTCCGTTCCGCAGCGTCCCGTTGCATGGTTTCCGCGCAGGCCCCGCGGCCGGCGCTCCTCGAAGATGGATGGCCCGATGTTTCCGACGCCCCTGCCCGAGCTCTTCCCGAACACCTTCGAATACGAATCGCTGCCGATGGTGAAGCCCACGGGCTTCCGCGAATACGATGCCCGCTGGTTCTTCGGGAAGGAGCTCAACCTGATGGGCGTCCAGGCCGTCGGCATGGGCCTGGGCACGCTGATCAAGCGCATGGGCGTCAAGCCCGAGATCGTCACCGGCCATGATTTCCGCGGCTACTCCGCCTCGATCAAGATGGCCCTGGTCACCGGCCTGATGGCGGCCGGCTGCAAGGTCCACGACATCGGCCTCGCCATGTCGCCCATGGCCTATTTCGCCCAGTTCGCGCTCGACGTGCCCTGCGTCGCCATGGTCACCGCCTCGCATAACGACAATGGCTGGACCGGCGTGAAGATGGGCGCGCAGCGTCCCGTCACCTTTGGCCCGGACGAGATGGGCCAGCTGCGCGACATCGTGCTCGCCGCCGATTTCGACCTGTCCGGCGGCGGCTCCTATGAGTTCGTGCCGGATTTCCCGGCGCGCTACGTCGCCGACCTGACCAACCGCCCCAGGATCACCCGCAAGCTCAAGGTCATCGCCGCCTGCGGCAACGGCACGGCCGGCGCCTTCGCGCCGAAGATCCTGGAGGCGATCGGCTGCGAGGTCATCCCGATGGATGCCGAGCTCGACCATTCCTTCCCGCGCTACAATCCGAACCCCGAAGACATGAAGATGCTGCACGCCATGGCCGACGCCGTGAAGCAGCACGGCGCCGATGTCGCGCTTGGCTTCGACGGCGACGGCGACCGCTGCGGCGTCGTCGACAACCATGGCGAGGAGATCTTCGCCGACAAGATCGGCGTGATGCTGGCGCGCGACCTCGGCAAGCTGCATCCGGGCGCCCAATTCGTCGTCGACGTCAAGTCGACCGGCCTGTTCTCGACCGATCCCGAACTGCAGAAGCTCGGTGTGAAGACCGACTACTGGAAGACCGGCCACTCCTACATCAAGCGCCGCGTCCGCGACCTGCAGGCGCTCGCCGGCTTCGAGAAGTCCGGCCACTTCTTCTTCAACGCGCCGGTCGGCCGCGGCTATGACGACGGCGTCGTCACCGCCATCGCGGTGATCGACATGCTCGACCGCAACCCGGGCAAGTCGATGGCCGAGCTCTACGCCGCCGTGCCGAAGACCTGGGGCACGCCGACCATGGCGGCCAAATGCGCCGACGAGGTCAAATACGGCGTCAGCGACAAGATCACCCGGCGCATCGAGGCGATGCGGGCGGCTGGCCAGACCATCGCCGGCCAAGCCATTCGCGACGTCATCACCGTCAACGGCGTGCGCGTCGTCAACGAGGACGGCACCTGGGGCCTGATCCGCGCCTCCTCGAACAAGCCGGAGCTGGTCGTGGTCTGCGAGAGCCCGGTCTCGGAGGCGCGCATGCGCGAGATGTTCAAGGCGATCGACGGCGTCCTGCGCGAGAACCCGGAAGTCGGCGCCTACAACCAGACGATCTGAGCAAGAGCACGCTGCGAAGAAGTGGCAACGGTTTTTCGCAGCGTGCTCTAAACTACTGGAATCGCCGCGGCTGGCGCGGGGAGCCTACTTCTTCTCCGCGCCCGTCGCCGCCGCGTTGCGGGCGCCGCTCTGGCCGTTGGCGCCGTCGAAGAAGCTCTTGGAATCGCCGAGCTGCGCGCTCGGCTGGCAGACCGGCGTGCAGGAATAGCTTTCGCGCTCGAGGCCGCGCTGCACGGTCAGGATCGAATCGCTGGCGGCGCCGACGCGGACGGTGGACTCGGCCAGCAGCGCTCCGGTCGCGTCCAGCGCGATCAGATTGGTGACGCCGAAGCTCTTGCCGGTGACGATCATCACGCCGTTGCGCTGGACCGTGACGTCGGCGATCGCCGGATTGCCGACGATCACCGTCTGCGCCTTCTCGGGCAGACGCAGCACCTTGGCGTGGTCGACCGTCACCGCCACGGACTCCGCCTTCGCTTCACCCGCTTCGCCGCGGGTTTCCGCTGGCGGGGCGGCGACGAGCCTCGCCTGCGCCTGCGCCCGACCGGCCGTCAGGCCGAGCCCGCCGGCGGCCGCCGACAGGGCGCAGAGAAGAGCCGGGAAGCATCGGAAGAGCCGCGACCCCGGCATCGCAATCGACATGGCTCGCGCCTCAAGGTTTCGAACAGGGCGAGGAAAGCCGAAAATGATGAACCAATTCCTAAGACGCCGGTGTTTGGCGCAGGCCGACTTGTCCGTCGCGGGGCCAAAACTGTCGACGCCGAGTGAAATCTGGAAAGGCCGCGCCGTTGCCCTTGTCATGACCAAGCGTCATATTTGACGACAAAGTCAGGACGTTGGGATGTGATTTGCCTTGGTGAAAGTTTTATACAAGTCGTTAACTGTAGTTTCTCGATAAAAGCACGTTAACCATCTAGGGAAGACCTGTAAAATTCGGCGAATTATTGGGTCGCCTTAACTGATCGGCAAGGCGGGCCGGGTAGTGTCCTCCCTGTCGCTGACCGAAGCCGCTGAGAGCAAAGGCAGCAGTCAAACGTGGTGCAAAGGAGCTACCCATGAAGAACCTGTTCGCGCGCTTCGCCAAGGACGAGTCCGGCGCGACCGCCATCGAATACGGCCTGATCGCCGCCCTGATCGCCGTGGTCTGCATCGGCACCTGGACCGCTATCGGCCCGGCGCTCAACGCCCGCTTCCAGCAGGTCCTCGCCGGCCTCGGCGGCTGATCGGTCTCGGCGCGGGAAAATTCTCCACGCCCCGGACATCGTCCGGGGCGTTTCTCGTTCGGGCGCTAGGATACGTAAGGCTTTGGTGACGCGCGGAACCTACGGTGCCGGCGTTTCCTTCTTGGGATCGACGTCATGTCAATGTCGCTGATTGCCGTTCTCGTCATTTTCCCTGCTGCAATGGCCTATGCTGCTGCGAGCGATCTCGTGACCATGACGATACCGAACTGGCTCTGCCTGCTGCTGCTCGCGGCGTTCGGGCTGTGCGCCGCGTCGATCGGACTTGGCTGGGTCGCATCCGGCTGGCATCTCGCCGCCGGGTTGACGGTGCTCGCTGTCTGCTTCGGCTTGTTTGCGGCCGGCTGGATCGGCGGCGGGGATGCGAAGCTTGCGGCCGTGACGGCACTCTGGCTCGGCTTCGATCAGTTACTCCCCTATTTCTTCATTGCCTCACTGGGCGGCGGGCTTCTGACCGTGCTGATCCTCAGGTTGCGCGCCGTGCCGCTGCCGGCGCTCGCGAGCGGATGGGGCTGGGCGCGGCGCTTGCACGACACCAAGCAGGGCGTGCCCTACGGGATCGCGCTCGCTGCCGCCGCGCTCGTGATTCTTCCCGACACAGCGATATGGCGGGCAGCCATCGGCATGTGAGCGCCAGGTTCCCGTTCCGGAACGGCCGATCCGCACAAAAAGATACCTCCGATTAACCATAAGTTGACAATTCGAGAGCCACGATCCGGCTGAGGGTCGGCGCATGCCGGCCAAGGATCATGTGCCATGAGTCCCGCCCGCATCATCATTCTCGCCGTCGCAGTGGTGGCAGGCCTCGCCGCCGCCCTGCTGGTCGCCCGCCCGCCGAAGGTCACGACGCCGTCGGTGACCACATACGAGCCGGCGCCGACGGTCGAGGTGCTGGTCGCGGCCGCCGATGTCCCGCTCGGCAACAAGCTCGCCGCCGGAGACCTCAAATGGCTGGCCTGGCCGCTCGCCAGCCTGCCCGCCGGCGTCATCCGCCGCCAGGACCTGCCGGAGGGCGAGGGCGAGTTCGTCGGCCAGATCGCCCGCGCGCCGCTCTACGGCTCCGAGCCGATCCGCCGCGAGAAGCTGCTCAAGGCCGAATCCGGCTTCCTCTCGGCGATCCTGCCGCAAGGCAAGCGCGCCGTCGCGATCACCACCGATAATCGCGGGGCCAGCACCGCCGGCGGCTTCATCCTGCCCAATGACCGTGTCGACGTGATCTACACCAGCCGCGACGACAGCAATTCCAAGGATGGTTCGCCCGCCGCCAGCGAGACCCTGATCGGCAATGTCCGCGTGCTGGCGATCGGCCAGAGCATCCAGGAGAAGAACGGCGAGAAGGTCGTGGTCGGCGAGACCGCGACGCTCGAGCTCGATCCGAGACAGGTCGAGGCCGTGACGCTGGCGCAGAAGACCGGAACCCTCTCCCTGGCGCTGCGCAGCCTGCAGGACGCCGGCGACAAGAGCCCGCCCAGCGGGGACGGGGGCCTTACGCTCGTCCGCTACGGCGTCGTCACCAAGACGGTGAAGCCATGACCCCGATCGCGACATCCGCCATGCGCCAGCCGCGCCGCCACCGTGCCTTGGCCCTGTCCCTGACGCTCCTGCCCATCATCGCCCTGCTCGGCGTCGCGCCGGTGCTGGCGCAGCAGAAGGGCGCCGCGCCGGTTCTCAATGTCGGCGCCAGCGAGCACGCGGTCTCGCGCCGGCTCGATCTCTCGATCGGGCGTTCGCTGATCGTCGAATTGCCGCGCGACGCCAAGGAGGTCTTCGTCGCCAATCCGAAGGTGGCGAACGCCGTGGTCCGCTCGGCCCGCAAGCTCTTCGTCATCGGCATGGCCGACGGCTCGACCTCCATGTTCGTGATGGACGCCGAGGGCCGGCAGATCACGGCGCTGGAGATCGAGGTCGGCCGCGACCTCAACGTGCTGCGGCAGACGCTGCGCACGGCAATGCCGGGCGCCGACATCCAGGTCAAGCCGGCGGGGAATTCGATCCTGCTGGTCGGCAATGTCGCGAGCGCCTCCGAGGCGACGCAGGCCATGGACATCGCCAACGCCTTCGTCGGCATCTCCGGTGAGGGGCAGAACGCGACCAAGGGCGCGGTGATCAACTCGCTCACCATCCGCGGCCGTGATCAGGTCATGGTCAAGGTCACGGTTTCCGAAGTCGCCCGCAGGGCGATCAAGCAGCTCGGCATCAACTCGACGGGCGAGTGGAAGCTCGGCAAGTTCAGCATCACCCCGACCATCGACACGCCGTTCTCGCTGCAGCCGCAGCAGCTGGCCGCGACGGCGATCGGCGCCGGCATCGGCAACTCGACCAACGTCACCATGCGGGCGCTCGAGCGCGCTGGCCTGTCGCGCGTGCTCGCCGAGCCGACCGTCACGGCAATCTCCGGCGAGAGCGCCAAGTTCACCGCCGGCGGCGATATCCCGATCCCGAACGGCTACACCTGCGACAACACCAATCGCTGCGTCCTGAACATCACCTACAAGCCCGTCGGCGTGTCCCTGAACTTCACGCCGATCGTGATGTCGGAGGGCAAGATCTCGATGCGCATCGCCACCGAGGTGACGGAACTCGACTTCGAAAACCAGCTTCGTCTCAACCCCACCGAGACCACGGCGGTCAACGCTCCCGGCTTCCGGACGCGCAAATCCGACACCACCGTCGAGCTGCCCTCCGGCGGCACCCTCGCCACGGCGGGCCTGATCCAGCGGGTCTCGCGCCAGGCGATCAACGGCATGCCCGGGCTGATGAACATTCCGATCATCGGCACGCTGTTCCGCTCGCGCGACTACCAGCGCGAGGAGACCGAGCTGATGATCGCCGTGACGCCCTACATCGTGAAGCCGGTCGGCCCGAACGGGCTGCAGCGGCCGGATGACGGTTTCGTCGAGGCGCACGACGCCCAGACGATCCTGATGGGGCGGCTGAACAAGATCTACGGATCGACCAGCGGCGGGCCGATTCCGCAGGCCTACAAGGGCCGCGTCGGCTTCATCGCCGATTGAGGACGGGGCTGCGAGAAGGATGGCGATCGTGACCGTGACCAGCAAGCCCCACCGCGGCGGACAGGCGGCGCTGCCGGCCGCGCTCGCCGCCGCGCTCCTGCTCGGCGCCTGCGCCAGGGGCGACATCTCGACCTCGGGCATCCCGACCGATACCCGCGAGCGCCACCCGATCGTGCTGCGCGATGCGCCGCGCTCGCTCGACGTCTTCGTCGGACGGGCCGGCGGCGCTCTCGACCCGCGTCAGACCGAGGACGTCGCCCGCTTCGGCGAGGATTACCGCCGCAGCGGCAGGGGCGGTCTCGTCGCCGAGGTGCCGACCGGCACCGGGCGCGACCTCGCCGCCCGCGACACGCTCGACGGTATCCGCCGTTCGCTCGCCCGCGCCGGCGTGTCACCCGGCTCGCTCTCGGTCAGGACCTACGCGGTCGCCGATCCCGGCCTCGCCTCGCCCATCCGCCTCACCTACGCCTCGCTGCAGGCTGGACTGCCGCATTCCTGCGGGCAATGGCCGGCCGATCTCGGCGTCTCCAGCTACAAGGGGGATGCGATGAACGAGCCCTATTGGAACCTCGGCTGCGCCAGCCAGGCCAATCTCGCGGCGCAGATCGCCGACCCGCTCGATCTTGTGCGGGCCCGCAGCGAAGGCCGGCTCGATACGCAAAAGCGCATGGAGGCGGTCAAGAAACTGCGCGAGGGCAAGGACCCCTCGACGCAATATCGCCAGGAGCAGACCAAGCTCAGCGACGCCGTCGGAGGCAAATGATGGCGAGCACGCCGGAACTCGAGCCGGGCATGGCCAGCGAGGAGATCATCGCCCCGCTGCCGCGCATCACCTTGCAGGCCTTCTGCGAGACGCAGGAGGTCGCCGGCGTGATGCAGGCGGTGGCGGCCGACCGGCGCATGGGCAAGGTCCAGGCCCGTGTCCAGATGGGCGGCCCCGCCGCCGCGGTCGAAGCCTTCCGGGCCGCGCCGACCCCGAACGTGATCGTGCTCGAAACCGTCAGCGACCCGCCGGCATTGATCGCCCATCTCGACGCGCTCGCCGAGAGCTGCGACCCCGGCACCAAGGTCGTCGTCATCGGCCATGTCAACGACATCCAGCTCTATCGCGAGCTGATTCGGCGCGGCGTCAGCGACTATCTCGTCGCCCCCTTCGGCATTCTCGATCTGCTGCGCACCTTGTCCGAGCTCTACGCCACGGCCGGCTCGGCGGCGCTCGGCCGCTCCATGGCGATCGTCGGCGCGAAGGGCGGCGTCGGCGCCTCGACGGTGGCGCACAACGTCGCCTGGGCCATCGCCCGCGACCTGCTCGCCTCGACGGTGATCGCCGATCTCGACATTCCCTTCGGCACCGCCGGGCTGGATTTCAACCAGGATCCGCCGCAGGGCATCGCCGATGCCGTCTTCGCGCCGGACCGGCTCGACGCCAACATGCTCGACCGGCTGCTCTCGCGCTGCAGCGACAATCTTGCTCTGCTCGCCGCGCCGGCGATGCTGGACCGGACCATCGACCTCGGCGAGGAGGCGTTCGACCTCCTGTTCGACCTGTTGCGCGCCAGCGTGCCCTGCATCGTGCTCGACGTGCCGCATCTGTGGACCGGCTGGGCCAGGCGCGCTCTGATCGGCGCCGACGAGGTCGCGATCGTCGCCGCGCCCGAGCTCGCCTCGCTGCGCAACGCCAAGAATCTGGTGGATCTGCTGCGGGCGGCGCGCCCCAACGACGCCATCCCGCGCCTGATCCTGAACCAGGTCGGCCTGCCGAAGCGGCCGGAGATCGAGGCCGGCGAATTCGCCAAGGCGCTCGGCATCGAGGTGCTGAGCGCGATCCCGTTCGATGCCCAGCTCTTCGGGACCGCGGCCAATAACGGCCAGATGATCGCCGAGATCCAGTCCAGCGGCAAAGTGGCCGAAGCCTTCGGCCATATCGCGACGGTCCTCACCGGGCGTGGCGAACAGAAGCGCGCCAGGCGCAGCCTGTTCGAGCCGCTGGTGGCCAAGCTGATCCGTCGGAAGGCCTGACGATGTTCGGCAAGCGACAGGCGAACGCCCCGGCGCCGCTGAAAGGGCAGAGCGCCGCCCCGGCCGCAGCGCCGCGGCAGCCCGAGCTGCGCCCGGCCGCCGCCGAGGCGCGCCGGCCGGCGCCGCCGCCGCCGCCGGTCGAGGCGCCGAAGTCCGAAGACTACTACCAGATGAAGAGCATGATCTTCGGTGCTCTCATCGAGGCGATCGATCTCTCGCAGCTCGCCAAGCTCGACGGCGAGTCGGCCCGCGAGGAAATCCGCGACATCATCAACGAGATCATCTCGCTGAAGAACGTCGTGCTCTCGATCTCCGAGCAGGAAGAGCTGCTCGACGACATCTGCAACGACGTGCTCGGCTATGGACCGCTGGAGCCGCTGCTCGCCCGCGACGACATCGCCGACATCATGGTCAACGGCGCCGGCCGGACCTATATCGAGACCGGCGGCAAGATTCAGCTGACCAGTATCCGCTTCCGCGACAACGCGCAGCTGATGAACATCTGCCAGCGCATCGTCAGCCAGGTCGGCCGCCGCGTCGACGAGGCCTCGCCGATCTGCGATGCCCGTCTCGCGGACGGCTCGCGCGTCAACGTCATCGCGCCGCCGCTCGCGATCGACGGGCCGGCGCTGACCATCCGCAAGTTCAAGAAGGACAAGCTGACGCTGGATCAGCTCGTGCGCTTCGGGGCGATCTCGCCGCCCGGCGCCGAAATTCTCAAGATCATCGGGCGGGTCCGCTGCAATGTCGTGATCTCGGGCGGGACCGGCTCGGGCAAGACGACGCTGCTCAACTGCCTGACCAACTACATCGAGAACGACGAGCGGGTGATCACCTGCGAGGACGCGGCCGAGCTGCAGCTGCAGCAGCCGCATGTCGTACGCCTCGAGACGCGGCCGCCCAATCTCGAGGGATCGGGCGCGGTGACGATGCGCGATCTCGTCAAGAACTGCCTGCGCATGCGCCCCGAGCGCATCATCGTCGGCGAGGTGCGCGGACCGGAGGCCTTCGACCTGCTGCAGGCGATGAACACCGGCCATGACGGCTCCATGGGCACGCTGCACGCCAACACGCCGCGCGAGTGCCTGAGCCGTATCGAATCGATGATCACCATGGGCGGCTTCAGCCTGCCGTCGAAGACGCTGCGCGAGATGATCTGCTCGTCGATCGACGTGATCATCCAGGCGCAGCGCATGCGCGACGGCTCGCGCCGCATCACCCACATCACCGAGGTGATGGGCATGGAGGGCGACGTCATCATCACCCAGGACCTGATGACCTACGACGTGCTCGGCGAGGATCCGAACGGCCGCCTGATCGGCCGGCACCGTTCGACCGGCATCGGCCGGCCGCGCCTCTGGGAGCGCGCCCGCTATTTCGGCGACGAGCAGAGGCTCGCCGCGGCGCTCGACCAGCTCGAGGCCGAGAGCCAGGCCGACGCCTGAGCGGAAAAGGGCACGTCATGGACTATGGCCAGATCGCTGCCGTCATCCTCGCCGCCGTCTCGGCGGGCGGCGTCGCCTATGCGCTGTTCTATCCGGCGCTGAGCGGCCAGGCGCGGGTCGAGCAGCGCCGCCGCGAGTTCGCCGCTCCGGCCGCAGTCCGCGCCGCGGCCGATCGCGAGGCGCAGAGCCAGGCCCGGCGCGGGCAGGTCGCGCAGAGCCTGAAGGATATCGAGAATCGCGAGAAGGCGCGCCACAAGGTTACCATCGAAGGCCGGATCGAACAGGCCGGGCTGTCCTGGTCGCGCAAGCACTATTGGCTGCTCGGCGTCGCCCTCGCCACCGTCCTGGCCATCGTGCTCCTGATCACCTCGGGCAATTGGGTCCTGGTGCTGGTCGGCTTCCTCGTCGGCCTGCTCGGCCTGCCGCGCTGGTACCTGACCTACCTCGCCAAGAAGCGGATGCTGCGTTTCATCAACGAATTTCCGAACGCGCTCGACGTCATCGTGCGCGGCATCAAGTCGGGCCTGCCGCTGAACGACTGCCTGCGGATCATCGCCAGCGAGGCCCAGGAGCCGGTCAAGACGGAGTTCCGGCTGATCATCGAAGCGCAGACGCTCGGCCTGTCGCTGACCGACGCCGCCACCAAGCTGTATGAGCGCATGCCTTGCACGGAGGCCAATTTCTTCGGCATCGTCCTGGCGATCCAGCAGAAGACCGGCGGCAATCTCGCCGAGACCTTGGCCAACCTATCGCGCGTGATCCGCGAGCGCCGCAAGATGCGCGACAAGATCAAGGCCGTGTCGATGGAAGCCAAGGCGTCTGCTGCGATCATCGGCTCCTTGCCCCCGGCGGTCGCCGGCCTCGTTTATCTGACGAGCCCCGGCTATATGGACGCCCTCTTCTACACGAATGCCGGGCGTATCGCGTTGGCTGGCTGCGGCATCTGGATGATGATCGGCGTGCTGGTCATGCGCAAGATGATCAACTTCGAGATCTGAGGAGCTTTCGCCATGGTCGCGCTCCTGATCGACAGTCTCACGGATATGAGGGTCCTGCTTGCCCTGGTCGGCGGAGTGGCCGTGGCCGTCACGATCATGACCGTGGCGGCGCCCCTGCTCGAAGGCAACGTCCTGGGCAAGCGAATGAAATCAGTCGCCACCGAACGGGACAAGATTCGTGCCCGGGAGCGGGACCGGCTGGCGCGCCAAGTGGACAAGGTCTCGCTCCGCCAGGAACCGAAGGCGTTCATGCGAACCATCGTCGAGCGTTTCAAGCTCGGCGACTGGCTGGGGACAGAGACCGCCAAGAAGCAGCTCACCATGGCGGGCTTCCGCGGTCAGCAGGCCGAGGTCGCCTTCCTGTTCTTCAGGCTGGTCACGCCGATCGGCCTCTTTTTATTCGCGTTGTTCTACGTGTTCGTGCTCAACGACCTCGGCCAGACGGCCATCGTGCGGGTCGGGATCGTGATCGGCGCCGCCTATCTCGGCATCAAGGCGCCGGAGATCTACCTTTCGAACGCGACGAGCAAGCGTCAGCTCTCGATGCGGCGGGCCTTCCCGGACGCGCTCGATCTGATGCTGATCTGCGTCGAATCGGGCATGTCGATCGAGCTGGCCTTCCGCAAGGTCTCGACCGAGATCGGCAGCCAGTCGGTTCCCCTCGCCGAGGAGTTCGCACTCTGCACCGCCGAGCTCTCCTATCTCTCCGAACGTCGGCAGGCTTATGAGAATCTCGCCGCGCGCACCGGTCTGGAATCGGTGAAGTCCGTCTGCACCGCGCTGATCCAGGCCGAGCGCTACGGCACGCCGCTGGGAACCGCCCTGCGCACGCTCGCGCAGGAAAGCCGCGACCAGCGGATGAACGAGGCCGAGAAGAAGGCCGCGGCCCTGCCGCCGAAGCTGACGGTGCCGATGATCCTGTTCTTCCTGCCGGTCCTGTTCGTGGTGATCATGACCCCGGCTGTCCTCAAGGTGTTCGCCACCATGTGAGGCGCCGGAGGGCTCCCGGCCGCCGTCTCAGCCGCTTGCCGGCTGAGCCCCACCCTGCGAGACTCCGGCCGCCGGCGCCGCGGCCCGCGCCGGCGGCTTGGCCTTGCCGCCGCGCAGCATGTCCCAGCTGTTCGGCTGGCTGACCGAGCGGCGCAGATAGGCGATCGTCGCCGAGGCCTCGGCCGGGCTCATGTCCTGGCGGGCGATCTGTTCGGCCTCCTGGAAGCGTCCCTGCAGCCCCAGCACCAGCACGAGGTTCTGGCGCACCCTGGCATCGCCGCCGGGAGCGGCCGCAGCCTCGCGCAGCACGCGTTCGGCCTCCGGCAGGTGCTTCGACAGCGCCAGCGAGAGGCCGAGATTCGACATCACCGTCGGCTCGTTCGGCGCCAGCTTCAGCGCGGTCGCGTAGATCTGCTGGGCGCGCTCGTGCTCGCCGAGCTGGTCGGCCACGGTGCCCTGCGCCGAGAGGATGCGCCAGTCGGGCTTCTCCGGCAGATGGGCGCGGCCGAGCACCTCGTCCGCCTGCTTCAGCCGGCCATTGTCGGCCAGCGAGCGGCCATAGGCGCCGAGCAGTTCGCGGTCTTCGGTATGGACGAGCACGGCCCCCTGCAGCACGGCCAGCGCCTGCGCGTTCTTGTCGAGCGCCCGCAGTGCGCGGGCATAGAAGAAGGCGGCGTTGCGGTCCTTGGGATTGGCCTCGTAGCGCGGCGCCCACTGGGCTTCCTCGCTGCGCCATTGCGCTTCGGTGCGGGGCTGGCTCGGCCTCGAGCCGATCGAGCCGGTGACGTCGCCGGCGCCGCCGCGCAGCTGGCAGGCACCGAGTGCAAGGCAGAGGACGGAGGCCGCGGCGAAGTGGCCGAAGCGGGATGCGCGGGTGAGGGTGGACATCGGCCGGAATGCCTCGCCGGGACGGGATCTGTTGCCTGTGGTGATAAAACGTTAACCCTAACGGATTGTTAATCAGGGCAGAAAGCGCCGGCACTGCATGCCGTCGCCGACGCTTCCGCCATTCGAGGTTCGCCGATCGTGCATCCGCTGCTCCTGCCCGCCGGTACGCCGGCCATTCCCGTGCATTGCGTCGCCAGGGCCGACTGGCCGGCCCTGCGCGACGGGCTCGCGCCCGTGCCGCGCAGCTTCGCGCAGGCACAGGGGTTCGAGGCGCGGCCGGGCCAGCATGCCCTGCTGCCCGACGCCGCCGGCGCGCTGGTCGCCGTGCTGCTCGGCGTCGATCCGGCGGGGCCGCGCCGGCGCGATCCGTTCGCGCCGGGCCGCCTCGCCACCACGCTGCCGCCGGGCGACTACGCCCTGGCGGGCGATCTCGGCGATCCCGCCCTCGCCGCGCTCGGCTGGCTGCTCACCGCCTACCGCTTCGAACGCTATCGCAAGCCGAAGCCGGCTCAGGCGCGGCTCGCTCTGCCCGAGGGCGTCGACGGCGACGAGCTGACCCGCCTCGCGGAGGCGACCGCGCTGGCGCGCGATCTCGTCAACACCTCCGCCGCCGATCTCGGCCCGGCCGAGATCGAGGCGGCCATCCGCGCGCTCGGCGAGGCCTGCGGGGCCGAGGTCGCCAGCACCGTCGGCGACGATTTGCTCGCGGCCAATCTCCCGATGATCCATGCCGTCGGCCGGGCCTCGCCCCGCGCGCCGCGACTGATCGACCTGCGCTGGGGCGCGCCGGAACATCCCAGGCTGACGCTGGTCGGCAAGGGCGTCGCCTTCGACACCGGCGGCCTCAACCTCAAGACCGATGCCGGCATGCTGCTGATGAAGAAGGACATGGGCGGCGCGGCGGCGGCCATCGCCGCGGCGCGCATGATCATGCAGGCTGGGCTGAAGGTCCGCCTGCGCCTTCTGGTTCCTGCCGTCGAGAATGCCGTCTCCGGTTCGTCCTTCCGCCCCGGCGACGTGCTGCGGAGCCGCAAGGGATTGACCGTCGAGATCGGCAACACCGATGCCGAAGGCCGGCTCATCCTCGCCGATGCGCTGGCGCTGGCCGATGAAGAGGCGCCGGAATTGCTGATCGACTTCGCGACGCTGACCGGCGCCGCCCGCGTCGCGCTCGGGCCCGAGCTGCCGCCCTTCTATAGCCATGACGACGGCCTCGCCGCCGAGATCGCCCGCATCGGTGCCGCCGTGAACGATCCGGTCTGGCGGATGCCGCTCTGGCCGCCCTATGACGCGATGCTCGACTCCAGGATCGCCGATGTGAACAACGTCTCCGGCGGCGCTTTCGCCGGCTCGCTGACGGCGGCGCTGTTCCTCAACCGTTTCGTCGAGAACAGCCGCTCCTACGCGCATTTCGACATTTACGGCTGGAACCCGTCGACGAAGCCGGGCCGGCCCGAAGGCGGCGAATGCCAGGCGGCGCGACTGACCTATGCGCTGGCGAAGCAGCTCTACGGCGTGCGCTGAGAGCCTTTCGTCATTGCGAGGCGGCGCAGCCGACGAAGCAATCCGGGAGACGTAGAGCTCCGCTGCCCCTGGATTGCTTCGCTCCGCTCGCAATGACGGTAGGGCGCCCGTTAAGCCTGCGGAGCGGCTCGGCTTGCGCGGCGGCGGAGTCGCGACAATGATACGGCCCCGTAACGATCCGGGGACGGCATGGTGCTGGAGATCAAGCCGACGCAGGCGCTCAGGCTCTGGCGCGAGGTCCATCTCGACCTGGTGCGCGACACGCAAGCCGATCTGTCGGTGCGCCAGACCGCGATCCTCCTCACCATCTATCTGGAATTGCCGCCGCATACGGTGCGTGGCCTGGCGGCCCGGCTCGGCGTCACCAAGCCGGTGATCACCCGCGCCCTCGACTCGTTGGGCAAGCTCGGCCTGGTGACGCGCAAGCGCGACGAACTCGACAAGCGCAATGTCGTGATCCAGCGGACGGTGGCGGGCGCGCTGGCGGTCGAGCACCTTGCCGATCTCGTCACCGCGCGGGCGCGCGAGCTCGGCCCGGCCTGAGCGCTTCGTCCGTTAACCGGACGGGGCTAGAGTGCCGCCATGACCGCGATTCTCGACCGCCGCCTCACCCCCGCCCGCCCGGACCTCGCCGCCCGCCATCTCGACGGCCAGGTCGAGGCGCTCGCCTTCGCCGATCCGGTGCCGATGCGGGTGGTGACGCCCTCGGCGCCGCTGCGGCGCGAGCCCAGGCCAGACGCGCCGCTCGACACCGAGGCGCTCGCCGGTGAGGCGGTCAGGGTCTATGAGCAGCACGAGGGCTGGGCCTGGGGCCAGCTCGTCGGCGATTCCTATGTCGGCTACCTGCCCGAGGATTGCCTGGCGGGCGACGCACCGGCCCCGACGCATCGCGTCTGCGCGCTCCGGACCTTCGTCTACCCCGGCCCGTCGATCAAGCTGCCGCCGCTCGAGGCCCTGTCCATCGGCGCCGGGCTGGCCGTCACCGGCGAGAGCGGCGATTTCTTCACCACCGGGCGCGGCGGCCATGTCTTCAAGCCGCATCTTTGCCCGCGCGATCGGCACGAGCCGGATTTCGTCGCCGTCGCCGAGCGCTTCCTCGACGTACCCTATCTCTGGGGCGGCAAGACCAGCCTCGGTCTCGACTGCTCGGCTTTGGTCCAGCTCGCACTGGCGGCGGCCGGCATCGCGGCACCGCGCGATTCCGACCTGCAGGAGCAGGGGCTCGGCGAGGCCGTAGCCTTCGACGACGGTCTCGTGGGCCTGCGTCGCGGCGATCTGGTGTTCTGGAAGGGCCATGTCGGCATCATGACCGATCCCGACCTGCTGCTGCACGCCACCGCCTTCACGATGAGCGTGATCCGCGAGCCCTTACGCCCGGCGCGCGAGCGCATCCTCGCTCGCAATGGCGGGCCGATCACCGCGATCAAGCGGCTGGGCTGACCGTCATTGCGAGCGCAGCGAAGCAATCCAGGGGCAGCGGAGCTCTACGTCCTCCTGAGTGCTTCGTCGCTGTCGCTCCTCGCGATGACGGATAAGTGTCGCCTCAGTAACCTCGCGCCGGATCGACGACGTTCTGCAACTCGCCGCCGGCTTCCAGCCGCCGGATCTGCGCCGCGATCTGGTCTGCGACGGTCTCGGGTGCCGACATGGCGGCATTGTGCGGCGTCACCGTCACCGCGGGATGGCTCCACAGCGGCGAGTCCGGCGGCAGCGGCTCGGTCTCGAACACGTCGAGCACGGCTTCCCTGAGCTCGCCGGCATCGAGCGCCGCGAGGATGTCGGCCTCGACCTGCAACTTGCCGCGCCCGGCATTGATCAGCGCCGGCCCGCCGAGCCGGCCGTCGCGCGCCAGGCTCGCCAGCAGCGGCCGGTTCAGGATGCCTTGCGTCTCCGGCGTCAGCGGCAGCAGGCAGACCAGGATGTCGGTGCGGGCGAGGAAGCTCGCCATACCGTCCTCGCCGGCGAAGGTCGCGAGTCCGTCGATCGTCTTGGGAGAGCGGCTCCAGCCGGCGACGTCGAAGCCGATCGTCTGGAGCTTGCGGGCCGCGTCCTGCCCGAGCTCGCCGAGTCCCATGATGCCGACGCGGACCTCGCGCGCCGCCGGCTGGTGGCGATCGTCGTCCCAGGACTTCTCGCGCTGCTGCCGGTCGTAGCGGCGCTGCTGGCGCAGCTGCATCAGGCAGTGCAGCACGACGTATTCGCTCATCCGCGTCGTCAGGTCCGGGTCGATCACGCGGGCGATCGGCACCTGCGGCAGGCGGCTGTCGGCGAAGAGATGGTCGACGCCGGCGCCGAGCGAGAAGATCGCGGCGAGGTTCGGCAGGCCGGCGAGGCTGCCCTCGGGATGTTTCCAGCTCGCGACATAGTGCACCGCGCGCCGGTCGAAAGGCTCGCCGAGCGTGACGATCGGCAAGTCCGGCAGCAGCGCGGCGAAGCGCTCGCGCCAGCTTTCGACATGCCAGCCGGTGATGGCCAGAAGCAGGCTCATGGATAGCAACTTTCCTAGGCGGGGATGATCAGCGGGCCACGCGTAACAGCGGTCTCGCCGCGGCGATAGGCGCTCTTCAGGCGGATGCGGGCGGCGTCGAAGCCGGCCTCACTGCGGGCATGGACGATGCCGAGCGGCCGGTCGGGCCCCACCCGGTCGCCCAGCCCGGCGAGCTCGGCGATGCCGACGGCGTGGTCGATCTCGTCCTGCGGGCGGGTGCGGCCGCCGCCGAGCGCGACCACAGCGAGGCCGATGCCGCGCGTGTCGATCGCCTCGACCAGCCCGGGCCGGTCGGAGAAGACCGGGCGGACGATCGGCGCGCGGGCGAGATGCCTGTCGGGATGCTCCAGCAGGTCGGCCGGGCCGCCGAGCGCCGCGATCATGTGGCTGAAGCGCTCCGCCGCCGCGCCGCTGGCGAAGGCGTCCTCGATCTTTGCAGTCGCATCCTCGCGCGTCGCGGCCAGCCGTCCGAGCAGCAGCATCTCGGCGGCGAGCGCCACCGTGACCGCATGGAAGCGCGGCTCGCGCCGGCGTCCGGCCAGGTGATCGAGCGCATAGGCGACTTCGAGCGCGTTGCCGGCGGCGGAGGCGAGCGGCTCGCTCATGTCTGTGAGCAGCGCCCGCGTCGGCAGCCCGGCGCCGTTTCCGACATCGGCGAGGCTCTGCGCCAGCGCCTTCGCCCTGTCGAAATCGCGCATGAAGGCGCCGGAGCCGAACTTCACGTCCATGGCGAGGCCGTGCAGGCCGGCGGCGAGCTTCTTCGACAGGATCGAGGCGGTGATCAGCGGGATCGACTCGACCGTGCCGGTCACGTCCCGGATCGCATAGAGCCGCTTGTCGGCCGGCGCGAGGTCGGCGGTCTGGCCGATGATGGCGCAGCCCACGTCGTGCACCACCTTGCGGAAGAGCTCGATCCCCGGCTGGGTGACATAGCCCGGCACGGCGTCGAGCTTGTCGAGCGTGCCGCCGGTATGGCCGAGGCCGCGGCCGGAGATCATCGGGACATAACCGCCGCAGGCCGCGACCGCAGCGGCGAGCGGCAGCGAGACCGTGTCGCCGACGCCGCCCGTCGAGTGCTTGTCGAGCGCCGGGCCCGGCAGGTCGCGCCAGTCCAGCACCGTTCCGGAATCGCGCATGGCGAGCGTCAGCGCGACGCGCTCCTCGGCATCCATGTCGCGGAAGAAGATCGCCATGGCGAAGGCCGCCGCCTGGCCCTCGCTCACCGAGCCGTCGGTCAGCCCGGCGATCATCTGGCGGATGTCCTGGACATCGAGGCGCTCGCCGTCGCGCTTGGCGGCGATGATCTCCTGCGGCAGGCGCATCAATAGGCTCCGTCGGTCCGCTCCGCCGGGGCGGTGCCGGCGATAATGTCGGCGAGCACGCCGTAGAGCCCGCTGGCGCCGAAGCGGAAGGTTTTCGCCGACGCCCAGTCCGGGCCCATGATCTCGTCGGCAAGGTCGAGATAGGTCCTGGCGTCGGCGAGGGTGCGCAGGCCGCCGGAAGGCTTGAGGCCGACTGGCCGGTCGCAGGCCTTGATCGCCTCTAGCATGGTCCGCGCCGCTGCCGGCGTGGCGGAGGTCTTCGTCTTGCCGGTCGAGGTCTTGATGAAGTCGGCCCCGGCGGCGATGGCGAGCTCGGACGCCGCCCGCACCGAGGCCTGGTCCGGGTACTCCCCGGTTTCGAGGATGACCTTGAGCGTCTTCTCGCCGCAGCTGCCGCGCGCTTCGGCGACCATCTCGTGGGCGATCCTGGCGTCTCCGGCGAGGAAGGCGCGCCAGGGCAGCACCAGGTCGATCTCGTCGGCGCCGTCCGCGATCGCCTCGGCGATGTCGCTGGCGATCAGGCTGCAATTGCTGCCGCCGGCCGGGAAGTTGATCACCGTCGCGATCCGGACCGGAGAGGCCTTCAGCGTCTGGCGCGCCAGCTTGACGAATTGCGGCCAGATGCAGATCGCCGCCACGGGCCCCGGCGCCGCGACGGCGCGGGCGCAGAGCTGCAGCGCGCCGGTCTCGCCGGCCTGGTCGGAGAGGTCCGTCAGGTCGAGCAGGCGCAGCGCACGCAGGGCGAGATCGGCGTCGGACATCGCCATCACAGCTCGCTCAGGAAGGAGCGCAGCACGCGCCGCAGCGCCGTGGTCGCGGTCGCGGCGACGTCCCGCGTCTCGCCATGGCTGGGGGCGCCGCCGAGGATGCCGGCCGCCATGTTGGTCACGATCGAGATGCCGGCGACGCGCAGGCCGAAGCGGCGCGCCAGGATCACCTCCGGCACCGTCGACATGCCGACGAGGTCGGCGCCGAGCGTCTTGGCCATCCGGATCTCCGCCGGCGTCTCGAAGCTCGGACCCGAGAACCACATATAGACGCCCTCGCCCATATTGGCCCCGGAGGCGCCGGCGGCCTTCTTCAGGCGCGCGCGCAGATGCGGATCGTAAGCGTCGATCATCGGCACGAAGCGGCCGTCGCCGACATCGCCGACCAGCGGATTCGGCCCGTTGAAGTTGATATGGTCGGTGATCAGCGCCAGGCTGCCGGGCCTGAGATCCGGCCTGAGCGAGCCGGCGGCGTTGGTGAGGACCAGCGGCGGCGAGCCGAAGGCGGAGAGCACGCCGAGCGGCACCCGCATGATGGCGGGATCGCCGGTCTCGTAGAAATGCGCCCGTCCCTCGAAGACCAGCACCTTCTTGCCGTGCAGCAGGCCGTAGCTGAGGCGCTTGGCATGGCCCGAGACGGAGCCCTTCGGGAAGCCCGGAATGTCCTCGAAGGGCACGGAGACCGGTTCGACCATGTCGTCGATGATGCGGCCGAGCCCGGTGCCGAGCACGACGGCGCAGTCGATGCCGCCATCGATGCCGCGATCGATCAATACCGATGCCGCCTGGTCGAAAAGCGCATCCGCCGCCATGTCGTCGCTCCATCGGCGCGTCGTCCGCGCCCTTCGGGCCCCGCTGTTCCGGCCCGCAAATCACTTCGGCAAATTGGCCGGTCCGAACGAGGCTGGCAACAGCTCGGCCAGCGAAAAGCGGGCGCGGATCCCGTCCGGCCCGGCGATCAGGATCGGCGTCTCCGGTGCGGCGAATTCGCGGATGCGCTGGCGGCAGGCGCCGCAGGGCGTCACCAGCTCGGCGCCGTCGCCGATGACCAGTATGGCGCGGATCGCGCGTGCGCCGCCGGCGACCATGGCCGAGATCGCCCCCGCCTCGGCGCAGGCGCCGACGGGATAGGCCGCGTTCTCGACATTGCAGCCGGGATAGATCCTGCCGTCCTCGGCCAGGATGGCGGCGCCGACCGTGAAGCGCGAATAGGGGGCATAGGCTTGGCCCTGTGCCGCCTGCGCCGCGGCGAAAAGCGCGTCGAGCTCGGTGTCTGCGGTCACTCAGCGTTCCTTGACATAGGGCAGCCCCGAGGCCTTGGGCGGCGTCGCCTTGCCGATGAATCCGGCGAGCAGCACCACGGTCATCACATAGGGCAGGGCCTGGATCGCCTGCACCGGAACCTGTCCGATTCCGGGCAGGACGACGCCCTGCAGCCTGATCGCGATCGCCTCCAGCAGGCCGAACAGCAGGCAGGCGAACAGCACGGGCACCGGCCGCCAATTGGCGAAGATCACGGCGGCGAGCGCGATGAAGCCCTTGCCGGCCGTCATCTGCGGCAGGAAGCCGGCCGATTGCGAGACGGCGAGATAGCTGCCGCCGAGCCCGCACAGCGCGCCGCAGATCACCACCGCGGCATAGCGCAGGCCGGCGACGGAGACGCCGGCGGTGTCGACTGCGGCCGGGTTCTCGCCGACGGCGCGCAGACGCAGGCCGAAGCGGGTGTGCTTCAGGGTGAACGCCGTCAGAACCAGCGCGAGCACGGCGAGATAGACCGGCGCGGCATGGCCGGAGATGGCGATGTCGTAGATCGGGCCGATGACCGGGACCTCCTTGAGCGTCCCGGCCAGCGGCAGGTCGAGCTCGGCGAAGCGCGCCGGCCCCTCGAGCGTCGGCGTGCGCCCGCCCTGCCCGTACCAGGCATTGCCGAGAATGACGGTGAGTCCCGCCGCCAGCATGTTGATCGCGACGCCGGAGACGATCTGGTTGCCGCGCCAGGTGATGGCGGAGAAGCCGTGCACGAGCGCGAGCGCCACCGCCGCGAGCATGCCGGCGCCGAGGCCCGTCCAGGCCGAGCCGCTGTGATGGGCCACGGCGGCCGAGGCGAAGGCGGCGATCAGCATCTTGCCTTCGAGGCCGATGTCGACGACGCCCGAGCGCTCCGACCAGAGCCCGGCCAGCGCGGCGCAGAGCAGCGGAATCGACAATCGAATCGTCGAATCGAGAATGACGGCGAGGGTCTGGACGAGCTCCATCGTCTAGCCTCCACGTCCGAGATTGAGCACGCCGGCGACGAGCCGCCGGAACAGCCCATCCAGCGCGCCGGCGAAGAGGATGACGATGCCGCCGATCACCACGACCATGTCGCGGGTGATGGTCGGCTTGTCGAAGGAGAGTTCGGCTCCGCCCTGGTAGAGCACGCCGAAGAGCAGGGCGGCGAGGGCGACCCCGACCGGATGGCCGCGTCCCATCAGCGCCACCGCGATGCCGACGAAGCCGTAGCCGGCGGTGAAGTCGAGCACGAGCCGGTGCTGCACGCCCATCGCCTCGTTCACGGCGAGGCCGCCGGCGAGCGCGCCCGACAGCGCCATCGCCACAATGATGATCCGCGCCGGCGAGATGCCGGCATAGGCCGCGGCGCGCGGATTGGCGCCGACCGTGCGGATCGCATAGCCCAGCCGGGAGCGATAGATCAGCGCCCAGACCGCGACGAGGGAGGCGAGCGCCAGCAGGAAGGCGGTGTTGAGCGGCGTCGAGGGCATTGTCAGCCCGAACGCCGCGAGCAGTTCGTGGATCGGCGTCAGCAGCGCCTGCCTGGGGAAGTCCGCGGTCTCCGGCTGCATCGAGCCGGCTTTTCCCATCACCTCGACCAGCAGATAGACGATCAGCGTGGCCGCTATGAAATTGAACATGATCGTGGTGATCACGACATGGCTGCCGCGCGTCGCCTGCAGCCAGCCGGGGATCAGGGCCCAGAGCGCGCCGCCCGCCGCCGCGGCGAGGATGGCGAGCGGCACCAGCAGGAGGCCCGGCAGCGGCGCGAGCCAGAGGCAGGCGAGCGCGGCGAAGATGCCGGCGATGGTCGCCTGGCCCTCGCCGCCGATATTGAACAGGCCGGCATGGAAGGCGACGGCGACGGCGAGGCCGGTGAAGATGAAATTGGTGGTGTAGTAGAGCGTGAAGCCGAGGCCCTCCAGGCTGCCGAGCGAGCCCTTCAGCAGAAGCGTGGTCGCCTCCAGCGGGCTTTCCCCGATCGAGAGCACGACGAGCCCTGCGACGGCGAGCGCCGCCGCGACCGAGACCAGCGGCACCAGCGCGGTGTCGGCCCAGCGCGGCAGATCGATCGGCGCGGCGCTCATGCCGCCCTCTCGCTGACGCCGGCCATCAGCAGGCCGAGATCGCGCTCGTCGGTCGCCGCCGCCTCGCGCTCGCCGGTGATCCGGCCGCCGCAGAGCGCGAGGATCCGGTCGGACAGCGCCATCACCTCCTCGAGCTCGACCGAGACGAGCAGGATCGCGACGCCGGCGTCGCGCAGGGCGATCAGGCGGCGATGGATGAACTCGATCGCGCCGATGTCGACGCCGCGCGTCGGCTGGCCGACGAGGAGGACCTTCGGCGCCCGCTCGATCTCGCGGGCGAGCACGATCTTCTGCTGGTTGCCGCCGGAGAACTTCGCCGTCTTCAGGTCAGGATCGAGCGGGCGGACGTCGTAATCCTGCATCGCGGCGCGCGCATGCCGCTCGATGCGTGCCGGCGACAGGAAGGGGCCCGGCCCGAAGGCCGGATCGTCCTGATAGCCGAGGATCGCATTCTCGGCCGCGGTGAAGGCGGTGACGAGCCCGGTGCGCTGCCGATCCTCGGGGATGTGCATCAGCCCGAGCCGGCGCAGATGGGCCGGGTTTCGCTCGGCCGTGCCGAGGATCGTCCCGCCGAGCCGGATCACCCCGCGCGTCGGCTGGGTCAGGCCCGCGAGCACGTCGAGCAGCTCGCTCTGGCCGTTGCCGGCGACGCCGGCGATGCCGACGATCTCGCCTTCGTGCAATGTCAGGCTGGCGTCGCGCAGCGTCTCGCAGCCGCGTTCGTCGACCACGGAGAGGCCGGCCGCCTCGAGCACCGGCGCGCCGCGCTTTCGCGGCGCCTTCTCGACGCGCAGCAGGACGCGCCGGCCGACCATGGCCTCGGCGAGCTCGGCCGGCGAGGTCCGGTTCGTCTCGACATGGGCGACCATCTCGCCGCGCCGCATCACCGAGACGCGGTCGGTCACCGCCATGATCTCGCGCAGCTTGTGGGTGATCAGGATCACCGTCTTGCCCTGCGCCTTCAGCGCCCGCAGCAATTCGAAGAGCTGGTCGGCCTCGGCCGGGGTCAGCACGGCCGTCGGCTCGTCGAGGATCAGCACCTGCGCTCCCCGGTAGAGCGCCTTGAGGACCTCGACGCGCTGCTGCAGGCCGACCGAGAGCTCGCCGACGATCGCGTCGGGATCGATGGCGAGCCCGTATTCCTGGCTGAGCCGCGCCAGCTCCGCCCGCGCCCTCGCGATGCCGCGCTTCAGCAATGCTCCGCCCTCGGCGCCGAGCACGATGTTCTCGACCACGCTGAGCGGCTCGACCAGCATGAAGTGCTGGTGGACCATGCCGATCCCGGCGGCGATCGCATCCGAGGAGGAGCGGATCCGGCGCGGCTCGCCGCGAACCCGGATCTCGCCGGCATCGGCCTCGTAGAAGCCGTAGAGGATCGACATCAGCGTCGACTTGCCGGCGCCGTTCTCGCCGACGATGCCGTGGATCGAGCCGGCGGCGACGGCGAGCGAGACGTCCTTGTTGGCCTTGACCGGGCCGAAGGCCTTGCTGATGCCAATCAGCGCGATCGCGGGTGGAGGAGCGTCCGTCACAGCGACAGCACCATGCCGTCATGGGCGCGCTCTTCCGGCAGAGGTTCCTGATGCCCCAGCATCTGCGGCCCCATATGGGTCAGGATGACGCGCCTCGCGCCGAGCTCGGCCCTGTGGGCGGCGAGCGTGCCGTAGTCGAGATGGTTCGCCAGCACGCGATCCCAGGTGTAGCATTCGATCAGCAGCGCATCCGCGCCGGCCGCGAGCGGAACCAGCGCGTCCGTCCAGGCGCTGTCGCCGGAGAAGGCGAAGACCTTGCCGCCATGGGCCAGCCGGTAACCCTGGCAGGGGCCGGCGCGTTCGTCGTGCCTCATCGGGAAGGCCTCGACCGCGATTCCGGCGAGCGTCGCCGGCGCGTCCGGCGTGATCTCGACATAGGTGATCGGGAAGCGCCAGGCATTGCCGGACGCGCCTGGAAAATCGGCCTCGAGCATCTGCCGCGCCCGCTGTTCGACGCCTTTCGGGCCGGCGATCGTCAGCGGCCGGCTCCGGCGCGAGACGAACTGGGCCTCCAGCAGGAAGGCGGGCAAGCCGCCGAAATGGTCGCCGTGGAAATGCGTGAACAGCAAGGTCGAAAGGCCGTTGCGGTCGATGCCCGCCCTGTTCAGGGCGACCAGGCTCGTCGCGCCGCAATCGAGCAGCAGATGTTCGGCCCCGGCCTCGACCCGGAGGCAGGCGTTGAAGCGTCCGCCGGAGCCGAACGCGTCGCCGGAGCCGATGACGGTGACCTTCATCGCGCCGTCGCGACGCCAGGGTCGGTCACATCGTGCACTTTGAATCCGACATGTAGTCGTGGACCTTGACGGTGCCGGCGATGATGTCGGCCCGCGCCTTGTCGGCGGCGGCCTTCATCTCGGGCGTGATCAGCGCCTTGTTGTTGTCGTCGAGCGCCCAGCCGACGCCGTCCTCCTTCAGCCCGAGCACCGAGACGCCCGGCTTCCAGTTGCCGTCGCGGGCCGCCTTGAACGAGGTGTAGGCGGCGACGTCGACGCGCTTCAGCATCGAGGTCAGCACCTTGCCGGGATGCAGCATGTTCTGGTTCGAATCGACGCCGATGCCGAGCTTGCCGGCATCCGCCGCGGCGCGCAGCACGCCGATGCCGGTGCCGCCGGCGGCGTGGTAGATCACGTCGGCGCCGCGGTCGATCTGCGACTTGGCGAGCTCGCCGCCCTTGACCGGGTCGTTCCAGGCTGCCGGGGTCGAGCCGGTCATGTTCTGGAAGATCTCCGCGTCCTTCTTGCCGGCCTTGACGCCCTGGACATAGCCGCAGGCGAATTTGCGGATCAGCGGGATGTCCATGCCGCCGACGAAGCCGACCTTGCCGGTCTTCGAGGCGAGGCTGGCGAGGAGGCCGACGAGATAGGAGGCCTCGTGCTCCTTGAACACCACCGACTGGACGTTCGGCAGTTCGACCACCATGTCGATGATGGTGAATTTGAGATTGGGGAACTCGGCCGCGACCTTCTGCAGCGCCGTCGCCTGCGAGAAGCCGACGGCGATGATCGGCGAATGGCCGTCGCGCGCGAAGCGGCGCAGCGCCTGCTCGATCTGGGCGTCGTTGGTCGGCTCGAAATCGCGGAACTCGACGCCGGTCTCGGCCTTGAACTTCTCGGCGCCGGCGAAGACGCCCTCGTTGAAGGATTTGTCGAACTTGCCGCCCTTGTCGTAGACGATCGCCGGCTTGATCGCGGTCTGCGCCATGGCCGCCATGGCCGAGAGGGCGACGCCCGCCAGAGCGAGGGCGAGAGATTTCAAACGCATTGAGCCGATCCCCTGTCACGCGCGGAATGGTTGCGCCATCCCTGCCTGCGATCACGATGGCACGGCTTTCGGGCGGGGCCAAGCGGACTTGAAGGCCCGCCCGGCGATATATGTCATATATGAACCGTCGCCTCAGCCGCGCTGGATCGAGACGCCGCCATCGGCGAGGAAGGCGGTGCCGGTGACGAAGCTCGACTGGTCGGAGGCCAGGAACAGCGCCGCGCGGGCGATCTCCTCCGGTTGCGCCATGCGCTTCAGCGCATGGATGCCCTCGACGAAGGCGAGCAGCTCGGGGCCGGCGCCGGGGGCATTGGTGGTCGCGGCCGGCGTGTCGGTGCCGCCCGGCAGGAGCGCGTTGACCCGGATGCCCTTGCCGCCGAGCTCGGCTGCGAGCGCCTTGGCGAGGCCGATCTGCCCGGCCTTGCTCGCGGCGTAGGCGGACATGCCGGCGAGCCCGGCGGTGTAGCCGACGAAGCTCGCCGTGAAGATCAGCGAGCCGCCGCCGCGCGCCTCAAGCGCCGGGACTTGGTACTTCGCGCCGAGGAAGGCGCTGGTCAGGTTGATCGCGATCACCTCGTGCCAGCTTTCGCTCGCCATCTGGCCGATCGGGCCGAGCTCGCCGACGATGCCGGCGTTGTTGAAGCCGATGTCGAGCCCGCCGAAGCGCTCGGTCGCGGTCTCGACCAGGCGCTGCGCCAGCGCCTCGTCGCGGATGTCGCCGGCGACCGCGACCGCCTCGCCGCCGGCTGCGGTGATCTCGGCGACGAGCGCGTCCAGCTCGGCCTGCCGGCGCGCGGTGACGACGAGGCTGGCACCCTCCGCCGCGAACAGCCTCGCCGCGGCCCGGCCGATCCCCGAGCTCGCGCCGGTGACGATCGCGACCTTGTCCTTCAGTGCCGTCATGTCCTGCTCCTTGTTCAGACGATGCGGCGCGGGTGATCGCAGCGCGGGCGGGGTGCGCACACCCGCTTCCTGTCACGGCATCGCACCCGATTGCTGGCGAGCCACGATCAGCCTCGATCACGCTGCTTTTGGACGGAATCGTCCAAATGCAGATAACGTGATCGATTCTAATGGTTTAGAGCATGCTCGATGCGAAAAACCGTTGCCACTTTTTCGCAGCATGCTCTAGCGTGCCCGCCATGACGTTGAGCGAGGCCGAGATCGAGCGCTATGCCCGCCATCTGGTGCTGCCGGAGATCGGCGGGCCGGGGCAGGCGAAGCTGAAGCGTGCGCGGGTGCTGGTGATCGGCGCCGGTGGCCTCGGGGCGCCGCTGATCCCCTATCTGGCGGCGGCCGGCGTCGGCACGATCGGCATCGTCGACGACGACCATGTCTCGCTCTCGAATCTGCAGCGGCAGGTCATCTTCGGCACGGAGGACATCGGCGCGCGCAAGGCGGTCGCCGCCGCCGCCTTCGTCAAGCGGCTCAACCCGCATGTCGAGATCGAGGAATACGTCACCCGGATCGACGCCCACAATGCGCGCGCGCTGGTCGCCTTCTACGACGTCGTCGCCGAGGGCTCGGACAATTTCGCGACGCGCTATGCCGTCTCGGACGCCTGCTTCCACGAGGGCAAGCCGCTGGTGACGGCGGCGCTCGGCCGCTTCGACGGCTCGCTGACCACGATCCGGGCGCATGAGGCGGGCGCCGACGGAAGGCCGAACCCGACCTATCGCTGCCTGTTCCCGAACGAGCCGCCGCCCGGCACGATCGCGCCCTGCGCCGAGGCCGGCGTGCTCGGCGCGCTCGCCGGCGTGATGGGCTCGCTGATGGCGCTGGAGGTGATCCGCGCCATCACCGGCTTCGGCGAGCCGCTGGTCGGCAGGCTGCTGCTGGTCGACGCGATGGCGATGCGCTTCGAGACGATGAAATACGGCTGGGATCCGGACAATCCGCTGAACGGCACGGCAGTCGCCGCGTCGTGATTCCGGGTCAGCCGGAGGGCTGAGCCCGGAACCCACGAACACGACGCCGATGCAGAAGGGTGCCGACATCGCGGAGCCGGGACGAACAAGGCCCGTGCCATGGGTTCAGGGCTCGCCGCTGCGGCGCCCCGGGATGACGGCGCGGAGCGACTGCCTACTGTCGACGGCCTCTCTTCGCCTCGATCACCTCCCAGAGCTGAGCCGCCAGATCCGGCCCGCCGAGCTTCTTGATGGCGCGCACCCCGGTCGGGGCGGTGACGTTGATCTCGGTCAGCCGGCCGCCGATCACGTCGATGCCGACCAGCAGGAGGCCGCGCTCCTTCAGGGCCGGGCCGATGCGCTCGCAGATCTCGAGCTCGCGCTTCGACAGGTCGGTCGGCCTCGCCGCGCCGCCGCGCACCATGTTGGCGCGCAGGTCGCCCGCCGCCGGCACGCGGTTGACCGCGCCGGCCGCCTTGCCGTCGATCAGGATGATGCGCTTGTCGCCCTCGGAGACTTCCCTCAGGAAGGCCTGCACCACCCAGGGCTCGCGGAAGAGATTGGCGAACAGGTCGCAGAGCGAGCCGAAATTCGGGTCGCCCTTGCCGGTCTTGAACACGGTCGCGCCGCCATGGCCGTAGAGCGGCTTCATCACGATCTCGTCGAACTCCTCGCGGAAGGCCTCGATCTCGGCACGGTCGCGCGTGATCAGCGTCGGCGGCATCAGGTCGGGGAAATGCGTGACGAACAGCTTCTCCGGCGCGTTGCGGACCTCGACGGGGTCGTTGACCACCAAAGTCTTCGGATGGATGCGCTCGAGCATGTGCGTCGAGGAGACATAGGCCATGTCGAAGGGCGGGTCCTGGCGCAGCAGCACCACGTCCAGCGTCGAGAGGTCGGTGCGCTCGGCCGGCCCCAGCGTGTAGTGGTCGCCGTCGACATCGCGCACCTCGACCGGTGTGATCGGGGCCGTGACCTTGCCGTCGCGCATCGAGAGCTTGTCCGGCGTGTAGGTGAAGAGCCGGTGGCCGCGCGCCTGCGCCTCCAGCATCAGCGCGAAGCCGGTGTCGCCGGCGATGCGGACCTTCTCGATCGGGTCCATCTGGATGGCGACGTTCAGCGGCATGGGCGGGAGCTCCGGTTGCGGCCGTTATATCGGCTGCGGCACCGCGACTGCGCAAGGGGCGCGGCCCTGCGTCAGAGCATCGCCGATCATGCCGCGATCGCTCGAGCGGGCCTTCAGAGCACGAGCTCGAACACGCGGGGCACATGGCGGGGCAGGCGCCATGGCGCGAGGAAGACCGCGTCGACCCTCAGATGGCGCTGCATCGCCCAGGGATTGCGCGCCAGCCACTGCCGGATGCGCGCTTCCATCAGCCGCCGCTTGTCCGCGGTGATCGCGGCCGCCGCGTCGTCGAGCACGGCGCGCGCCTTCACCTCGACGAAGACGATGCTCCGGCCGCGGGCCATGATCAGGTCGATCTCGCCGCCCTTGCCGCCGAAGCGGCGCTGCAGCAGGCGGTAGCCCTTGGCGCTGAGGAAGGCGACGGCGAGCCATTCGCCGCGGCGGCCGGCGAGGCCGGAGCGGCGCGCCCGCCGGCTGCGCAGCGCCTCGCTCACGGTGCCCGCGTCAGCTCGAGGGCGCGGGCATAGACGACGCGGCGCGGCTGGCCGCTCGCGGCCGCGACCTGCGCCACCGCCTCCTTCAGCGAGACGTTCGCGAGCGCGGCCCGCAAGGCCTCATCGAGCCCGTCGCCTCGCGCGGTCGCCGCGGAGGCGTCGGGCGGGCCGACCACCACGACGATCTCGCCGCGCGCCTCCTCGGCTTCGGCGTAATGGGCGGCGAGCTCGGGCAGGAGGCCGCGGCGGACATTTTCGTAATATTTGGTCAGTTCGCGCGCGACGGCGCCCGGCCGTGCCCCGAGCACCGTGGCGGCGTCGCTCAGCATCTCGGCGAGCCGGCGCGGCGATTCGAAGAAGACGAGGGTGCCCGGGATCGCGGCGAGCTCGGTCAGGCGGGCCTTGCGCGCGGCGGCCTTCGGCGGCAGGAAGCCCTCGAAGAAGAAGCGGTCGGTCGGCAGGCCCGCCAGCACCAGCGCCGCCAGCACCGCCGAGGGGCCGGGTATGCCGGTCACCGGCAATCCTGCGGCGACGGCCTCGGCGACGAGCTTGTAGCCGGGGTCGGAGACCAGCGGCGTGCCGGCGTCGGAGATCAGCGCCAGCCTGCCGCCCTGGCGCAGCCTTTCCAGGATCTTCGGGCGCATCTGCGCCGCATTGTGCTCGTGATAGGGCAGCAGCGGCGTCGCGATGCCGTAATGCGCCAGCAGCGTCTTCGAGGTCCTGGTGTCCTCGGCCAGCACCGCGTCGGCGGCGGCGAGCGTCGAGAGCGCCCGGAAGGAGATGTCCTTCAGGTTGCCGATCGGCGTCGCGACGATGTGCAGCCCCGGCGCCAGCGGCTCGGCCTCGGCCCGCAGCCCGAAGGCCGCATAGCTCGGGGCGCGACCGGTGACAGGCGGGGCGGGGACGGGGCCGGACATGACGGCGAAACTGCCACAGCGGCGGTCGAGATGCCACCGCCGCACCAGCAACCTAGAGTTAACAACTTGAAAATAGCCTTGCTCGCTGGCAGGACTTGTCCCCGGTTCGGGGCAGGTCGTTCAGCCGGCGCGGACTGTGCCTCGCGCCTCGCCGAGGAGGGGAGACGAACGTCGTGCCGCGTCACTTGAAGCTTCGCGCTGCCCTGCCGAACCGCCGGCTGATCCTGCTCTCGGGTGTCGCCGCCACCCTCGCCGCCTGCAGCGGCGGCACCGGCGGCCTGCCCGGTTTCGACAATCAGACGCCGCCGCAGGGCGGCGCCCAGCCGAGCGGGCCGACCATCGGCACCGGCTCGGTCAAGGTCGGCCTGATCCTGCCGCTGACGGCTGAGGGCTCCGGCGCCACCGTCGGCAACTCGCTGAAGAACGCCGCCGAGATGGCGCTCGCCGAATTCCCCGGCGCCGACCTCACGCTCCTGGTCAAGGACGATCGCGGCACGCCGGACGGCGCCCAGGCCGCGGCGCAGGAGGCCCTCCGCGAGGGCGCGGAGCTGATCATCGGCCCGCTCTTCGCCCCGTCCGTGCAGGCCGTCGGCCAGGTCGCCCGCAGCGCCGGCCGCCCGGTGATCGCCTTCTCGAGCGACAGCAACGTCGCCGCGCGCGGCGTCTACCTGCTCTCCTTCCCGCCGGAGAACGACGTCAACCGCGTCATCGCCTATGCCTCGGCGCAGGGGCGCAAATCCTTCGCCGCGCTGGTCCCCGACACCGCCTATGGCAAGGTCGTCGAGGGCGCCTTCCAGCAGGCGGTCGCCAATCATGGCGGGCGCGTCGTGGTGATCGAGCGCTTCGGCGCCGACCAGAACGGCATGCGCGCCGCCGCGACGCGTCTGGTGCCGGCGCTGCAGCAGGCCGATGCCCTCTTCGTCCCGGCCGACGCCGGCGCCATGCCGACGCTGGGTCTCATCCTGCAGCAGGCCGGCTACGATCCGGCCAAGGTCAAGCCGCTCGGCACCGGCGTCTGGAACGACGCCAATGTCGCGCGCGTGCCGGCGATCCAGGGCGGCTGGTTCGCATCTCCGGACACGGCCGGCTTCAACGCCTTCTCCGGCCGCTATCAGAAGCGCTTCAACAGCGCTCCGACCCGCACCGCCACGCTGTCCTATGATGCCGTCTCGCTGGCGGCGGCGCTGGCCCGGACCCAGGGCAGCCAGCGCTTTTCGGAGAGCGTGCTGACCAATGCCTCCGGCTTCGCCGGCGCCGACGGCGTCTTCCGGTTCCGCCCCGACGGGCAGAACGAGCGCGGGCTTGCGGTGCTCGAACTGCGCAACGGCCAGATCGTCACCGTCAACGCCGCCCCGCGCGAGCTCGGGCCGCGGACGAACTGACACGCCGAAGGCGCGTCATTCTCGGCCGAAGCGCAGCGAAGAGCCGAGAATCTCTTCCAGGATGACGCGCCCTTCACCGGCGCCTTCTCGTCCCGAGATGCCCGGGTCTTCCCCCGGGCATGACGCCGGGACTACCCCCCGATATTGAACGCCGCCAGCGCCGCCATGTTGACGATGTCGGAATCCTTGGCGCCGAGCGGGACGATCTGGACCGGCTTGTCGAGCCCGACCAGGAGCGGGCCTATCACTGTCGCGCCGCCGAGCTCCTGCAGCATCTTGGTCGAGATCGAGGCCGAGTGGAACGCCGGCATCACCAGCACGTTCGCCGTGCCGCTCAGGCGGCAGAACGGGTACTGCGCCATCAGGTCGCGGTTGAGCGCGACATCGGCCGACATTTCGCCGTCATATTCGAAGTCGACGCGCTGGCCGTCGAGGATCGTCACGGCTTCGCGCACCTTCTCCGAGCGCTCCCCGGCGGGATGGCCGAAGGTCGAGAAGGCCAGCATCGCGACCTTCGGCTCGTAGCCGAGCCGGCGCGCGACCCCGGCTGCCTCGATCGCGATTTCCGACAGCTCCTGCGCCGTCGGCATTTCGGTGATCGCCGTGTCGGCGACGAGCACCGTGCGCCCGCGCGTGATCGCGATCGACACGCCGATCAGGCGGTGCCCCGGCCGGTCGTCGATGACGCGGCGGACCTCCTCCAGCGCGATCGAATAGTTGCGGGTGACGCCGGTCACCATCGCATCGGCGTCGCCGAGCGCGACCATCGCGGCGGCAAAATGGTTGCGATCCTGATTGATCAGGCGCTGGCAGTCGCGGAACAGGTAGCCCTGCCGCTGCAGCCGCTCGTAGAGATATTGCGCATAGGCGGCGTTGCGATGCGAGAGCCTGGCGTTCTGGATCTCGATGCCCTTGGCGGCGAGGTCGACGCCGAGATGCTCGGCGGTCTCGTTGATGCGCTCCTCGCGGCCGACGAGGACCGCCTTGCCGAGCTCCTGGGTGACGAAGGAGACCGCGGCGCGGATGACCTGCTCCTCCTCGCCCTCGGCGAAGACGACGCGCTTGGGATAGCGGCGGACCCGCTCGACGATGCGGTTGAGCGTGCCGGCCACGGGGTCGCGTCTGGCCGAGAGCTGTGCCTTGTACGCGTTCATGTCGACGATCGGCTTGCCGGCGACGCCCGACTCCATCGCCGCCCTGGCGACCGCGGCCGGCACGACATGGATCAGGCGCGGATCGAACGGCACCGGGATGATGTAGTCCCTGCCATAGCGCGGGCGCGAGCCCTGATAGGCGGCGGCGACCTCGTCCGGCACGTCCTCGCGGGCGAGCTGCGCCAGCGCTTCCGCCGCGGCGATCTTCATCTCCATGTTGATCGTCGTGGCGCGGACATCGAGCGCCCCGCGGAAGATGTAGGGGAAGCCGAGCACGTTGTTGACCTGGTTCGGATAGTCCGAGCGCCCGGTCGCCATGATCGCGTCGTCGCGGATGGCGTGCACCTCCTCCGGCGTGATCTCCGGATCGGGATTGGCCATGGCGAAGATGATCGGGTTCGGCGCCATGGCGGCGACCATCTCCGGCGTCACGGCGCCCTTCTGCGACAGGCCGAAGAAGGCGTCGGCCCCCTCCAGCGCCTGCGCCAGCGTGCGCCGGTCGGTGACGGCGGCATGGGCCGATTTCCACTGGTTCATGCCCTCGGTGCGGCCCTGGTAGATCACGCCCTTGGTGTCGCAGAGGATGACGTTGTCGGGCTTGAAGCCCATCGCCTTGAGCAGCTCGGTGCAGGCGATCGCGGCGGCGCCGGCGCCGTTGACCACGAGCCTGGTCGTCTGGATGTCGCGCCCGGTCAGGTCGAGCGCGTTGATCAGGCCGGCCGCGGCGATGATCGCGGTGCCGTGCTGGTCGTCATGGAAGACCGGGATGTCCATCATTTCGCGCAGGCGCTGCTCGATGATGAAGCATTCCGGCGCCTTGATGTCCTCGAGGTTGATGCCGCCGAAGGAGGGGCCGAGATAGCGCACCGCGTTGACGAAGGCCTCGGCGTCCTCCGTGTCGACCTCGAGATCGATCGAATCGACGTCGGCGAAGCGCTTGAACAGCACCGACTTGCCTTCCATCACCGGCTTGGAGGCCAGCGCGCCGAGATTGCCGAGCCCGAGGATGGCGGTGCCGTTCGTGATCACGGCGACGAGGTTCGAGCGGGTGGTGTAGTCGTAGGCGCGGCTCGGGTCCTCGGCGATCGCCAGCACCGGCACGGCGACGCCCGGCGAATAGGCCAGCGACAGGTCGCGCTGCGTCGCCATCGGCTTGGTCGGCACGATCTCGAGCTTGCCCGGCCGCCCCTGCGAGTGGAAGAGCAGCGCCTCCTGGTCGGTGAAGGTCGGACGGGCGCGCTTGGTCGGTGTGCGGTCGTTCATGCGTCTGTTCTTTTTCACAGGCGTTTCCTCGGGGGAAACGACCATAGGGCAGCGCCGCTTTCCTCGACAAGGCGCGTTTGGGCGGCGGCGCCTGCGTGCGGACGACGGAGCTCGGCCTCCCGCTTGCCGGGCCCCGTCAGAGCCCGGCCCGGACCCGCGCCACGAAGTCGCCGACATAGCGGTCGAGCTCGACGGCCTGCTCGCTGACCAGGCGGGCGGCCTCGACGACGCGCGTCGCCGCCTCCCCGGTGGCCCGCGCCTCGTCGCCCGTCGCCGCGACATTGCCGGTGACCGTGGCGGCCGAGCCGGCGACGGCCTGGGCGTCGAGGGCGATGCCGGAGGCGATCGCGCCCTGGCCGGTGACGACCTGCGCGATGGCGTTCGAGGTCGTCTCGATCGTGCCGATCGTCCCCTCGATCTGGCCGACGGCGTCGGCCGCCGCGGCGGCGGCGCCGCGGATCTCCTGCAGGGTGGCGGCGATGTCCTGGGTCGCCTGCTGCGTCTGCTCGGCGAGGTTCTTCACTTCGCCCGCGACCACCGCGAAGCCGCGCCCGGCCGCTCCGGCCCGCGCCGCCTCGATCGTGGCGTTGAGCGCCAGCAGATTGGTGCGCACCGCGATGTCCTCGATGAAGGCCAGCACCGCGCCGACCTTGTCGGCGGCGGCCGCCAGCCCGTTGACGTCGCGCCGGGTCGAGCGGACATGATCCGCGGCCTGCCGGGCGGTCTCGGCGGCGAGATCCGTCTGGCGCGTCAGCTCGCGGATCGAGGCGTCGATCCGTTCCGCCGCCTGGGCGACGCTGCCGACGCGGCGCGAGGCGAGCTCCGCCTGCTCCGTCGCCTCGCCGGCCCGGGCGGTGGTGCGATCGGCCGTCGCCGCCATGCCGCGCGCGGCCTCGTGCATGCCGCGTGCGGAGTCGCCGACCCGCCGCAGCGCGGTGCCGACCGTGACCTCGAGATTTGCCGCCAGGTCCTCGAGCGTCGAACGGCGCAGCGCCTCGACCTCGTCGCGGCGCGCCTCCAGCGTCTTCTCCGGCGTGACGTCGAGCAGGATCCCGTCCCAGATCATCGTGCCGTCCGGCAGCCGCCGCATCGTCGCCTCGCTGCGCAGCCAGACGATGCCGCCGCCGGGCGCGGCATAGCGCGCCTCGAAGCGCCAGGGATTGCTGGAGTTCTGCTGCTCGGCGCGCTGCGCCTCGAAGCGCTTGCGGTCTTCCGGCAGCATCTTGCCGAGCCAGGCTTCCGGGTTGCGCTCGACCTCCTCGCGGCCGATCCCGAGCAGGCGGTTGATCGCGAAGGAGGCGAATTGGTAGCGCAGCGTTCCGTCGGGCAGGACCACGCGCTGATAGAGCGTGCCCGGCGCGCTCTGGATCAGCGTGCGCAGGCGGTAGGCCGTCTCGCGCCGGTCGCGGTCGTTGCTGAGGACGAGCCCGACCAGGACGGTGCCGATGGTGCCGACCACGATCATGATCGGCACCGCTTCGCGCAGGAAGCGCTCCGCCGCCGCCCAGTTCGGCATGAAGACGACGGAGGCGAACAGGCAGCCGGCGCTGATCAGGCTGAGCAGGACGAGGTCGCGCGCCATGAGCGAGCGCTTCTGCCGGCCGAGCCAGGCGGCGTAGGCCACGCCGGCGAGAGCGTGCAGCACGATCCCGGCGATCCCGGTCGGCATCCCGACGCCACCGAGGCTGTAGCGCATGCCGATCAGCGGCAGAGCGGTCAGGACGGCGGCGAGCGGCCCGCCGATCGGGCCGGCCAGGATCGCGAAGGTGTTGCGCGAATCGACGACGAGCCCGGGCTGGATCACGAAGGGGTTGGCCATGCTGCAGAGGGCGCCGGCGGCGAAGATCAGGCCGACGGCGAGCTGCCGCAGCAGCGGGCGCTGGTCGATCCAGGCAGCCGTCGCGGTGAGGATCAGGGCGGCAAGAAGCAGGAACGACAGGCTCTCGATCAGATTGATGAACAGCGTCATGGCGGACCCTTGGCCGGGAAGCGGCAGCCTCGACGCTGCTTTAATTTGTTGAAAGCGATCCTAACGGATGGCCTTGCCGGCGCGATTTGCTAGCGTGCGCCGCCCATGCGCCACACCACGCCAAACGACGTCGCGGAAGCGAAGCCCGCCGGTCCGGTCGATGCCGGCCGCGTCACGCCGATGATGACGCAGTACATCGAGATCAAGGCCAGTCATCCGGACTGCCTGCTGTTCTACCGGATGGGCGATTTCTACGAATTGTTCTTCCGGGACGCCGAGATCGCCTCGCGCACGCTGGGCATCGTGCTGACCAAGCGCGGCAAGCATCTCGGCGAGGACATCGCCATGTGCGGCGTCCCCGTCGAGCGTGCCGACGACTATCTGCAGAAGCTGATCGCCGCCGGGCATCGCGTCGCCGTCTGCGAGCAGACCGAGGATCCGACCGAGGCCAAGAAGCGCGGCGCCAAGTCGGTGGTCAAGCGCGAGGTCGTGCGCCTCGTCACGCCGGGCACGATCACCGAGGAGCGACTGCTCGATCCGGGCCGGGCGAGCCTGCTCGTCGCGGTGGCGCGGCGCCGGCTCTCCGACGTGGCGCATGCCTATGGCATTGCGGCGGTCGACATCTCGACCGGCCGTTTCGCCGTGCTCGAAACCGACCAGCGCGGCCTCGCCGTCGAGCTCGCCCGGCTGGAGCCGCGCGAGATCGTTTGCCCCGACGCGATCCACGACGATCCGGAGCTGAGGGAGTTCTGGCGCGACATCGCCGCGCCGGTGACGCCGCTGGCGCGCGAGGGGCTCGATCCCGCCTCCGGCGAGCGCCGGCTCAAGGAGTTCTTCGGCGTCGCGACGCTCGATGCCTTCGGCGCCTTCACGCGCGCCGAGATCGCCGCCGCGGCGGCTGCGCTCGCCTATGTCGAGCGCACCCAGCTCGGTGCCCGTCCGCCGCTGTCGCCGCCCGTCCGCGAGGGCGAGAGCGCGACCATGCTGATCGACGTCGCGACGCGCGCCAATCTCGAACTGACCCGCACCCTCGCCGGCGAGCGCGCCGGCAGCCTGCTCGACACCATCGACCGCACGCAGACGCCGGGCGGCAGCCGCCTGCTCGCGGAACGCCTCGCGGGGCCGCTGACCGATCCGGCCGCGATCGCCAGTCGGCTCGACGCCGTCTCGCTGCTGGTCGAGACCCCCGCGCTGCGCGAGGCGCTGCGCCGCGACCTCGCGCGCGTGCCCGACATCGCCCGCGCCTTGGCGCGGCTTTCGCTCGATCGCGGCGGCCCGCGCGATCTCGCCGCGCTCGGCGCCGGGCTGGAGGCCGCCCGCGCCGTCGCCGCGGCGCTGCTCGGCCGGGGCGATCTGCCGGACGAGCTGCGTGAGGCGGCGCTGGCCCTGGGGCGGACCGATCCCGACCTCGCCCCGCGCCTCTCGGCCACGCTCGCCGACGAACTGCCGCTCCTGAAGCGCGACGGCCGCTTCGTACGCGAGGGCTTCGACGCGGCGCTCGACGAATTGCGCCTGCTTCAGGTCGACTCGCGCAAGGTGATCGCGCAATTGCAGGCCCGCTACGCCGCCGAGACCGATTGCCGGACGCTGCGCATCAAGCACAATTCCATGCTCGGCTATTTCGTCGAGGTGCCGCAGGCGGTCGGCGAGAGCTTCCTCAAGGAGCCCTGGCGCGCCGTCTTCGTGCATCGCCAGACCATGTCGGACGCGATGCGCTTCTCCTCGGTCGAGCTCGGCGAGCTCGAGGCCAAGATCGCCTCGGCCGCCGACCGGGCGCTGAAACGCGAGCTCGCGATCTTCGCGGCGCTGGCCGAGGCGGTGCTGGCCGAGGCCGAGGCGATCAAGGCTGCGGCGCAGGCGCTGGCGGTGATCGACGTCGCAGCGGCGCTGGCCGATCTCGCGGTCGATGGCGGTTGGACCCGTCCGCAGGTCGATGACAGCGCCGCCTTCCGCATCAGAGCCGGCCGCCATCCGGTGGTCGAGGCGGCGCTGAAGCGGCAGGGCCAGCCCTTCGTCGCCAATGACAGCGAACTCTCGGCGACCGCCAAGGGCCGCGATGGCCGCATCTGCCTGATCACCGGCCCGAACATGGCCGGCAAGTCGACCTTCCTGCGGCAGAACGCGCTGATCGCGGTGCTCGCCCAGATGGGCTCCTTCGTGCCGGCCGGCAGCGCCCATATCGGCGTGGTCGACCGGCTGTTCTCCCGGGTCGGCGCCGCCGACGATCTGGCGCGCGGCCGCTCGACCTTCATGGTCGAGATGGTCGAGACCGCCGCGATCCTCAACCAGGCCGGCCCGCGGGCTCTCGTCATCCTCGACGAGATCGGGCGCGGCACCGCGACCTTCGACGGGCTCTCGATCGCCTGGGCGGCGATCGAGCATCTGCACGAGGCCAATCGCTGCCGGGCGCTGTTCGCGACGCACTACCACGAGCTGACGGCACTGGCGGAGCGGCTCGAGCGCGTCGCCAACGCCACCGTGCGCGTCACCGAATGGAACGGTGAAGTGGTCTTCCTGCACGAGGTCGTGCCTGGCGCGGCCGACCGCTCCTACGGCATCCAGGTCGCCAAGCTTGCCGGGCTGCCGCCGGCCGTGGTCGAGCGTGCCCGCGCCATTCTCTCGGAGCTGGAGAAGAGCGAGCGCGAGAAGCCGGTCGCGGCGCTGGTCGACGACTTGCCGCTCTTCGCCGTGCAGATGCGCAAGCCGGCGCCCGTCGCGCCCGCCGCCGGCCCCGATGAATTGCGCGAGGCGCTCCGGGCGCTCGATCCCGACGAGATGACCCCGCGCCAGGCGCTGGAGGCGCTCTACCGGCTCAAGCGGCTCGGCTGAGTGTCATTCCGGGCTTGGGCCTCCGGCCCGCCCCGGAATGATGGCGAGGTTCCGTGGAGGAACCGCCCGATCCCCTCCGCCGCCGCGACGCCGGTCGCGAAGCAGGCCTGGAGCAGATAGCCGCCGGTCGGCGCCTCCCAGTCCATCATCTCGCCGGCTACGAAGACGCCCGGCAGGCGCTTCAGCATGAAGTCCGGATCGATCTCATCGGCCCTGATGCCGCCGGCGGTCGAGATCGCCCGCGCGAGCGAAGCCATGCCGGTGAGCCGCAAGGGAGCGGCCTTGATCAGCCGGGCAAGCGCCGCTGGCTCGGCCGGCAGCGGCCCGCGCGCCGTCTCGCGCAGCACCGCGGCAGCCACCGGCGAGAGCCCGGCCGCCTTGCGCAGATGGTTGCTCAGCGTCTCGCCCGGGCGGCGCCTGGCCAGCCGGCCGGCGAGCTCGGACTCGGTCAGGTCTGGACGCAGGTCGATGGTCAGCACCGCCCCGCCGCCGCGCGCGATCGCGTCGCGCAGCGCGCCCGCCAGGGCGTATACCGCCCCGCCCTCGATACCGCCGGCGTCGATCATCGCCTCGCCGGGCACGCGGCGTCCATCGAAACCGAGCGCTATACGCTTCAATGGTAAGCCGGCAAAGCGGTCACGCATCAGGGGCGACCAGGCGACGGCGAAGCCGGCATTGGCGGGGCGCAGCGGGGCGATCGCGACGCCCTTCCGGGCCAGCAGCCCGACCCAGGAGCCGTCAGCCCCGAGTCGCGGCCAGCTCGCCCCGCCCAGGGCCAGCAGGGTCGCGCGCGGCGTGACGGTCTCCTCGCCCCCGGCCCGTGTCACGAGGCGCAGTGCGCCGCTCTCGTCCCAGCCGGTCCAGAGCCGGCCGGTATGCAGCGCGACGCCGAGCCGGCCGAGCCGCGCGAGCCAGGCGCGCAGCAGCGGCGAGGCCTTCATCGCCTTCGGGAAGATGCGCCCGCTCGAACCGACGAAGCTCCGCGCTCCGAGCCCGTCTGCCCAGTCGCGCAGCGCCTGCGGCGGGAAGGCGCGGATCGCCGGCTCCAGCCAGGAGCGGGCCTCGCCATAGCGCGCGAGGAACGCCTCGAGCGGTTCGGAATGCGTCAGGTTGAGCCCGCCGCGGCCGGCGAGCAGGAACTTGCGCGCCGGCGCGGCCATGCGCTCGTAGATCGCGACGCGATGGCCGGCTTCGGCCAGGCGCTCGGCCGCGATCAGCCCGGCCGGCCCCGCGCCGACGACGGCGACGTCCGGGTCGCTCAATTGCCGAACACGGTGTTGAGCTGGGCGCCGACCATGATGAAGGTGGTGCGTTTCGACATCTCCTTGAGCCGAACCGCGCCGATATAGGTCATCGCCGAGCGCACGCCGCCCATGATCTCCTGCATGGTGCCCTCGACCGGGCCGCGATAGGGCACCTCGACGGTCTTGCCTTCCGAGGCCCGGTATGTGGCGACGCCGCCGGAATAGCGCTTCATCGCCGTGTCGGAGGACATGCCGTAGAAGATCATCGCGACCGGCACCGTCTCGCCGTTCCGCTCCTCGTAACGGATCTCGCCCTCGCACTCGTCGTGGCCGGCGAGCATGCCGCCCATCATCACGAAATCGGCGCCGCCGCCATAGGCCTTGGCGACGTCGCCCGGCACGGTCAGTCCCCCGTCGCCGCAGACCAGGCCCTTGAGGCCATGCGCCGCGTCGGCGCATTCGATGATCGCCGAGAGCTGCGGGTAGCCGACGCCCGTCATCTTGCGGGTGGTGCAGACCGAGCCCGGGCCGATGCCGACCTTGACGATGTCGGCGCCGGCGAGGATCAGCGCCTCGGTCATGTCGCCGGTGACGACGTTGCCGGCCATGATCGCCGCGTTGGGGAAGGCATCGCGCGTCGCCTTGACCGTGTCGACGAACTTCTCCGTGTAGCCATTGGCGACGTCGAGGCAGATCTTGTCGATCGGCGCCTCGGCGTTGACCGCCTTGAGCTTGCGATGGTCGGCCTCGGTGGTCCCGAGCGAATAGAAGGCGTTGGCCGAGCCGGGCTCCCGGAAGAAGCCGATCAGCTCATCGGCGTCGTAATGCTTGTGCAGCGCCACCATGGCGCCGTGCTTCAGCAGGGCGCGCGCCATCGCCATCGTGCCGACCACGTCCATGTTGGCGGCGATCAGCGGGAAGCCGGTCCATTCCCGGCCGGTATGCGCGAAGCGGAAGCTCCTGGTCACGTCGACATGGGCGCGGCTGCCGAGCGTCGAGCGCTTCGGCCGGATCAGCACGTCGCGGAAGTCGAGCTTCGGATCGTTCTCGATGCGCATGGTTGAAGGCTCCGGCAGCTGGCGCAGAGGGTGGGAATGGCGCACGCGGCCGAGGAGCGTGCCGGGGTTCATAGCCGTTCCGCACCCCCGGAAGCAATGCGCCGGCGCGGGCGGAGTTCCGGCGAGAACGCTTTAGCGATCGCTGAAGTTTTTCCTGGACACGCCTCATGCCTCAAGATACTTAAGCGTATGCTTCACCAACCGGACCAGCTCGACCTCATGTTCCAGGCGCTGGCGGATCCGAACCGCCGGCAGATGGTGCAGCGGCTCTGCGAGGGGCCGGCGAGCGTCAGCGAGCTCGCCCGGCCGCTCGAGATGACGCTCTCGGCGGTGGTGCAGCATCTGTCCGTGCTCGAAGCGGCGGGGCTGGTGCGCTCGCAGAAGATCGGGCGGGTCCGCACCTGCCGGCTCGACACGCAGGCGCTGCGGGCTGCGGAGGGCTGGATCAGCGAGCGCCGCGCCCTGTGGGAGCGCCGTTTCGACCGGCTCGGCGCTCTTCTCGCCGAGCAGGACGGAACTCTGGAGACAGGAGAAAAAGCATGATCGAACGGACCGTCGTCCATGCCGACTTCAGCATCGAGCGCCGCTACGGCACGAGCCCGGCGCGCGTTTTCGCCGCCTTTGCCGATCCGGTCGCCAAGCGGCGCTGGTCGACCTGCCATGACGAAAGCGGGCTCGGCGCCTACAGCCTCGATTTCCGGGAGGGCGGGTTCGAGACGATGCGCGGCGCACCGGGGCCGGACGGAATCTACGCGATGCGGGCGGTCTATCACGAGATCGTGCCGCAGGAGCGCATCGTCTATTCCTACGAGATGTTCCGCGACGCGCTGCGCCTCTCCGTGTCGCTGGTGACGCTCGAATTCCGAGGCGACGGCGGCGGCACCCGCCTCGTCTTCACCGAACAGTCCGCTTTCCTCGACGGCCACGACACGCCGCAGGCGCGCGAGCAGGGCACCGGCATCGGCCTCGACCGGCTCGCCGAGGAACTCGCGCGCGCGCCCGCCACCGCCTGAACGCTCCGGCCAGCTTCGATCTCTCAACCCGCGCCGCCTCGGCGGGCAGGAAGGACCAGCCATGTCCCTGACGCTCTATTTCCACCCGCTCTCCTGCTTCTGCCAGAAGGTGCTGATCGCGCTCTACGAGAACGGCACGTCGTTCACGCCCAGCTTCGTCGATTTCGGCGACACCGCCGAGCGGGCCGAGTTCCTTCGGCTCTGGCCGATCGGCAAGTTCCCGCTGCTGCGGGATGCGAGCCGCGATCGGCTGGTTCCCGAGAGCAGCCTGATCATCGAATATCTGGCCCTGCATCATCGCGGATCGGCGCCGCTGCTTCCGCCCGATCCGGATCGGGCGCTCGAGGTCCGCCGGCTCGACCGGCTCGTCGACGGCTATGTCGCGCAGCCCATGCAGAAGATCGTGCTCGACCGCATCCGGCCCGCCGATCGCAAGGATCCGCACGGCGTCGGCGAAGCCCGGGAGATGCTGAGCCGCGCCTATGGCGTGCTGGAGGCCGAGCTCGATGGCCGCAGCTGGGCGGCGGGCGAGCGCTTCACCATGGCCGATTGCGCGGCTGCGCCGGCCCTGTTCTATGCCGAGCGATGCCTCTCCTTCCAGGACAGCCATCCGCGCCTCGCCGCCTATTTCGAGCGCCTGCGGACCCGGCCTTCCTTCGTCCGGGTCCTCGCCGAGGCCGAGCCCTATTTCCGGTTCTTCCCGCGCGAAGACGGCGACGCCGAGCTTCGGCGCTAGCTCAGCCGGCGATCCGGGCCTCCGACGCCTGCCGTGCCACGACCTCCTCATAGGCCGCGCGCAGCCGCTCCAGCACGCGCGGGCCGTCATGGCGGCGCGGTATGCCGAGATGGCTCTCGCGCAGTTCGTCGATGAAATCGTCGAGCAGGGATTGCCCCCCCTCCTGCAGGATCTGCGCGCGCACCGCCAGCTCCGGCGTCACCGGCTGGAAGCGCAGGCCCCAATGCGACAGCTGCGCCAGCACGGGCAGCAGCTGGATGCCCTTCTCGGTCAGGCTGTAGATCGCCTTCTGCTTATGGCTCGGATCATCCGCCCTGGTCAGGATGCCCTGGGCCAGCAGCGTCTTCAGCCGGTCGGCGAGGATGTTGGAGGAGATGCCTTCCTGCGAATTCAGCAGCAGCTCGCGGAAATGTCGGCGATTGCCGAACATCATGTCGCGCAGCACCAGCAGGCTCCAGGCGTCTCCGACGACTTCCAGCGTCAGGTTGATCGGGCAGCCCGAGCGGGGATGGGCGGTCATCGCAATCTCCGGAAAACCGCTTGCAATATCGCATCGGTCTGGGGCTCTTGCAACCGTTCCGCGGCCGCTCGCCCGCCATTCACCCGCAGTTCATCCCCGACCGGTTATCCGGCATGATGGCGACGTCCGGACCGGGAAGACCCGGCTGGCGTCGCCTCCATCGATCCGGGGGGATCTCTCGACCGTGCTCGAGGCCGTCGACCAGCCAGTCGAAGCCGGCCCGCCATCCGATTGGCAGGTCGCCAGCAGCTTCGCCCGCCTCACCGGCGACTTCTGGCGCGGCCGCACCGCCGGACGAGCCTGGTTCTGGTCGCTCTCGCTGGCGGGCGCGATCATCCTCTCGGTCTTCGCCAACGTCACCGTCAACCGCTGGAACGGCTGGTTCTTCGACGCGCTCGAGAAGAAGGACGGCGAGAGCGCCCTGATCGCCATGGCGGTCTTTCCTGTCCTGGTGCTGATCGCGGCCGGGCTCGGCGTCGTCATCCTGATCTCGCGCGAGACCTTCCAGGTGCATTGGCGCGCCCATGTCACCGCCAGGCTCGCCGACGGCTGGATCGGCGAGCGGAGGTTCTACCGGCTCGTACTCTCCGGCTACGAGCCGGCCAATCCGGAATACCGGATCGCCGACGATGTCCGCTGGGCGACCGAGCCGGTGGTCGATTTCGCCATCGGCCTGCTTTCGGCGGTGATCACCGCGGTCACCTTCATCGGCATCCTCTGGTCGATCGGCGGCTCGCTCGGTGTCGAGGCTCACGGCGTCCACTTCGTGATCCCGGCCTACATGGTTCTGGCCGCGATCATCTACGCCGTGCTGGTCTCGGGGCTGATCACCTGGGTCGGACGGCCGCTGCCGCGCCTGATCGCCGCCCGCAACGAGGGCGAGGCGCGTCTGCGCTTCTCGCTGATGCGCATCCGCGACCATGGCGAGACGATCGCGCTCTCGCGCGCCGAGACCGGCGAGCGCCGCGCCGTCGCCGTCACCTACGACACGCTGGTCGCGCGCTGGCTCGCCATGATCCGCCAGCGCGCCCGGCTGACCTGGATCACCAATGGCAGCGGCGCGCTGGTCCCGGTGGTGCCGCTCCTGCTCGCGGCGCCGAAATATCTCTCCGGCGCGATGTCGCTCGGCGACGTCGTCCAGGTCGCCGCCGCCTTCGTCGCCGTGCAGAACGCCTTCAACTGGGTGCTCGACAATTTCATGCGCATCGCCGAATGGCTGGCCTCGGCGCGGCGTGTCGACGAGTTGGCGCAGGCCTTGCGGGCGATCGAGGCCGGCGCCGCGGAGAGCGATATCGCCATCCTCGCCAGCGAGGACGGCGGAGTGCGCCTGGACGAGCTCACCCTCACCGACCGCGACGGCCGCACCCTGCTCGCCGATTTCTCGACCGCCCTGCCCGCCGGCGCGACGCTGCACGTCGCCGGCGAACTCGGCCACGGCAAGGCCGCGCTCATCCAGGCGGTCGCCGGCCTCTGGCCCTGGGGCCGCGGCGCCGTGGCGTTGCCGGAGCAGGCGCTCATCGCCGTGCTGCCGCAGCATCTGCACCTGTCGGAAGGCAGCCTGCGGGTCGCGCTCGATCCCATAGGCGGCCACAGCGATGAGGAGGTGGCCGAGGTGCTGAGGCATTACGGGCTTTCCGGGCTGGTGCCGCAGATCGACCTGGCGCGCGACTGGGACAAGGCGCTGACCACCGGAGACCGCCAGCGCCTCGCCCTCGCCCGCGCCGAGCTGGCGCGCCCCGACATCCTCGTCCTCGACGAGGCCACGAGCGGGCTCGAGACCGAGGCGGCGCTCGACCTGCTGTCGCGGCTGCGCGCGGCGCGGCCGGAGGCGGTGATGCTGCTGATCGGACAGAGCCCCGGCTTCCCGGAAGCGGCCGACCATCACCTCGTCATGCGTCGCGCCGGCGGCGTCGCCCGCATCGCCTCGGCCGAGCCCGCGCGCCAGGCCAGGCCCGCCGAAGCCGGCGGCCGCCGCCCGCCCTCAGTCCACCAGCCTTCGAACGGAGCCCCGCCATGCTGAACATCTGGGACGTCTATTGGGGACTGCGCGTCGAGCAGTGCCCCTGCGACGTGCATTTCGTCGAGTGGCTCGAGGAGCAGGGCCTGACGGGCAGGCGCATCTATCATTTCGGCACCGGCGGCCATCATTATGTCGGCATCCGCTGCGCCGAGCCGGAGCTCGACAACACCGTGCTCGGCATCACCGCCTCGCCCAAGGAATACGAGGCCTTCGTCAAGCTCGCGATCGACAATCCGACGATCACCAAGACCTATTCCGCCTATTTCGGCGACATCTACACCAGCAATGCCAGGCTGCTGCCGCGCTTCGACATCGTCACTCTGTTCCACTCCTGCGAATTCCGCAGCGAGAAGAACGACGTCTATGGGGCGCTGACCGATCTCGAGGTGATGCAGCTCTTCACCGACCAGACCGACCCGGGCGGGCATATCCTCTTCTACACCGGCTCCTTCGCCTATGAGGCGGCGCGGCCGATCATCGCGGAATGGGCGGCCTCGCGTGCGGTCGAGGAGATCGGCGCGTTCAAGACGCTCCGCATCTTCCGCAAGACCGGCTGAGGTGCGAGATCGCCTGAGGTAATTGCGCCGGCGGGCGAATGGCGCTAGCTCTCGCCCGACGACCCACGAACCAGGGAGGGCTGCGTGATCACGTTCTTTCGTCACCATCGTCAGCGCGGCCCCGTTCAGGCCCTGCAAGCCGGCTTGCAGGGCTGACCGCACAGGCGATCATTTTAGGTCTCTTCCAGGTCTGCCCTTCGTGATGGCGTAGCGCTTCCGAGTCCTGAGCTCGACCCGCTGCGCCTCATCCTTTCATCGAGCCAGGCGTTCCGCATTCGCAACGCTCCGGGGCGAGAACCTCGGGCGGATGACGGCGCGCGGCTCGGGCAGTTTCGAGACCGACCATGACCCTGATCACCTTGCGCAATCTCGGCGTCACGCTGGGCGCGCCCCTGTTCGCCGACCTCTCGCTTTCCGTCGCGGCCGGCGACCGCCTCGGCCTCGTCGCCGCCAATGGCCGCGGCAAGTCGACCCTGCTGCGCTGTCTCACCGGCTCTCTGGAGCCCACGGCCGGCGAGATCACGCGCTCGCGCGGCCTGCGCATCGGCCATGTCGAGCAGGACGCGCCGCCGGACCTGCTCGACCAGCCCGTCGAGCAATTGCTGCTCGACATGTTGCCAGCCGATCGGCGCGACACAGAGCATTGGCGTGTCGCGGTTGCGCTCGATGCGCTGTCTGTTCCCGAAGAGCTGCGCAGCCGCCTGCTCGGGCAGTTGAGCGGCGGCTGGCAGAGGCTCGTCCTGCTCGCGCGCGCGGGCATCGCCGAGCCGGATCTGTTGTTGCTCGACGAGCCGACCAACCATCTCGATCTCGCGCGCATCGGCCTGCTGGAAAGCTGGCTCGCCGCCCTGCCGCGCGATATGGCGGTGATCCTGTCGAGCCATGATCGCGCCTTCCTCGACGCGACCACCAGCCGGACGTTGTTCCTGCGCCAGGAGCGCTCGCAGCTCTTCGCACTGCCCTATTCGCCGGCACGCGCGACGCTGGACGAGAACGACGCCGCGACGGCTCGCCAGCACGAACGCGATCTCAAGGTCGTCCAGCAGATGCGACGGCAGGCGGCGAAGCTGAGCAATATCGGCGTCAACTCCGGCAGCGATCTCCTGCTGAGCAAGACGAAGCAGCTGAAGCGTCGGGCCGACGAACTCGAAGCAGTGGCCCGGCCGGCCCATCGCGAGCGCTCCGCCGGGGCGATCAGACTTGCCAGCAGCGCGACGCATGTGCGGGCGCTGGTCGAGATCGACGACGCCGCGGTCGAGACGCCGGACGGACGGCTGCTGTTCAGGAGCGGCAGGCGCTGGATCGGTCCCGGCGACCGCATCGTGCTGCTCGGCCTCAATGGCGCCGGCAAGTCGCGCTTCATCGCCATGCTCCATGCCGCCATTCGCGGCGAGGATCGGCCGGGCATCCGGGCGACGCCCTCGCTGGTGCTCGGCCATGCCAGCCAGAGCCTGGCCGAACTGCCCGATGCCGACACGCCGCATGGGCTGATCAGCCGGGCTTTCGATGTCGGCGACCAGCCTGCCCGCGGCCTGCTCGCCGGCGCCGGCATCGCCATCGAGCGCCAGGTCGAGCCGATCGGCGCGCTCTCGGGCGGGCAGCGGGCCCGGCTCGCCATGCTGGCGCTGCGTCTCGCCCGGCCGAACTTCTACCTGCTGGACGAGCCGACCAACCATCTCGACATCGAGGGTCAGGAGGCATTGGAGGCCGAGCTCATCGCCGGCGAGACCAGCTGCCTGCTGGTCTCGCATGACCGTAGCTTCGTCCGGACCGTCGGCAACCGCTTTTGGCGGATCGACAAGCGGCGGCTGGTCGAGATCGACGGTCCCGAGGCCTTCTTTCGGGAGACGATGGAGGCGCAGGGCTGATCACTCCGGTCATGATGGCCATGTGGCCGGTGCGCCCTGCGCCGGCCTCATGGCGCGCATTCGCCGCGGCGCGCCGGCTTGTGCATCGCGGCGGAGGCGCTATCTCTCGGGGCCGGCCGCCAGGGCCAGACAGCAACCCGTCCTGCTCGCCGCATGCCGCGCGGGCGCAACCCGACAAGAGCGCTGATGTCGTTCGGCCCGCACGAGCCAGGAATGCCGTTGCGCAGGCGCAGCCGCTGGTGGTGGCTCGGCCCGCTGGCCTCTTCGGTGATCTTCATCGCGTCGCTGGTGGTGCTCTACTACATCGTCCGCGAGATCGATCCCGGCGAGCTCGCCCGCGCCTTCGCCAATGCCAGCCGGCGCCAGCTCCTGCTCGCGCTCGGCTTCACCGCGCTGAGCTATCTGCTGCTCACCGGCTACGACGCCCTGGCGCTGCGCCGGCTCGGCCTCTCGATCCCGTACCGGACCACGGCGCTCGCCTCCTTCACCAGCTATTCCGTCGCCTTCACCCTGGGCTTCCCGATCGTGACCGGCGGGACCGTCCGCTACTGGGTCTATTCGGCCAAGGGCGTGCGCGCCTCGGAGGTCGCGAGCCTCACCGTCATCGCCGGCCTCACCTTCTGGCTCGGGCTCGGCATGATCCTGTGCGCCAGCCTGTTCTACGCCACGGAGTCGGTGGCGCAGCTGGCGCGCACCTCGCCGCTGGTGATCCAGGCGGCCGGGGCGGCGGTCGCGCTCGGCACGCTCGGATACCTCCTCTGGGTCGCCACCGGCGAACGCACCTTGCGCGTCAGCGGCTGGAATCTGCCGCTGCCCGGCCTCGGCGTCACCCTGGCGCAGATGCTGCTGGGGGCCTGCGAGGTCTGCGCCGCGGCGGCGGTGCTCTACGTGCTGCTGCCGGGCGGCCACAACCTGCCCTATGAGAGCTTCCTGGCGGCCTATATCGTCGCCTGCCTGATCGGCATCGCCAGCCATGCCCCGGGCGGACTCGGCGTCTTCGAGGCGACCATGCTGATCGCGCTCAGCCGCCTGCCCTTCGAGCAGGTGCTCGGGGCGCTGCTGCTCTTCCGGATCATCTACTACATCCTGCCCTTCATCCTCGCTCTGGTGCTGCTGGCCCTGAACGAGATGGTCCGGCGCATCCGGCGGCGCGATCTCTAGAGCCGGATCCGATCAGATCGAACCAATCTGATCGGTGAAACGGTCTCTGGAGGCGGAGCGATCAGCTCTCGCCGCCATTGCTGAGATACGCTTCCGCGGTCAGCACGATCCTGCGGTCGACCTCGCCGATCGCGTCCTCGTCCTTGTCCTTGTAGGGCACGGCGTGGAGCACATGGCGGATCGCGTTCAGCCGCGTGCGGAACTTGTCGTTGGCACGAACCACGGTCCAGGGAGCCCAGTCGGTCGAGCTCGTCTCCAGCATGCGCTCGAAGGCGGCGGAATAGTCGTCGAAGCGCGGCAGTGCCTCGAAATCGATCGGCGACAGCTTCCAGCGCTTGAGCGGATCGTGCCAGCGCGCGTGCAGGCGGCTCATCTGCATTTCGCGGCCGATGGTCAGGAAGAGCTTGACCAGCCTGACGCCGTCGCGCGCGAGCATGCCTTCGAAGGCCGGCGCCTCGCGCAGGAACTCCTCCGACTGCGCGTGCGTGCAGAAGCCCATGACGCGCTCGACGCCGGCGCGATTGTACCAGGAGCGGTCGAAGAACACGATCTCGCCGGCGGTCGGCATCTCCGCGGCGTAGCGCTGGAAATACCATTGCCCCTTCTCCGTGTCGGAAGGCTTCGACAGGGCGACGATCCGCGCATAGCGCGGGTTGAGATGCTGGGTGAAGCGCGCGATCGCGCCGCCCTTGCCGGCGCCGTCCCGCCCTTCGAAGACGATGACGATGCGCTCGCCATTGTCGCGCGCCCAGGCGAGCAGCTTCAGCAGCTCGATCTGCAGCGGCTCGAGCTCCTTCTCGTAGAGCTTGCGCTTGTACTTGCGATTGTAGGGATAGCCGCCGCTGGCGAAGGCCTTCTCGTCGATGGATTTCGGCAAGGCCGCCGCCTCGATGTCGAAAGCGAGCTCGTGCCGGCCGGCCTCGCCGCGGTTGCCCGCCTTCGTGCCGTTGGGGGTCTTCTTGGCCATTTGCCTTCGTCTCCTGCGCCGGCTCGGAAGGCTAGAGCATTTTCCGGCGCGATGGATACCGCCTCGCGCGGGGGCCCATGCGACGGGACAAGCAAGTCGCGGAGCTCCGCATCGCGGGACCGCGGCGGCGCGCCGCCGCGGCCGGAGCAGGAAGCAATTGCGCTGCCGCCTCGCTCCGGCCTAAGACGCCTCGCCGAAAGGCCACGCACCGGAAGGGCAGGAGCCGCATGCACGCTTTGGTCGATCCCCGGGCACCGGTCACCGCGGCGCTGATCGAGGCCATCGGCGTCCCTGCCGTGCTGCTCGATCCCCAGGGCCTGATCCAGGCCCTGAGCCCGACCGCGCCCGTTCTGGTCGCGGCGCTCGCCACCGGCAAGCCGCTCGCTCTGGTGATGCGCGATCCCGACCTGATCGACGCGATCGAGCAGGTCTCGCGCCAGGGCGGCCGCCGCGCCGTCGAGCTGATCGAGCGCGTGCCGGTCGAGCGCACCTTCCGCATCCATATCGCGGCGCTCGCCGGCGGCGGCCCGCGCCGGTCGGTGCTTCTGACCTTCGAGGATCTCAGCGAGCAGCGCCTGACCGAGCGCATGCGCGTCGATTTCGTCGCCAATGCCAGCCACGAGCTGCGCACGCCGCTGGCCTCCGTGCTCGGCTTCATCGAGACTCTGCAGGGCCCGGCGCGCAACGACGCCGCGGCACGCGACCGGTTCCTGACGATCATGCGCGAGCAGGGGCTGCGCATGGCCCGCCTCGTCGACGACCTGCTCTCCCTCTCGCGCATCGAATTGCGCGCCCATCTGGCGCCGGAGACGCCGGTCGATCTCTCCAGCATCGCGCGCGAGATCCTCGATTCGCTCGTGCTGATGGCCCGCGAGCGCGAGGTCACGCTCAGGCTGCATACGCCGCCGCAGCCGGTCACCGTCGCCGGCGACCGTGACGAATTGCTCCGGCTGATGGAGAACCTGGTCGAGAACGCGATCAAATACGGCCAGCGCGGCGGCCAGGTGGATATCAGCGTCGGCACCGCCGGGGACGAGGCGAGCCTCAGCGTCCGCGACGACGGCCCGGGCATCGCGCCGGAGCATCTGCCGCGGCTGACCGAGCGCTTCTACCGCGTCGACACCGCCGCCAGCCGCGAGGCCGGCGGCACCGGGCTCGGCCTCGCCATCGTCAAGCACATCGTGCTGCGCCATCGCGGCCGGCTGACCATCGAGAGCACGGTCGGCCAGGGCGCGACCTTCCGGGCGATCCTGCCGCGCCTGCCCCAGCCGGTCCATTGATCGTTTATGACGCGCGGCCGGGGGCTTCATGACTATCTGTCATCCAGCTGTCACATAGCCGGTGTTCTAGCAGGGCCGCTGCAGTTGCGACCCGCAAGAGGACATCCCATGCGCAAACTTCTCATTCTCGCGGCCGCGTCGCTCGGTCTGTCCGGCATTGCCCAGGCAGCCGACATCACCGGCGCCGGCGCGACCTTCCCGTTCCCGATCTACTCCAAATGGGCCGAGGCCTATAAGAAGGAGACCGGCATCGGCCTCAACTACCAGTCGATCGGCTCGGGCGGCGGCATCCGCCAGATCAAGGCGAAGACCGTCGCCTTCGGCGCCACCGACGCTCCGCTCAAGGGCGAGGACCTGACCAAGGACGGCCTGATCCAGTTCCCGACCGTGATGGGCGGCGTCGTCCCGGCCATCAACATCCCCGGCATCGAAGCCGGCAAGCTCAAGCTCTCGGGCGAGCTGATCGCCGAGATCTATCTCGGCAACGTCAAGAAGTGGAACGATCCCAAGATCGTCGCGCTGAACGGCGACCTCAAGCTGCCCGACGCCAACATCAACCCGGTCTACCGTTCGGACGGCTCGGGCACCACCTTCGTGTTCACCGACTATCTGTCGCGCGTCTCGGCCGACTGGAAGTCGAAGGTCGGCGCCAACACCTCGGTCCAGTGGGCGGTCGGCATCGGCGGCAAGGGCAATGAGGGCGTCTCGGCCTCGGTCAAGCAGGTCGCCAATTCGATCGGCTATGTCGAATACGCCTATGCCAAGCAGAACAAGCTGGCCTATGCCCTGGTCAAGAACGCCGACGGCAATTTCCCGGCGCCGGACGACAAGGCCTTCCAGGCCGCGGCCGCCAACGCCAACTGGAACGAGGCTCCCGGCTTCGGCATCTCGCTGAACAACCAGAAGGGCGCCCAGGCCTGGCCGATCACCTCAGCCACCTTCCTGCTCGTGCACGCCAAGCCCGAGAAGCCGGAAGAGGTGCAGGCCGCGCTGAAGTTCGTGGACTGGGCCTACAAGAACGGCGACCAGCTCGCTCTCGACCTCGACTACGTGCCGCTGCCGGCCAACGTCAAGGACCAGGTCCGCAATGCCTGGAAGGGCGTGACCGATCCGTCGGGCAAGCCGATCTTCTGATCGCTTGCCTTTCCTTCTCCTCTTGCGGGAGAAGGTGGTCCGAAGGGCCGGATGAGGGCCGCGCGACGATGGTCGGTCGCGGCCCTTAGCGAGCGAGAAGCCGGGGACGCGGCGCGCGGCCCCTCACCCCAACCCTCTCCCCGCTCGGGGGCGAGGGGTCTGCCGGAGCCCCGTAGATGACCGCAGCAACCGATATCGACCGCACGCTGACGGCCCCTGTCCGCAAGACCCCGATGGGGACCTTCGATCTCGTCTTCCGCAATGCCAGCCTCGTGGCGGCCCTGTTCGTGCTGGTGCTGCTCGCCGGCATCATGGTCTCGATGGTCGTCGGCGGCTGGCCGGCCTTCCGCGAGTTCGGCCTCGGCTTCCTCACCTCCAGCGTCTGGGACACCCAGAACGAGCAGTACGGCGCCTGGCCCGCCATCGTCGGCACCCTGTCGACCGCGCTGATCGCGCTCGTCGTCGGCGTGCCGCTCTCGCTCGGCATCGCCGTCTTCCTGACCCAGCTCGCCCCGCCCTGGTTCAAGCAGCCGGTCTCGACGGCGATCGAGCTGCTCGCCGCCGTGCCCTCGATCATCTACGGCATGTGGGGGCTGTTCGTCTTCGTGCCGCTGTTCGCCGCCTATGTGCAGATCCCGCTCTCGAACCTGGTCGAGGGCATGCCGGTCGTCGGCACCATCCTCTATTCGCGCTCGCCCTCGGGGCTCGGCATTCTCACCGCCGGGATCATCCTGGCCTTCATGATCATCCCGTTCATCGCCTCGATCACCCGCGACATGCTCGACCAGATCCCGTCGGTGCTGCGCGAGAGCGCCTACGGCATCGGCGCCACCACCTGGGAGGTCGTGCGCCATGTCCTGGTCCCCCAGGCCGGCGTCTCGATCATCGGTGCGGTCATGCTCGGCCTCGGCCGCGCGCTCGGCGAGACCATGGCGGTCACCTTCGTGGTGGGCAACGCCAACCGCCTGTCGTCCTCGGTGATGGACCCGGGCTCCACCATCGCCTCGCGCATCGCCAACGAATTCAACGAGGCCCTCGGCCTGCAGCTCAACGCGCTGATCGCGCTCGGCTGCATCCTGTTCTTCGTCACCTTCGTCGTCCTCGTGATCGCGCGCCTCCTGGTCGCGCGCGTCAAGCGCTACTGAGCGGAGCCTCGACAATGACCATGGCGACACCCGCCAAGCCCACGGCCGCGCCGCATGTCGAATGGGGCCGCGTGCGCTCCTCGCGGCGCATGGCCGACCGGCTGATGAAGATCATCGCGACGAGCTTCACCCTGATCGCCATCGTCGTGCTGTTCTGGATCCTCGGCATGCTGATCGTGAAGGGTCTCGGCGGGCTGTCCGCCGCCACCTTCACACAGGTCACGCCCGGGCCCGGCTCGGAGGGCGGCGGCCTCGCCAACGCCATCGTCGGCTCGATCGTGCTGACCTTCCTCGGGATCGCGGTGGCTACGCCGGTGGGCGTGCTCGCCGGCACCTATCTCGCCGAATACGGCAAGGCCTCCAAGCTCGCCGAGCTGATCCGCTTCATCAACGACATCCTGCTCTCGGCGCCCTCGATCCTGATCGGCCTGTTCGTCTATGTCGTCATGGTCGAGCCGTTCCGCGGCTATTCCGGCTGGGCCGGCGGCGTCGCGCTCGGCATCATCGCGATCCCCGTGATCGTGCGCACCACCGAGGACATGCTGCGCCTCGTGCCCGGCTCGCTGCGCGAGGCCGGCGCCGCGCTCGGTGCCCCGCCCTCGGTCGTCATCACCTCGGTCACCTGGCGGGCGGCGAAATCCGGCATGGTCACGGGCATCCTGCTGGCGCTGGCGCGCATCGCCGGGGAGACGGCGCCGCTGATCTTCACCGCGCTCAACAACAATTTCTGGTTCTCGCCGACCCTGGTCGGCGGCGTCTCGAACCTGCCGGTGACGATCTACCAGTTCGCCTCCGCCCCTTACGAGAACTGGCAGCAGCTCGCCTGGGCGGGATCGCTGATCATCACCGTCTCAATCCTCGTGCTGTCCATCATCGCCCGGCGCATCGTGCGCGGGGGCAAGTGATCAGTCGCGTCCGATCGGAAGGACCATGCAGATGCTTTCGACCCTGGAACTGAGCCCGCAGACGCTGGACGCCGCTGCGCCCGTCCGCATTGCCGTGAAGAACCTCGACTTCTACTACGGCGAGCACAAGGCGCTGAAGAACATCAACCTCGACTTCCGCGACCGGCACGTCACCGCGCTGATCGGCCCCTCGGGGTGCGGCAAGTCGACCCTGCTGCGCATCTTCAACCGGATCTACTCGCTCTATCCCGAGCAGAAGGCCACCGGCGAGATCCTGCTCGACGGCCGCAACATCATCGGCAACGATGTCGACGTGAACGAATTGCGCTCGCGCGTCGGCATGGTCTTCCAGAAGCCGACCCCGTTCCCGATGTCGATCTACGACAACGTCGCCTTCGGCATCCGCCTCTACGAGAAGCCGCCGAAATCGGAGCTCGACGACCGCGTCGAGGGCGCGCTGCGCCGCTCCGCGCTCTGGGACGAGGTCAAGGACAAGCTGAGGAGCTCGGGCATGGGCCTGTCGGGCGGCCAGCAGCAGCGCCTGTGCATCGCCCGCACCATCGCGCAGAAGCCTGAGGTCATCCTGTTCGACGAGCCGACCTCGGCGCTCGACCCGATCTCGACCGGCAAGATCGAGGACCTGCTCGAGCAGCTGAAGAGCGATTTCACCATCGTCATCGTCACCCACAACATGCAGCAGGCGGCGCGGATCTCGCAGTACACCGCCTTCATGTATCTCGGCGAGGTGGTCGAGTTCGACGCCACCAACACCATCTTCATGAACCCGCACAAGAAGCAGACGCAGGACTACGTTACCGGCCGTTTCGGCTGATGTCCTGAAACCGTCGGCCAGCCCCGAAGGATACGCCCCGATGTCCGACCATATCGTCCGCTCCTACGACGCCGATCTCGAGGGCCTGCGCCGCAGCCTCGCCGAGATGGGCGGCATGTCCGAGCGCATGCTCGGCGACTCCACCGTCGCCCTGGTGCGCCGCGACACCGCGCTCGCCCAGAAGATCATCACCGCCGACCAGCGCCTCGACAATCTCCAGCGCGAGGTCGAGGAGAAGGCGGTGCTGACCATCGCCCGGCGCCAGCCGCTCGCCAACGACCTGCGCGAGCTGATCTCGGCGATCCGCATCGCCGCCGACATCGAGCGCGTCGGCGATCTCGCCAAGAACATCGCCAAGCGCGCCGTTGCCATCTCCGGCCAGTTCTCGCCGCCGCATCGCGCCGTCGTCGGCCTCGAGCATATGAGCCGCCTGGTCCAGGCCCAGCTCAAGGACGTGCTCGACGCCTATGCCGCCAGCAACGAGCAGAAGGCGATGGAGGTCTGGCGCCGCGATGACGAGATCGACGCGCTCTACACCTCGCTGTTCCGCGAGCTCCTGACCTACATGATGGAGGATCCGCGCAACATCACCTTCTGCACGCACCTCCTGTTCTGCGCCAAGAACGTCGAGCGCATCGGCGACCACACCACCAACATCGCCGAGACCATCCACTACCTCGTCACCGGCCAGTCCATGGACGAGAGCCGGCCGAAGCTCGACACCACCAACATCCTCGTCGATCTGCCGGCGGCCAATGGCTGAGCGGGCAGAGGTTTGAACGGGCGCTGACCATGGCCGCACGCATCCTGATCGTCGAGGACGAGGAGCCGCTGACCCTGCTGCTGCGCTACAATCTCGAGGCGGAAGGCTTCGAGGTCGACAGCGTGGCGCGCGGCGACGACGCCGAACTGCATCTGCGCGACCACACGCCCGATCTCGTCCTGCTCGACTGGATGCTGCCCGGCCTCTCCGGCATCGAGCTCTGCCGGCGCCTGCGGGCGCGCCGCGACACCGAGCGCGTGCCGATCATCATGCTGACCGCCCGCGGCGAGGAGACCGAGCGCGTGCGCGGCCTCGCCACCGGCGCCGACGACTACGTCGTCAAGCCGTTCTCGCTGCCCGAGCTGATCGCCCGTATCCAGGCGCTGCTGCGCCGGGCCAAGCCCGGCCATGTCGCCGGCCTGCTCTCGGCCGGCGATCTCGAGCTCGACCGCACGACGCGGCGCGTCCGCCGCGCCGGGGCCGAGCTGCATCTCGGCCCGACCGAGTTCCGCCTGCTCGAATTCCTGATGCAGGCGCCAGGGCGGGTCTATTCGCGGGCGCAACTGCTCGATGCCGTCTGGGGCCGCGACGTCTACATCGACGAGCGTACCGTCGACGTCCATGTCGGGCGCCTGCGCAAGGCGATCACGCCCGCCAATGCCAAGGACCCGCTGCGTACGGTAAGGGGCGCCGGCTACGCCTTCGACGAGACCTTCGCCCGCAGCTGACGGCACGCGCCTCCGCCGTCTTTCCGGGCTCTTCGCTACGCGAAGCTCCGGAAAGACGCGGAGGTTGAGCGTCGGCGCGGCGCGGCGATCATCGCCGGCGCACCACGAGGCAGAGCACGGCGCCGGCAAGGTCATAGCGGTCCGGCGGGACCTGCTCGACCAGCGCCATCCAGCGCGCCACGATCGCGGAGGTCGTCATGCGCCTCCACCTGTTCCATCCATGAAAAAAGCCGGCCTTTCGGCCGGCTTTCGTGTCCGTGGCGGTCGGCTTGACCGCTCAGGCGCGTACCGCCCTCCGGTCGCGCCGCCGGTCGGCTGCCGGCTGGTAGGCGATGCGGGCGTGATAGGCGCAATAGGGCAGGCCGGTGGCGCTGCGGCCGCCGCAGAAGCGGAATTCCGGCGAGGTCGGGTCGCCCATCGGCCAGCGGCACATGTATTCGCGCAGCTCCATGATCGTGACCCGCTCGGAGAAGGGCACGACCACGTCCTCGGCCGGTGCGGGCTCGCGTGCGACCTGCGCCTCGGCTTCGATCTCGGGAGCGAATTGCGGCGCCAGCGCGGTGTTGCCGCGCGTCAGCCCGGCGCCGCCATTGCTGTGATGGCCGGCCGGGTGGCTCGGCGGGCGGGCGGCCGGCTTGCGCGGGCGCGGCGCTGCCGAGCCCGGGCTCTTGGCCCGGCCCGACAGGCCGAGACGATGGACCTTCCCGATGACGGCGTTGCGCGTGACATTGCCGAGCTCCGCCGCGATCTGGCTGGCGCTCAGCCCGTCGTTCCAGAGCTTCTTCAGCAGTTCGACGCGTTCGTCGGTCCAGGCTCCGGCTTCGGTCATGGAGTGCACCTGTCTTCGTCATGCCTCGCCGGCGTGCCGGCGGGGCATAGGGAGAGATCATGGCGGAATCCGATACCGGCAGCGTCCGTGGTTAAACGGAAGCCGTTACGCCCGGGACTGACGATACTGGAGACGCCGCACGAGATGTCGTATCTGACGAAAAGGACCATACAAGATGGCCTGACTCCGCCACAAGAGTCGGCGAATCGTAATCCGGCTTTTCCCCAGCCAATCGCCGCAGACGGCGCGCCGGTGAGTCTATTCGGCAACGCTGCCGGAAGGTCATCGCCGTCGCTGCGCGACCGGCCTCGTCGTCCGGAAGAGCCGCGTCGGCAGCCGGGCGCAATTGACAGGGGCGGGCCGGTTTTGCATAGTTGCCGGGTGCAGCCGCCCCAAGGGGCGGCGCTTATGTTTTTAAGCGATCGGGATTTTCCATCGATGCGGCTTGACGCGCGACGAGACGGCGGGAACGGCCAGCGACGATAATGTCGCCGGCGGGTCGCATCATGCCGGCACTGTGCCGCCGACGCCCCGCATTTCCGTTCCCGATCTGAGGTTCCGCGCTTCCTCCCTGTCTCGCCGCAAGGATTCCGCTCGATGAGCACCCTTCCCGCTTCTTCCGTTCTCCTGCCGACCTATGCGAGGGCGCCCGTCGCCTTCGAGCGTGGCGAGGGGCCGTGGGCGATCGCCGCCGACGGCCAGCGCTATCTCGATTTCGGCGCCGGCATCGCCGTCAACGCGCTCGGCCACGCCCATCCGCATCTGGTCGAGGCGCTGACTGCCCAGGCGCAGCGCATCTGGCACACCTCGAACCTCTACACGATGCCGGAGGGCGAGCGGCTCGCGCGCCGGCTCTGCGAGGCGACCTTCGCGAGCCGCGTCTTCTTCACCAATTCGGGCGCCGAGGCGAACGAGTGCGCGATCAAGATGGCGCGCAAGTACCATGCCGCGAAGGGCCATCCCGAGCGCTACCGGATCGTCACCTTCGAAGGCGCCTTCCATGGCCGCACGCTCGCGACCATCGCCGCCGGCGGCCAGCAGAAATACATCGAGGGCTTCGGCCCGAAGGTCGAGGGCTTCGATCAGGTGCCGTTCGACGACGAGGCGGCGCTGACGGCCGCGATCGGCCCGGAGACCGCGGCGCTGATGATCGAGCCGATCCAGGGCGAGGGCGGCCTGCGCGCCGTGCCGGTGCGCGTCCTCAAGCGCCTGCGCGAGCTCTGCGACGAGCACGGCCTGCTCCTGATCTTCGACGAGATCCAGACCGGCGTCGGCCGTACCGGCAAGTTCTTCGCCTATGAGCATTCCGGCGTCGCCCCCGACATCATGTCGATCGCCAAGGGCATCGGCGGCGGCTTCCCGATGGGCGCCTGCCTCGCCACCGAGGAGGCGGCCGCCGGCATGACGCTCGGCACGCACGGCACCACCTTCGGCGGCAACCCGCTCGCCATGGCGGTCGGCAACGCCGTGCTCGATGTCGTGCTGGCGCCGGGCTTCCTCGAGCATGTCCAGAAGACGGCGCTGCGCCTGCGCCAGTCGCTCGCCCAGCTCAAGGATCAGCATCCGCAGGTGATCGAGGAGATCCGCGGCGAGGGGCTGATGCTCGGCCTCAAGCTGAAGACGCCGAACACCGATTTCGTCGCCCAGGCCCGGGCCGCCGGCCTGCTGGTGGTCGCGGCCGGCGACAATGTCGTTCGCCTGCTGCCGCCGCTGATCATCGGCGAGGGCGAGGTGGCCGAAGCGGTGGCCCGGCTCGACAAGGCTGCGGGGGCGGTCGAGGCAGCGCTCGCCCGGCCGGCGGCGGAGTGAAGACGATGACTGCGACGCGTCACTTTCTCGATCTCTCGGATTTCTCCGCCGGAGAGCTCCGCGCCATCCTCAAGGCCGGCGAGGACATCAAGGCGCGCCGGCGCACGCCCGCGGCCGCCGGCGACCGCCTGCTCGAGGGCAAGGTCGTCGCCATGATCTTCGAGCAGCCCTCGCTCCGGACCCGCGTCTCCTTCGACGTCGGCATCCGCGAGCTCGGCGGCTCGCCGATGATGGTCACCGGGCAGGAGATCGAGCTCGGCGAGCGCGAGACCATCGCCGACACGGCGCGCGTGCTCTCGCGCTATGTCGATGCGATCATGATCCGCATGCTCGATCACGACGCCGTGGTCGAGATGGCGAAATACGCCACGGTTCCGGTGATCAACGGCCTCACCAAGCGCCAGCATCCCTGCCAGGTCATGGCCGACGTCATGACCTTCGAGGAGCGCAAGGGCCCGATCAAGGGCAAGCGCATCGCCTGGACCGGCGACACCAACAACGTCCTGACCTCCTGGGTCCACGCCGCCGGCCGGCTCGATTTCGAGCTCGCCATCGCGACGCCGGAGGAGCTCGCGCCTCCGCCGGCCCTGCTCGACTGGGCCCGCAAGCAGGGCGCCCGGCTGCAGCTGACGACCCGCCCCGAGGCCGCCGTCGAGGGCGCCGACTGCGTCATCACCGATTGCTGGGTCTCGATGGGCGACGAGGAAGGCACGCGCCACAATCTGCTGCGGCCCTATCAGGTCGACGAGCGCCTGCTCGGCCGCGCCGGGACGGACGCGATCTTCATGCACTGCCTGCCGGCGACGCGCGGCGAGGAAGTGACCGACGAGGTCATGGACGGCCCGCAATCGGCGGTCTTCGACGAAGCCGAGAACCGGCTGCATGCCCAGAAGGGCATCCTGGCCTGGTGCTTCGGCGCGGTGGCGGCCTGATGGCCGGCGCCTCGCCGGCCGGCGCGCCCGACGACCGGGTCCTGCCTTTCACGGTCCCGGCACTGGACGTTCGCGGCCGGGTCGTCAGGCTCGGCCCCTCGCTCGACCGGATCCTGGAGCGGCATCACTATCCCGAGCCGGTCGCGCGCGTCCTCGCCGAGGCCGCGGCGCTGACCGTCATGCTCGGCAGCACGCTCAAGGGCGAGGGCCGCTTCCAGCTCCAAACCAAGAGCGACGGCCCGGTGCCGATGCTGGTCGTCGATTTCGTCGCGCCCGACAATTACCGCGCCATGGCCCGCTACGACGCCGACCGGCTCGCGGCGGCGATGGACGACAATGCGCTCTCGACCGGCGAATTGCTCGGCAAGGGCCATCTCGCCATGACCGTCGACCAGGGCTCGGAGGCGACGCGCTATCAGGGCATCGTCGCCCTCGACGGCCAGGGGCTGGACGAGGCCGGCCATCAATATTTCCGCCAGTCCGAGCAGATTCCGAGCCGGATCCGTCTCGGCGTCGGCAGCGTCCTCACCGGCGCCGGCCTCGCCTGGCGCGCCGGCGGGGTGATCGTGCAGTTCATGCCGAACTCGCCCGAGCGCATGCGTGCCGCCGATCTCCATCCCGGCGACGCGCCGGAGGGCCATGAGATCCTCGCCGCCGGCGACGATGACGGCGTCAGCGACGACGCCTGGACGGAGGCGCGCTCGCTGGTCGAGACGATCGAGCATCACGAGCTGCTCGATCCGCTGCTGGAAAGCGAGCGCCTGCTCTACCGGCTCTTCCACGAGCGCGGCGCGCATGTCTTCGAGCCCGTCGCGGTGCACGAGGCCTGCCGCTGCTCGCGCGAGCGCGTGCTCGGCATGCTCAGAGGCTTCTCCGCCGATGACCGCCAGGCGATGATCGCCGATGACGGCACGCTCGGGGTGACCTGCGAGTTCTGCTCGCGCCGCTACGACTTCGATCCGGCCGAGGTCGAGGCGGAGATCACGGCCGAACAATAGGCGCGCGTCATGCTCGGGCTCGACCCGAGCATCTCAGGCCGGAGGAGGCGCGGATTGGCGCGCTCTTGGCGGTAGATTCTCGGGTCTGCGCTGCGCTCCGCCGAGAATGACGCTCTACCCTACCCGGCATTCCTCCATCAGGCGCCGCATGAACGCCTCGCCGGCGGCGAACTGCTCCAGCGTGATGAATTCGTCGGGCTGGTGCGCCTGATCGATCGAGCCGGGGCCGCAGACGATGGTCGGCAGGCCCGCGCGCTGGAAATGCCCGGCCTCGGTGGCGTAGGCGACGGCGATGGTGCGGTTGCGTCCGGCGAGCCGCATCGCCAGCCGCTCGGCCTCCGAGCCCGGGTCCGGGGCGAGGCCGGGCACGTCCGAGCTCATCACCGTCTCGATCGCGGCCGAGGGCGCGGTCCTGCGCATCCGCGCCAGCACCTCCTGCGACAGCGCGGCGAAGCGGGCCGGCACCTCCTCGGGGTCGGAGCCCGGCAGGGTGCGCACCTCCCAGGCCAGATCGCAGCGATCGGCCAGGATGTTGCGGGCGATGCCGCCATGGAACTTGCCGATATGGACGGTGTCGTAGGGCGGGTCGAACCGGCCGCTCGCGTCGATGCGGCCCTCGCGCTCGTCGGCCATGGCGACGAGGCCGGCGGCGAGCCGGGTGCCGGCATGGACCGCGCTCGCGCCGAGATGCGGCTTCGAGGAATGCGCGGCGAAACCGGTGACCGTGGTGAAGAAGGTGCGGATGCCCTTGTGCGCGTCGGCGAGCTCGAGCGAGGTCGGCTCGCCGACGATCACGGCGCGCGGCTTCGGCAGGCTCCTGCCCATGGCGGCGATGCCGTCGACGACGCCGAGGCAGGTCACCTCCTCGTCATAGGAGAAGAACAGGTGGATCGGCGTGCTGAGCTTGGCCGCCAGGAAATCCGGCACCAGCGCCAGGGCCAGCGCGACGAAGCCCTTCATATCGACGGATCCGCGGCCATAGGCCCGGCCGTCCTCGATATGGAGCGTGAACGGATCGCGGGACCAGGCCTGGCCCTCCACCGGCACGACGTCGGTATGGCCGGAGAGCACGATGCCGCCCTTGCCCTGCGGGCCGATCGTGGCAAAGAGCGCCGCCTTGTCGCCGCTCGCATTGGGGAAGCGCACCGAGGGCACGCCCCAGCCTGCGAGGTAATCCTCGACGAAGGCGATCAGCTCGAGATTGGATTTGTGGCTCACCGTGTCGAAGGCGACGAGGCGGGCGAGCATGTCGAGCGGCTGGTAGCGCTGCCCGGTCGGTGTTGCGGTAGTCAATGCAGGACCTTCTTCACATAGGGCGAATCGAGCGGAAAGAGCGGCACCTCGACATCGAAGATCGTGCCGTCCTCGCCGAGCATGGCGTAGAAGCCGCGCATGCTGCCGTCTGGCGTCATCAGCGGGCAGCCGGAAGTGTAGCTGAAGCGCTCGCCCGGCTGCAGCACCGGCTGCTGGCCGATGACGCCGTCGCCGCGGACCTCGTGCACCTCGCCGCGGCCGTCGGTGATCACCCAATGGCGCGTCATCAGCTGCACGGTGCGCTGCGAGCGATTCTCGATCTCGATCGTGTAGGCCCAGAAATAGCGGCCCTGATCGGGCGTGGATTCGCTGTCCATGAACTTGGGCGAGGCGGTGACGCGCACGCCGTGCGTTTCGGCCTGGTACATGTTCGCGGCTCCGTGCCGCCTCCGCATGGCTCGCGCCGGTGCGGCGGGACGGCCTTGTTAGAGCGTGCTCCGGCGCAGCGTCAATGCCGGCCGTGGCTCGCCCGCTCGCCGGCGGGAACGCGGGCAGGCATGTGGACAACGCGACGCCGGACTCGCCAGCCGCGTCCCGGCGCGGCAAGAAGGACGATCAATCTCGCGGCGGCCCGGAGGCCGGCTTTGCGCCGCATTGCTGAAGGTGGTCTGATAGCGCCATGGCGACATCGCCCGACATGCTGGCCGAGATCGCGGACGCGCCGGCCCCGCTCGCCGGCCCCTCCGGCGTTCTGCCGCGCCAGGACATCCGCGAGCTCGTCCATCGCGGCATGGTCCGCTCGACCTCGGGCGCCTTCGCCGAGAGCCAGTACCAGCCGGCGAGCCTCGACCTGCGGCTCGGCCACAAGGCCTATCGCGTGCGCGCCAGCTTCCTGCCCGGGCCGCACAAGAGCGTGGCCCAGATGCTCGCCGAATTGACCCAGGACGAGGTCTCGCTCGAGGAGGGCGCGATCCTCGAGAAGAACTGCGTCTATGTCGTCGAGCTGATGGAATCCCTGCATGAATTGCCGGCGACCATCTCCGCCTTCGCCAATCCGAAGAGCTCGACCGGGCGGCTCGACGTCTTCACCCGCCTGATCGCCGACCATAGCGAGGCCTTCGACAGCGTCGCCGGCGGCTATTCCGGCAAGCTCTACGCCGAGATCTCGCCGTCGAGCTTCTCGATCAAGGTCCGCAAGGGCAGCCGCCTCAACCAGCTGCGCTTTCGCCGCCGCGGATCCGGGCAGGAGGAGGCCGAGGGCTTTCGCGTCTCCGATCGCGAATTGCGCGAGGTTCATCGTCGCACGCCGCTTGTCGACGGTCCCGCGACGATCCGCAACGGCCTGATCTTCAGCATCCATCTCGGCGACGCCGAGGGAGAGATCATCGGCTATCAGGCGCAGCGCTTCACCGACGTGATCGATGTCGACCGGATCGGCGCCTATGAGATCGACGATTTCTGGACGCCGATCCCGGCCCGGCGCAAGCGGCTCATCCTCGATCCGCACCAGTTCTACATCCTCGTCTCGAAGGAGCGGATTCACATCCCGCCTGGGTTCGCCGCCGAGATGGCGCCGATCGACCCGGCCATGGGCGAGTTCCGCGTGCATTATGCCGGCTTTTTCGATCCGGGCTTCGGCGTCGGAACCGGCGGCGTGCCCGGCAGCCGTGGCGTGCTCGAGGTCAGGAGCCACGAGGTTCCCTTCCTGCTCGAGGATGGACAGGTCGTCGGGCGCCTCGCTTTCGAACGCATGGCCGCCGAGCCCGACGCTCTCTACGGCGCGATCGGCACATCGAACTATCAGGGCCAGGCGCTGAAGCTCTCCAAGCATTTCCGCTCGCCCTGAGCGGCCAGCCGGGTGGCCTACCGGCCCGGCATGATCGGATCGGGCTCCGTGCCAGGCGCGGCCGGATCAACCTCCCATTAGCCGAAAATGGCGTCCGCGGTCCCGAAAGCCTGCCGGTACGGCAAGGTTCGGGGCGACAAGATGGCGATTCCGTGTCAGATGGCAGCAAGCGCGGAGGACGGCGCCGGCCTCTGGCCTGCGGCGGGTTCATGCTTGTGTCACCGGCGGAAGGCAGTCGACCGCCTTCCGCTCACTGGCTTTCGTGGCCAACGTCTACAGGGAAAGGATTTTTCATGCGCGCCCTCATCATCGCCGGTGTCCTCGCCGCCGCTCTCGGCGGCTGCCAGACCGTCGAGCAATCGGCCGCGGAAGCCGACACCGTCTGCATCGATGCCGGCCACAAGCCCGGCACCCGCGCCTTCGAGCGCTGCCGCAGCGAGGTCTTCCAGAGCTTCCGCCGCTCGAATGCCCAAGCGAGCAACGCGGTCGCCGCCGGCGTCGTCGCCGGCGCGGTCGGCGGCGCCGTCATCGCGGCGTCCTCGCGCCGCCATTACGGCTACTATGGCTGCGGCTATTACGGCTGCTGGTAAGGCATCCAGCTTCCGAACGGAGCTGCGCCGGACGACAGGGGTCCGGCGCGGTTCCGCCGCCCAGGCGGAAATCTCTGCATGACCGGCTTGCCGCCGGCCGCTCCGCCCGGCTATACGGGCAGGAGCGCGGGCGTAGTTCAGTGGTAGAACGTCAGCTTCCCAAGCTGAATGTCGTCGGTTCGATCCCGATCGCCCGCTCCAAAATCCTCCGGCGTCGTCCGCTCCGCGACCTGCCGCATGTCCCTGCGGCACGAACGCAGCTTCCGGCCGCCCGTCAGCGGCGCTAGATTGCACCCCATGAGCGCATCTCCGCAGATCGGGACGCAGGAGGCAGCCCCGGCTCCCCGGCTCGGCCTCTGGCTTCTCGCCGGTGGCGTCGGGCTGCTGCTGGCGGCAGGCCTGCTGCTCTGGTGGCGCGAGGGCGACCGGCTGTTCACCGACGGCCTGATCGCAGCGCTCCTCGCCTGCTTCTGAGCGGCGTTTCGTCCGAGCCCGAGGATCTGTCGTGAACCGCCGCCTGCTTCTGCCTCTGCTGGTCTTCCTGCTCGGTGCCGCCGCGCTTGCCGCAGCGGCCTTCATCACCTTCGCGCCGCCCTCCCGCCAGGACGGACAGACCTCCAGCGTCGGCGGCCCGTTCTCCCTCACCACCTCGGACGGCACGACCCTGACCGACAAGGATCTGCGCGGCGCACCCTTCCTGGTCTTCTTCGGCTTCACCCATTGTCCCGACATCTGCCCGACCAAGCTGTTCGAGATCTCCGAGGTGCTGCGCGCGGCCGGGAGCAAGGGCGACAGGCTGAAGGCGCTCTTCATCACGGTCGATCCGGAGCGCGACACGGCCGAGACGATGAAGAGCTATCTCGGCTCCTTCGATTCGCGCATCGTCGGCTTGACCGGGGACCGCGCCGCGATCGACGCCACGATCAAGGCCTATCGTGCCTATGCCCGCAAGGTCCCGCTCAAGGACGGCGACTACACCATGGACCACACCGCCCTCGTCTATCTGATGGACAGGAACGGCGGCTTCGTCGGCGCCTTCAATATCGAGCGCCCGCCGGCCGAGGCGGCGCAGGAGTGGCTGCGTCACCTCTAGCTCGTATATCGCGATAGCGTGAGGAGCGGGCGAGGCCGTGCATGGTCTTGTTCCAGGCGAAGCGGCGCCTGCCGTAGTCGTACAGGGCGAGCCACGCCGCGAGCGAGGTCAGCAGGTGGTAGGCGGGCAGGAGCGGCAGCCAGCGCCACAGATCGGGCGTGCCGCGCCGCCAGGCGCCGAGCGCGGGCAGGAGGAAGACGGTGCAGGTGCCGGTGCCGGCGAGCACGAGCGCCAGCGATGACAGCAGCGCGCCGGGCAGGCTTTCGGTCGTGAACAGCGAGCCCTCGAGCCAGGCGGCGAGGGTCGCCGCGATGAAGAACGGATAGCCGAGCGTGCTGAACAGGGTGCCGAGCACCAGCGCCAGGAAGGTGAGCGTCGCGGCCGGGCCGGCCTCCCGCAGCAGCCGCCGCGGCGCCAGCAGATGGCTGATCGCGGTCTGCAGATAGCCCTTGTGCCAGCGCCGGCGCTGCTTCAGCCAGGCGCGCAGCGTCGCCGGCGCCTCCTCCAGCGTGCGCGACGGCAGGTCGGCCATGTAGCCGCCGGTCCGCACCAGCCGGAAGCCGATATCGGCATCCTCGGTGACGTTCCACGGGTCCCAGCCGCCGACGCGCCGCAAGGCCGCGGTCCGGAAATGGTTCGACGTCCCGCCGAGCATGATCGGCAGGCCGGATTGCAGCAGGCCCGGGTTGAAGACGTCGAACAGCCCGGCATATTCGAGAGCGAAGCAGCCGGTGAGCCAGCTGTCCTCGGTATTGTCGACGACGAGATGGGCCTGCAGGCAGACGAGATCGTCGTCCGAACGCAGGAAGCGGGCGGCGGCCAGCCGCAGCTGGCGCGGATCGGGAATGTCCTCCGCGTCGAAGATGGTGAACAGCTCGCCCCGTGCCTCGGCCAGTGCGAGGTTGAGGGCCCGCGGCTTGGTCTGAGGCTGGCCGGGCGGCACGACCATCACCTCGATGAAGGGCGGCAGCATGCGGGCCGCGAGCGCGCGGCGCAGCCCGAGGTCGACGTCCTCGACCAGGATGCGGATATCGAGCTTGGCAGGCGGGTAGTCGATCGCCGCGAGGGCATCGATCAGCTGGTCGAGCACCGCCTCCTCGCCGAAGAGCGGGACTGCGACGGTGTAGACCGGCAGACGGCCGTCATCGAGCTGCCAGCGATGCGTCCGCCACGGATCGGGCGCAGGCTTCTCCATGGCCGCGGCCAGGCGCAGGAGCACGGCGGCGAGGAAGAGCGGGCCGAGCGTGACGGCGATCGCGATCAGCGCGGCCGCCGGCGCGACGATGCCGAGCAGCAGGAGGCCGCCGAGCAGCGCGAAGGCCAGGGCCTTCTGGACCCGGCTCGGGCCGGTCCGGGCGCTGAAGCGCCGCAGGCCGGCCTCGTCGAGCCAGGCCGCTTCCCTGGCCAGCGCCCCGGCGTTGATCCGCCGCACTCCGGCGGCCAGGGCCGACGGCGCCAGCACGACGACGTCCCGGCGCGCACGAGCGCCGGCCGCGAGGAAGCGCCGCAGGGCGCGTCCGGGCGGCGGCGCGGCGATGAAGCGTCGCGGGTTGCCCGGGCTGGGACAGGCGGTGACCAGCCCCTCGCGCAGGATCGAAGCGATCTCGCCGCCGGGCTGCAGAGGCGGTGGCTGAGGTTGGAAGCGAAGCTGCAGCTCGGCGGCCAGTGCCCGGTAGAAATAGACCTCGGAGACGAGGCCCGATGCGATCACCTGCCGGCTCGGCGGGACGCCGATCCGCTCCGCGAGTCGGGCGGCCTCCAGCAGGCGCGCCATCGGCACGCCGTGATCGGCCAGAAAGGCGATCTCGTCGGGCAGCCCGAACGCGTTCTCCCGGCTTGCGCCGTCCAGCGGCCAAGGTCGAGCCCCCATCACCATCCCCCCGCTGTGGCTGTCGGTGCCGCAGCTAAGCAACCTATGGTTGCCTAGCGTTGCACCGGAGTCGAGTCACGGGGCGCGGGTCCGCCCGGCAATGGGTGCCTGCGTCCTGGCGAAAGCAGGGCGAGCCGCTTTCCTGGTCATTTGCATACAAATGAGACAATGGCGCCGGGCCAGGTCTCCGGCCCTCTGTTCGCCGCCCCGATTGCGGCTCGATCGGGCGGCGCGCGCTCCCTCCGCCCTGCGGTGGTGCCGCCGACAGCCCGCTCCGGCACGTCGATTTGCCCAGGATTCGCCCCGCTGACGGCTGTTTCAGCCGGTTTCGTTTTCGCGGTTGCGAACGGGATCGGGCGCTATAGTCTCGCTCTCGCGCCGAGCCTCGGGCTCGGCAAGGCCATGATCTCAAATCGCTTGACAAGCTCGAACTCCGTTGAGATCGTTGTTTGCATACAAATGAAATTCGAACGCGAACCTCCGGCCTGCTGCAACGATAACGATCGGCGGCATGCCGCAACGGGAGAGTGACATGATTGCCTGGCCTGCCCTGGTTCCGTTCAATCGCCTCGCGGTGCTGGCCGCGGCCGCCCTGCTCGCTCTCCAGGCGCCGGTACGCTCCGAGGAGATCTCCGTCACCCAATGGGGCGCGAGCATGTATGGCGCGCCCTATGCGGTGGCGATGGAGAAGGGCCTGTTCAAGCAGGCCGGCATCGACATCACCGGCATCATCGGCTCGGGCGGCGGCGGCACCACGGTGCGCAACATCCTCGCCAGCGCGACCCCCTATGGCGAGGTCGCCGTCTCGGCCGCGCTCGCCGCCAAGGCGCAGGGGCTCGACCTGATCATCGTCAATACCGGCACGCGCAGCGTCGCCGAGGCGTCGATGGTCGTCATGCCGGGCTCGGAGCTCAAGGGCGTCGAGGACCTCGCCGGCAAGAAGGTCGCGATCACCTCGCCGAAATCGGTCTCGGAAATGCTCCTGCTGATGGTGCTGCGCGAGAAGGGCGTCGACCAGGGCAAGGTCCAGCGCGTCGCCGCCGGCGGCTATGTCCCGGCGCTGACCATGCTCGAGCAGAACGCCGTCGTCGGCTCGGTGCTGATCGAGCCGCTCTCGATCATCCGCAAGGACAAGTACCGCACGCTCTACAGGGCCGGCGACGTCCTCAAGCCGATGACGACCTCGGTCGGCATCACCACGCGCAAATTCGCGCAGGAGAACCCCGCCAAGCTCAAGGCGATCATCGCCGGCCGCCGCGCCGGGGTGCAGGCGATCTACAAGGACCCGGCCGAGACGGCCAGGATCATCGAGAAGCTCTACAAGCTCGAGCCGGCCATCGCCAAGGAAGCGGTCGACAACATGATCCCGCCGAAGATGTGGAGCGAGGGCGAGTTCAATCTCGAGGAGCTCAACCGCATGGTCGACGGCCTGAAGCTGATCGGCGAGATCAAGGCCGATGTCGACTGGTCGGCCGTGCTCGACAAATCCTACCTTCCGGCCGACCTCCAGGCGAAGCAATGAGCGCGGCGTCGGGGGCCCGGATCGTGCCGCTCGCGCCGCAGGCCGCCGCCCCCGCCCATGCCAGGCTGCGCGGCGTCACCCGGGTCTTCGAGCTGCCGAAATCGACGCTGCACGCGCTCGGCCCGGTCGACCTCGACCTCGCCAGGGGCGAGTTCTTCTCGGTCGTCGGCCCGTCCGGCTGCGGCAAGTCCACCCTGCTCGACATCCTCGCCGGCCTGAGCGCTCCGCAATCGGGCACGGCCGAGTTCGAGGGCAAGCCGGTGCGGGGCGTCCCCGACGGCGTCGGCGTCGTCTTCCAGGAGGACGCTTCCTTCCCCTGGCTCAACGTGCGCGACAATGTCGCCTTCGGCCTGCGCCGCGCCGGCGTTGATCCGGCCGAGATCGCGCGCCGCGTCGACTATGCCGTCGGCTTCATGGGGCTGAAGGATTTCGCGGCCTCCTATCCGGCCCAGCTGTCCGGCGGCATGCGCCAGCGCGTCTGCATCGCCCGCACCCTGGTGATGCAGCCGCGCCTCATCCTGCTCGACGAGCCCTTCGGCGCGCTCGACCAGCAGACCCGCCTGCTGATGGGCGACGAACTGCTCCGGCTCTGGCGCGAGACTTCGGCGACCATCCTGCTGATCACCCACGCGCTCGACGAGGCGGCGATGCTCTCCGACCGGGTCGGCGTGATGTCGACCAGGCCGGGCACCTTCATCGACTTCGTCGAGACCGGCTGGGAGAAGGACCGCGACAGCCGCGTCGTCTCGACCCCGCATTTCGGCGACATCACCGCCCGCCTCTGGGAGAAGCTCAGGGTCGAGGCCCTGAAGATCATGTCGGCCGGAAAGGGCTGAGCCATGTCCGAGAAGCTGCTGCGGGTCGTCGTCGTCGTCGCGATGATCCTGCTGGTTGAGCTGCTCTGCCGCCTCGGCAGCATCCCGCGCATGGTGATGATCGCTCCGTCGGAGATGGTGGTCGAGCTCGGCAGGATCCTCGCCTCCGGGCAGTACTCGGCCGATATCCGGCTCACCTTCACCAATATCGCGATCTCGACCGTGCTCTCGGTCCTTCTCGGCTTCGCGGCCGGCGTGATCATCTATTCGCTGCCGGGCCTGCGCGATGCGATCGAGCCGCTGCTGGCGAGCTACTACGCCGTCCCGACCTTCGTCTTCTATCCGATCTTCATCACCCTGTTCGGCGTCGGCTCGGCCTCGATCATCGCCATCGCGGTCCTGCTCGCCATCGTCTCGATGGTCACCGCGACGCTGAACGGGCTCGACCGCATCCCGCGCGTCCTGCGCAAGACCGGCCAGATCTACCGGATGTCGCGGCTCGGGACCGCGCTCCTGATCGAATTGCCGGCGGCGACGCCCTATCTCTTCACGGGCGTGAAGCTCTCGGTCGCCTATTCCTTCATCGGCGTCATCGCCTCGGAGTTCATCCTCTCGGGGGCCGGCGTCGGCTATGCCATCGCCTATGCGTACAACCTGTTCGAGAACGGTCCCATGTACGCGCTGATGCTGCTGGTCCTCATCGTCGTCACCGTCGTCAACACCCTCCTCAACAGCATCGACCGGCGCCTGCAGGCGCGCCGGCAGCGGTGACGCCATGACCAGCCTCATGCCGCGATCCGCCGGCACCCTCCTCGTCCTCCTCGCCATCCTCGTGCTCTGGCAGGGCCTGCATCTCCTGGTCGGCGCCTCCTCGCTGGCCTCGCCCGTGCAGACCGTCGGCAAGCTCGCCTCCCTGCTCGCGACCGGCGAATTCTGGCTCAACATCTCCGAGACGATGCGCGCCTTCCTCGCCGCTTTCGCGCTCTCGCTCGCCGGCGGCATCGCGCTCGGCATCGTGCTCGGCGTGCGCAGGCTCGCCGGCAACGTCGCCGAGCCGATCCTGACCACGCTCTATTCGATCCCCAAGGTCGTGCTCTATCCGCTGGTGCTGCTCTGCTTCGGCCTCGGCATCTCCGCCAAGATCGCCTTCGGCGTGATGCACGGCCTCATCCCGATCACGCTGTTCTCGATGAACGCGATCCGCCAGATGAAGCCGGTCTATCGCCGCACCTCGCAGGTGATGCGGCTCTCGCCCTCGCAGAGCGCCTTCACCGTGATCATGCCGGCGATCCTGCCCGAGATCGTCTCAGGCGTCCGCCTCGGCTTCTCGCTGACGCTGCTCGGCGTGCTGATCGGCGAGATGTTCGCTTCGCAGCGCGGCCTCGGCTTCCTGCTGACCAGCGCGATCAATCTCGGCCAGATCGATACGATCATGGCGATCGCCCTGCTGCTCACCGTCTTCGCGGTCACCTGCAACGCCCTGATGATGCGCGTCGACCGGCGCCTGACGCACCGGTGAGGCTCGCCCCGGAGCTTGCGCCGACCGCTCCGGTCATGCAGGTTGCGGCTGATCTGTTCCGGCACCCGCTGCCGGCCCGCCCGCACTGGAAGAACCATGACTCTCTATCGCTCCGGCGTCGCCGCCCTCCTCGTCGCCCTGCTGGGTGGCTGCGTCTCGCGCGAGGAGCCGATGGCCGTGTCGGAGCCCGCTCCGATCCGCACCCGCGCGGTGCGGACGGCGCCGCCGCCGGACCGGGGCGATCTCCAGCTCGGCCTGCCGCCGGCCCGCGAGGGCGGGCCGGCCTATGTGCGCTCGGGGATCAACAGCCAGACCCGGCAGACCGACTTTTTTGGCAGCGGAACGCTGCCGGAAGGCTTCTGAGACCGGCCCGCCTCGCGGCGGGCCGCAGCTGCCGGCTCAGGTATCGACGGTCGCGTTCAGCGCGTTGTTCTGGATGAACTCGCGCCGGGGCTCGACCACGTCGCCCATCAGCTTGACGAACAGGTCGTCGGCCTCGTCGTTCTGGTCGTTGCGCACGCGCAGCAGCGAGCGCACGTCGCGGTCGAGCGTCGTCTCCCAGAGCTGCTCCGGGTTCATCTCGCCGAGGCCCTTGTAGCGCTGCAGCGTCACGCCCTTGCGGCCGATGGCGTTGACCGCGTCGAACAGGTCCGAGGGACCGTTGACGATATGGTCGTCGCCCTTGCGGCTGAGCACGCCCGGCTTGGCATAGGCCTCCTGCAGGGCGGGCGCCGCTGCATCGAGCTTGCGCGCCTCGGCGCTGGCGAGCAGGCCGGAGTCGAGGGCGACGACCTGCTTCACGCCGCGCACCAGCCGCGAGAAGACGAAGCCGCCATCCGCGGCCTTGCCGTCCCAGCCGCGCTCGAGCTCGTCGGAGATCGCGTCGAGCCGGCGCCCGACATAAGACGCCGCCTCGGCGAGCTCGGCTTCGCTGCGCTCGCCCTGCGGCCGCAGCGCCCCGGCGATCGCCGCCTGCTCGACCACGCGCCGGTCATAGCGCGAGTGCAGCTGCGACAGCGTCTGGCGGATGCTGCGGGCCTCCTCGATCAGGGCGCGCAGATCGGCGCCACCGCGCTCGCTGCCGTCGCCGGTGCGGAAGACCGCGCCGTCGAGCGCGCCGTCGACCAGATAGTCCTCGAGCGCGCGCTCGTCCTTGAGATAGGTCTGCGACTTGCCGCGCGTCGCCTTGTAGAGCGGCGGCTGGGCGATGAAGAGATGGCCCTGCTCGATCAGCTCAGGCATCTGCCGGTAGAAGAAGGTGAGCAGCAGCGTGCGGATATGGGCGCCGTCCACGTCCGCGTCGGTCATGATCACGATCTTGTGGTAGCGCAGCTTCTCGAGGTTGAAGGCGCCGGAATCCCGCTCGTCGCGGCCGATGCCGGTGCCGAGCGCGGTGATCAGCGTGCCGACCTGGTCGGACGACAGCATCTTGTCGAAGCGCGCCCGCTCGACGTTCAGGATCTTGCCGCGCAGCGGCAGGACCGCCTGGTATTCGCGGGCGCGGCCCTGCTTGGCCGAGCCGCCGGCCGAATCGCCCTCGACGATGAAGAGTTCGGACTTGGCCGGGTCGCGCTCCTGGCAGTCGGCGAGCTTGCCGGGGAGCGAGGCGATGTCGAGCGCGCCCTTGCGGCGGGTGAGGTCACGCGCCTTGCGCGCCGCCTCGCGGGCGGCGGCGGCTTCCGCGACCTTGCCGACGATGGTCTTGGCCTCGTTCGGATGCTCCTCCAGCCAGGTCGAGAGCGCCTGGTTGACGACGTTCTCGACGACGGGGCGGACCTCCGAGGAGACCAGCTTGTCCTTGGTCTGCGACGAGAATTTCGGGTCGGGCACCTTGACCGAGACGATCGCGGTCAGGCCCTCGCGGCAATCGTCGCCGGTGAGCGTGACCTTCTCCTTCTTGGCGATGCCGGAACTCTCGGCATAGCCCGTGACCTGGCGCGTCAGCGCGGCGCGGAAGCCGGCGAGATGGGTGCCGCCGTCGCGCTGCGGGATGTTGTTGGTGAAGCAGAGCACGTTCTCGTGGTAGCTGTCGTTCCACCACAGCGCGACGTCGACGGTGATGCCGTCCTTCTCCGCGCTCAGCATGACCGGCTTCTCGATCACCGGTGTCTTCGCCCGGTCGAGATAGCGCACGAAGGCCTCGACGCCGCCCTCGTACATCAGCTCCTCGCGGACCACCTCGGCATGGCGCGCATCGGTCAGCACGATGCGGACGCCCGAGTTCAGGAAGGCGAGCTCGCGCAGCCGGTGCTCCAGCGTCTTGTAGTCGAACTCGACCATGGTGAAGGTCTCCTGCGAGGGCAGGAAGGTCACCTCGGTGCCGCGCTTGTCGCCGGCCGGGCCGACGACGGCGAGCGGCGCCACCGCCTCGCCGTGGCGGAACTCCATGAAATGCTCCTTGCCGCCGCGCCAGATCCGCAGCTTGAGCGAGACCGAGAGCGCGTTGACCACGGAGACGCCGACGCCGTGCAGGCCGCCGGAGACCTTGTAGGAGTTCTGGTCGAACTTACCGCCGGCATGCAGCTGGGTCATGATGACCTCGGCCGCCGAGATGCCTTCCTCGCTGTGGATGTCGGTCGGGATGCCGCGGCCATTGTCGCTGACCGTGACCGAGCCGTCGGCGTTGAGGGTCACCGTGACGAGGTCGGCATGGCCGGCGAGGGCCTCGTCGATGGCGTTGTCGACCACCTCGTAGACCATGTGGTGCAGGCCCGAGCCGTCATCGGTGTCGCCGATATACATGCCCGGGCGCTTGCGGACCGCGTCGAGGCCCTTGAGCACCTTGATCGAGTCGGCGCCGTAGTCTTCGGCGCCGGAGGTAGCGTCTGTCATGCACAGGATCCTTCGGCGGGCGAGCGTGGCGCCCGCGATGAGCTTGATTCGGTTTGCGAATATAGGCGCTCAGGATGGCTTTTTCACGTGCGCACGCACGCGTACGCGAGAGGCGGCGGATTTAGCCCGAAAACGTCGCGATCGCATCCAGGAAAACCGCGCCGTACTGGGCGAGCTTGCGCTCGCCGACGCCGTCGATGGCGCGCATCTCCTCCAGGCCGGGCGGGCGCTCGCGCGCCATGGCGATCAGCGTCCGGTCGGTGAAGATGATATAGGCGGCGACGCCCTCCTCGCGCGCGATGGTCAGGCGCAGCTGGCGCAGATGCTCGAACAGTGCGGCGGTCTCGCCGTCGAGCCCGTCGGCGCGCGCCGCCTCGCGCTGGCCGCGCCGCGAGCGCCGCTCGGCGAGCGGATCGAGGCGCAGGGCGATCGGCTCGCGCCCGAACAGGATGTCCTCGCCCTTTTCCGTCAGGCAGAAGCCGCCATGCTCGGTGCTGGCCTCGGCCAGCGCGCCGGCCGCGAAAAGCTTGCGCGCCAGCGCCATCCAGGCGCCCTTGGGCTTGTCGGCGCCGACGCCGAAGGTCTTCAGGCCGTCATGGTTCTGGCGCCGGATCGCCTCGGTCGGGGTGCCGGTCAGGATGTCGGCGAGATGGCCGGCGCCGTAGCGCTGGCCGGAGCGGATCACGGCCGAGAGCAGCTTGCGCGCGTCGAGCGTGGCGTCGGCGAGTTCGGGCGCCGCCGGGCCGCACAGGTCGCAGCGGAACGGCGCCTGGCCATGCCGGCATGGCGCCACCGTCTCGCCGAAATAGGACAGCAGCGCCGAGCGCCGGCAGAGCGCCGATTCGCACAGGTCGATCATGGCGTTGAGGCGCTTGTGCTCGATCCGCCGGCGCTCCTCGTCGATCGGCTTCTCGTCGATCTGGCGGCGGCGCAGCGCCATGTCGTCGACGCCGTAGAGGGTCAGCGTATCGGCCGGCAGGCCGTCGCGGCCGGCGCGGCCGATCTCCTGGTAGTAGCCCTCGATCGAGCCCGGCATGTCGGCATGGACGACGAAGCGGACATCCGGCTTGTTGATGCCCATGCCGAAGGCGATCGTCGCGCAGACGACGACGCCGTCCTCCTGCAGGAAGATGTCCTGGTTGCGGTTGCGCTCCGCCTGCTCCAGCCCGGCGTGATAGGGATAGGCCTTCCAGCCCTTCTCGCGCAGGCCCTCGGCCAGTCGCTCGGTCCGGCTGCGCGAGGAACAGTAGACGATCCCGGAACCGCCGCGGTGGACTTTCAGGAAATCGTCGATCTGCCGGCGCGGCTGCTCCTTGGGCGCGAAGGCGAGCCGCAGATTAGGCCGGTCGAAGGAATGGATCACCAGCTTCGGCGGCTGCGGGAAGAGCTGCTGGGCGATGTCGGCCTGGGTCTGCCGGTCGGCCGTGGCGGTCAGCGCCGTGACCGGGACATTGCCCAGCGCCTCGCGCGCCTTCGAGAGCAGCCGGTATTCCGGGCGGAAATCATGCCCCCATTGCGAGACGCAATGCGCCTCGTCGATCGCGAGCCGGGTCACGCCGAGCCGGCGCAGGCGGGAGACGAGACCGTCGCCGGCGAGCCGCTCGGGCGAGACGAAGAGCAGGCGCAGATCGCCGGCGTTGAGCCGGTCCCAGGCCCTTGCCGCCTCCTCCTCGCTGTTCATCGAGTTGAGCGAGGCGGCAGCGACGCCGGCACGCTCGAGTTGGCCGACCTGGTCGCGCATCAGCGCGATCAGCGGCGACACCACCAGAGTCAAACCGCCCGAGACCAGCGCCGGCAGCTGATAGCACATCGACTTGCCCGAGCCGGTCGGCATCACCGCGAAGACGTCGCGGCCGGCGAGCGCGGCCGCGATCACCTCCCATTGCCCGGGGCGGAAATCGTCATAGCCGAAGACCGACTTCAGGATCGCGCGGGCTTCTGATTCGCGGGGTGACGACATGCGCCGGATGTGCCGGATTCGCGGCGCCGTGACCAGCCGCCGCGCGAGACCGTCCCCGGCTCCCGCAAGTTCGCTTGATCGGCCGTGTGGCCTGCCTCACCTTGAGGCGACCCGGTGAGGAGATCTCTGATGCGCCTGGCCCTGGCTGCCTTGATCTGCTGTCTGCCCGCCCTTGCGCAGGCGCGGCCGCTCGAGCGCGAGCTGCCGCCGGCGCGGTCCGCCTGCTGGGAGCGGATCTACGATGCCGACCATCTCGCCAGGCACCCGCAACAGAAGGTCGCGCGGATCCGGCTGGTCCACCTGCCGCAGAGCTGGCCGGAAGCCGGGCAAGGCGGCTTCTATGTCGCGCTCTATCTCAACCTGCGCCAGCGCGTCAGACCCGAGCAGGGCTTCGACTACCAGCTCGGCGGCTTCTGCAGGGCCTCGGGCCAGGGCCTGCGCTGCGTGCCGGAATGGGAGGCCGGCAGCTGGCGGATCGAGCGCGGCCCGAACGGTGCGCTCGACATCCGCAATGCCGGCATCGTCGCCAATCCCAACCCCTACGATGCCGAGGAGATCGCGGACGGCGCGGTGCGCATCCCCCCGACGCCGGACGACGGGCTCTGGCGCCTGACGCCGGCGAGCGGGCCTTGCGGCATGGAATAGCCCGGCTCAGGGGTGCAGCGCCGAGACCTTCACCAGCCGCGCCACCATCTTGTCGCGCAGGCCCTTGAGACGGCCGTCGCTGAAGTCGCCATCCGCGCCATAGGCCTTGTCGGCGCCGCTGACCGCCAGCATCTCCGGCACCAGCAGCGCGCCGAAGCCGAGCTCGAGCACGGTGCGCAGCTGCGTCAGGCAGCGATAGGTGCCGAGATTGCCGGCCGAGGCGCCGCCGATCGCGACGACCTTCCCGCGCAGGCCCGGGCCGCCGGAGCGGACGATGCTGATCCAGTCGAGTGCGTTCTTCAGCGCCGGCGGGTAGCCCGAATTGTATTCGGGGCTGGCGATGAAGAGCCCGTCATGGCCATCGACCTGCGCCGCCAGCGCCTTCGCTTCCTCCGGCGGATCGTTGTCGAAGGCCCGCGCGTCGATCAGCGGCAGCGGGTAGTCGCCGAGCGAGATCTGCGCCACCTCGGCGCCGGCTTCGCGAAGATTGCCGGCGATCAAGGTTGCGAGCCGGGTGTTCATCGAGCCCGGCCGCCAGGAGCCGGCGAAGACGAGGATCTTGGGCATGGTCGCTCCGACACGGGTTGCCGGCGCATGGCGGACCGGCTCATCCTGCGATGTCGAAGCGATGCGGGGCGCGCAGTCAAGCCCGCGCCGTCACGGCCTGCCGCGGCGATAGACCCAGACGCGCGCCGGCGGGATGTTGCGCAGCACCCAGTCCGAGACCTGCGCCTTGAGGCCCGAAGCCTTGCGCGGCACCGGCGAGATCACGGCATAGGTGAACTGGATGAACGGCGCGCCGGGCGTCAGCACCTTGCCGAAGGCGTCCTCGACCAGGGCCGTGCGCTCCGCCGGCGGCTTGTTGAACAGCGGCAGCGAGGACACCACCGCGCTCGCCCTCTCGGTCAGCTGCCCGGCGAGCGTGGTCGAGAGCGCGTAGGCGTCGCCTTCGATGACGGTGGCGCGCGGAAAGCGGCGGCGCAGCAGCTCGCAGAATTCCGGGCTGTACTCGACCAGGATCAGCCTGGACTCGTCGATCCCGCGCGCGATCAGCGCCTCGGTGACCGGGCCGGTCCCGGGGCCGATCTCGACCACCGGCCCCGGCGCGAGCGGGTCGACATAGGAGGCCATGCGTCTGGCCAGGAACGGGCTCGACGGTGCGACGGCGCCGGTGCGGCCGGGGGAATCGATCCAGGATTTCAGGAAGCGGGCATCGTCGCCGAACCGCGCCTTGGCCTCGTCGGCCGCCTTGCGGACGCGCGATTTCAGCTTGCCGGCGGTGCTGCGGACCTCGTCCTCGACCTTGTAGCGCGCCGCGGCGACCCTGAGCTTCGCCTCGGCGACGCTGTCGGCGAGATCGGCCGCCGTCAGCCGCACCTCGTGCTCCAGCCGCGCCGCGACGGACGAGCGCCCGAAACGGGTCGCGAGCGAAGGGGCGCGCAGGCGCTGACCGGAAGCGGAGTGGGCCATCCAGAACCTCGATGCGACGCGGGAAATCGGCCCACGCGACGCGGCATGACAACGATGTGACGTTACGCCGCTGTCATATGAGGTCAAGAGCGGCCCAAATCCAGCGATATCTCGAAGGCGGCGGCCGCCCGGCGGATCAGATCAGCGGCCGCGCCTGCATTTCCCTCTCGAACAGCAGCGCCATCCGCTCGGTCAGGCGCGGATTGTGGATGGTGAGGCGGCCACGCTCCAGCGAGAACATCCCGGCCCGGCGCAGCCGCGCCCAGGTCTTGCTGGTGTGGACGAGCGACAGGCCCAGCGCGTCGGCGAGCTGCTGCTGCGTCAGGGGGAAGGCGAAGCCGTTCTCGGCGACGAGGCCGAGCGCCTCGGCCCGGCGATACAGCGAGATCACCAGGGCCGCGATCCGCTCCTGGGCGTTGCGCTGGCCGACCGAGGTCAGGTTCTCATCGATCAGGCTCTCCTCGCGCGAGCCGAGCCAGGCGAGCTCATAGGCGAGCGCCGGCATCCTCGCGAACAGCTCGTAGGTCCGCCGGCGCGGGAAAACGCAGAGCTCCACGTCGGTCAACGCCTCGATGCCGTGCTGGGCGGCGCTGAGCAGGGAGGCCTGCAGGCCGACGAGGTCGCCGGGCAGCAGGAAGTTGAGGATCTGGCGGCGTCCGTCGGGAAGCGACTTGTAGCGGAAGGCCCAGCCGGAGAAGAGCGTGTAGAGCTCGGCATCCTCCTGCCCCGGATGGATAATGTCGCTGCCGGCGGGCAGCTGCCGATGGTCGAGCTTCATCCCCTGGATGAAGCGGATCTCCTCGTCGGATTTGTCCCTGAAGGCGGGCTTCAGCCGCAACGGGCAGGCGAGGCAGGCCGGGCCGCGGCCATTGCGGTGACTATTCGAGGCGACGATCATCCGCGACTCTCCCGCCGGCCGGAACTGGCGGCGAATGCTGGCGTTTTCTCTGTGGCGCGAAAGTCGCGGCTTAGCAATCGCGCCTGGTCACGGCCGGCCGGCTCTGGAGCGTCGCATGAAATCACCCGCCTCCGAGCTGCGGCGTTCGCGCATGCGCCAGTTCTTTCGCGTCGCCCTGCGCTTCTGGGCCGGAGAGAGCCGGCTGCGCGCCTGGGGGCTCACGGCCGTCGTGCTGCTGTTCGTCGCCGCCCAGCTCGGCGCGGCGGTCGGAGTCAATGCCTGGAACCGGTTCTTCTTCGACGCCCTCGAGAAGCGCGATCTCGACGCGGTCTGGACCACGGTCGCCTGGCTGCCGTTGATCGTGGCGGCGTCGGCCCTGTCGCTCTCCTGCCTCGTGATCAGCCGGATGTTGCTGCAGGTGCGCTGGCGGGAATGGCTGACACACCGCCTCGCCGGCTGGTGGATCGCAGACCAGCGCTACTACCGGCTGCAGTTCGTCGCACCGGAGCAGAGCGCGCCGGAATACCGGATCGCCGAGGACGTCCGCCTCGCCATCGAGCCGCTCGTCGAGTTCGCGATCGGCCTGCTCAGCGCCTTCGTGACGGCGGTGACCTTCGCGGCGATCCTCTGGCAGGTCGCCGGCGCGGCCCGCTTCACCCTCGCCGGGACGCAGATCGTGATCCCGAGCTACATGGCGCTCGCCGCGATCGTCTATGCCGTCATCGCCTCGCTCGCCGCCTACGTCGCCGGCCGGCCGCTGGTGCCGCGCATCGCCGCCAAGAACGAGGCGGAGGCCCAGTTCCGGGCCGAGATGACGCGGCTGCGCGAGAATGCCGAGAGCATCGCCCTGATCAAGGGCGATGCCGACGAGCGCGGCTCGGTCGGGGAGAATTACGGCCGCGTCGTCGCCGCCTGGCTGAAGGTGATCCGCCAGCAGGGCGTCATCGCGATCGTGCTCAACACCAACGCCGCGCTGTTCCCGATCGTGCCGTTGCTGCTGATCGCGCCGAAATACCTGTCGGGCGAGATCACCCTCGGGGCGGTGGTGCAGGTGGTCGCCGCCTTCAGCGCCGTCCAGGCCGCCCTGATCTGGTTCGTCGACAATTTCGTCAGGCTGGCTGAGTGGTTCGCCTCGGTGACGCGCGTCGACGAACTGGCGGAGGCGCTGGAGGCGCTCGATGTCGGTACGATCATGGAAGGCGAGACCCGGATCGAGCTGGGCGAGAGCGGCGACGGCGCGATCCACATCGCCAATCTCTCGATCGCCCACAGTAATGGCCGCATCGTCATCGCCGACGCCTCCGTGACGATCTCGGCCGGGGAGAAGGTGCTGATCGCCGGCGAGAGCGGGACGGGCAAGAGCACGCTGATCCGGGCGATCGCCGGCCTCTGGCCCTGGGGCTCCGGTTCGATCAGATTGCCGCGCGGCAAGCGCGTCGCCTTCGTGCCCCAGAAGCCCTATCTGCCGATCGGCACGCTGCGCAACGCCCTGCTCTATCCCGAGGCCGAAAGCCGGGTCGAGGACGCGGTCGTGATGGGGGCGCTGGAGCGCTGCGGCCTGGCCTATCTCGGCCGCAGGCTCGACACTGAGGAGCGCTGGGATCAGACCCTGTCCGGGGGCGAGCGACAGCGCGTCGCCTTCGCGCGGCTGCTGATTCAGAAGCCCGACATCATCATCATGGACGAGGCGACGTCGGCGCTCGACGAAGGCAGCCAGGACGCGCTGCTCCGGCTGGTCGAGAGCGAATTCGCCTATGCGACGATCATCAGCGTCGGCCACCGGCCCGGCCTCGAGGATTTCCACGAGCGCAAGATCACCTTCGAGAAGCGCGAGGCCGGCGCGCAGCTGTCGTCGCGGCGCCTGGGCGGGTCGTTCTGGCGCCTGTTCCGCCGCCGCGAGACCTCCGGCGAGCGGTCGCCCTGAAAAGAACCGGTATCGCTGCGATTCCCGCGCAAATCGGAACAAGTCCCGGCCGAGCGGGTTGGAAAGCCGTCCGCGCCGAAAGCCCCACCGAAACCGGGAGAGCGAAGATGACGACTGCCGGCCTTGCCCCCCTGAAGCGCGCCGCCACCTTCTTCGGCGGCATGGCGCTGGTCGTGACGGCCCTCACCATGGGCGCCTCCCTGCAGAGCGGCCTCGGCGAGAGCTCGGCGGCGGTGGCTCAGGCCAAGCTGCAGCGCGGCGTCCCGGCCGACGTCCAGTTCGCGGCGGTCAACCCGGCCGAGATGCGCCGCGACCTCGCTCACCGCGTCGTCCCGACCTCGCAGCGCGAGGCCAGCCTGCGGGGCGCCACCATCCTGCGCTGAGCGCCGGTGCGGAACCGATCGGCCCTTCGCGCGTCAATCATGCGTGCCCGATCAGCAAAGCCGCCGCGAGGCGGCTTTTTGGCGTGACGGGAGGGAACCGCCGGGGACGATCATGCATCTGCGCATCCGCCACGCCACGACCTATCGATATGCCGAGCCCGTCCGCTTCGGCCCGCACCGGCTGATGCTGCGCCCGCGCGACTCCTTCGACCTGCGCGTGATCGACACCGCGATCACGATCTCGCCGCCGGCCAGCTTGCGCTGGATGCACGATCCCTATGGCAACTCCGTCGCGACGGCGACCTTCGCCGCGAGCGCCGACACGCTCGAGATCGTCAGCGAGCTCGTCGTCGAGCGTTTCGGCTCGGCGCTGCCGCGTACCCGGCTCGAGCCCGATCCCGACGGTTTGGAGATCAGCTACAGCGCCGGCGAGCGCGCGGTGCTCCAGCCCTATCTCGACTGCGCCGCCGCCGACCCGCAGGGCGCGCTCGACGCCTGGCTCCAGCAGTTCCGCGCGCGGCTGACGGGCGGGCATCTGCTGCGGGCGCTGGCGCACGAGATCTATGCCGGTCTGACCTACGCCGTGCGCTACGACGAAGGGACCCAGCACCCGCTCGACACGCTGCAGATGGGTACGGGATCCTGCCGCGACTACGCCTGGCTGTTCATCGAGCTGGCGCGGCGGCTCGGCTTCGCCGCCCGCTTCGTCACAGGTTATATCCACGATCGCTCGCCGGAAGGCGCGGCGATGACCTCCGTGATCGGGCAGACCCATGCCTGGGCCGAGGTCTTCATTCCCAATGACGGCTGGGTCGAGTTCGACCCGACCAATGATCTCGTCGCCGACCGGCAATTGCTGCGCGTCGCGGTGGCCAGGGTTCCGGAAGACGCCTCGCCCGTCTCGGGCAGCTATGTCGGTCCGGCCGGCGCGTTTCTGGAGCTCGCGGTCGGTGTCGAGGTCTCGCCGGTCGCGGCAGCGTCCTGAAGCCCGTTCCCCTTGCGCAGGTTGGCGTGAGCGAGCCGCCAGGCCCCGAGGCGGCGGCCCTCGGGGGCGCTGATCTCCACCGCCTCGATCTGCATCAGCAGACCGGCGAAGAGGCGCGTCGGGGCGATCGGCGGGACCTCCCGATCAGCCGTGATGACGATTTCGATGTTGCCTTCCCCCGCGTCGAGCACGGAAAGGTCGATGCCGATGCCGGGAGCCACCCGCAGCGTGCGGGTGACCACGTCGACGATCAGGAAGCCGAGCGGAATGATCCGATCGATCGGCAGCGCGGCCTGCGTCTCGATGCGGCTGTCGAGCCGCTGCGTCCGCGCGAGGATCAGGCTCGAGATCATGGCGGCGACGTCTTCGAGGAAGAGATCGATGCGGACCGGCTGCATCTCGCCGTCGGCGAGGGTGAAGCGGTAGGCCGCCGAGAGCACGTGCACGCGGCATTCGGCATCCGACAGGGCGAGGCGAGCCTCGCCGAGATGGTCGCGCTTGGCGAGGCCGATATAGCTCTGCACCACCTGGAGGCTGTTCTTGACCCGGTGATGCAGCTCGCGGACCAGGAAACGGTTGTCGTCCAGCGCCAGCTTCAGCCTGCTCTGGCGCACCTCCTGCTCGTCGACCATCGTGTTGAAGGCTTCGGCGACGCTGCGGATGTCGCGCGGCATCTCGTCGGAGAGCGACACGCGGGCGCCTCCCGAATTCCTCCTGGCGCGCGCCGCGACCTCGATGCTGCGCAGCCAGCGCACGCAGTGCTGGTCGATCGCCTTCATATAGACCAGCCCGAGCAGGGCGAGGGTCAGCAGCGGCGCCAGCAGCAAGGTGTAGAACTGGGTGGTGGCGGCCCGCTCGGCCCCGCCGTCGAAGCTCACGACGACATAGAGGTCCGGCTCGGCGACCATGCGGGCGGCATAGCTCCGTTCGGGCCCGGCGCGGCTCGGGCCGGACCAGTGCGCGGTTTCCTCGGGTACGGTCTCGGCAGCCGGCAGCCAGGAGGTGCCCGTCTCGCCGCCCTTGCGCGCCACGACCACCTCGCCGCCGCGCCTGACCAGCGCGGCCATCATGCCGGCTTCGCCGCTGCCGAGGTCGAAGACGTTGTCGAGCGGGGCGGGCCTCGCCAGGAGCAGGGCATCGCCGCGATCGGTCTTGCCGTAGATGGCGAGATAGGAGCGTCCGGCGACCGTCACCTGGTCGTAGCGGGCCTCGGCGGATTCGGTGCCGCCCCAATGCCGGATCGGCGTGGCTGAGCCGAGCCGATCGGCGAGCGCGGCGAGCTCGCCGCGCGCGATGCTGGCGTCCAGCCTGCCCATGCAGTCGGCCTCGCCGGGGCTGCGCAGCAGCAACGCCTCATAGCCCGTGACCGAGGCGATCGCCTGCCGGGCGAGGGCGTCGCAGGCCTCGGAACCGGCCGAGGCGGCGCGGAGGGCGGAGGCCGTGGCGACCACCGACCGCAACGCGCCGCGATACCAGACCCGGGTGCGGACGGCGAAATCGTCAGCCGTCCGCACCTGTGCGGCGTGTATCGCGCCGAACACCGTCCGATAGGTCGCGAACGCCGCCGCGGCGGTGAGGCAGGCGATCGGCAGGACGATCGCGACCATCAGTGCCAGCAGGCGGCCGCGAACCGTCCTGAACAGCGAGAGCGCCATCAGCTGCCGACGGTTTCTGGTCCGGCGCGCTGGACGGCCGCGGTGATCCGCCGATCGGGCCCGAGATCGTCGACACCGCCGATGGACAGGAGCTCTGCCAGCCTGGCGCGCGCGCGGTTGACACGGCTCTTGATCGTGCCGATGGCGACGCCGCAGATCTCGGCGGTCTCCTCATAGGACAGCCCGGTGGCGCCGACCATGATCAGCACCTCGCGCTGCTCTTCCGGCAGCTTGGCCAGCGCCTTGCGGAAATCGGCGAGATCGAGATGGCTTTCCTGGTTGCCATGCGTGGCGAGCCGGTCGGCATAGGTGCCTTCGCTGTCCTGCACCTCGCGCCCGCGCTTGCGGTAGAGCGAGTAATAGGTGTTGCGCAGGATGGTGAAGAGCCAGGCCCGCAGGCTCGTTCCGGGCTGGAACTTGTCGGCGTTGCCCCAGGCCTTGAGCAGCGTGTCCTGGACCAGATCGTCGGCGAGCTGCATCGACCCGGACAGCGACGCCGCGAAGGCGCGCAGATTCGGGATTTCCGCGATCAGCCCGTCCTTGAAGTCAGCTGCGCTCATCTGCGTCACCCTCGGTGCGCAGGCGCCGTTCGGTCGCCTCGAGCTGTGCCAGCAGCACGAGGAAACGATCCGGTATCGGCGCGTTGACGAGATCGTCGTAATGCGCCTTGAGGGATCGGCCGATCGATTCCTGCACCCGCGGATCGAGCACTGCCTCGTCGTCCGGCTCGGCCCTGGCCGCTTCGGGTGGATCGGCATTCATCAGATTCATGATCCCTCGCTCCATCGGCGCGCCGGCGTTCTGCCGGTCGAGCCCGCCGCGCACCGCGTGCAGCTCCGGACACATGCACGCGACCGCCCCCGAAACAGCACCTTCATTCGGCCCAATAACGAGCTGGAAAGCGAAAGGTTCCGCCGTCCGGAAAAAATAAATTGCTTGTCATAACAGCGACTTGGGTGCTCTTCTCGGCAACTCTGTCTAGGGGATAGCATGATGTCGATCGCCACTGAAATCGCCCCGCATCTGCCCTACCTGCGGCGCTTCGCCCGAGCGCTGAGCGGCACGCAGGCGAGCGGTGACGCCTATGTCGTCGCCACCCTGGAGGCGCTGATCGCCGATCCGGGGTCGTTCCCGCGCGAGCTCGGGCCGCGCATCGGCCTCTACCGCCTCTTCCTGCAGATGTGGTCCTCCGTCGGCCTCAACGCGCAGGTGCCGGATATCGAGCGCTCGGCCGCCGAGCGCAATCTCGACGCGCTCACGCCGCGTCCGCGCCAGGCCTTCCTGCTGCGGACGGTCGAAGGGTTCGCCATCGAGGAGGTCGCGCAGATCATGAACGTCACAACGGACGCTGCCATCGCCTTCGTGCAGACCGCCGGCCAGGAGATCGCGGAGCAGGTCGCCACCGACGTCCTGATCATCGAGGACGAGCCGATCATCGCCCTCGACATCGAGACCATGGTGCAGGAGCTCGGGCACCGGGTCACCGGCGTCGCCCGCACGCATCGCGAGGCGATCGCGCTGGCGGCCAAGAAGCGGCCCGGCCTCGTGCTCGCCGACATCCAGCTCGCCGACGGCAGCTCCGGGCTCGAGGCGGTCAACGAGATTCTCGCCGCCATCGAGGTGCCGGTGATCTTCATCACCGCCTATCCGGAACGGCTGCTCACCGGCGACCGGCCCGAGCCGGCCTTCCTGATCACCAAGCCGTTCCAGCCCGAGGCCGTGAAGGCCGCGATCAGCCAGGCCCTGTTCTTCGACCGGCGCGCCGGTCGCAAGGCCGCATGATCATCCGATCGCGGTGACCGGGAACAAACCGGCCATCCCTCGCGTTGCGCCGGTCCGTGGAATGCGAGGGAGGACCGTCATGTCCATGGCTTTGCTGGCGGCGTTGATCGTCACGGCCTCGCTGGCGGTACTGTTCGCGGCGATCAGCTGATTCGCCTGCGCCAGGGCTCGGCGGCGACGGGGCGGGGCGCGGGCGTTGCGGCTCCTGGAGTGGCAAGGTGTCGGGCCGATCCCGTCAGCGAGGCGGGCGCAGGGCCCCGGCCGGGGTCATGACATGATCGTGAAGAGACCGCCCGGCATGTCGGGCTCGATCGCCATCGGCAGGCGCCGGCCGTCCGGCCAGCCTTCGCGCCGGCGCGCCAGCTCGGCCAGGGCGGAATCGCGGTCGAAACCCTCGCGCAGAAGCTGTTCAAGCTCCCAGAATGGTGGAAGATCGCGCTGCGACCGGAGAGTCGGGAAGAACCGCCCCGGGAATGTCCGTCCTTGCTTTGGCATATGCGCGTCCACTGGTCTGTTCCCGTCAACGCAAGCCCCGGATTGAGGTTCCGGATTATTTGGGAACTATGGGGTGATTGGGGCGCTTTGGTGCGGTTTCGAGGCGCGGCGGTCCAGGGCGGCCATGACGAAGCGCGGGCAGGCGAGCAGGCTGCAGGAGAAAGCGAATGAGACGATTGACGGGTTGGATCATCCTGGCGGCCGCCGGTCTCGCCGCGCCGGCTCACGCCCAGAGCGGGGTTCCCGCGGGTCGTCTGACCTGCATGATCGGCACCGGTCTCGTCCAGGCCGTCGCGACGCAGAGGCCGCTCGACTGTCGGTTCAGGCCGCGTCGCGGGCCGCTGCAATACTATAGCGGGGTGATTCGCAGCTTCGCGCTCGACGCCAGGACGGTCGGGCGCAGCCTGCTCGCTTGGCGGGTCTACGGGCCTTATGCACGCCCGCCGCTCGGCGTTCTCGGCGGCCCCTATACCCGCCAGCAGGGCGAAGTCGCGCTGACGGGCAGCGTCGACAACGATGTCCGGCTCGTACCGCGCGCCTTGCCGCTGCAGCGCGGCGCCAATGTCGCGCTCGGCGTCACCGCTTTCGAGCTCAAGCTCGTCCGGTCTCCGCGCAAGCGCTGAAGCGCAAAAGATTACGCTTTCCTAACCATATCCCGGCAATTTGAATTGAATTCGAAGGATTTGCGGCGGACAATCCGGCTCGGAGCGGAACAAGGCCGACCAAGCGGGCGTTCAAAGGTCTCACAAGCAGGATGCGGCTTGGGAGCGTATCGTGAAGTTGGAAGGTGATCTGGGGCTCATGTCCGGCATACGGATCCTCATCGTCGAGGACGACCCCTTCATCGCGATGGATATCGAGAGTGCGGTGAGCGACGAGCTCGGCGAGGAGGCCGAGCTCGTCGTGGTCGACTCCGTGTCGCAGGCGCGGCGTGCCGCGGATCAGCCTGTCTCCTGCGCCCTGCTCGACATCGACGTCGTCGGTGGCAAGACCTTCGGCATCGCCGAAAGCCTCCGCGCCAGGGGGACGCCCCTGGTCTTCGTCTCCGGCTCGGCGCCGAACGAGGTGCCGCCGCAGCTGCGCGACGTGCGCTTCGTCCGCAAGCCCTTTTCCGCCGACGAGCTCGGCCGCTTCGTCGCCAAGGCCGTGAACAAGGCCTGAGGGCCGCCTATGCGGCGGCGTCGTCCTCGGCAGTCCGCTCGCGCTTCGGGAAGGTGATGGCGACGCGGGTGCCGGGGCGCGCGGTGCCGGGCGAGAGCGGCGTCGTCTCCATGCTGGCGCGCATGCTGCGCAGCAGGCTGGTGATCACCGACTTGCCCAGCCCCGCCGTCTGCTGATCCTGCGGCATCCCGATGCCGTCGTCCTCCACCGACAGGACCAGCTTCTCCTCCGGCGTGCGGCCGAGGCGGATCGTGATCCGGCCGGCGGCCCCGTCGGGAAAGGCGTGCTTGATGGCGTTGGTCACCAGCTCGTTGATGACGACGACGAAGGACACCGCATCGCGCCCGGGCAGGCGGATCGCATCCATCGCCAGCGCGATCTCGATCGGCCGGCCTTCCGCCGCCTTGCCGATCTCCGCCAGCAGATCCTCCAGATAGGGCCTGGCCTCGATCTCGTCGGCCTCGATGTCGAGCCGCAGGCGCCGCTGGCCGGCGGCGATCGCCTGGATGCGCGACTGCGCCTGGGCGAGCGCCTGCTTGACGGCCGCCTCCCGCGTCTGCCGGCTCTGGACGTTGAGCAGCGCCGAGACCATCGCCAGATTGTTGCCGACGCGATGGTTGACGTCGCGCAGCAGCGCCTCGATGCGCATGCGTTCGTTCTCGAGCTGGTGCGTGCGTTCGGCGACCTTGCGCTCCAGGTCGGCATTCGAGCTCGACAGCGTGACGGCGCGCCGGTGCCGCAGCCGCAATTGCAGCCAGGCGGCGAGGCACAGGCCGGCGAGCGCGACCAGGATGCCGGCGCTGGCGAGGACGCGGCGGCGGGCTTCGCGGCGGCTGCTGGCGGCCAGGCGGTGATTCTCTTCCAGCTGGACCGCGCCGACGATGTCGCGCAGGTCCTGCGTCAGGGTGTTGCCCGTGCCGTGCGTGACCAGCCTGACGGCGTCCTCGCGCCGGCCGGCGCGCATCAGCGTGATCGTCTCGGCCATCTCGGCAAGCTTGCGGATGGTGAGACCGCGGGTGCGCTGCACGCGCTCGGTCTGCGTCGGGCTGTAGGCGACGAGGCGCTCGATCCGGTCGAGCGAAGGCAGCAGCTCCGCCTGGCTGCTCTCATAGGGCGCCAGATAATGCTCGTCGCCGGTCAGCAGGAAGCCCCGCTGCCCCGTCTCGGCGTCGAGGAGGGTGGTGAGGAAGCGCTCGCTGCGCTCGCGCACGTCGATCGAGCGCGAGACCAGCCGCGACGCCTCCTCGGCCTGCATGTTGATCCAGGTGGCGACCAGCACCGCCGCGGCGACCACGGCGATCGCGATCGCGGCCGAGGAAGCCGTGTAGAGGCGCGCACGAAGGGAGGGCAATCCCGGCAACGGCCAGCGTGGAGGGAGCTTCAGCTGGGCATTCATCGCCGTCTTGCATAGACGTTGACGACGGATCGCCCAAGGTAAAAAGACAGGTCGTGGCAGGTCAGCATCGGTGAAAACGCCAGATCAGCCAGGTTATGCCTTAGTTTTCAGCGTCATCGCCGCCCTGCGCGAATTGCCGGCCGAGGATCAGCCCGAGCAGCACGACCCCACCGACGAGCCCCGCGCGCCAGCCGATCTTGCGGTTCCCCACCAGAGAGGCCGCGACCGGCGCCGCCGCGACGGCGGCGGCCAGGCTCCGGTCGGGGCGCGGCCGGTTCTTCACATAGAGCGCGATTCCCAGCGCCAGCAGTGAGGCGAGGAGAAGCCCGCCGGCAATCGACAGGCTGGCGATGACGGCGCCGTAATGCAGCGCGAGAATCGTGTGGAGCGCGTTGAGCGCGTAACCGATCGCAGCGGCGGCGAGCAGGCCCGCCACCAGGCACAACACCAGAACCGTGAGGTTGCGGCGCAGGATGCCGCGGATTTCGCTCGCGACCAGAGCGGCCAGGCCCCCCAGCATGGCTCAGCGCGCCGAGAGGAAGCCGACGAACAGCCCGACCGCGGCCGCCAGGCCGAGCGCCCGCAAGGGTCGCTCGCGGATTTCGCGGACGATCAGTTCCTCCAGGTCGCTGGCCTGCTCGCGGGCGACCTCGACCATGCGATCGGGATCGACGCCGACGGCCTTCAGCTTGCTGCTCACGGTCGCGGCGAGGTCCTCGGCGCCGCGGGCGAGGCTGGCCTCGATCTCGTCGGCCTCCTCATGCAGCCGTCTGCCGGCCTTGCCGGCGCGCTCGGCCATGTCGGCGGCGGCGTCGGCGGTCTCGTCCCTGCTGCGCTTGACCGAGGCCGCGGCCCGTCGCCTGGTTGTGGTGCTGGTTGCGGCCATCAAACGGCTCCCTGCTGCTGGAATGGTGACGATGCCATGCGCGGCGGCACGGCGCAAAGTTCAACGCGCCAGCGCCGGCGCTGTTCCGCTCGGAGCTTCGGCGGCGCTCGCCTCCGCCGCAGCCTGTTCCGCTTCCTGCAGGGCCTGCCTGTAATTGGCGACCTCCTCGCGCGCGACGAGGCCGACGAGCAGGATCGGCGTCGACAGCACCGCGCCGATCGGGCCCCACAGCCAGAGCCAGAAGACGAAGGAGATGAAGACGAGGAAGGGAGAGATCGTCAGGCGGCTGCCGACGACGAGCGGCGTCACCAGATTACCCTCGACGAGATGGAGGACGTAGTAGACCGCCGCCGGCCAGACCACGACCAGGAAATGGGGGGAGGACAGCAGCCCCGCCGCGAAGAACGCCACCGCGACGATGATCGGGCCGATGAAGGCGAGATAGTTGAGGAAGAAGGCGAGCGCTCCCCAGAAGACCGGATAGGGCAGGCCGGCGGCCCAGGCGATCGCCAGGCCGATCAGCCCCATCCCGAGATTGATCAACGTCACCAGCCCGAAATAGCGGGCGATCCTCGCCTCGATCTCCTCGAAGAAGGCGCCCGCCGATTTGCGGGCGTCCCGCCTGAGGCAGAGCCTGAGCGCTCGTGCCTTGAGATGGCGCCGGGTCGCCAGCCAGAAATAGACGGTCGCGACGAAGATCAGCAGCCCGCCGGCCGCCGCGGTCGAGGAGATCGCGATCGAGACCAGCGGATTGCCCTCGGAAAGGCTGACCTTGGCGCCGTCCTTGCCGGAGAGGTTCTCGGCGAACTGCTTGAACTCCTCCATATAGGCGAGGACGCCGACCAGCTTGAGCTGCAGCGCCGCCACCATCTTCGGGAACTGGTCGCTCCAGGCCGCGATCGGCACGGTCAGCGTGCCGATCAGCACGAGCAGCAGCACGACGCCAGCGAGGACGACGAGCCCGGCGGCGAGGTGCTGCGGCACGCCGCGCCGGACCATCGCGTCGACCGGCGGCCCGAGCACCAGGCCGAAGATCACGCCGGCCGTCACCGGCAGCGCGATGACCCGGGTCAGATGGAGCGAGGCGGTGGCGAGGATGACGAAGATGCCGACGATGCAGTACCGGACGATGAGATCATGATCCTGGGGCGTGATCTCGCTGGAGGAGGCTTCCTCCTCCGGTTCCGCCATGTAGCGAGGAAAGGGTCTCCAGGCCGAGGCGTTGAGCATTTTTGACCGTCCAGCGCGCTGCTGCGCCCCCCGGCGCACTTCGCCTGCTCAACGCGGCGGTTGCGGCGAAGGTTCCGGCGGAGGCCGCGCTCAGTGCGCCTCGTCCCAATTGTCGGCGGCGCGTGCGTCGACCACGAGCGGCACCTTGAGCTGGACCGCCGGGTGCGGCGCCTCGACCATGACCTTGCGGATCACCGGCAGCGCCGCCTCGACCTGGCTCTCCGGCACCTCGAAGACCAGCTCGTCATGCACCTGCAGCAGCATGCGCGCGTCGAGCTTCGCCGCGGCGAGCGCATCCTCCATCCGGATCATGGCGCGGCGGATGATGTCGGAGGCGGAGCCCTGGATCGGCGCGTTGATCGCCTGGCGCTCGACGAAGGCGCGCTCGGACGGGTTCTTCGAGGCGACCGCCGGGAAATGGCAGACGCGGCCGAAGACCGTCTCGACCGCGCCCTTCGCCCGCACCGTGGCGCGGGCGTGGTCCATATAGTCGCGGATGCCCGGAAAGCGTTCGAAGTATTTGCGGATATAGGCGCTGGCTTCCTCGCGCGAGATGCCGAGCTGGTTGGCGAGACCGAAGGCCGAGATGCCGTAGATGATGCCGAAATTGATCGCCTTGGCGCGCCGGCGCACCTCGCTCGGCATGCCCGCGACCGGCACCCCGAACATCTCCGAGGCCGTCATCGCATGGATGTCGACGCCGTCGGCGAAGGCCTGCCGCAGCTGCGGGATGTCGGCGATATGGGCGAGGATGCGCAGTTCGATCTGGCTGTAGTCGGCCGAGACCAGCTTGTTGCCCTTCTCGGCGATGAAGGCCGTCCTGATCTTGCGTCCGGCCTCGGTGCGGATCGGGATGTTCTGCAGGTTCGGCTCGGAGGAGGAGAGCCTGCCGGTGGTGGTTGCGGCCAGGGCGTAGGAGGTATGGACCCGGTGGGTCTGCGGGTTCACATAGGCCGGCAGCGAGTCGGTATAGGTCGATTTCAGCTTGGCGAGCTGGCGCCAGTCGAGGATCCGCGCCGGCAGCGCCTGCCCCTGCTCGGCGAGCTCCTCGAGCACGCCGGCGCCGGTCGCCCATTGCCCGGTCGCGGTCTTCTTGGCGCCGGGCAGGCCCATCTTGCCGAACAGGATGTCGCCGAGCTGCTTGGGGCTGCCGATGGTGAACTTCTCGCCGGCGAGCCCGTAGATCTCGTCTTCCAGCCGCGCCAGCGACTGGGCGAACTCGCCCGAGAGCCGCGACAGGATCTGCCGGTCGATCGAGATGCCGCGCTGCTCCATCCTGGCGAGGACCGGCACGAGCGGGCGCTCCAGCGTCTCGTAGATCGTGGTCTTGCGCTCGGGGACCAGCCGCGGCTTCAGCGCCAGCCAGAGCCGCAGCGTGACGTCGGCGTCCTCGGCCGCATAGGCGGTCGCCCGATCGAGCGGCACCTTGTCGAAGGTGACCTGGTTCTTGCCGGTGCCGGCGACCTCCGAATAGGCGATCGGCTTGTGGCCGAGATGGAGCTCCGAGAGCCGGTCCATGCCGTGGCCGCCGGTGCCGGCGTCGAGGGCGTAGGAGATCAGCATCGTGTCGTCGAAGGGGGCGACTTCGAGCCCGTGCCGCTCGAACACGGCGATGTCGTATTTGAGGTTCTGTCCGATCTTCAGGACACCGGGGTCGGCGAGGAGCGGCTTCAGTTCCGCCAGCGCCTGGTCGAGCGGGATCTGGCCCTCGATCAGGCCGGAATCGAACAGCCCGTCGCCCGCGCGGTGCTGCAGCGGGATGTAGCAGGCCTTGCCAGGCGCGACCGCCAGCGAGATGCCGATCAGGTCGGCCTGCATCACGTCGAGCGAGTTGGTCTCGGTGTCGAGCGCGACCTGGCCGGCCTCGTAGGCCCAGCCGACCCAGCGCGAGAGATCGGCGAGGCTGCGCACGCATTCATAGCCCGCATGGTCGATCTTGACCGTGAGCGCCCCGTCCTTGCGCGCCGCGGCGAGATCGGCCGGCCGCAGCCAGGCGTCGCCGCCGGCCGGCGCGGGCTTGCCCTCGACCACGGCGGCGGCGATCACGGTGGTCGCGCCGTCGCTCGCGACCGCCACCGCCGCGCCGACGACCGGCGCCTCGGTCTCGGCGTAGAGCGCCTTGAGCTCGGCGGCGCGGGCGCCGCCGGGGGCGAGATCGGGATCGGCCTCGATCGCGGCCACGTCGGCCTCATAGGCCTCGGCGACGCGCTTGGTGATGGTGGTGAACTCCATCGCCTTGAGGAAGGCGATGAGGCGCGCCGGGTCGGGCTGGGACAGGGTCAGCTCGGAGAGGTCGGTCTCGACCGGCACGTCCTCGACCAGGGTGACCAGCCTGTGCGAGATGCGCACCTTCTCGATCACCTCGGGATTGGTCAGCGTCTCCCGGCGCTTGGGCTGCTTGATCTCGCCGGCGCGCCTCAACAGCGTCTCCAGGTCGCCGTACTCGCCGATCAGCTGTGCCGCCGTCTTGATGCCGATGCCCGGCGCGCCGGGGACGTTGTCGGTCGAATCGCCGGCGAGCGCCTGGACGTCGGTGACCTTGTCGGGAGTGACGCCGAAATACTCCACCACCTCGGGCTCGCCGATGCGCCGCTCCGGCCGGAAGCCGGCGCCCTTCTTGGCGTCGCCCGAGGCCGGGTCGTACATCGCGACGCCCGGCCGGATCAGCTGCATCAAGTCCTTGTCGGCCGAGACGATCAGCACGTCGGCGCCGGCCTCGCGCGCCTGCCGCGCATAGGTCGCGATCAGGTCGTCGGCCTCGTAGATGTCCTGCTCGACCGGGACGAGCCCGAAGGCGCGCACCGCCTCGCGCATCAGCGGGAATTGCGGGATCAGGTCTGGCGGCGGGTCCGAGCGGTTGCCCTTGTAGGGCGGGTAGATCTCCTTGCGGAAGGAGTTCTCGCTCTTGTCGAAGACGATGGCGAGATGGGTCGGCTTCACGCCGAGCACGCCCTCGCGCACGAACTGGTACAGCTTGGTCGCGAACAGCCGCACCGCGCCGGTCGGCAGCCCGTCCGAACGGGCGTTGTACTTCCGGTCCTGGTTGATCGACTGGAAATAGGCGCGGAAGATGAAGTTCGAGCCGTCGACCAGGAAGAGGTGGTCGCCGGGCTTGAGCTGGGAGGCCGGGTTCGTCATGGGCGGGACCATAGGGCGCGGCGGCGGGCTGGTCTATTGTGCAAGCAGCAGCGCCCGCAAGAAGCTGTCAGGAGGAAGCCCGATGACCGTCCATGCCACCATGCCGCTCGCCTTCGCGGGACTGCCCGAGGAGGAGATGAAGGCGCGTGCGCTCGCATTTCTGGCGGCGATGCGGACGCGCCGGACCGTGCGCGACTATTCCGACAGGCCGGTGCCGCGCGAGATCATCGAGGCCGCGGTCGCGACCGCCGGCACGGCGCCGTCCGGCGCCAACCAGCAGCCCTGGACCTTCGTCTGCATTTCCGATCCCGAGCTCAAGAAGCAGATCCGCGCGGGCGCCGAGGAAGAGGAGCGCGCCTTCTATGCCGGCCGCGCCGGCGAGGAATGGCTGGGAGCGCTCGCCCATCTCGGCACCGACGCGCACAAGCCCTTCCTCGAGACGGCGCCCTGGCTGATCGCGATCTTCGCCCAGCGCTGGGCCATGACGCAGACGGGCGCAAGGTGAAGCATTATTACGTGCCTGAATCGGTCGGCATCGCCGCCGGCTTCCTGATCGCCTCGCTGCATCAGGCCGGGCTCGCCACGCTGACCCATACGCCGGCGCCGATGAACTTCCTCAACCAGCTCTGCGGCCGGCCCGACAACGAGAAGGCGCTGATCCTGCTCGTCGTCGGCTATCCCGCCGAGGGCTGCCTCGTCCCCGCGATCGGCAAAAAGCCGCTCACGGAGATCGCGTGTTTTCTGTGAAGCCCTGCTGAAGGGCGCGACACAGACCCCCCTCGAGGGGAGGGGCAGGGGTGGGGGGCGGAAAGTCGGGGCGAATTCGCCGGAAGCCGAAACGACCCGTTTCTACAGATCCCCACTCACCCAGTCGTCCGCCCCCATCCCCATCCCTTCCCCACAAGGGGAAGGGAGGAGCCTCGGCGATCGGCGTAGGGCACTTGAGCAAACGCGCCGGCCATGGCTGATAGGTCGCTATGGCCCGGCAGGAGATTCGCTGAGATCATGCAGACCGGTTCGCCGCCGATCCGCCGCGCCATGGTGCTCGCCGCCGGGCTCGGCAAGCGCATGCGCCCGATCACGGAGACGATGCCCAAGCCGCTGGTCGCGATCGCCGGCAAGACCATGCTCGACCATGCGCTCGACCGGCTCGCCGGGGCGGGGGTCACGGACGCGGTGGTCAATGTCCACCATCTCGCCGAGCAGATCGAGGCTTGCCTCGCCGGCCGCTCCAGCCCGCGCATCGCCATCTCCGACGAGCGCGACCTGTTGCTGGAAACCGGCGGCGGCGTGAAGAAGGCGCTGCCTTTGCTCGGCGCCGGGCCCTTCTTCCACGTCAATTCCGACTCGCTCTGGAGCGAGCGCGGCGCACCCAATCTCGCCGCCATGGCCGCCGCCTGGGACGCAGAGCGCATGGACATGCTGCTCCTGCTGGCCGAGCGCGAGAGCAGCGTCGGTTTCGACGGCGCCGGCGACTTCTTCCGCGACGAGGCCGGCCGGCTGGCGCGGCGCGGACAGGCGGCGAGCGCGCCTTACGTCTATGCCGGCGTCGCCATCATCAAGCCGGAGCTCTTCGCGGACACGCCGGACGGCCCGTTCTCGCTGAACCTGCTGTTCGACCGCTGCATCGCCGCAAGCACGCTGTTCGGCCATCGGCTCGACGGACGCTGGCTGCATGTCGGCACGCCCGAGGCGATCCCGCTGGCGGAGCAGGCCTACGCCGCCCATCAGGGCGCCTGACGCGATGGCCGGGCTCAACCTGTTCAGCATCCCGGCCGGCGCGCCCTTCCTTTCCGTCCTGGCGCAGGCGCTGATCGCCGGCCGCTTCGGCAAGGCCTACGATCCGGCCGATCCCGCTGCGCTCTCGCAGGTGACGCTCTATCTGCCGACCCAGCGCGCGGCCCGGGCTTTCGGCGCGATCCTGTCGGAGAAGCTCGGCGGGCGGCCGCTGCTGCTGCCGCGCATCGTGCCGCTCGGCGATGTCGACGAGGCGCAGACGGCGCTGATCGCCGGCGCCGGCGATGCGCTGGCGCTGCAGCGGATCGCGCCGATCGACCCGCTGCGCCGTCGCTTCATCCTGACGACGCTGATCTCGGCCTGGGGCCGCACGGCGAACCGGCAGCATCTCGGGCTCGATCCGGCCGAGCCGGCGCTGGTGCCGGCGACGCTGGCCGAGGCCTGGGGGCTGGCCGGCGATCTCGCGCATCTGCTCGATCAGCTGCAGACAGAGGGCGTCCCGCCGGCCCGGCTGAAGGGGCTCGACGCTGCCCGTTTCGACGAGATCTGGCAGTTCAACGCCCGCTTTCTCGACATCATCGCGCAAGCCTGGCCGGCGATCCTCGAGCAGCGCCGCGAATGCGACCCGGCCGAGTTCCGCAACCGCATGCTGTCCGCCGAGCGCGAGCGCCTGCTTGCCGGCGATTTCCGCGGGCCGGTGATCGCCGCCGGCTCGACCGGCACCGTGCCGGCGACGGCCCGCCTGCTCGCGGCGCTCGCCCGCGCGCCGAACGGCGCCGTCGTGCTGCCCGATCTCGACGAGGGGCTGTCGGAGGCGGCCTGGCGCGCGGTCGCCAGCGAGCCGGCGCCCTCGCACCCGCAGGCGGCGCTGCACCGCCTGCTCGACGAGATCGGCGCGGAGCGTGACGAGGTCGTCGTCCTCGCCGAGCCCCCGCCGGCCCTGGGCGCCCGCCGCGAGCTGTTGCGCCGGGCCCTGCTGCCGGCCTCCGTCACCGATGACTGGGCCGGTGCGGCGCCGATCCCTGCCCGGGCGCTCGAGGGCTTGCGCATCGTCGAGGCGGTGGATGAGCGCGAGGAAGCGCTGGTCGCGGCCCTCGCCTTGCGCGAGGCTCTGGAGGAGAAGGGCGCCCGTGCCGCACTGATCACCCCGGATCGCGGCCTCGCCGAACGCGTGGCCGTCGAGCTCCGGCGCTGGGGCATCATGGCCGATGACTCGGCCGGCCTGCCGCTCGCCCGCTGGCCCGCCGGCGCCCTCCTCCGGCTGGCGCTCGATGCCGTCGAGGCCCGGCTGTCTCCGGCCAGCCTCGTTGCGCTGCTGGCGCATCCGCTCTGCCGGCTCGGGCTGGCGGAATCGCGCCTGCGGCAAGGCGCGGCGGCGCTGGAGATCGGCTGCTGGCGCGGCGAGGCCGTCGGTCCCGGCTTCGTCGGCATGCGCCGCGCCTTCGAGGCGATGCCGGAGCTGCGCAAGGCGACCTATGCGCCGCGTCCGCGCCGCAAGCTCGCCGACGAGGACGTCGGCGCGGCGGAAGAGGTGCTCGCGGCGCTCGAGGACGCGCTCGCCGCGCTCGTCGCGGCGCTGGCCGACCCCGGCCCGAGCTTGCGCGAGATTGCCGCGCAGGCGCGGCGAGCGGTCGAGAGGCTGAGCGGCGACGAGCTCGGCGCCGTCCGCGTCTGGCACGGTCCGGACGGCGAGGCACTGGCCGCCCTGTTCGACGATCTCGACGCCGCCTTGCCGGAAGCGCCGGACGAGGGCCGCGGCCGCGACTGGATCGCGATCCTCGAAGGGCTGATCGGCGAGCGTGTCGTGCAGCGCCGCGATCCCGGCCATCCCCGGGTCAAGATCTGGGGCCTGCTCGAAGCCCGCCTGCTCGAGGCGGAGCATGTCGTGCTCGGCGGGCTGATCGAGAGCGTCTGGCCGCCCGCCACCGAGACCGATTCCTTCGTCAACCGGCCGATGCGGGCCGAGCTCGGTCTCTCTCCGCCCGAGCGCCGCATCGGCCAGACCGCGCATGACTTCGTCGCGGCCGCGCTCGCCGGCAAGGTGACGCTGACCCGGGCCCGCAAGGCGGGCGAGTCCGAGACCATCCCCTCGCGCTTCTGGCAGCGGCTCAGGGCGGTGGCGCCGACCGACACCTGGGAGGCGGCCGAGGCGCGCGGGCGGGCGCTGCTGGACTGGGCCGGACTGCTCGGCCGTCCGGCCGATCTCCAGCCGGTACCGCGGCCGAGCCCCTGTCCGGCGCCGCATCTGCAGCCGCGCCGGTTCAGCGTCACCGAGGTCGAGACGCTCTATCGCGATCCCTACGCGCTCTATGCCCGCAAGATCCTCAAGCTCGACGCCCTGCCGGAGCTGGTCGAGGACCCCGGCGCCACCGACCGCGGCTCGCTGCTGCACGACATCGTCGGCACCTTCGCGCAGACCTATCCGGAGCAGCTTCCGGCCGGCGCCCTCGGCAGCCTGGTCGAGATCGGCGAGCGGCTCTTCCGGGCCTATGACGACATGCCGGAGGTGCGCGCCTTCTGGTGGCCGCGCTTCCTGCTGATCGCCCGGAATTTCCTCGACTGGGAGGAACGGCGGCGGCCGGGTCTCGCCCGCGTCGCGGTCGAGCGCGACACGCAGGGCGAGTTCGCGCTGGCGGACGGCACCTCGATCCTGCTGACCGGACGGGCCGACCGTGTCGAGATCACGCGCGAGGGCGCCCTGCGCATCATCGATTTCAAGACCGGCGCGCCGCCGAGCGAGGAGCAGGTCCGCCTCGGCTTCGCCCCGCAATTGACTCTCGAGGCCGAGCTCGCCCAGCGCCACGGCTTCACCCCGGACATCCTGCCCGGCCCGGTCGAGGCGCTGCTCTATCTGCGGCTCAACCACGACCCCAAGAGCTGGGAGAAGGACAAGAAGCTGTCGTTCAAGGATGAGGCGCAGGCCGACGTCACCGCCCGGCACCTCGCCCAGCTGCTGGAGCACCTCGCCGCGCTGCGCGCCGGCCGGGAACCCTTCCTGTCGCGGCGCGCGCCGGCCTACATCAAATACGCCAGCCCCTACGACCAGCTCGCGCGGGTCAAGGAATGGTCGGCCGCGCCCGATCTCGGCGCCGAGGCCGGAGACGAGGCATGAGGGCTGGGGAGATGAGTCGATTTCAGCTTCCCGACCGCGCTTGTCCGGAGCGTCGTCGAGGCACGCCATGACGTCCGCCGACTGGGCCATTCCCGAGCAGACGCGCCGCGCCCAGGCGCTGGCGGCCGAGCCCGATCTCAGCGCCTGGGTCTCGGCCAATGCCGGCTCGGGCAAGACCCATGTGCTGGTCAACCGCGTGCTGCGCCTGCTGCTCGACGGCGTTCCGCCCAGCCGCATGCTCTGCATCACCTATACCAAGGCCGCCGCCGCCAATATGTCGAACCGGGTGTTCCGGGCGCTCTCGGTCTGGGCCGTCGCCTCCGATTCGGTGCTCTGGGCGGCGCTCTCCGCGCTGACGGGGAAGCTGCCGGCCGCGAGCGATCTCGGCCGGGCGCGGCGGCTGTTCGCGCAGGCGCTGGAGACCCCGGGCGGCCTCAAGATCGAGACGATCCACGCCTTCTGCACCCGCGTGCTGCAGAGCGCGCCTTTCGAGGCCAATGTCCCGCCTCGCTTCGAGGTCGCCGACGATCTCGCCCAGGACGAATTGATGCGCGATGCGCGGCGCGACCTGCTCGCCGCCGCCGAGGCCGAGCCGGACGGCCCGCAGGCCCGGGCGCTGCGCTTCATGGCCGAGCATGCGGCGCAGGACACGTTCGACCAGATCATGCGCGAGGCGCTGCACCAGCGCGCCGTGTTCAGCGATGCCGAAGGGCGCGCGCGCCGGCCGGAGGAGATCGTGGCGGGGCTCGGCGCCTTCCTCGGCATCGCGCCGGAGCTGACGGCGGACGAAGTCAGGGCGCGCTTCTGTGCCGAGCTCGGCGCGATTGCCGACCTCGGCGGGCTGATCGAGGCCTTCGGCTCCGCGAGCGAGACCCGGCAGAGGGCCGCGGCCGCGCTGCGGGCGGCGCTGGCGCAGGAGCAGGGCCGCGATCTCGTCGCGGCCTGCCGCGCCGGGCTGCTGACGCTGGACGGCGCCGTCAGCCAGCATGTCCGCGGCAAGGGCAAGAGCGTCCTGCCCGACCACCTCGACCGCGCCCTCGACGCCGTCGCCGCCTGCCTGACCGGCGCGATCGACCAGCTCAACGCCATCGCGGTGCGCGAGCGCAGCGCCGCGCTCGCCGTGCTGGTGACGCATATCCTCGCCGCCTATCGCAGGCTGAAGGCGCAGCGCTCCCTGCTCGACTATGACGACCTGATCGCCAGGACGCGCTCGCTGCTCGACCGGGTCAACCCGGCCTGGGCGCTGTACAAGCTCGACGCCGGCATCGACCACATCCTGCTCGACGAGGCGCAGGACACCGGCGAGGCGCAATGGGCGATCCTGCGCCGCCTCGCCGAGGAATTCTCGGCCGGAGAGAGCGCGCGCGACCTGCTGCGCCCGCGCACCATCTTCGTCGTCGGCGACGAGAAGCAGTCGATCTACGGCTTTCAGGGCGCGGCTCCCGCACATTTCAGCGAGGAGCGGCGGCTGCTCGGCCGGCGCCTTTCCGAGGCTGGGCAACGCTTCGAGCCGATCAGCCTCACGACCTCCTTCCGCTCGGCCCCCGACATCGTGCGCGCGGTCGATGCGGTGTTCGGGCCGAAGGAGCACTGGCGCGGTCTGGTCTTCGACGGCGGCGCCGGGCCGGAGCGCCACGACACGGTCAGGCGTGCGGCGATCGGGGCGGTCGATCTCTGGCCGATCTCGGCGGACGATCCCGGCGACAGGCCCGACGCCTGGACCACGCCGGTCGACGCGCCCGAGCGGCGCTCCGGCCTGGTCAAGCTCGCCGGCCGCATCGCCGATGTGCTCAAGCGCTGGACCGAGGCCGGCCGCGACGATCTCGGCCGGCCGTTCAAGCCGGGCGACGTGATGATCCTGCTGCGCCAGCGCGGCGCGCTGTTCGAGGCGATCGTCAAGGCGCTGAAGGACCGCGGCGTGCCCGTCGCCGGGCGCGACCGGCTGACGCTCGCCGACCATCCGGCCGTCGAGGATCTGGTCGCGCTCGGGCGCTGCATCCTCCTGCCGCAGGACGACCTTGCGCTGGCGATCACGCTGAAGACGCCGCTCTTCGGCCTCGACGACGACGACCTCATGCGGCTCGCCCCGGAGCGCAGAGGCTCGCTGCGCGAGGCTTTCCGCCAGGCGGCGCAGGGCGAGCCGCGCTACGCCGCGGTCGAGGCGCGCTTGACCGCCCTCGCCGAGGAGGCTGGGCGCTGCGGCCCGTTTCGCTTCTTCGCCGGCCTGCTCGGTCCCGGCGGCGGCCGCGCTCGCGCGCTCGCCCGGCTGGGGCCGGAGGCGGGCGACGCGCTCGACGCCTTCCTGTCCGCCGCGCTCGACCATGAGCGGCGCCACGGCCCCTCGCTCGCCGGCTTCCTGCATCAGGTCGGGGCGGCGGCGACGCAGGTGAAGCGCGATCTCTCCGCCAGCGCCGGCGAGGTCCGGGTCATGACCGTCCATGGCTCGAAGGGCCTGGAGGCGCCGGTCGTCATCCTCGCCGATCTCGGCATCGCGCCCGGCGAGCGCCGCCTGCCCAAGCTGATGGCGGTCGCGCCGCCGCGCGGGCAGCCGGTTCCGGTCTGGCCGAGCAGGCGGGCCGAGGATCCCGCTGCGATGCGGCGCGCCAAGGACGCGGTCGTCGCGCAGATGGTCGAGGAGCATCACCGCCTGCTCTATGTCGCCCTGACTCGCGCCGAGGAGCGGCTGATCCTCTGCGGCGTTCAGGCCAGGGGCGAGGCGCCGGAAGGCTCCTGGTACACGATGGCCGAGCTCGGCCTTGCCGGCGTCGAGCCCTGGTTGCGGGACGTGCCGGCTCCCGATGGCGACGGTGAAGTGCGCCGGTTCATGCTCTCGCAGCCGCGAGCGACCGCCGCCGGAGCGCGCGGCGCCGCTGCGGCCGCGGCCGCGCCGCCCGCCT
>NZ_FYAS01000012.1 GCF_900185715.1 Allobosea sp. CS1GBMeth4
CCGGCGTCTCCTCGCGCCGCGGCGAGTCGAAATCGACGCCGGCCTTGGCCATCAGCTCGGCGCCGAGCTGGTCCTTCAGCACGCGCGAGCGCACCTCGTCGGCCTCGCCCTCGGGCAGGTCGCCGAGCTGGAACGGGCCGAAGGAGACCCGGATCAGCCGGTTCACCTGCAGGCCGAGATGCTCCAGCACGGTCTTGACCTCGCGGTTCTTGCCCTCGCGCAGGTCGACGGTCAGCCAGGTGTTGGAACCCTGCTCGCGCTCGAACTGGGCGACGACCGGGCCGTAATGCACCCCGTCGACGGTGACGCCATCCTTGAGCGTGTCGAGCTGCGCCTGGTTGACCTGGCCGAAGGCGCGCACGCGATAGCGCCGGAGCCAGCCGGTCTCCGGCAGTTCCAGCATGCGCGCCAGGCCGCCATCATTGGTCAGCAGCAGCAGGCCCTCGGTGTTGATGTCGAGCCGGCCGATCGAGAGCACGCGCGGCAGATCCTCCGGCAGCGCGTCGAACACGGTCGGGCGTCCCTCGGGATCATGGTTGGTCGTCACCAGCCCGCGCGGCTTGTGATAGAGCCAGAGCCGCGTGCGCTCGCGCGCCGGCAAGGGCTCGCCATCGACCAGCACGACATCGTTCGGGCCGATATCGAGCGCCGGGCTCTCGATCACCGTGCCGTTCACGCTGACGCGGCCCTCCGCGATCAGCGCCTCGCTGTCGCGGCGCGAGGCGACGCCGGCCCGCGCCATGACCTTGGCGATGCGCTCGGGCTCCTGCGGCGCAGCCGGAGCCGCGACGGCCTCCGCGATTTCGGCGGCGTTGCGATGCGCCCTGTCGGGCCGGGTGCGCGTGGGATTGCTGCCGCGCGGGCCTTCGAAGCGCTTGCCGCCGAAGCTGCGGCCCTCGCCACGGTCCTCGCGACGCGGCGGCCGCGCGGGGCGCTCACCGCTGCGCTCGCGGAAAGGACGCTCGTCGCGCCCCCGCGGTGACCGGCGCTCCTCGCCGCCGGCGCGGGCAGGGCGCGCG
>NZ_FYAS01000032.1 GCF_900185715.1 Allobosea sp. CS1GBMeth4
ACATCCAGCGCCGGCTGCAGATCGGCTACAACCGCGCCGCCTCGATCATGGAGCGCATGGAGAACGAGGGCATCGTCGGACCGGCCAACCACGCCGGCAAGCGCGACATCCTCGTCGAAACCGGACGGGCCAGGGAAGACGAGGAGTGAGGCACGCCGCTGCCGCGGGCCGGCGCGAAACCGGTCCTGAAAATGCCATCAGCCCGGTGCAACCTCGCCGCCGACTGTCGCGTTGAACCCTTGCCGGCCCGGCGTGGCGGCACGATATTCCGCCAGAAGGCCGCAACCGGATACCGGAGCTCCATGACCCATCTCTCGCCCATGCCAGCCCTCGCAGCCGCCGCATTGGCGCTCGCGCTGGCCTCGGGCCCGGTCCTCGCCCAGCCCCTCGACATCAAGCCGGCAGCCCAGCCTGCAGCGCCGCGGACCGCCCAGCGGCCGATCCCGCTGCCGCCGATCCGGCCCCCGGGCCTGGGGACCCCCCGCACCGACGCCGTCCAGGCCGACGCGGCCGCCGCTGCGCCCGCTCCGCGCGCGCCCGCACCGGTCGTCGCCGCGAACAGCGAGCCGCGCGCACCGGCCAAGCCGTCGAAGCCGAGCGCGCCGCTGTCGAAGGCCGAGGCGGTCGAGCGGCTCAACGCCTATTTCAACGGCTTCTCGACCTTGCAGGGCGATTTCATTCAGTTCGCCGCCGATGGTCGCCGCTTCGAAGGCAAGCTCTATGTCCAGCGTCCGGGCAAGATGCGCTTCGAGTATCGCCCGCCGGTGACGATGGAGGTCGTGGCGGACGGCACCTCGGTTGCGATCCGCGACCGCAAGCTCGCGACCCAGGACCTCTATTCGATCGGCCAGACGCCGCTGAAGTTCCTGCTCAAGGAGCAGATGAATCTCGAACGGGACACCACCGTCACCGGGGTCAGCACCAAGGGCGACATCCTGTCGCTCAAGCTCGAGGATCGCTCGACCCTCGGCGGCACCTCGAAGATCACCCTGAACTTCGATCTCACCGCCAACGAGCTCCGGCAATGGGTCGTGATCGACCCGCAGGGCTACGAGACTTCGGTCTCGCTCTACAATCTCGATACGCAGCGCCGGCCCGATCAGAAGAACTTCGTGATCGACTACCAGCGCGTGCTCTGAGTTCCGTCGTTGCGAGCGTAGCGAAGCAAGCCACGAGCGGCAGCGCGCGCCGGGCCGCTGGATTGCTTCGTCGCTTCGCTCCTCGCAATGACGATGCGGCTACCGCAACGCTTGCTTTTCCTGACCCGACGACCCAGTTTCCGGCTTCCCTCTCGGCCGGATTCCCCTTTTCGTGCAGCTCTCAGTCACCACCTGGAACATCAATTCGGTGCGCCTGCGCATCGGGCTCGTCACCGATTTCCTGAAGGCGCATCGACCCGATATCCTCTGCCTGCAGGAGACCAAGACGCCGGACGAGAAATTCCCGGCCAGGGCCCTCGCCGAGGCCGGCTATGTCCATCAGGCCTTCATCGGCAACAAGGGCTACAACGGCGTCGCCATCGTCTCGAAGCTGCCCTTCGCGGAGAAGGAAGCGATGGCGATGTGCGAGCGCAACGACGCCCGCCACATGACCGTCGTGCTCGCGGCCGGCGCCGGCGCGGCAGCCGGCATCGCCGTCCATAATTTCTACATCCCGGCCGGCGGCGATATCCCGGATCCCGAGGCCAATCCGAAATTCGCCCACAAGCTGCAATTCCTCGACGCCGTCGGCGCCTGGGGCATCGCCCGCAACCCCTCGGGCCGGCCGAGCCTCCTCGTCGGCGATCTCAACATCGCGCCCTATGAGCACGACGTTTGGAGCCACAGGCAGCTGCTCGACGTCGTCAGCCATACGCCGGTCGAGACCACGACGCTGGAGACGCTGCGCAGCGAGCTCGGCTGGACCGACGCGGCGCGCACGCTGCGCCCGGAACCGGAGAAGCTCTATAGCTGGTGGAGCTACCGCGCCGCCGACTGGCAGGCCTCGAATCGCGGGCGCCGGCTCGACCATATCTGGCTCTCGGACGGGCTGAAGCCGACGCTGCGCGACCTTGATTTCCTGAGCGAGGCGCGCGGCTGGGAGCGACCCTCGGACCATGTCCCGGTGACGGTCCGGCTCGAGCTCTGATCAGCGCAGGTCGATCGCCCTCAGCGCCGTCCCGACGGCGGCGAGCTCGTCGTTGAAGTCGTGAAGCCGCTGCGCGATCGCCTGCGCGATCGCCTGCGCCGAATCGGGCGATTCGCCGAGCACGCGACGCATCACGCTGCGGGCCAGCCGCATGACCTGCGTCGGCTCGCGCGCCACCGCCGTCACCGGCCGCTCCAGTGCCGTGAACAGCGCCAGCTCGCCGATCAGTGCGCCGGGCCCGACGATCTCGTCGGCCGGCCGGCCATCATCCTCACGATTGAGGGCGATGGCCCCCGAGATCACCAGGAACGCCCCGTCCGAACCCTCGCCACGCCGGAACAGCACGTCGCCGGCCCGCAGGGACCGGGTCTCGGCGGCGAAGGCGACGAGACGCAGCGCATCGCGATCCATCAGGCCCAGCAGCGGCTGCCGGGCCAACAGGGTGATGTCGTCGTTGAGCGACATCCGGCGCTTACGGATTCAGCCGGTAGCCGCCGGCATCCGTGACGAGCAGCCGCGCATTGGCGGGATCCGGCTCGATCTTCTGGCGCAGACGGTAGATATGGGTCTCGAGCGTGTGCGTGGTCACCTGCGAATTATAGCCCCAGACCTCCTGCAGAAGCGTCTCGCGCGCGATCGGCTTGCGGCCGGCCCGGTAGAGGAAGCGCAGGATCGCCGTCTCCTTCTCGGTGAGCTTGGTCTTCGAGCCCTTGGCGCTGACGAGAAGCTTGGAGCCCGGGTGGAAGGTGTAGGGCCCGACCTGGAAGATCGCGTCCTCGCTCGCCTCGTACTGCCGCAGATGCGCACGGATGCGCGCCAGCAGCACGGCGAACTTGAACGGCTTCACCACATAATCGTTGGCCCCGGCCTCCAGGCCGAGCACGGTGTCGGCATCCGAGCCCTGCCCGGTCAGCATGACCACCGGACCCTTGAAGCCGGTCTTGCGCATCAGCTTCACCGCCTCGCGGCCGTCCATGTCGGGCAGGCCGACATCCATGACCACGAGATCGACGCGCTCGGCCTGCACGGCCTTGAGGCTCGCCGTCGCTGTCGGTGCCGACGACACCTTGAACTCGTCATAGAGCGCGAGCTGCTCGGAGAGCGCATCGCGCAGCGTCTGGTCGTCGTCGACCAGCAGGATATGATGGGTTGCTGACATGAAGGTGATTCAAGCCGTTGGCGTTGGCGCGACATTAGAGCATGTTCGTCGGAAGTGGGAGCCACTTCGCGGCCCGGAACACGCTCCAACACATTGAGTTCAGCGTGGATTCTGACTGCACCGCCGAAGCTGGTCAAACGGAAAGCAGGCGGAGCCGCGAGAATGGGCGCCAGATCACGCAGGATGGATGCTCCGTGAAAACACGTGATGATGCCGCCGCCGCCGGCCGACGGCTGACGCGGCTGCTGGTGGTGCGCTCGGTGCATGATCGCCGGAGGGGCTTTCTGATCGCCGGTTCCGCCTCCTTCCCCTGTGCGCTCGGCCAGTCAGGCGTCGTCGTCGCCAAGCGCGAGGGCGACGGCGGCACGCCGCGCGCCAGGCTGCCGCTGCGCCGCGTCTTCTACCGCGCCGACCGGCTGCCGCGGCCGGCGAGCCTGCTGCCGGTCCGTGCCATCACGCCGCGCGACGCCTGGTGCGACGACCAGAACGACCGGCGCTACAACCGCCTGATCGCGCGCCCTCCCGGTGAGGCTGAGGAGCGGCTCGCCCGCGCCGACCACCTCTACGACGTCGTCGTCGAGCTCGGCTGGAACGACGCGCCCGTCCGGCGCGGCCGCGGCAGCGCCATCTTCTGGCATCTCGCCCGGCCGGGCTTCACCCCGACGGCGGGCTGCGTCGCCGTCACCGGGGATGTCTTCGCAAGGTTGCTGCCGCGCCTGGCGCGGCACTGTGCGATCGTGGTGCGCTGAGAAGACGGCTTTCCCGATCGACGCGAAAAGGCCAGGCGCGGGCAGGATCTAGCCGCGCGCGCCGAAGATCGCGCTGCCGACCCTGACATGGGTGGCGCCGAGCTGGATCGCCGCCTCGTAATCGGCGCTCATGCCCATGGACAGGATCCCCAGCCCGTTGCGCGCGGCGATCTTGGCGAGCAGGGCGAAGTGCGGCGAGGGCGGCTCTTCCGCCGGCGGAATGCACATCAGCCCCGCGATCGTCAGGCCATAGCGGCTCCGGCAAAGCGCGAGGAAAGCGTCGGCCTCCTGCGGCAGGACGCCGCCCTTCTGCGGCTCGGCGCCGGTATTGACCTGCACGATCAGCTGCGGCGCCCTGCCGGCCCGCTCGATCTCCCTGGCCAGCTCCCTGGCGAGGCTCTCGCGATCGAGCGAATGGATCGCGTCGAACAGCGCCACCGCCTCGCGCGCCTTGTTCGACTGCAGCGGCCCGATCATGTGCAGGCGCGCCTGCGGGAAGCGTTCCCGCAGCGCCGGCCACTTGGCCTTCGCCTCCTGGACGTAGTTCTCGCCGAAATCGATCTGCCCGGCCTCCAGCACCGGCACGATCATCTCCGCCGGCTTGGTCTTGGAGACCGCGATCAGAGTCACGCTGTCCGGCTTGCGGCCGAAATCGCGCGCCGCACGGGCGATCGATGTCCGCGTCTCCTGCAGCCTTGCCGCAACATCTTGCATTGCCGTCGCCTTTCATCCATCGCGCGCAGCATCCAAGCCGTTCTGAACATTGACCCGGCGCATCGCTTCGTGTCCTAGTCCGCGCAACTCCGCTCACGCAAGAACGACACGATCAGCATGGCCGTCGAACGCTACAATCCGAAGGAAGCCGAGCCGAAATGGCGCAAGGTCTGGAACGAGCGCAAGCTCTTCGAGACCCGCAACGACGATACGCGGCCGAGCTATTACGTGCTCGAGATGTTCCCCTATCCCTCGGGGCGCATCCATATGGGCCATGTCCGCAATTATGCGATGGGCGACGTGGTCGCGCGCTACAAGCGCGCCAAGGGCTTCTCGGTGCTCCATCCGATGGGCTGGGACGCCTTCGGCCTGCCGGCCGAGAACGCCGCCAAGGCCAACAAGGTCCACCCGCGCGACTGGACCTATGCCAACATCGCGACCATGCGCAGCCAGCTGCAGTCGATGGGCCTGTCGCTCGACTGGAGCCGCGAGCTCGCCACCTGCGACGCCAGCTATTACCGGCACCAGCAGAAGCTCTTCCTCGATTTCCTGAAGGCCGGACTGGTCGACCGCAAGACCGCCAAGGTCAACTGGGATCCGGTCGACGAGACCGTCCTCGCCAACGAGCAGGTGATCGATGGGCGCGGCTGGCGCTCGGGCGCGCCGGTCGAGATCCGCGAGCTGACCCAGTGGTTCTTCAAGATCACCGCCTTCGGCCAGGAGCTGAACGACGCGCTCGAGGGTTTGACCCGCTGGCCGGACAAGGTCCGGCTGATGCAGAAGAACTGGATCGGCCGCTCCGAAGGCCTGCTGGTTCGTTTCGCGCTCGAATCGAACCCGCTGGGCCAGGGCGAGGTCGAGGTCTACACGACCCGGCCCGACACGCTGTTCGGCGCGCGGTTCCTGGCCGTCGCGCCGGACCACCCGCTGGCGAAGGCCGCCGCCGAAACGAACCCGGCGCTGCAGGACTTCATCGCCGAGTGCAAGAAGACCGGCACGGCCCAGGAGAACATCGACAAGGCCGAGAAGCAGGGTTTCGACACCGGCCTGCGCGCCGTCCATCCCTTTGATCCGTCATGGACCTTGCCGGTCTACGTCGCCAATTTCATCCTGATGGAATACGGCACCGGTGCGATCTTCGGCTGCCCGGCGCATGACCAGCGCGACCTCGATTTCGTCAATAAATACGGGCTCGGCAACACCCCGGTCGTCTGCCCGGAGGGCACCGACCCGGCGAGCTTCGTCATCACCGACACCGCCTATGACGGCGAAGGGCGGATGATCAATTCGCGCTTCCTCGACGGCATGACCATTACGGAGGCGAAAGAAGAAGTCGCGAAGCGGCTGGAGAGCAAAAGCCTCGGCAACCGCCCGGTCGCCCAGCGCAAGGTCAATTTCCGGCTGCGCGACTGGGGCATCTCGCGCCAGCGCTATTGGGGCTGCCCGATCCCGGTCGTCCACTGCGAAAGCTGCGGCGTCGTGCCGGTGCCGGAACAGGATCTGCCGGTGAAGCTCCCCGACGACGTCTCCTTCGACAAGCCCGGCAACCCGCTCGATCATCATCCGAGCTGGAAGCATGTCGCCTGCCCGCAATGCGGCGGCAAGGCACGGCGCGAGACCGACACCATGGACACCTTCGTCGATTCGTCCTGGTATTTCGCCCGCTTCACCGATCCCTGGCGGACCGAGAGCCCGACCGACCGCAAGGCGGTCGACCGCTTCCTGCCGGTCGACCAGTATATCGGCGGCGTCGAGCACGCGATCCTGCACCTGCTCTATTCGCGCTTCTTCACCCGGGCGATGAAGGCGACCGGCCATACCGGGCTCGACGAGCCCTTTGACGGCATGTTCACCCAGGGCATGGTCGTGCACGAGACCTACCGGGCCCAGGACGGCTCCTGGGTCGAGCCCGGCAATGTCCGGATCGAGACGGTCGGCAACGAGCGCCGCGGCTTCGACGTCGAGACCGGGGCTCCGATCGAGATCGGCCCGATCGAGAAGATGTCGAAATCGAAGAAGAATGTCGTCGACCCCGACGACATCATCGCCTCCTACGGTGCCGACACCGCGCGCTGGTTCATGCTCTCCGATTCGCCGCCGGATCGCGATGTGATCTGGACCGACGAGGGCGTCCAGGGCTCCGCCCGCTTCGTCCAGCGGCTCTGGCGTCTGGTCGCCGAGATCGGCGAGCGCACGGGGAATGCGCCGGCCCGCCCGGCCTCCTTCTCCGAGGCCGCGCTTGCCCTGCGCAAGGCCAGCCACCGCGCTCTGCACGCGGTCGGCGCAGATATCGAGCGGCTCGCCTTCAACCGCTGCGTCGCGCATGTCTACACCTTGAGCAACGCGATCGGGAAAGCGCTCGACGCCGCCGCCGAATCGGCCGAGATCGCCCCGGACATCGCCTTCGCGCTGCACGAATCCGCCATGATCGCGACGCAGCTTGTCGCCCCGATGATGCCTCACCTCGCCGAGGAGTGCTGGCAGGCGCTCGGCCTGCCCGGCCTTGCCGGCGAAGCCGCCTGGCCCGAGGCGGAAACGGATCTGTTGCAGGATGACAGCAAGATCCTGCCGGTACAGGTCAACGGCAAGAAGCGGGCGGAGGTGACGGTGCCGGCCGATGCCGATACCGTGGCGGTCGAGGCGATCGTGCGGGCCTCGGAGGCCGTCGCCAGGGCTTTGGAGAACCGGCCGATCCGCAAGGTGATCGTGGTGCCGGGGAGGATCGTGAATGTCGTCGTCTGAGACCCGGACCAGAGCACGCCGCCCGTCGCTGGCACTCGCCGCGGCGCTCGCCTTCGCCGCGCTCGCCGGCGGCTGTTTCCAGCCGCTCTATGGCGAGGGGACGGTCAGCAAGGTCGGCGGCAATGTCCGCAACGCCATGCTCGGCATCGAGGTGCCGGAGATCAAGGGCCTGGTCGGGCATTACCTGCGCAACGAGCTCGTCTTCGAGTTCGATGGCGGCGGCGCGCCCGATCGGCAGAAGATCCTCAAGCTCAACGCCACCACGACGGAGTCGCTCGAGGTGATCACGGTCGACTACGCCAACGGCCGCGCCGATTCGGCGATCCTGATCGCCACGGCGGACTGGCAGCTGGTCCGGGCCGGCTCGAACGAAGTCGTCGCCTCCGGGCAGAGCGTCGTCCGGGCGCCCTATGAGCGCTCGCAGCAGCGCTTCGCCTCGTTGCGCGCCGCCCGCGACGCCCAGGTCCGCGCCGCCAAGGAGCTCGCCCGGCTGATCAAGGCCCGCGTCGCCGCCGCGCTCGTCGGCGGCTGAGGCCGCCAGCCATGGCGATGGTGAAGGCGCATGAGGCGGAGCGCGCATTGGCGCGGCCGGATCCGTCCTGGCGCCTGTTCCTGTTCTACGGCCCCGATGCCGGACTGATCTCGGAACGGGCGGCCACCTTGGCCCGCAACAGCGTCGACGATCCGCAGGACGCCTTCCAGCTGATCCGCATGGATGGCGACGATCTCGCCTCCGATCCCCTGAAGCTGGTCGACGAGGCCAACACGATCGGCCTGTTCGGCGGGCGCCGAGCCATTCGGGTTTCACCGACCTCGCGCCCGCTCGTCGCCGCGGTCGAGCCTTTGCTGGCGACGCCCTCGCAGGACGCGATCGTAATCATCGAGGCCGGTGATCTCCAGAAGACCAACCCGCTGCGTACGGCTTGCGAGCGCGCGAAATCGGCGCTCGCCGTGCCCTGCTATGGCGACGCCGCGCGCGATCTCGGCGCCATCGTCGACGAAATGGCCCGGGCGGCGGGCAAGAGCATCGACCGCAGCACGCGCGATCTGCTGACCAGCCTGCTCGGCGGCGACCGGCAGACCTCGCGCCAGGAGATCGACAAGCTGATCCTCTATGCCGGCAGTGACGCGGCGCTGACGACTGCTCATGTCGAGGCCGTGGTCGGCGATACCGCGCAGCGCGAGCAGGCCGGGGTGGTCGATGCCGTCTTTGCCGGCCGTCTGCCCAGCCTCGATCTCGCGCTCGCCAAGCTTGCGGGCGAGGGGCTCGACCAGGGCGTGCTGCTCGGCGCGGTACTGCGCCACTCCCTCGCGCTGCTGAAGGCCAGGCTCGCCGTCGACGCCGGCAAGCCGCCGCGCGAGGCCGTCGGCGCCATGCGCCTGCCCTATCCTCGCATCGCCACGGCCGAAGCCGCGCTCAACGCCTGGCCGGCGGCGAAATTGCGGGAAGCGGTGACGATCCTCGGCACGGCGATGCTGGCGGTCCGCCGCGACGGCGACATGGCGCGGCCGATTGCGGCCCGCGCGCTCTGGACCCTGACCCGGATGGCCGGCAAGGGCCGGGGCTGAATCAGGCCTTCAGACGCCGGCAGAGCGCGTCGAGCTGGTCGAGGGTCTTGTAGCTGATCTTCATCTCGCCACCGCCATTGGCGCGGTGCTGGATCGACACGCCGAGGCCGAGCGCCTCCTCCAGTGCCTTCTCGACCGCCCGCGTATCCGGATCCTTCTCCGGCTTCGGCGCGGCGGCCCGCACGGGCTTGTTCTCGCTGCGCGCCTCGTCCTGTCCGAGCCGCTCGACATCGCGCACCGTAAGGCCTTGCTCGACGATGCGTCTCGCGATCTGTTCCGGCTCCGAAACGGCGAGCAGGGCCCGCGCATGGCCGGCCGAGACCGAGCCGTCACCGACCATGCGCTTGACCGGCTCCGGCAGCTTGCTCAGGCGCAGCGTATTAGCCACATGCGAGCGGCTCTTGCCGATCACCTTCGCGAGATCGTTCTGGGTATAGTCGAACTCCGCGATCAGCCGCTCATAGCCGGCGGCTTCTTCCATCGGGTTGAGGTCGGCACGCTGGACATTCTCGACGATGGCGATCTCGAGCGCTTCGCGATCATTGGCCTCGACCAGGATCACCGGTACATCGTGCAGTTCGGCCCGCTGGGCTGCCCGCCAGCGCCGCTCGCCGGCGATGATCTCATAGGCGTCGATCATGCCCGGGATCGAGCGCACGATGATCGGCTGCAGGATGCCGCGCTCGCGCACCGAGGCCGCGAGATCCTCGAGATCGGCTTCCGCGAAAGCCTTGCGCGGATTGCGCGCATTCGGCCGCAGGAACTCGACCGGCACCTTGCGCTGCCCGCGGGCACGCTCGATCGCGCCGATCTCCTCGCCGACATCGCCGATCAGCGCAGCGAGACCCCGGCCAAGACGCGAACGCCCCTGTTCCTCGACCATTGCCATTCCTCTTGAACCTTTTCCTGCAGATCAGGCGGCGCGCAATGTGCGCTCGCGCCGGATCACCTCCGAGGCCAGCTTCAGATAGGCCTGCGATCCGGCGCAGCGCAGATCGTAGAGCAGCGCCGGCTTGCCGTAGGACGGCGCCTCGGAAATCCGCACATTGCGCGGAATGACAGTCTCGTAGACCTTGTCGCCGAGAAAATGGCGGACATCGGCCATCACCTGGCCGGAGAGATTGTTGCGCGGGTCGTACATGGTCAGCACCACGCCCTGGATGATCAGGCGCGGGTTGAGCCCGGCGCGGACCTGCTCGACCGTCTTGAGCAGCTGGCTGAGGCCTTCCAGGGCGAAGAACTCGCATTGCAGCGGCACCAGCACCGCATCGGCCGCCGTCATCGCGTTGATCGTGATCAGACTCAGGGACGGCGGACAATCGATCAGGATATAGGTCAGGTCGTTGCAGCGCTGGTCGTCGACCAGCTCGTCGATCGCCTTCTTCAGCCGCGCCGCCCGGTCTTTGGCGCTCGCGATCTCCAGCTCGACGCCGAGCAGATCGAGTGTCGACGGCGCCAGGAACAGATTGGGAACGGCCGTGGCCTGCATCGCCATGCCGAGTCCGATATCGCCGCATAGCACGTCATAGGTCGACGCCTTGCGGCTCCGGCGGTCGACGCCGAGCCCGGTCGAGGCGTTGCCCTGCGGATCGAGATCGATGATCAGCACCTTCTCGCCGATGGCGGCCAGAGCCGTGCCGAGATTGATCGCGGTGGTGGTCTTTCCGACCCCGCCCTTCTGATTGGCGAGCGCCAATACGCGCGGACGCGCGGAACTGGAGGTGGAGCGAGTTTCGGTCATCAATCGGCCCGTTTCTCGGCGCCGCTGATCACCAGGATGGCGGCCGCCGAATCCGTCACGGATGGAAACGTTGTAGCCTGAATCTTCCAATATTTAGCCGCGGCGGTCAATTCCGCCTCTAGATGTTGTCCCTTGGGAAAGACTCCCGTCGCCCCGGTTCTCAACAGCTCTTTGCACCAGTCGAGCAGGAGCGGCAGCGGCGCCAGCGCCCGCGCGGTCACGGCCTCGACCTTTCCGGCAAAGCCATCGACGACCTCCTCGATCCGGGCATGATGGACCGTGACCGACGCGTCGGTCAGCCGCGCGGCATGGCGGAGGAAGGCGCATTTGCGGGCATTGCTCTCGACCAGATCGATGTGCCCGCCCAGCTCCGCAAGCCTGATGCCGAGGACCAGACCCGGAAACCCGCCGCCCGAGCCGAGATCGAGCCAGCGCCGCGCCTGGGGCGCATGATCCAGCAGCTGCAGCGAATCGGCGACGTGTCTGGTCCAGACCTCGTCCAATGTCGTGCCGGAGACGAGGTTCTTGGCCTTCTGCCAGCGCCTCAACTCGGCGACCAGGACGTCGAGCCGCTCTTCTGTTTCACGTGAAACAGGCGTCAAGCGAAAAGCACGCCGCCGGTCCAGGTTGTCCGCCTTATCAACAGAACTCACAGGCTCAAGCCTCGGCGCTGGCCGCAGCGCGGGCTTGATGCTTGCGCGCGTGCGCCGCCAGCAAGGTCAGCGCCGCCGGCGTCATGCCTTCGATCCGGCCGGCCTGCGCCAGATTATCCGGCCAGGCGGCACGCAGCTTGCTCCGCAACTCGTTCGACAGCCCGGAAATGCCGTCGAGGTCGAGATCATCGGGCAAGGCGAGGGCCTGGTCGCGCTGGTAGGATGCGATCTCGGCCGCCTGCCGGTCGAGATAGACCGCATAGGTGGCATCGGCCGCGACGCGCTCCCGCACCGCTTGCGGAACATCCGCCAGATCCGGCCAGACCCGCACCAGCGCCGCGAAATCGATTGTCGGGTAAGAGAGGATCTGGAAAGCCGAACGCCTGATCCCGTCGCGGTTCAGCTCCAGCCCGGCCGCAGCAGCCTCGCTCGGCGACACGCTCCGCTCCCGCAAGACTTCGGTAAGCTTAACGATTTCCGACTGGCGGCGCGCGAAATGCTCGCCCCGGCTGCTCCCGACCACGCCGAGCGCGATGCCGAGCGGTGTCAGCCGCTCATCGGCATTGTCCACCCTCAGCGACAGCCGGAACTCGGCGCGCGACGTGAACATCCGGTACGGCTCCGTAACGCCGCGCGTCACCAGATCGTCGACCATCACGCCGATATAGGACTGCGTCCGATCCAGAGCGACCGGCTCTGCTCCCCCGGCGCGGCGCGCCGCATTGAGGCCGGCGAGCAGGCCCTGGGCCGCGGCCTCCTCATAGCCCGTCGTGCCGTTGATCTGTCCGGCCAGGAAGAGACCGGCGATCGCCCGCGTCTCCAGCGTCGGCCGCAGCGCCCGCGGATCGACATAGTCATACTCGATCGCATAGCCCGGCCGCAGCATCGCGGCGCGCTCGAGACCCGGGATCGTCTTCAGGAGACCGAGCTGAACATCCTCGGGCAACGAGGTCGAAATCCCGTTCGGATAGACGGTCGGGTCGTCCAGGCCCTCTGGTTCGAGGAAGATCTGATGACCGTCCCGATCGCCGAAGCGCCCGACCTTGTCTTCGATCGACGGACAATAGCGCGGCCCGCGGCCCTCGATCTGGCCGGAGAACATCGGCGCACGGTGCAGATTGGCGCGGATCAGCTCATGCGTCGCCAACGTCGTCCGGGTCACGCCGCAGCTGATCTGCGGTGTCGTGATCGCCGCGGTCATCATCGAGAACGGCTCGGGCGGCTCGTCGCCGCTTTGCATCTCCAGACTGGCCCAATCGATCGTGCGTCCGTCCAGCCGCGGCGGCGTCCCGGTCTTCAGGCGGCCGAGCGGGAAGCCGTGGCGTTCCAGCGTCGCCGACAATCCGAGCGAAGGCGCTTCTCCGACCCGCCCGGCCGGAATTCGCGTTTCGCCGATATGGATCAGCCCGCGCAGGAAGGTGCCGGTCGTGAGCACGACCGTTCCGCAGTCGAATCGACGACCGTCGGCGAGCGCGACCCCCGTGACGCGGTCGGCTATGACCTCCAGATCGAACGCTTCGCCTTCGATCACGGTGAGGCCGGTCTGCGCCGCCAGCGCGCCTTGGACGGCCTCGCGGTAGAGCTTGCGGTCGGCCTGCGCGCGCGGGCCGCGCACCGCCGGGCCCTTGCGCCGGTTGAGCATGCGGAACTGGATGCCGCCCTGGTCGGCGCAGCGGGCCATGATTCCGTCGAGCGCATCGATCTCGCGAACGAGATGGCCCTTGCCGAGCCCGCCGATCGCGGGGTTGCACGACATCGCGCCGATCGTGGCGAGCTGCTGGGTGACCAGCGCCGTTCTGGCGCCGGCGCGCGCGGCCGCCGCCGCGGCCTCCGCCCCGGCATGACCGCCGCCCACCACGACGACATCGTAGTGCCCGCTCGCTTGCGTATCCGACATGAGCGTTCGCTAGCCAAGCCGGGCCCGGAGGTCAACGAAAACCGCTATTTCCCGATGCAGAAGCCGGAAAAAAGGCTGTCGAGCACGTCCTCGACATCGACCTTGCCGATCAGGCGCTCGAGCGCCCTGACCGCCAGACGCAGCTCCTCCGCGATCAGCTCGGGCATCGCATGCGGCAGCGCGCCGGCGCGCTCGATCGCCGCGACGGCGTCCGCGACGGCCAGCCGCTGGCGCTCGCGTGTCACGAGCGCGGGCTCCGCCTGCTGCCGGTCGCTCAGCCGCGCCGCGATCAGCGCGATCAGCTCGGGGAGGCCGGCTCCCGTCACTGCCGAGACGGCGACGTCGCAGGCGTCGGCACGTGCCCCGAGGTCGATCTTGGTCGCGACGATGATCTCCCGCCCATCGCCGTCTTGTCGTTCCGGCTCCGAATCGGGCGGCTGCAGCCGGAGTACCAGATCGGCGCTGGCGGCCCGCTCGCGGGCGCGCCGCACCCCCTCGGCCTCGACCGGATCGGCGCTTTCGCGCAACCCGGCGGTATCGACGAGCACGACGGGGATGCCGCCCAGGTCGAGCCTGACCTCGATCGCGTCGCGGGTCGTTCCCGCAGCCGGGGAAACGATCGCGACATCGCGCCGCGCAAGCGCGTTGAGCAGGCTCGACTTGCCGGCATTGGGCGCCCCGACCAGCACCACGAGGAACCCCTCGCGGACGCGCTCGCCGGCTGCGAAACTGCCGAGTGCGGCGCGCAGGCTCACCGCCACAGCCTGGGCATCCGCGACAGCTTCGGCGATCAGCGGCCCGCCGACATCGCCCTCGTCCGAGAAATCGATCTCCGCCTCGAGCCGGGTCATCGCCCTTATCAGGCCGGCCCGCCACGCCGCGGCGGCACGGCCGAGTGCACCTTCCATCTGTCGCAACGCCTGCCGGCGCTGCCATTCCGTCTCCGAATCGATCAGGTCGGCCAGGCCCTCCACGGCCGCCAGATCGAGTTTCCCGGCCTCGAAGGCACGGCGGGTGAATTCGCCGGCCTCCGCCAGCCGCAGGCCGGGCAGGGCGGTCAGGACCGAGAGCAGCCGCGACAAGACAGCGCGCGAGCCATGGATGTGGAACTCGGCGACGTCTTCGCCGGTAAAGCTCGCAGGAGCCGGAAAGAAGAGGACGAGACCGTGGTCGACGACGTCACCATGCGCATCGCGCAGCGGGCGATAACTCGCCTTTCGGGCTTGGGGCACCGATCCAGCGACCGTTTCGACTGCGAATCGCACGCGCTCGCCGGAGATCCGCAGCACGGCGATGCCTGCACGTCCTGCTCCGGACGACAGCGCCACGATCGTCGGATAGGCTTTCACGGCTCGCTACCGCACGAGGCGGAGTTCTGTCGATGAACCGTCTGAAACACGCCGCCAGTCCCTATCTGCTGCAGCACCAGAACAATCCCGTCGACTGGTGGGAGTGGACCGCCGAGGCTTTCGCCGAGGCGCGCGCCAGCGACCGTCCCGTCCTGCTCTCCATTGGCTATGCCGCCTGTCATTGGTGCCATGTCATGGCGCATGAGAGCTTCGAAAATCCCGCCATCGCTGCGGTGATGAACGAGCTCTTCGTGAACATCAAGGTCGACCGCGAGGAGCGCCCCGACATCGATCATGTCTATATGAGCGCCCTGCATACCCTGGGAGAGCAGGGCGGCTGGCCGCTCACCATGTTCCTGGACAGCGAAGGCGCGCCGTTCTGGGGCGGCACGTACTTTCCGCCGACCTCCCGTTATGGACGGCCGGGTTTCATCGATGTCCTTCGGCAGATCGCCACTCTCTACCGCAGCGATCGCGGACGCATCGTCCGCAACGCTGCGGCGATCGGCGAGGCCCTGCAACAAAGCCTGCAGCGTGGCGCGGCAGGCGGCGAGCCGGATCTCGACCATATCGCCGGCCAGGTGGCAAGGCGCTTCGACCGCGACCATGGCGGACTCGGCGGCGCGCCGAAATTCCCCAATCCGGGTCTGATCGAGCTGCTCTGGCGCCACGGCGCACGCAACGGAGACGAAGCATCTCGCGACACCGCCAACCGCACGCTCGTCCAGATGGCGCGGGGCGGGATCCACGATCATCTCGGCGGCGGCTTCGCCCGCTATGCCGTCGACGAGCGCTGGCTCGTGCCGCATTTCGAGAAGATGCTCTACGACAACGCCCAGTTGCTGCCGCTCTACGCGCTCGAGGCAGCGCGCACCGGCGATCCGCTTCTTCTGGATGCGGCGGACGGAATCGTCGCCTGGTTGAGGCACGACATGCTGTTGCCGGAGGGCGCTTTCGCCGCCAGCCTCGATGCCGACTCCGACGGCGAGGAAGGCAAGTTCTATGTCTGGACGCTGGACGAGCTGAACGAGGCGCTCGGGCCGGAGGATGCGGCCGTCGTCGCGCGCCATTATGATGTCTCCGCGGGCGGCAATTGGGAGGGCCACGCCATCCTCAACCGGCTGGACACGCCCGACCCCACTCCGGAGATCGCGGCCAGCCTCGCCGGGCTGCGCGCCCGTTTGCTGGCGGTCCGTAGCCAGCGCGTTCCGCCCGGCCGCGACGACAAGATCCTGGCCGACTGGAATGGGCTGATGATCGCAGGGCTCGTCCGGGCAAGCGGCCTGCTCGGGCGCGAGGATTGGATCGACCTCGCCGCGCAGGCCTTTTATTTCGTTTCCGAATCCATGCCGGACGGCGACGGCCTCGCCCATTCCTACCGCGCCGGCCGGCTGATCACGCCGGGCTTCGCGCTCGATCATGCCGCCATGGCGGACGCGGCGCTTGCCCTGCACGACGCCACCGGAGACCGGCACTACCTCGCTCTCGCCGCACGCTGGAGCGCGCATCTCGACCGGCACTACCGCGAGGCCGACTCGGGTCTGCTACGGATGACTCGCTCCGACAGCGCCGCTCTTCCGGTCATACCGAGGCCGACTCACGACGACGCCGTGCCCAATGCCAACGGCCTGCATGCCGCCAACCTCCTGCGCCTCGCGGCACAAGCCGGTCTGCCCGCGGATCGCGAGCGGGCCGACCAATTCCTCGCGGTCATACTCGCCGCTGCCGCGCAGGCCCCGCTGGCGCATGGCTCGGCGCTGAACGCCTATGATCTCGCCCGCAACGGCGTCGAGATCGTGCTCGCCGGGCCGAAGCGCGATGGCTTCCGCAAAGCGGCCCTGGCACTCCCTCATCCGACGACGATGCTGGTCGATTGTCCCGAGCCGGACGTCCTGCCGCCTGACCATCCGGCTCACGCCTATGCCCGGCAGGCGGGAGCCGGCGCTGCCTTCGTCTGCCTGCACGGTCGCTGCCTGCCGCCGGTCACCGACCCGGATCGGTTGCGCGAGGCGGTGGCAGGCGCACGTTGAGGATTGCACGCGGCATCAAAAAAAGGCCCCGGCGCGGTGCCGGGGCCTTTCCGTAGCGCTGAGGCTTCGGTCGCGCTCAGGTGTTCATCGAATCGAAGAATTCGGAGTTCTGCTTGGTCTGGCGCAGCTTGTCGATCAGGAACTCGATCGCGTCCTGCGGGCCCATCGGATTGAGGATGCGGCGCAGCACATAGGTCTTCTGCAGGTCGGAGCGCGGCGTGATGAGCTCTTCCTTGCGGGTGCCCGACTTGAGGATGTCGATCGCCGGGAAGATGCGCTTGTCCGCCACCTTGCGGTCCAGCACGATCTCCGAATTGCCGGTGCCCTTGAACTCCTCGAAGATCACCTCGTCCATGCGGCTGCCGGTATCGATCAGCGCGGTCGCGACGATGGTCAGCGAGCCGCCCTCCTCGATATTTCGGGCGGCGCCGAAAAAGCGCTTCGGCCGCTGCAGCGCGTTGGCGTCGACGCCGCCGGTCAGCACCTTGCCGGAGGACGGCACCACCGTGTTGTAGGCGCGGCCGAGCCGGGTGATCGAATCGAGCAGGATGACGACGTCGCGGCCGTGCTCGACCAGGCGCTTGGCCTTCTCAATCACCATCTCGGCGACCTGGACGTGGCGCGTCGCCGGCTCGTCGAAGGTCGAGGACACCACCTCGCCCTTCACCGAGCGCTGCATGTCGGTGACCTCCTCGGGCCGCTCGTCGATCAGCAGCACGATCAGATAGCATTCGGGGTGGTTGGTGGTGATCGACTGCGCGATGTTCTGCAGCAGCACGGTCTTGCCGGTGCGCGGCGGCGCCACGATCAGGGCGCGCTGGCCCTTGCCGATCGGCGCGACGATGTCGATGACACGCGGCGAGAAATCCTTCTTGGTCGGATCCTGCACCTCGAGCTTCAGCCGCTCGTCCGGATAGAGCGGCGTCAGGTTGTCGAAGTGAATCTTGTGCTTGATCTTCTCCGGATCCTCGAAGTTGATCGTGTTGACCTTGAGCAGGGCGAAATAGCGCTCGCCGTCCTTGGGCCCGCGGATCGGCCCTTCGACCGTATCGCCGGTGCGCAGCCCGAACTTCCTGATCTGCGAAGGCGAGACATAGATGTCGTCGGGTCCAGGCAGGTAGTTCGAATCGGAGGACCGCAGGAAGCCGAACCCGTCCTGCAGCACCTCGACGACGCCCTCGCCGAGGATCTCGGTCTCCTGGGAGGCCAGTTGCTTCAGGATCGCGAACATGAGCTCCTGCTTGCGCATGGTGCTCGCGTTCTCGACCTCCATGCCTTCGGCGAAGGCGAGCAGTTCGGTCGGCGACTTCGCCTTGAGTTCGTGGAGCTTGATTTCCCGCATGGGGCACCCGGGTTGAGCGGACCTGCGCTCAGGCAGGCCGGACGGCAGCTGAGGGATCGACGGGACGAGGACCTGAGGCCCACTTGTCAGGATGTCGTGTCGGCTGGCGGAGCAGCCGCGGCACGAACCGTCGACGATAGGGAGGACGCGAACAGAAGGCGCAGAGGCTTGATAACCGCTTTCCCGGCGCGGCTCAAGCGAGAAACCGTGCCGGCGTCAAAACGGCTTGACGATCACCAAGATGACGATGATCGCCATCAGCACGGCAGGCACTTCGTTGAGGACCCGGTAGAACCGCGCCGGCTTGTCGTTGCGGTCCTCGGCAAAGGCCCTGACCCTGCCGACCAGATAGCCATGCAGCGCCGACAGGACGAGGACGAGGGCGATCTTGCCGTGCAGCCAGCCGCCCTTGAAGCCGAAGCCGCTCCAGGCGAGGTGGAGCCCGAGCACCCAGGCGACGATCATCGAGGGATTGATGATGCCCTTCAGCAGCCGGCGCTCCATGATCTTGAAGGTCTCGGACTGGATCGAGCCGGTTTGCGCCTCGGCGTGATAGACCATCAGGCGCGGCAGATAGAGCATCCCCGCCATCCAGGCGATCACCGCCATCACATGGAAAGCCTTGACCCAGTCATAAGCCATGACGCTCGTCTCCTAGCGTGTCTTCGGGTCGCTCGCCGACCGGCGGAATCCGCGCGGCATCAGAAAATCGATAACAGGCCCGCCACAAGCCGGTCGCCGATTCGCGGACCACGCCCTAGGCCCGCACCAGCTCGACCAGCCGTTCGACATGGGCGATCGGCGTATCCGGCAGGATGCCGTGCCCGAGATTGAACACGAACGGGCCCGCGCCGAAGGCCGCACGGATCGCCGCGATCTCGCGCTCCATCTCGGCACCTCCCGCGCGCAGCAATTGCGGATCGAGATGGCCCTGCACCGGCACGAGCGGCTGGATGGCCTCGCGCACGAAACCCCTGTCGATCTCGGTTTCGAGCCCCACCGCATCGACGCCGGTGCCACGGACATAATCCGGAATGCCTGTTCCGGCGCCACGCGGAAAGCCGATGATCCTCGCCTGCGGATGCCGCGCCCGGACGAGCTCGACGATCCGCCGTGTCGGCTCGATGCACCAGCGCTGGAAATCCCCCGCCGTGAGCGAACCGGCCCAGCTATCGAAGATCTGGACGGCATCGACGCCGGAATCGATCTGGGCATTGAGATAGGCGGCGGAGCTGACGACGAGCCGGTCGATCAAGCGCGCGAACAGGGCAGGATCCCGTTGGAACAGCTCCTTGGCCGGCCCCTGATCCGGCGTGCCGCGTCCGGCCACCATATAGGTCGCGACGGTCCAGGGCGCGCCGCAAAAGCCGATCAGGGCCGTCCCGCCGGGAAGAGCGGCCTTCACCCGGCGCACCGTCTCGTAGACCGGGGCCAGCACATCCTGATCGATCTCCTCGCGGATCTCGCCGAGCCGGGCCGCGTCGGCGATCGGCTCCAGCCTCGGCCCCTCGCCCTGTGCGAACCAGAGCTTCTGCCCGAGCGCATGGGGGACGACCAGGATGTCCGAGAACAGGATCGCGGCGTCGAAGCCGAAACGTCTGATCGGCTGCAAGGTCACTTCGGCGGCGAGAGCCGGGTTGTAGCACAGGTCGAGAAAGCTGCCGGCCCTGGCCCGCAGCTCGCGATACTCCGGCAGATAGCGGCCGGCCTGGCGCATCAGCCAGAGCGGCGGCTTCGGCAGGGTCTCGCCGGAGAGGGCACGGAGGAAGAGGCTGTCGTTCATGAAGCGCACCGGGCTTTGGCCCATCGTTCTAAAAGATTCTTTTCTAAGAGAGTCTTTTGTTTTGACTCTTGGGCAGGGGCACATAGCCCGCCCCAACATTGTCCACAACCTGCCCACAGGCAGGGCGCCGTCGAGCCGAGGCAGGGTTTCCTCGACGGCGACCCCTTAACAGTTTCTTAACGAATTGATTTTCGCTCCTCGGAGCGGCTTGGCGCCACGTCGCAAAATGATTCACGTGAAACATCGCCACCGGGCCCACAGGGTGATACCTGTTGAGCCGTCGGCCGGCTTATCCCGGGCGACTGCCGCCGGGCTCCGGCCGTGTCCGGTTATCCCCAGTTGTCCCGCCCGGCTCGCAACCGGCCTCCGTCCTTCGGGTGGGCGGAAATGAGGGATTCCCACGCCAGCGGAACATCTCTAGACCTGACACCGGAGAAGGCCGGCGAGGGAAGCCGTGGCGCGCAACTATTTTCATCTGCATCTGGTTTCCGACGCGACGGGCGAGACGCTGATCGCGGTCAGCCGCGCTGCCGCGGCGCAATACGAGGCCGTTTCCGCGATCGAGCATGTCTACCCGCTCGTCCGTTCGGAGAACCAGCTGTCGCGGGTCCTCGCCGAGATCGAGTCCTCGCCGGGCGTTGTGCTCTATACGCTGGTCGAACCGGAATGGTCGGAGCGGCTCGAAGCGTTCTGCCGCGACATCGGTTGTCCGTGCCTGTCGGTGCTGCAGCCGGTGCTGTCGCTGTTCCAGTCCTATCTCGGCCAGGCTTCGGCACCGCGCCCCGGCGCACAGCATATGCTCAACGCCGATTATTTCCGCCGCATCGACGCGATGAACTACACGCTGATGCATGATGACGGCCAACTCGGCGGCGACCTCGAAAGCGCCGATGTCATTCTCGTCGGCATCAGCCGCACCTCGAAGACGCCGACGAGCATCTATCTCGCCAATCGCGGCATCAAGACCGCCAACATCCCCCTGGTCCCGAATGTGCCGCTGCCCACCGAGCTCGAAGGGCTGAGGAAGCCGCTGATCGTCGGTCTTGTCGCCAGCGCCGAACGCATCATCCAGATCCGGCAGAATCGGCTGCTGTCGCTGAAGGCGGATGACGAGACGCCTTATGTCGACCCGGACGCCGTGGCCGACGAGATCACCCAGTCGCGTCGCCTCTGCGCCCGCAGGGGCTGGCCCGTGATCGATGTGACCCGGCGCTCGATCGAGGAGACGGCGGCTGCGATTCTCGACCTGCTGCGCGACCACCGCATGAAGTTCATCGCGACGTGACCGCCGGCTCGACCTTCTGGCGCGGCGATGCGCCGCTCATCCTCGCCTCGGGCAGCGCGACGCGCCGGCAGCTGCTCCAGGCGGCCGCGCTCCCGGTCGAGGCGGTCAGGCCGGTGGTCGACGAACGGGCGATCGAAGCGGATTTCCTCGCCATGGGCGGACCGCCCTCCGGCGTTGCCGCGGCTTTGGCCGAGGCCAAGGCCCTCTCGGTGTCGCCGTCGCATGCGGGCCGGGTCGTCCTCGCGGCCGACCAGATGCTGACCTGCGAGGGCCGTCCCTTCCACAAGCCCGAGGACGCCGCCGCCGCCCGCCGACAGATCGCGCTACTCGCGGGCCGCCGGCACGAGCTCACCTCGGCTTTCGTCCTGGCGCGCGACGGGCAGATCATCGGCCGCGGCGCCAGCACCGCGGCCCTCGTGATGCGGGCGCTGACGCCGGCCTTCATCGAGGCCTATGTCGCCGAGGCCGGTCCGGCTGCGACGGCGAGCGTCGGCGGCTATCAGCTCGAAGGTCTCGGCATTCATCTCTTCGACAGGGTCGAGGGCGACCACTTCACCATTCTGGGGCTGCCCGTTCTGGACCTGCTCGCCGCCTTGCGCGGCCTTGATCTTCTCGCCTGATTCCGGTTCTCCGATCGTCATGACCAGACGCTGCTTCATCATCGGCCACCCGGTCGCGCATTCGCGCTCGCCGCTGATCCATGGCCACTGGCTGTCCGAGCATGGTCTTTCCGGGAGCTATGAGCGGGTCGACGTGGCGCCCGCCGAGGTGCCCGCCTTCCTCGGGCGCCTGCGCGCCGGCGAGTTCGCCGGCGGCAACGTCACCGTGCCCGACAAGGAGGTCGTGCTGCCGCTGCTCGACGAGGTCAGCGACACGGCGCGGGCGATGGGAGCCGCCAATACGCTCTGGATGGAAGGCGGCCGGCTGCATGGCGACAACACCGACGCCTATGGTTTCCTCGCTCATCTCGATGCCTGCGCATCCGGCTGGCGCGACGGGAGCGGCACGGCGCTGATCCTCGGTGCGGGGGGCGCGGCCCGTGCCGTGGCCTACGGCCTCGCCGGGCGTGGCGTCGGGCGCATCCGTCTGGTCAATCGCAGCCCGGAGCGCGCGGCCGAGCTGGCGGCGCTGTTTCCGGGAACCGTCGAGGCGCGGTCCTGGCGGGAGATTCCGGCGCTCGTCGGCGAGAGTGACCTGATCGTCAACACCACCTCCCTCGGCATGCGCGGCCAGCCGCCGCTCGAGATCGACCTCTCGGCCCTGCGACCCGGGACGATCGTCGACGACATCGTCTACGTTCCCCTGGAGACGCCACTGCTCGCCGAAGCCAGGCGCCGGGGCGGTATTCCGGTCGACGGGCTCGGCATGCTGCTGCATCAGGCGGTACCCGGCTTCGAGCGCTGGTTCGGCGTCCGTCCGAAGGTGACGGATACGCTGCGGGCGCGGATCGAAGCGGATATACCGGCCGCATGAGCGCGATCGCGGAGGCGAAGCGATGACCTTCCTGCTCGGCCTCACCGGTTCGATCGGCATGGGCAAGTCGACGACCTCGGCAATGTTCCGCGCCGCCGGCGTTCCCGTCCACGATGCCGACCAGACGGTGCACACGCTTTATGCCGGGGCGGCGGCCCGGCCGATCGAGGCTGCCTTCCCCGGAACGGCGGCGGGTGGCGTGGTCGATCGGGCCAAGCTCGCCGCCGCCGTGCTCGGCCGGCCGGAGGCGCTGGCTGAGCTCGAAGGCATCGTCCATCCCCTGGTGCGGGCCGCCGAACAGGCCTTCGTGGCGCAGTGTCGCCGTGCAGGAGTGCCGGCTGCCGTGCTCGACGTGCCGCTTCTGCTCGAGACCGGCGGGGAGAGCCGCTGCGACGCGGTCGTCGTCGTCACCGCGCCCGCCGAGGTCCAGCGCGAGCGCGTCCTCGCCCGCCCGGGCATGACCGACGAGAAGCTCGCCGCGATCCTCGCCCGCCAGATGCCGGATGCGCAGAAGCGATCCCGCGCCCATTTCCTTGTGGACACCTCGCGCGGGCTCGTGGCCGCGGAGCGCCAGGTCCGCTCTATCCTGAACGCCGTCGCCGGTCGTTCCGGCCGCGTGGAAAGGGTGGGCTGACATGCGCGAGATCGTCCTCGACACCGAGACCACCGGCGTCGAAGCGCTGAAGGGCGACCGCATCGTCGAGATCGGCTGCGTCGAATTGCTCAACCATTGCCCGACCGGCCGCAATTTCCACGTCTACATCAATCCTGAGCGCGCCATGTCCGACGGCGCCTTCCAGGTGCACGGCCTCTCCGATGCCTTCCTCTCCGACAAGCCGGTCTTCGCCGCGGTCGCCGGCGAGTTCATGGCCTTCATCGAGGATGCGCGGCTGGTCATCCACAACGCTGCCTTCGATGTCGGCTTCCTCAACATGGAATTCGGCCGTCTCGGCCTGCCTTCGATCGTGCCGGCCCGCGTCGTCGATACGCTCGCCATGGCCAGGCGCAAGCATCCCGGGGCCGGCAACAGCCTGGACGCGCTCTGCGCCCGCTACGGCATCGACAACAGCCGCCGCACCAGGCACGGCGCGCTTCTCGACGCCGAGATCCTGGCCGAGGTCTATATCGAGCTGATCGGCGGCAAGCAGGCCAGCCTCGGCCTCGGCACCGCCGTCGTCGGCAAGCCCGGCCTCGGCATCGCCGTCGCGATCGAGCGACCGGTTCGCCAGCGCCCGCTCGCGTCGCGTCTCACGCCGGAGGAGCGGGCCGCCCACGAGGCCTTCGTGATGAAGCTCAAGGGCCCGCTCTGGCGCGGCTATCTCGGCCTGCCCGAGGAGGCGTAGGCCGGCCGCCGGCCCTACCCGCCGCGTTTCCGGCTCGCCCGGCGCGAGAGCATGTTCAGCCCCTCGATCAGGGCCGAGAACGCCATGGCGGCGTAGATGTAGCCCTTCGGGATATGGGCGCCGAAGCCTTCGCCGATCAGCGTGCCGCCGATCATCAGCAGGAAGCCGAGCGCCAGCATCACGATCGTCGGGTTCCTGTCGATGAAGCGCGCCAGCGGATCGGCCGCGAGCAGCATCACCAGCACGGCGACGATCACCGCGATCACCATTACCGGCACGTGTTCGGTCATGCCGACGGCGGTGATGATGCTGTCGATCGAGAAGACGAGGTCGAGCAGCAGGATCTGCACGATCACGCCGCCGAAGGTCACGGCTGCGGCCCCCGTGTCGAACATGTCGGGTCCGTGACCGGGGTCGACCTTGTGATGGATCTCCTTGGTCGCCTTCCAGACCAGGAACAGGCCACCGGCGATCAGGATGATGTCGCGCCAGGAGAAGGCCTTGCCGAAGACCGAGAATACCGGTGTGGTGAGCTGCACGATGAAGGCGACGGTCGAGAGCAGGCCGAGGCGCAGGATCAGCGCCAGCCCGATGCCGATCCTGCGGCCGCGCGCCCGCTGATGCGCCGGCAGCTTGTTGGTCAGGATCGAGATGAAGATGAGGTTGTCGATGCCGAGGACGACTTCCATGGCGATCAGGGCGCCGAGCGCCGCCCATACGGTCGGGTCGGCGGCGAGCGTCATAAGGGCGTCCATGGATCCGTCACCTCGCTGGGTCGGCGCGCCGGGATGGGCGCCTCTGGCGAGGTCGAGATGGAAAGCGCCGGGCCGGTTCGCAAGCGCCCGCGCAAATCAACAATGAAAAGAGCCCCGGAGGGCTCTTTCCCGTCTCTCGTGCTGGCCGTGCCTTCAGGCGTTCGGGGCGCCCTGCGTCTGCATCTCCTCGAGCCGCTGACGATAGAGCTGGGCGAAATCGATCGGGTCGATATAGAGCGGCGGGAAGCCGCCATTGCGCACGGCGTCGGCGACGATCGCCCGCGCGAACGGAAACAGCAGACGCGGGCAGTCGATCATCACGACCGCGTGCAGCTGCTCCTGCGGCACGCCCAGGATGCGGAAGACGCCGGCATAGCTCAGCTCGAAGGCGAACAGCGTCTCGTCGTTCAGCGTCGCCTTGCCTTCGAGCGTCAGGATCGTCTCGAAATCGCTCTCGCCGAGCGCATTGGCGTGCACATTGACCTGAAGGCCGATTTGCGGGCCGCCCTGCGGCTGCTGCTGCTGGATCAGCGAGCGCGGCGCGTTCGGGTTCTCGAAGGAGAAATCCTTGATGTACTGGATCAGCGTGTTGAGGCTGGGCCCCTGCTGGTTGCCGGCGCCGGCGCCGTTGCCGTTTTCGTTGGCCATCGGTCCCATCATTGTCTGTACAAAACCATCGGGAAATTCCGTGCCATGGCCGGAACTGCCCGGCAAGGCGGCAGCGCCGGGCTCGCGTCGGCTATCATGGCGGCGGGGCTGGCACAAGCGAAGCGACCTTCGGTGCCCTTGTCGCCGGCCGGGGGTGGATGTTACGAGCCTGCGTCACCATATCCGTCCGATGACGGGCGCCGGAAGCGCGCCCGCGCGGGAACGAGATTTCGAGGTTCGGATCAGCCGGCGATGCAGAATTTCGATATGACGACCCTGGTCTTCCTGGCCCTGGCCGTTTTCGTCGCCTGGAAGCTGCGCTCGGTCCTGGGCCAGAAGACCGGGCACGAGAAGCCGCCGGTCGATCCCTTCGCGCGCCGCGAGGCTCCGCCTCTGCGGCCCGAACAGCCGGCGAATGGCGAGCGCCGCGACAATGTCATCCGCCTGCCGGGCGCCGCCAACGACGCCGCGACGCCGGCCGATGCCGAACGCTGGAAGGACATCGCTGAACCGGGCTCGCCGATCGCCGTCGGACTGGACGCCATCGCGCGCCAGGAGCAGCGCTTCGATCCGCAGAGCTTCCTCGCCGGGGCGAAATCGGCCTATGAGACCATCGTCACCGCCTTCGCCCGCGGCGACCGCAAGACCCTGAAGGGACTGCTCGCCAAGGAGGTCTATGAAGGCTTCGAGCAGGCGATCGCGGAGCGCGAGAAGCGCGGCGAGAAGGCGGAATCCAATTTCGTCTCGATCGACAAGGCCGAGATCGCCGCAGTCGACGTCAAGGGCAAGACCGCTCAGGTCACCATCGCCTTCGTCTCGCAGCTGATCAGCGTGGTCCGCGACGCGCAGGGCAATGTCGTCGACGGCAGCGCCGACGCGGTCTCCGAGGTCAACGACGTCTGGACCTTCTCGCGCCAGCTCGGCAGCCGCGATCCGAACTGGCTGCTCGTCGCCACCGAATCGGCGGCGTGATACGTGCCGCCGGTCTCGTTCTGGGGCTCTTCGTTCCTGGAGTCCTGGCCGCAGGCCTGTCGATGACGGACGCCAGCGCCTCCTCACCGCCCTTGCCGCCGGGCGCCCGGGCCGAGCCCGTGGCGCCCGCTGCGCTCGCTGGCTGGAGCGGAGACGACCAGCTCGCGGTCCTCGCCCTGTTCGCCGAGGGCTGCGAGACCGACCCGCCGCTGCGCCAGGGCCTCGCGCCGCCGTCCGGCCTGCCGGGGCTTTGCGCGAAGGCGGCCGCCCTGCTCGCCGCCGGCGCGCCGGACAGAAGCGCTGCCCGCCGCTTCTTCGAGGACAATTTCGGCTTCTGGCGCATCCGTCCGGCCGGCGCCGAACGCGGCTTCATGACTGGTTACTTCGAGCCGGAATTCGAAGGCTCGCCGACGCGCTCCGAGGCCTTCCCGACGCCGCTCTATGGCCGTCCCGCCGATCTGGTGACCAAGATGCCGGGCGACGACTGGCCCGGACTCGACCCGAGCCTCAGCGCAGCGCGCCGAACGGCGGAAGGGCTCGAGCCGTTCCCGGACCGGATGGCGATCGAGGAAGGCGCGCTCGCCGGGCAGGGGCTGGAAATCCTCTGGCTGCGCGATCCGGTCGACCGTTTCGTGCTGCAGGTCCAGGGCTCGGGCAGGATCCGCCTGCCGGACGGCAAGGTGACGCGCCTCGTCTATTCCGGCCGCAACGGCCACCCCTACACCTCGCTCGGGCGCGAGCTCAGCCGCCGCGAGAACATCCCGCCCGAGCAGATGACGATGGACCGGCTGATCGCCCGGCTGAAGGCCGATGCCGGCTTCGCTCGCGGGCTGATCCGGCTCAACCGCTCCTTTGTCTTCTTCGCGCGCAAGGACGACCTGCCGGCCGAATCCGGCCCGATCGGCGGGGCTGGGCTGCCGCTGACGCCGCTGCGCAGCATCGCGGTCGACCGCTCGCACTGGCCCTATGGCATGCCGGCGTGGATCGAGGCCGAGATTCCCGACGGCAAGGGCGGCAGCGAGAGGCTGGCCCGGCTCATGCTGGCGCAGGACACCGGAAGCGCGATCGTCGGCCCGGCCAGGGTCGATCTCTTCATCGGCTCCGGCGCCGAGGCAGGCCATCGTGCCGGGCTGATCCGCCACGCCGTCGACTTCGTCGTGCTCTGGCCACGTTGAGCCATGCGTCGGCGCGGCAAGCTCCTCTCGGAGGCGGAACTGGCGCTGTGGCGCCAGGTCGCCCGCACCGTCACGCCATTGCCGGGGCGTCCGCCGACCGAACCCGAGGACGCGGCGGAGCCTGCGTCGCCCGCCGCGGCTGCGCCGAAGACCCAGCCGGCCCCGGTTTCCGGGTCCGCCCAACCCTCCGGCAGGCCCGCGCCGCCGCCGCTCGTCCCGCTCGAGCGGCGCATGCGCACCCAGCTGCGTCGCGGCCGCCAGGGCGTCGAGGCGGTGATCGACCTGCATGGCCTGCGCCAGGACGAGGCGCATTCGGCCTTGCGCGGCTTCCTGCGCCTGCAGCAGCAACGCGGCGCGAAACTGGTGCTGGTGGTGACCGGCAAGGGTATCGCCGGCGATACCGGCTATGGCGAGGAGCGCGGCATCCTGCGCCGCAACGTCCCGCACTGGCTGCGTCTGCCGGACCTGCGCCCGCTGGTGCTGGGCTTCGACGAGGCCGAGCAGCGCCATGGCGGGGCCGGCGCGCTCTATATCCGCCTGCGCCGCAGCCGGGAGACCGGTTGATGACCCCTTTCGGCCGCCGCGTCCGCGAATTGCGCGCCGCCCGCGGCGTCACCCTGGCGCAGATGGCGCAGGCGCTCGGCGTCACCCCGGCCTATCTCTCGGCACTCGAGCACGGCAAGCGCGGCCAGCCCACCTTCACCCTGGTTCAGGGTGCGATCCATCTGCTCGGCGTGATCTGGGACGAGGCCGACGAGCTGATCCGCCTCGCCGAGCTGTCGCATCCACGCGTCGTGGTCGACACGGCCGGTCTGGAGCCGGAGGCCACCCTCTTCGCCAACCGGCTGGCCCATGAGGTGCAATGGCTCGGCCCGTCCGATCTCGCCGCGCTGACCTCGATCCTCGACAGCGCCGCGCGCCGCCGCGGCAGCGCTTGACCACAGCGCCGGGCAAATGCGAAACGCCGCCATCCTCCCATCACGGACCCCTTCAATGACCTCCAAGCGCTATGACGTGCTCGCCTTGGGCAATGCCATCGTCGACGTCTTCGCCTCGGCGGAGGAAGATTTCCTCGTCGCCCACGGGCTCGCCAAGGGCGCGATGATGCTGATCGACGAGGCGAGGGCCGAGCTGCTCTACGGCGCGATGGGGCCGGGCAAATACGTTTCGGGAGGATCGGCGGCGAACACGGCCGCGGGCCTGGCCTCCTTCGGCGGGCGCAGCGCCTTCATCGGCAAGGTCAAGGCCGACGAACTCGGCAGGCTCTATCGCCATGACCTGACCTCGCAGGGCGTCGCCTTCGACACGGCGGCCGCGAGCGAGGGCCCGGCCACCGCGCGCTCCTTCATCATCGTCACCCCCGACGGCGAGCGCACGATGAACACCTATCTCGGCGCCTGCCAGGGCCTGACGCCCGCCGATGTCGACGCGGCGACGGCCGAGAACGCCGACATCGTCTATCTGGAAGGCTATCTCTGGGATCCGCCCGCGGCCAAGGACGCCTTCCGCAAGGCGTCGGAGCTCGCCCACAAGGCTGGCGGCCGCGTCGCCATCACCCTGTCCGATTCCTTCTGCGTCGACCGTTATCGCGACGAGTTCCTCGGCCTGGTGCGCAACGGCCTGGTCGACCTCGTCTTCGCCAACGAGCACGAGCTCAAGAGCCTCTATCAGAGCTCGGATTTCGACACGGCGCTGGCGGCGCTGCGGGCCGAGAACGTCCTCGCCGTGGTTACCCGCTCGGAGAACGGCGCGCTGGCGCTGACGCCGGACGGCGTCGTGGCCGAGCCGGTCTTCCCGGTCGAGCGCGTGGTCGACGCGACCGGCGCCGGCGATCTCTTCGCCGCCGGTTTCCTGCACGGCCTGACCTCGGGGCGCGAGGTCCGCGACTGCCTGCGGCTCGGCGCGCTTGCCGCGGCGGAGGTCATCAGCCATGTCGGTGCGCGCCCGGACGTCAGCCTGAAGACGCTCGCGGGCAATAACGGCCTGCTCTGAGGGCGGGGCGGCCGGTTCAGGCCGCCCGCTGCAGCCCGGCCGCGCTCCAGATCTCGCTGAGCGCGCCGACCAGCGCGGCGATGTCGGCGTCCGAATGCAGCGGCGTCGGCGTGATCCGCAGCCGCTCGCTGCCGCGCGCCACCGTCGGGTAGTTGATCGGCTGGACGTAGATCGCAAAGCGCTCCAGCAATTCGTCGCTGATCCGCTTGCACAGGGCCGCATCGCCGACCATCACCGGCACGATATGGCTGGGATTGGGCAGATGCGGGATGCCGGCCTGGTCGAGCTGACGGCGCAGGCTCCGCACCCGGTCCTGCTGGCCCTCGCGCTCGGCCGCGCTCGTCTTGAGGTGGCGGATCGCGGCGAGCGCGCCGGCGGCGAGCGCCGGCGGCAGCGAGCTCGAGAAGATGAAGCCGGAGGCGAAGCTGCGGATGAAGTCGCACAGCGCCGTCGAGCCGGTGACGTAGCCGCCCATCACGCCGAAGGCCTTGGCGAGCGTGCCCTCGATCAGGTCGAGCCGATGGGCGAGCCCGTCGCGCTCGCTGACCCCGCCGCCGCGCGGGCCATAGAGCCCGACGGCGTGGACCTCGTCGATATAGGTCATCGCGCCGAACTCGTCGGCGAGATCGCAGAACTCGGCGATCGGCGCGATGTCGCCATCCATCGAATAGACCGACTCGAAGGCGATCAGCTTCGGCCGCGCCGGGTCGATCGTCTGGAGCTTGCGGCGCAGGTCCCGCGCGTCGTTATGGGCGAAGATGAGCTTGTCCGCCCGCGAATGCCGGATGCCCTCGATCATCGAGGCGTGGTTGGCGGCATCGGTCAGCACGACGCAGCCCGGAATCCGCGCGGCCAGGGTCGAGAGCGAGGCCCAGTTCGACATGTAGCCGGAATTGAACAGCAGCGCCGCCTCCTTGCCGTGCAGGTCGGCGAGCTCGCGCTCGAGCAGGACATGGTAGTGATTGGTCCCGGCGATGTTGCGGGTGCCGCCGGCGCCGGCGCCGCAGCTGTCGAGCGCCTCGCGCATCGCGGCGAGCACGGCAGGGTGCTGGCCCATGCCGAGATAGTCGTTCGAGCACCAGACGGTGACCTCGCGCGGGCCGCCGGGGCCGTGGAAGGCTGCTCGCGGGAAGCGGCCGGCGCAGCGCTCGAGATCGGCGAAGACGCGGTAGCGGCCCTCGGCCTTGAGGCTGTCGAGCTCGCTGCGGAAAAAGGCTTCGAAATCCATGGTGTGCTCCTGGCGCCACCTTTGAGGGATTGCAGGCAGCTGGTAAAGGCGCGCCGATGTCGCGCCGTGGCGAGGCCGCGACCGGCTCCTCCTCGCACCAGCTGCGCCGAATCGTGCAAATTGCTTTTCCGGCCGCGGACGGGATTGGGCCTCCCCTTTCGGGAGATGGCCCGCTAGAGCTTGTTCCTGTGGGATGCAGTCTTATGACGGGACCATGCTCGACGTCTTGATCTTGCGCAAAGCGCGCAAGGCCGGCGGCACAGCTGACGAGGACAGGCCATGGCGGTAACGATCGACGGACGGACCCTGAAGGGCAGGCAGGTATTGCGCGTGGCCCGGCCAGGGCCTTCCGGCCGCTACGAGAAGGCGACGCTGGCCAAATCCGCCCGCGAGGCGATCGCCGCGACGCGGGCCCATATCGACGCCAATTTCATGAACGACGAGGCGCCGTTCATGTATTCCTTCAACACCGGCGTCGGCCTGTTCAAGGACCAGCGCGTGCTGATGTCGGAGATGACCGAATATCAGCGCAAGAGCGTCTATGCCCACGCCACCGGCGTCGGCGAGCCCTTCCCGGAGGATGTCACGCGCGCCACCATGCTGCTGCGCGCCAACGCCTTCGCCTCGAACTATTCCGGCCCGCAGGTCGCTCTGGTCGAACGCCTGCTCGCCTGCCTCAATGCCGGCGTCCACCCGGTGATCCCGCAGAAGGGCTCGGTCGGCGCCTCCGGCGATCTCGCCCCGCTCGCCCACATGTCGGCGGCGATCTGCGGCTTCGAGGAGGCCGAGGCGATCTACAAGGGCAGGCGGATGAAGGCCCGCGACGCTCTCGCCAGGGCGGGGCTGGAGCCGGACTTCAAGCTCGGTGCCAAGGACGCCTCGGCCCTGATCAACGGCTCGACCGTCTCGCTGGCGCTCGGCGTGCTCGCGACCGAGGATGCCAGGCGGTTGACCAAGGCCGCCGATATCGGCCTCGCGCTCTCGCTCGAGGCCATGCGCGGCGAGCTCGCCGCCTTCGACCCGCGCGTCCATGCCGCCCGCCCGCATCCCGGCCAGGCGCTGGTCGCGCGCAATCTTCTGAAGATCACGCAGGGCAGCAAGCGCTGCTCGGCCTCGGCCCGCGAGACGATCTATCCCGACGAGATCGGCCGCACGCCGGGCAAGCCGCCGGCGCCGCGCGTGCAGGACGTCTATTCGCTGCGCTGCGCCCCGCAGGTGCACGGCCCCGCCCGCGAGGCGCTCGACTATGTCGGCCGGATCATCGCGACCGAGACCAATTCGGCGACCGACAACCCGCTGATCTTCCCCGAGGATGACGGCTACCGCGTCATTTCCGGCGGCCATTTCCATGGCCAGTACGTTGCGCAGGCGATGGACCTGCTCGCCATCGCGATGACCGATCTCGGCTCGATCTGCGAGCGCCGCCTCGCCCGCCTGATCGACCCGACCCTGAGCTACGGCCTGCCGCGCAACCTGCTTGCCGGCAAGCGCGGCCTCAACACCGGCTTCGCCACGGTTCAGTGCTCGATGTCGGCGCTGGTGATGGAGAACCGCACGCTCTCCGCGCCCGGCTCGGTCGATTCGATTCCCGGCAAGTCCAATGCCGAGGATCACGTCTCGAACTCGACCTGGTGCGGCCGCAAGGCGCGCATCGTGGTCGAGAATGTCGAGATGATCATTGCGGCCGAAATCCTGATGGCCTGCCAGGCGCTCTCGCTGATCGCCGAGACGGCCAAGGCCCATCCGCTCGGCAAGGGCACGCAGGCGGCGCTCGACGCGCTGCGCGAGACGATTCCTCCCGCGCTCGACGGCGACCGCTGGTACGCTGCCGAGATGAACCAGGCGACGGCGTTGGTCCGCTCCGGCGCGATCGTCGCGGCGGTCGAAGCGGCTGTGGGGGGATTGGAGTAGGGCTCTGGAGAACCCTTCTCCTGGAAGGAGAGGAGCAGGGGTGAGGTGTTCGGACTGAAAATGTGAGCTCGAACCTAGCCGCGCGGTGAACGCTCGCAGCGCCAGGCAACCTCCTACACCTCACCCTACCCTCTCGTTTCAGGAAAGGGCTTCCGCGCTCTCATCGTCGCGGTCGAGCAATCCCACTCAATACAGCGTCGCCCTGACTCGCGCCGGCAGCGCCTTGTCATAGGCTTCGCCATCGAACGCCTCAGCCGCTGCTCGCGCCGAGATGTCGTGCAGGATCGTGCCGGCGCTGGGCAGCGAGCGCTTGTCGACCTGCGCCGACGGGTTCCAGAGATCGGCCCGCACCACCGCCCGCGAGCACTGGAAATAGGCCGTCTCGACTGTCACAACCATCACGCAAGCCGGCAGCTTGCCGGCCATCTCGAAGCGCGCGCACAGTTCCGGTTCGGTCGAGAGCACGGCGGTGCCGTTGACGCGCAGGGTCTCGCCGCAGCCGGGGATCAGGAAGAGCAGTCCGACCCGATTGTCGGACAGGAGATTCCTCAGTGAATCCAGACGGTTGTTGCCTCTCCGGTCGGGGATCAGCAGCGTTTTCGCGTCGCTGACCGCGACAAAGCCCGGCTGATCGCCGCGGGGCGAGCAATCCAGCCCGTCCGGACCATTGGTGGCGAGCACGAAGAACGGCGAGGCCGCGATCAGCGCGCCGTAATTGGCGTCGATGTGATCGATCTCCTTGAGGACCGAGGCCGGCGCGACCGGGTTCGGATAGAGCGCGGCGAGCTGCTCAAGCGACGTAATCCGATGCGCGGTCATGCAGGTCTCCAAGGCCAATAGGTCTAGACTATTGGACTTCGCTGTGACGCACCAGAGGATTTCTCGTCGTTGCGAGGAGGCGCAGCCGACAGAGCGATCCAGGCCGCGAGCGCGGCCCGATCCTGGATTGCTCCGCTGTGCCGGCAATTGCGGCACGAACGAAAACGCCCCGCATCCTGCGATGCGGGGCGTCTGATTCACGTGAAACGCGGATCGCGTATCAGTCCTCGGCGTTCTGGCGCTCGCGGGACTTCTCGGCCTCACGCTCGGCCTTCAGCTTCTCGGTGATGTCCTCGCCGGTGGTCTGGTCGACCACCTTCATCGACAGGCGCACCTTGCCGCGCTCGTCCATGCCGAGGAACTTGACCTTGACCTTGTCGCCTTCCTTGACGACGTCCTGGACCTTCTGGACCCTGCGCGGGGCCAGCTCCGAGATATGGACCAGGCCGTCCTTGGCGCCGAAGAAGTTCACGAAGGCGCCGAATTCCATCACCTTGACGACGGAGCCGTCATAGATCTGGCCGGCTTCCGGCTCGGAGACGATCGACTTGATCCACTTGATCGCCGCTTCGATCGACTTGCCGTCGGCCGAGGCGATCTTGATGGTGCCGTCGTCCTCGATGTTGACCTTGGCGCCGGTCTTCTCGACGATCTCGCGGATCACCTTGCCGCCGGAGCCGATGACTTCGCGGATCTTGTCGACCGGGATCTTCATCGTCTCGATGCGCGGCGCGTACTCGCCGAGCTGGCTGCGCGAGGCCGAGAGCGCCTTGGCCATCTCGCCGAGGATGTGCTCGCGGCCGCCCTTGGCCTGGCCGAGGGCGACCTTCATGATCTCCTCGGTGATCCCCGCGATCTTGATGTCCATCTGCAGCGAGGTGATGCCCTGCGCCGTGCCGGCGACCTTGAAGTCCATGTCGCCGAGATGGTCCTCGTCGCCGAGGATGTCGGAGAGCACCGCGAAGCGCTCGCCTTCGAGGATCAGGCCCATGGCGATGCCGGCGACCGGCGACTTCAGCGGCACGCCCGCATCCATCAGCGCCAGCGAGGTGCCGCAGACCGTGGCCATCGAGGACGAGCCGTTCGACTCGGTGATCTCCGAGACGACGCGGATCGTGTAGGGGAACTCGCCCTTGGCCGGCAGCATCGGGTGGATGGCGCGCCAGGCGAGCTTGCCGTGGCCGATCTCGCGGCGGCCGGGGGAGCCCATGCGGCCGGTCTCGCCGACGGAGTAGGGCGGGAAGTTGTAGTGCAGCAGGAAGGTCTCCTTGTAGGTGCCTTCCAGCGAGTCGATGAACTGCTCGTCGTCGCCGGTGCCGAGCGTGGTCACGACCAGCGCCTGCGTCTCGCCGCGGGTGAACAGCGCCGAGCCGTGGGTGCGCGGCAGCACGCCGGCTTCCGCCACGATCGGGCGGACGGTCTTGACGTCGCGTCCGTCGATGCGCACGCCGTCGTCGAGGATGTTCCAGCGCACGATCTTGGCCTGGGCTTCCTTGAACTGGGCGCCGACCTTCTCCTTGCTGAAGCTGGTGACGCCGTCCGGGGTCTCCGAGACCAGCGCGGCGACGACCTTGGCCTTGGCCGCGTCGACCGCCTTGTAGCGCTCGGCCTTGGCGGTGATCTTGTAGGCGGCGCGCAGATCGGCCTCGCCGACCTTCATGATCGCGTCGAGAACCGCGGAATCGTCCGGGGCCTGGAAGTCGCGCGGCTCCTTCGCGGCCTTCTCCGCCAGGCGGATGATCGCCTCGATCACCGGCTGGAAGTGCTTGTGGCCGAACATCACGGCGCCGAGCATGACCTCCTCGGTCAGCTCCTTGGCCTCGGACTCGACCATCAGCACCGCGTCCTGCGTGCCGGCGACGACAAGGTCGAGCACCGATTCCTTGACCTCGTCGACCAGCGGGTTGAGCCGGTAGGCGCCGTCGATATAGCCGACGCGGGCCGCGCCGACCGGGCCCATGAAGGGCACGCCCGACAGCGTCAGTGCCGCCGAGGCCGCGACCATCGCGACGATGTCGGGGTCGTTCTCGAGATCGTGCTGCAGCACGGTCACAATCACCTGGGTGTCGTTCTTGTAGCCGTCGACGAAGAGCGGGCGGATCGGCCGGTCGATCAGGCGCGAGACCAGCGTCTCCTTCTCGGTCGGACGGCCCTCGCGCTTGAAGTAGCCGCCGGGAATGCGGCCGGCCGCGAAGGTCTTCTCCTGGTAGTTGACGGTCAGCGGGAAGAAGTCGAAGCCCGGCTTCGGCTCCTTGGCCGAGACGACGGTGGCGAGCACGACGGTCTCGCCATAGGTGGCGAGCACGGCGCCGTCGGCCTGGCGGGCGATCTTGCCGGTTTCGAGCACGAGCTTGCGCCCGCCCCAGATCAGCTCTTCGGTTTGGGTATCGAACATGGAGGTCTTCTTTCGGTCGGATGCGATCCGTCCGGCGCGCGAGCCCATGGGCAAGACGGCAAAACGTCCGGGAGGTGCTTGCGGGAAGCGCGCCCGGGCGCTCGGCGATCCTGCCATGGACGCGGCTTGCGCCGGCGGATCATGCGGGAAGGCCGCCCCATGCGGCCGCCGCATTGGAAAGGCTGGCCGCACCATTGCGGCTGCCTCGAGCTCGGGCCGCGACGGCCCGCTAGAGCCGGATCCGATCAGATTGACTCAAATCTGATCGGTGAATCCGTCTCTCACTCTTAGCTGAGAGACCGTTTTGCCGATCAGCTTGCACCGCAAGCTGATCGGAACGGCTCTAGCAGAACCGCCCGGGGCTGCGAGGCACCGGGCGGGATTCGGTCTCGATCAGCGGCGGATGCCGAGCTTCTCGATCAGGGTCTTGTAGCGCGCCTCTTCCTTGCCCTTGAGGTAGTCGAGCAGCGAGCGGCGCTGCGAGACCAGCTTGAGCAGGCCGCGACGCGAATGGTTGTCCTTGCTGTGCGACTTGAAGTGGCCGGTCAGATTGCTGATGCGCTCGGTGAGGATCGCGATCTGGACTTCCGGCGAGCCGGTGTCGTTCGGCTTGGTGGCGAATTCCTTGACGAGCGCGGTCTTGCGCTCAGCAGTGATCGACATCGGTCATGTCCTTTGGGTTCGGTGTTGATCTGGCGGGCCAGGCCGGGATGCCGTCCAGCGAGGTCCGAGGCCCGCATCCGCCTCATCGCGGAAGGGATGCGCAGCCGGCTGTCGAGCCGGTTGCCGCGGCATATACACGAAATCTGGCGAAAGACCAGCGGCGCGATGTCGGGACCCGCTCAGGCCGCGGTCTCGCCGCGGTCATAGCGGCGCTGCGCCGCCTCGATTTCGCCGATATGGCTCTCCGCCCATTGCGTCAACGCCGCGACCGTGCCGGCGAGCGTGCGGCCGAGCGGCGTCAACGAATATTCGACCGTGACGGGCACGGTCGCGAAGGCGCGCCGCGTGACGAGCCCGTCGCGCTCCAGGCTTTTCAGCGTCTGCGACAGCATCTTCTGCGAGATGCTCTCGATGCGCCGGCGCAGTTCGTTGAAGCGCAGCGTCTCCCGTTCGAGCAGGATCAGCACGAGCACCGCCCATTTGTCGCCGACCCGGTCGAGCACCTGCCGTGTCGGGCAGCGGGCGTTGAACGGGTCGGGGCGATGCAGCATGGCGGTTTCCGTCAGGTGACCTTGTGGCGTGGAAGTGCCTTCTTGAGCGAAAATCGCATGGCTGCCATCTGGTGTCCATCGGGATGTAGATTTCCGAAAGATACCAGAAAGGACCGCGCATGCAGATTGCTCTCATTGGCGCCACCGGCTTCATCGGCTCGCGCCTGCTCGCCGAGCTGGCCAGCCGCGGCCATCGCGTCACCGCCATCGTCCGCAATCCGGAGAAGGTGCCGCAGGGCGCCGGCGTCACCGCCAGGAAGGGCGACGTCTACGACAGGGACGGGCTGGCCGCCCTGCTCGCCGGCCACGACGCGGTGATCAGCTCGGTGCACTATTCGGCCAGCGATCCGGCGATCCTCCTGGCCGCCGTGAAGCAGTCGGGCGTGAAGCGCTATCTCGTCGTCGGCGGCGCCGGCAGCCTCGAGGTCGCGCCGGGCGTCAGGCTGTTCGACACCGAGGCGTTCCCGGCGCTCTATCTCGACGAGGCGAAGAAGGGCGGCGCCTATCTCGATCTGCTCAAGGGGGAGAGCGGCCTCGACTGGACCTTCCTCTCCCCCTCGGCCCTGATCGAGCCGGGCGAGCGCACCGGCAGGTTCCGCCTCGGCAAGGATCAGCTCCTGGTCGATGGCGAGGGCCGCAGCCGGATCTCGGCCGAGGACTATGCCGTCGCTTTGGTCGACGAGCTGGAGACGCCGGCGCATGTGCGCCAGCGCTTCACGGTCGGCTATTGAGGCAGGGCGCCGAACGTCCCGCTTCGATCCGCGAGGCTCAGCGGTCGGGCCGGATCGATCCGGCTGGATCCGGCCGCGAGGCCCGGCGGAAGCGCTTCTCGCCGAAGGCGAGCTGGCCGCGGCGCAATTCGCCGCGCCAGACATGGCCGGTATCGCTTTCGAAATAGAGCCGGGACGCGTCGACCTCGTAGCGGCCGCCATGGCTCGGTGCCTGGTCGCGCTGCTTGCCGAAGCGGCCATTGGGTCTGAGGTCGAGCCGGATGGCGCCGTCCTCGCTGATCCAGCGGCCGAGCACGGCGCGCTCGGCCCTGCTCAGCGGCTCGGGCAGCTCGAGGTCGATCTCGAGCGGGCGCACCGGCTGCTTCGCCGGGGCGATGATCGACGCGAGCGCGCCGAGCGACTGGAGGACCTGGCTGAAGGGCATGGTGATCTCCTTTCGTTCAGGTTGTTGGGCTGCGCAGATAGCGCCGCCTCTGGCAGGAATATGTCAGGAGCGACCGGTGCTCGGCCGCCGGGGCTCGTGGCCCCGGGCTGTCGTCGACGACGCTGCCGGTGAAGTCCTGCTTGTGCACCGGCGCGCGCCGCGGCCGGTAGATCGATCCGCCGCGATCCTTGCCCGATACTCCAGGGGTCCGGCCCGGGCATCGCAAAACTCCGGCGCTTCCTTATATGAAAGTCCGGGCCGTCCGCTTGCGGCTGGCGGAGGAGGGAGTCTGCATGCGCCAGGTCGACGAGCTCGCCGCCCTGATCGAGCGTTTCGCGCCGACCGACGGCGTCCACGCCACGGCGATCCCGCGCCTGAAGCTGGTGCGCCTCTCGCAGCCGAGCGAGCCCATGCACGGCCTGCACGAACCGGCGCTCTGCGTCATCGCCGCAGGGGCCAAGCAGGTCATCCTGGGCGAGCGGATCTATCGCTACGATGCGGCGCGCTGCCTCGTCGTCTCGCTCGACCTGCCGGTCATCGGCCAGGTGGTCGAGGCGACGCCGGAACAGCCTTATCTCTGCGTCAAGCTCGAGCTCGACCCGGCCGCCATCGGCGCATTGATGCTGGACGCCGCGCCGCTGGCGGAGCGGCCGGCGGCGCCCGCTCCGGGGATGGCGCTCAGCCCGATGACACCGGCCCTGCTCGACGCCGTCGTCCGGCTGACCGGTCTGCTGGCTTCGCCCGCCGACATTCCGGTGCTCGCGCCGCTGGCCGAGCGCGAGATCCTCTACCGGCTGCTGACCGGGGAGCAGGCGGCGCGCCTGCGCCAGATCGCGGTCGCGGAGAGCAAGCTGCAGCAGGTCAACCGCGCCATCGGCTGGATCAAGCGCAATTATCGCAGGCCGTTCAGCATCGACATCGTCGCGGCCGAGGCGCGGATGAGCCCTTCCGCGCTGCACCAGCATTTCAAGGCGGTGACGGCGATGAGCCCGCTGCAATACCAGAAGCAGCTACGCCTCCAGGAGGCGCGTCGGCTGATCCTGTCTCATGCGCACGACGCCGCCTCGGCCGGGTTCGAGGTCGGCTACGAGAGCCCCTCGCAGTTCAGCCGGGAATATAGCCGCCTGTTCGGAGCGCCGCCCGTGCGCGACGTCGCCCGCCTGCGCGGCGCCCAGGCGGATCTCGGCGCCTGACGCCGCCGCAACGGCCCCTCAGAATTCCTCCCATCCGTCGTCGCCGGCGCGGCCATTGGCGGCCTTGCGGGCGGGCGGACTGGCGGCCGGCCGGTCGCGGCGCGGCGCGGCGGTGCGGCTCTGGACGAAGGCGGCCTCGGCGAGCTGGCGCAGCCGCTCCGGCTCGGTGTCGGCCGTCGCGGGCATGGGCTGGACGGTATCCGGGTGAACGGCGAGGGCTGTCGGCCTCGGCGCCCTGGGCGCCGGCCGGGCGGCGGGCGGTGTCGTGGCGGCGACGGGCCGGCCTTCGCCGGTGCGGAAGCTGGCGACCAGCGCGTTGAGCTCGCCGATCCGCCCCGACAGGGCCCCGGCCGAGGCGGCGCTCTGTTCCGCCAGCGCCGCGTTCGCCTGGGTCATCTCGTCGAGATGGGCCACCGCCTGGCTCATTTCGCCGATGCCGTTGGCCTGCTCGTCCGCCGCCACCGAGATCTCCTGGATCGTGCCGGTGACCTTCTGCGAGGCGGTGAGGATCGTCTCCAGCGCGTTCCCCGCCTGGCGCACCAGCTTGACCCCGGCCTCGACCTCGACGTTCGAGGACGAGATCAGCCCCGAAATGTCCTTGGCGGCCTCGCCCGAGCGCTGGGCCAGGGTGCGCACCTCCGAGGCGACCACGGCGAAGCCCTTGCCGGCGTCTCCGGCCCGGGCCGCCTCGACCGCGGCGTTGAGCGCCAGCAGATTGGTCTGGAAGGCGATGCCGTCGATCACCGAGACGATCTCGGAGATCTTCTTCGAGGCCTGCTCGATCCGGGCCATGGCCGAGACCGCTTCGCCGGCGATGGCGCCGCCGGCCTGGGCCGCCTGCATCGCCTCCTCGGCGATCGCGGCTGCCTGGCGCGCGCCCTGCGCCGAGGCTTTGACCGAGGCTGCCAGTTCCTCGGTCGTCGCCGCCGTCTGCTCGAGCGAGGAGGCCTGCTCCTCGGTGCGCTTCGACAGATCGTCCGCCCCGCTGTTGATCTCCCGCGCTGCCACCCCGACCTCCGCCGAGGTCGACTGGATGGTGCGCACCGTCGAGGCGAGGCGCTCCACCGTCTCGTTCACCGCGTCCTTGAGCTCGGCGAAGCGGCCGCGATAGGCGGTCGGCACCTGCCGCGTCAGATCTCCCGCCGCCAGCGCCTGCAGGACCTCGACGAACTCGGTCGTCGCCGAATCGACCACCACGTTGATCTCGTTGATCCCGGCCACCAGCCGCTGCATCTGCTCGTCGGCGTCCGTGATCTGCAGCCGCGCCGAGAAATCCCCCGCCGCCGCGGCCGACACGACCTCGCCGACATCGCTCACCACCGCCTCCAGCGACCGGGCCCGCGCGAGCCGCGCCTCCGCGGCGGCATGCTCCGCCGCCTCGAGCTCGCGGATGCGCTTCAGGTTCGCGTCGAAATCGGACAGCGCATGGCTGATCGCGTCGACCTCGACCATGCCGACCTTGGGCGGAATCTGCGCGTCGGCGGCGCCGGAGAGCATGAGCTCGACCGACCGGGCGAGCTTGCCGAGCGGGCGCACCACGCCGCGATTGAACAGCATCACGATGCCGGCGACGATGCCGGTGACCGCAAGGATCGCCAGCAATGCGAGGGCGAGCTGCCAGCCGGCGCGCGCGATGTCGGCATCGATCTGGGCGGTCGCCTGCCGATAGGCCGCATCGCGGAGCTGCAGGATGGTCGCCAGCGATGCTTGCGCCCAGGCACGCCAGTCGGGGAGGCTCATGCCCGGCGGCTTGCCGTCGCGCGCCGCCTCGTACATCGCCGTGTAGGTCCGGGTCTCCTCGTCCCGGAAGCCGGTCTTGACCGCGTCGATCGCCGTCTGGAGCTGCGGCGTGATCACGAGCCGCGCCAGCGCCTGGTCGATCAGCACCCCGAGCTGCTCGATGCGGCCGGTGTTGCGGTCGACGGCGGCGACGGCCGCAGGCGTCAGCCTGGCGCCGCTGCCGACATATTGGGTGAAGAAGACCGAGCGGGTGCCCGCGCTTTCGCGCAGGCCGGTCGACAGCTCGCCGAGCGAGACCGCCTTGCCGACCTCCGGGTTGAGATCGCCGATGCGGGCGCCGATCTGCCGCTGAAGCGCGACCTGCCGGCCGAGGATCTCTGAGAAGGTGCCGTTGAGGGTGCCCGCCGCCTTGGCGTCGCGCTGCGCAAGCGGCTTCTCCGCCTCGCTCCGGGCGAGCTTGCGGGCCTCGGTGAGCTGCCGGCCGATCTGCGCGACCGGGCCGGCGAGTTCGGCGCGTCCGGCGAGGCTCGTTCCGGCGAAGGCCTCCTGCATCTGGCCGACGCGCATATCCGTCTCGCGTGCGGCCTGGGCCTCGGCGGCGGCGAGCTTGCCGTCGGGATCGCTGGCGAGCAGGGACTGCGTGACGGCGCCGCGCTCCACCGCGGCGCGTTCGAGGACCCGGGAGATGCTTTCGGAGGCGACGACGAGCGCGCGCGCCTCGCGGGCCGATGAAAGCGTCTGCGCCTGATGATAGGCGATATAGCCGCTGGCGAGGATCGCCGCTGCGCCGGCTGCGATCGTGCAGAACAGAAAATGCGTGACGCGCATGGCCCCTTGGTCCCCGATCCCGGCACGCGGACCGACATTGTCGTCGATCCCGGTGCCGCGATCCGCGGCGGGGGCCGTCGGTCACGAACGCCTCGTCGTGCCGGGTATAGCCGGGCGAGCGTTAACGGCGCCTTTCGACGCCCGGTCTCGCGGCGATTTTCAGAGGTTGAAGACCCTGTGGGGCACGAACTCGCCCTGGGTGATCGAGCCGGTGGCGACCAGCACGCCCCCGCTCACCGCATAGACCGCATCCGCTTCCAAAGGCGCGTCGCGGCCGCGCAGCAGCACGCTCTGGCCACGCTTGAGCCGGAGCGCGGCGTCGCGATGCACCACGATCTCGGGGATCAGCGCCAGCGCCGCCGACACCGGCAGCAGCGCCTCGGCCGCACCCGCCGCGTCGCGCAGGGCCTCGACCGTCGCCGCGTCCGCCGTGGCGAACGGCCCGACCCGCGTCCGGCGCAGATGCGCGACATGGCCGAGACAGCCGAGGGCGAGGCCGAGATCGCGTGCGATGGCGCGGACATAGGTGCCCTTGCCGCATTCGGCCTCGAAGGTTGTGGTCGGGCCGTCATGGCGGACGATGCGCAGCGCGGCGATCTCGACCGGCCGAGGCTCCAGCGTCACCTCCTCGCCGTCGCGGGCGAGATCATAGGCGCGCTCGCCGGCGATCTTGATCGCCGAGAACTTCGGCGGCACCTGCTGGATCGTCCCGGTGAAGCGCGGCAGCAGCGCCGCGATGGCGCTCTCGTCGGGGCGCTTCTCGGAGGTGGCGACGACCTTGCCCTCGGTATCGTCCGTGTCGGTCTGCGACCCCCAGGCCACGGTGAACTGATAGGCCTTGCGCCCGTCCATCACGAAGGGGACGGTCTTGGTCGCCTCTCCGAGCGCGATCGGCAGCAGGCCCGAGGCGAGCGGATCGAGCGTGCCGGCATGGCCGGCCTTCTTGGCGCAATAGGCGCGCTTCACCACGCTGACCGCATGGGTCGAGGTCATGCCGACCGGCTTGTCGAGCACGACCCAGCCATGCACGTCGCGCTTCTTCGGGCGCGGCGGCCGCCCGCTTCCGCCGCCGGCCTGCGGATTCTCGTCAGTCGTCGTCATGATCGTCGTCTTGCTGGTCCTGGTCGATGCGCAGCGGCTTGCGATCGGTGTCGCGGCGCACCGCCTCGGAATCGAGCAGGGCGTCGATCCTGGCCGCCTCGTCGAAGCTCTCATCCTGGCGGAAGCGGATATCGGGCGCGTATTTCAGGTTGACCCGGTGGGCGATCTCGCCGCGGATATGGCGCTTGTGGGCGTCGAGCGCCTTCAGCACCGGCCCGACATCCTGGCCGCCGAGCGGCATGATGTAGCAGGTGGCCAGCTTGAGGTCGGGCGAGAGCCGGACCTCCGGCACGGTCACCACATGCTTGGCCAGGACATCGTCATGGATGTCGCCGCGCGCCAGCATCTCGGCGAGGGCGTGGCGGATGAGCTCGCCGACGCGGAGCTGCCGCTGCGAGGGGCCTGAATCCTTACCCATTTTCGGGGGTCTAGGCATGAGAGGCTGCTTCTTCTACTTGCTTCTTTACGTATTCCACAGCGGTCCGATAACATTCGGGATCGGCAAAGCCCCGGCGCGGCAGCGTTAGGAACTCGACCTTGCTGATTCCAATCAGTAGTCGATCCGGTCTTTCGACAAGGCTGCTGACCTTGTCCCAAGGCAGGCTGCTACGGATGCCTGTCACATCCGTATCGATCCCCTCGGCGCCGAGCACGATGTCAATCTGCTTGTCGGCGACGGCGTAACGCCGGTAGCCGGCGAGCACGCACAGGATTCCGATATAATGTCCGAACGCGACGATCAGACTGAAACCGACCAAAGCGCTCAGAACGAGCGGTTGCTGCAGCGCCGATAGCCAGTCGATTTCCGAAAGAGAACGCTTGCTGACGAGCCAGAGCGTGCCGAGGAACACGCCAACCCAGAGGAGAGCACGCCCAAGTCGCTGGCGCACGCTACCTCTGTGAACAACACGCGCCGCTTCGAACAGGTCGCCGCGTGTGTAGCGATATCGCGCGCCGAATGGCGGCCCAGCGGTCGCCATTCGACAACTCCCTTACAGGCTGCGCTTGATCTCCTCGACGCGGTAGCACTCGATCACGTCGCCGACGCGCATGTCCTGGTAGTTCTCGAAGGCCATGCCGCATTCCTGGCCGGCGACCACTTCCTTGGCGTCGTCCTTGAAGCGCTTGAGCTGGCCGAGCTTGCCCTCGTGGACCACGACGCCGTCGCGGATCAGGCGGACATTGGCGCCGCGTTCGATCGTGCCGTCGGTGACGCGGCAGCCGGCGATCTTGCCGACCTTCGAGACGTTGAAGATCTCGAGGATCTGGGCGTTGCCGAGCATGGTCTCGCGCAGGGTCGGCGCCAGCAGGCCCGACATCGCGTCCTTCACATCATCCATCAGGTTGTAGATGATGTTGTAGTAACGGATTTCGACCCCGGCGCGCTCGGCCGCCTCGCGCGCTTCCTTGTGGGCGCGCACATTGAAGCCGACCACGACCGCGCCCGAAGCCTGGGCCAGCGTGATGTCGGATTCGGTGATCGCGCCGACGCCCGAGGAGAGCACGCGGGCGCGCACCTCGTCGTTGCCGACTTTCTCGAGCGATCCGACGATGGCTTCCACGGAGCCCTGCACGTCGCCCTTGACGACGAGCGGGAACTCCTTGCGGCCCGCGCCTTCCTTCAACTCGCGCATCATCTCGGCGAGCGAGCGGCCGGCGCCCGAGCCGGCGCCGCGCGCCGCCAGGCGGTCGCGCCGCTGGCGCTCGCGATAATCGGTGATCTCGCGGGCGCGCGCCTCGGATTCGACCACCGCGACGCGGTCGCCGGCCTCCGGCGTGCCGTTGAAGCCGAGCACCTCGACCGGAAGCGAGGGCGGCGCCTCCTTGATCTGCGCGCCGGTGTCGGCGATCAGCGCACGGACACGGCCCCATTCCGACCCGGCGACGACGATGTCGCCGGTGCGCAGCGTGCCGCGCTGGACGAGGACGGTCGCGACCGGGCCACGGCCGCGGTCGAGCTTAGCCTCGATCACCGTGCCCTCGGCGGCGCGGTCGGGGTTCGCCTTGAGCTCGAGCACCTCGGCCTGCAGCGCGATCGCGTCGAGCAGCGTGTCGAGACCCTGGCCGGTCTTGGCCGAGACCTCGATCTCGAGCGTCTCGCCGCCGAGCGACTCGACCTGGATCTCGTATTGCAGCAGCTCGGAGCGGACCCGATCCGGGTTGGCGTCGGCCTTGTCGATCTTGTTGATCGCCACGATCAGCGGCACCCTGGCCGCCTTGGCGTGATTGATCGCCTCGACCGTCTGCGGCATCACGCCGTCATCGGCGGCGACGACCAGCACGACGATATCCGTCACCTTGGCGCCGCGGGCGCGCATCGCCGTGAAGGCGGCGTGGCCGGGCGTGTCGATGAAGGTCACCTTGGCCCCGGCGGCCGTCGTCACCTGATAGGCGCCGATATGCTGGGTGATGCCGCCCGCTTCGCCGGTCACGACATTGGTCTTGCGGATCGCATCGAGCAGCGAGGTCTTGCCGTGGTCGACATGGCCCATGATCGTCACGACGGCCGGGCGCGAGACCAGGGTCTCGTCGGCGTCCGGCGTGTCGAACAGGCCCTCCTCCACGTCGGCCTCGGCGACGCGCTTCACCGTATGGCCCATCTCCTCGGCGATGAGCTGGGCGGTGTCGGCGTCGATCACGTCGGTGATCTTGTGCATCGCGCCCTGCTTCATCAGCAGGCGGATGACGTCGACGCCACGCTCGCTCATGCGGTTGGCGAGTTCCTGGATGGTGATGGTCTCGGGGATGATCACCTCGCGCATCACCCGCTCCTTGGCGGCGTCCGAGGCGCGGTGGCCGGTCATGCGCTGGACGGGGCGGCGGAAGGCGGG
>NZ_FYAS01000011.1 GCF_900185715.1 Allobosea sp. CS1GBMeth4
CCACCGCCTGAACCGCCGCCGCCTGAACCGCCACCGCCTGAACCGCCGCCGCCTGAACCGCCACCGCCGCCCGACCCGCCGCCACCCGCGCCGCTCGCACCGCTGCCGCCAGAGCCGCCGCTGTTGGAGTTGCTGCTGTCGGATGCGGTGTTGCTCGCGCCGGTGGACTCGGCATTGCCGCCGAAATTGCCGCCATCATTGCCCCGGCCGCCGGGGCCGCTCGGCCCGCTCGGTCCGATGCTGCCCGTGACGTCTTCGGGTTCCAGGATGCCGAAACCCGGACGCCGGGCCGAGATGACGTTGCATCGCGTCTTCGCGTTGGGGAACCTGCGCTGGAACTGCCGCAGCTGAGCTTGCGATCCGGATTTGAGAGCCGTGTCGCAGAGATCGTCCAGGCGTGTCGCCGCCAATGTCTTCTCTGGAACGACCATGGAACCTGCCGTCGCGAAAGCGGCCATTAAGACCCAAGACTTGAGTTGTCTCTTGAGGACACTCATTCCTTGGATCTTAAGCTCACGTCGAGCCTCAAACCTGAAGAATGGCTTCGGATCTGAATGTTTAAATTCAGGCATCTGCTTTTCCTCCCCGAAAGGAATGCGCTCACCTGCAGTCGCTTCGACATGCCGGTGAGCGTCGGAATAGAGCTTTGTTTCTTGGTTGAATTTACCATTTATTAGGAAGTTCGCCCGGCATTTCTTTGGGTAGTACCTTCGGATTAGTTCATCCCCCGACCGCGCAGGGGCCTGGCGTGCTCGACCGGGAGGCGGCTCTGCCGGCGGGCGGCGGGCCGGGCGGATTGCCGGAGCGCGGGCGCGCCCGGGCGCAAACATGGCGAGATTGGGGAGGGCGTGCGAAAGCGAATCAAAAAGCGCTCGTAACGCGCTGCGGGGAAAGGGTTTTATTTTCTCTGCATAGAAGCGCGTTTTGCTGGCTTCGCGCGCCGGAATCGGCTAGCCAGAACGTTGAAAAACCAGCGGTAAACGGGACTTTTTCCCTTGAGCGAAGACAACGACGACAAGCGCGACGACGGCCCGCAGCCGGGCGGCGACATCAAGCCGATCGCGATCACCGACGAGATGAAGAAGAGCTATCTCGACTACGCGATGAGCGTGATCGTGAGCCGCGCTCTTCCCGACGTCCGCGACGGCCTGAAGCCCGTGCACCGGCGCATCCTGTTCTCGATGCACGAGAACAAGAACCTGCCGGACCGGCCCTACACCAAATGCGCCCGCATCGTCGGCGACACGATGGGTAAGTACCATCCGCACGGCAATCTCGCGGTCTATGACGCGCTGGTGCGCATGGCGCAGGATTTCTCGCTGCGCCTGCCGCTGATCGACGGCCAGGGCAATTTCGGCTCGATGGACGGCGACAGCCCGGCCGCCGACCGTTACACCGAGGCGCGCCTCGACAAGGCGGCGCTGCCGCTGCTGGAGGATCTCGACCTCGACACGGTCAACTTCCAGCCGAACTATGACGGCAAGGAGCGCGAGCCCTCCGTCCTGCCGGCTCGCTACCCGAACCTGCTCGTGAACGGCGCCGGCGGCATCGCCGTCGGCATGGCGACCAACATCCCGCCGCACAATCTCGGCGAGGTGATCGACGCCTGCATCGCGCTGATCGACAATCCCGAGCTGACGATCGACGAGCTGATCGAGATCGTGCCGGGGCCCGACTTCCCGACCGGCGCCTCGATCATGGGGCGCAGCGGCATCCATGCGGCCTACCACACCGGCCGCGGCTCGATCGTGATGCGTGCGAAGACGCATATCGAGGAGCTGCGCAAGGAGCGCGAGGCGATCGTCGTCACCGAGGTGCCCTACCAGGTGAACAAGGCGACGATGGTCGAGAAGATCGCCGATCTGGTCCGCGAGAAGCGGATCGAGGGCATCTCCGACCTGCGCGACGAGTCCAACCGCGAGGGCGTGCGCGTCGTCATCGAGATCAAGCGCGATGCCGTCGCCGACGTCGTGCTGAACCAGCTCTATCGCTTCACGCCGCTGCAGACCTCGTTCGGGGCCAATATGGTGGCGCTGAACGGCGGCCGGCCGGAGCTGCTGAACCTCAAGGACTTCATCTCCGCCTTCGTCGAGTTCCGCGAGGAGGTGGTGTCGCGGCGCACGCGCTACCTGCTCAACAAGGCGCGCGAGCGGGCGCATGTGCTGTGCGGCCTCGCCACCGCCGTCGCCAATATCGACGAGGTCATTCGCCTGATCCGCACGGCGCCGACCCCGTCGGCCGCGCATGAGGCGCTGATGGCGCGCGACTGGCCGGCCGACGACATCGCGCCGCTGATCGCGCTGGTCGACGATCCGCGCCATCCGATGAATCCGGACGGCACCTACCGGCTCTCCGATGCGCAGGCCAAGGCGATCCTCGAATTGCGCCTGTCGCGCCTCACCGCTCTCGGCCGCGACGAGATCGGCGACGAGCTCGAGAAGCTCGCCAGGGAGATCGCCGACTATCTCGACATCCTGCGCTCGCGCGTCCGCATCCAGGAGATCGTCAAGGCCGAGCTCACCGAGGTCCGGACCGCCTTCGCCACGCCGCGCCGCACCGAGATCCAGGACTGGGGCTCGGATCTCGACGACGAGGACCTGATCGCCCGCGAGGACATGGTCGTCACCGTCTCCCATGCCGGCTACATCAAGCGCGTGCCGCTCTCGACCTATCGGGCGCAGAGGCGCGGCGGAAAGGGCCGCTCCGGCATGTCGACCCGCGACGAGGATTTCGTCACGCGCCTGTTCGTCGCCGACACGCATACGCCGATCATCTTCTTCTCCTCGCGCGGCCAGGCCTACAAGGAGAAGGTCTGGCGGCTGCCGCTCTCGGCGCCGAATGCGCGCGGCAAGTTCCTCAACAACATGCTGCCGCTGCAGGCGGGCGAGCGCATCACCACGGTGATGCCGCTGCCGGAGGACGAGGAGAGCTGGGAGCGGCTCGACGTGATGTTCGCGACGAGGAGCGGCAACGTCCGGCGCAACAAGCTGTCCGACTTCGTCCAGGTCAACCGCAACGGCAAGATCGCGATGAAGCTCGACGAGGGCGACGCCATCGTCGACGTGCAGATCTGCTCCGAGGCCGACGACGTGCTGCTGACCACGGCGCAGGGCCAGTGCATCCGCTTCGCCGTGCCAGAGGTGCGCGTCTTCAAGGGTCGCGACTCCACCGGCGTGCGCGGCATCAGCCTCGCCGAGGGCGACGAGGTGATCTCGCTCGCGATCCTGAAGCATGTCGACGCGACGCCGGAGGAGCGGGCAACCTATCTCAAGGATGCAGCCGCTGCGCGCCGCGCGCTCAACGGCGAGGCCGACGAGGCCGAGACCGTGGCCGGCGAAGGCGAGGAGGGCGCTGCCGCCGAGGTCGAGCTCGGCGCCAAACGGCTGGAGATGCAGCTCGCCGAACAGTTCATCCTGACCATTTCGGAGAAGGGCTACGGCAAGCGCAGCTCGTCCTTCGAGTACCGGGTCACCGGGCGTGGCGGCAAGGGCATCGTCGCCATGGTGGTCAATGAGCGCAATGGCAGGCTCGTCGCGTCCTTCCCGGTCGACGAGAAGGAGCAGATCATGCTCATCACCGATGGCGGGCAGGTGATCCGCGTTCCGGTCGACGCCGGCAAGGACAACCGCATCCGCATCGCCGGGCGCTCGACCCAGGGCGTCACCGTGCTCAACACGGCGGAAGGCGAGAAGGTCGTCTCGGTCGAACGGATCGGCGAGGACACCGAAGAGGACGGCGAGGCGGGCGAGGGCGAGGACACGGCCGGGGAGGCGTGAGAGCGCCCCTTCGCCGACTTTCGCGTCTGTCGTTGCATGTCCCGGGGCGAGTTCGGCTCGCCCCGGGACTTTTTTCGTGAGTCCGAGCCTCGCCGGCGCCCTCGCGGCTCAGCCGCGGCGCTCGTCCGGAAGGATTCGCCCGGGCCGGGGAACCGGTTCCGTCAGCGCAGCAGGGGGAGCGCCGGGCCTGGCGCGCGCAGGGCGGCGTCGATCTCGGGCGTGAAGGCGGCGCCGAAGAAGGGGCCACGGACATCGAAGGGCACGCGCGTCGAGGTCGTGGTCGAGCTCAAGGCTCCGTTGAGGTCGAGCCAGCGCCGGCCGAGATCGGCCGTGCCGTTCAGGACGACGGTGTAGCCGGAGCCGGCGAGCTGGGTTTCGGTGAGATAGAGCACGCCGAGATTGGCCAGCGCGGTGAGCTGCAAGGTTTCGAAGGCGCTCTTGCCCTGGCGCCAGTCGCGCGCCGAGGCCGGCGGCTTCTCGGCCTTGCGCAACAGGTCGGGGAAGGCGATGCCGCGGAACTCGCCCTGCCGGATCGTCAGATTGGCCCGGCCGGTGAGCGAGCCCACGACCTGGTCGACATCGCTGCCGACCCCGTCGAAGGAGAGTTGCCCGCTCGCCGTGCCGCTGAGGCGGGCGAGCTCCGGCAGATCGTCGGCGGCGAGCGCCAGGTTCAGCTTCTCGACCCCGAATTGCAGCTTGACGTCGGCTCCGGCCGCGACCGGCGTCGCGAGGATGCGGGCCCGCGTCGTGCCGCCATAGGCGGCGGCGCGCAGGAGGGCGGCTTCGAACCGCCCCTTGCGGATCAGGAGCTGGGCGGCGAGATCGCCGAAGCGCGCCGGGCCGATCCGGGCCGAGTCGAGCGACAGGCGCAGGTCGACGTCATTGGCCGTCCAGCCGTCGAATTCGAGCGGCATGCTGCCGGTCTCGCCGCCGGACCGGACCTGCGGCTCGGCCTGGCGGAGCAGCCGCCCGAGATCGAATTCGGCTCCGGCGAGCGTCCCGGACAGAGCCCAGTTCGGCATCGCGCCCTCGAGCTTGAGGGCGCCTTCCAGCCGGTCGCCGTCGACCTTGGCGACGACGGTGTCGAGCGAGACGCTGGCCTGGCTGACCTGGGCCCGTGCCGTCAGCTCGACCTGCTGGACCAGCGAGGCGATGCGCGGGCGTGGGCCGATCCAGGCGAGCGCGTCGGACAGCGATTTCGTGCTGAACTCGACCTCACCGCTGGTGAGCTTCTGGGTGGTCGAGCGCGTGCCCTCGAGGCGCAGGCGCATCAGCCGGGAGCCGAGCGAGAGCGCGGTGCGGGCCCGCTCGCCCGCCACCGGCCAGAGCAGGTCGATGTCGGTGGCCTCGCCGCGCCAGGTCAGCGAGCCGGCGAGGGCGATCGGCGCCCTGGCGTCGCGCTCCTCGACGACGATGTTGACGTCGCGCAGCGTGGTCAGGACCGTCTCGGCCGAGCGCATCATGATGCTGCCGGAGGTCAGGACGAGCCGGGGCTGGCTCTCCAGGCGGGCGAGATAGCCGACGGCGCGGTCCAGCCAGTCGGCATAGCCGCCGGCATCGGCCGCGACCGCGATGTCGAGCTCGGGAGCGACCAGGTCGATGCGATCGAAGTCGAGCTCGCCGCCGATCAGCGACAGCAGGCGCGCCCGCGCCCGCAGGCGTGCGGCCTTGCCGGAGAGCACGCCCTGCGGATCGCTGAGCGTCACATCCGACAGGCTGATCCGGGGCAGGGGCAGGAATGCGATTTCGGCGCGGCGCAGCGCCGTCACCTTGAGTCCGGTGCGCGCCTCGATGCCGGCGACGACGGAGCGCTCGACCTGCGACAGCGCCAGATTCCACGGCTGCAGCCCGAGCGCGAGCAGCAGCGCGGCGGCGGCGAGGCCGAGGATGAGAGCGCGTCGTGACATGGCCTGGCGTGTGGCCTTCATCGGCATGACGGCGGAGGTCTCGTCGTCAGGCAACCTGATAACGCGACCGAATCGGCCGGGAGGCCGGCATGCGTCGCGCGGCAAGGGTTTATTCCCCCGGCCGGCGAATGTCGAGTTCGGCATCGGAACGGGCGGCGCGAAACCCGGGGAAACATCTCAGTTTCGGGCCGATTCCGGCCGCTTCCCGTCGGAACGGGCGAGGCTCAGCGCCGGGTAGATGCCGATGGCGACGATCAGCAGCGCCGCCAGGGCGCCGTCCTCGAAGACGCCGCGGGAGGCGTGACCGTAGACCAGCGTCGACAGGGTGTCGAAGTTGAGCGGGCGCAGCAGCAGCGTCGCCGGCAGTTCCTTCATGCAGTCGACGAAGACGAGCAGGGCCGCGGCGGCGACGGCCGGGCGCGTGAGCGGCCAGTGCAGCCGGCGCAGCAATTCGCGCCGGTCGGCGCCGAGCGAACGGGCGGCATCGTCGATGCGCGGCGAGATCCGGGCATAACCGCTTTCCACCCCGTTCACGGCGATGGTCAGGAAGCGCACGAGATAGGCGATGACCAGCGCGCCGCCCGAGCCGAGCAGCAACAGGCCGGGGCTGGCGCCGAACAGGGCGCGGCCTGCATCGGCGACGAGGTTGTCGAAGGCGGCCAGCGGCACGAGCAGGCCCAGCGCCAGCACCGTGCCCGGCAGGGCGTAGCCGAGCGAGGCGATGCGGGCCAGGGTCGGCAGGGCGCGCTCGCGCCCGAGCCGCAGGGCGGCGGCGATGCCGAGGCCGGTCGCGACGATCAGCACGGCGGCGAGGGCGGAGATGGCGACGGTATTGGCGAAGGCGCGCCAGAGCGCCGGATCGGCCTGGGCGAGGAGATCGCGGCGCCACAATTCGCCGAGCAGATGGGCGAGGGGCAGCAGCGCGCCGAACAGGGCGGGCAGGGCGCAGGCGAGAGTCGCGAGCCAGGCGTCCCGGCCGGAGAGCGGGATGCGGCCGAGCGGCCGCGGCCGCTTCACCGGCAGGGTGAAACGGCGTGCGCCGCGCGTGCGCGCCTCCGCGACCATGAGGCCGACCACGACGAGCAGCATGACGCAGGCGATCTGGGCGGCGCCCGGCAGCGAGCCGCGGTTGATCCAGGTGGTGTAGACCGAGATCGTCAGCGAGCGGACGCCGAGATACTCGCTGGCGCCGATGTCGTTCAGCGTCTCGAGCAGCGCCAGCGTCAGCCCGGCCGCCAGCGCCGGGCGCGCCATCGGCAGGCCGATGCGCCAGAACAGGCGCCAGCGCGTGGTGCCGAGGGTGCGCGCGGATTCGATCAGCGCCGCGCTCTGCATGGCGAAGAGGGCGCGGACGCTGAGATAGACGTAAGGATACAGCACCAGCCCGAGGATCAGGATCGCGCCCGGCAGGTTGCGCGGGTCGGGAAACCAGTAGTCGCGCAGCGAGCGCCAGCCGGTCAGGGCCCGGAGCGCGCTCTGCAGCGGCCCCTGGAAGCCGAGGATTTCGACGTAGACATAGGCGGTGATGTAGGTCGGCAGCGCCAGCGGCAGCACGAGCAGCCATTCCAGGCTGCGGCGGCCCGGAAACTCGTATTGCGTCACCAGCCAGGCGGCGCCGATGCCGACGCTGCCGCAGAACAGGGCGACGCCGGCGAGCAGCAGCCCGGTGTTCCAGAGCGCGGCGGGCAGGACGTTGGCGGTCAGATGCGGCCAGATCGCCAGCGCCTCGCGCGAGGATGCGGTGAGGGCGAGCGCCAGGACCGGGAGCGCGACCAGGCAGGCGGCGGCTGCCGTCAGGTAGACCAGACGTGTCGACGGCCGCCAGCGAGCTGGCGGCCGTGCTGCGGACAGGGCTGATGCGTTCAGGCTCAATTGTCGAAGCCGACCTTGTCGACCAGTTCGGAGGCGGCCTTGCGGTTCCTGGCGACCTCGCCGAGCGGGGTCGTGTCGGGCGTCAGGGCGCCGAGCAGCCTGACCGCCGCAGCCTCCTTGACGGCGGGATTGACCGGGTACTCGAAATTCCCGTCGGCATAAAGGGTCTGGGCCTTCTCGCCGAGCATGTACTCGATCAGCTTGACGGCGTTCTCCTTGTTGGGCGCGTTCTTCGCGATCGCCGCGGCCGAGACGTTCACATGGGTGCCGCCGCCGCTGAAGCTGGTCTTGAGCGGCTTGATCGCGTCGTACCAGCTCTTCTGCTCATTGGTCGCCTTGCTCATCAGCCCGATATAGTAGGTGTTGATGAGGGCGATGTCGCATTGGCCCGAGAGGATGTCGCGGGCGACGTCGCGATCGCCTCCGCCGGGCTTGCGGGCGGTGTTGGCCTTGAGCGCCTTCAGATAGGCTTCGGTCTTCTCGGCGCCGTTGCGGGCGAGATAGGCGGCGAAGAAGGCATTGTTGTAGGGATGCTGGCCCGAGCGGATGCAGAACTTGCCCTTCCATTTCGGATCGGCGAGCTCCTCATAGCTGATCGCGTCCTGCTTCACCCGCTCCTTGGAGACGACGACGACGCGGGCACGCTGAGTCAGCGTCACCCAGTTGTCGCCGGCGCCGCGCAGGGCGGCGGGGACGGTCTTGTCGACGGTGGCCGACTGCACCGGCTGGGTGATCCCGGCATCGGCCGCGGCCTGGATCTCGCCGACATCGACGACCAGCATGACATCGGCCGGGCTGTTGGCGCCCTCGGCCTGGATGCGCTGCTGCAGCCCGTCCTTGAGGAAGACCGCGTTGACCTTGATGCCGGTGTCCTTGGTGAAGGCCTCGATGACCGGGTTGAGCAGGGCCGGCTCGCGCGTGGTGTAGAGATTGACGCTCTGGGCGAGGGCGGGCGCCGCCAGCAGGCAGGAGGCGAGCGCTGTCGCGGCGAGCGCGGTCTTGGTGGTCATGGGTCGCTCCTTCGTGAGGGACGCCGGGGTCGGCCTCGTCGAAGGCAGCGGTTAGTCGCGCGGCTCGCGGTGGTCAAGGAAAAAAGCTTTTTGTTTCAATGTGTTGTATCAATTCTAAACTGCGTATCCTTTATAGGAATTCTAATCTTCGTGGTACGCGCCTCGATTTCGGGCATGAGGGGCTGCCTCGCTGCCAGGCTTACGGGGCGAGGCCGGAACGACGCCTCGCGCCGCCCTGCAGTTGCGGGAGGGGCCCGGCTGCTACCGGGGTATTCGTGATATTTCTACAACAATTGCTCGTATTACGGTGAAGCCCGGCCGAACCGCCATGATTGCCGCGAAGCCGCCACAAAGCAGCCTCAGCTGCAAATTTCAGTAACTATCTGAGATACGGAAGAATTAAGCCCCGACCGGCAGAATTCGGAGCACGGAAAGCTTCGCGGGCCGCAGGGGAGCGCGTGATTGCGGGGGCGGTCGGCGGCGTGGCACATCTGGTGCCCGCCAGGTGGGTGGCGGGACGAGTTGGATGGACGTGCGGGTTTTCGATAAGTCAAAGCTGCCGAGCCGGCATGTCAGCGTCGGGCCGGCCCGCGCGCCGCATCGCTCCTATTATTACGCGATGGGCATGACCGCGAAGCAGATCGCGCAGCCCTTCGTCGGCGTCGCCTCGTGCTGGAACGAGGCCGCGCCCTGCAACATCGCCCTGATGCGCCAGGCCCAGGCGGTGAAGAAGGGCGTCGCCTCGGCCAACGGCACGCCGCGCGAATTCTGCACGATCACCGTGACCGACGGCATCGCCATGGGGCACCAGGGCATGAAGTCGTCGCTCGCCTCGCGCGAGGTGATCGCCGACTCGGTCGAGCTCACCATGCGCGGCCATTGCTATGACGCGCTGGTCGGCCTCGCCGGCTGCGACAAGTCGCTGCCCGGCATGATGATGGCGATGGTGCGCCTCAACGTGCCCTCCATCTTCATCTATGGCGGCTCGATCCTGCCCGGCACCTTCAAGGGCCGCCCGGTGACGGTGCAGGACGTGTTCGAGGCCGTCGGCAAGCATTCGGTCGGCGCGATGTCCGACGAGGACCTGAAGGAGCTCGAGGAGGTCGCCTGCCCGTCCGCCGGCTCGTGCGGCGCCCAGTTCACCGCCAACACCATGGCGACCGTCGCCGAGGCGATCGGCCTGGCCTTGCCCTATAGCTGCGGCGCTCCGGCACCCTATGACGTGCGCGACACCTTCTGCTACACCGCCGGCGAGATGGTGATGGAGCTGATCGCCCGGAACATCCGGCCGCGCGACATCGTCACCCGCAAGGCGCTCGAGAACGCGGCCATGGTGGTCGCGGCCTCGGGCGGCTCGACCAATGCCGCGCTGCACCTGCCGGCGATCGCACATGAATGCGGCATCGACTTCGATCTCTTTGCCGTCGCCGAGATCTTCAAGAGGACGCCTTACGTCGCCGACCTGAAGCCGGGCGGGAAATACGTCGCCAAGGACATGTTCGAGGTCGGCGGCATCCCGCTCCTGATGAAGACGCTGCTCGACAACGGCTATCTGCACGGCGACTGCATGACCGTGACCGGCCGGACCATCGCCGAGAACCTCGCCGGCGTGAAATGGAACGACCAGCAGGACGTGGTGCGTCCGGCGGACAAGCCCATCACCGCGACCGGCGGCGTCGTCGGCCTCGAGGGCAATCTCGCTCCGGAGGGGGCGATCGTGAAGATCGCCGGGATGCCGCAGGAGAGCCTGGTCTTCACCGGCCCGGCCCGCTGCTTCGATTGCGAGGAAGACGCCTTCAAGGCCGTGACCAACCGCGACTACGAGGTCGGCGACGTGCTGGTGATCCGCTATGAGGGGCCCAAGGGCGGCCCGGGCATGCGCGAGATGCTGGCGACCACGGCGGCGCTCTACGGCCAGGGCATGGGCGACAAGGTCGCGCTGATCACCGATGGCCGCTTCTCGGGCGCGACGCGCGGTTTCTGCGTCGGCCATGTCGGCCCCGAGGCCGCCGTCGGCGGGCCGATCGGCCTGATCCGCGACGGCGACATCATCGAGCTCGACGCCATCACAGGAAAGCTCGCAGTCCGCCTTTCTGATGCCGAACTTGAGGAGCGTCGTAAGGCCTGGACACCGCGCAAGACGGATTACACGTCGGGCGCGCTCTGGAAATACGCGCAGACGGTCGGATCCGCCAAGGGCGGCGCCGTCACCCATCCGGGAGGCGCAGCCGAGACACAGTGCTATGCGGATCTCTGAGGTCATCTTCGCCGGAGCCCTGCTGGCTCTGGGCTGCCAGCAGGCAGCCTGGGCGCAGGACGCGTCCGGCCAGCGCGTGCCGGTGCCGCCGCGCCCCATCCCCGGGGTCGCGCTGCCGGAACCGGAGTCGCAGGACCTCGCCGCGCCCGCTCCGCTCGCTCCCGGCCGCGGCGCGATCGCGCCGGCGCCGAGCGGGCCTGCCGCCCATACCGCACTGCCGCTCGCCCGCTTCAGCAGCGCCCGCGACGCGCTGAAGGCCTGGATGCGCGATTCCACCGCCGGCGACCAGGCGGGCGCGGTGCGCGCGCTCGAATACGCCGCCTCCCAGGGCCATCTCGCCGCGCAGTTCAAGCTCGGCCGCGTCTATGCCAGCGGCGACGGCGTTCCGGTCAACGATCTCAAGGCCTTCGAGTATTTTTCCAAGATCGCGGACGAGAATGCCGACCAGACTCCCGGCACCTCGGACGGGCGCATCGTCGCGGCCGCCTTCGTCGCGCTCGGCGGCTATTTCCTCGACGGGATCAAGGGCACCTATGTGAAGCCCAATCCCGACCGCGCCTTCGACATGTTCCACTACGCCGCCTCCTATTTCGGCGATCCGGACGGCCAGTACAATCTCGCGCGGCTCTATCTCAACGGCACCGGCGTCTCGCGCGATCCGCGCCAGGCGGCGCGCTGGATGAAGCTCGCGGCCGAGAAGGGCCATGCTCCCGCCCGCGCCGTCTTCGGCGACATGCTGCTGCGCGGCGGCGACGGGGTGCCGCGCCACCCGATCATCGGGCTGATGTGGCTGGGGCTGGCCCGCGAGGGCGCGGATGCCAGCCGCGAGGGCTGGATCATCGAGCGCTACGACGCCGCCTTCGCCAATGCCAGTGCGAGCGACCGCACCGCGGCGATGGCGCTGATCGAGCGTCAGCAGGGGCGCGCCGACCGGCGGTGAGGCGGGGCGAGAGCCGGATCCGATCAGATTGGATCAATCTGATCGGTGAATCCACTTTTAGCCTAGAGACCGTTTTTCCGATCAGCTTGCACCGCAGGCTGATCGGAACGGGCTCTAGGCCTCGAACGCATCCATCAGCGTGACGATGCAGTCCTGCCGCTGGTGCCGGTTGATCTGGGGCACCAGCCGGGTGAAGTGCTCGCTCCGGCAATGGGCGTCGAGCGCCGCGCGATCGGGCCATTGCTCGACGAAGACGAAATGTCCCGGATCCTTCTGGTCGACGAAAAGATCGTAGGACAGGCAGAGCGGCTCGGCCCGGGTCTTCTCGACGAGTTCCCGGTAGAGCGGCGTCACCAGCTCGATCGAGTCGAGCCTGATGAAGTCCTGGGCGACGACCTTCAGCATGATCAGTCGAGCTCGATCAGCACCGGCACATGGTCGGAGGCCTTGTCCCAGCCGCGGACATGCCTGGCGATCGCGACGCCGGCGAGCCGGTCGGCCGCCTGCGGCGAGAGCAGGAGATGGTCGATGCGGATGCCGTTGTTCCGCTGCCAGGCGCCGGCCTGGTAATCCCAGAAGGTGTAGAGGCCGGCGGCGTCTGTGGTGGCGCGCAGCGCCTCGGTGAGGCCGAGGCTCTGCAGCTTGCGGAAGGCGGTGCGGGTCGGCGGCAGGAAGAGCGCATCGCCGGCCCAGGCGGCGGGATCCCTGGCGTCGCGCGGCTCGGGAATGACGTTGTAGTCGCCGGCGAGCACCAGCGGTTCCTCCTGCGCGAGCAGGCTCCTGGCATGGACCGCCAGCCGCTCCATCCAGGCGAGCTTGTAGGCATATTTCTCGGTGTTCGGCGGATTGCCGTTCGGCAGGTAGATCGAGGCGAGCCGGACCACGCCGCCGCCATGCGGCAGCACGCCCTCGAGATAACGCGCCTGCTCGTCGCCATCGTCGCCCGGCAGGCCGCGGCGGATATCCTCGAGCGGGCTGCGCGACAGGATGGCGACGCCGTTGAAGCCCTTCTGGCCATGGGTCGCGACCTGCCAGCCGGCCTCCTCGATCTCGGCGCGCGGGAAGTCGGCGTCGACGCATTTCAATTCCTGCAGGCAGAGCGCGTCCGGCTCGGCTTCCTTCAGGAAGGCGAGGACATGGGTCAGCCGCTGGCGGATCGAGTTGACGTTCCAGGTGGCGATGCGCACGGGGCCGGCTCCGAGTCGAGGCAGGGCAGAATAAGGGGCGGGCGGGCCGTCAATGCAAGTCAGCAGCCTGCCGAAGCGGGCGAAGCCTCCCGCTGCCGGCCGCACGGTGCGGAACATCGCGCGCCGTCGCGGCTTGTTTTCCGATGATGGAATCAGGCCGCCCCAAGGACCCGGCGTCGGTTGGGAGAGCAGCGATGACGGCCAGCGAACTGTTGATCCGCACACTCATGGTTCGCGACAAGCTCAGCGCCGAGGAAATCGAGGCGCTCCGCGCTCTTCCGGTGCGCGAGCGCGCGTTCGGACGCGGTGAAGCCATTGTGGAGGCGGGCTCCGAGCCCAGGGAGAGTTGCCTTCTGATATCCGGCTTTGCCGGCCGCGAGGTTCTGCTCGACGATGGCGGGCGCCAGATCACGGCGCTCCACATCGCCGGCGATTTCGTCGATCTGCACGCGCTGATGCTGAAGGTCATGGATCACGGCGTGGTGGCGCTCAGCGACTGTTCCTGCGCCTTCGTACAGCACACCGCGCTCGTCCAGCTGACCTCGACGCATCCCCATCTCAGCCGCATGCTCTGGCTGCTGACCCTGATCGACAGCGCCGTGCAACGCCAGTGGATGACCAGCATGGGGCGCCGGAGCGCGCTCGAGCAGATCGCCCATCTCATCTGCGAGCTCTACACGCGCATGGAGATCGTCGGGCTGGCGCGCGGCGGCCAGATGTCCGCTCCCCTGACGCAGACGGTGCTTGCCGACGCGCTGGGCCTGTCCGACGTCCACATCAACCGGACCCTGAAGGCGCTGCGGCAGATCTCGTCCCTGACCTGGAAGGCGGGGGTGATCTCGATCGCGAGCTTCGACGCCCTGGCGGAGTTGTGCGACTTCGATCCCGGCTATCTGAATCTGGTCCAGAGGCCGCGCTAGAGGCCGCTCAACTTGCACCGCAAGTTGAACGGATACCGGTCGCCGGACTCCGCCTTGGCCCGAAGGCGGCCCGCACGACTGCCTTGTCCGATCTGCCGGCGCTGCGCACCGACGGTCGATGGCGAGCGCCGGAATCGTCCCTCCGGCAACGAAAAGGCCCCTCCTTGCGGAGAGGCCTCGCTGCGGTCCGCCATGGCGTCCGCGATCAGGGGCAGGAGCGGATGACGCCGCCGGAGCCGATATAGGTACCGGTCTCCGGGTCGTAGGTCCGGAAGCGGCGCGAGCAGTAGGCGATCGCGTCGGCGTCGGGCTCGACATAGACCCGCGGCGGCGGGGGCACCGGCTCGGCATAGACCGGGCCGGGGGCGAGCAGGGCGCCTGCCGCGAGCGCGCCGAGCGCGCCGGCGGCGATGCCGGCACCGACGGCCGCGCCGCGATTGTAGCGATAGCGCGGGCCGTAATAGCCGTAGCGCGGGCCGTAATAATAGCGGCGATACTGCACCGGCTCGACGAGGCGCGTGGAGCCGGCGGCCGCGACGGCCGCGGAGGCCGGCGCAAGCGGAGCGGCGCTCGCGGGCGCCGCCAGGAGGCCGCCGGCAAGCGCGGCGGCGATCGTCATCGTTCTGATCATCTCATACTCCTCGTCTGCCGGGAGAGGGAGGCCGCGCGCGGTCCGCCCGATCACCCGGGGCATGTCATTCCATTGTCGAAACTAGACGCAAAACGCGGCGGAATTTCAACGACTTCCGGCGGAGGCCGGCGTTTTTCGGCTTGCACCGCGCCGCGTCTGGTCCCATCTGGCGAGGATCGCTGCGCCGCATCAATCTCCAGGGAGCTCCATGTCGTCCGCCGCCCATCCTTCCGAGCCGTCCGCCCGCGAGGCGCTCAGGCCCCTGCCGCTGGTGATCTTCGCCTCGCGCTGGCTGCAGGTGCCGCTCTATCTCGGCCTGATCGTCGCCCAGTGCGTCTACGTCTTCCTGTTCCTGAAGGAGCTCTGGCACCTCGTCGCCCATGCCTTCGACTTCAGCGAGCAGCAGATCATGCTGGTGGTGCTGGGGCTGATCGACGTGGTGATGATCTCGAACCTGCTGATCATGGTGATCGTCGGCGGCTACGAGACCTTCGTCTCGCGGCTGAAGCTGCAGGGCCATCCCGACCAGCCGGAATGGCTCAGCCACGTCAACGCCTCGGTGCTCAAGATCAAGCTCGCCATGGCGATCATCGGCATCTCGTCGATCCACCTGCTGCGGACCTTCATCGAAGCCGGCAATATCGGGACTTCGGTCGCCACCAACTACACGACCACGGGCGTGCTGCTGCAGACCCTGATCCACGTCGTCTTCATCGTCTCGGCGATCGGCATCGCCTGGGTCGACCGGATGACGCTGCCCGGCAACGGCAAAGGCCATTGAGGCAGGCGGCCCAGCCATGTCCGGGTCGCCCGGACATGGCGCCGGGCCGGGTCAGCCTTCGCCGGGCTGGTCCATGCCGCCGGCGGCGAGGAATTTCTCCAGCCAGTGGATGTTGTAGTCGCCGTTGAGCATGTCCTGGTTGCGCACCAGCGTGCGGAACAGCGGCAGCGTGGTGTCGACGCCGTCGACGACGAATTCGTCGAGCGAGCGGCGCAGGCGCATCAGGCACTCGGCCCGGTTGCGGCCGTGGACGATCAGCTTGCCGACCAGCGAATCGTAGTGCGGCGGAATCGCATAGCCCTGATAGGCAGCCGAATCGACGCGCACGCCGAGCCCGCCCGGGGTATGGAACGAGGTGATCCTGCCCGGCGAGGGCCGGAAGGTCGCGGGATGCTCGGCATTGACCCGGCACTCGATGGCGTGGCCCTCGATGACGATGTCCTTCTGGCTGATCGAGAGCGGCGCGCCGGCCGCGATCCTGATCTGCTCGTTGACCAGGTCGATCCCGGTGATCATCTCGGTGACCGGATGCTCGACCTGGATGCGCGTGTTCATCTCGATGAAGTAGAACTCGCCGTCCTCGTAGAGGAACTCGATCGTGCCGGCGCCGAGATAGCCGAGATCGGCCATCGCCCTGGCGCAGATCTCGCCGATCCGGTCGCGCTCGCCGGCGTTGAGGGCGGGCGAGGGGCCTTCCTCCCAGACCTTCTGGTGCCGGCGCTGCAGGGAGCAGTCGCGCTCGCCGAGATGGATCGCCCGGCCCTTGCCGTCGCCGAGCACCTGGATCTCGATATGGCGCGGCTTCTCGAGGTACTTCTCGATATAGACCGCGTCGTCGCCGAAGGCCGCCTTGGCCTCGGTGCGCGCCGTCTGCACGGCGACGATGAGCTCGTCCTCGCTGCGCGCCACCTTCATGCCGCGCCCGCCGCCGCCGGCCGCGGCCTTGACGATGACGGGGAAGCCGATCTCGCGCGAGATGCGCAGCGCCTCCTCGTCCTCGGTGACGCCGCCGTCCGAGCCGGGCACGCAGGGGATGCCGAGGCGCTTGGCGGTGCGCTTGGCCTCGATCTTGTCGCCCATCACCCGGATATGCTCGGCCTTGGGGCCGATGAAGGCGATGTTGTGCCGCTCGAGGATCTCGGCGAAGCGGGCATTCTCGGAAAGGAAGCCGTAGCCGGGATGCACGGCGTCGGCGCCGGTGATCTCGCAGGCGGCGATCAAAGCGGGGATGTTGAGATAGCTCTCGCGCGCCGGCGGCGGGCCGATGCAGACGCTCTCGTCGGCGAGGCGCACATGCATGGCGTTGGCGTCGGCGGTCGAATGCACCGCGACGGTCGCGATGCCGAGCTCCTTGGCCGCCCGCAGCACCCGCAGCGCGATCTCGCCGCGATTGGCGATCAGGATCTTGTCGAACATCTTCAGCCCGCTCCCGCCCGGATGGATCCTCACTCGATCACCAGCAGGGGCTCGCCGTACTCGACCGGTTGGCCGTCCTCGACCAGGATGGCGACGACCTTGCCGGCGCGCGGGGCGACGATGTCGTTGAAGGTCTTCATCGCCTCGACGAGCAGCACGCGCTCGCCCGCCTTCACCTCCTGGCCGACCTCGATGAACGGCTTGGCCTCGGGCGAGGGGCGGCGGTAGGCGGTGCCGACCATCGGCGATGTCACGGTGCCGGGATGGGCGGCGGCAGCCTTGGCCTCGACCGGCGCCGCCGCGGCGGCTGCCGGCGCGGGCGCGGCGGCGGGGGCGGCCGCGACCGGCGCCATCACCGTCGCCGTGATGGTGCGGGCGACGCGGATGCGCAGGTCGCCCTTCTGCACCTCGATCTCGGTGAGATCGGTCTCGTTGATCAGTTGCGCCATCTCGCGCACGAGTTCGGGATCGATGGGGCTCTTGGTCGCCATGGCGGATTTCACCGTCTTCGTGAGCTCGATGGGGCGGGACGGCAGGTCCCGAAGGGGATGCGCTTATGCGGAAAAGTCGCGCCGGATCAAGCCGGCGGCTTCGCGGTCGTCGCGGGTCTTAACCGGAATGGCGAGCTAGGAAAAGGGCGGAGGCGACGCCTGTCCCGTCATTGCGAGCGCAAGCGAAGCAATCCAGGACGAGCGAAGCGATCCAGGAGCGGCAGAGCGAGCCCTTCCGGATTGCTTCGTCGGCTGCGCCTCTTCGCAACGGCGTCGGGAACCTCAGCCGCTGCAGGTCGCCTTGCCGCATTTGCGCACGGCCTCGATCTTCTGCTTCAGCGCCGCCTGGCCGACCGCGCCGAAGACCACCTCGTCGCCGACGATGAAGGCCGGCGTGCCGGTGAGGCCGAGCCGGTCGCCGAGCGCGACGGTCTGCTCGATCACGGCGCGGGTCGCCGGCGCCTCCATCTCCTTCCGGACGCGCTCGATGTCGGCGCCGGCCTCCTTGGCGATCTCCAGCGCCTTGGCGCCGTTGATGCGGCCCTTGGCGCTCATCAGCTTGAGATGGAATTCCCAGTATTTCGGGCCCTGGAGCTGGTTCTTCACCGCGACGGCGACGCGGCTGGCCTCGACCGAATCCGGGCCGAGGATCGGGAAGTCCTTGATCACGAGCTTGAGCTTGGGATCGTCCTTGGCGAGGGCGCGGACGTCCTCCATCGCCCGTTTGCAGAAGCCGCAATTGTAATCCATGAACTCGATCAGGGTGACGTCGCCCTGCGGATTGCCGGCGATCACCGAGCTCGCGGGATCGATCAGGCTGGCCTTCTCGGCCGCGAGCGCATTGCGCTGGGCTTCGACCTGCGCGACCTGGTTGCGCCGCTCGAGCTCGACCAGCGCCTCCTGGATCAGCTCCGGATTCTTGAGCAGCGTCTCCTTGATCAGCTCGACCACGGCCGTGCGCTGCTCGGCCGAGAGGCCCTGGGCCTGGGCCGGCAGGGCGGCGGCGGCGAGCGCACAGGCGGCGATGCCGGCGAGCGCCAGACGGCGCAGCGAAGAGAAGATCATGGCGAGGGTCCTTTCAGGGCGCGATTCGCGCCTATCGTTGCTTCTCGGGTGGAACATACTCGACGATGTCGCGGGCGCGCAGCGCCGCAGGCGACCCCTGCGGCAACTTGGCCAGAGCCCGGCTCGCCTGGGTGTGGGCGACGGTCCAGTCGCCCTTGGCGAAGGCATGCTGCGCGGCCGAGAGCTCGGCCATCGCGATGTTGCCCCTGGCGGCATAGGCGTTCGACAGATGCTGGTGCACATCGGCCGAATCGGGCTCGCGGATCGCGGCGTTGGAGAGCTCGCGGATGGCCTCGTCGAGCAGCGCCCTGTCGCCGGTCTGCAGCAGCGCATGGCCGAGCATCTGGCGGATCAGCCCGGCCTGCGGCGCGAGCGCGACCGCCTGGCGCAGCACCGGAACCGCTTCGCGGGCGCGGCCCGCCTCGAGCAGCGCCTGGCCCTTGAGCTCGAGGAAATAGGCGTTCTTCGGCTGCTCGCCGATCAGGCGGTCCATGGCGGCGAGCGCCTGCGCCATCCGGCCGGAGCGATAGTCGCTGATGGCGCGCGCGTAGCGCGCCGCCGTCGACTGGTCGGCCATGCCGTAGCGGCGGGCGACGCCGCCCTCGCGCTCGACGAAGCCCATCAGCTTGGCGCGCATCAGGTCATGCCGCGCCTGCAGAGCCGGCGGATCGGGCTTGTCGAAGTTCGGGCCCTGCCGCGCCAGCGTCTCGAGCTGGGCGATGCGCTCGCTCGGCATCGGATGGCTGATCGTATAGGGGTCGATCGTCCGCGACAGGAAGGCGCTGTTCTCGGCGAAGCGCCGGAAGACGGTGAGCATGCCCTTGGCCGACAGGCCTGCGGCGGCGAGGAAGCGCACCGCGGCACGGTCGGCCGCCTGCTCCTCCGAGCGCTGATAGGCGAGCAGCGAGCGCCGCACGAGCTCCTGGGGGCCGGCGATCGCGCCCATCGCGCCGATGCCGGCATTGCCCATCGTGCCGCCGCCGCTGCGCGCCCCCGCGACCACGCCGCCGACGCCGACGAGCAGCCCCGCGATCGAGAGGATCTGCGCGTTCTGGATCTCCTGCCTGAGCCGGGCCAGGTGCCCGCCGGCGAGATGGCCGCTCTCATGGGCGAGGACGCCGATCACCTCGTTCGGCGTCGCCGCGTCCATCAGCACGCCGATATTGACGAAGATCGACTTGCCGTCGGCGACGAAGGCATTGAAGGCGCGGTCGTTGATCAGGACGATCCGGGTCGCGCCCGCGTTGATCCCGGCGGCCTTGAAGATCGGCGCCGCATAATCGCGCAGCAGCTGCTCGATCTCGGCGTCGCGGATCAGCGAGACCGAACGCTTCGGCGCCTGCGCCGTCGCCGGCGTCGCGGCCGCGACGAAAGCCAGCCCGGCCGCGAGCGATCGCCGCAGGCGCAGGCAATTCGAGGGGCGGGGGCGAACGGACTGCATGAGCTCGCGCTTCTTGTGCTCCTTGGGGCGGCAGCGTCAAATCACAGCTTTGCCAGCAGACGGTTCCGTTTCGTGCAACAGCATCGTGATCCCGCCATGGCAGAACGCGAAAGGGCTTGTCCGGTCCGCAAGGGACGGCGGATAATCGCGCAACCGCAAGAGGTCGTCATGTCGAAGCTGCTTTTCTCCGCCCTCGCCGTGGCCGCCGCCCAGGCGCTTCTGGCGGCCGGGCCTGCGGCTGCCCAGAGCTGCGAGGATCTCTGGTACCAGCGCAACGAGATCTACAAGGCGCAGGGCTACTGCTTCCGCACCCAGCGCGGCATCAGCGCCTTCGGCAATGCCGGCTGCCAGTACGACAATGTCGAGGACGTGCCGCTCTCGGCGACCCAGCGCCGCGTCATCGCCGACATCCGGCGCGCCGAGCGCACGCGCGGCTGCCCGCGCTGAGCGCCGTCTTTGCCAGCCCCCGGGTCTTGCCTTCGGCAAGCCCGAGGACAGGCTCCGCGAAGCAATCCAGAGGCGGCGGTCCTCTACGTCTCCTGGATTGCTTCGTCGCTTCGCTCCTCGCAATGACGATGCAGTTCGGTGGGCTCGTGGAGTGCCGCTAACCCGCCGCCTGGAACCGGACCTCGCCCCCGTTCAGGAAGCAGGCCTTGCTGAACAGCGACAGGTCGAGCGGATTCGGCAGGCGGACATCGTCGAGGTCGGGACAGGGCTTCACGGCCGGGTCATAGGACCGGTCGATCTGCGAGATGAAGGCGAGGATCAGGCCCTTGTCCCGCGCGAAGGCCCTGAGCGTGCGGATCTGCGCCATCAGCTCGGGATTGCCGCGCTTCTGGTCGAGCAGTTGCAGATAGTCGACGATCGCCAATGTGCCGCGCGGGGCGTCGGCCAGCGCCCGCAGGATGTGATCGGCGCTGATCGCGTCCGAATCGTCGAAGGTGAACAGGGCCTGGAATTGCGCCGGCTCGACGCCGAGCGCCCGGAAGCGGCCAAGCAGGTCGCCGGCCGTGTATTCCAGCGTGAAGAACACCGCCGGGCGGCCGGCCCTCATCGCCTCGAGGGCGAGCTGGAGACTCAGCAGGGTCTTGCCGTGCCCGGGCCGTGCGCCGATGAGGAGCAGGTCTCCCGGGATCAGGCGGGCGAGCAGTTCCCTGGCGGCCGATCCGTCGGCCGACTTCGCGGCGAGCAGGCTCCAGGCGCCGAAACCTTCGCCGGCGGCGATGCGATCGAGCGCGAGATTGAGCGGAATGCCTTCCGTGCGCGACAGCGTCCTGGCCTTGCGCTTCAGTCGATAGACGGGGGCGGAGAGCTTCATCGATGGACCTCCTGATGCGAGCTAAATCCGCAATCCCTCCTTATGCGCAGTGCTCGGACAGGCGGTTCGACGATCGGACGGGCCCTGCACGGCAGCGTGCTTCCCAGTCGGAGGGCGGAGGCGCGGGCGGCGCCTGGAATCACATCATAGCCGATATCGCTCGCGCCTGTCCCAGTCGAAGCCGCGCAGATGGTCGACCAGGGCGCGCAGCTTCGGCGCCATGGCCCGCCGGCTGGGGTAGTAGAGATAGAAGCCCGCGAAAGGCGGGCAGTACTCCTCGAGCAGCGGCACCAGCTCGCCGCGCGCGATCGCCGGGCGGAAGCTCTCCTCCATGCCGAAGGTGATCCCGGCGCCCGCGACCGCGAGCTTGATCATCAGCGCCATGTCGTTGGTGGTGATCTCGGGGGCGACGGCGACGCTGAACTCCCTGCCGTCCTCGCCGAATTCCCAGCGATAGGGCGGCAGCCTCGGCCCCGGCCGCCAGCCGATGCAGCGATGCGCCGCGAGCTCGCGCGGATGCGAGGGCGTGCCGAAGCGCTCGCGATAGCCCGGCGAACAGACGGCGAGCTGGCGCTCCTGGCCGCCGACCGGCACGGCGATCATATCCTGCTCGATGACCTCGCCCAGCCTGACGCCGGCATCGTAGCCGGCGGCGACGATGTCGAACTCCTCGTCGGTGACGGTGACGTCGAGCTCGACCTCCGGATACGCCGCGGCGAAGCCCGCGAGGACCGGGCCGGACAGGAAGCGCTCGGCGATCGACGAGACGGCGAGGCGCAGGCGTCCGCGCGGGCCGGCGCGCAGGTCCCGGGTCGCCGCGACGGCGGCGCGCAGGTCGGACAGCGCCGGCTCGAGATCGGCGAGGAGGCGCTCGCCCGCCTCGGTCAGGCCGACGCTGCGGGTCGTCCGCTGTACCAGCGCGATGCCGAGCCGCTCCTCCAGCTTCCGGATCGTCTGGCTGACGGCCGAGCGCGTCACGCCGATGCGGTCGGCGGCGCCGCGGAAGCTCTTCTCCTCGGCGACCAGCGCGAAGACGGCGAGCGCGTTGAGGTCGATCTCCATTGGTTAGTGGAACTCTCCAAACTGGAAAGGACATGGCGGCTTATCGCGACAATGCCCGGCTCCTAGCTTTCCGGCAACCGCAGCCTTGCGGTGCCAGGACACAACCAGACGGAGAGGGACATGACACGCGACAAGGTCGTCCTCATCACCGGCGCCTCCAGCGGGATCGGCGCCGGCATCGCCCGCGAGCTCGCGGCGGCCGGAGCCAGGCTGATGCTCGGCGCAAGGCGCACCGAACGCCTCGGCGCGCTCGCCGACGAGCTGAGCGCGAAGGGCGCGACGGTCCGTACCCGCCGGCTCGACGTCACCGATCGCGCCGATGTCGCGGCCTTCGCCGAGGCGGCGCGCACAGCCTTCGGCCGCGTCGACGTGATCGTCAACAATGCCGGCGTCATGCCGCTCTCGCCGCTGGCCTCGCTGCAGGTCGAGGAGTGGGACCGCATGATCGACGTCAACATCAAGGGCGTGCTCCACGGCATCGCCGCGGTGCTGCCGCAGATGCAGGCACGCGGCTCCGGCCATGTCGTGAACATCGCCTCGATCGGAGCGCTGGCGGTGTCGCCGACGGCGGCCGTCTACTGCGCGACGAAATATGCCGTGCGCGCGATCTCCGACGGCTTGCGCCAGGAGCACTCGAACCTGCGCGTCACCTGCATCCATCCCGGCGTGGTCGAGAGCGAACTCGCCGACAGCATCACCGATCCAGCAGCGGCCGAGCTGATGAGGAGCTATCGCGCCATCGCGCTCCAGCCCGACGCGATCGGCCGCGCGGTGCGCTTCGCGATCGAGCAGCCCGAGGATGTCGACGTCAACGAGATCGTCATCCGCCCCACCGCCACACGCTGAGGAGGAAGCCATGACCCCGATCATGCCGTCGCCGCTGCGCGCCGCCGCAACGGCCCTCGCCATCGCGGCGATGCCGGTGCCTGCCGCCGCCGAATCGACCGAGGAGCGGCGCAAGCGCGGCGATGCCGTCGTCCGCAGCCTCAACACGGGCGAATCCCAGCAGGCTCTGGAGCGCATGCGGCAGGAATTCCCCTTCCTCGCCGAGGCGACCGAGGCCTATGCGCTCGGCGATGTCTGGTCGCGCCCCGGTCTCGACAGCCGCGCGCGCCAGCTCGCCGCCGTGGCGGCGTTCGCCGCGACGGGGCAGACCGCCTTCATGAAGCTGCACGCCGGCTACGCGCTGAATATCGGCGTCCCCGAGGAGCAGTTGAAGGAGATCGTCTACCTGATCACCGTGCCGGCCGGCATCTCGCGGGCGATCGCGGCGTCGCAGGCGCTGTCGGAGCTCTTCGCCGAGCGACGCGGGCGCTGAGGGGAGGCGTCATGAACACCTTGCTCCTGAACGCCCTGCTGGTGCTGACCGCCGGCGTCGGCCTCGCCACCACGATCATCCAAACAGGATCGGAAGGATCCTCCTCCATGACGATCATCCGGACAGCCGCTGCCCAGACCCCGCAGAGCCACCCTTACGTCGGCATGTGGGTCACCGCCGACAATCACGTCCGCCACGAGCTGCTGCCGAACGGCCGCTATGACGAGGCGCGCGGCAGCCGTGAAAGCGCCTATCGCGGCCGCTACGAGGTCACCGGCAATCACATCGAGTACTGGGACGACACCGGCTTCACCGCCGACGGCACCTTTGTCGACGCGGACACGCTGCATCATGGCGGCATGATCCTGCGCCGCCGCCGGTGATGGGCGCCGGCCGCCGCCGCCGCGGATTTGCTGTGGATGCGGCAACCGGCAGCACCTGCGCGCCCGCGCCCGCGTGCTAGACGTCGCCGCTCGCCCGCCCCGCTCGGGGGCGGGGCACGGGGACCCCGAGGCGGCACGCTGGCAGGCATGAAGACGGGCATCGAGATGGGCGCGACGGCGGGCGGCGGCCCGGCCGAGCTCGACCTGGCCGAACTGCTGGCGACGCGGCTCCTGGTCCAGGGCAATTCCGGCTCGGGAAAGTCGCATCTGCTGCGCCGCCTGCTGGAGCAGAGCGCGCCGCTGGTGCAGCAGGCGGTGATCGATCCCGAGGGCGATTTCGTCTCGCTCGCCGACCAGTTCGGCCATGTCGTGGTCGACGGCACGGCGAGCCCGCCCGAACTGCAGCGGATCGCGCTGCGCGTGCGCCAGCACCGCGTCTCGGTGGTGCTCAATCTCGAGGAGCTCGACGCCGACGAGCAGTTGCGCGCCACGGCCGCCTTCCTCGGCGGGCTGTTCGAGGTCGAGCGCGCCCATTGGTACCCGATGCTGGTCGTGGTCGACGAGGCGCAGCTCTTCGCCCCGGTGATGGCGGGCGAGGCCTCGGACGAGGCGCGCCGGCTCTCGCTGGGCGCGATGACGAACCTGATGTGCCGTGGCCGCAAGCGCGGCCTCGCCGGCGTGATCGCGACGCAGCGCCTCGCCAAGCTCGCCAAGAACGTCGCGGCGGAAGCCTCGAACTTCCTGATGGGCCGCACCTTCCTCGACATCGACATGCAGCGCGCCGCCGACCTGCTCGGCATGGACAGGCGCCAGGCCGAGATGTTCCGCGATCTCGAGCGCGGCCAGTTCGTCGCGCTCGGCCCGGCGCTGTCGAAGAAGCCGCTGCCGGTCCGGATCGGGCCCGTCGCCTCGGTCGACCGCGGCGGCGCGCCGAGCCTGCTGCCGCTGCCCGAGCAGGCGCCGGAGGACGCCAGCAAGCTGATCTTCACCGCCGGCGAGGACGAGGTCGCGCCGGCGCCCTGGCCGAAGCAGCCGCGGCCGCGGCCGGTGCTGGCACCCGAGATCATCCGCCGGATCGAGACGCAGCCGCCGGTGCCGGCGCCGGCCGAGCCCGAGATCGAGATGGATCCGGCCGAGCGCGCGGCGGCGCTGGTCGAGATCCTGAACGAGCTGCTCGACGATCCGGAGGCGCGCGACCGGCCGGTCGCCGTGCTCTACCAGGACTTCACCGTGCGCTGCCGAATGCGCCGGGTCAGCGGCCCGGAGACCGGGCTCGACGCCTTCCGCAAGCGCCTCGCCGTCGCCCGTGCCGGGGCGAGCGAGGAGGTGCTGTCCTCGCAGGCCTGGGAAAAGGCCCTGAGCGCCGTCGAGACACTGCCGGAGGACCTGCACGGGCTGTTCCTGTTCATCGCCCGCAGCGCGATCGAGGGAGCGCCGTGCCCGTCGGACGCCGAACTGGCGGAGGCCTATGGCAGCCATTCGCCGAGCCGGGCGCGCCGCCTGATCAGCTATATCGAAGAGCGCGGCCTGATCGTCTGCCATGTCGATTTCCGCGGCCAGCGCACGCTCGCCCTGCCGACGCTCGGCGTCGAGACCGCACCGGGGCTCGCAGCGCCGCAGCTCAAGGGCCTGCCGACGCGGCGCGCCCGGGTTTAGCCGGTGGCCCGGAGCCTTCCGGCGCCGTCGCGATTGACACCGGCGCCCGTCGCGCGTTCCCATCTCCCGCATGAAGGCCCGTTCCATACCTGCGCGGACCCCGGTGATCACGCCGGAACTCCTGCTGCGCGCCTATGCGGCCGGGGTCTTTCCGATGGCGGAGAGCGCCGACGACCCCGGGCTGTTCTGGGTCGAGCCCGAGATTCGCGGCATCATTCCGCTCGACCATTTCCATGTTCCGGGCCGGCTGGCGCGCACCGTGCGCTCCGACCGCTTCGAGGTCCGCATAGACCATGATTTCGCGGCCGTGATCGCGGCCTGCGCCGAGAGCCGGCCCGACCGGGCCGAGACCTGGATCAACGGCCGCATCCGCGCGCTCTATGGCGAGCTCTTCGCTCAGGGCCATGTCCACACCGTCGAATGCTGGCGCGAAGGCCGCCTCGTCGGCGGGCTCTACGGCTTGTCGCTCGGCGGTGCCTTCTTCGGCGAGAGCATGTTCCATCGCGAGACCGACGCCTCGAAGGTGGCGCTGGTGCATCTCGTCGCGCGGCTGAGGCGCGGCGGCTACCGGCTGCTCGACACCCAGTTCCAGACCGCCCATCTCGCCCAGTTCGGGACCTGCGAGGTCGCCTGCGACGCCTATCGCGATCTGCTCGACACCGCGATCCAGGCGGATGGGAACTGGTGGAGCTGGGCGCCGGGCCGCCCGGTCAGCGGGCGCGAGGCGCTGGCCGAGTTCGCCGACGCCGCGCGCTGACCAGCCCAGCGCGAAAGGCCCCGCGGGCGGACCCGCGGGGCTGTTCGGGCGTCAATGCTGGCCGCCCTTGCGTCCTGCTTCGGCGGCGAGGTCACGGTTCTGGGAGAAGCTGCGCTTCTCGTCGGGAACGCTCTGGCCGCCCTTGCGTCCGGCTTCCGAGGCGAGGTCGCGATCCTGGGAGAAGGAGCGCTTCTCGTCCGGCACGCTCTGTCCGCCCTTGGCGGCGATGTCGCGCTGCCGGTTCTCGTCCATCGACGCAAAGCCGCGCTGCGATTGGTTCGCCATCAGGTTTCTCCTCTTCTGAATGAACGGTCTCGCGTGACCGTCATCTGGAGAACCACTCGAAGGCGCCGAGGTTCCAAGCTTAATTTCGTGAAGGCGAAGCTTAAGCTGAGCCGTAAAGCTTCATGATCCGGTACTCTAACCTTGCCGCGACGTATTGTTTCGAGGCGTGTCGAGACAATGTGCCGCGCGCGCAGCCTTCTGGACTGTGAAGTACCATGGGGCCGCTTCGTGCGGCGCCGCTCAGTTGCTGCCGGCGGGGTCGCGCCCGGGGGCCGGGTTGGTCGGGAAGAAGCGCTGCGACGGCGCCTGGCGCGGCTGCACCGGCACGCCCTGCGGGGGCGCGACGTCGATGCGCTGGTTCGCCGGCGGCTGGGCCGGACGGGCCGGCCGGCGCTGTTCAGGGCTCAGCGGCGGGGGCGGGGCCTCCGGCTCCTTCGGGTCGACCACCAGCTCGGTGCCGCCTTTGCAGTCGGTCAGCCAGACATCGTAGATCGCATGCTCGACGCCGTGCAGGCCGGGGCTCGAGGCGTACATCCAGCCGGTGAAGATGCGCCGGTATTCGTTGTTGAAGGTGACCTCGTCGACCTCGGTGAAGGAGGTCGTCTGCGGTGCCTCGGTCGGCGGGCGCGTCCAGCAGACCCGCGGCGTGATCTGCAACGCGCCGAACTGCACCGTCTCGTCGATCGCCACCTCGAAGGAGATGATCCGGCCGGTGATCTTGTCGAGACCGGCGAAGACCGCGGTCGGGTTGCGGATGCGGTCGGCCCGGGCGGGGGCGGCCAGCGCGAGCGCGGCGCCGGCGACGGCGGCGAGGAAGAGGGCTCTGCGGAAGGAGGGCATGCTGGCTTGGCGATTCTCTTTCGGCGCGCGCGACGGCGCGCAGTAGCACGGCAATAGCAGCGGAAAAAGGGCGAGTGCGAAGCCTGGGCCCGGCCATCCGGCAGGAGACGTGCGCCCAGCCCGCCGCCATCCCATGGCCGCCATGCGTCCGGCAGGGGAACCGGCGCCTTGCCAGCGTGTTGCAAGCCGATAACTTGCGAATGCATTGCAATTGCAGATCAGGGTGTGGATGGAAGCGCGAGTCGAACGGGCGCCGACCGGCTGGCGGGAGGACAGGGGCGAGGCCTCGCTGGCCGACGTCCATCGTTCGATCGCCGTGCGCCGCTCCGGGCCGGGCTGGCGTCGCGCCGCCGCCTTCCTCGGACCCGGCTATCTCGTCGCCGTCGGCTACATGGATCCGGGCAACTGGGCGACCTCGCTCGCGGGCGGCTCGAAGTTCGGCTACACGCTGCTCGTCGTCGCGCTGGTCTCCAACATCATGGCGATCGTGCTGCAGTCGCTGTGCGCGCGGCTCGCCGTCGGCTCCGGCCGCGACCTCGCCCAGGCCTGCCGCGACGCCTTCCCGAGACCGCTCGCCCTTGGACTCTGGTTCCTGGCCGAGATCGCGATCATCGCCACCGACATCGCCGAGGTGATCGGCACCGCGATCGGGCTCAACCTGATCTTCGGCATCCCGCTCGAGCTCGGCGTGGTCGTCACCGCGCTCGACGTGTTCCTGATCCTCTATCTGCAGCGGCTCGGCTTCCGCTGGGTGGAGGCGCTGATCGTCACGCTGCTGGGCGTGATCGCGCTCTGCTTCGCCATCCAGATCGCGCTCGCCGATCCGGATTGGGGCCAGGTGATCCGCGGCTTCGCGCCGACCACGCAGATCGTCCGCAATCCGGAGATGCTCTATCTGGCGCTGGGCATCCTCGGCGCCACGGTGATGCCGCACAATCTCTACCTGCACTCCGGCATCGTGCAGACGCGCGCCTATGGCGAGAGCCTGCCGGAGAGGCGCCAGGCGCTCAAATACGCCACGATCGATTCGACGGTCGCGCTGATGTTCGCGCTGACGATCAACGCCTCGATCCTGATCCTGGCGGCCGCGACTTTCCACAAGACCGGCCAGACGGCGGTCGCCGAGCTCGGCGACGCGCACAAGCTGCTCGGCCCGCTGCTCGGCCTCGCCGTCGCGCCGACCCTGTTCGGCATCGCGCTGCTCTGCTGCGGCATCAATTCGACGGTGACGGCGACGCTCGCCGGCCAGATCGTGATGGAGGGCTTCCTCAAGATCAGGCTGGCGCCCTGGCTGCGCCGGCTGATCACCCGGGCGATCGCGATCGTGCCGGCGGCGGCGGTGACGATCTGGTATGGCGATGCGGGCACGGCGAAGTTGCTGATCCTGACGCAGGTCGTGCTGTCGCTGCAGCTCTCCTTCGCCGTCTTTCCGCTGGTGATGTTCACCGCCGACAGAGCCAAGATGGGCGAGCTGGTCGCGCCGCGCTGGCTCGTCGCCTTCGCCTGCCTGATCGCGGTCACGATCGCGGCGCTCAACCTCAAGCTGCTGGTCGATTTCGTCGCCGGCGCGGCCTGATGCTGGCGGCTTCCACCGGGCCGCGTCTGCGCGGAAGCGGGCGGCCTAGTCGCGCTTGCCGCATCGGCTCGGGCCGAACGAAGAAGGCCGGCCATGCCTGGCCGGCCCGTTGCCGTTCCGCTGCGGTCCGGCCCTTACCGTCCGGGCGTCCAGGCCTGGTAGTCGCCGGTGGCGGGCGGGGTCTTGTTCTCGCCGAGCGTCGAGCCCTTCGGGCGATAGGCCTGGGCCGTGCCGGTGCGGTTGGGCTGGTGCGGCTTCTGCCAGTCGCGGGCGAGGTAGTTCTCCTCGGACGGCGCGACGTCGACGGTATGGTGCAGCCAGCCGTTCCAGCCGGGCGGGATCATCGAGGCCTCGACCGGGCCGTTGTAGAGCACCCAGCGGCGCTGGATGCCGAGGGCCTTGTCCTTCCTGCCGCCCTTGGTGCGGTAGTAGACATTGCCGAACTCGTCCTCGCCGACCTTCTCGCCATGGCGCCAGGTGTGGAAGCGCGTGCCCATGGTCTGGCGGTTCCACCAGGTGAATATCTCGAGCAGGGTCTGGTTCATCGCTTCGCGTCCGCGCGGGCCTTAAGTCCGTCGCGCGACTTATGAAGATGCGGGCCCGCTATGTCCAGTGCGGCTCAGCGCAGCAGCGAGCGCGCGGTCGGGACCAGGCGGGCGATGTCCGGGGCGCGGCCGCTGCCGGTGGCGACGGCACGCAACGCCGCCTCGAGCGCCGGGATCGCCTGCGGCACCGCGGGCCGGAGAAGCGTCACCGCCACGCATTCGGTCTCGCGCACCGGCAGGCGGGGGAAACCGTTCTCGCTGCGGTCGCTGATCAGGCTGGCGACCACCCTGGCGCCGGTGGCGCGCGCGGCATCGGCGGCCGCCTTGGCCGCGAGCGCGGCCTCCGAGTCGCTCGCCTCCGGCGCCAGATGATGGACCGCGACAAGATAGGCATGGCCGTCCTCGAGATCGGCCGTGCCCGGCGGCGGCCGCTCGAGCCCGCGCGTATCGAAGCCGGAGCCGGGCGCGGCCGGCTTCAGCATCAGCACATCGTGCCAGGCGAGCATGGTCTCGTTGGCGGCCGGGCCATGCCGCGCCCAGACCGGGCCGCCATAGAAGGCGGGCAGGGCGCCCGTCCGCGCCGCCTGGTCGGCGAAGCCGCGGAACCAGACGAACTGGTCGGGCGCCGCCGGATCGCGGAACTGGCAGACCACGCTCATCCCTTCCGCCTCCTGCGTCTCGACGAGATGGGTGTCGAAGACGCGGATCAGGGCCTCGCGCGCGCCGGGCTTCAAGGTATAGCGGCGCAGTTCGAAGACGGTGTCGGTCATGGGCGGGGTCCTCCGGCTCGCGGGCCCTGCTACGCCCCGGAGCTGACGGGGATGGTCAGCAGCCGGCGGGCGACACGATTCGGCCATGATTCGGAGAGGGCGCGGCAGCGCCTGGGCGACCGGCAGCCGGACGAAGCCCCGCATGGATTCAAGCACTTGTGCCGGCGGCCGCAGACGGCGCTTCCGTCGGTGGGCTCCGTCTGCCCCGGGTGACGTTCGGTTAACCATGGTCCGGTGCATTTTAGTGGTTCCGCCGCGGCGCGCTTCGCGGCAAGCTCGGCCGACCGGCGGCGATTCCGCACGCGATTCCCAAGGCTTAGCCGGCGCCTTGAAACTTATCCCCATGATCCACATCTTCCTACAAGATGTCGTATCCACACCTATCGGTGCGCACTAATCCTTGACGTCCGCGCCCATTCGGGACTAAATTTTGACCGTCGCGTGACGGCTGGCGGAGACGCCTTTTTCGACCCGCGAAACGAGTTCCCAGACGGGTCAGGACGATCACCGCGGCGCGCCAGTGACGGCGACGGCGAACGGCGACGTGCGGTCCGGCTGGCCGCAACCGGACGCCCGACGGCGGGACCACATCGTCGCGGGATCCAGGGGCATCAAACCGAGTTGGGCTGACATCAGGAGCCGGTGAGCAACCGGCCGCGCGGAGCGTCGGACACGCCCGCGGCAAGCATTGGGGAAGACGCTTATGCGCATCGAGCGCCGCCATACCACCGCCGGCCAGTCGCCCTATCAGGCGATCCCGTTCCGCTCGGCGGTGAGCGAGATCCGCAATCCCGATGGTTCGATCGTCTTCCGGCTCGAGGGCATCGAGGTGCCGGAGGCCTGGTCGCAGGTGGCGAGCGACGTGCTCGCGCAGAAATATTTCCGCAAGGCGGGCGTCCCCGCCGTGCTGAAGAAGATCGAGGAGAACGACGTTCCGTCCTTCCTCTGGCGCTCGGTCGCCGACGAGGCGGCGCTCGCCAAGCTGCCGGAAGCCGAGCGCTACGGCTCCGAGATCTCCTCCAAGCAGGTCTTCGACCGGCTCGCCGGCTGCTGGACCTATTGGGGCTGGAAGGGCGGCTATTTCTCCTCGGAGGAGGACGCGGCGGCCTTCCATGACGAGCTGCGCTTCATGCTGGCGAGCCAGATGGTGGCGCCGAACTCGCCGCAATGGTTCAACACCGGCCTGCACTGGGCCTATGGCATCGACGGTCCCGGCCAGGGCCATTTCTACGTCGACTTCAAGACCGGCAAGCTGACCCGCTCGAAGTCGAGCTACGAGCATCCGCAGCCGCATGCCTGCTTCATCCAGGGCGTGCAGGACGACCTCGTCAACGAGGGCGGCATCATGGATCTGTGGGTGCGCGAGGCGCGCCTGTTCAAATACGGCTCGGGCACGGGCTCGAACTTCTCGATGCTGCGCGGCGAGGGCGAGAAGCTCGCCGGCGGCGGCAAGTCCTCGGGGCTGATGTCCTTCCTCAAGATCGGCGACCGCGCCGCCGGGGCGATCAAGTCGGGCGGCACCACCCGGCGCGCCGCCAAGATGGTGGTGGTCGACGCCGACCATCCGGACATCGAGGCCTATATCGACTGGAAGGTGAAGGAGGAGCAGAAGGTCGCGGCGCTCGTCGCCGGCTCCAAGATCGTCCAGAAGGCGATGAAGGCGGTGATGAAGGCCTGCGTCAACTGCGAGGCCGCCGACGATGCCTGCTTCGATCCCGAGAAGAACCCGGCGCTGAAGCGCGAGATCAAGCTCGCCCGCAAGGCGATGGTGCCGGACAACTACATCAAGCGCGTCATCCAGTTCGCCCGCCAGGGCTATACCGAGATTCAGTTCGACACCTACGACACCGACTGGGATTCGGAGGCCTATCTCACCGTCTCCGGCCAGAACTCGAACAATTCGGTCTCGCTGACCGACGATTTCCTGCGCGCCGTCGAGGCGGATGGCGAGTGGCAGCTCAAGGCCCGCACCACCGGCAAGGTCACGAAGACGCTGAAGGCGCGCGACCTCTGGGAGAAGATCGGCTACGCCGCCTGGGCGAGCGCCGATCCCGGCCTGCACTTCAACAGCACGATGAACGACTGGCACACCTGCCCGGCCTCGGGACGCATCCGCGCCTCGAACCCGTGCTCGGAGTACATGTTCCTCGACGACACCGCCTGCAACCTGGCCTCGGCCAACCTGCTGCAGTTCTACGATCGGCAGACCAAGAGCTTCGACGTCGCCGGTTACGAGCATCTCTGCCGGCTCTGGACGATCGTGCTCGAGATCTCGGTGGCGATGGCGCAGTTCCCGAGCCGCGAGATCGCCGAGCTCTCCTACGAGTACCGCACGCTCGGCCTCGGCTACGCCAATATCGGCGGCCTGCTGATGACCATGGGCCTCGGCTATGATTCGGACGAGGGCAGGGCGCTCGCCGGCGCCCTGACCGCGGTGATGACCGGCGTCGCCTATGCGACCTCGGCCGAGATGGCGGGCGAGCTCGGCCCGTTCCCGGGCTACAAGAAGAACGCCAGCCACATGCTGCGCGTCATCCGCAACCACCGCACCGCCGCCCATGGCCTCGCCCAGGGCTACGAGGCCCTGCAGGTGACGCCGGTGCCGCTCGACCATGCGACGCTGGAGCGCCTCGGCGGCTCCTCGCTGACGCTGGCGGAGCGCGCCAAGGCGAGCTGGGACGAGGCGCTCGCCCTCGGGGAGAAGCACGGCTATCGCAACGCCCAGGCGACGGTGATCGCGCCGACCGGCACGATCGGCCTGGTGATGGATTGCGACACCACCGGCATCGAGCCCGATTTCGCGCTGGTGAAGTTCAAGAAGCTCGCCGGCGGCGGCTATTTCAAGATCATCAACCGCGCCGTTCCGGACGCGCTGCGCGCGCTCGGCTATCGCGAGGCCGACATCGCCGAGATCGAGGCCTATGCCGTCGGCCACGGCTCGATGAAGCAGGCGCCCGGCATCAATCCCGGCTCGCTCAGGGCCAAGGGCTTCAGCGAGGAGAAGATCGAGGCGGTGGAGAAGGGGCTGAAGAGCGCCTTCGACATCAAGTTCGTCTTCAACAAGTGGACGCTCGGCGAGGACTTCCTCACCGGCACGCTGAACGTGCCGGCCGAGAAGCTCGGCGACATGTCGTTCGAGCTGCTGCCCTTCCTCGGCTTCACCCGGGCCGAGATCGAGGCCGCCAACGTCCATGTCTGCGGGGCGATGACGCTGGAAGGCGCGCCGCACCTGAAGAAGGAGCACTACGCCGTCTTCGACTGCGCCAATCCCTGCGGGCGCATCGGCAAGCGCTATCTCTCGGTCGAGAGCCATATCCGCATGATGGCGGCGGCGCAGCCCTTCATCTCGGGCGCGATCTCCAAGACCATCAACATGCCGAACGACGCCACCGTCGAGGATTGCAAGAGCGCCTATCTGCTCTCCTGGAAGCTGGCGCTGAAGGCGAACGCGCTCTATCGCGACGGCTCGAAGCTGTCGCAGCCGCTGAACTCGGCCCTGATCGCCGACGAGGACGACGATGCCGACGACGCGATCGAGGCGCTGCACCAGCAGCCGCTGGCGGCGCGCGCGACGCAGGTCGCCGAGAAGATCGTCGAGCGCGTGGTGGAGCGGGTCGAGCGCGTCCGCGAGCGCGAGAAGATGCCCTCGCGCCGCACCGGCTACATCCAGAAGGCGGTGGTCGGCGGCCACAAGGTCTATGTCCACACCGGCGAATATGCCGATGGCCGCCTCGGCGAGATCTTCATCGACATGCACAAGGAGGGCGCGGCCTTCCGGGCGATGATGAACAACTTCGCCATCGCGGTCTCGCTCGGCCTGCAATATGGCGTGCCGCTGGAGGAATATGTCGAGGCCTTCACCTTCACCCGCTTCGAGCCCTCGGGCTTCGTGCAGGGCAACCAGTCGATCAAGAACGCGACCTCGATCCTCGACTACGTCTTCCGCGAGCTGGCGATCTCCTATCTCGGCCGGCACGACCTCGCCCATGTCGATCCCAGCGAGATCGGCCATGACGTGATGGGCGGCGGCGTCGAGCAGGGCAGGATGCCGGACGCGGCCGGGCCGATCACCTCGACCCCGCTGGCCTCCTCGGGCTTCCGCCGCGGCAAGCCGATCAACCTGCTCGCCATCCAGGGCGGGGCGGCGGCCAACGACGCGGTCGCGCGCGCGACCAGCACCGTCACCGGCCTTGCCACCGCCGGCGCGACCGCCCTGAAGGAGGAGCCGGAAGCCTATGGCGAGGCCGAGATGAGCAAGCTCGGCTTCGCCGCGCCGGCCGCCCAGCCGACGACGTCGGAGCGCCGGGCCGAGGCGATCATGAAGGGCTATGTCGGCGACAGCTGCGGCGAATGCGGCAACTTCACGCTGGTGCGCAACGGCACCTGCCTGAAGTGCAATACGTGTGGCGCGACGACCGGGTGTTCGTGAGAAGTCAGTCGTTTGTGAGGTCAGAACGGCCGGGTTCGTCCCGGCCGTTTTCGTTTTCACCGAAAGCACTCCTGATGAGTGGCAGCAATTCATCGGAGAACAGGCCGTGCTCGGCCGTCCAGGCATTCTGGGCAGCGATGGCTTCACTGTTCTGCGCGAGCCGGCATCGTGCGTCTTCTTCCGCGATCCTCGTCCGCAGAGCGTCCTCGGTCGGCGCGCGCCGCCTCGATCAGGTCGAAGGCGAACGAACCGCAGGCAACCCCTCTCCCGGATGGGAGAGGGGCAGGGGTGAGGGACCGCCGCTGATCGTCAGAACGCAACGGCGCCGCTGCGGCCTCCCGCGGCGAGGGCAGGCCCTCATCCGGCGCTCCGCGCCACCTTCTCCCATCCGGGAGAAGGTGGGGTCGAGGTTCCGGTGATCCACACCGTCATGCTCGGCCTTGTGCCGAGCATCCACGTCTTGCGGCGCTGATGGCATGCTGCCCAACGCAGTGCCTGGCCGCTCGGATGCAAAGGCGTGGATGGTCGGGACAAGCCCGACCATGACGGGGAGGGTGGATGCGGGGACAGGCGCTTGAACAATCCCCGCTCTCCCGACCTCCCCTATACTCGCTCGCATCCCATCCCCGAGGGGCGGCCAACCGGAGGCATGCTGATTGGCGGGGTGCGTGCGGCGCCTGCGGGTGGGGGTTGCGCCTCGCTCCCGGGAGGCTTCGGGAACCGACCTGGGGGCATTACGACCCCTGCGCGAGGAGCTCGCTAGATGAAGCGGCGGCGATCAGCCGGCGCGACGGCTTCAAGGACGCGACGGCCTGAAGAAGGCTACTGGCGTCCGAGGGCCATCGCGGCGCGCCCGCCTCCGGCTTCGCAGAAGCGCGGCCCGGGGCCTTAAAATCGCCGCCTGGCGGAGCGCCACGGGGCGTGCGGATGGTGGCTCAATCCATCCGCGCCGCATCCTGGCTCAACGGATGCGGATCTCTACCAACGCGCCTCGCGGCGCTCCGCTGCCCCTCATCTGCACGACGCCCGCGGGATCAGCCTGCGGGCGGGGAAAGTCATTGCGCCATTCCCGGGCGGAGCCCCGGGGGCGGCCTTCGGTCTACCCCGGGACAGGCGACGACGATACGCGATGCGGCTACTTCATCTCGCCCGAACAGGCCGGACACCCGCCCGCCGCCTTCCTGTCGCTCGCGGCTTTCTCGCGGAAGGCGGCTTCGCCGGCGTCCGAGACCTCGACCCATCTTTTGTCGGGCGCGGCGCCCTCGACATAGCTGTCGTGCCAGTTCCACCATTTGTAGGGCGGGGTCTGCGGGTAGCCCGGCGGCGAATCCTCCCAGGCCTCCTGGCGGCCGAGCGGGGTGAGGTCGAGATAGCTCCAGAGCGAGCCGATCGCCTCGTCGCCGCGGTCGTTGACGAAATAGGTGCGGAAGACCTTGTCGCCGTCGCGGATGAAGACGTTGTGGCCATGCCATTCGGCGACGCCGAAATCGGCATCGAAGGAATCGGTGATGGTGACCCAGGGCATGGTCCAGCCCATCCTGCGCTTGAGCCGGGCGATGTCGGCCTGCGGGGCGCGCGAAGCGTAGACCACGGTGGTGTCGCGGGCGTTGACATGGGCGAGATGGCCGACCTGGTCGGCGACCATCGAGCAGCCGCGGCAGGCCTGGTCGGGCCAGCCGAAGACGCCCGGCTCGTAGAAGGCGCGGTAGACGATGAGCTGGCGGCGCCCCTCGAACAGGTCGAGCAGGCTGAGCCGGCCCGCAGGGCCTTCGAACGCATAGGCGGTCTCGACGGCCATCCAGGGCATGCGCCGGCGCTCGGCGGCGAGCGCGTCGCGGGCCCGCATCTGCGCCTTTTCCTTGACCAGGAGTTTTTGGCGGGCGGCTTCCCAATCCCGCGGCGAGACGACCGGAGGCGTCTGCATGGCGGACGCCGCGGCGCCGGTTTCGGTCTCGGTTGCTGTCGTCATGGTCTTCGATCCTTCTCGCTGGGCCTCGCCTTGCCGCCGCCCGATGGCGGCCGCGGGGAGGCCGCGCTGCTCTCGATCGGGCGGAGTCTGATGCCGGCCGGCGGGAAGGCGGGAGTAACAATGCTGGCGCCATTCCGAGCGGGGAGGCGCCGGCGGAATCGCTCGAATGCGCCGCATCGCGGAAAGGCGGGCGAAACCGTGTCCGACGAAAGCCGTGAAACAGGGCGCTGCATCAAAGCGGCGTTAGTCAGTCGCGGCCATCGTCGTGCGCGTGCACGTCCCACCTCATGATCCGGTATCCAGGTTCGCCAGCGAAGCGCCGAATGACGCCGCGCCGGCGCGCCGCCTCGACGGCCTCGGCTTCGAGCCCGTCCTCGAGCGCGAGTATCGGCTGCACATGCGCGCCGACCAGCGCAGCAGCACGCTGGTCTGCCTGGTCACGGCGCTCGGAATCTGGCTGATCTTCATCGGGCTCGACCTGACGCGGCTCGACGATCTCGCCGCGAGCGCGCGCAGCGACCTCGCGCTCGAGCTCGCCATCGGGCTCAGGCTGGCGACGCTCGCGGTGATCGTCCGGCTGGTCTGGGTCGTGCGCCGCAACCCGCCGGTGCAATCCTATCACCACCTCACCATGCTGACGCTGGCGCTGATCGGCGTGGCCTGCGCCTTCATTTCCAACATGTACAAGCTGCGCGGCCTGCCGCAGGCCGACATCGCCCAGCTCGTGATCATCGCCGCCGTGTTCCTGCCGGTCGGGCTGACCTTCCTGCAGAGCTTCGGCATCGCCCTGCTGATCGCCGTGTTCACCAGCCTGCTCGGCTTCGTCATGCTCGGCCCGGCGCAGCTGATCGAGCACGGCCGGCTGTCGATCCTGCTGTTCTTCGCCGTCTTCGTCAGCGCCGTCGGCGCCTGGCTGCGCGAACGGGCCGAGCGCGACCAGTTCCTGCTGCGCCGCATGCTGCACAACCGGGCGATGTCGGACGCGCTGACCGGCATCGCCAACCGGCGCGGCTTCGAGGAGCATGTCACCAGGGCGCTGCAGCAGGCGCGGCGCGACGGCGTTCCGGTGGTGTTCGCGGTGCTCGATGTCGACCATTTCAAGCGCTACAACGACCGTTACGGCCATCAGGCCGGCGATATCGCGCTGGCCCTGATCGCCCGCGCCATCGACAGCGTGCTGCGCCGGCCGATGGACATGGTCGGGCGCCTCGGCGGCGAGGAGTTCGGCCTGCTGCTCTACGACACCACGCCGGAGCACGGGCAGGAGCGGCTGGAGCAGGTGGCGCGGGCGATCGCCGATCTCAGGATCGAGCACGCCGCCTCGCCGACGGCGCAATACGTCACCGTCAGCGTCGGAGCGGTCGGCTTCGACGGGCAGGAGACGGCGGCCGACCTCTATCGCCGCGCCGACGCGGCGCTCTATGCCGGCAAGGCCTCGGGCCGCAACCGGGTCGAGCTCGGAGAGGGCGGCGAGCGTCTGGCCGGCTAGACGATCCATGTCTAGCCGTCCGCGCCGCCCTGCTGCTATGCGGGCTTCGTCCCGCAGCGATGAGAGAATCCCATGTCCGAACCCGTTTCCATCGGCCTGATCGGCGCCGGCATCATGGGCGAGCGCATGCTGCGCGCGATCCTGGCGCAGCCGCCCGGGCTCGTGCGCGCCGCCGGCATCTGGGACCCGTCCGCCGAGGCCATGGCCCGGATCGCCGGCGAGCTGCCGCAGGTCGCGCGGCTGGCGGACGCCGCCGCGGTGATCGCGGCGAGCGATTGCGTTTACGTCGCCTCGCCGCCGGCCTCGCATCTCGGCCATGCCCGCGCAGCGCTCGCCGCCGGCAGGACGGTGTTCTGCGAGAAGCCGCTCGCGGTCGACGTCGCGGATGCCCGCGCCTTCGTCGCGCAGGCGGGAGCGCGCGGCGCGGTCAACTTCCCCTTCGCCTCCTCGCCGGCGGTGTCGCAATTGCAGGACTGGGTCGCGGCCGGCGCCGTCGGCGGCAGCCGGCGCATCACGGTCGAGGTCGCTTTCGCGTCCTGGCCGCGCTCCTGGCAGGCCGATGCGGCGGGCTGGCTCGACCGGCGCGAGCAGGGCGGCTTCACCCGCGAGGTCGTCTCGCATTTCCTGTTCCTGAGCCGCAGATTCGGCGGCGAATTGCGTGGCCTGCAGGCGAGCGCCGTCTTTCCCGAGGCGGGCAGGTCGGAGCGCCGGGTCGAGGCGTGGCTGATGGCCGGCGACATCCCGGTGACGCTCGCCGGCAGCGTTGGCACGACGGCGAAGGACGACCACAATGTCTGGATGCTGGAGGGCGATGCCGGCGCGGTCAGGCTCTGCGACTGGTCGCTGGCCGAGCGGCGCCAGCCGGACGGCTCCTGGCAGCGCGCGCCGAATGCGCTGACCCAGCTCGAGGCGCGGCCCGTCGCGCTCAAGCGGCAGCTGGAGGGCGTGGCGAAGCTGGCGCGCGGCGAGGCGCATCGGCTGGCGACGCTGGAGGAGGCGCTGAACGTGCAGGAGATCGTCGAGGCGATCCTGGCGAGCTGAGCCCGCCCGCGCAGCGATTGAGGCGACAGGGCGGGAGCGGTATGATCGGCGGGTCCAGGAGGCCCGCCGATGCGCCACGCCTTCCTCACCGACGCACAGATCGACGCGCGTGCCCTGGCGCATCGGCGCGAGTTCGGCTTCCGTGACGACGAGGCGGTCGAGGTCGGGGCGCTGCTGGCCAGGCTCGCGGCGCGCTATCCGGAATTCTCCTGCCGGCGCGTGGCGGACGGCTCGCTCGGCGAGGCCGAGGCGCAATGGGACGGACAGGGAAAGCGTCTGCTGATCCGCGACAGCGTGCTCCGGGCGGCCGAGCGCGGCGAGGGGCGGGCGCTGATGACGGTGGCGCACGAGGTCGGCCACGCCCTGCTCGGGCATGACGGCACCCTGAGCCGGGCGCCGGCCGGCGGGCGTGCCGAGCGGGTCTCGGCGAAGCTCCGTTCGATGGAGTATCAGGCGCGGCGCTATGCGGCCGCCCTGCTGATCCCCGATACGCCGGCGACGCGCGCGCTCGATGCGGCCGCGCTGAGCGAGCGCTACCGGGTGAGCATGAGCGCGGCGATCGTGCGCCACAGCGAGCTGCGCTCCGGCGAGAGCGCGCGGGCCTTGCCATTGCGGCAGGCGGCACTGGATCTTTGAGGCGCTTGCGGTCGGCGCGGCCGCAGGGCATGGCTCGGACAACGGGACCATGATCGAGGATGCCATGACCATCGCCGCTTCCGGCCTGCCGCCGGCGCCCAGACCTGCCGCGCGGGCGGAAGCCGTCTCGCCCTTCATCGTCATGGACGTGATGAACGCGGCCGAGGCGATCGAGCGGCGCGGCGGCTCGGTCGTGCACATGGAGGTCGGCCAGCCCTCGGCGGCGACGCCGGCGAGCATCCGCGCCGCTGCCGCCCGAGCGCTGGAGGACGGCCGGATCGGCTATACGCAGGCGCTCGGCATCGGCTCGCTGAGGGCCCGGATCGCACGGCATTATCGCGAGACCTACGGCGTCGAGCTGCCGGCCGAGCGCGTCGTGGTGACGACGGGCTCGTCCGGCGGTTTCATCCTCGCCTTCCTCGCCTGCTTCGAGCCGGGCGCTCGCATCGCGATCACGGCGCCGGGCTATCCGGCCTATCGCAACATCCTGACGGCGCTCGGGCTCGAGCCGGTCGCGATCCCGGTCGGCCCGGAGACGCGCCATGCACTGACGCCGGAGCTGATCGCCAGGGCCCATGCGGACAGGCCGCTCGCCGGCGTGCTGACGATGAGCCCGGCCAACCCGACCGGCGTGGTGATGGCGCCCGAGGCGATCGCGGCGGTGGGGGCCGAATGCCGCCGGCTCGGGCTCTGGTACATCTCGGACGAGATCTATCACGGCCTGACCTATGAGCGGCCGGCGACGACGGCGCTCGCCGCCGATCCCGACGCGATCATCGTCAATTCCTTCTCCAAATATTACTGCATGACGGGCTGGCGCGTCGGCTGGCTGGTGGTGCCGGAGCGGCTGGTGCGCACCATCGAGCGGCTGCAGCAGAATCTCTCGATCTCGGTGCCGATGCTGAGCCAGGTCGCCGGCGAGGCGGCCTTCGACGCGGTCGAGGAATGCGAGGCGATCAAGGCCGGCTATGCGCAGAACCGGGCCTATCTGCTCAAGGCGCTGCCGGAGATCGGGCTGGGCGACTTCCTGCCGGTCGACGGGGCCTTCTACATCTATCTCGACATCGGACGATACTCGAACGACTCCATGAGCTTCTGTCGGGACGCCCTCGAGGAGGCAGGCGTCGCGATCACGCCCGGGCTGGATTTCGACGAGGAGCGCGGCGCGCGCACCGTGCGGATTTCATTCGCCGGCTCGCTCGCGGAATGCCAGGAGGCGGTCGGCCGGCTCGGGCGCTGGCTGAAGGCCGGCCGAGCCGGCGCTTGCCAAGGCGGGGCGGTGGACTCAATCTAATCGGCGGCGAGGCCGGGGATAGACGATGTTGGCAATGCGGAGCTGGCTCAGGGCCATGGCGTTCTGCGGGGCTGCGCTGCTGGCCGGTGCCGCGCCGGGCCAGACGCCGGCCGTCCCGCAGCAGCCAAAGGCCGATTCCTCGCCGGTGCTGACATTGCGCGGGGACGAGAGCCCCGAGACGGTACGCAAGCTCGTCGACGCGCTGTCGGCCGGCGGGCGCAAGGTCGAGATCCGGGTCGGCGGCGCGGCTCCGCCGACCGCATCCGGACAGGCGAGCGGAGCCGCGCCGCAGCCGGCCGAGGCCGAGACGCCGGTCGAGGCCTTCTGGGATCATTTCGTCGACGGGCTCTCGCATGGCCTGCGGGCGGTGCCGCGCCTGGCGGAGCTGCCGGACGCCTGGCGTGGCGCCTGGGCGCAGAACCGTAACGGCACGGCGGGCTTCACGGCCCTGTGGCGGCTCATCCTGTGCGCGGCCGTCGCGCTCGCTGCGGCCGCGCTGTTCCGCTTCGCCTCGGCGGGCTGGTTCGCCCGGCGCCTGCGGCCGGCGGGCAGCGAGTTCACGCCGCGGCTGATCGCGTCGAGCTGGGGAATGCTGCAGGACCTGCTGACGCTCGGCTGCGGCCTCGCGGTGCTGCATGCGGCGCGCACGCTGTGGCTGCCGCAGCTCGACCTCGCCGCGACGACGCTGAGGGTCATCGCCAATGGTGCCACGATCGCGGCCGGACATCTGATCCTCGGCCGCTTCCTGCTCGCGCCCGGAGCTCCCGAACGCCGCGTCATGCCGCTGCCGCGCGCCGACCGGCACTTCAAGCTCCTGGCGTTCTACGGCATCGCCTCGCCGTTCCTGCTGACGGTGACGGTATCCGGCCAGTACGCCGTCGGCCCTGCGCCGGTCACCGGATTGTTCACGCTGGTCGGCATCGCACAGATGGTGTTCAAGGCCTGGTGGTTCATCGATGCGCGCACCGACCTCGCGGTGCTCATCCTCGGCTCGGCGCACGAGCCCGGGCCGGGCCGGCGGGTGATCGCCGCTGTGACCGGCTGGCTCTACGCCGCGCTGGCGGTGGCGATCTGGATGGTCGGCAACGCGGCGGCGATGATGGAGGGCGGCGGGCGCTGGGCCGAGGCGGCGGCACTGACGCAATTCATCATCGTGCTGGCGCCGATCCTGGCTGTCGGCATCACCAGCCTGATGGCCTGCCGGCAGGCGCATGCGGCGGCGATGGGCGAGGCGGCGCCGCTGTCGCTCGCGATCGGCCATGCCCTGCGCGCCGCGGCCGGCGGCGCGGTCTGGGCCGGCGGCTTCTATCTGCTCGCGCGGCTGTGGGCCGGCTTCCTGTTCGGCGTCAGCTCCGAGCAGTTCGCCATGCTGATGCGCCAGGCCGGCGGCGTCGCCGTGCTCGCCTTCGGCGGCTGGGTGACGATCGTGTTCCTGCGCAGCTTCTTCGACGCCTATACCCCGCGGCCGGCCGCGAGCATGCCGGGGGACGAGGATGCGGTCGCTGACGATCACACGCCCTCGCGGCTGGCGACCGTGCTGCCCGTGCTGCGCGGCGTCGTGCTCGGCGCCGCCATCGGCCTGACGGTGCTGGTGCTGCTGTCGCGGCTCGGCGTCGATATCGGGCCGCTGCTCGCCGGCTTCGGCATCCTCGGCCTCGCCTTCTCCTTCGGCTCGCAGGCTCTGGTGCGCGACATCGTCTCCGGCTTCTTCTTCATGCTCGAGGACGCCTTCCGCGTCGGCGAATATGTCGACACCGGCCGGCTCAAGGGCACGGTCGAGAAGATCTCGCTGCGCTCGATGCAGCTGCGCCACCAGAGCGGGCAGGTCCACACCGTGCCGTTCGGCCAGGTGCAGTCGCTGACCAATGCCAGCCGCGACTGGGCGACGGTGAAGTTCAATGTCCGCCTCGACCATTCGGCCGACATCGAGAAGGCGCGCAAGACGATCAAGAAGATCGGGCTGGCGCTGCTGGAGGACCCGGAGTTCGGGCCGCATTTCATCGCGCCGCTCAAGATGCAGGGCGTCGCCGACATCACCGATTCGGCGATCGTCATCCGGCTGAAATTCACCGGCAAGCCGAACCAGGCCTCGATGCTGCAGCGCGAGGCGCTGAAGCGGGTCTATCGCGGCCTGGTCGAGGCGCAGGTGCCGTTCGCCTCGAATGCCGTCACGGTGAAGGAGGGGAGCGGCAAGGGCGCCGCCGCCGCGATCGCGGCGGTGCCGCCGCCGACGCCGCTGGTGCCGGCGGCCGAGTGACCTGCCGCTTCCGGGGGATCAGCGGCCGAATTCCAGCCCGAAGAAGATGCCGAAGCCGCTCAGCGCCAGCAAGGCGCCCAGCCCGGCGGCCAGGCGGGCGGCGGACAGCCGGCCGAGCCATTCATGGTGCCGGCCGGCGCGCTCGGCCGCATGCTCCCTGTCACTCTTGCCGAACTGGCCGGCATAGAGGTCGGGCGTCATCTGCGAGCCGACCGGCAGGTCCCCCTCCAGCTCGTAGCGGACCGCGACGAAGAGGGTGAAGAGGCCGACAAGGCCGACACCGAGCCAGCCGATCGCCTGAAATGCCAGCCAGGCCACACCAATCAGGGCGGCGCAGGCGGCCACCCTCACCAGCAGGCGCTCACGGTTTCGCGGCGGCGACATACCACCTCCTGTGATGAAAAAGGCCGCCGCGATCGCTCGCGACGGCCCTGATTTCATTTGCGTCCGGCCAGCCTGTTCCACCAGCCGCCGCGCTTGGGCCGGTCCGGGTCCGGCGGGGTCAGCACGACCGCGACGGGCTCCTCGACCGGGCGGGCAGCGAGCGGTTCCTCAGCGACGGGCTCCGGGGCGGGGGCGACTGCAGCCTCAGCCACGGCCGGCTCGGGAGCGGGCGCCGGCTCGGCAGCGAGGCCGTCCTCGGTGATCGGCACGACCTTCTTGCGCGAGCGGCTGCGCTTGGGCTTCTCGGCCGGCTCGGCGGCCGTCTCGCCGGCGGCCTCGGCAGGCTTGGCGGCGGGCGCGGCCTCGACCTCGGCTTCCGCCTCGGCCTTCTTGCTGCGGCCGCGGCGGGGGCGCTTCGGCTTGGCGTCCGCCTCCGGCTCGGGAGCAGGGGCCTCGTCCGCAGCCGCGGGCGGCTCTACGAGCGGTGCGGCGACGGCAGCCGGCGCGGCATCGTCGGACTCGCCGAGGGCGGCCTCCTCGGCATCACCCGCCTCGTCCTGCTCGCCGGCCTCGTCGGCTGCACCTTCGAACTCCTGGCCCTGGCCGTCGCGCTCGCCACCACGCCGGCGCCGGCGCCGACGCCGACGGCGGCGGGCGCCGTCGCGGCCATCCTGGCCCTCGCCGTCGCCCGAGGCGCGGCTGGAGGATTCGGTGTCGCCCTCGGCCGCCGCCTCGGCGTCGGCTTCGGCGATGTCCTCATCCTCGGGCTCGTCGACGATCGCCTCGGCGCGCATGCTGGAGACTGGCACGACGCGGTTCTCGTTGCCGACGAACTCGCCGCGCTCGACCTCGAAATAGCGGGTGCCGAGCAGGGCGCCGTCGGAGGTCACCGAAATCGCGACGTTGAAGCGCTCCTCGAGATCGCGCAGATGGGCGCGCTTCTGGTTGAGCACGTAGAGCGCGACCTCAGGCCGGGTGCGGACCTCGAGATTGTGCGAGGCGCTCTTGATCAGAGCCTCCTCGAGCGCGCGCAGGATCTGCAGCGCGATCGACGGGGTCGAGCGCACGAGGCCGGCGCCGGCGCAATGCGGGCAGGGCACCGAGGAGCTCTCGAGCACGCCGGTGCGGATGCGCTGGCGCGACATCTCGAGCAGGCCGAAGGCGGAGATGCGGCCGACCTGGATGCGGGCCCGGTCGTTCTTCAGGCAGTCCTTCAGCTTCTTCTCGACGGCGCGGTTGTTGCGGTTCTCCTCCATGTCGATGAAGTCGATCACGATGAGGCCGGCAAGGTCGCGCAGGCGCAGCTGGCGGGAGATCTCCTCCGCCGCTTCGAGATTGGTCTTGAGGGCGGTGTCCTCGATGTTGTGCTCGCGGGTCGAGCGGCCGGAGTTGATGTCGATCGCGACCAGCGCCTCGGTCTGGTTGATGACGATGTAGCCGCCCGACTTCAGCGTCACCGTGTTCGAGAACATCGCGTCGAGCTGGCTCTCGACGCCGAAGGCGGCAAAGAGCGGCGTCTGCTCGCGATAGGGCTTCACGCTCTTGGCATGGCTCGGCATGAGCATGCGCATGAAGTCCTTGGCCTCGCGATAGGCCTCCTCGCCGGCGACGTGGATCTCGTCGATGTCCTTGTTGTAGAGGTCGCGGATCGAGCGCTTGACGAGGTTGCCCTCCTCATAGACCAGCGCCGGGGCGACGGAGCCGAGCGTCAGTTCGCGCACGCTCTCCCACATCCGCATCAGATATTCGTAGTCGCGCTTGATCTCGACCTTGGTGCGCGAGGCTCCGGCCGTGCGCAGGATGATGCCCATCCCCTCCGGCACCTCGAGCTCCTGCGCGATCTCCTTCAGGCGCTTGCGGTCCTCGGCATTGGTGATCTTGCGCGAGATGCCGCCGCCCTTGCCGGTGTTCGGCATCAGCACCGAATAGCGGCCGGCGAGCGAGAGATAGGTGGTCAGCGCCGCGCCCTTGTTGCCGCGCTCTTCCTTGACGACCTGGACCAGGATGATCTGGCGGCGCTTGATCACCTCCTGGATCTTGTATTGGCGGCGCAGATTGCGCGGGCGCTCCGGCATGTCGTCGAGGGCGTCGCCGCCGCCGAGCTGTTCCGGCTCGTCCTGGGCATCCTCGCCGCCGTTCTCGTCCTCGCCGTTCTCGTCGTCCTGCGACGGGCGGCGCGCCTCGGCGGCGTCCCCGCCATCCTCGGGGGTGGTCTCGAAGGTCAGCGGGGCTGCGTTCTCGGCCGCGTCCTCGCCGGCGGATTCGGCGATCGCCGGCGCGAAGCTCTCGCCGAAGGCGGGCGCGCCCTCGTTGACCATGGCGGCTTCCTTGCCATCGGTCTCGATCAGCCCTTCCGGCTGCGCGGCACCGGCCTCGACCTCGGCGCTGACCGTCTCGCCACCCTCGGCGGCGCGCTTGGCGCGGCTGTCGCGATCGCGGCGGCCGCGGCGGCCGCGACGCTCGCGCCGCTCCTCGTCACGCTCCTCCTCGCGCTCGGCGCGCGCTTCCTCCGCGAGCAGGGCCTGCCGGTCGGCGACCGGGATCTGATAATAATCGGGATGAATCTCGGAGAAGGCGAGGAAGCCGTGGCGGTTGCCGCCATATTCCACGAAGGCGGCCTGGAGCGACGGCTCCACCCGCGTCACCTTCGCCAGATAGATATTGCCGCGGAGCGGCTTGCGACTGGCTGATTCGAAATCAAACTCTTCGATGCGCGAGCCGCGGGACACCACGACCCGGGTCTCTTCCGGGTGGGTGGCGTCGATAAGCATCTTGTTGGCCATGGGACAAATCCATTGGCGCGGCGGCCTTGGCAGTCCGCCGGGCTGCGGATGACGATCCGCTGCCGCGGGCAGGGGCGCCGCGCGTCGGCCGGCTGAAGCCGGCATGTTGCAGGAGGGAAAGCTCGATCAAGAAGCGACGACGGGAACGGGCGGCGGGGCGGGCAGACAGCCCGTCGCCACCTGAGAGGTCTCGACGAAACACCGAAAGGGAAAGCGGCGTCGTTTGCCCCGACATCTGACCTTTGACCTGCAGCACGCCGCGAAACCGGGGCGCACCGCGTTGACACGCTCGCGAACAAGAGGACCGGCCGCCGATTGCTGCCTGGCGCAAGCCCGCCCGCGGACGATTCCGTTGTCGGCTGCCTTCGCGTCGGCCCGGATCGGTGTGACGGATCCGGTCGTCCGGCCGGTTCGCAGGGCGTCGGCGGGCAAAGAGCCCGGTTTGCGCGCTGCGGTGGCCTTCGCGATGCAACCATCTCCATTACAGACAGGCGGTGCATTTTTGCAAGCGCGTTAACGGTGAGCGGAAACCCCGGGGCCCGTTCCCGCCGCTGCTCCGGCATGGTAACCGGTTGTCAACCAATCACGGCGCTATGGTTAACCTTCGTTAAGCGTCGAACGGGCGAATCGAGGAGCTGTCTCCTGCTGCACGGGCCTTGCCTTTCCGTCGCCGCGAGCCTGCGCCGCCTCGCGGGGCCGGCGCGGCTGTTCGTTGCCGCCGCCGCGACGTGGTGCCTCGCCAGCGCGGCCCCGGCGAACACGGCCGGCCGCAACCCGAGCGATTTTCCGGTCGCCACCGATGCGCGGCTGGAGGCGCATGGCGACATGGTCCGGCTGACGATGACGCTGTCGCGGCCGGTGGCCGCCAGTGCCTCGGTGATGACCGGGCCCGACCGCGTCGTCGTCGACCTGCCATCGGTCAACTTCCAGATCGATCCGAAGCAGGGGCGCCGGCCGGCCGGCTTCATCTCCGGCTTCCGCTATGGCCTGTTCATGGCCGACCGGGCGCGCATCATCCTCGATCTCGCCCAGCCGGCCGCGGTGGCGAGCGTCGCGGTGACGCCGCAGCGCGGCGGCTTCGGCCAGCTCACGGTCGAGCTCAGGCGGACGAGCCGCGAGGAGTTCGCGGCGCTGGCCAGAGAGACGGCGGCGAAGGCGCAGCTCCCGAGCATTCCGGTCGAGCGCAAGGCCGAAGGCGATTCGCGCCGCATCGTGGTGATCGACCCCGGCCATGGCGGCATCGACCCGGGCACGCAGGTCGCTGCGATCGCGGAGAAGGCGGTGGTGCTCGCCTTCGGGCTGAAGCTGAAGGAGCAGCTCGAGGCGCTGGGGCGCTACCGGGTGATCATGACCCGCTCCGACGACACCTTCATCTCGCTGAACGACCGCGTCCGCATCGCGCGCGGCGTCGAGGCCAATCTCTTCATCTCGATCCACGCCGATTCGCTGACGCAGGCGCAGGATGTACGCGGCGCCACCGTCTATACCGGCTCGGAGCGGGCGAGCGATGCCGAAGCCGCGCGGCTGGCGGCGAAGGAGAACCAGGCCGACGCCGTCGCCGGCCTCGATTCGAGCGAGGACGTGCAGGACGTCGCCGGCATCCTGATGGATCTCGCCAAGCGCGAGACCCGCAGCTTCTCGACGATCTTCGCGCGAAACCTGGTCGAAAGGCTCGGCGGATCGGTCAAGATGCACAAGGTGCCGTTGCGTTCCGCCGGGTTCCGCGTATTGACCGCGCCGGATGTACCGTCGGTGCTGATCGAGCTCGGCTACATGTCGAGCCCGAGGGACGCCGAATTGCTGAATTCCGAGGGCTGGCGCACGCAGGCGGCCGCGGCGGTGCAGCAGGCGGTCGACCAGTATTTCGAGCACCTGCAGCCGCCGGGCAAGGCCGCTCAGAGCAAGCCCTGACGACGGAGGAGGCGAACGAGGCGATTTGTGGTTGCAAAGCCACGGTTCCGCCATGTCCGCCATGATATAGAGACGAGTTGAAGTTCAGCCGGGCAGGACGCGACGCCAGAGGGGGAGGGCGACGCCCCTGCCGCCGGAGCAGGATGCGAGACAGCGGGAGCCGGTTTTTCGCCCGAATCCCGCTCTAACGTTTGGAATCGAACACGTTTTATGATCCTGGACCGATTCGATCCGGGATCATCGTGATCTAGCCGAGGTCAAAGTTCTCGATGCGGTTCATACTGCGCCTTTTCGGATGGGCGTTCGCAGCCGGCACGATCCTGTTCGTCATCGGCGTCGCGGGGGCGGCGGGCCTCGTCTGGCATTACTCCAAGGACCTGCCCGATTCGGCGCAGCTGCGGAACTACGAGCCGCCGGTGATGAGCCGCGTCCATGCCGGCGACGGCAGCCTGATCGCCGAGTTCGCGCGCGAGCGCCGGCTCTACCTGCCGATCCAGGCGGTGCCGAAGCTGATCATCGACGCCTTCCTCTCGGCCGAGGACAAGAACTTCTACAGGCATTACGGCGTCGATCCCGAGGGCTTGGCCCGCGCCGCGATCTCGAATTTCCGCAATCGCGGCTCCGGCCGCCGGCCGCAGGGCGCCTCGACCATCACCCAGCAGGTGGCGAAGAACTTCCTGGTCGGCTCCGAGCAGAGCATCGAGCGCAAGATCCGCGAGGCGCTGATCGCGCTGCGAATCGAGTCGACCTATTCGAAGGACAAGATCCTCGAGCTCTACCTCAACGAGATCTATCTCGGCGCCCCGGCGCCGGGGCAGGGCAGCTATGGCGTCGCCGCGGCGGCGCTGAACTATTTCGGCAAGTCGGTGCACGAGCTCAACGTGCAGGAGGCGGCCTATCTCGCCGCCCTGCCTAAGGCGCCGACCGACCTGCACCCGTTCCGCAACCGCGAGCGCGCGATCGAGCGGCGCAATTACGTGCTCGACCGCATGGCCGAGAACGGCTTCGTCAAGCGGGCCGACGCCGAGGCGGCCAAGAGGCAGCCGCTCGGCGTCAATCCGCGCACGGTCTCGCCGAACCAGATCGCCGCCGGCTACTTCGCCGAGGAGATCCGGCGCGAGCTGCAGGATCGCTATGGCGAGAAGAAGCTGCTCGAGGGCGGGCTTTCAGTGCGCGCCACGGTCGATCCGAAGATGCAGCTGATGGCGCGCAAGGCGCTGGTCGACGGGCTCGTGCGCTTCGACGAGGCCCGCGGCTGGCGCGGCGCGATCCAGAAGATCGACGCGGCGAGCCGCGAATGGGGCCTCGCCATCGGCGAGTTGCCGGTGCTCGGCGACGTCAAGCCCTGGCGCCTCGCCGTCGTGCTCGACGTCGCCGGCGACAGCGCACGCGTCGGCCTGCAGCCGATCCGCGAAGCCTCCGGCCAGCTCCGGCCGGAGCGCGAGACCGCGACGCTCGGGCCGGAAGGCATCCGCTGGACGCGGCGCACACGCGTCTCGCAGGCGGTCTCGCCGGGCGACGTCGTCTATGTCGAGCCGATCGACGGCAAGCCGGGGCAGGTGCGCCTGCGGCAGATGCCCGAGGTCAACGGCGCCATCGTGGCGATGGACCCGTTCTCGGGCCGCGTGCTCGCCATGGTCGGCGGCTTCTCGCACGACCAGTCGGAGTTCAACCGGGCGACGCAGGCGCTGCGCCAGCCGGGATCCTCGTTCAAGCCCTTCGTCTACGCGACGGCGCTCGACAACGGCTACACGCCGTCGAGCATCGTGCTCGACGCGCCGATCGAGGTCGACCAGGGCGGCGGCCTCGGCATGTGGACGCCGAGCAATTACGACGGCAAGTTCACCGGCCCGCGGACGCTGCGCTACGGCATCCAGTTCTCGAAGAACCTGATGACCGTGCGCCTCGCCAAGGATGTCGGCATGCCGCTGATCGCGGAATATGCCCGCCGCTTCGGCATCTATGACGACATGCTGCCGGTGCTCTCGATGTCGCTCGGTGCCGGCGAGACCACGGTGATGCGGATGACCGCGGCCTATTCGATGCTCGCCAATGGCGGCAAGCGCATCCGGCCGACATTGATCGACCGCATCCAGGACCGCTGGGGCGCGACGATCTACAAGCACGACCAGCGCATCTGCGAGGGCTGCGAAGCGGAGAAATGGGCGAGCCAGCGCGAGCCGCGCCTGGTCGACAACCGCGAGCAGGTGCTCGATCCGCTGACCGCCTACCAGATGGTCTCGATGCTGGAAGGCGTCGTCCAGGGCGGCACGGCGACGGTGGTCAAGTCGGTCGGCAAGCCGCTCGCCGGCAAGACCGGCACGACCAACGACGCCAAGGACGTCTGGTTCGTCGGCTTCTCGCCGGACCTCGCGGTCGGCGTCTATATGGGCTTCGACAAGCCGAAATCGCTCGGCAACTCCGCGACGGCGGGCCAGTATGCCGCGCCGATCTTCCGCGACTTCATGACCGTGGCGCTGAAGGACAAGCCGGCGACGCCGTTCCGCGTTCCGCCCGGCATCAAGCTGATCCGTGTCGATCCGCGCACCGGCATGCGCGCCGGCGGCGAGGGCGGCATCCTCGAGGCGTTCAAGCCGGGTACGGCGCCGCCGGACAGCTATTCGGTGATCGGCGCCTCGGACGGCAGCGGCGGGGCGATGAGCGTCGCGCCGGCGGGGGGCCGCTCGGTCGGGTCCGGCACCGGCGGGCTCTATTGAGCAGGGCGGCCGGCGCGGACCTGACGGCCGCGCCGCTGCGGGCGGTCCTCGAGGCCGCAGCGTGGCGCTGTGTTGCGATGTCCTGATCCTGCTCGCGCGGCCGTTCCACGGGCGTTGTCCGCCCCACGGCGCCCGGGATCGTCTGCGAAGCCGCCGGTGATCCGCATTTCTGGCAGGCGGAGGATCGCCATCGCCGCGCATGCCTCGCCGCGCCTTCTGACGGAGGCGGCATTTACAGGGCGGCGCTTCGTGCCTATGTCAGCGCCCCAGCCAGCCAGTTCAAGCGACGGACCTTCACGACGATCATGCGCCCCGAAATCCAGACGCAACTCGACAACGCCAAGCAGTCGATCGGACTGCTGAGGAGGCATCTTTGACTGGGATGTCGCACAACGACGCCTGGCGGAGCTGAACGCGCTTTCCGAAGGCCCGGACTTCTGGAACGACGCCGAGAGCGCGCAGAAGCTGATGCGCGAGCGCACGCAGCTCGAGACGCAGATCGAGGGCATCACCCGGCTGGAACGCGAGATCGAGGATGCGCTCACGCTGATCGAACTCGGCGAGATGGAGAGCGACGAGGCCACCGTCGCCGAGGGCGAGGCCGCGATCAAGACGGTCGAGGCCGAGGCGGCGCGTCTGCAGGTCGAGTCGCTGCTCTCCGGCGAAGCCGACATGCTCGACACCTATCTCGAGATCCATCCCGGCGCCGGCGGCACCGAAAGCCAGGACTGGGCCGAGATGCTGCTGCGCATGTACCGGCGCTGGGGCGAGCGGCGGAAGTTCAAGGTCGAGACGCTCGACTATCAGGACGGCGACCAGGCCGGCATCAAATCGGCGACGCTGCAGTTCAAGGGCCACAACGCCTATGGCTGGCTGAAGACCGAATCCGGCGTGCACCGGCTGGTGCGCATCTCGCCCTTCGACGCCAATGCGCGGCGGCAGACCTCCTTCGCCTCGGTCTGGGTCTACCCCGTCGTCGACGACCGCATCGTCATCGACGTCAAGGAATCGGATTGCCGGATCGACACCTATCGGGCGCAGGGAGCGGGCGGCCAGCACATCAACACCACCGATTCGGCGGTGCGCATCACCCATATCCCGACCGGGATCGCGGTCGCCTGCCAGCAGGAGCGCTCGCAGCACAAGAACCGGGCCAAGGCCTGGGAGATGCTGCGCGCCCGCCTCTACGAGGTCGAGCTCAAGAAGCGCGAGGAGAAGGCCAACGCCGAGCAGGCCTCAAAGACCGATATCGGCTGGGGCCACCAGATCCGCTCCTATGTGCTGCAGCCCTATCAGCTGGTGAAGGACCTGCGCACGGGCGTCAGCTCGACCGCGCCGGACGACGTGCTCGACGGCGATCTCGACCCGTTCATGGAGGCTTCGCTCGCCCAGCGGGTCTACGGCACGACCGTCGAAGTCGAGGACATCGATTGAGCGAGGATGGGCGCAGGCGCTCACGCGGCCGCGAGATCCTGATCAATCTCGCGGTCTCGCTCGGCAGCGTCGTCGTCTTCCTGCTGTTCTGCGAGCTCGTGCTGTTCCGCTTCGTGCTGCCGGCGAGCGACGTGCCGCGCAACGCCTTCGTCAACGAGGTGGTGCGCTACCAGCCGGGCCAGAGCGGCGTCTGGCGCGTGCGCGACGAGATCGCGGCGCCCTACCGCATCAACGTGCAGGGCTGGAACTCGCCGCTGCCGGACTATCCCGTCGAGCGCCAGCCCGGGACGCGCCGTATCGCCTTCGTCGGCGACAGCTTCGTCGAGGCGCTGCAGGTGCCCGTCGACAAGAGCTTCGCCGAGGCGGTCGGCGCCCGGCTGGCGAACAAGGGGCCGCTCGAAATCCAGCGCTTCGGCGTCGCCGGCGCGCCGCTCAGCCAGTATCTCCAGATGGTCGAGCGCGAGGTGGTGCAGCGGCGCCCGGACGTGATCGTGGTCAGCCTGGTCCACAATGATTTCGACGAGAGCTTCGCCTTCAAGCAGGGGCGCTACACCTCGAGCTTCCTCAAGTTGAGGATCGAGCACGGCAGGGTCGTCGGCGAGGTCGCGCCGGCGTCCTGGCGCGCCGGCTGGGTCGAGCTGCTGCGCCAGAGCGCGACGGCGCGCTTCCTGCTCTATCGCTGGCAGGTCAGGCCGCAGGCGCTGGTGGACGCGATCCTCGGGCCGGCCAGGGCGGCGGGCGAGGGCGGCTACGCCGCCAATATCGACCTGGCGAGCGTGTTCGCGCAGGAGGCCGAGATCAGGGTCGCGACGGATTACCTGTTCGGCCGGCTGAAGACGCGCGCCGACGAAATCGGAGCGAAGCTCCAGCTCGTCATGGACGGAGACCGCGCCGCGATCTATGCCGGCCGCGGCGACAGCCCGGCGCTGAAGCTCAACCGGATCGCCGCGGAAATGGCGGCGCGGCACGGCATCGCCTTCCTCGACCTGCATCCCGTCTTCGCCGCCGAATGGGTCAGGGCCGGCAAGCGCTTCGAGTTCCAGGCCGACGCGCACTGGAACGAATACGGGCATCAGGTGGCCGCCGCGGCGATCGCGGAGGCGCTGCGGTAAGCGCCATCGTCAAACAGGCAGCCCCGCGGTGCAGGCTGTGGCGCAGCGGGCCGAGGGGCGGAAGGTGCCGCTTCAGAGCTGGCCGGCGAGCTTGCTGCCGGCGCGCAGGAAGCGGCTCGGATCGACCGGGTCGCCGTCGATGCGGGTTTCGTAATGCAGGTGCGGGCCGGTCGAGCGGCCGGTGGAGCCGACGCGGCCGACGACGGTGCCGGCCGTCACCATCTGCCCCTCGCTGACCAGAATGGCCGACATGTGGCCGTAGCGGGTGCTGACGCCGCCGGCATGCTCGATCTCGACCATGTTGCCGTAGCCGCCGGAGTACTCGGCCGTGACCACCTTGCCCGGCGCGGTCGCGCGGATCGGCGACCCCGTCTCGGCGCGGAAGTCGATGCCGGTGTGCAAGGCGAGTCCGCGGGTGAACGGATCCGAGCGGTAGCCGAAGCTGGAGCTGGTATCGAGGTCGCCCGGCATGGGCCGGCGCAGCGGCAGCTGCTCGACCAGGCTGCGCAGGCGCGCGACCGCGGCGATGCGCGGCTGGAGCGAATTCAGGGTCGTCTCGAACGGGCCGGCGGAGGCGTCGAGCCTGACCGGGACGAAGGGACCGCCGACGCCCCTGGCGACCGCCGTCGCGGCCGCGAGCTTGTCGGTGTCGAGCCCGGTCTCGGCGAGCGCGCCGCGCAGCGTCTTCTGGGTGTCGCCGAGCGTCCGGTCGATGTCGCGCAAGGCGGCCAGCTGCGTCGCGCTGCTGCGCTCGATGGCCTGGTCGAGCCGGGTCAATGCCTCGGCGACGCGCCTGGCCGGGGGCACCGGCTCCTCGGCCTCGCCCGATTGCCAGGGCGCCGAGCGGTCGTCGGCGCCGCGCAGCGGCGGGGTGTCGGGTGCCGGCGTCGGCTTGCGCGAGGCGAAGGGGGCGAAGCTGGTGACTCCGGACGCCCGGATCGGCTCCTCGGGCTTGATCATGCGCTGGCGCAGCGGCGTCTTCGCCGCCTGCGAGACGCCGATCCCGGCCGATTGCAGGCTCTCGGCGACCGCATTGACCAGGGATTGCCGCGATTCGAGCTCGGCCTGGCGCATGGCGATCTCGCCGACGCGGGCTTCGACGCCGTCCTGATCGAGCAGGGCGCGGCTGGCGAGCCGGTCGACATCCGCGCGGAGCGCCGCGATCCGGTCCTCATAGGCATATTGGCGGGAGGTCTCGCGATTGATCAACCGCGCGGCGAGATCGTCCTTGCGCAGGATGTACCAGCTCGTCACGCCGCTCCAGGCGGTGGTCAGCGCCAGCAGGCCGAGGCCGAGCAGCGCCGTCGAGCGGCTGATCGTCAGGCTGCGGCGGGAGAGGAGGCCGGCTACGGCGAGCTCCGGGCCGGAGGCCGGGGCGCGGGAATCCGAGGAGGTCATACGCAAAACCAGGATTGACGCTGCGATGGATCGATTAGACCCCGTTAGGGTTAATCAATCGCAAATCGCTGCCGATCTTGCCGGATTTCCGCCCGACAGCGTCAGAGTTCGCGGGCGGCGGCGAGCACGGCCTCGGCGTGGCCCTTGACCTTCACCTTGGACCAGACCCGGGCGATCCTGCCGGCCTGGTCGATCAGGAAGGTGCTGCGCTCGACCCCCATATAGCTGCGCCCGTACATCTGCTTCTCGACCCACAGGCCGTAGGCCTCGATCGCGGTGCGCGCCTCGTCGGAGACGAGGGTGAGGCGCAGCCCGTATTTCTGCTTGAACCTGTCGTGACGCTTGACCGAATCCGGCGAGATGCCGATCACGGTCGCGCCCGCAGCGGCGAAGTCGTCGAGCAGGGCGTCGAAGGAGAGCGCCTCGTTGGTGCAGCTCCGGGTGTCGTCCTGCGGGTAGGCGTAGAGCACGACCTTGCCGCCGCGCAGGCCCGAGAGCGTGAGCGAGCCGCCGCCATCGGTCGGCAAGGTGAAGTCGGGGGCGGGCATGCCTTCGTTCAACGCCATCTTTGCCTTCCTTTGGTCGCCTTCACATGCAAACGCCCGGGAGAGCCGCGGACGATGAGCCGGCTCGGACCGCGACCAGAACCGCCGGGGACGAATCAGCTAGCCTTGCGCCGCTGTACGGCTCCCGGGATCGGGCGCATCATGCAGATGGAACCGGCCTCGCGGCCCGAGCCATCGCATCGATCCGCATGATTCGAGCAGCAAGACAAGAAGCGTTTCCGTTTGAGCGAAGACAACAAGACGAAGGCCTCCCCCGTTCCCGACATCGCCGCCGCGGCGGAGTGCGAGGAGGTGGTCGCCGTGGCCAAGCGCGCCTGGCGTGGCATCGTCACCATCGCGGTGGCGGTCTGCGTCGCCGTGATCACGCTCGGCTTTGCCGGCGCCGCGCTCCTGGTCAGCGGCTTCATCCCGCTCTCGGGGCTGGAGGGCCGCATCTCGGCGGCCATCGAGGAGCGGCTCGGACCGAACTGGAAGGTCGAGGCCGAGCATGCGGAGCTCGACCGCGTCGACGGCCGCTCGCGGCTGCGGGTGCGCCAGGTCTCGTTCCGTCATGCCGGCGGCGCCTCCTTCCGGGCGCCCGAGGCGGTGCTGGGCTACGATCCGATGGCGCTGCTGCGCGGCGACATCCGCCTGGTCTCGCTCGATCTGCGCGGCGTCAACATCCGCCTCGGCGTCCGGCAGGACGGCTCGCTGCTGCTGGAGCAGGACGCCCAGCCGGTGCAGGTGCCGAATACGCCCGTCGCGGGCGACCCCGTCGACTGGGACGCCTTCACCGGCGCCATGAACGCGGTCGGCGCGCTGGTCTCCGACGACGGCCTGCTCGGCTCGCTGGAAGTGGCCGGCATGGGCGGGGCGCGGGTCACGCTGGTCGACCCCTCGGGACGGCAGAGATCGGGCCTGGACGATGTCGAGATCAGGCTGGAGCGCTTCGGCGGCGGCAAGGCACGGCTGTCGATGAAAGGGCGGATCGGGCCGCGCTGGAAGGAGCTGGCGATCGACCTGTCGAACGCGCGGGACGGCACGCGCCGCGCCGTCGTCGACATCCAGCGCTTCGAGCCGGCCGAGGCGGTGGCGCTGGCCTTCGGCAACGCCACCGTCGCGCTCGACGGGCTCGCGCTCAGCGGAAAGATCTCGCTGACCCAGACCGGGAGCGGCGAGCGGAGGATCGCGGCCGGGCTCAGCGTCGCTCCGGGCGTCGTCAAGCTTCACGATGCCGGGCTGGAGCCGATCGAGGTCCAGGGCGCGCGGCTGGATTTCGCCAGCGACGACGGCCTCAAGACGGTGAGGATCGCGACCGCCGAGCTGCAGGCCGGCGAGACCAGGCTCGCCGGGAACGGACAGGCGCGGGACGAAGGCGGCATCTGGCGCCTGGCGCTGGAAGGCGGCGGCCAGGTCGCGGGCATCGGCAAGGATGCGGCTGTCGCGATCTCGACGTTGCGCGCCCAGATCGAGGTCGATCCCGCCGCGGGCGAGATCCGGCTCGGGCAGCTCTCGTTCAGCGGGCCCCAGATCAATGCCGAGGGCTCGGGCATGGCGCGCAAGCGCGGCGACCAGAACTCGCACCAGTTCCAGATCAGGGCCGTCGACACCGAGATGCGCGCCGCGCTCGCCGTGTGGCCGGCGGTGACCTCGCCTGGGCTGCATGCGGCCCTGTCGGAGATGGTGCAGGGCGGGCGTGTCGAGGAGATCGACGTCAAGGTGACGATGTCGCCCGAGGCGAACATGCGATTGTGGAGCGGCAAGGGCATGGACGACGATGCCGTCGCCGTCCGGCTGAAAGCCTCCCAGGTGCGCTTCCTGCCCAATCCGGGCCTGCCGCTCCTGACCGATGCGCGCGTCGAAGGCTCGACGACCGGCCGCACCGTCGATCTCGTCATTCCACAGGCCACGGCCGAGCTCGGCAATGGCCGCAAACTGGCGCTGAGCGAGGGCACCTTCGCCATGTCCGATACCTGGGCTGAGCGGCCGCCGGCGCGGATCGGCTTCCGCTCGACGGGCTCGGCCGATGCCCTGGTCGCGCTCCTCAACCTCCCGTCGCTGCGCGACTTCTCGCCTCTCAAGATCGAGCCGGGCGCGCTCCGCGGCGCGATCGACCTGACCAGCCAGCTCGCCCTGCCGCTCGCCAACGACCTGCAGTTCGCCGATGTCGCGATCCGCAGCGGCGGGGCGCTGTCGAACGTCGCCTCGGACAGCCTGCTCGGCGGCGAAAAGCTCGACGGCGCCAATCTGGCGCTGAACTATGATCGCGGCCAGCTTTCGATCAAGGGCGAGGGCAAGATCGGCGGCGAGCGGGCGCCGATCGAGCTCAGGCAGAACGCCAAGGGCCAGGGCGAGGCCATCGTTTCGCTGACGCTCGACAATGCCGCGCTCAAGCGCCGCGGCTTCGGCCCCGAGACCGGGCTCAGCGGGCCGATCCAGGTCAAGGTCGTGAAGCCGCTCGGCAAGAGCCCGGAGGCGCCGCCGCGGGTCGAGCTCGACCTGACAAAGGCCGCCATCGATTCGGGCATACCGGGCGTGAGCAAGCCCGCCGGGCGGGCGGGCAAGGCCTCCTTCAGCTATGTTGTCGATGCTGACGGCCCGGACCTCGAGGAGCTGACGATCGAGAGCGCGCCGCTGCTCGCCAAGGGGCGCATCTCGCTGACGAAGCAGAACGGGTTCGAGAGCGCGAGCTTCTCGCAACTGCGCCTGTCCCCCGGCGACAACCTGACCAAGATCGAGATCGGTCGCGAGGGCGGGGCGACCAGGCTCTCGGTGCGCGGAGCCGTGCTCGATGCGCGGCCGTTCATCCGCGAGCTCTTCGATGCGCCGTCCGCGCCGGCCCGCACCGGCGCACGCGGCCAGAACACGACGTCGAGCCCGGATTTCGATCTCGACCTCGACGTGCCGATCCTGACCGGCTTCAACAACGAGGCGCTCGGCAATTCGCAGCTCAGGCTCTCGCGGCGGAACGGGATCGTCCGCTCGATCGCCTATCATGGCCGCATCGGCAAGGCCGACCTGTCGATCAAGCAGGCGCGGCAGGGCGATGGCGGCGGTCCGATCGTGGTGCAGTCGGAGAATGGCGGCGCGACGCTGCGCTTTCTGGATCTCTACCGTCGGGCCCATGGCGGCGACCTCGTGCTGCAGCTCGGAGCCGGCGAGGGGCGCCAGCCCGGCGAATTGCTGCTGCGGAACTTCACGGTCCGCGACGAGCCGGCACTCCGCCGTGTCGTCGGTCAGCAGGGCGGCCAGCCGCCGAGCGCCCTCGATGGCGCCGGCGCACCGGCACCGCGGATCGATGCGAGCGAAGTCGCCTTCACCAAGCTGCGTGCCGAGTTCGTGCGCAGCGCCAGCCGGATCGACATCAACGATGCGGTGCTGTGGGGGCAGCAGGTCGGCTTCACCATCCAGGGCAATGTCGACTATGGCCGCGACCGCGTCGATATCGGCGGCACCTTCGTTCCGGGCTATGCCTTCAACAACGCCTTCGCCCAGGTGCCAGTGGTCGGCATGATCCTCGGCGGCGGGCAATATGGCGGCCTGTTCGCGGTGAATTTCCGTATTTCCGGCTCGGCCAGCCAGCCGACAATGACGGTGAACCCGCTTTCCGCGATCGCGCCCGGAATCCTGCGCCGCTTCGTCGACCCGCTCGGCGGCGGGCCGCTCGAGCAATCCCGCCCGGGCGCGCGGATGCCGGCGCCCGGCACGGCCGAGCGTTAGGCCGGGCCTCGACCGTCTGCCGCAGTGGCCGTCAGTGCGGCCGCAGCAGGATGTGCTTCTTCTTGCCGAAGGAGAGCTTCACCGCACCGTCGACCAGGTCGGAGGGCGACAGCGTCGCGCGCTCGTCGCCGACCTGGACGTCGTTGACGCGCAGGCCGCCGGCCTTGATCTGGCGGCGCGCCTCGCCGGTGGAGGGCACCAGGCCCGCGGTGACGAAGGCGTTGAGCACGCCGAGCCCGGCGTTGAACTCGGCCGCGGACACCTCGACGCTCGGCAGGTCGAGCGCGGTCGCGCCCTCCTCGAAGGTCTTGCGGGCGGTCTCGGCCGCCGCCTCGGCCGCCTCGCGGCCGTGCAGCAGCGCCGTCGCCTCGGTCGCGAGCACCTTCTTGGCCTCGTTGATCTCCGAGCCGCCGAGAGCGGCGAGCCGGGCGATCTCGTCGAGCGGCAGACGGGTGAACACCTTCAGGAAGCGGCCGACATCGGCATCCTCGGTGTTGCGGAAATACTGCCAGAACTCATAGGGGCTGAAGAGGTCGCCGTTGAGCCAGACGGCGCCGCTCGCGGTCTTGCCCATCTTGGCGCCCGAGGCGGTGGTGAGCAGCGGCGTCGTCAGCGCGAACAGCTGAGGACCGCCCATGCGGTGCGAGAGCTCGACGCCGTTGATGATGTTGCCCCATTGGTCGGAGCCGCCCATCTGCAGCCGGCAGCCATAGCGCCGGCTGAGCTCGACGAAGTCGTAGCCCTGCATGATCATGTAGTTGAATTCGAGGAAGGACAGCGACTGCTCGCGATCGAGCCGCAGCTTCACCGAGTCGAAGGACAGCATGCGGTTGACCGAGAAATGGCGGCCGACCTCGCGCAGGAATTCGACATAGTTAAGCTTCAGCAGCCAGTCGGCGTTGTTCACCATCAGCGCGTCGGTGGGGCCGTCGCCATAGCGCAGGATGCGCGAATAGACCTTCTTGATGCTCTCGATGTTGGCGTTGATCTCCTCGACGGAGAGCAGCTTGCGCTGGTCGTCGCGGAAGGACGGGTCGCCGACCATCGAGGTGCCGCCGCCCATCAGCGTGATCGGGCGATGCCCGGTCGCCTGGAACCAGTAGAGCATGGTGACCGAGATCAGATTGCCGATGTGCAGGCTGGTCGCGGTCGCGTCATAGCCGACATAGGCGGTCTGCGGCCCCTGCCGGCAGAGCGCATCCAGCTCCTCTGGATTGGAGATCTGGTGGATCAGGCCGCGCTCGTCGAGCACGCGCAGGAAATCGGACTTGAAGGCGGTCATGACGGGACTCGATGGTTTAGCGGTTTCGCGTCATGTCGGGCTTGTCCCGGCCATCCACGTCTTCGCTGGTCGCAGGCGGCGTTGAAGACGTGGATGCTCGCCACAAGGGCGAGCATGACGGCGTGGGCGCTCAGGCCTTTTCCTGCTCGCTCTTGATGATCTCGGGGCCGACCTTGCGGTCGAGATAGACGCCGACCTGCTCCATCAGCTGGTCGACGCGACCGTCGAAGAAGTGGTTGGCGCCCTCGACCACGGCGTGCTCGATCTGGATGCCCTTCTGGGTCTTCACCTTCTCGATCACCGCCATCACCTCCTTGACCGGGGCGACGCGGTCCTCCGAGCCGTGCACGAACAGGCCCGAGGAGGGGCAGGGGGCGAGGAAGGAGAAGTCGTAGCGATTGGCCATCGCAGCGATCGAGAGGAAGCCCTCGATCTCCGGGCGGCGCATCAGCAGCTGCATGCCGATCCAGGCGCCGAAGGAGACGCCGGCGATCCAGCAGCTCTTGGCCTCGGGATTGAGCGCCTGCATCCAGTCGAGCGCCGCGGCGGCGTCCGAGAGCTCGCCGGCGCCGTGGTCGAACTGGCCCTGGCTGCGGCCGACGCCGCGGAAGTTGAAGCGCAGGGCCGAGAAGCCGCGGTTCACGAAGGTGTAGAACAGGTTGTAGACGATCTGGTTGTTCATCGTCCCGCCGAATTGCGGGTGCGGGTGCAGGATGATCGCCAGCGGCGCGCCGCGCTTCTTGGCGGGCTGGTAGCGGCCCTCGATCCGGCCGGCCGGTCCGTTGAAAATCACCTCAGGCATCTGATCCCGCCTCTTGCTGGGCGAGGCCGCGCGCGGACCGGGTGGAAACGGCCATGCGGCCGCCGAGTACCCGCTCCACCCTTGACGGCCCTGCCGCTCGCGCCCTACATCAGGCGCTTAGAATGGTTCTAACGGCCGTGAACGAAACTGGAACATGCCGGCGAAAGCCGCCTGCCGTTCCGATCCATCGCGGCTCGGACGGGCGGCTATAGCACGGCGCAGGGGTGCGATTTCAAGCATTTCATGCCATGTCGTCCGGCAGGCCTTCGCAGGAGCGGCAGCACAGGTGTTCCCGACAACCCGCAGCTATCTCGACCACAACGCCACCACGCCGGTTCGCCCGGCCGTGGCGGAGGCGATGCTGCGGGCCTTGCAGATGCCCGGCAACCCGTCTTCCGTCCATGGCGAGGGTCGGGCGGCCCGCACCGCGATCGAACAGGCTCGTGAGCAGGTCGCGGCGCTGTGCGGCGCCAGGGCGAGCGATGTCGTTTTCACCAGTGGCGGCACCGAGGCGAATGCGACGATCCTCTCGCCCGGCCTGAGCGATTGCAGCGGCGCGCGCGACTGCGTGCGGGCTGCCACGACGCGGCTGCTGCACGGCGCCAGCGAGCACCCTTGCGTGCGCGACGGCCATCGCTTTCCGGCCGGGCGCGCCGAGGCGATCCCGGTCGACGCCGCAGGGCTGGTCGATACCGGCTGGATCGACGAACGGCTCTCGGCGCTCGCTGCCGAGCGGCCGGGCGAGCGCGCGCTGGTCTCGGTCCATCTGGCGAACAACGAGACGGGCGTCCTGCAGCCGATCGCCGAGATCGCCGGCATCGCCCGGCGCCATGGCGCGCTGACGCATTCCGACGCCGTCCAGGCCGCCGGCAGGATCGCCGTCGATATCAATGCCTTGGGCATGGATGTTCTGACGCTCTCCGCCCACAAGATCGGCGGGCCGAAGGGCGTCGGCGCGATCGTCTTCCGCACGGGGGCGCTCGAACTCGCCGACAAGCCGCTGCGCGGCGGCGGCCAGGAGCGCGGCTGGCGGGCCGGGACCGAGAACCTGCCCGGCATCGTCGGCTTCGGCGTGGCGGCGCAGGAGGCTGCTGCGGCGCTCGCCGCCGAGGCGGAGCGCCTCGCAGCGTTGCGCGACCGGCTCGAAAGCGGGCTGGCGGCGCTCGCGCCCGATACGGTCGTGTTCGGCCGCAGCGCGCCGCGTCTGCCGAACACCAGCGCCTTCGCGACGCCCGGCATGAAGGCCGAGACGGCGCTGATCATGCTCGATCTCGCCGGGGTGGCGCTGTCCTCGGGCTCGGCCTGCTCGTCCGGCAAGGTCAGGCGCTCGCATGTGCTGTCCGCCATGGGCGTCGACCCCGCCATGAGCGAAGGGGCCTTGCGCGCCTCGCTCGGATGGACCACCTGCGAGGCGGACATCGATCAGTTTCTCGCGGCCTATGCGAAGGCTCTGGCCGCAAATCCCAACCGGAGGACGCAGGCGGCGGCCTGACGTTCCCGGCAATATGAAGACCGAACCGGCGGGCCCTTGAACCCGCGACTGGAGAGTAGACATGGCAGCGGTCCAGGAGACCATTGATCAGGTCAAGTCGATCGACGTGACCGAGTACAAATACGGCTTCGTCACCGAGGTCGAGGTCGACAAGCCGGCCAAGGGTCTGACCGAGGACACGGTCCGCTACATCTCGGCCCGCAAGAACGAGCCGGAATGGATGCTGGAATGGCGGCTCGATGCCTTCCGGCGCTGGAAGACCATGACCGAGCCGAGCTGGTCGCGCGTGCAGTACCCGCCGATCAACTACCAGGACATCTACTACTACGCCGCGCCGAAGAAGGGCGCCTCGCCGAAGTCGCTCGACGAGGTCGATCCGGCGATCCTGGAGACCTACAAGAAGCTCGGCATCCCGCTGCGCGAACAGGAGATCCTGGCCGGAGTCGCGCCGGAGAACCGGGTCGCGGTCGACGCGGTGTTCGACTCGGTCTCGGTCGTCACCACCTTCAAGGACGAGCTCGCCAAGGCGGGCGTGATCTTCTGCTCGATCTCCGAGGCGATCCGCGAGCATCCCGAGCTGGTGAAGAAGTACCTCGCCAGCGTCGTGCCGGTGACCGACAACTACTTCGCCACGCTGAACAGCGCGGTCTTCACCGACGGCTCCTTCGTCTACATCCCCAAGGGCGTGCGCTGCCCGATGGAGCTGTCGACCTATTTCCGCATCAACGAGCAGAACACCGGCCAGTTCGAGCGCACGCTGATCATCGCCGACGAGGGCTCCTATGTGAGCTATCTCGAAGGCTGCACGGCGCCCAAGCGCGACGAGAATCAGCTGCATGCGGCGGTGGTCGAGCTGATCGCGCTCGACGATGCCGAGATCAAGTACTCGACCGTGCAGAACTGGTTCCCCGGCGACGCCGAGGGCAAGGGCGGCATCTACAACTTCGTCACCAAGCGCGGCGACTGCCGCGGCAGGAACTCGAAGATCTCGTGGACGCAGGTCGAGACCGGCTCGGCGATCACCTGGAAGTATCCGTCCTGCATCCTGCGCGGCGACGGGTCGCGCGGCGAGTTCTACTCGATCGCTGTCTCGAACGGCGCCCAGCAGGTCGACAGCGGCACCAAGATGCTGCATCTCGGCAAGAACACGACCTCGAAGATCATCGCCAAGGGCATCGCGGCCGGCAAGTCGGACTCGACCTATCGCGGCATGGTCTCGGCCCATCGCAAGGCGACGGGGGCGCGCAACTTCACCAATTGCGACTCGCTGCTGATCGGCGACCAGTGCGGCGCCCACACCATCCCCTATATCGAGGCCAAGACCGCGACGGCGGTGTTCGAGCACGAGGCGACCACGTCGAAGATCGGCGAGGACCAGATGTTCTACTGCCAGCAGCGCGGCCTCTCCGAGGAGGAGGCGGTGGCGCTGATCGTCAACGGCTTCGTCAAGGAGGTGCTGCAGCAGCTCCCGATGGAGTTCGCCGTCGAGGCGCAGAAGCTGATCACGATCTCGCTCGAAGGCTCCGTGGGCTGACGCCCGAACGTTTTCGAGACGCCCGGGCCGAGCCCGGGCATGGCGCCGGGGTGAAGCGCGTCATGGTCGGGCCCGACCCGACCATCTCCAGCAGAATGGAACTCTGAACAATGCTCGAAATCCGCAATCTCACCGTCAAGATCGCCGACGAGGACAAGCAGATCCTCAACGGCCTCAACCTCACCGTGAACGCCGGCGAGGTCGCCGCGATCATGGGGCCGAACGGCTCCGGCAAGTCGACGCTGTCCTATGTCATCGCCGGCAAGGAGGACTACGAGGTCCTCGACGGCGAGATCCTGCTCAACGGCGAGAACATCCTGGAGATGGAGGCCGACGCCCGCGCCGCCGCCGGCATCTTCCTCGCCTTCCAGTACCCGCTGGAGATCCCCGGCGTCGCCACCATGACCTTCCTCAAGGCGGCGATGAACGCGCAGCGCAAGGCGCGCGGCGAGGCCGAACTGCTGACGCCCGACTTCATCAAGCAGGTCAACGGCGCCGCCGACAAGCTCGGCATCGACCGCGAGATGCTGCGCCGGCCGCTCAATGTCGGCTTCTCCGGCGGCGAGAAGAAGCGCATGGAGATCCTGCAGATGGCGCTGCTCCAGCCCTCGATGTGCATCCTCGACGAGACCGATTCCGGCCTCGACATCGACGCGCTGCGCATCGTCGCCGAGGGCGTCAACGCGCTGCGCGCCCAGAACCGCGGCTTCTTGGTCATCACCCATTACCAGCGCCTGCTCGACCATATCGTGCCCGACACGGTGCATGTGATGTCGAAGGGCCGGATCGTGCGCAGCGGCGGCAAGGAACTGGCGCTCGAGCTCGAGAAGAGCGGCTACGCGGCCTATGGCGAGGCCGCGTGATGGCGATCATCACCCCGCTCAAGACCGCGGCCGAGCAGCAGCTCGCCGAGCAGTTCGCCAACATCAAGGCGGAGCTGCCGGGCGCGGGCGCGATGCGCAAGCTGCGCGAGGACGCCTTTTCCGGCTTCGAGGCGAAGGGCCTGCCGCATCGCCGGCTCGAATCCTGGCGCTATACCGATCTGCGCACGCTGCTGCGCGAGGCCAAGCCGCTGGTGCGGCGCCCGGCCCGGTCCCAGGCCATCGCCGACCGCCTGGCGCTGCAAACGATCGCCGGCCGGCGCTTCGTCACCATTGACGGGCTGTTCAGCGCGGCCGATTCCGACCTGAACGGCCTTCCGGCAGGGGGCTCGGTGCGCAGCCTGGCCGAGGCGCTGACCGAGGCGCCCGATGCGATCGCGGCCGCCTTCGCGGCGCCCGAGGTGGCGCGCGACGACAGCGCGCTGATGCTGAATGCCGCCTTCGCCCAGGACGGCGTCGTGCTCGATATCGCGCCCGGCACGACGTTCGAGCAGCCGCTCGTGCTGCTCGCCCTCGGCTCCGGCCAGAGCGAGGCGGCGATCGTCTCGCGCTCTCTGGTCAGGATCGGCGCCGGCGCCAAGGTCACGATCGTCGAGCTGCAGGAGAACGTCGGACCGGCACCGGTGCAGATCAATCACGCCACCTGCTATGTCGTCGGCGACGGAGCCGAGGTCCAGCACGTCCGCATGGTCACCCGCCAGCGCGCCGAGACGGTGCAGGTGCAGTCGCTGCTCGTCGAGCTCGGCGGCCATGCCGCCTTCGACTCGGTCGCGGTCGCGGTGAATTGCGGCCTGCTGCGCCAGCAGAGCTTCCTGCGCTATGGCGGCGAGCACAGCCGCGCGGCGCTGCGCGGCATCAACCTGTTGCGCCGGCGCGAGCATTCCGACGTCACGCTGGTGATGGACCATGCCGCCGCGCATGGCGAGAGCCGCGAGCTGTTCAAGAGCATCGTCGACGGCGAGGCCACCGGCGTCTTCCAGGGCAAGGTCATCGTCCGCCCGCATTCGCAGAAGACCGATGGCGGCATGAAGAGCCATGCGCTGCTGTTGAACGACGGCGCGACCATGTTCAACAAGCCCGAGCTCGAGATCTTCGCCGACGACGTGGTCTGCGGCCATGGCGCGACCGTGGCGCAGATCGACGCCGAGCAGCTCTTCTATCTGATGGCGCGCGGCCTGCCGCGCCCGCAGGCCGAGGCGCTCGTGCTCGCGGCCTTCGTCGGCGAGGTCGCCGATTTCGTCAGCGACGAGGGCGTGCACGAGATCGTCGGCCGCGAGATCGACGCCTGGCTCGCCCAGCGCGACGGCGCTCCCCGGCTGGGAGCCGCCTGATGCCCTATGTGAACCTCCAGATCACCAAGGGCGCGACGCGCGAGCAGAAGGCCCAGATCGTCAAGGAGTTCACGCAGACGCTGGTCCGCGTGCTCGGGAAGAACCCGCAGAACACCCATATCGTGATCCAGGAGATCGAGCGCGAGGATTGGGGGCATGCCGGCGAGCTGGTCGCCGACCGGCCCGCCCAGCCCGCCGGAAAGGCGTGACATGAACGCGATCGCGAAGCCCTACGACGTCGAGACGATCCGCAAGGACTTCGCGATCCTGTCGCGCGAGGTCTACGGCAAGAAGCTGGTCTATCTCGACAACGCCGCCTCGGCGCAGAAGCCGGAAGCGGTGATCGAGGCGATGACGCGGCTGATGCGCGAGGAATACGCCAATGTCCATCGCGGCCTGCACTATCTCGCCAACGCCTCGACCGAGGCCTATGAGGCGGCCCGTGAGAGCGCCCGGCGCTTCCTCAACGCCGCCCATCTCGAGGAGATCATCTTCACGCGCTCCTCGACCGGGGCGCTGAACACGGTGGCGTCCTCGCTCGGGCGCCATCTCAAGATCCAGGAGGGCGACGAGATCATCCTGTCGCTCCTGGAGCACCATTCCAACATCGTGCCCTGGCACTACTGGCGCGAGCGGCACGGCGCCGTGATCCGGTGGGCGCCGGTTGACGAGGACGGCAATTTCCTGGTCGAGGAATTCGAGAAGCTGATCACGCCGCGCACCAAGGTCGTGGCGCTGACGCATATGTCGAACGCGATCGGCAGCATCGTCCCGATCGCCGAGGTGGCGAAGATCTGCCAGGCCTATCGCATCCCGCTGGTCGTCGACGGCTCGCAGGGGGCGGTGCACCTGCCGGTCGACGTGCAGGCGCTCGGCTGCGACTTCTACGCCTTCACCGGCCACAAGACCTACGGGCCGACCGGCTCGGGCGTGCTCTGGGGCAAGCGCGAATGGCTGGAGAAGCTGCCGCCCTATGAAGGCGGCGGCGAGATGATCGCGACCGTCAGCGAGGACGCCATCACCTATAACGACCCGCCGCACCGTTTCGAGGCCGGGACACCGGCGATCGTCGAGGCGGTGGGACTGGGCGCGGCGCTGGACTACATGATGGCGCTGGGGCGCGAGAACATCGCCGCCCACGAAGCCAGGCTCAACGCCTATGCGATGCAGCGGCTCGGCGAGATGAACTCGATCCGGATCTTCGGCAAGGCCAAGGAGAAGGGCGCGATCATCGCGTTCGAGCTCGCCGGGGCGCACGCCCACGACGTCGCCACCGTGATCGACCGCGCCGGCGTCGCGGTCAGGGCGGGCACGCATTGCGCCATGCCGCTGCTCGCCCGCTATGGCGTGACCGCGACCTGCCGTGCGTCCTTCGGCCTCTACAACACGCTGGAGGAAGTCGATACATTGGTAGAAGCCCTGCGCAAGGCGGAAGAGCTGTTCTCCTGACGCTCCGCCGGCTCGTGAGCCCGCCCTGCGCCGAACGGAAGTTTTGCGATGACCGACACCATTGCCGATGACCTCAAGCCGAACGCGCCCACCATGGGCGCGAGCGCCGGCTTGCCGCCGGAGGAGATCGACCGGCTGACCGACGACATCGTGGCCGCGCTCAAGACGGTCTACGATCCCGAGATCCCGGCCGACATCTACGAGCTCGGCCTGATCTATCGCGTCGACATCGCCGACGACCGTCAGGTGACGATCGACATGACCCTGACGGCGCCGGGCTGCCCGGTCGCCGGCGAGATGCCGGGCTGGGTCGAGAACGCGGTCGGCGCCGTGCCCGGTGTCGCGGGCGTGACCGTCAACATGACGTTCGACCCGCCCTGGGACCAGTCGCGCATGTCGGACGAGGCCAGGGTCGCGCTCGACATGTGGTGAGCCCGGCGGAACCGGAAGGCCGCTGCCGGACGGCGGCCTTTCCGCTTCGCGCGGGCGTCAGAAGCCGAAGTTGAAGCCGGCCTTGACGATGTCGCCCGCCGTGCGGGTGCGCATGCTGGCATACTGGCCGGGGGCGAGCCCGGTGAAGTCCTGCAGCAGCAGGCGCTTCTGGCCGAGCTCGTAATGGGTGTAGTCGAGCCGGACCGACAGTCCGGGGGCCATCGCATACTCGACGCCGCCGCCGAGCGCCCAGCCGCTGAGAAGGCCGGAATGCGAGCCGCTGGCGGCCGAGGTGGTCTGGAGATTGTCCGGCATGATCGAGCCCTTCTGCTCGACGAGGCCGTAGGCATAGCCGCCCGAGCCATAGATCAGGAAATCGCCGAGCGCGATGCCGGCGCGCACCTTCACCGTGCCGAGCATGGAGAGCTCGTTGCTGGAGCGGGTGGTGAACTGCGTGCCGGGATTGGCGGAGACGCTCTTGCTGCCGCCGAGGCTGGCCGCCGAAATGTCGGCTTCGGCACCGATCACGACCGCACCGACCTGATAGTTGAAGCCGAACTGGGCGCCTCCCGCCGCGCCGGATCCTTCCGGGACGAGGCTGCGCGGCACTGCGGAGGGGCTGATCGCCCAGGGCGCGAGCGTCGGCGTCCCGGCCACGGTGACGGCCGTGGTGCTGGTCGAGCTGGTCGTCGAGGTGATGGTCGCCACGGTCGAGCCCAGCTCGACCTGCTGCGTCGTGGTCGTCGTCGTGGTCGTCGTGTTGGTGGTGGTCGTCGTCGGCGTGACGGTCGGGCTGCCGAAGGGACCGGCGACCGTCGTGCGGCCGCTCTGCTGGCCGCCGCCGACCGAGCCGCCGACATAGAAGCCGGTCCAGCGCGGCCGCTCGGGCAGGATGGCCGGCAGGGGCGGCGCATAGACCGGCGGCGGAGACGGCGCAGCCTGTGGCGGCCGCGGCGTGCCGGGACGTCCGGACGAGGGCGTGCGCGGCGTATAGTCGGCGCGGCGCACGCGCGGTTGCGGCTGCTGCAGGGCCGGGCATACCGGGCAGGTCTGCGCGACCTGGACGCGGTTGCGGCTCGGGGCGCCGGCGGCGAGGCGCAGCGCCTCGCTCACATGCTGCGAGCCGGGATAGAGGCGGGCGAACAGCCTGAAGGATTCGGCATCGCCGGCGAGCACGGTCTCAGCCCAGGCGGTCTCCTCGGTGCGCTGGGACAGGATGCGGTGCAGCCGCAGCGTGTTCGGGTCGTCGGGATTGGCGTCGACGACGCCGCGGTAGATGTCGCGCCGATCCCAGGCGATGGCGGCGCGGTAGGCGTCGGCCGGGGACATGGCGCGTAGCGCGGCCGGGGTCGGGCGGGTCGCGAGTGGGACGGCGCCGGCGATGGCCGGCTGCGCCGCAGGGGCCGAGGCGGGGCGCTGGAAGAAGCTGAAATCGGTGATCAGCGAGGAGGTGTCCCAGGGGATCTGGACGCCGTTGGTGGTGTCGTAGACGGCGAGGCGGATGCGGCGGAAGACCTGCTCGATCGGCAGGCCGGGCTCGCGGGCCTCGCGCAGAAAAGCGCCGGTGAAGGGGCTGTTGGGGCCGGCGCCATCGGCGGCGGTGGAGCCGGGCGACGTCGCGAAGGCGACGAAGGTGCCGCTGTTGGAATCGATGCGAGCGAGGCCGGCCTCGCTGCGGATGCCCTCGGCGGCCCCGTCGACCATCTGGAGGGCGAGGCCCCGCGAGAGTTCGCGCCCGGCGAAGGGGTTGTTGCGGCAGGCGTCGAGGATCGCGATCTTGGCCTTGGCGCCGGCCGCGTCGAGCTTGCGCAGAATCTCCGTCAGCGAGAGCGACTGGTTCGGAATGTTCGCCGAGCTCTCGGGGCGCACATCCGTCGGCAGGATGTAGTTGGCGCCGTCGAGCTGGACGGCGTGGCCGGCATAGTAGACGAGCGCGGTCGTCCCGGCGCCGGCCTGCTTCACCTTGTCGACGAAGACGTCGAGCGCGGCCCGCAGACCCGCGAGCGACAGGTCGGTCGCAGAGGTGACGTCGAAGCCCGCCTCCCGAAGCATGGCGCGCGTCGCATCGGCGTCGTTGAGGGCGTTCGGCAGCTTCGCGATGTTCTGGTAGGCGCCGTTGCCCATGACGAAGGCGAAACGCCGCTGCTGGGCCGCCGCCGGGGAGGAGCCGGAGAGGAGCACGCCGGCCATCGCGGCGAGTGTCAGCAAGGCACAGGTCAGAAGCCGCAGGCCGGTCCGCATGGCGCCTCCTCGACGGCGCGGCCTCGAGCCGAGCCGCTGCCGATTCGTCTCATCCCTTAGCGGGACTGAGATTAGCGGTGCCGCCACCGTGAAGAGAACAACAAAATGCTGCCGGGCCGCGCCCGTGTGCAACTGTGTGCGGATCGCCGGCGGATGCCGGCTCTCCGGCTCGCCGGCTCAGGGCTCGCGGACGACACGGAAGCCGTTGGTGTAGAAGCGCACGTCGCTCTCGTATTTGAAGCGGGCGGCGGAACGCAGATAGCGCGGATCGTTGTTGAAGGAGCCGCCGCGCAGCACGCGCTCGCGGCAGCCCGGAGGGGCATAGGCGCTGCCATCGCGCGGCGAGGCGCGATAGTTCTCGCTCCAGCAATCCGCGACCCATTCGGCGGCGTTGCCGGCCATGTCGTAGAGGCCGAAACGGTTCGGCGGGAACTGGCCGACCTCGCTCGCCTGGCGGCGCGGCTGGGCGTTGCAGCCGACGCAGTTGGCCATCTCCTTGTCTGGCGAGTTGCCCCAGGGGTAGCTGGTCGCGGTGCCGCCGCGGGCGGCGTATTCCCATTCGGCCTCGGTCGGCAGCCGGTATTTGCGGCCGGTCTTGTAGGACAGCCAGACGACATAGGCGTTGGCGTCGTTCCAGTGGATGTCGGTGACCGGCCGCCTGCCGCGGCCGAGATTGCGGTCGCCCGGGCGGTGGCTGCAGCCGCCTTCGGCGACGCAGGCGTCCCATTGCTCGAAGGTGACCTCGTAGGTGCCGATGTAGAAAGCGCCGGCGATGGCGACGGAGCGCACCGGCTTCTCGAACTCGAACATCTCGTTCGAGCCCATCTCGAAGCTGCCGGCCGGGACCATGGTCAGCTGCGGGCACTCCTCGCAATCGCGCGCGGTGGCGGCGGGCGAGGGGGCTGCCGGCGGCGCGGCGCTGGCCGTGACGGGTGGCTGCGAGGCGGCGCCGGCCTGCCCCCGGCTGCGGTAGAACTGCTCGCGCGTGCGGGCCAGGCCGGCGAAACGGCCGTTCGGATAGGCTTCGAGATAGGCGCGATACTCGTCCGGGTTCTGGCTCTTGCTGATCGTCTCCCAGAAGGAGAGCTCGTAGGGGCCGAGCTGGTCGGATTGCGGGCCGGGCGGGGGCGGGGCGGTGATCACGCCACGGGTCTTCAGCGCCACGGCGACCGGACCGGCGGTCGGCGTCACCACCAGCCCCGCTGGAGGCAGGGAGGAGATCCAGACCTGCTGCGCCTTCCTGGTGGTGCGGCTCACCGCATCGCGGATGCGGCCGAGCGCCGTCGCCATGTCGAGCCCCGGCGTCCGGACCGCCTTGAGCCATTCCGCGATCGCCGGGTTCGAGCGCCCGGGCGTCTCGGCGATGGTGCGGCCGGGCGCGACCGGCGCCATGATCGCGATGGCCTCGATCGGCTCGACCGGTGCGAGGCCCTTGCCGCCGCCGAGCGCCGCCTGCCAGGGATTGTCGCGCGCGGCGTCGAGCACGATCACGGCGCTCGCCGGGCGGCTGACGATCAGCGCGTCGACGAGCTGGTCGAGGTCGAGCGCTTCGCGCGGCAGGTCCGCCGGTCCGCGCAGGCCGGCGTCGACGGGGACGAGGAAATTGCGCCCGCGCCAGTGCACGGCGTGGCCGGCATAGAAGACCACGGCCTGGCCGCCGCGCGCGAGCTTGCCGCGGAAGGCCGCGACCGCACGCTCGAGCGCGGCTCGGTCGGCGTTCTCGACGCTGACGAGGTCGAATTCGCCCTGGCGCAGCGCGTCCGCGACGGCCCGCGCATCCGCCGCCGCGTTCGCCAGCGCTGCCGTGCGATAGGCGGCATTGCCGATGACCAGCGCGACGCGCGGCGGCGTGACGGCGCCGCCCTGGGCTAAGGCCGGGGCCAGCGGCGCGAGCAGGGCCACGACGGCGAGGGCGAGACACCGGAACCAGGACATGGCGTTCATCTTTCCCGGCGGAGCTGCGGCACTGGATGCCGGCCCCACAATACTCCTCATCGAACGTAGATTGTGATCTTTTGAGAGATAACCGGCGGCTTGTGCGGCGCATGGGTATGGTCGCCGAGCAGCAGCTGCAGCGTGTGCGTGCCCTTGGGCAGGGTGACGACCACCTCGGTCTGGCCGTTGCCGAGATGGATATGGTTGTAGTCGGCCGGGATCGGCTGGTCGGGCGGGCCCGGATCGACGTCGATCAGCAGATGGTGGTGGCCGGTATTCGGCTTGTCGATGCCGGCGGGGGCGACGCCCATCTCCTTGAGGCCGATCCGCACGGTGAAGCGCTCCGGCACGCGCAGCCCGTCGAGCGGGTAGTGGAAATAGACCGTCGCGTTGCGCGGCGCCGGCTGGCGCGGAAGCGACTGGGCCGAGAGCGGCGGAGGTGCCGCCGCGGACAGGGCCGCCGAGAGGACCGCGGCGGCGAGGCGGGGCAGGGCAGGGCGCGTGACGGCGGCGCGGGTCATCGGCGCGGCCTCTGCTTCCTGGGATTGCCGACGATGACCTTGATCCGCTCGGACATGACCGGCGGATCGTGCGGCACATGCTGGTCGTCGCCGAGGATGAGCTGCAGCGTGTGCTCGCCCGGCGGCAGGGTGATCCGCCGCTCGGTCTGGCCGTTGCCGAGGTGGATGTGGTTGAGATCGGCCGGGATCGCGGCGTCGAGCGGCGGCGTCGGCACGTCGACCAGCAGGTGGTGATGGCCGGTATTGGGCCGCACGATTCCGGCCGGGGCGACGCCCATGTTGCGCAGCCCGAACCGGATGGTCGAGGTCGGATAGATCACCTCGCCCTGGCGCGGATAGATGAAATAGACCGCCGCATCGTTGGGAGCCGGCGTCCGGCCCGTGGCGGCACGCGCATCGGAGGCGGAAGCCGGGTTCGCGACCGAGGTCTCCTGCACGCGCACCCTGATCCTCTGCGACATCACCGGGGGATCATGCGGCACATGCTCGTGGTCGGCGAAGAGGAGCTGGAGCGTGTGTTCTCCGGGCGGCAGGGCGACCTCGGCCTCGGTCTGTCCGCGGCCGAGGTGCAGATGGTTGAAGTCGCTCGGGATCTCGCGATCGAGCGGCGGCAGTTCGGTGTCGATCAGGAGATGGTGGTGGCCGGCATGCTCCTGCTTCGTGCCGGCCGGGGCGATGGCGATGTTGCGCTGGCCGAAGCGGATCACGGAACGGGGCGGAATCGTCGCGCCGTCCTCGAGGCCGATGAAGAACACCTGCGCATTCGGCGCGGCGGCGCTGCGCGGCTTCTCCTCGGGCCCGGCCATGACCTCGACCGTGATCTTCTCCGACATCACCGGCGGATCGTGCGGGACGTGGTCGTGATCGGCGAAGAGCAGCTGCAAGGTGTGGCGGCCGGGCGAGAGTAGGATCTCGGCCTCGCTCTGGCCGCCGCCGAAATGCAGGTGGTTGAAGTCGCTCGGGATCGGCTGGCCTGGCGGTGGCAGCTCGGTGTCGATCAGGAGATGATGATGGCCGGCGTTGCGGCGTGCCATTCCGGCGGGCGCGATCTCCATGCCGCCGACGGCGAAGCGGATCGTCATCCGGGCGGGGATGCGGGCATCGTTCCGGAGGTCGACGAAGGAGACCTTGGCGCCGGCCGGCGCCGGGCTGCGCGCCCGTACGCGCTCCTGCGCGACGCCCGCGGCGACGGACGCGGCGAAAATGGCCGTGACCCCGACAATCAGGTGTAGCCGAAGTCCCTGCACCGGCGCTCTTCCTGGAGGCGTTCGAGCACCATGAAGCTAGCAGCGGGCCAGACGGGGAGCAAGCAAACCGCCTGTCACGACAGGCGGATATATCTGGATTTTCAGGGTCACTTTCTTTAGGGTGACGCAGGGAATGGTGCCATGACTGCAACCGTCAGATTTTGTGCACTGATCGCTGTTCTTGCGCAGCTCCTCGCCATGCCGGCGCTGGCGCAGACCCAGGAACGCCGCGTCGCGCTGGTGATCGGCAATTCCACCTACAAGAACGCACCCGCCCTGCCCAATACCCCGAACGATGCGCGCGATACGGCCGAGGCCCTGCGCAAGGTCGGCTTCGAGGTCGTCGACGGCATCGATCTCGACAAGCGCGGCATGGACGCCGCCCTGTCCCGCTTCGCGCGCCTCGCCCAGGATGCCGACGCGGTGATGTTCTACTATGCCGGCCACGGCTTCCAGTTCAACGGCGAGAACTTCCTCGTGCCGGTCGAGGCCAAGATCGACGACGAGGTCTCGGTCCAGTACGAGACGCTCAAGCTGAGCGAGGTCACCACCGCGCTCGGCTTCGCCAAGGGCGTCAAGATCATGGTGCTCGACGCCTGCCGCAACAATCCCTTCGTCGCCCAGCTCTCGAAGAAGCAGGCGACGCGCAGCTTCTCGGTCGGCTCCGGCCTGGCGCCGATCGCGAAGGCCCAGGGCATGGTGACCGCCTATGCGACGCAGGCGAACGACGTCGCCGCGGACGGTTCCGGGCGCAACAGCCCGTTCACGGCGGCGCTGGTGCAGGAGATCAAGCAGCCGGGCCTCGAGATCGCGACCTTGTTCCGCCGGGTCCAGAAGGCTGTCTACGATTCGACCGGCGGCAAGCAGACGCCGGAACTGTCGCTGTCGCTGCTCGGCGATTTCTACCTGAACCGCGAGGAGACCGACGCCGACATCTGGAAGCGCCTGCGCAGCAGCGACAACGCCGCCGAGATCAAGGCCTTCATCCAGCGCTTCCCCAACAGCTTCTTCGCGGTCGACGCCAAGACCCGGCTCGACCTGATCGAGCGGCGCGGCCTGGAGCCCGGCGAGCGCGCCAAGCTCGAGCAGGAATTCGCGGCGAAGGAGAAGGCGCTGCTGGAGCGCGTCCAGCAGGCCGAGAGGGATCGCGCCAAGGCGGCGACCGATCTCGCCGGCCGCGATGCGGGCAAGACCGCCGATGCCGAGCGCGCCTTGCCCAAGCCCGGTGACGCCGCGGCGCCGAAGACCGCCGATCCGGGCGAGCGCGAGCGCCTCGCCAGGGAGCTCGCCAGGAAGGAGCAGGAGCTGGCGGCGCTCGAGGCGGAGAAGGCCAAGCTGTCGCAGGAGCGCCAGGAGCGCGAGAAGGCGGTGGCGGAGCGGATCAATTCGGCCACTATGAAGGAGCTTCCGGTGCCGCAGAAGCCACTGCTGCCGGCGGCTCCGGGCACGCGGCCGCAGCGGCAGGAGCCGCGCGAGGTCCAGCAGCCGCGGGTCGTGCTCGACCGCAAGTCGACGAACATCCTGACAGGCGGCATCGAGGCCGCGCCGGAGCCGCGCAGCGGCCGCGCGGCGCGCCGGCCGGGTGGCGGCGCCGGTTCGAGCGACTGCACCGATGCCCTGATGCGCGCCCAGCTCGGCGATGGCGGCGGCGCCCTGAAGAACTGCCGCTGACGGGCCGCTCGGCCGGATTCACCGCTGGCGTGGCCGGGGCGACCGCTCCGGACAGGATGGAACAGGGGGCTTCGATGCGTCGCTCATCGCTCGTCTGCCATGTGCTGCTGATGCTGTTCGGCGCGCCTGTCGCGGGCTCGGCCCAGACATCGCCTCCAAGCGCTCCGGCCGCGCCGGCGCCGCTCCCGTTTGCCGAGGCGCTGCAGCGCGCCGCCGGCGACCTGTTCTCGAAGGCTCAGGTCGAAGGCGCGCGCGTCGAGCTGGTGATCGACCCGCTGATCGACGGCGTCTCGGGGGCGCAGTCGGCCTCGACCCGTTCGATGCAGCAGTCGCTGGTCGAGCTGGTCGGCAAATCCTATCCGCGCTTCTCCGTGCAGCCGTTCTCGGCCGAGGCGCTGGCCCGCGAGCCGGTGGTGCTGATCGGCACCTTCACCGCGATCAACAATGCGGGCGACGCCGGCGGCGCGCGCGACGCCTACCGGATCTGCCTGACGCTGGCCGATCTCAAGTCGAAGCGCATCGTCTCCAAGGGCGTCGCCAGGGCGAAGCCCGAGGGCGTCGACGTCACGCCGACGAGCTATTATCGCGACTCGCCGATGTGGACGAAGGACCCGGCGACCGAGGCCTACATCAAGACCTGCCAGGCCACGAAGCTCGGGGACGCGATCGACCCTGCCTATGCCGAGCACCTCAACGTCGCGGCGCTGGTCAATGACGGCATCCTCGAATACGAGGCGCGGCGCTATCGCGAGGCGCTCGCCTTCTACCGGACCGCGCGCGGGCTGCCCGGGGGCGATCAGCATCGCGTGCGCATCGGCACCTATCTCGCCAGCAGCAGGCTCGGCCGCAAGGACGATGCGGTCGAGGCCTTCGGCGACCTGGTGGACAGCGGGCTCTCCAGCAACCAGCTGATGGTCAAGCTGCTGTTCCAGCCGGGCTCGACCCAGTTCATCGCCAATCCGCAGATCACCGAGCCCTACCCGATGTGGCTGAGCCAGATCGCGACCCGCGCCCGGCAGAAGGGCGCCTGCCTCGAGATCGTCGGCCACACCTCGCGCACCGGAATGCCGCAGGTCAACGAGCGGCTATCGGTGCTGCGGGCGCAATATGTCATGGAGCTGCTCCAGGTCGGCTCGCCCGACAGCCGCAGCCGCATGATCGCGACCGGGCGCGGCTACAACGAGAACCTGATCGGCACCGGCCGGGACGATGCCAGCGACGCGCTCGACCGGCGCGTCGAGTTCAAGGTGATCGGCTGCTGAGCCGCGGCCGGATCTGCAAAGCACGGGAACGGGACAGGCAGGATTTCTCGATGAACGACATGGCGACGAACCCCTACGACGCGGTCGCCTATCCCGGGCACGCCTTCTCGCAGACGCATCCCGCGCATCTGGCGACGATCGCGCATTTCCACGGGATGAGCCCGGCGCCGACCGCGGCAATGCGGGTGCTCGAACTGGGCTGCGGCAGCGGCGGCAACCTGATCCCGATGGCGTTGCAATGTCCCGGCGCGGAGCTGGTCGGCATCGATCTCAGCGCGCGGGCGATCGCGCGTGCGAAGGCGGAGGCGGCGGAGCTCGGGCTGAGCAATGTCAGCTTCCATCATCTCGACATCATGGCGGTGTCGGCGGAGCTCGGCCGTTTCGACTACATCCTCGTCCACGGCGTCTATTCCTGGGTGCCGGAGCCGGTGCGGCAGCGGATCCTCGCCTTGTTCGGCGAATTGCTGATGCCGCAGGGCATCGCCTATGTCAGCTACAACGCCCTGCCGGGCTGCCGGCTGCGCGACCTCGCCCGCGACGTCATGCTCTACGAAACGCGCGACATCGACGAGCCGATGGCGAAGGTCCGCGCCGCGCGCGCCGCGATCAAGCGCTTCGCCGAGGCGACGGATGCCGAGACCTTCTACGGAGCGGCGCTGCGCGAGCGGGCGAGGCAGATCGAGGAGATTCCGGACAACGTCCTCTATCACGACGATCTCAATCCCGGCGCGCGCGCCTTCGCCCTGCACGAGGTTCTGGCGGCGGCGGAGCCCTATGGGCTGCAGTACCTGGCGGAAGCCTCGTTCCCCAACAATTTCGGCGGCGCGCGTGCGCCGGCGCAACAGCTGCTCAACGCGATTCCGAGCGACCAGCCGCTCCGGCAGGAGCAGTCCCTCGACCTGCTGATCGGCCGCTGCTTCCGCCAGACCCTGCTCTGCCGCGCCGAGATCGCGCTGCATCGCGGCTTCTCGCGCTTCGAGCTGTCGCCCTACCATCTGGCGGCGAATGTGCGCGAGGCCGAGGAGAGCGACGAGCGGCCCGGCGTCAGGGCCTTCCTGTTCGGCGACGATGTGCGGCTCGCCGTCGACCTGCCGCAGGCCAAGGCGGCCCTGCGGGCGCTGAGCCGGGCCTGGCCCGGCAGCATCCGCCATGGCGATCTGGTCGCCGAGGTGATGGAGGAGGTCAGGGACGGTATCGGGCCCGATCTCGAACGCGAGACCGCCCGTCTCAACGAGGCGCTGACGGCGATCTACCGGGCCGGCCTGCTCGAGATCAATCTGGAGCCGCACAGGCTGACGACACGGATCAGCGAGCGGCCGCTCGCGAGCTTCCTGGCCCGCCGCCAGGCGCTGAGCGGCCCGCACGTCACGGATCTGCGCCATCGCGCGGTCGAGCTCGACGGCGTGGTGGTGCGCAAATTCGTCAGCCTGCTCGACGGGACGCGGACCGCGCCGATGCTGCTCGACGAGATCAACGCCTTCCTGACCGAGGCGCACGCCTCCGGCCGGGACGTATCGGGCCTGCCGCGGCAGGCAACGGCGGCGGAGGTGGAGATGCATCTGAACGATGTCGCGCGGCTGGCATTGCTGGCGGGCTGAGCTTGTCGCGGAAGGGCCGCCTGCCTATTGCGGAGCGCGGCAGCAGCGGTAGCGAGGGATGAGTCAGCGCTTCAAGCAGTTTCAGGCCGCATTCCAGGAGGACGCCTGCCTCGAGACCATCATGCAGGCGCGACAGGGCGGCATCACGCTCGCCTGCTCCGCCTGCGGGAAGACCGCGGCCTTCGCGCCGCGCGTGAAGCTGCGCGCCTATGCCTGCCCGCATTGCGGCTTCCTGGTCTCGCCCTGCAAGGGCACGCCGCTGGAAAGCCGGCGGATTTCGCTGCAGCTCTGGTTCTTCGCGATCCGGGCGCTGGCCGAGCAGGGGCCGCGCGGGGCGGCCACGACGCTGGAGCGCGAGGCGAACATCCCGGCCCAGCAGGCACGCCGGATGATCGCCGAGCTGCAGGGGAGCGGCGGCAAGGACGACAACGGCCCGGACTGGCTCGCCGCGGCGCGCAGGGCGGTGACGGGCGGCGCCAATCCCGCGACCATGGCCGCGGGGGCTGCCTTCGCCGCAGCGGGCGGCGATTCCCGGTTGCGACTGATCTCGCTCCTCGGCATCGGCGCGGCCGTCCTCGGCATCGCCGGAGGCGTCGCGGTCGCGACCCTGCGGCCGGGCTCGACCGAGGTCGGCGGCGGGTTCGAGCCGATGGAAAGCGTCGAGGCGCCGTCGCTGAAGGCGCCGACCCGGCCTTCGCTGATCCTGTCCTCGGTCGAGGGCGACCTCGAAGCGGCGCGGCAGGCGACGCAGTTCGCGCTCAACGCCGATCCGTCGCTGGCGGCGATCAGGGAGCAGGCGGCGCCGGACACGCCGCCCCAGCCGGCGATGCCGATCCCGGTAATGCCGCCCTCGAACATCATCCTGGTGCCGCCGACCCTGCCGGGCAAACCCGGCGCACCGGCCGCTGCGCCGCGGACGCAGCTGCCGCAGGCGCCGGTCACCTCGAGCGGCGACCCGAACCAGATCCTGACTTTCGGGCCGATCAGGATCCGCCGCCACCTGGTCGAGATGATCGTCAGGGCAGGGCGCATCGTCGGGGCCGATCCGACCTTGCTGATGGCGGTCGCCGACAAGGAATCCTCCTTCTCGACGGCGGTGCAGGCGAAGACGTCGTCGGCGACGGGGCTCTACCAGTTCATCGAGCAGACCTGGCTCGGCGTGATCTTCGAATTCGGCCGCAAGCACGGGCTCCATGCCGAGGCGGCGCTGATCGGCCGCAACGGCAGGCAGTTCGTCGTCGCCGACGCGAATGAGCGCCAGCGCATCCTCGACCTGCGGCGCGAGCCCTATCTGTCGGCGCTGCTGGCGGCGGAGATGCTGAAGCGCGACACGCTCCGGCTGGAAAAGGCGATGGGCCGCCACCTCACCGGCGGCGAAATCTACCTGATCCATTTCCTCGGGCCGGATGCGGCGCAGACCTTCATCGAGACGATGGAGGAGACGCCCGGCGCCAGCGCGGCCGCGCTGCTGCCGCGCCCGGCCGAGGCGAACCGGCCGATCTTCTATGCGCAGTCCGGCGGAGAGACCAAGACCCTGTCGCTCTCCGAGGTCCACAAGAAATTCGACGAGATGATCAAGGTCAGGCTCGATCGTTACAAGGTCGTCCGCGGCGGCCCGGGCCCGGCATCGGCGCGCCTGCCGCAGCGATAGGCGAATGCCGGCCAGATCAGGCCAAGCCCATCGGGGCCGGCCACCGCGGATTTGCCGCGGGCAAGGCGATGGCCCATGATCAATCGATCGCAGATGCGAGGAGACGACGATGGCGAAGAACCGGTTCGAGCAGGTCGACGAGCCGCAGCCCGATGCCATCACGCTGAGCCTCGGCCAGCGCGACGGCAAGAATTTCATCCGCATCGCCTGTCCGGCGGAACTGGCTGCCGGCCATCTCGCCAACGACTTCGTCAGCGAGGAGCTCGACCCGGTCGAGGGCTTCCGTTCCGCCGTCCGCCTCGCCAACGAGATCAAGGCGCCGATCGTCGTCGAGGATGCCGAGGGGCTGTGGCAGGACGAGTGGGGCGAGCTCTACCGCGAGGCGTGACGATTCGCGCACGTCATGCCCGGGCTTGACCCGGGCATCTCTTGCTGGAGAAGGCTCCATGGGGTGCCTCGCTCGTCAGGAGATTCCCGGGTCTGCGCTTCGCTCCGCCCGAGAATGACGGCTACTCACTCGATCCGGAAATATTTGATGCCGACGCCGACCTTGCCGCCGGCGCGGGCGATGTCCTGGCGCAGGCCGGGAAAGACGTCTCCGGCCGGGGCAGGGTTGGGGCCGGCGAGCGTCGGCAGCGGCGCCGGGCTGACCAATGCGAGGACGGTCTGCGGGCGGACCGGCGCGGCCGAGCCGCCGGTCGATTCGAGCTTGAGGCTGAAGCTCGCCTTGCCGCCCTCCCGGCGCGTGTAATTGGCCAGATTGTAGACCAGCCCGTCATCGCCGATGAGCAGAATGTCGAGATGCTGGCGGGGGTCGCTTTCGACCGTGCCGGAGAGCGTGTCGCCGCTGCGCATGGTGAAGGCGCCGATCTGCATGGCCGGGCTGCGGTCGATGCCGCGCCCGAGCTGGCGCAGGAAATCGACCATCGGGCATTGCGCCGTCGTCACCGAGCGCAGGCTGATCTGCGCCTCGTAGCCCTGCGCCTTCTTGAAGGCGGCGTCGAAGGCGACGAAGGGCTCGGCCGTGCTGCCGAAGCCTTCGATGGTCGCGCGCTTGTCGGCGATCGCCGTCGGCCAGAGGAAGAAGCAGGCGCCGCCGTCATAACTCGTGACATAGCGCTCGGTCCGCTCGGCGGCGGTGCGCGGCTCGGGCTCCGGGCCGGGCGCCGGCGGAGCCATCGCGGCGGGCTTCGGATCCGGGGCGGGCGCAGGCGGCAACGCAGCCGGGGGTGAGGTCAGCTCCGGCGCGGCCGGCTGCGGCGCCGGCGGCGGCTGCGTCGATGCCGGCGTCGGAGTTGCCGGCGGCTGCAGGGCGGGCGGCTCGGTCTGGCTCGCCGGTTGCGGTGCCGGCGCCGGCGTTGCCGGTGGCGGGCTCGCGGGCGTGAGCTCCGGCGGAGGAGCGCTCGATCCGGTGCTCGATGGCGGCGATGGCCGCTCGTCGCTCAACGACGGCACCGGAGCGTTCATGGCCTGCTGGCTCGGAGCCGTGCCGCCGAGCATTCGCCACGCGGCCAGCCCGCCGGCGGCAAGGAGCGCGATCACCGCGACCCCGGCGACCAGCGTCCAGGGTAAGCCGCGGCCACCGCCGGCGGGGCTCGCACCGCCCCTGACCTGCCAGGCCGCGACCTCGGCCATGTCGGCCGGGCGGTCCTTCGGATCGGGCGCGAGCATGCGCGCGAGCAGCGGGCGGATGCGCTTGTCGATGGCCGAGAGGTCCGGCACCCGCCGGCGCTTCTCCAGGATCTGCATCTGCGTCCCGCCCATGTCGAGCGGGCGGCCGCCGAGCGCCTCGGCGAGCACGAGGCCGAGGCTGTAGATGTCCGACTTGCCGGTGACCTCCGCTCCGTAGAGGCCGAGCTGCTCGGGCGAGACGTAGTTGAATTTGCCGGCGAAGCCGGAACCGATCACCGTCTTCTCTGCCAGCTTCGACTTGGCGATGCCGAAATCGATGATCTTGGCGCGCGCGACCTGGCCGCCGGGCAGGATGATGTTGTCCGGCGAGACGTCGCGATGGGTGATGCCGAGCAGGTGGGCGGCGTGCAGGCCCGAGGCGATGCGCCGGCGCAGCAGGTCGACCTCCTCGAAGGGCAGCGGGCCCTGCTTCAGCCGGTCGGAGAGCGACTGGCCGTCGACGAACTCCATGGCGAGATAGGTCGCCTGCGTCGCCGGATCGACGGTGAAGACATAGTAGCGGACGATCGCCTCGTTGTAGAGATTGTGCAGCGCCGCCGCCTCGTTGCGGAACAGGGTGAGGACATTGGCGTCCTGGGCCATGTCCGAGCGCACGATCTTGATCGCGACGGCGTCGCCGGTCTGGATGGCGCGGCCCTGGTAGACCTCGCCCATGCCGCCGGTCGCGATCAGGCGCTCGATCTCGTAGATGCCGTTGAGCCGCACACCCGGCGCGAGGCCGGTGCGCGGCATGAAGACGGTGCGGTCGGGGTCGCTCATGGCGCGTCGCTCCTGCGCTGGCGCATGTTCGGCACCCAGCGCGTCTTCTCGCTTCCGCCGTCGCGATGATAGCGCACCACGATGACGGTGACATTGTCGCTGGCGCCGCGTTCGAGCGTCAGCGCCAGCAGCGCGTCGCAGGCGGCCTGCGCCCCGCCCCGTATCGTCGCGCGCAGGATCTCCTCGTCGCGGACATGGTCGGTCAGCCCGTCCGAGCAGAGCACGAAGACGTCGCCGTTCTCCAGTTCGCCATGGTCGATCTCGAGCTCGGGCCGATCATGCACGCCGATGGCGCGGGTGATGACGTGCCGCCGCGGCCAGGTCCGCGCCTCCTCGACGGTGAGCAGGCCGCGCTCGATCATGTCCTGCGCCTCGGTATGGTCGCGCGAGACCTGGGTGATCCGCCCGCCGCGGACGAGATAGATGCGGCTGTCGCCCGACCAGACGCAGGCGAAATGGCGGTCGTGGGCGAGCAGCACGGCGAGCGTCGAGCCCATCGTCGCGCCGTCATGCTCGCGGATCTTGCGGCGCAGTTCCGCATTGGCCTCGAGCACGCCGCGCTCGAGCCGCTCGAGCAGTTCGGCGGCGGAGGCGGCCGGGCCGATGGCGGCGAGGCTCGCCGCCACGGTCGCGCTCGCCATCGCCCCGTTCCGGTGCCCGCCCATGCCGTCGGCCACGGCCCAGAGCCCGATTTCAGGCCGCAGCACCAGATTGTCCTCGTTATGGCTGCGCACGCGCCCGGCATGGCTGACCGACCCCGTCTCGAAGGCCAGGCCGGGGCGGACCTCGTTCATGCCGCCGATCCCGCGCCGAGGAAGGCGTCGAAGCGCCCGGTCAGGAGCCCGGTGAAGAGGTAAGGGCTCGGCAGGCTCTGGCTGACGAGGGCGAGCGGCTCGAAATCGTCGCCGCCGATGGTCCAGAGATAGCTGGCATGGGCGTAGGAGCGGCTGTGATCCTCGATGCGCAGCGCCGAGAGCCGGGCCGGGAAGGTGGCGGAATCGAGCGCGCTGACGATCGTGCCGTCGGAGAGCCTGACCATGTCGGCGGGCGGAGCCGCCATGAGGTCGTCATTCGGCATGACGAGCCCGCCCAGCGCCTGCGCGACCGCTTCGAAGCTCGCCTCCGGCTCGAGCGCGCGCAAGAGGAAATCTTCGGCCTGCGCGAACCAGCCGTCCTGCGGGTCGAGCTCCGGCGGCGGAATCGCGGCGCCGGGGCCGGCGAGGGCGAAGACGGTCAGCGGGAAATAGCGGCCGATGCCGTCGACGGACGGCATGAAGGCTCCGGCGACCGTCGTGCCACAGAAGGCGCCGCCGAACCAGAAACGCCAGATCGGGGCGTTCAGGAAGGCGTCCTGCCAGCCGGCGCCGAGCGCGAGCCGGCTGGCGGTGAGCCCGCCCTGGAGCCAGGGCTCGTAGGCCGACAGGAAGGTCGTCGGCGCATTCAGCGCGATGAAGTCCCGCTTGCCCGGCAGCTTCCCGAACAACCCGCAGCTCATCTAAGCGCTCCTAACGGAATCTGGAGGGGGCTCGACGCCGGCAATTCGTCCGATCCGCCAGGAGCGGTGTGAAGCCGATACCCAGGGTATCGGCAAGCGACGCGACGCCGCGGGCGGGCGAATTCCCGGCGCCGAAGGTGGGCCTTCGAGGGCCGCCTGCGGCGTCGAAACGACTCGCCGATACCGAAGGGTATCGGCTGCGCGCTTCTCCTGGCATTCGTCTCCTCCAAGGCCCATCGAGCCCCCTCCAGATTCCGTTAGGAGCGCTTAAATTCCCGTCGGACAGCGAATGTCGCGCAGTGCCGGCAGCACCAGCGGGTTCTTCAGCGAGCCGACGCCGAACTGATAGCCGACCTGGCGGCCGCCGGCTGCGAGCGTGAACACGACATTGTCGCCCTGGCGCAGCACCGAGCCGGCATCGAGCAGCCGGAAGAACGACCAGTCGCCGTCGCGCTCGAACAGCTTGACCTCGCTCGCCGCCGCCGGGGCCGGGCTGCTGGAGAAGAAGCCGCCGCCGAAGATGCCGCCGGCATTGTTGCTGGCGCCGCCGATCGACAGGGTGATCGAGGTCTTCTTGAGCCCGGCGCCCGGCCACATCACCGGTGTCGGCGTGTTGACGCCCTGCTGGCTGGCCACGGTGAAGCCGTTGATCTCGAGCTTGGCGCTCTGCGCGTCCGAGGAGAGCGCCGTCGGCACCACCACCATCTGGAAGTTCGGCAGGTTGCCGCCGGTCGGAAAGAAGGCCTCGCGGATATCGCTGGCGCGCTGGAACTCGCGCAGCGTCGTCGGCGAGAGCGCGCGCGCGACCCGGCTGTCCTGGCGCCAGCTCCAGTTCTGGCCGGACTTGTCGATATAGGGGTCGAGCCGCTCCTTGGTGAACTTGTCCATGGTGCCGCCGGGGGCGAACAGGCTGGCGAAGGCGGTGAGCGGCACCTCGCGCGTCGAGCCCTTCACGAAGGGGTAGCGGTTGGTCAGGATGTCGGCGCATTGGCGCGCGACGTCGCTGGCGAGCGCCTGCCGGAGCAGCGAGACCGTGGCGCCGGTCGCGTCTCCCTCGAAATCGTTGACCGCGGCGACGATCATCGCGTCGAACGGCGCCGGATAGCGCGAGGAGTTGCCGCGCAGCGAGGCGATCAGCGGCACCAGCGCGGCATTGGCGGCGGCCGCCTGTCCAGGCGTTGTCGCGGCCATGGCGAGGTTCTGGTTGATCTCGGCGAAGATCTGCAACGCCTGATCGACCGGCCGCTTGCCGCCATCGCCCTCGACCAGAACGTGGAAGGCCTTGAACTGCGCCTCGATGTTGCCGCCGAGCGCCTCGCCGCCGCCGGAGAGCACCCTGTCGACCCCGGGCGCGCTGAGCGGCAGGCTGGTGCCGAGCCGGCTGAGCGAATAATTGGCGCGCTCCTCCAGGGTCTTGGCGGCCTTGTCGGCGACCTGGCCCGCCATCTTCTCGGCGGCCTGCGCCGCCGCGGGCCGCTTCGCCGCCCGCTCCTTGGTCAATTGCGTCTCGTCGCGGATCGATTCGAGCAATTGCTTGAAGGGCGAGGTCGGCGCGGCGATGGCCGAGAGCGCGACATATTTCGGCTTGTCGGCGTTGAGGGGCCGCAGCTTCAGCCGGCGCAGGGCCCGCTGCCAGGAGGCGGTGAAGTCGCGGGCATAGAGCTTGAGCAGGTCCTGGAACAGGTTGGCATATTGCGAGGTGATCGCCGCCTGGTCGGCATTGTCGCCGAGCACCCAGCGCTCCTTCTCGATGCGTTCGCCGATATCGCCGAGCCGGTCGACGAAGGCGCTCTGGAAGCCGTCATAGGTGTAGAAAAAGGGCACCCTGATCGAGTCGAGGTCCTCGCCGGAGACGCCCTCGAAAACCAGCCGGGCATCGGAGCCGCCGCGGATCGCCGCGACCCAGTCGCGGCTGGCGTTGCGCCCCTGCGTGCGCAGCAGTTCATAGGCGCGCTCGGCGATGCTGAGCCGGCGCAGCGTACGCTGGCTGCTCTCGATCAGCGGCTGGTTGAGCTTGACCACCGGCTCAGCTCCGTCGTCGAGATCGAGCAGCGCGACGAGATGCTCCTCCAGCGCCTCGCGGCCCTTGGCATTGGCGGCGCCGGGGAAGAGATTCTCGGCCCAGTCCTGCCGCATCCAGGCGAGCACGAGGTCGCGGTCGAGCGGGGCACGGCCGCCGACCATCAGATAGACCTTGAGAGCCTCGTAGATGAAGCCGGGATTGTTGACGTTGGCCTCGAGCTGCTCCTCGAGCCGGAAGACGATGCGCGAGCGCAGCAGCCGCTCCAGCGCCTGATGATAGCTCTCCTGCGTCGCCGATTGCAGGCGCTCGCGCTGGCTGAGGCCGAAGGTGGCGGCCACCGGCGTCGGCTCGTCCTTGTCGGCATAGCCGGCCGGCATATGCCGCAGCTTGTGCAGCAGCGGCAGGATGCGGCTGAAATTGCGGTCGGAGAGCGTGGTCTCCTGCAGCACCGGGGCGGCGCTGGAGCGATAGTCGGCGAGGGCGTAATTGGTCTGGTTGATCAGGTCGCTGTTGCGCGCATAGCTCGTCCACCACATGCCGCCCAGCGCCAGCGAGACCAGCGCGACGGCGCCGAAGCCGGCGATGCGCAGCAGGGTCGCGCGGCGCGCGGCACGCAGGTCGGTCGAGACCCAGCCGGATTCGCCGATGATCACCTTCTGGATCAGATCGGTCAGGAAGAAGCTCTTGCCACGGCCAGAATAGGCGCCGGAATCGGCGTGCTCGCTGCCGAAATTGCGGGAGAGCGCGCCGATCAACTGGTCGATCGGCGTGCCTTCCTGGGTGCCGGAGGTGAAGTAGAAGCCGCGCAGCGTCGCGCTCGACTGATAGCGCGTCGGCTCGAAGACGCGGCCGAGGAAATCGACGATGGTCGGCTTCAGCGCCGCCATCTGGCTCGGCAGGCCGAACAGCCGGGCGCGTGCGGTCGGATTATGCTCGTCCTGCAGGCGGTCGGACAGGCGCTCGTTCAGCCGCTCGATCAGAGCGTCGAATTCGGGCGGCACGTCGCCGATCATGTTGCGGGTCTTGTCGACGGTCTGGAAGGTGTGGCCCCAGACCATGCGGCGCTGCGGCTCGGAGAGCGCGGCGAAGAACTCGTTGAAGCCGGCGATCAGGTCGGCCTTGGTGAAGACCGCATAGACAGGGAAGTCGATCTTGAGCCGCTCGTGCAGCTCGAGCAGGCGCGCCCGGATCGCCTCGGCATGGGCGGCGACCTCCTCCTGCGAGGAGGTCAGCAAGTCCTCGACGCTGATCGCGACCATGACGCCGTTGATCGGCTGGCGCGGCCGGTTGGCCTTGAGCAGGTCGAGGAAGGAGAGCCAGCTCGCCCGCTCCGCCCTGCTGTCGGTGTCCTGGGTGGTGTAGCGGCCGGCGGTGTCGATCAGCACCGCTTCCTCGGCGAACCACCAGTCGCAATAGCGGGTGCCGCCACTGCCGGCGACGGCCGCGGGCGTCTGGCCGCCGCGGGCGAGGGGAAATTTCAGCCCGGAATTGACCAGCGCCGTAGTCTTGCCGGCGCCCGGCGGGCCGATGATCACATACCAGGGCAGGTCGTAGAGATAATCGCCGCCATCCTTGCCGCGGGTCCGCCGCAGCGTCGCCAGGGCGTCGCGCATGGCCGCGCCGAGCGCCGCGCCGTCGCCGGTCTGGGCTTCTTCCCTGGCCATCGCCTCGGAAAGCGCGGCGACGGCCTTGCGCCGGCTGATCACGATCCAGGCGATCCAGCCGAGCGCGCCCAGCAGCAACAGCAGCGCGACCGGCAGCCTGACCCAGAGCGATTCGAACGGGCGCACCTCGCCGAAGGCGACGAACGGGCCGCCGAACCAGATCAGCAGCGCCAGCGCCAGCGCGCCGACCAGAATGGCTGCGATCCTGAGCCATGTCGCGAGGTTCATGGTCGATCCGTCTCCTGCATCGTCGTCCGTCCTAGCCGTTGCGCTGGATCAGGATCTCGACGCGCCGGTTCTTCGCCCGTCCGGCCTGGGTTGCGTTGGTGTCGATCGGCGCGTCGGGCCCCTTGCCCTCGGTGCTGATCCGGTTTGGCTGGTTCAGCTTGCTTTTCAGGAGATCGCCGACGGCGACGGCGCGCGCCTGCGACAGCTGCAGGTTGGAGGGGAAGCGTGCCGTCCGGATCGGCTGCGAGTCGGTGTGGCCGACGACCTTGATCGCGCCGCCTTCCTCGTTGAGCACGGCGGAGATGCGCTCGATCAGCGGGCGGAACTCGTCGCGCACCACGGCCTGGCCGGGTTCGAACAGGGTGATGTCGACCAGGCGCACGATGATCAGGTTCGGCGTCACCTGGCAGGTGATCGGCGGCTTGACCGTGCCGCAGACCTTCGGCGGCTGCGCCGGTGGCGGCAGGGGCGGCGGCGGCCTGGCGGCGACCTTGCGGACGATCTCGATGTCGCCCTTGGGATGGACCGTGAGCAGCGCGCTGGCCGAGGCTTCGGCATTGCCGCCCAGCAGGGCGCGGAAGATGAAATAGAGGCCGAGCACGGCGACCGCCGCCACGGCGGCGACCGACCAGACCGGGACCCTGAAGCCGGCGACGCGCGAGGCGAGCGCCTGGCCCTGCCAGCGCGGCGACAGTTCCGGATCGGGCTGCTTCACCCGGCGCAGCGTCTCGAACAGGCTGCGCTGGATCATCTGCAGGTTGGCGGCACCGCCGGCCGAGGTGCGGTGCACGCCCTCGAAGCCGAGCGCCAGGCAGACATGCATCAGCTCGAGCAGGTCGTAATTGACGCTCGGATCCTTCTTGGCGCGCTCGAGCTCCTCGAAGAAGCGCACGCCGCCGATGCGCTCGCCGAAGAAGCGCGAGAGCATGCTGTACTGGGTCCAGACATGGCGGTCCTCGCCCGGGATGTTCTGGACGATGTCGTCGGCGAAGGCGCAGATGATGTATTTCGCCGTGCGCGCCTGCTCGGCGGTGAAGCCCGCCGCCCGCACCTCGTGATCGAAGGCCTCGATCGTCTCGCCGACCTGGCCGATCATCTGCGTCGCCGGCGCGGATGAGAGATTGGCGCGCAGGCGTCCGAGCAGCAGCAGCAGCGGGCCGGCCGCCTTGAGCAGCGGATTGGTGTTCGGCGTCAGCATCTGCTCGCGCTTCGGCAGAGGCTGAGGCACATAGCCCGGCTGTGGCGGCGGCGGCGCGCTCGGCCGCGGCTGCGGCGTCGCCATCCATTCGTCGCCGCCCGGCACGCCGGGCGAGGGCGCCGATTGCGGGTATTGCGGCGCGCCGGAAGGGGCATAGGGCGAGCCCTGCGGCGGATAGCCTGCAGGCGGCGCATAGGGCGCGTTCGGCGGCGGGTAGGGCTGGCCCTGCGGCGGCTGGCCCGGCGCTCCCGGTGCCGGGCGCGAGGGCGGCGGCACGCGCCGTCCGGCCGGGTTCGGCCGGATGAAGGTCCGGTCCGAGCGGCCGAACGGATCGGAGCCGTCGTTGCTCATCGCCTGCCCTCCAGCACGGCCCAGAGCTCCATTTCGAGATCGGGCCAGTCGCCGGAGAAATGCATGCCGATCGAGCTCGCCGTGCTGAATTCCGGCCAGAGCGGTGAGGTGCGGTCGAGATAGAAATAGACGTGATCGGTCAGCGCCCGGATCTGGGGCGGCGGCGTCGGCAGGTGGACGAGATTGATGCCCGGCAGATGGGCGTGGACGATCTCGTTCATCTTGGTGTTGGGGCCGACCTTGAACAGGTGCGGGAACTGCGACTGGATCTCGGTGAGGGGCCGGCGCGCCGCCACCTCCAGGATCAGCGTCGCATTGCGCATCAGCGCCCGGTCGCGGATCGTCGACATGAAGGCGTTCGGGGCGCGCTCGACGATCTCGAGCCGGATGGCGCGGCGGCCGAGCTGGGCCGACAGGAAGTCCTGGATGTCGCGCACCACCGGGGTGAAGCAGCCTTCCAGGTCGTCATGGTCATAGGCCGGATAGTCGCGGGCGCGGCGTTCGGCGGTGGTGAAGGTCGCGAGCTCCCCCGCGATGGCGAGCAGGGTAACGAACAGGCGCTCCGGATGGACGAAACGCGAGCCGCGCATGTGCTTCAGCACCGGGATGTGCCGGTTGAGCAGTTGCAGGATGAAGTAGTCGGCGCTCTGCAGGCCTCCGCCGGCGGTCGGATCGGCGGCGTAGCGGGCGAGCTCCTCGAGCTTGTTGTCGATCCAGCCGATGACCCGGTCCATCCAGCCGTCGACGACCGGATGGGCCGAGCAGAGCAGCACCGGCGGGGCGAACTTCTCGTCAAACAGGATGGCGCGGTCGCGCACTTCGAGGATGCGCCCGAGCGCCAGGCCGACGAAGCCCGGCTTGCCGGTCTTGCGCAGTTCCAGGCCGAAGCGCGGATGGGCGATGTCGATCTCCTCCTCGACGCGCAGCGAGGCGGTCGAATCGATCAGCATCTCGGTCGCCGGATAGAAGCGGCTGGCCGAGCCGCTCAGGCTGTCCTCGACCTCGCGGGTGTTGGAGGCGGCCAGCGGCAGCGACAGCCAGGCGAGCTGGCCGGCGGCATTCTCCGGCACCTCGATCGCCGGGGGCAGCGGGGAATTGTCCGGCATCGCGAAGGGCGTGCCGTCCGGCATCACGCCGACGGCGCGCCTGAGCCCGATGCGGCTCTGCTGAGCCAGGTCGCGGTCGATCTCGAGCACCGAGAAGCCCCACGGATAGGGCGTGATCTGGCGGACGCGATTCTCCAGCAGATTCTCGAGATAGCGATCGTTCTGCTGCAGATGATGCGGCCGCAGGAACAAGCCTTCGGACCAGACGACCTTACTGTACCACGACATCCGGTTCTCGCTATCTCAAGGCCTGACGGGAGCATATAACAGCTCGTTCCCGAGCGTCACCATTGGAGTAGGGCGGGCAAGACCGCCTCTGCCGGCCACAAGACCCGGTTCACCGCGGCGAGCCCCTTCGTTTGACTTGCCCGGCCGGCCGGAGCGAAGCTCCGGGCCGAGCGATCCGTGAAGGTGTCCCATGCCGACTGGCCCCGCCGCGCGCATTCTCGATCCCGTCATCCATCCGCTGCCCGGCGTCCTGCAGCCGGGTCCCGGCAGCCCTAATGTGATCATCGGAGGCAAACTCGCCTGGCGCGGCGTCCCGGCCGCAGCCGCGGCGGCGATCCAGTCCGCCAAGGCGACGTCCGACGCGACGATCCAGGCCGCCGAGGCGGCGACGCTCGCGGCGGCGGGCACGCCCGGCGCTCCGGCGGCCAAGGCGGCGGAGGAGACGACCAAGGCCGCGGCGGCGGCCAGCATGGGCTCGATGATCTCCGGCGCCGCCGGCGGCGCCGACATCCATCTCTGCGCGACGCCGCTGCCGATCCCGCCGCACGGCCCCGGCGTGGTGGTCGACGGCTCGCAAACCGTTCTGATCAACGGGCTTCCGGCCTGCCGCATGGGCGACACGATCATCGAGGCGGTGGGGCCGCCGAACAAGATCGCCATGGGCGAGCCGACCGTGATCATCGGCGGCTGAAATGGGCCGCCGCCGCTCCCCCGACCGGGCCGTCTCGGCCCATGAGCGCTTCCGCCTGCTGCGGGTCCAGCGCTTCACCTCCGACACGCAGACGGCGCTCTGGCACGGCCGCTCGCGCAATGCGCGGGTCGCCAAGGTGCTGGGCTACATGGCGGCGATCCGGATGCCGGGCCGGCGCGGGCTGCCGCTGACGGCCAATCCGAACGTGACCTGCAAGGGCGCCGAGCAGCAGTTCTTCAGCGCCTCCGGCGACGACCAGGCCGCGCATCTGCTGCCGGGGCAGATCCTGATCGACAACGCCTATCCCTGGCTCTTCCTGCAGGGCGAGCCGGCGCGGCTCCTGCAGAACGAGTTCGCCTATGTCGAGCCGATCCACGCCAACTACAACGCCGCCGACCGGCTGGCCGAGCGCAACGGCATGGTCGACAGCTTCGCCGCGGCCTGCCGCGCCGTGCTGGTCGGCACGGGCGAGCCGGAGCGCGACGTCGCCGAGGCCTATCATCGCGTCTGGGTGCCGGGGGCCCTGGCGGCGATCGCCGCAGCCGAGCGCGAATTGCGTTCCGAGCCGTTGCCGCCGCCCCTGATCTACGGCGAAGGCCCGGACGACTACGGCATGATCCTCAACCTCGAGGACCGCAGCCAGGCGATGAGCGACGAGGAGACCTGGAACAATTTCGAGCAGCTCAGCATGCTCGACTACTATCGCGCCGCGTTCGACGAACCGCCTCGGGAGATCGAGCCGCGCGCCATCGCCACCATGCTGGCGGGCCTGGGAGCCGGGGCGTCGCCGCTGCCCGGCTCGGGCGAAACCGAGTCTTAGGGATTTCCGTGCAGCAGTGCGCCTCCTCAACCGGAGGTCGCTGACATGGTGCAGCGCCATATCCTCGAGCGCCTGCGGGCCGTCAGCCTGCGCCATCGGGTCTATGCCGGGAGCTGCGCCTTCTTCGCGGTGGTCTGCCTTCTGGTCACGGTGGCGATCATCTCCCTCCGGCAGCAGGCGGACTACCAGGACAAGCTCGGCCTGACGTCGCGCTCGGCCGCCGCGATCGAGCGGGCGAACGGTCTGATCTACGCCGTCGTGATGGAATCGCGCGGCATCTACATGTCGAGCGATCCGGCGGCGTCGGCGCGCTACGGCGAGAACCTGCTGCGGCGCAGTCGCGAGCTCGCCGATGTCGTCGAGGGCTGGGAGAGGATCGTCCGGAGCGACGACGCGGCGCTCTTCGCTGCCTTCAAGACCCGCATCGCGGACTTCATCCGGTTCCGGATCGAGCTGGTCCGGCGCGCCACCGCCTTCGGCCAGGCCGCCGGGCGCGAATGGGGCGACAACGAAGCCAACCGCACGACCAGGGCGGCCCTCAACGCCGATCTCGAGGCGCTCGGGCAGATCTATGCGCGGCGAGCCGACGAGATCGCCGCTCTGACCGAGCGCGCCTGGCTGGTGACTTGGCTGATCGTCCTGCTCGGCCTCCTCGCGCTCGGCCTCGCCGGCTATGTCAGCACGGTGATCCGCAGGTCGCTGATCGCGCCGCTGCACGAGATCACCGACACCGCCGACCGCATCGCGGCCGGCAGGGTCGTGGTCACCGTGCCGCACAGCGAGCGGCTCGACGAGGTGGGCAAGCTCGGCCGGGCGGTGCAGCAACTGCAGGACACGCTGGTCCGCAACCAGGAGCTGCGGCGGCTCGAACGGACGAGCTCGCGGCAGCGGGACAATCTCGAAATCCAGCTTCAGGAGAGCAAACGCCACCTGCTGGCGGCGATCAACAGCATGATGCCCGGGCTGATGATGCTCGATCTGGAGGGCAAGGTCGTCCTGATGAACCAGTCCTATCGGAAGATCTACCGGCTGCCGCCGGATCTGCCGCCGTCGAGCCTGACCATCCACGACCTGCTCAGGCTCCGGGCCGAGGCCGGCACATTCTCCGGCGACGTCGAGAGCTATGTCGAGAGCATCCTCTCGCGGATCGAGCAGGGCCGGCCCGCCGTCAAGCATGTCGAACTGAAGGACGGGCGCGTGATCCGCGTCGTCGAGCGCCCGATGAACGGCGGCACCGGCTGGGTCTCGACGCATGAGGACTTCACCGAGCAGCGGCACCTGCAGCGCTCGCTCGAGCGCACGGAGCAGCTGCTCGCCGCGATCGTCGAAGCCACCGACGAGGCGATCGTCGCCAAGGATGCGGTCACCCTCCGCTATGTCTTCGTCAATCGTGCGGCCGAAGCCCTGTTCGGCATCGCCCGCTCCGAGATGATCGGGCGGACGGCGCGCGATGTGTTCGATGCCGCGACCGCCGAATGGATCGAGCGCGAGGACCGCCGGATCCAGCAGGCCGACGCCGACACCACGATCGCGATGCGGACCGTCGAGACGCCGGGAAACGGCAGGCGGCGGATCGGGGTCAGGCGCCTGCCGGTGGCCGGCCAGGACGGCGAGCCGCGCATGCTGCTGTGCCTGATCGAAGACCGGACGGCGCAGGCGGCCCGCGTCGCCGGCTGAGCCGAAGCGCTCCGCCGCGCCGGCTCGATCGGCCGTCGACGGCCGTGGCGAGTTCTGTCCCGCGCGACGGCCGCGCCGGCGAGTCGGCGTTAACGCTTTCGCAGCGTCGGTAAATCCCCGTTAACCGCATGCCGCATCGACCGAGAGCCATCGGCTGCGCGATGTTGACGAGAACAAACAGGAAACTAAGATCATACACACAGAGAACATGGGAGATCGGACATGCTGATCGCACGCAAGCTGATGGCCGGAGCCGCCGAATTCCTCGCGCTCGCGCTCTTCGTCGGAATGATCTGGGTCTGGGCCGCGCTCGCCTCCGGGCCGCACGTCTGACCCCCCGCCCGGCGGCGAGCGGCGAGCCCTCGCCGGCATGTCCACAGCCTGACATGCAGGGCGGCTCGACCGGGACGGCATGGCGCGCAATAACCGCTTCGGAGCATGCTCCGGGATCAGGAATCGGCGCGCATCCGCCCGCTCGGCCTATCGGCTGACCGGGGACGCGCCGGAGGGCGCGATGACCGACCGCAAAGACGACAGGCTGGTTCAGGACGAGGTCGGCTTCGTCCATCTCCATGTCCATTCGAGCTACTCGCTGCTCGAGGGCGCGATCCAGGTCGGCACCCTCGCCAAGCTGGCGGCCGGCGACGGCCAGCCGGCCATGGCGCTGACCGATACCAACAATCTGTTCGGGGCGCTCGAATTCTCCGAGAAGCTGGCGAGCTCCGGCATCCAGCCGATCGCCGGGGTCCAGCTCTCGGTCGACTTCGCCGACGAGGATACGAGCGGGCGCAGGCCCGTGCAGAGCGTCACGCCGCATCTCGTGCTGCTGGCGACCAGCAAGGCCGGCTACGGCAACCTGATGAAGCTGGTGACGCAGGCCTGCCTCGCCGCCGGCGCCGGCAGCCCGGTCGCCGGGATCGACTACCTCGCCAGCCATCACGCCGATCTGATCGCGCTGACCGGGGGGGCCGGCGGACCGCTCGACCTCGTCCTGCGGGCGGGCCAGCCGGCGCAGGCCGAGGCGCGGCTGAGGCGCCTCGAGGCGATCTTCGGCGATCGGCTCTATGTCGAGATCCAGCGCCACGAGCGCGAGGACGGGCCCGCCGTCGAGGCCGGCCTGCTCAGGCTCGCCTATGACAACGACCTGCCGATCGTCGCCACCAACGAGCCGTTCTTCGGCAAGCCCGCCGATTTCGAGGCGCATGACGCGCTGCTCGCCGTGGCGGAGGGCAGGCTGCTCTCGGACGGCGAGCGCCGGCGGGTGACGCCGGCGCATTATTTCGCCGGCCGCGAGGAGATGAGGCGCCGCTTCGCCGATCTGCCGGAGGCGCTGGCCGCGACCGTCGAGATCGCCAGGCGCTGCTCCTGGCGCGTCGGCACGCGCAAGCCGATCCTGCCGCGCTTCGGCGAGGAGGGGCGCGACGAGGCGGAGGAGCTGGAAGTGCAGGCGCGGGCCGGCCTCGCGGCGCGGCTGGCGAAGCATGGGCCGGCGGACGGCTTCACCGTCGCGGACTACGACAAGAGGCTCGATTTCGAGCTGGGGATTATCACCCGGATGAAATTTCCGGGCTACTTCCTGATCGTCTCGGACTTCATCAAATGGGCCAAGGCGCACGACATCCCGGTCGGGCCGGGCCGCGGTTCGGGCGCCGGCTCGCTCGTCGCCTATGCCCTGACCATCACCGATGTCGATCCGCTGCGCTTCGGCCTGCTGTTCGAGCGCTTCCTCAATCCCGACCGCGTCTCGATGCCGGATTTCGACATCGACTTCTGCCAGTACCGGCGTGAAGAGGTGATCGACTACGTCAAGAACCGCTATGGCGAGGAGCGCGTCGCCCAAATCATCACTTTCGGCACCCTGCAGGCGCGCGGCGTGCTGCGCGATGTCGGCCGCGTGCTGGAGATGCCTTACGGCCAGGTCGACAAGCTGACCAAGCTGGTGCCGCAGAATCCGGCCAAGCCGATCACCCTGCCGGAGGCGATCGCCGGCGAGCCGAAGCTGCAGGAGGCCGCGGCCGAGGAGCCGGTCGTGGCCCGCCTGCTCGAAATCGCCCAGAAGCTCGAGGGTCTGCACCGCCACGCCTCGACCCACGCCGCCGGCGTGGTCATCGGCGACCGGCCGCTGGAGCAGCTCGTCGCGCTCTCGGTCGATCCGCGCACCGGGATGCGCGTCACCCAGTTCAACATGAAATGGGTCGAGCAGGCCGGGCTGGTGAAGTTCGACTTCCTCGGCCTGAAGACGCTGACGACGCTGACCATCGCCGTGCGCCTGATCGCGCAGCGCGGCATCGCGATCGATCTCGCGCAATTGCCCTTCGACGACCCCAAGACCTACGAGATGCTGGCGCGGGGCGAGACGGTCGGCGTCTTCCAGGTGGAATCGGTCGGCATGCGCAAGGCGCTGGTCGAGATGAAGGCCGACCGGATCGAGGACCTGATCGCGCTGGTCGCGCTCTACCGCCCCGGCCCGATGGACAACATCCCGACCTATTGCCGGCGCAAGCTCGGGTTGGAAGAGCCGACCTATCTCCATCCCGGCATGGAGCCGTTCCTGTCCGAGACCCACGGCATCATCGTCTACCAGGAACAGGTGATGCAGGTGGCGCAGGCGCTCTCGGGCTATTCGCTCGGCGAAGCGGACCTGCTGCGCCGCGCCATGGGCAAGAAGATCAAGGCCGAGATGGACGCCCAGCGCGACCGTTTCGTGAAGGGCGCGATCGAGGCGGGCCTGAAGAAGGAGCTGGCCTCCGAGATCTTCGACCTGCTGGCGAAGTTCGCCGATTACGGCTTCAACAAGAGCCATGCGGCGGCCTATGCCGTCGTCGCCTTCCAGACCGCCTATCTCAAGGCCAACTACCCGGTCGAGTTCATCGCCGCCTCGATGACGCTCGACATCGGCAACACCGACAAGCTCTCGGAATTCCGGCGCGAGGCCGAGCGGCTCGGCATCAAGGTCGAGCGGCCCTCGATCAACCGCTCGGGCGTCGATTTCGACGTCGCCGACGGGGCGATCCGCTATGCGCTCGGCGCGATCAAGGGGGTCGGCCGCGCCGCGGTGGAATCGATCGTCACGGCGCGCGCCAAGGACGGCCCGTTCCGCGACCTCGCCGATTTCGCCCGCCGGATCGACACGCGGCTGGTCAACCGGCGCACGATCGAGGCGCTGATCTGCGCCGGCACGCTCGACGAGATCGAGCCGGAGCGGGCCAGGGCGATGGCCGCGGTCGACGGCATGCTCGCGCTCTCGAACCGCGTTCGCGACGAGGCCGCAGCCGGGCAGCTCGACATGCTCGGCAGCGGCGGGAACGCCGAGGCCTTCCGCATCCCGCCTTTCGAGCCCTGGGCGCCGGCCGAGCGGCTGCAGCGCGAGCACGAGGCCGTCGGCTTCTTCCTCTCCGGCCACCCGCTCGACGATTACGAGCATGTGCTGAAGCGCCTGCGGGTGCAGAGCTATGCCGATTTCGCCCGCAATGTCCGCGCCAGCGGCACCTCGATCGCCAAGGTCGCCGCCTCGGTCATCGACAAGTCGGAGCGGCGGACCAAGTCCGGCAACAAGATGGGCATCGTGCAGCTCTCCGATCCGACCGGGCAGTTCGAGGCGATCCTGTTCTCGGAGGGCCTGCAGCGCTATCGCGACCTGCTGGAGCCCGGCGCCGCGCTGGTGCTCAGGCTCTCGGCGGTGCTGGATGGCGAGGAGGTCCGCCCGCGCATCGAGGACGTCGAGCGGCTCGATGACCTCGCCGGCCGGCAGAAGCAGGATCTCTGCATCTTCCTGCGCGACGACAAGGCGCTGCCCTCGATCGCCGAGCGGGTGAAGCCGCGCGAGGGCGTGCGCGCCGACGGCAAGGTTTCGCTGGTGATGATCCTCGACGACGGCGCCCAGGAGGTCGAGATCGAATTGCCGGGGCGCTATCCGGTCAACCAGCAGGTCGCCAACGCCGTGCGGGCCGCGCCGGGGGTGGTGAACGTCGAACTGCGCTGACGGAACTCGTCGGCGCCCGGCCTTGCGCTGCCGGTCGCCGAGGCATCAGAGTACCACCGCAGAGAACGACGATCTCCGGGGGGCCGATGAAGCAGTATGTCGCGCGCATTCCGATGAGTCTTGCCGTGCCCGAGGCGATGCACTGGGCGATCAAGGACGTGCTCGAAGGCGAATACGAAGCCGGCTTCGACGGTGTCGGCCTCGACATCCTCGATGTCGGCGCGAATGTCGGCTCCTTCGCGCTCTGGGCCACGGCGCGCTGGCCGGGCAGTACGGTGACCTCCTACGAGCCGCATCCCGGGACCTACGAGCTCCTGAAGCGCAACACCGACCGGCGCCGCGACATCGTCACGGTCAACGCCGCCCTGTTTCCGGGCGGACAGACGACGGCGACCTTCCTCAGCCGCTTCGCCGGCGACGGCGAGTCGGGGCTCGCCTCCTATGCCGGCGATACCTTCGTCGACGGCGCGATGGCCGAGCGCTACGAGGTCGCGGTGGTCGACCCGGCGAGCCTGCCCTCGGCGGATGTCGTCAAGATCGACATCGAGGGCGGGGAGGGCGACGTGCTCGACCATCTCGACCTGTCGAAGACCTCGCTGGTGCTGCTCGAGTACCAGAACCGCAAGAACCGCCTGCAGCTGGAAGCGCGCCTCGAGGCCGATTTCGAGCTGATCGACACGGTCGAGCACATCTGGGATCCGCTGCTCGAACAGCGCTGCTACCGGCCCGATCTCGCCGGCGACGTCTATGGCCGCCTCTTCGCCGCCCGCAAGGGCGTCACGCGGATGACGCGTGCCTCGAGGTGAGGGGAAAACCGTGATCGACGCCAGGACCGCGCTGATCGTCGTCGACGTCCAGAACGATTTCTGCCCCGGCGGCAGCCTTCCGGTCGCCGGCGGCGACGAGATCGTCGCGCTGGTCAACCAGCTCGGACGGCGCTTCGCCACAGTCGTCCTGACGCAGGACTGGCACCCGGCCGGGCATCTTTCCTTCGCCTCCAGCCATCCCGGCCGCGCCGCCTTCGAGGCGGTCGCCATGCCCTATGGCCCGCAGGTGCTCTGGCCGGACCATTGCGTGCAGGGCAGCGGGGGCGCCGCCTTCCATCCCGGCCTCGACCTCGCCATGGCGCAGGCGATCATCCGCAAGGGCTGCCGCCGCGAGGTCGACAGCTATTCCGGCTTCATCGAGGCCGATCGCGCCACGCCGACCGGGCTCGGCGGCCATCTCAGGGATCGTGGCGTCGGCCGTGTCGCCGTCGTCGGCCTCGCCACCGATTTCTGCGTCAGCTGGACGGCGCAGGACGCGGCACGGCTCGGCTTCGAGACCCTCGTCATCGAGGACGCCTGCCGCGCCATCGATCTCGACGGCTCCCTCGAGCGGGCCTGGGCGGAGATGACGGCGCTCGGCGTGGGGCGGGTACGCCTCGCCGATCTGAGCGGCTGAGCGATGTCACGCTCCGAGCGACTGCTCGACCTCGTCCAGGTGCTGCGCCGGCATCGCCGGCCGGTCAGCGGCCGCAGGCTGGCCGAGGAAACCGGCGTCAGCATCCGCACGCTCTATCGCGACATCGCGACCCTGCAGGGGCAGGGCGCACCGATCGAGGGCGAACCCGGGCTCGGCTATGTGCTGAAGCCCGGCTTCATGCTGCCGCCCCTGATGTTCGACGAGGACGAGATCGAGGCGCTGGTGCTCGGCTCGCGCTGGGTCGCCGGTCGTGCCGACGACCGGCTCGCCGGCGCAGCGCGCAACGCCATGGCCAAGATCGTCGCCGTGCTGCCGGCCGATCTGCGCGACAAGGCCGATGCCTCGGCGCTGTTGGTCGGGCCCGGCGCCAGGATCGTCGCCACATCCAGCGTCGATCTCGGCCTGATCCGCAAGGCGATCCGCTCGGAGCGCAAGCTGGTGCTCAGCTATCAGGACGGCAAGGCGGCCGCGACGCAGCGGCTGGTCTGGCCGTTCGCGCTCGGCTTTTTCGACCATGTCCGCGTCGTCGTCGCCTGGTGCGAATTGCGCAACGATTTCCGGCATTTCCGCGCCGACCGCATCGCGCAGGCCGAGCTGGTCGACATCCGCTATCCGCGGCGGCGCCAGGCGCTGCTGAAGCATTGGCGCGAGCGCGAAGGAATTCCGCAGCCGCCTTGAGATACACTGCCGGAAATTGGCAGCATCTGCAGCGATCATGCGCGGGTCCTCAAGACCGGAGAACGACCCGATGCTCGACGCCAATTTCATCATTCTCTATGTCGACAGCCCAGAGGCCAGCGCCCGCTTCTATGCCGATCTGATCGGACAGGCGCCGCTCGAGGCATCGCCGACCTTCGCCATGTTCGCGCTGCCGTCGGGCGTCAGGCTCGGCCTTTGGTCGCGCCATACCGTCGAACCTGGCGCGCAGGCGGCCGGCGGCGGCGAGATCGCCATGGTGGTCGGCAGCGGCGAGGCGGTCGATGCGACGCATGCCGACTGGCAGCGGCGCGGCCTTGCCATCCTGCAGGCGCCGACCGATCTCGATTTCGGCCGCACCTTCGTCGCGATCGATCCTGACGGTCATCGCCTGCGCGTCTTCCACCCGTTCGAAGGCTAGATGCTCTGCCGGCCGCGGCGCGGACCTGGTCGCGATCGCGCCCGGGCCGATCTGGTTGCCGCGGATGTGTCGCGAGGCTATGCCGGCAGCGGGGTCCCGGGGCGTGCATCTTCGGACGCATTCAACTCGAGAAAGATTATCATGCTGCTTTCCTTCAAGCGTTTCAGCGCGCTCGCCGCCTTTGCGGTCCTGTCCTGCGGCCCGGCTTTCGCCCAGAGCCAGGCCGACCAGCTCGCAACCGCCTATCAGGCTGGCCGCAACCAGCTCGGCCTCCTGAGCTACTGTGCCGAGAAGGGCCATGTCGGGCCCGAGATCGTCGAGATCCAGCGCAAGGTCCTGGCGCTGATTCCGGTGCCGGCCGAGAAGAGGGCGAGCGAAGCGGGCGACGCCGCGGAAACCGCCGGCAAGAAGGGTACGATCGCGATGATGGGCGTGACCCAGGATCTCGAGACCGTCTCCAAGGCGCAGGGCGGCACGGTCGCGACCTATTGCAAGCAGATCGGCGAGGTCCTGCAGAAGGCCGCGACCTCTCTGCCGAAATGAGATCCGCGCGGGCCGTTCCTTCCAGATTCCGGCGGGACGGGCCTTGACCTCAACCATGGTTGAGCTCCTACAGGTCCCGGCTCCTGCACAGGCAACGAAGGAGCCGGGCATGCCCGATCGGCTGGTCGTCAACATCAGCGTCATCACGCCGAAGCGCGAGCGCTTCGAGGAGTTCATGGCGCTGCAGCTCGCCCAGCACCATGCCCTGCGCGGCAAGGTCGAGGGGCTGATCGGCGGGCGGCTGTTCCGTTCGCGCGAGGATCGCGACGTCGTCCTCGTGACGATGTTCGAATCCGAAGAGGCGGCGTTGCGCTTTTCCCGCGACGAGCGCTTCACCAGCCATCTGGCGCGCGTGCGCCCCTTACTCGAACGCGCCGTGCCGGGGGTCTATGAGGTCGCCTACGAGGCCGGCGCGCTCTGAGGCGGGGCGTTTGCGCCTTGCATTCTCGCGCCATGGCGTGTAAGGCGCGCCCTATTCCACATGGGGAGCATCACCTCGACACCGAGGCGTTCCGGTGACCGGCCAGTGCATGGCGGGCTCATTCGCTCCCCAGAGGCTCAACCGGAAGGACAAGAACACCATGGCTCTGCCTGATTTCTCCATGCGTCAGCTGCTCGAGGCCGGCGCCCATTTCGGCCACCAGGCGCATCGCTGGAACCCGAAGATGTCGCCGTACATCTACGGGACCCGCAACAACATCCACATCCTCGACCTGTCGCAGTCGGTGCCGATGCTGTCGCGCGCCCTGCAGGCGGTCAGCGACACCGTCGCCCGCGGCGGCCGCGTCCTCTTCGTCGGCACCAAGCGCCAGGCGCAGGACGCCATCGCCGACGCCGCCAAGCGCTCGGCCCAGTACTATGTCAACTCCCGCTGGCTCGGCGGCATGCTGACCAACTGGAAGACCATCTCGGCCTCGATCCAGCGCCTGCGCAAGGTCGACGAGCTGCTCTCCGGCGGCGGCACCGGCCTGACCAAGAAGGAGCGCCTGATGCTGGCGCGCGAGCGCGACAAGCTCGAGAAGGCGCTCGGTGGCATCAAGGACATGGGCGGCACGCCGGACATGATCTTCGTGATCGACACCAACAAGGAACAGCTGGCGATCAAGGAGGCTCAGCGCCTCGGCATCCCGGTCGCCGCGATCGTCGATTCGAACTCGGATCCGGACGGCATCACCTTCCCGGTCCCGGCCAATGACGACGCCGGCCGCGCCATCCAGCTCTATTGCGACCTGATCGCCCGCTCGGCCATCGACGGCATTTCCCGCGCCTCGGGCGATGCCGGCATCGATCTCGGCGCCGCCGAGACCCCGGTCGTCGAGACCGCGCTCGCCGAGCCGGTCGCCGCCGAGGGGCAGGCCCAGGCCTTCGAGCTGCTGACCGCGCCGCGCGGCGCGCCGGACGACTTCATGAAGCTCTCGGGCATGGGCCCGGAGACGGTGCAGAAGCTCAACGACGGCGGCATCTTCCATTTCTGGCAGCTCGCCGCGATGAGCCCGGACGAGGTGACCAAGGTCGATCACGACCTGAAGCTCGCCGGCCGCATCGAGCGCGAGGGCTGGGTCGCCCAGGCGCGCGATCTCGCCGAGGCCTGATCTTTCGACGCATTGCGGCGCGTCATCGGCGCGTCGCACTTGGATACCTGATTGAAGCCGAGCAACGCCGATGACCGGAAACGGGCGTCGGCGTTCGCCAATCGAGGCTTCCGCTTCTCGACATGCCGGCACGCTCACGGGCGGGGCCGCAGGAGCGGGATGCGAAACGTGGGAACCGGTTCTTCGTCCGGATCCCGCCCGATATTTTGGAATCGATCATGATGGTTTCGGATCGAGCCGATCCAAGACCATCATGATCCTGAACAGCAAGGACGACGCAAATGGCTGCGATCACCGCCGGCATGGTGAAGGAACTCCGCGACAAGACCGGCGCGGGCATGATGGACTGCAAGGCCGCGCTCTCGGCCACCGACGGCAACATGGAAGCCGCCGTCGACTGGCTGCGCGCCAAGGGCCTGTCGAAGGCCGCCAAGAAGGCCGGCCGCGTCGCCGCCGAGGGCCTCGTCGCCGTCGCCGTGCGTGACGGCCGCGGCGTCGCGGTCGAGGTCAATTCCGAGACCGACTTCGTCGCCCGCAACCTCGAATTCCAGGCGCTCGCCCGCACCATCGCCGATGTCGCGCTCGAGCGCGGCGGCGATGTCGAGGCGCTGGCCGCCCACCACTATCCGGGCGGCGGCACCGTCGCGGAGGCGATCTCGAACGCGATCGCCACCATCGGCGAGAACATGACGCTGCGCCGCGTCGCCCAGGTCTCGGTCCAGTCCGGCCTGGTCGGCTCCTATGTCCATGGCGCGATCGCCGACGGGCTCGGCAAGATCGGCGTGATCGTCGGCCTGGAGACCAGCGGCAAGGGCGACGAGCTCGCGACGCTCGGCCGCCAGCTCGCCATGCACATCGCGGCGACCAACCCGGTGGCGCTCGATCTCGCCTCGGTCGATCCGGCGGTGCTGGAGCGCGAGAAGGCGATCCTGGCCGAGAAGAACGCCGGCAAGCCGGAGCATGTGCTCGCCAAGATCGTCGAGAGCGGCCTGAAGAGCTACGCCAAGGAATATTGCCTGCTCGACCAGGCCTATATCCACGAGGGCTCCAAGTCGGTCGCGCAGGTGCTGAAGGAGGCCGAGGGCAAGGTCGGCGGCCCGGTCAAGCTCACGGGCTTCGCCCGCTTCGCGCTCGGCGAGGGCATCGAGAAGGAAGAGACCGACTTCGCCGCCGAGGTCGCGGCGGCCGGCGGCACGACCGGCTGACAAGCCCGTTGATAGGACACAGAAAGGCCGCGCCTTGCGCGGCCTTTTTTGTAAGTAGGAAGGGCCGGCCTGCCGAATCGGAGGGCCGGACGATATGGCGCGAGCAGTGGAGAGCCCCGATGAGACCTAAACGCGTTCTCGTGAAGCTCTCCGGCGAAGCCCTTGCCGGGCCTCAGGGAAACGGCCTCGACGGCGCGACGCTGACCGCGCTGGCCGCCGACATCGCCCATGCCTCGCGCGAGGGCGTCGAGATCGGCATCGTCGTCGGCGGCGGCAATTTCTTCCGCGGCGTGCAGGGCCTCAACAAGGGGCTCGACCGGACGACGGCCGATTCGATCGGCATGCTCGGCACGGTGATGAACGCGCTCGCCCTCGAACATGCGATCGAGGCGGCCGGCGCGCCGGCCCGCGCCATGTCGGCGGTGCCGATGCCCTCGCTCTGCGAGAGCTATGCCCGCAAGCGCGCGCTCGACCATCTCAGCCATGGCAAGGTGGTCATCCTCGGCGGCGGCACCGGCAATCCCTATTTCACCACAGACACGGGCGCGGCGCTGCGCGCGGCCGAGCTCGGCTGCAGCCATCTGCTCAAGGCGACGCAGGTCGACGGGGTCTATACGGCCGATCCGAAGAAGGATCCGAGCGCGACCCGCTATGACAGGCTGACCCACGAGGACGCGATCAGGCGCGACCTCAAGGTGATGGACACCGCCGCCTTCGCCCTGGCGCGCGATGCCAGCCTGACCATCGTGGTCTTCTCGATCGCGGAAACGGGCGCGCTTGCGGCCGTGCTGCGCGGCGAGGGCAGGGCGACCTATGTCACGCCCTGAGTGCTGACCGGCATCAGAAATTCGGCCAGAGGCCGGGCGTCGCCAGTTCGAGCAGGTGGCCGTCCGGATCGCGGAAATAGAGGCTGACGCCGCCGCGATTCCAGCTCATCCGTCCCTCCACCGGGATGCCGTGCTGCGCCAGCCGCTCCTCCCAGGCGGGCAGCTCGGCCGCATCGACGGCGAAGGCGACGTGCAGCGGACCCGCACCGTCATGCGGCGGGATGCTGCCGGTCTCCGAGAGCTGTGTCTCCAGCGAGGCGCCGCGCAGGAAGAGCAGCAGGACATTGCGGCCGCCGACATCGTAGGCGACGAGCGTCCTGGTCCTGAGCATCGGCGCGAGGCCGAGCTTCGTCTCGTAGAAGGCCGCGGCCCGGTCGAGATCGTCGACATAGAGCGCGGTTTCGAGGATGCGGTTCAGGCGGGGCATCGGTCACTCCTCGGCGACAGCGGCCCGGCCGGCGCCGGCCCGCGGCTCCTATCTGGGGCGCATCGGGGCGGACGGCCAGCCCGGCGGCGAGCCTGCCTGCCATGCAGCGGGGACGGCGGCCGATTTCCCTTGCGGACCGGCCGGGGAAAATGCTGTTGAAGCAGAAATCCTTGACCCTGGGGCGGGCGCTCGCCATGGTCGCGCGCAATTCCGGCTCCGGTCCGACCGGTTTCGACAAGGTTTTGAAGACGATGGCCCAAACCACTTTCGATCTCGCCGATCTGAACCGCCGCATGGACGGCGCCGTGCAATCGTTCAAGAGCGACCTGGCCTCGCTTCGCACCGGCCGGGCCTCGGCCAATGTGCTCGACCCGATCCAGGTCGAGGCCTATGGCGCCCGCACGCCGCTCAACCAGCTGGCGACCGTCAGCGTTCCCGAGCCGCGCCTGCTCTCGGTCCAGGTCTGGGACCGCAGCATGGTCCAGGCGGTGGAGAAGGCGATCCGCGAATCCGATCTCGGCCTCAACCCGCAGACCGAGGGACAGGTGCTGCGCATCCGCATCCCCGAGCTGAACGAGCAGCGCCGCAAGGAGATGGTCAAGGTCGCGCACAAATATGCGGAGGAGGCCAAGATCGCGATCCGCCATGTCCGCCGCGACGGCATCGACCTGATCAAGAAGCTCGAGAAGGACGGGCACATGCCCAAGGACGACGTCGCCAAGCAGACCGATCTGGTCCAGAAGGCGACGGACAAGCATGTCGGCGAGGTCGACCAGGCGCTCGCCGCCAAGGAAAAGGAAATCCTGCACGTCTGAGGTTCCGGTCGGCAGGCCATCATGATGAACGGGGCTGCGGTCCCGGAGAGGCAGTTCGTATGTCAGACGGCCCGCGCCCGGCAGCGCCCGATCCGGCTCCCGCCCATGTCGCGATCATCATGGACGGCAATGGCCGCTGGGCGCAGATGCGCGGCCTGCCGCGGCAGGAAGGGCACCGGCGCGGGCTCGAGGCGCTGCGGCGCACGGTCCGCAATGCCGCCGATCTCGGCATCCGGGTCCTGACGCTCTATTCCTTCTCGACCGAGAACTGGCGGCGGCCGATGGCCGAGGTCTCGTTCCTGATGGGGCTGCTGCGCCGCTTCGTCGAGAATGATCTCGCCGAGCTGAACGCGTCCGGCGTGCGCGTGCGCATCATCGGCAATCGCGAGGATCTCGCTGCGGACCTGCGCGCGCTGGTCGAGCGGGCCGAAGCGATGACGCAGGGCAATACCGGTCTCACCCTGGTCGTCGCCTTCAATTACGGCTCGCGCGACGAGCTCATCCGCGTGACGCGCCGGCTCGCGCGGGAGGCCGCCGCCGGCCGGATCGCTCCGGAGGCGATCGACGAGGAAATGCTGTCCTCGCATCTCGACACCGGCTCGCTGCCGGATCCCGACCTGGTGATCCGCACCTCGGGCGAGACCCGCATCTCGAATTTCCTGCTCTGGCAGGCCGCCTATGCCGAGTTCGTGTTCACGCCGGTGCTCTGGCCCGATTTCGACCGCAAGGCGCTCGAGGACGCCCTGGCCGAATTCCACCGCCGCGACCGCCGCTATGGCGGCGTCGGCCAGCCGGCCGAAGCCAAGGTGGGGGTCGCGTGAATGAGGGCGGCGCCGGAGCGGGCGCGTCCGAGCTGCGGCTGAGGGTCGTCTCGGCCCTGGTGCTCGCCACGGTCGTCCTCGGTGCGACCCTGCTCGGCGGCTGGCCCTTCCGCCTGCTCTGGACTGCCGTCGCCGGCGTCGTCGCCTATGAATGGCTCGCCATCGTCAGCCGCAAGAACGCCGCCGCCGGCGGAATCGGCGTCGGCCTCGCCGGGCTCGTGCTCGCCCTGCTGCCGCTGAGCGATGTCGCGCTCGCGGGCGTCGCGGCGCTCGCCGGCCTGGTCGGCGCGCTCGCGATGCCGCGGACAACCAACCAGCGCGGGCTCGAGGCCTGCGGCGTCGCCTATGCGCTGTGCTTCGCGCTGGTGACGCCGGCGCTGCGCGACACGCCCGGGATCGGGCTGGCGCTGATCATCTGGACCTTCGCGGTGGTCTGGCTCACCGACATCGCCGCCTATTTCACCGGCCGGGCGCTCGGCGGGCCCAAGCTGCTGCCGCGCATCAGCCCGAAGAAGACCTGGTCGGGCGCGCTCGGCGGCGCCGCGGCCGGGACCTTGTGCGGCACCGCCGTCTGGGCCTGGTTCTTCCCGCAGCTGCCCGCCGGGCTCGGGCCCGTGCTGGCGCTGTCCCTGGCGGCCTCGGCCGCGAGCCAGGCCGGCGACCTGTTCGAATCGTCGATCAAGCGGCGCTTCGGCACCAAGGATTCGAGCCATCTGATTCCCGGTCATGGCGGCTTCCTCGACCGGCTCGACGGCTACTGGGCCGTGCTGGTCTTCGCCGGCCTGCTGCTTTATCTGGCGCGGCTGGGATCCTGAGCCGCCCATGCGCCGCACCGTCACCATTCTGGGAGCCACCGGCTCCATCGGCCGCTCGACACGCGCGGTGATCGCCGAGAATCCGGAGCGGCTGCAGGTCGCCGCGCTCGTCGCCGGGCGGGATGCGGCCGGGCTGGCGCGGGTCGCGCGCGAGACCGGCGCATGCTTCGCCGCGATCGCGGACGAGGCGCAGCGCGAGGACCTCGCCGCCGCGCTCGCCGGCAGCGGCATCCGCCACGGCGCCGGCCGGGAGGCGGTGCTCGAGGCGGCGACGCTCGACAGCGACATCGTGGTCAGCGCCATCTCCGGGGCGGCCGGACTCGAGGCGACCTTCGCCGCGCTGAGACGCGGGCGGGTCGTCGCGCTCGCCAACAAGGAGAGCCTGGTCTGCGCCGGGGCCGCGGTGATGGCGCGGGCGCTGGAGGCGGGCGTGCGCGTCCTGCCGCTCGATTCCGAGCACAATGCCCTGTTCCAGGTGCTCGGCGCCGAGCCGGTCTCGGCGATCCGCAGCATGACCCTGACCGCCTCGGGCGGTCCGTTCCGAACCTGGCCGGCCGAGCGGATCGCCAGCGCCACGCCGGAGCAGGCGCTGGCCCATCCGAACTACGCGATGGGCGCCAAGATCACGATCGATTCGGCCAGCATGATGAACAAGGGGCTCGAGCTGATCGAGGCCGCCTTCCTGTTCGGGCTGGGCCCCGAGCAGCTCGACGTCCTGGTCCATCCACAGCAGATCGTGCACGGCCTCGTCACCTTCCGGGACGGATCGGTCAGCGCCGGGATGGCGGTGCCGGACATGCGCGTGGCTGCCGCCCACTGCCTCGGCATCGACGGCCGGCTCGACGCGCCGGCGAACCGTTTCCTCGATCTCGTCGGCGCAGGTCCGCTCGCCTTCGAGCGGCCGGACCTCGCCCGGTTCCCGGCGCTGGGCCTGGCCATCGCCGCGCTGGCCGAAGGCGGCGCCGCGCCGGCGGTGCTGAATGCCGCCAACGAAGTGGCGGTCGAAGCCTTCCTGGCTCGACGGATCGGATTCTCGGCGATTCCCGCGCTGGTCGAGGCGGTTTCAGCGCAGGCGGCGAGCGCGCCGCTGCCGGCGCCCGCCGACGTGGCGGAGGCGCTCGCCATTGACCACGATGCGAGAAGGCGGGCCCGCATGCTCTTGTCGCAGGGGCGCTTCACTGTCACTTAGTGACTGAAGTCGGGAGAGTTTTATGGACATCGTCGGATCGGCCTGGCACGCGGCGAGCTTCCTGCCGGGCTATCTGCTGCCCTTCCTGTTCGTGCTGACGCTCGTCGTCTTCGTGCACGAGCTCGGCCATTTCCTGGTCGGGCGCTGGTGCGGCGTCGATGTGAAGACGTTCTCGATCGGCTTCGGCCGCGAGCTGTTCGGCTTCAACGACCGGCACGGCACGCGCTGGCGTTTCGCGATGATTCCGCTCGGCGGCTACGTGAAGTTCTCGGGCGACGCGGATGCGGCCGGCACGCCCGATGGCGACGCGCTCGTCGGCATGAGCCGGGAGGAGCGCGAGCGCTCGTTCCCGGCCCAGTCGATCGGCAAGCGGGCGGCCATCGTCGCCGCCGGCCCGATCGCGAACTTCCTGCTCGCCATCGTGATCTTCGGCGCGACGGCCTATTTCCTCGGCAAGCCGACGCTGGCGCCGCGCGTCGACAGCGTCACGGTGGGCGGAGCGGCGGCGCGCGCCGGGCTGCAATCTGGCGATCTCGTCCGCATGGTCGACGGTCGCGAGATCAAGAGCTTCAGCGACCTGCAGCGGGCGATCTCGATCCGTCCCGGCGAGACCGTCCCGGTGACGGTCGAGCGGGCCGGCCAGACGCTCGTCCTGCCGGTGACGCCGGATCTGGTCGAGACCTCGTCGCCGCTCGGCAAGCAGCGGCTCGGCATCATCGGCGTGCAGGCCTCGGCCAAGCCCGAAGACTGGACGACGCAGCATTTCAGCCTCGGCCAGTCGGTCGTGCTCGGCATGAGCGAGACCTGGTTCGTGGTCGAGCGGACCTATGACTACATCGCCAAGCTGATCAAAGGTAAGGAATCGACCGACCAGCTCTCCGGGCCGATCCGCATCGCCCAGGTCTCCGGCATGGTCGCGTCGAGCGGCGGCCTGCTCGCGCTGATCAACCTGGCGGCGCTGCTGTCGGTGTCGATCGGGCTGATGAACCTGTTCCCGGTGCCGATGCTCGACGGCGGCCACCTGCTGTTCTATGCGATCGAGGCGCTGCGCGGAAAACCGTTAAGCGAACGCGCGCAGGAGATCGGTTTCCGGGTCGGGCTGGGCCTGGTGCTGATGCTGATGCTGTTCGTGACCTGGAACGACCTGGTGCATGTCCGCTCGCTGCTGTGATGCCGCGCCGGCCGCTGCAAGCAAGCTTGCACCAGGCTGACAAGTTCCGCCGCTAAAGCTGCCCCACGGCTGCGGATTGTGGCTTTTTGTGGCTCTTGTCGCCAGTTCGCGCCGGCTTTCCGGCCGGTGCGCGTGACCTCCGGGCAACGACCGCCGCAAAAATCTTTTGTTAACGACAATGGCGGTTTGCACCCTGCGGGAAACTTTGTAGAAGCGATTGGTCTTTCAATGTCGCCGAGCCTCGCCCGTAGCGGGGTTCCCCGCTTGCGGGGTGGTGACCCAAAGAATGGAATAGGCGACCCGATGACGTCGACGCTTCAGAGCCGGTCCTTGCGCATGCGGCTCTCTCGATCAGTCGGACTTGCGGCCGTCATGGTGGCCGTCAGCGGTGGCGTGGTGTTCGCGCAGTCCGTGATTGTCCAAGGCAACCGTCGTGTCGATGCGGAGACGATCCGCTCCTATGTGACGGGGCAGGGGTCCGGGAGCCCGCAGGAGATTCGCCAGAATCTCATGGCGACCGGCCTGTTCTCGAACGTCCAGGTCAGCCGCCGCGGCGCGCAGACCGTCGTCTCCGTCCAGGAGAACGACACGATCAACCGCGTCGCCTTCGAGGGCAATCGCCGCCTGAAGAGCGACGTCCTGCTCGGCCAGGTCCAGTCCAAGGCCCGCGGTCCGCTGAGCCAGCAGCTGATCGATGCCGACGTCGAGCGCCTGAAGGACGTCTATCGTCGCGCCGGCTACGGCCTGGCGCAGGTCAGCGGCCGCATCCAGCCGCTGCCGAACGGCCGCTCCGACGTGGTCTTCACCATCCAGGAGAGCGGCAAGACCGGCATCAAGTCGATCAACTTCACCGGCAACGGCGCCTTCTCCTCCTCGCGCCTGCGCGGGCTGATGACGTCGACCGAGTCGAACTTCATGAGCTGGATCAAGACCTCCGACGTCTATGATCCGGACCGGATCAATTCCGACCTCGAGCTGATTCGCCGCTACTACCTGAAGAACGGCTATGCGGATTTCCGGATCGTCTCGAGCGATGCCCGCTTCGACGACGCCGCCGGCGGCTGGGTCATCGACGTCGCCGTCGATGAAGGCCCGCAGTACAAGGTCGGCAACGTCGCGGTCGATTCCCGCCTGCGCGACGTCGATCCCGCCGTGCTGGAGTCGCTCGTCAACACCTCCGCCGGCGACACCTACAATGCCGAGGCGGTCGAGCGCTCGCTGGTCACCCTGACCACCGAGGTCGCCAAGCGCGGCTACGCCTTCGCGCAGGTCCGCCCGCGCGGCGAGCGCGACGCGGCCGGCCGCCAGATCGGCATCACCTATGTGGTCGAGGAAGGGCCGCGGGTCTATGTCGAGCGCATCAATGTGCGCGGCAACACCCGCACCCGCGACTATGTCGTTCGCCGCGAGCTCGATCTCGGCGAGGGCGACGCCTACAACAAGGTCTTCATCGACCGCGCCGAGCGCCGCCTGAACAATCTCGGCTTCTTCAACAAGGTCCGCATCACCAACGAGCCGGGCAGCGCGCCCGACCGCGTGGTCGTCAACATCGATGTCGAGGACAAGCCGACCGGCTCGTTCTCGATCGCCGGCGGCTACTCGACCTCGGACGGCGTGATCGGCGAGGTCTCGCTGTCGGAATCGAACTTCCTCGGCCGCGGCCAGTATGTCCGCATCGCCGGCACGATGGGCCAGCGCACCCAGGGCATCGACTTCTCGTTCACCGAGCCCTACTTCCTCGGCCATCGCATCGCGGCGGGCTTCGACCTGTTCTCGAAGTTCAACGACAACCAGAACATCGGCTATTTCGAGAGCCGGGTGACCGGCGGCCAGGTCAGGTTCTCCTTCCCGATCACGGAGGAGTTCTCGATCACGCCGCGCTACTCGATCTACTCGACCGAGATCAAGATCCCGAACACCTATTCGAAGCCCTACAACGATTGCAGCTTCCCAATCGACGGCATCACGCCCGGCACGGCGGGCGCCTCGACGGCGACGACGGCTTTCAACTGCCTGACGAACGGCGAGGCGTCGGTCGCGGTCAAGGAGGCACGGGGCACCACCCTGACCTCGCTGGTCGGCCTGAACTTCAACTACAACTCGCTCGACAACTATCAGAACCCGCGCAACGGCTTCGTCGCCGAGATCAAGCCGGAGTTCGCGGGCGTCGGCGGCGATTCGAAGTTCCTGCGCGTCAGCGCCGATGCGCGCTACTATCGCGAATTCCTCGAGGATTTCGTCGGTATCGCCCGCGTCCAGGCCGGTCACGTGCAGGCGACCGGCGGTGGCGATCTGCGCATGATCGACCACTACTTCCTCGGCCCGACCCTGGTGCGTGGCTTCGCGCCCTCCGGCATCGGCCCGCGCGACGTGCTCAACGACCCGACCGGCAACGCGCTGGGCGGCACCACCTATTTCGGCGGTTCGCTCGAAGTGCAGTTCCCGATCTTCGGTCTGCCGCGCGATCTCGGCCTGAAGGGCGCGGTCTTCGCCGATGCCGGCACGCTGTTCAACTATGACGGCGGCTCGAAGGTGATCACCAACGGCAATTTCGGCAGCTGCCCGGCGGGCACGGAAGCGCGTCAGTTCAACGTCGCGATCGTCTCGGGCTATCAGAGCAACGTGGCCTGCGTGCGCGACAAGAACGTCATCCGTTCCTCGGTCGGCGTGAGCTTGCTGTGGCAGTCGCCGCTCGGCCCGATCCGCTTCGACTATGCCTACGCCCTGTCGAAGGATGACGGCCAGATCGGCACCGCCGTTCTTCCCAATGGGCAGACCATCACCGGCAAGTTCGGCGGCGACCGCACGCAGGCCTTCCGCTTCTCGGGCGGCGCCCGCTTCTGACCGGCGGGGCGCGGACGCGCCCCGCAACGGATCATCTTATGGCAGATCCCAGTTTCTTTCCGATCGCGACCTCGCTGTCCTTCAGCGAGGTCGCTTCCTTGTCGGGCACCAGCTTGCCGGACGGCGTCGACCCGGAGCGCCGGGTCGAGGGCGTGGCGCCGCTCGAGACGGCCGGCGGCAGCGACGCCGCCTATATGGACAACCCGAAATATGTCGCGGCGCTGACCGGGACCGCGGCCGGGCTCTGCTTCGTCTCGCCGCGTTTCGCCGAGCGCGTTCCGGCCGGAACGGCCGCCCTGGTCACGCCGGCGCCCTATCATGCCTTCGCCAAGCTGCTCTCGGTCTTTCACCCGGGGGCGCTGCGGCCGGGCTCGATGTTCGGCTCGGCCGGGGTCGCCCCGGGGGCCTTCGTGCATGCGACGGCGCGGCTCGAGGCCGACGTGACCGTCGACCCCGGCGCGGTGATCGGCCCCGGCGCCGAGATCGGGGCCGGCACGGTGATCGGCCCGCATGCGGTGATCGGGCCGCAGGTCCGGATCGGCCGGCAATGCGCGGTCGGCGCCGGCGCGACGCTGCAGGCGGCGCTGATCGGCAACCGCGTCATCATCCATCCGGGCGTGCGGATCGGCCAGGACGGCTTCGGCTTCGCCATGGGGCCGAAGGGGCACATGAAGGTGCCGCAGGTCGGGCGCGTCATCATCCAGGATGATGTCGAGATCGGCGCCAACACGACGATCGATCGCGGCGCCAGCCGCGACACCGTGATCGGCGAAGGCAGCAAGATCGATAATCTCGTCCAGATCGGCCACAATTGCGTCGTCGGCCGCCATTGCGTGATCTGCGCCCAGGTCGGTATGGCCGGTTCGAGCACGCTCGAGGATTTCGCCGTGCTCGGCGGGCAGGTCGGCCTGGCGGGGCATCTGACGGTCGGGATGGGCGCGCAGGTCGCGGCCCAGAGCGGCGTCGCCGGCGATATCCCGCGCGGCGCGCGCTATGGCGGCTATCCGGCCCAGCCGGCGCTGAGCTGGGCGCGCGAGGCCGCCCTGCTCAAGCAGCTGGTTGCCAAGCGCGGCAAGGGCCCGGGCGGCGGCGAAAACGCTTGATCTCAGGCCGGCTTCCGGCAAAAGCAGCTTTGCGCGACAGATGGCGTGCGCCGGCGCGGGCTGCGGGGCGTTCGAGGAGACGAGACACGATGACGGATGCGACCAAAGCGCTCGGCGTGGCCGATATCCAGAAGATCATGGCCTGCATCCCGCATCGTTATCCGTTCCTGCTGGTCGACAAGGTCGTCGAGATCGACGGAGATGCCTCAGGCGTCGGCATCAAGAACGTCACCTTCAACGAGCCGCAGTTCACCGGGCATTTCCCCGGCCGGCCGGTCTTCCCGGGCGTGCTGATGATCGAGGCGATGGCGCAGACGGCGGGCGTGCTCGTCGTCAATGCGCGTGGCAGCGACGAGCTCGCCGTCTCCACCGTGCTGTTCACCACCATCGACAAGGCCAAGTTCCGCAAGCCGGTCGGCCCAGGCGACACGCTGCGCTTCCACCTGACCAAGGTGGCGCACAAGCGCAATATCTGGTTCTACCGGGGCGAAGCCAAGGTCGACGGCGTCCTCGTCGCCGAGGCCGAGCTCTCGGCGATGGTCGTGTGAGCGGCGCAATCGGCATGCACGCTCCCGTTCCAGGCCAGACGCAGGATTCCGCCATGAGCACCTCGATCCATCCGATGGCGATCGTCGATCCGGCCGCGCGGCTCGGAGCGGGCGTCAAGATCGGCCCGTTCTGCACGGTCGGCCCCGATGTCGCGCTCGGCGACGGCGTCGAGCTGATCAGCCATGTCGCCGTCGCCGGCCGCACCACGATCGGTCCGCGCACCAGGATCTATCCCTTCGCCTCGATCGGGCATCCGCCGCAGGACCTGAAATACAAGGGCGAGCCATCGACGCTGACGATCGGCGCCGATTGCGTGATCCGCGAAGGCGTGACGATGAATCCGGGTACCGAGGGCGGCGGCATGAAGACCGTCATCGGCGATCGCGGTCTGTTCCTCGCCAACTCGCATGTCGGCCATGACAGCGTGATCGGCCAGAGCGTGATCTTCTCCAACAATGTGATGTGCGCGGGCCACGTCACGGTCGGGGATTTCGTCATCGTCAGCGGCGGGACTGGCCTGCATCAGTTTGTGCGCATCGGCGACCATGCCTTCATCGGCGGCGGCGCGGGCGTGATGCTCGACGTCATTCCGTTCGGCATGGTGCGGGACAACCCCGCCCATCTGGCGGGTCTCAACCTTGTCGGGCTCAAGCGGCGCGGCTTCTCGCGCGAGCAGATCCACGAACTGCGCCGCGCCTACCGCCTGCTCTTCGCGGATGAGGGCACCCTCGCCGAGCGCGTCGAGGATGTCGCCGGAGAATTCGCGGAGCATCCGCTGATCCACGAGATCCTGGACTTCATCCGCGCCGGCGGCGACCGCGGCATCTGCGTGCCGCACGACGTGACCTCTCCGGAACGGTGAACGGCCCGGCCGACACGGCGGCCCCGCGCGGCCACCGCCGGCTCGCCGTCGTGGCGGGCCGAGGAGAATACCCGCTGCGCGTCGTCGAAGCAGCGCTGGCGCAGGGGGCGGAGGTCTATGTCGCGGCGCTCGCCGGCGCGGCCGATCCGTCGGACTATGCCGCCTACGATGTCGCGGAGTACCGGCTCGGGCAGCTCGGGCGGTTTCTGGACGAGATCAAGCGTCGCGGAATCGGCGAGATCGTCATGATCGGCGGGCTGCCGCGGCCGAGCTTCGGCGCGCTGGCGCCGGAATTGTCGACGCTGAAATACCTGCCGCATTTCGCCCGCGCCTTCCAGGGGGGGGACGACCATCTGCTGCGCGGCGTCGTCAGCTTCTTCGAAGGCCAGGGGCTGCGCGTGCTCGGGCCGGCCGACCTCGCTCCCGATCTCGTCGCGCCCGCCGGAGCGCTCGGGCGCCACAGGCCGACCGCCGGCGCGCGAGCGGCGATCGCGACTGGCTTCGAGCTGCTGGCGGCGCTCTCGCCCTTCGATATCGGGCAGGCGGCGATCGTCGCCGACCATCGCATCGTCGCCGTCGAGGCGGCCGAAGGCACCGATGCGATGATCGAGCGGATCGGCGCTCTCGTCGAGGCCGGGCGCCTCAAGCTCGGCAAGGGCGACGGCGTGCTGGTCAAGGCGCCGAAGCTCGGACAGGATCTCAGGGTCGACATGCCGGCGATCGGCCCGGACACGGTGACGCGCGCGGCGGCGGCCGGGCTCGCCGGGATCGCGGTCAGGGCCGGCAGTGTTCTGGTCGGCGACCGGGCCAGGCTGGCGACGCTGGCCGACGCTTCCGGCCTGTTCGTCGAGGGCGTGGCGTGACCCGGCCGTTCAGGCTCTTCATCGTCGCGGGCGAAGCATCGGGCGATGCGCTCGGGGCACGCTTCGTGGCGCGGCTGCGCGAGGTTCTGGGCGCTCGCCCGCTCGAATTGTCGGGCGTCGGCGGCGAGGCGCTGATCGCCGAGGGACTCCACAGCGTCTTCCCGCAGGAGGACATCGCCGTCATGGGCTTCGGCCCCGTCGTCGCGCGCCTGCCGCTGCTGCTGCGCCGGATGTCGGACGCGGCCCGTGCCGCTGCCGCCTTCGCGCCGGACCTGCTGCTCACCATCGACTCGCCCGACTTCAGCCTGCGCGTCGCGAAGAAAGTCCGGCGGTTGTCGCCCCATGTGCCGATCGCGCACTGGGTCTGCCCGAGCGTCTGGGCCTGGCGGCAGGGGCGGGCCCGGCGGATGAAGCCCCATGTCGACCGGATCCTGGCGCTGCTGCCCTTCGAGCCGGCTGCGCTGGAGCGGCTCGGCGGGCCGCAGACGGTCTATGTCGGCCATCCACTGATCGAACGGCTCGACGCCTACCGGCCCGGCCCGGCGGAGACGGCCCGGCGGAACGACACGCAATCCCCGACGATCCTGATCCTGCCCGGCAGCCGGCGCTCCGAGATCCGGCATCTGCTGCCGCCCTTCGGCGAGGCTGTCGCACTGGTCGCCGAACGGCTGCCGGGAGCGCGCTTCGTGCTGCCGGCCGTGCCGCGCCTGGTGGAGGCGATCACGCAGCTCGCCGCCGACTGGCGCGTCAAGCCGGAGATCGTGACCAGCGAGGCGGCGAAGCTGGCGGCGTTCCGCGAGGCGAGGGCGGCGCTGGCGGCATCGGGAACCGTGACGCTCGAACTGGCGTTGGCGCAGGTGCCGACGGTCGCGGCCTATCGCGGCGCCGCCTGGGAGGCGGCGCTGGCGCGGCGTCTCGTCAAGCTGCCGAGCGTGATCCTGCCCAATCTGATCATCGGCGAGAACGTGGTGCCGGAATTCATCCAGGACGAGGCCTCGCCGCGGGCCCTGGCCGATGCGGTCCTGGCCGCCATCTCCGGCGGCCCGGCCCGCGAGCGCCAGCTCGACGGCTTCGCCAGGGTCGAGCAGAGCATGCGCAGTGCCGGCCCGAGCCCGGCGGCGAACGCCGTCGCCGCGGCGCTCGCCCTCGTGCCGGACCGGGGCGGTTGAGACCCGGCTACTCGACGACCGCGCCCGAGGCCTTGGCGATCGGCGCCCATTTTGCCAGCTCGGCCTTGACGTGCTCGCCGAGCGCTTCCGGCGTCGAGCCGACGATCACCGCGCTGACATCCTCCAGACGCTGCTTCACATGGGCGTCCTTGAGCGAGTCGTTCGCGGCGGCGTTGAGCCTGTCGACGATCGGACGCGGCAGCTTGGCCGGTCCGAACAGCGCGTTCCAGGTATAGGTCTCGTAGCCCGCGAGGCCGCCCTCGGCGATGGTCGGCAGGTCCGGGAAGGAGGGGACGCGGTCCCTGGTGGTGACGCCGATGGCGCGCAACTGGCCGCTGCGGATGAACTGCGCCGAGGAGGGCAGATTGTCGAACATGATCGGGACGGCGCCGGAAACGACATCGTTCAGCGCCGGCCCGGCGCCACGATAAGGCACATGATTCATGCTCACGCCGCCGAGCGACTTGAACAGCTCGCCGGAGAGATGCAGCGGCGTCCCGACGCCGGACGAGGCGTAGGAGTACTTGCCCGGATTGTCCTTCAGCAGCTTCAGCACCTCCGGCACGGTCTTGGCCGGGAAGCTCGGATGCACGACCATGACGTTGGGCACCACCGCCAGCAGCGAGATCGGCGTGAAGTCCTTGACGGCATCGAAGGTCACGGTCTTCAGGATCGCCGGGTTGAGCGCATGGGTCGAGATCGTGCCGAGCAGCAGGGTGTAGCCGTCGGGCTGGGCGCGGGCCACCGCGGTCGAGCCGATATTGCCGCCGGCGCCGGCGCGGTTGTCGATCACGATCGACTGGCCGAGCAACTCGCCCATCTTCTGGCCGACGAGGCGGGCGACGATGTCGGTCGATCCGCCGGCGGCGAAGGGCACGATCAGCGAGATCGGCCGCGTCGGGAACTGCGCCTGCGCAAGGGCGGAACCGGCCGCTCCGGCGAGGGGCAGGGCGGATGCGCCGGCCAGGAAACCGCGGCGGCTGAGACCTTCGGCTTTCGACATGAATGCGAACCTCTGTTTCGGGGTCGGCACAGTAGCGCGTCGATCCGACGCGTCATGCGCGCGGAATGCATCAATCCCGCGAAACAATGAAGGCCGCGACGGGGCGTCGCGGCCTTCATTGGTCGGGATCGGATTGCGTCAGCGGCGGCCGATCGGAGTGTAGTCGCGCCGGGGAGCGCCAGTGTAGAGCTGGCGCGGGCGGCCGATGCGCTGGGACGGATCCTCGATCATCTCCTTCCACTGCGCGATCCAGCCGATGCTGCGCGCCAGGGCGAACAGCGCCGTGAACATCGAGGTCGGGAAGCCCATCGCCTTCAGGGTGATGCCCGAATAGAAATCGATGTTCGGATAGAGCTTCTTCTCGATAAAGTACTCGTCGTGCAGGGCGATGCGCTCGAGCTCGATCGCGACGTCGAGCAGCGGATCGTCCTTGATGCCGAGCTCGGCCAGAACCTCATGCGTGGTCTTCTGCATGATCTTGGCGCGCGGGTCGTAGTTCTTGTAGACCCGGTGGCCGAAGCCCATCAGGCGGAACGGATCGTTCTTGTCCTTGGCCTTGGCGATGTATTTCGGGATGTTGTCGACGCTGCCGATCTCCTCGAGCATCTTCAGGGCCGCCTCGTTGGCGCCGCCATGGGCTGGGCCCCACAGGCAGGCGACGCCGGCGGCGATGCAGGCGAAGGGGTTGGCGCCGGAGGAGCCGGCGAGCCTGACCGTCGAGGTCGAGGCATTCTGCTCATGGTCGGCGTGCAGGATGAAGATGCGGTCGAGCGCGCGCGACAGCACCGGATTGACCTTGTAGTCCTCGGCCGGCACGGCGAAGCACATGCGCAGGAAGTTCGAGGTGTAGTCGAGCGAGTTCAGCGGATACACGAAGGGCTGGCCGATCGTGTACTTGTAGGCCATCGCCGCCAGCGTCGGCATCTTCGCGATCATCCGCATCGAGGCGATCATGCGCTGCTGCGGGTCCGAGATGTCGGTCGAGTCATGATAGAAGGCCGACATGGCGCCGACCGAGGCGACCAGGACCGCCATCGGATGCGCATCGCGGCGGAAGCCCTGGAAGAAGCGGGCCATCTGCTCGTGCACCATGGTGTGGCGCGTCACGCGATAGTCGAAATCCGCCTTCTGCGCGGCGGTCGGCAGTTCGCCGTAGAGCAGCAGATAGCAGGTCTCGAGGAAGTCGCCATGCTCGGCGAGCTGCTCGATCGGGTAGCCGCGATAGAGCAGGACGCCCTCGTCGCCGTCGATATAGGTGATCTGCGACTCGCAGCTCGCCGTCGAGGTGAAGCCGGGATCGTAGGTGAACATCCCGGTCTGGGCATAGAGCTTGCCGATGTCGATGACCGACGGCCCGATCGAACCCGCTTTGACCGGCATGTCGACGGACTTGCCCTCGACGGTCAGCTGGCTGGTGTTTCCGCTCATGGATCCGATCCTTTCAGGCTCGTTCTTCAGTCATGTCCCGGTCGGACGGAAACGCCGGCCGCTTTTCGCATTCGGGCGTCATCCGAAACTCCCACGATGACGGCTCCATGACGGGAAGGTCCGAGGTCGGCAGGCGGGAAAGGTTCATCAGACTGATTTTGAAGCATTTTTTGTGCCGGCCCGGCAGGGGTGGTCGCCGGGCCGCAGCGCGTTGCTAGACCAATTCCGCGAGGCGTTCAACCGAGCGGTCATTAGCCTTTCCGACGCCTCAGGCCGCATCGGCGAGGCGCGCCAGCACCTCCTCGCGGCCGAGCACGGCCATCACGTCGAACAGGCCGGGCGAGGTGGTCTTGCCGGTCAGTGCCGCGCGCAGGGGCTGCGCCACCTGGCCGAGCTTGACGCCGCTCTCCTCGGCGAAGTCGCGGATCGCGCTCTCCAGTGGCGGCGGCGCCCAATCCGACACCGCCGAGAGCTTCTCCGCCAGTTTCGGCAGGCGCTGGCGGGCCGCGTCGTCGAGCAGAGCCGCTGCCTTCGGCTCGAGAGCCAGCGGGCGCGTGGCATAGAGATAGGAGGCGCTGTCGATGAGCTCGATCAGCGTCTTGGCACGCTCCTTCAGACCCGGCATTGCCGCCATCAGCTTCGCCTCCAGCTCCGGAGACGGCTCTGCGCCGATCCCGCGCGCCGGGCCGATCTCCGGCCAGATCGCCTTCAGCGCGGTCATCAATTCGTGATCCTCCGACTGGCGCATATAGAGGCCGTTGAGGTTCTCGAGCTTGGCGTAGTCGAAGCGGGCCGGCGAACGGCCGATCGAGGACAGGTTGAACAGCGAGACCATCTCCTCGGTCGAGAAGATCTCCTGGTCGCCATGGCTCCAGCCGAGGCGCAACAGATAGTTGCGCAGCGCGACCGGCAGATAGCCCATCGAGCGATAGGCATCGACGCCGAGCGCGCCATGCCGCTTCGACAATTTGGCGCCGTCCGGCCCGTGGATCAGCGGAATATGCGACATGCTCGGCACCGTCCAGCCGAGCGCCTGGTAGATCTGCGTCTGGCGGGCGGCATTGGTCAGGTGGTCGTCGCCGCGGATGATGTGCGTGACGCCCATGTCGTGATCGTCGACGACCACGGCGAGCATGTAGGTCGGGTTGCCGTCGGAGCGCAGCAGCACGAGATCGTCGAGGTTCTCGTTCTGCCAGACGACACGGCCCTGGACCTCGTCCTCGACCACGGTCTCGCCGGTCTGCTCGGCCTTGAGGCGGATCACCGGCTTGACGCCTTCCGGTGCGGTCGCCGGATCGCGGTCGCGCCAGCGCCCGTCATAACGCAGCGGCTTGCCCTCGGCGCGCGCTTTCTCGCGCATCTCCTCGAGCTCCTGCGGCGTCGCATAGCAGTAATAGGCCTTGCCGGCGGCGAGCATCTGCTCGGCCACCTCGCGATGGCGCGCGGCGCGCTGGAACTGATAGACGGTCTGCCCGTCCCAATCGAGGCCGAGCCAGGACAGGCCGTCCAGGATCGCGGCGATGGCGGACTCGGTCGAGCGTTCGCGGTCGGTGTCCTCGATGCGCAGCAGCATCTTGCCGCCATGGCGACGGGCATAGAGCCAGTTGAACAGCGCGGTGCGGGCACCGCCGATATGCAGGAATCCGGTTGGCGACGGCGCGAAGCGCGTGACGACCGTATCGCTCATGAAAGGAGGCTCCGGCGGAACGGGTGAGCGTGAGGCGAGGGCGACTTCGATGCGGGCCTCGGCCGGGGCTGACATCCGGCGCCGCCGCTGTAACATGGCTTGCCAGCCGCCGTTAAGAGCCTCCTGCGGGGAGGGGGCGCGATCGACGCGGCTGCGACGGGGGGACGGGATGCTCTCCTACGGGCCGGACGAGCGCCGTAGCCGGGTGCGTGCCGGCGCGCTGGCGCTGCCGGCGCGCCGGCGTCGCGTCGCCCTGGTCCCGGCCCTTCCGCTGCACGAATGGGGCGGCCGCCTCCGCCGGGCGCTCGCGACCGAGCACGAGCGGCGCCGCCTGTTCAACTGGCTGCCGGTCTGCATGGGCGCCGGCGTGCTGCTCTATTTCCTCGCCGACCGCGAGCCGGGCCCGGCCGGGCCCTTGACCGGCCTGGCGCTTTGCGCGCTGGCCGGGCTGCTGACGCGCCGGCGCCGCATGGTGACGGCGGTCTGCATCGCCGCCGCGGCGACCTTCGCCGGCTTCGCCGCGGCGACCTTGAGGACGGCGAGCGTCGCGGGCCCGGCGCTGGCGCGGAACCATGTCGGCAGGCTGACCGGCTTCGTCGAGACGCTCGAGCAGCGCGAGAAGGGGGTGCGCATCGTCGTCCGGGTCACCGATCTGCCGGGCGTCGAGCCGGCGCAGCGGCCGCGGCGGGTGCGCGTCAGCACGCCGATGACGACGCTGAGGCCCGGCGACCATATCAGCGCGACGGCGCGGCTCCTGCCGCCGCCCGGGCCGGCGCGCCCCGGCGGCTACGACTTCGCCCGCGACGCCTTCTTCCAGGGCATCGGCGCCGTCGGCAACATCGCCGGCAAGGTCGCGCTCGCGCCGGCGCCGGTCCCGATGCCGCGCCGGCTCGCAATCGCCGTGGCGATCGACCAGGCCCGCAACGGGCTGACCGAACGGATCGCGACCAGCGGAGGCGGGCAGGCGGGGGCGATGGCGGCGGCGCTGGTCACCGGCAAGCGCGGGCTGATCAGCGAGGAGACCAACAACGATCTGCGCGCCGCCGGCATCTACCACATCGTCTCGATCTCGGGCCTGCACATGGTGCTCGCCGCCGGCACGATCTTCTGGCTGGCGCGGGCGCTGCTCGCGCTGTCGCAGACGGCGGCGCTGCACTGGCCGGTGAAGAAGCTCGCGGCGCTCGCCGCCATGCTCGGCGCGACCGCCTATTGCATCTTCTCCGGCGCCGAGGTCGCGACGGAGCGCTCGCTGATCATGACGCTGGTGATGCTGGGCGCGATCCTGGTGGACCGGCCGGCGCTCAGCATGCGCAACCTCGCGCTCGCGGCGATGATCGTGCTGCTGCGCGAGCCGGAGGCGCTGCTCGGGCCGAGCTTCCAGATGTCGTTCGGAGCGGTGGCGGCGCTGATCGCCTTCGCCGAGCGCTGGCAGGAGCGGGCGCCGGATGCGGCCGCGGCCTCCTGGCCCTGGCCGCTGCGGCCGCTCTGGCTCTCCGCCATCGGCATCCTGACCACGACCATGGTCGCGACCGCTGCGACGGCGCCCTACGGCGTCTACCATTTCCAGACCTTCAACCCGTTCGGCCTGCTCGGCAACGCGCTGGCTCTGCCCTTCGTCTCGCTGATGGTGATGCCGGCCGCGGTCTTCGGCGTGCTCGCCTATCCCTTCGGGCTCGACTGGCCGGCCTGGGCGTTGATGGGTTGGGCCTCCGGCCTGGTGCTCCAGCTCGCGCACTGGGTCGCCGGCATCGAGCGCTCGACACTGGTGCTGCCGGCCTTCGGCCCGCTGGCGCTGCTCCTGTTCTCGCTGGCGCTGCTCTGGCTGACCCTGTGGACGACGGCGCTGCGTTTCCTCGCCGCCTTGCCGCTGGCCGGCGGGCTGGCGCTGGCCTCGGCGCCGTCCCGGCCGGACATCCTGATCGAGCGCGACGGCTCGGGCGTGCTGGTGCGCGGAGCGGAGGGCAAGATGGTGCTGGCCGGCAAGCCGAGCCGCTTCGTGCTGACGCAATGGCTGCACGCCGATGGCGATGCGCGCTCGCCGGACGACGCGGCATTACGCGAGGGGGCGGCCTGCGACGCCCGCGGCTGCGTCATCCGCCTGGCGGATGGCCGCAGCGTCGCCTATACGCGCGACCGTATCGCCCTGGTCGAGGACTGCCGCCGGGCCGATCTCGTGGTGACCTCGCTCTACTGGAGCGCGCCCTGCGCGGCCCGGCTGATCGACCGCAGCGCGCTGATCCGCGATGGCGCGACGGCCTATCATGCCGCCCGCGGCGGCTGGCGCGCCTATACGGCCGACGAGGTCACGCGCTTGCGCCCCTGGACCCGTGCCCGGCCCGAGACGCGGCCGGACACCCAATCCGCAGCCGCGCCGTCTCCGGTCACAGCAGAGCCGGCGCAGGATTCAGACGCGCTTCAGTAGCGCCGCATCAGGTTGACGAGCCGGCCCTGGATCTTGACCCGGTCGGGCCCGAGCACGCGCGTCTCATAGGCGGGGTTCGCAGCTTCCAGCGCGATCGAGGAGCCGCGCTTGCGCAGCCGCTTCAGCGTCGCCTCCTCATCGTCGATCAGGGCGACGATGATGTCGCCGGTATTGGCCGAGTCCTGCTTGCGGATCACGACGGTGTCGCCGTCGAGGATGCCGGCCTCGATCATCGAATCGCCGCGGACCTCGAGGGCGAAATGCTCGCCGCCGCCGAGCATGTCGGCCGGGAGGGATACGCTGTGGCTGCGATCCTGGATCGCCGAGATCGGCGTGCCGGCGGCGATGCGGCCCATGACGGGGATCGAGACGGTGGAGCGCCCGCTCTCCTCGCCGCCGCTCTGGCGCGGCTTCGCCAGGCCGGGCGCCGGCACCGGCGGGGTCTGGCCGAGCCCGCCCTGGACGACGGAGGGGTTGAAGCGGCCGCGCTGCGCCTGCGGTCCGCCGATTCCATCCGGCATCTTGATGACCTCGAGGGCGCGCGCCCGGTTCGGAAGCCGCCGAATGAAGCCGCGCTCCTCCAGCGCCATGATCAGCCGGTGGATGCCGGATTTCGAGCGCAGGTCGAGCGCGTCCTTCATCTCGTCGAAGGAGGGCGGTACGCTGGTTTCGCGCAGGCGCTCATGGATGAAGCGAAGCAGTTCGAACTGTTTGCGTGTCAGCATGGTCGCGCCGTTCGCCTCTCGGGCTGGAATCGAAACAAAGCGCGAACACCATACCCGTTCGCCTTGTGTTCCGCAAGGGTATCGATGCGATAAGAGCCTGTTCCATCCCAGGATTGTCATCCCGGGCGACCGAAGGGAAACCCGGGCTCCATTCCGGAGCCTGCCCAATAAAGGTTCGGGAATGGAGTCCGGATCGGCGCGGCGTCGCCGCTTGTCCGGGATGAGGCCGTCGGGATGTGACGTCTGCTATCGCTATCTCAACCGGATGACGCGGCAGGGATCGCCGGCCCTGGCCGGCTCGGCGAAGGCGGGGCGGATCAGCAGGGCCTCGGCGCGCGCCAGGTTCGCCAGCATCGAGGAGTCCTGCTTGGCGAAGGGCCTGACGCGCCGCTCGCCGTCGTGCACCTCGAAGGTCGCGCGCAGATAATCCTGGCGCTCGTCATTGCCCCGCAGGTCGGCAGCGAGGATGGCGGGCTCGCTGCGGTCGCGCTCGGGATCGGCGATGCCGAGCAGGGCCTCGACCAGCGGCATCGCGAAAAGATGGCCGCAGACGATCGAGGAGACCGGATTGCCGGGCAGGCCGAGCGCGACCATGGCGCCGAGCCGGCCCATCATCATCGGCTTGCCCGGACGCATCGCGATCTTCCAGAAGCCCAGTTCCATGCCCTGCGCCTTCAGCGCCGCCTGGACGAGATCATGCTCGCCGACCGAGGCGCCGCCGAGCGTGACGAGGACGTCGGCGCCGGCCCGGCGCGCCGCCTCGATCTTGCCGGCGAGGTCGGGGTGATTGTCACGGGCGATGCCGAGATCGAGCACGGCGCCACCGGCCTGCTCGACCAGCGCCGCCAATGCGAAGCTGTTGGAGGCGACGATCTGGTCGGGGCCGACCGGCTCGCCCGGCAGGACGAGCTCGTCGCCGGTGGCGAGGATCGCGACCAATGGCTTGCGGCGGACGGCGAGCGCGGGGTGTCCCGCCGCCGCGGCGAGGCCGAGCGCGGCGCTGTCGAGCCGGCGGCCGGCCGCGAGCAGGACCTCGCCGGTCTCGAAATCGAGCCCGGCCGGGCGGACGAACTGCCCCTTGCCCGCCGGCCTGGCGACACGGATGAGCGGCCCGCCCACGCCCTCGGCGTCTTCCTGGATCAGGATCGCGTCGGCGCCGTCGGGGATGGGGGCGCCCGTGAAGATACGCACCGCCTCGCCCGGGCCGACCGAGCCGGCAAAGCCGCGGCCGGCGGCGGCTTCGCCGACGACCCTCAGCTCCTGGCCAGCCTCCAGATCGGCGGCGCGGGCGGCATAGCCGTCCATGGCGGAATTGGCGAAGGGCGGCTGGGTCCGCAGCGCCGCGACGTCCGCGGCCAGGACGCGGCCGGCGCATTGCGACAATGGCAGCATCTCCCCGGGCGTCGGGCCGGGCACGCTGTCGAGCAGGGCCCTGAGGGCGACGGGGACGGGGGTGAGGCTCACGCTTCGCGTCCCGCGAGATCGTAGCGTCCGGACTTGCCGCCGGATTTGTGCACGAGCCTGACGCCCTCGATATGCATGGCGCGGTCGACCGCCTTCACCATGTCGTAAACGGTGAGGCAGGCGACGCTGACGGCGGTGAGCGCTTCCATTTCGACGCCGGTCTTGCCGGTGAGCCTGACCTCGGCACGGACGCGCACGCCCGGCAGCGCTTCGTCGATCGCAAGGTCGACCGCGATCTTCGAGAGCAACAGCGGGTGGCAGAGCGGGATCAGCTCATGGGCGCGCTTGGCCGCCATGATGCCGGCGATACGGGCAGTGCCGAGCACGTCGCCCTTCCTGGCCTCGCCGGCGCGGACGATCGCCAGCGTCTCAGGCAGCATCACGACCTGGCCTTCGGCGACGGCGACCCGCGCGGTCTCGGCCTTGTCGCCGACATCGACCATATGGGCCTCGCCCTTGTGGTCGAGATGGGTGAGGCGGCTCACGCCGCCACCTCGGCGGCCTGACCGGTCAGGAGCTGCCGGGTCGCGGCCGTGACGTCGGCCTGGCGCATCAGGCTCTCGCCGACCAGGAAGGTGTCGACGCCGCAGGCCTGCAGGCGGGTGATGTCGGCATGGCTGAAGATGCCGCTCTCGCCGACCAGAAGCCGGTCCTTCGGCACACGCGGCGCCAGCCGCTCGGTGACGGCGAGGTCGAGCTCGAAGCTGCGCAGGTCGCGGTTGTTGATGCCGACGAGGCGGGTGTCGAGCGCGAGCGCGCGCTCCAGCTCGGCCTCGTCATGGACCTCGGCGAGCGCCGCCATCCCCAGCGCCTTCGCCGTGGCGACGAGGTCGCGCGCGGCGGCGTCGTCGAGGGAGGCCATGATGATCAGGACGCAGTCGGCGCCCCAGCTCCTCGCCTCGAACACCTGGTAGGGCTCGAACATGAAGTCCTTGCGCAGGGCCGGCAGTCCGGAAGCGGCGCGTGCCCCGGCGAGATATTCCGGCCGGCCCTGGAAGGAGGGGGTGTCGGTGAGGACCGAGAGGCAGGCGGCGCCGCCTTCGGCATAGGCCCGCGCCAGCGCCGGCGGATCGAAATCGGCGCGGATCAGGCCCTTGGAGGGCGACGCCTTCTTGATCTCGGCGATCAGGGCCGGCCGGCCGGCGCGATGCTTCTCCTCCAGCGCCCTGATGAAGTCGCGCGCCGGCGGCTGGGCCGCGGCGCGCTTCTCGATCTCGGCCTGGGGAACCGCCCGGCGGGCGGCGGCGATCTCCTCGCGCTTATAGGCCTCGATCCGCTTCAGGATGTCCGACATGAACCGCCTCACGCATTGGAGCTGGCGACCAGGGTCGCGAGCGCGGCCCTGGCCTTGCCATTGTCCAGCACCGCATAGGCCTGCGCCAGCCCCTCGCCGAGCGCAGCCGCCCTGCCGGCGACGACGAGCGCCGCGGCGGCGTTGAAGGCGGCGATGTCGCGGAAGGCGTTCTTCGCGCCGCCGAGCACGTCCTGCAGCGCCTGGGCATTCTGCGCCGGCTCGCCTCCGCGCAGGTCCTCGGGCTTCGCGCGGGCGATGCCGACATCCTCGGGCGCGATGGTGAAGCTCTCGATCCTGCCGTCCCTGAGCGCGACGACGCGGGTCGGACCGGTGGTGGTGATCTCGTCGAGCCCGTCGGAGCCGTGCACGGCCCAGATCGTCTCCGAGCCGAGCGATCGCAGCACCTCGACCATGGGTTCGAGCCAGGTCTCGGAGAAGGCGCCGATCAGCTGCCGCCTGACGCCGGCCGGGTTCGAGAGCGGGCCGACCAGGTTGAAGATGGTGCGGGTGCCGAGCTCGGTGCGCACCGGCGCGACATGGCGCATCGAGGCGTGGTGGGCCGGCGCGAACATGAAGCCGACGCCGGCCTGTGCGATGCAGCGCTCGATGCCGGCCGGCTCCAGCCCGACCTTGACGCCGAGCGCGGTCAGCACGTCGGCGGCGCCGGAGCGCGAGGAGGCGGCGCGGTTGCCGTGCTTGGCGACCGGCACGCCGCAGGCGGCGACGATGATCGAGGCCAGCGTCGAGACATTGTAGGAGCCCGAGGCGTCGCCGCCGGTGCCGACGATGTCGATGGCGTCGGCCGGGGCCTCGACCGGGAGCATGCGCGCCCGCATCGCGCTGACGGCGCCGGCGATCTCCTCGGTGGTCTCGCCGCGCACGCGCAGCGCCATCAGGAAGGCGGCCGCCTGGGCGTTGGTGACCTCGCCGGAGAGCATGGCCTCGAATGCGTCGCGGGCCTCCTCGCGCGACAGCGAGGCGCCGGTCGCGACCTTGGCGATGAAGGGTTTGAAGTCGTCCATGGGAACTCGATCGATCAGGCTGTCGCGGAAAGGGCGGCTTTGTCGGATTGGCGCGACCATCGCTCGGCGAGATCGAGGAAATTGCGCAGGATCGTCGCCCCATGCTCCGAGGCGATGCTCTCGGGGTGGAACTGCACCCCATGCACCGGCAGCTCGCGATGCGACAGCGCCATGATCAGCCCGTCGCCGGATTCGGCCTCGATCGACAGTTCGGCCGGGCAGCTTTCCCTGCGGACGACGAGCGAGTGATAGCGGGTCGCCTCGAACGGGCCGTTGATGCCGTGGAACAGGCCGCGCGCCCGGTGCGTGATGGTCGAGACCTTGCCATGCATCGGCAGGGGCGCGCGCACCACCTCGCCGCCGAAGACCTGGCCGATCGTCTGCAGGCCGAGACAGACGCCGAAGATCGGCTTCCTGTCGGCGCCGCGGCGCACGAGATCGAGGCAGATGCCGGCCTCGTTCGGGGTGCAGGGACCGGGCGAGAGCACGATCGCGTCGTGATCGCCCGCGAGGGCATCCTCGACCGAGAGCGTGTCGTTGCGGCGCACGTCGACCCCGGCCCCCAGCCCGCCGATCAGGTGGACCAGGTTCCAGGTGAAGCTGTCGTAATTGTCGATCAGCAGGATGCGCATCGCCTCGAGGCCGTCCCCAACCCGGTTCTCAGGGCTGCACATGCCCCCGAACGCGCGCGCGGGTCAAGCGCGAGGGCGCGGAGCTGTCGCTCCGCGCCCTCGACAGCTCGTCGTCGATATCGACGAACGAGGTTACTTCACGCGGCGATAATGCGCCGTCATGAACTGGGCCCACTCGCCGTCCTCGCCCCTGGCGCGCGAGGACAGGACGTGATGGTCCGGACCCTTGATCTCGAGGATATCCTGATAGGCCGCGGTCTTGCCGGGCCTGGTGAAGTCGGGCCCCTCGGTGTCGAGCGTCAGCACCGCGCCCGAGGCGTCGCGCGTGCCGCTGTAGACCCATTGATTGCTCATCATCGAGCCGATGAAGGAGCCGACATAGCGCTCCTTCTGCGGGTCGTAGCCGAGCGTCATGCGGGTGGTGGCCGGGCTGCCGTCCGGCATGGTGCCGGCGCCGTCGCCGACGATCCAGAGCCCGCCGAAGGACGAGAAGGACTGGGTGCCGGTCGACTTCATCGGCGGCTGGTCGGGACCCATCAGGCATTCGGCCTCATAGGTCCAGTCGCCGACGAGCTGATGCAGCCATTCGTGTTCTGCCTGGGGCTTGGCCGGCATGCAGCCGGTCATGTCGCCGGCCTGCGGCTTGTCGAGTTCCGCTGCGTTGGTCATGGCTTTCCTCCTTTGCTTGCTGCTCTTGAACGGACTGTCGAACGCGCTGCGGTCAGGCTGCGGCAGCAACCAGCTGCGGCCGTTCGGCCGCCTGCCTGAGGGCGGCGAGGCCCTGCTCGAAATCGCGGCCGACCATGCGGTCCATGTTGAAGATCGTGCCCATCAGCTTGCCGATGAACGGGGCGGACCCCTGCATGCGCCAGGTCACCAGCGTGCCGCCTTCGCTCGCGGCGAGGGTGAAGGTGATCCGGTTGCTGCAGGCCATCGGCCGGGTCATGTCGAGCGTCACGGCGAGCTTCGTCGGCGCCTCGACCTCGACGATGGCGAGCTCGCCGCTGCCGACCTGGCCGTTGCCGTCGAAGGCGTAGACCGCGCCGACCCCGGAGGTCGCGCCGTTGAAGCTGCGCTTCATCGCCGGGTCCTTCTTCTCATAGGGCGACCAGGCGCCCCATTCGCGGAAATCGGCGAGCAGGGCGAAGATCCGCTCCGGCGTCGCCCGGATGGTCGCGGAGCGGCTGACCTCGAAGACTTCGGGCTTGCGTGCGGCGACAATGAGGACGCCGGCGACGATGGCGAGCACGGCGATGGCGATAAGGGCGAGCATGGCTTTACTCCTCGCGGGCGCTTCGGGGCGGTTTCCGCCCGTCCGCTGCAAGGACGTTCGCATCCCGGGCCATCCGACAGGCGTCTGGAAAATTTTTTCGCGCCGTCGCCCGCCGGCTGTCGGTTGGCCTCGTGGTCTTCGTCGCGGTTCAGCCGGCGACGGCCTGGCCGCTCTCGCGCATCAGCCGGTCGATGTGCTGGCGGATATGGGCGGCTTCGCTGGCCGAGCCCGCGAGCGCGATGGCGCGGTCGAAGGCGGTGCGCGCCTCCTGGCCGCGGCCGAGCTGCATCAGCAGCCCGCCCTTGAGGCCGAAGAAGTGGAAATAGCCCGCGAGCGGCTGCTCCAGCGGCTCCACCATCGCCAGGGCGGCCTGCGGCCCGCGCAGCTTGGCGACCGCGACGGCGCGATTGAGCGTGATCACCGGCGAGGGCTGCATGTGCTCCAGCGTGGCGTAGAGCAGGTCGATCTGGCCCCAGTCGGTCTCGTCCGGGTGCGCGGCGCGGGCATGGACGCCGGCGATGGCGGCCTGGAGCTGGTAGGGGCCGGGCCGGCGATGGCGCATCGCCTTGTCGACCAGCGCCAACCCCTCGGCGATCGCCGCGCCATCCCAGAGCGAGCGATCCTGGTCTTCGAGCAGGACGATCTGGCCGTCGGCGTCGAGCCTCGCCGGGGCGCGGGCATGCTGCAGCAGCATCAGCGCCAGCAATCCCATGATCTCCGGCTCGGTCCGGAACAGGCGCAGCAGCAACCGCGTGAGCCTGATCGCCTCCTCGCTGAAGGGGCGGCGGCGATCGGCCTCGGCCCCGCTCGCCGAGTAGCCCTCGTTGAAGACGAGATAGAGCATCGCCGCCACGGCGGCGAGGCGCTCGGCCCGCTCGACCGGGCCGGGCGTCTCGAAGGGCACGTCGGCGGCGGCGACCCGGGCCTTGGCGCGAGTGATGCGCTGCTCCATCGCGCTCTCGCCGACGAGGAAGGCGCGGGCGATCTGCTTGACGCTGAGGCCCGAGACGATACGCAGCGCCAATGCGACCTGTTGTGTCGCCGGTAGGTCGGGGTGGCAGCAGATGAACAGCAGGCGCAGGATGTCGTCGCGGTAATGGCCGCCGTCGAGCCGCTCGGCGACCTCGCTCTCGGCGTCGCCGAGATCGGAGAGCTTGTCCTCGTCCGGCAGAGCCTCCTGCTTCTTCTGCCGCCTGACCTGGTCGAGCGCGACATTGCGGCCGACGAAGATCAGCCAGGCGGCGGGATCGCGCGGCGGGCCGTTCTGCGGCCAGGTCCGCAGCGCCCTGAGGCAGGCCTCCTGATAGGCCTCCTCGGCGATATCGAGATCGCGGAAATAGCGCAGCAGGGCGCTGACCGCCTGGGGGCGGGCCGAGGTCAGCGCCGCATGGATCCAGGCGATCTCGGCCATGATCAGACCCCGGCCGGATAGTAGACGGCGAGCGGGCGGATCTCGAAAGCGCCGCCCGGATTGGCCTCGCCGAGCTCGCGCGCGATGCCGAGCGCCTCGTCGAGATCGGCGACGTCGACGATGTAGAAGCCGAGGAACTGCTCCTTGGTCTCGGCGAAGGGGCCGTCGAGGATGAGCGGCGGGTCGCGGTCCTTGCGCAACGTGGTCGCGGCCGTGGTCGGCAGCAGCCGCGCGACCGGGCCGAGCTTGCCCTCCCCGGCGAGGCGCTGGCGCACCTTTTCGAGGCGCCCCATGACCTCGTCGTTCTGCTCCTTCGTCCAGGCCGTGACGACCTCTTCGGAGTGATAGCAAAGGATGGCGTAATGCATGCGCAGCGCTCCGGTTCAGGCCAAGGACGTTCGGCCGGGCCGGCAGCCGACAGGGCCGGGCGGAAAAAATCAAGCGGCGTCGACCTTCGTTCCAACCGAGTCATCCCGGGCGGGCGAATCCCGACCCGTGACCATGCCTGAGCCTATCGACGAAGGGCCAGGCATGGATCCCGGATCTCCGCTCCGCTGCGTCCGGGATGACCGAAGACCGGTTTGGCGTATCACACCGCCGGCGGGTTGAGCCGGGCGAAGCCGTCCTGGCGATGATAGGGGAAGGCCGGGTAGGGCGGCACCGTCGCGCTCACGGCGTCCAGCCGGGCGATCTGCTCCTTGTCCAGGGTCCAGCCGATCGCACCGAGATTGTCGCGCAATTGCGTCTCGTTGCGTGCGCCGATGATCACGGAGGCGACGCTCGGGCGCTGCAGCAGCCAGTTGATCGCGAGCTGCGGCACGGTCCTGCCGGTCTCCTCGGCGAGATCGTCGAGCACGTCGACGACGGCGTAGAGCTTTTCGTCGTCGACCGGCGGGCCGAAATCAGCGGTCTGGTGCAGGCGGCTGCCCTCCGGCAGCGGCTGGCCGCGCCTGATCCTGCCGGTGAGCCGGCCCCAGCCGAGCGGGCTCCAGACGAGCGCCCCGACGCCCTGGTCGAGGCCGAGCGGCATCAGGTCGAACTCGTAGTCGCGGCCGACCAGCGAATAATAGACCTGATGGGCGACATAGCGCGGGAAGCCATGCTTCTCGGCGAGCGCGAGCGACTTCATCAATTGCCAGCCGGCGAAGTTGGAGACGCCGACCTGGCGGACCTTGCCGGCGCGAACCAGCGCGTCGAGCGTCGAGAGCACCTCTTCGACCGGCGTGAAGGCGTCGAAGGCGTGGAGCTGGAGCAGGTCGATATGATCGCTGCCGAGCCGGCGCAGCGCAGCCTCGGTGCCGTCGATCAGGCGACTGCGCGAGGAGCCGGCCTCGTTCGGGCCATCGCCCATCGGCAGGCTCAGCTTGGTCGAGATCAGGACCTTGTCGCGCCGGCCCTTGATCGCGGCGCCGAGCACCTCCTCGGAGGCGCCGTTCGAATAGACGTCGGCGGTGTCGAACAGGGTGACGCCGGCCTCGAGGCAGATGTCGACGAGGCGGGTCGCCTCCCTGGCGTCGCTGGTGCCCCAGGCACCGAAGAGCGGGCCCTGGCCGCCGAAGGTGCCGGCGCCGAAGCTGAGGGCGGGAACCTTGAGGCCGGAGCGGCCGAGATATCTGTAGTCCATGATTGAATTCCTTCTCCGAAGCCGTTGCGAATCCTTGCTTATGAACAGGAGGCGGGAACGGTCTGGAGCGCTACCCGCCCGCGCTTGTCGAGGCGCAGGCTGATCAGCGCCAGCGCGAGGCTCGCCAGCGGCACCAGGGCGGCGACCCAGGTCACCGCGGCGAGCCCCGGCCCATGGTCGATGGTGACGCCGCCGAGCCAGGCGCCGAGGGCATTGCCGAGATTGAAGGCGGCGATGTTGAGGCTTGAGGCGAGGTTGCGCCCGGCGGGGCCGGCCTTGTCGAGCACGCGCATCTGCAAGGGCGCGACGGTGGCGAAGGCGGCGGCGCCGATCAGGCCGACGAAGATCGTGACCGCGACCGGCGAGCGCAGCGTCGCCGTCATGGCGAAGAGGACGATCGACAGGGCGGCGGTGGTCGCGAGCAGGGCGACGGGCAGGTTGCGGTCGGCGAGCTTGCCGCCGAGCATGTTGCCGACGATGAGGCCGAGGCCGAACAGCAGCAGGATCGGCGAGACCGCCTCCTGCGGAAAGCCGGTGATCTCGACCAGGATCGGCTGGATATAGGTGAAGACCGCAAAGACGCCGCCGAAGCCGAGCACGGTCATGGCGAGGCCGAGCAGGACCTGCGGGTCGGTGAGCGTCGCGAGTTCCCGACGCAGCGGGGCGACCTCCACGGCGCCTCTGTCGGCCGGGACGAAGCGGGCCAGCACCAGCATGGCGACGACGCCGATCGCGGCGATGGTCCAGAAGGTGGCGCGCCAGCCGAAATGCAGGCCGAGCCAGGCGCCGGCGGGAACGCCGAGCAGGGTCGCGATTGTGAGGCCGGTGAACATCACGGCGATGGCCGAGGCCTTCCTGTCCTCGGGGACGAGGCTGGTCGCGACGACCGAGCCGACGCCGAAGAAAGTGCCGTGCGCGAGCGAGGTGACGATGCGGGCCGCCATCAGCAGGCCGTAGCTCGGCGCCAGCGCGCAGGCGATGTTGCCGAGGGTGAAGATGGCCATCAGCAGGATCAGCACCTGCTTGCGCGGCAGCTTGCGGGTGGCGAGCGTGAGCACGGGCGCGCCGACGAAGACGCCGAGCGCATAGCCGGAAATCAGGAGACCGGCCGTCGCGACCGAGACCTGCAGGTCGCCGGCGACCTGCAGCAACAGGCCCATGATGACGAATTCGGTGGTGCCGATGCCGAAGGCACCGGCGGTGAGGGCATAGACGGCAATGGGCATGGCAGGCTCCGCGCCAGAGGTGGAGCCTGCCAGATGGTGCAATGCAGCGGATTGAACTAGAATGCCGTCCGTAACATCACTTGTGACTTGAGTTCACCATGGCAGCCCTGCTCAGCAACCGCTCCGGCGAGATGGAGGTGTTCGCGGCCGTGGTCGAGCGCGGCGGCTTCTCCGCCGCCGCCAAGGTCTTCGGCCTGAGCCCGTCGGCGGTCAGCAAGCTGGTGACGCGGCTGGAGGCCCGGCTCGGCGCCCGGCTGGTCAACCGCTCGACGCGCAAGCTGCAATTGACCGCGGAGGGCCAGGCCTTCCACCAGCGTTGCGTCACCATCCTCTCCGACATCGCCGAGGCGGAATGCGAGGCGGCGGCCGGGCGGGCGCCGCGCGGGCGGGTGCGCGTCAATGCGAACGTCGCCTTCGGCAACCATGTGCTGCTGCCGCTGGTGCCGGCCTTCCTGGCCGAGCATCCCGAGCTCTCGCTCGATCTCGTCCTGACCGACCAGGTCGTCGATCTGCTGGAGGAGCGGGCCGACATCGCGATCCGGGTCGCGCCCGGCCCCCTGCGAGGCAACCAGCTGATGGCGCGCAAGATCGGCGAGAGCGGCGTCGCCGTCATCGCGTCGCCCGCTTATCTCGCCCGCCATGGCGAGCCGAAGACGCCGGCCGAGCTCGAGAAGCACAATCTGATCGGCTTCAATTTCGCCCGCTCGGTCGAGGGCTGGCCCTTCCGAGTCGACGGCGAGCTGACCTCGGTCGCAGCGGTCGGCAATCTTCTGGTCGGCGATGGCGAGATCGCGCGCCAGCTCGCCGTCGCCGGCATCGGCCTCGCAAGGCTCGGGCGCTTCCATGTCGAGGCCGAGATCGCCGCAGGCCGGCTCGTCACGGTGCTCGACGACTTCAACCCCGGCGACACCGAGGCGATCCACGCCGTCTATCTCGGGCAGGGCGGCTTCGTGCCGGCACGGATGCGCGCCTTCATCGATTTCCTGGCACGGAATGTGAAGATCCGGGCCTGAGCTTATCCGCTGTCATTCCGGGGCAGGCCGGAGGCCTGAGCCCGGAAACCATGAACACCGCTGTTTCCGTCATGGTCGGGCTTGTCCCGACCATCCACGTCTTCCTTCGCGCAATGCGGTGTTCAAGACATGGATGCTCGCCACAAGGGCGAGCATGACGAACTGGAACAGCGTCGTGGTCATGGGTTCCGAGCTCGCCGCTTTGCGGCGCCCTGGAATGACGGATGAAGCCTCAGCTCAGCAGCAGGCTGTCGTCGGAGAGCTCCTCGCCGCGGACCTGCTTGAACAGGCGTAAGAGGTCCGGCACGTCCATCGCCTTGCGGCGCTCGCCGGCGATGTCGAAGACGATCTTGCCCTCGTGCAGCATCACGGTGCGGCTGCCATGGTCGAGCGCGTCGCGCATCGAATGGGTGACCATCAGCGCGGTCAGCTTCTGTTCCTCGACGATGCGCCGGGTCAGGTCGAGCACGAAGGCCGCCGTGCGCGGGTCGAGCGCGGCGGTATGCTCGTCGAGCAGCAGGGTCCTGGTGCCCGCCAGCGTCGACATCAAGAGGCTGACCGCCTGGCGCTGCCCGCCCGATAGCAGGCCCATGGAATCGCCGAGACGGTTCTCGAGGCCGAGCCCCAGCATCGCCAGCCTGTCCCGAAACAGGGCCCGACGTGGCTTGTCGAGCGCTGCGCCGAGGCCGCGGGCGCGGCCGCGCGCCTGCGCCAGCGCCATGTTCTCCTCGATGGTCAGGCGCTCGCAGGTACCGGCCATCGGGTCCTGGAAGACGCGCGCGATCAGGCTGGCCCGCTTCGGCGTCGGCCAGCGGGTCACGTCGATACCGTCGACTTCGACCGTGCCGCGCTCGGCCCTCGCGTCGCCGCTGAGGACGTTGAGCAGGGTCGACTTGCCGGCGCCGTTCGAGCCGATGACGGTGATGAACTCGCCGTCGGCGACGCTCAGATCGAGGCCGCGCAGCGCCCGGTTCTCCAGCGGCGTGCCGCGGCCGAAAGTGACATGGACGTCCCGGACGCTGATCATGGTGCGCTCCGCCTGAAGATTCCGCGCAGCGGATTGGCGACGCTCGGCAGCATGAGCGCGATGCCGACCAGCACGGCCGTGACGAGGTTGAGGTCCGAAGCGCGCAGCCCGAGCCAGCCGGCATTCAGGGCCAGCGCGATGGCGAGCCGGTAGGCGATGGCACCGATCAGGCAGGAGAACACGGCGACGACGATCGAGCGCGAGCGGAAGATCGTTTCGCCGAGGATGACGGCGGCGAGGCCGGCGATGATGGTGCCGGTGCCGATGCTGACATCGGCGAAGCCGGCCGTCTGCGCGAACAGGGCGCCGGCGAGCGCGACGAGGCCGTTGGAGAGGGCGACGCCGACATAGATGTGCATGTCGGTGCGGATGCCCTGCGCCCGCGCCATGCGCGGATTGGCGCCGGTCGCGCGCATGGCGAGGCCGAACTCGGTCTTGAGGAAACGGGCGAGCAGGGCGCCGATCACGACGACGATGATCAGCAAGGCGAGCACGCGCAGGGTCGGGCGGCCGGGCAGCCCGAGGGCGGCGACGAGCGGATTCAGCCAGGCGAAGAGGTCGATCACCGTCGGCCGGTTCATCAGCGGGATGTTGGGCACGCCCATCACCCGCAGATTGATCGAGAACAGCGCGGTCATCGTGAGGATGCCGGCGAGGAGATGCAGGATGGCGAAGCGGATGTTGAGCCAGGCGGTGACGGTGCCGGCGAGGCAGCCGGCGACGATCGCCGCCAGCGTGGCGAAGACGGGGTTGACGCCGCCCGCGATCATCGCCGCCGCGACGGCGGCGCCGAGCGGCAAGGTGCCGTCGACCGTGAGGTCGGGAAAGTCGAGCACGCGGAAGGTGATGTAGACGCCGAGCGCCACGAGAGCGAACACCAGTCCGATCTCGATGGCGCCCAGGGTGGCGATGAGGCTCATCGGTCGCCCTGCTTGTTCTGGTCTGGAATGGGGAGGCGGCCGGTCGCGGCGGTGCGGGACACCGCCGCGCTGTCAGGTCAGTTGATCACCTGCTTGGCGCGGGCCTGCACGGCGGCCGGGATCGTCACGCCCATGGCGGCGGCGGCCTTGGCGTTGACGACGAGATTGCTGCCGCTGGCGTTCCTGACCGGGATCGTGCCGGGCTTCTCGCCCTTGAGGACGCGCACGACGACCGCGCCGGTCTCGACGCCGACCTGGAAATAGTCGAAGCCGATCGAGGCGACCGAGCCCTTCTGCACCGACTCGGTGTCGCCGGTGAAGACCGGCAGCTTGTTGTCGGCGCCGACGGCGAGCACGGTGCCGAGCGCCGAGATGATGGTGTTGTCGGTCGGCAGGTAGATGGCGTCGACCTTGCCGACCAGGTTCTGCGCGGCGGCGGAGACATCGGCGGTGCGGCCGGCCGAAGCCTCGACGATCTGCAGGTTGCGGGCCGGCGCCAGCGCCTTGACCGCGTTGAGCAGCGCGACGCTGTTGGCCTCGCCGGGATTGTAGACGACGCCGATCTTCCTGGCGGAGGGGACCAGCTCCTTGATCAGGTCGAACTGGGCTTCCAGCGGCGAGAAATCCGAGATGCCGGTGACGTTGCCGCCGGGCGCCTGGCGGTCCTTGACGATCTGGGCGGCGACAGGGTCGGTGACGGCGGTGAACACCACGGGAATCGTCTGCGTCGCCGTCACCACCGCCTGGGCGGACGGCGTGGCGATCGCGACGATCACGTTCGGGTTCTCGCCGGCGAATTTCTGGGCGATCTGCGCCGCCGTCGCCGGCGAGCCCTGCGCCGATTCATAGCGGAAGGTGAGGTTGGCGCCGTCCTTGTAGCCGGCCTCCTCCAGCGCCTTCCTGACGCCGTCGCGGGCGGCATCGAGCGCCGGGTGCTCGACGATCGCGGTGACGGCGACCGTCACCTTCTGGGCCTGCTGCGCGAATGCGGCCGTTCCGGCCAGGAGCGCCAGAGCGAGACCGCTGCCGATCGTGGTTGCGCGCAAACGCATGTTTCCCTCTCCATCGGTTACCGGGCCCTGCCCGGGGCCAGCGTCGACATCCGCGGGCGTCAGGGGCGATCGTGACTGATGCCTTGGCCGTCCCGGGCGAGCTCAGGGCGCGGCGATCTCGGCTGCCGCCACTATGCGCGGGCGGATGCGGCGCGCAAGGGAGCAGGCGGCATGCGCCCACGGAGCCTGCGCATGCGAGGCGCGCGGGATCACTGCCCCCGCCGGCTGCGGGCGGCGAAGCGTACGGCTTCCTCGGCCGCTTTGAACAGCGCCTTGGCCTTGTTGATGCATTCGAGCTGCTCGGAGGCGGGGTTCGAATCGTAGACGATGCCGGCGCCGGCCTGTACCTGCATGCGGCCGTCCTGGACGACCGCGGTACGCAGGACGATGCAGGTGTCCATCTCGCCATTGGCGCCGAAATAGCCGATGCAGCCGCCATAGGCGCCGCGCCCGTCCTTCTCCAGCTCGTCGATGATCTCCATGGCGCGCACCTTGGGCGCGCCGGAGACGGTGCCCGCCGGGAAGCCGGCGGCGAGTGCCGAAAGCGCGTCGTGCTCGCCGGAGATGCGTCCCTCGACGTTCGAGACGATGTGCATCACCTGGCTGTAGCGCTCGATGAAGAAGGAATCGGTGACGCCGACGCTGCCGATCTCCGCGACCCGGCCGACATCGTTGCGGCCGAGATCGAGCAGCATCAGGTGCTCGGCCCGCTCCTTCGGGTCGGCCAGCAGCTCCTCGGCGAGGGCGGCGTCGGCGGCGGGCGTCGCGCCGCGCGGCCGCGTGCCGGCGATGGGCCGGATCGTGACCTTGCCCTCGCGCAGCCGCACCAGAATCTCGGGACTGGAGCAGACGATCTGAAAGCGCTCGAAATCGAGATAGCAGAGGAAGGGCGCCGGATTGACGCGCCGCAGCGCCCGGTAGAGCGCGAAGGGCGGCAGCGCGAACGGGGCCTCGAAACGCTGCGAGAGCACGACCTGGAAGATGTCGCCGGCGCGGACATAGTCCTGCGCCTGCGCGACCATGGCGTGGAACTCGGCCTCGCTGGTGTTGGAGACCGGCTCCGGATGCGGGATGGCGGCGACGTCGATGCCGGCTTCGGCGGGCAGGGGGCCTTCGAGCGCGGCCACGACCGCGTCGAGCCGCTCCCTGGCCTGCTCATGAGCCACACGGGCCGAAAGGCCGGCCTGCGGGCGCACAGGCGTCACCACGGTGATCTCGTCGCGGATGGAATCGAACACCACCATCAGCGTCGGCCGCGTCAGGATCGCGTCGGGCACGCCAGGTCCGGTCGCCTTCGGCTCCGGCAGGCGCTCCATCAGCCGCACCATGTCGTAGCCGAGATAGCCGAAGACGCCGGCGGCCATCGGCGGCAGGCCGTCGCGATCGGGGATCGCGCTCTCGGCGAGCAGGGCGCGCAGCGAGTCGAAGGCCGGGCGGGGATCGGCGACGAAGTCCGCCCCCCGCGCCGGCTGGCACAGCGAGGCCTGCCCGCGATGGCAGCGCCAGATCAGGTCCGGGTCGAGCCCGATCATCGAATAGCGGCCGCGCACGGCGCCGCCCTCGACGGATTCGAGCAGGAAGGCGGGGCCGCGATGGGTCTGGCGCAGCTTGAGGAAGGCCGCCACCGGCGTCTCGCAATCGCCGACCAGCGAGAGCGTCAGCAATTGCGGCTCGCCCGCCGCGTAGGTGGCGGCGAAACGGGCGAAGTCGGCGGCCGGATCCATGCGCCCGGCTTCAGTTCTGGTTGCCGCCGGTGGCATTGCGCAACGCGGCCTGGTTGACGGTGACGCCGAGGTCGCTCTGCAGCTTGGCGAGATACTGGGCGAGAAGGTCCTCGCTGATGCTCGACGAGAACACGCGCACGAAATTCTCGGCCTCCTCGGCGGTGCGCACATAGGGGCTGACCGTCGCCGTCCTGACCTGGAAGACGACCCGCCCGAGGTTCTCGACCGCGGCCGAGCCGGCCTTGCCCGCGGGCGTGCCGAAGACCAGCGAGACGACGTTGCGCGGCAGCGCCTCGCTCTGGTCCTGGCGGCCGAGCGTCGCATCCTCGAACGCCAGGCCCTGGGCGAAGGCGATCGCGTCGAGCTTCTCGCCGGCGTCGAGCTTCTGCACGATCTCGCGGGCCCTGGCCGAGAGGCGGGAGGCGACCTCGTCGGCGCGCCATTGCTTCTCGACCTCGGCCTTGACCTCGTCGAAGCCGCGCTCGCGCGGCGGATCGATCCTGGTCACGTCGAACCAGACATAGCCGCCATTGTTCGGCAGGCGCACCGCCTCGTTGTCGACGCCGATGTCGGAGCGGAAGACCGCCTGCAGGGTCGTGTCGCCGCCCGGCAGGGAGGTCTCCTGCGTGCCGTCGGCCTTGCCGAGGCTGGAATCGGCCGGCCCGAACGTCCGCAGCGCCAGGCCGAATTCCTTGGCGATCTCCGGCAGAGGCTTGGCCGAGGCGCGCTGGTCCTCGATCTTGTCGTGCAGATCGCTCATCTGCTCGGCGGCGCGCGAGACGGCGACATCGCGGCGAACCTCGTCGGCGACTTCCTCGAAGGCCTTGAGCCGGGCCGGCTCGATCGTCGGGACACGCAGCAGCACCACGCCGAAGCCGCCCTGCACGGGATCGCTGACCGCGCCCTGCGCAAGCGCGAAGGCGGCGTCGCGCACGGCCGGGTCGAACAGGCCCTCGCGGGTGAAGGTGCCGAGCGTCAGATCCGCCTCGGCGACGTTGCGGCTGGCGCCGACCGCCTCGAAGCTCTCGCCGGCGTCGATCCTCGCCTTGGCGGCCCTGGCCTCTTCCATGGAGGGGAAGGCGATCTGCTGGACGGTGCGGCGCTCGGGCGAGCCGAAACGCTGGGCCTTGACCTGCTCGTAGCGGGCGCGGGCGTCCGCATCGCTGACCTTGCCGGGATCGGCGAGATTGGCCGGCGTCAGGACGAGCACGCCGGCCGTGCGGTATTCGGGGGCGCGGAAGGCGGCCTTGCGCTCGTCGAAATATTTGCGCAGTGCCTCCTCGCTCGGAGCGGCGATCTCGCCGGCGGCGCTGTCGGGCAGGGTGATATAGGCGATCTCGCGCTGCTCATGGCGCAGGCGATGGCCGAGCTCCTGCAGCGCGGCCGGGGCCGTGACCGCGCCCACCACCATCTCGGCGAGCTCCTGGCGCATCGTCGCGGCGCGCTGTTCGCGCACGAACTGCTGTTCATTCATCCCGATGGCGCGCAGCAATTCGTTGAAGCGGGCCGGATCGAACTGGCCGGCTGCGTTCTTCAGGTTCGGATCGTTGAACAGGAGGTTGCGCACCGTCTCGTCTGAGACGGCGAGACCCATCTTGGCGGCGGTCTGGTCCAGCGTCGCCTCGGTGACGAGACGGGACAGCACCTGCTGATCGAGGCCGAGCGCCCGCGCCAGCTCGGGGCTGATCGGCCGGCGCTGCCGGCGCGTCTGCTGCTGCACCTCGTTCTGATAGGCTGCGCGCACCTGCTCGAGGCCGATCTCGGTCTTGCCGACGACGGCGACGGCGTTGCGGCCATAGCCGCGGAAGATGTCGCCGATGCCCCAGATCGCGAAGGAGATGATCAGGAAGCCGAACATCACGGCGATGATGAGCCGGCCGATCAGGCTCTGTCCCGCCTTGCGGATGCCCTGCATCATCATGGTCTGGTCTTCCCGTCCTCTCGCGGCCGAACCGCCGCGCGCCGCTTATAGGAAGAGCGACGCCCGGCGGCAATCGCCGCGGTGGGCCTCGATTGCGATCGAGGGACGGCGTTGCTAGAGCGCAGGAGACAAGATCTGGAGAGCAGCCGTGACGCGAACGATCAAGCCGCTGGTGGCGGGCAATTGGAAGATGAACGGGCTCAAGGCCGACCTCGCCATCGCAGCCGAGATCGCCAGAGACAATGATGCCGGCCTGCGCCGTGCCGTCGACCTCGCGATCTGCCCGCCCGCGACCCTGCTGTACACGCTGAGCGCCTCGCTGATCGGCGCGCGCATCGCGACCGGCGGGCAGGATTGCAGCACCCAGGCGAGCGGCGCCTATACAGGCGAGGTCTCCGCGGCGATGTTGGCCGATGCCGGTGCGAGCTATGTGATCGTCGGGCATTCCGAGCGCCGCACCCTGCACGGCGAGAGCAATGCGGCGGTGAAGGCCAAGGCCGAGGCGGCGCTGGCGGCGGGGCTGACCCCGATCGTCTGCGTCGGCGAGACCCGGGAGGAGCGCGAGGCGGGCAGGGCGCTCGCCGTGGTGAAGAAGCAATTGCGCGGCTCGGTCCCGGAGGGGGCGGCAGCGTCGCTGGTGATCGCCTACGAGCCGGTCTGGGCGATCGGCACCGGCCTGACGCCGACGGCGGCCGACGTCGCGGAGATGCATGCGGCGATCCGCGCCGAGCTCGGCCGCATCCTCGGCAAGGCGGGCGCGGCGGGGCTCAGGCTGCTCTATGGCGGCTCGGTCAAGCCGAGCAATGCCGCCGAATTGATGAACGTCGCCAATGTCGACGGGGCGCTCGTCGGGGGCGCCAGCCTCAAGGCCGCGGATTTCCTTGCGATCGCGCGCGCCTGCGCCTGATCGCGACGGAGATCGAAATCGCCGGTGGCATGGGCGGAAAGCCCATGCTATGGGCAGCGCGTCCCGCGGGATGCCGCCATCTTGGCAGGCGCCTGCGCCATACCCATTTCGTGAGCCATGCAGAACGTCCTCATCGTCATTCACCTGCTGATCGTGATCGCGCTGGTCGGCGTCGTGCTGCTGCAGCGCTCCGAAGGCGGCGGCCTCGGCATGGGCTCCGGCAGCGGCGGCATCAGCGGCTTCATGACCGGCCGCGGCCAGGCCAACGCCCTGACCCGCGCCACCGCGATCCTCGCCGGCCTGTTCTTCATCACCTCGATGGCGCTCGCGGTGATGGCGACCCACGGCCGGGCCCAGCGCTCGATCATCGACGGTGCTCCGGCGCCGGCCGGGACCACCGCTCCGGCGGCTCCGAGCGGGCCGTCCGCGCCGAATGCCGGCGGGGTGCTCGATCAGCTCAGGCAGATGCAGAACCAGGGCGGCTCACAACCGCCGCAGCCGGGAACGCCGACACGGTGACCGGGACGAGGCGATAAGTGGAGCATGTTCCGGTCGCGAAACCGGTACCCACTTTCGCGGAACACGCTCGAGCAGGGGCCGGGAAACCGGCCCTTCTCTTTTGTGGACAAGCACGAGGCGCAGGACCGGCCTGCACCGACCCGCTTGGCGCGCTTTCGGTTCGATCGAGATCGGTCGAACGATCGGAATTCGCGCCGATTTGAACTTCCGGAGCATGTTCCAATCGCAAGAGTGGTTCCCACTTTTGCGGAAGATGCTCTGGCGAATCGAACTCTAGGCGTTAAAGGTGAACTCCCATGACGCGGTATGTCTTCATCACCGGCGGCGTGGTGTCCTCGCTCGGCAAGGGCCTGGCGGCGGCGGCTCTCGCAGCTCTCCTGCAGGCGCGCGGCCACACGGTCCGCCTGCGCAAGCTCGACCCCTACCTCAATGTCGATCCGGGCACGATGAGCCCGTATCAGCATGGCGAGGTCTTCGTCACCGATGACGGCGCCGAGACCGATCTCGACCTCGGCCATTACGAGCGCTTCACCGGCCGGCCCTGCAACAAGGGCGACAACATCACCACCGGCCGCATCTACATGGACATCCTGACCCGCGAGCGCCGGGGCGACTATCTCGGCGCCACCATCCAGGTGATCCCGCACGTCACCAACGCGATCAAGGAATTCGTCCTCTCCGGCAATGACGGCTACGACTTCGTGCTGGTCGAGATCGGCGGCACGGTCGGCGACATCGAGAGCCTGCCCTTCCTCGAATCGATCCGCCAGATCAGCCAGCAACTGCCGCGCGGCCAGTGCATCTTCGTGCACCTGACGCTGCTGCCCTATATCCCGACCGCCGGCGAGCTGAAGACCAAGCCGACGCAGCACTCGGTCGCCGAGCTGCGCTCGATCGGCATCCAGCCCGACATCCTGCTCTGCCGCACCGACCGCGAGATCCCGCCGGAGGAGCGGCGCAAGCTCGCGCTGTTCTGCAATGTCCGCGAGACGGCGGTGATCGAGGCGCGCGACGTCGCCTCGATCTACGACGTGCCGCTCTCCTACCATGCCGAGGGCCTGGACACCGAGGTGCTGGCGGCGTTCGGCATGGACGACAAGACCGCCCCCGACATCGGCAACTGGCGCCGGATTTCCGAGCGGATCAAGAACCCGGAGGGCGAGGTCACCATCGCGGTGGTCGGCAAGTACACCGGAATGAAGGACGCCTACAAATCGCTGATCGAGGCGCTGACCCATGGCGGCATCGCCAACCGGGTCAAGGTGAACCTCGACTGGATCGAGTCCGAGGTGTTCGAGAAGGAGGACCCGGCGCCGTTCCTGGAGCATGTCCACGGCATCCTGGTGCCGGGCGGCTTCGGCCATCGCGGTGCCGAGGGCAAGATCAAGGCGGCGAGCTTCGCACGGCAGCGCAAGGTGCCCTATTTCGGCATCTGCTTCGGCATGCAGATGGCAGTGATCGAGGCGGCGCGTTCGCTCGCCGGCATCGAGGACGCGAACTCGACGGAGTTCGGCCCGACCCGACAGCCCGTCGTCGGGCTGATGACGGAATGGATGCGCGGCAACGAGCTGGAGCAGCGCGCCGCCGGCGGCGATCTCGGCGGCACGATGCGGCTCGGCGCCTATCAGTCGAAGCTCTCGGCCGACACCAAGATCGCCAAGATCTACGGTGCGACGGAGATCTCGGAGCGGCATCGCCATCGCTACGAGGTCAATATGGGGTATCGCGAGGCGCTGGAGGCCAAGGGCCTGCGCTTCAGCGGCGTCTCGCCCGACGGGCTGCTGCCGGAGACGGTGGAGTATCCCGACCACCCCTGGTTCATCGGCGTGCAATACCATCCCGAGCTGAAATCGCGCCCGTTCGAGCCGCACCCGCTGTTCGCGAGCTTCATCGAGGCGGCCGTGGTGCAGAGCCGCCTGGTCTGACCGCCTTCTGCGGCGATTGCCGTCCTGAGTGCCGCAAGGCGCGCTTCGCATTCCTTGTCGGAAGGTGAGGCGCGCGATGCCGTTTCCACCCGCACTGCGACAGTCTGGCGCATCGGCGCAGCTGACGTATAGTGACGTCCGCAGGCGTCGTTACAGGCAGGGGCGGGCGGCATGACGATCTCGATGACCGGGTTGCCGGCATTTCTCCTTTATTTCTGCGTCGGATTCGCGCTGATCGCCGGCTTCGCGGCGGTCTATCTGCGCCTCACCGCCCATGACGAGATCGCGTTGATCCGTGGCGGCAATCTTTCCGCCGCGATCGCCTTCGGCGGCAATCTGGTCGGCTTTTCCGTGCCGCTCGAGAAGGCGATCGAGCAGGCGGCCAGCATTCCCGATCTGGTGATCTGGGCGCTGATCGCCATGATCATCCAATTCGGCGCCTATGGCTTCGCGCGGCTCGCCATTCCCGAGCTCTCGCGGAAGATCGAGGAGGACAGGATTCCCTCGGCCGCGATGCTGGCGGTGATCGCAGTGCTCAGCGGCACGCTCGCCGCCGCCAGCATGACCGAATGAGGAGGCGTCGATGAAGCGCTCGACCCAGATCGGCCTGGCCGCCGCGGGCGTGGTGCTGGTGGCGACCTACTGGTCGCTCTCCGGCGGAGAAACCGAGGATTCGCTGATCTACAGCAATCTCTCCGAATGCCGGGCCGCCAACCAGCTCAGCGCGAGCCAGTGCGAGCAGCGCTTCAGCGAGGCCTCGGCCAACCATCTGCGCGACGCCAAGAAGTTCAGCAGCGTCGCGGCCTGCGAGCAGGAATTCGGCTCGGGCGGCTGCCAGAGCGCGGTCTGGAACGGGGCCCAGGTCGTGATCCCGGCGCTCGCCGGCATCATGCTGGCGAGGCAGTTCATGTCCGGCGGCGGGGCCGCGCAGCCATTGCTGCCGCCGACCGGGGCGGCCTGCCCGCCCGGGACGCGCCAACCGGGCTCCGGCCGGCCCGAATGCGAGCAGCCGGCGAGGAGTTCCTCGTCCTCCTCCTCGGGCGGCTACTATGGCGGCAGTAGCAGCCGCGCGCGTGCCTACACGACGACTTCGGGGCAGCCGCTGGTGGCGCGCAACATCTCGTCCACCGGCATGGCGAGCACGCCGAGCGTCGCCTCCCGCGGCGGCTTCGGCTCGACGTCGCGGTCGTTCTTTTCCTCGTCCTCGTCCTGAGACGGCCGAGATGCGCCGCCTCCGTCCATCGCCGCGGCCAGACTGGCAGGCAGAGGTCGAGCGCCTCGGCTTCGGCTTCCACACGCTCGACGGCGCGACCTATTGGGACGAGAGCGTCGCCTATTCCTTCTCGCTGAAGCAGATCGAGGAGGATATCGAGGCGCCGACCGGCGAGATCGAGGGGCTCTGCTTCGCCTTCGTCGAGCGCGCACTGAAGGACGAGGCGATCCTGCGCCGGCTCGCCATCCCGGAGGCGCAATGGAGCCTGATCAGCGACAGCTGGCAGCGCGGCGATCGCAATCTCTATGGCCGGCTCGACCTCGCCTATGACGGCGCGGGTCCGGCCAAGCTGCTCGAATACAACGCCGATACGCCGACCGCGCTGTTCGAGGCCGCCGTCGTGCAATGGGACTGGCTCGAGCAGGCGATGGCGCGCGGGCTGGTCTCGCGCGGCTGCGACCAGTTCAACTCGATCCACGAGCGGCTGATCACCGCCTTCGGCCAGCTGCGCGAGCCGAAGCCGGAGCGCATGCACTTCACCTGCGTCGACGAGGCGCCGGAGGACAGGGGCACGGTCGATTATCTGATCGACTGCGCGAGCCAGGCCGGCATCGACGCCCGCTTCACCCTGATCGAGGAGATCGGCCTGCTCGCCGACGGGCGCTTCTGCGACGGCGCCAGCTTGCCGATCGAGATGCTGTTCAAGCTCTATCCTTGGGAGTGGCTGTTCCGCGAGCAGTACGCCTCGGCACTCGCCGGCTCGCGCTGCCAGTTCGTCGAGCCGCCCTGGAAGGCGCTCGTCTCCAGCAAGGGGCTCTTGCCCTATCTCTGGGAAATGGCGCCGGGCCATCCCAATCTGCTGCCGGCCTATTTCGAAGGCGATCCGCGCTGTGCCGAACTGGGCGGATCGCATGTCCGCAAGCCGATCTATTCGCGCGAGGGCGCCAATGTGACGCTGATCGAAGGCGGGGCCGTGCGCGACAGCGACGACGGGCCCTACGGCGCCGAAGGCTTCATCCTGCAGGCGACCGCGATGCTGCCGAATTTCGACGGCAATTATCCGGTGCTCGGCTCCTGGCTCGTCGCCTCGCAGGCTTGCGGGCTCGGCATCCGGGAGGATACGACGCCGATCACCAAGAACACCTCGCGCTTCGTGCCGCATCTGATCGAGCCGTAGCGCCAACCTCAGCGGCTCGCCATGACCAAGCCTTCCGAAGCGCGCGGCCTCGACCATCTCGTGATCGGCGTCGCAGACCTCGACGCGGCCGGCCTGCTCTACGAGCGGCTGGGCTTCCGCGTCGGGGCCCGCAACCGCCATCCCTGGGGCACGGAAAACCGGATCGTCCAGTTTCCCGGCGCCTTCCTCGAACTGGTCACGGTCGGCGACGCAGGGCTGATCCCGCCTCATGCGCCGCGGCATTTCTCCTTCGGCGCCTTCGTGCGCGACGCATTGGCGCGCGGCGAGGGCATGTCGATGCTGGTGCTGGAGAGCCGCGACGCCCCCGGCGATGCCAGCCGCTTCCGCGCCGAGGGCATCGGCGATTTCGAGCCGTTCTTCTTCGAGCGGCAAGCCCGCCGGCCCGATGGCAGCGAGGTCCGTGTCGCTTTCACGCTCGCCTTCGCGCAGAACGACGCGGCGCGCGAATGCGGCTTCTTCCTGTGCCAGCAGCTCGAGCCGCAGAACTTCTGGAATGCGGCCTTCCAGCGCCACGAGAACGGTGCGAGCGGGTTGGCCGCGGTGTTCATGGTCGCCGTCGACCCGGCCGCGCAGGTGAAATTCCTCGGCGCCTTCTCGGGCGCGGAGAGCTTCGCGACGCCGGAGGCGGGGCTGCGTCTGCCGCTGCCGCGCGGGCGGCTCGAGGTGCTGACGCCCGAGGGGGCGGCAGCGATGCTCGGCGCCGGCATCGCGGTGGAGAAGGCTCGCTTCGCCGGCTTCGCCGTCACCGTGCCGGATCTGGACGCCGTGCGGTCGCGCCTCGACGCGCACGGCATCGACCATCGCCAGGAGGGGGCGCACATCGTCGTGCCGCCCGGCGCGGCGCTCGGATGCGCCATCGTCTTCGAGCTGGGCTGACGCGCGAAGGCGGCCGCTCAGACGGCGCGGGGTTCGGCGCCGGCATGGGCCGGACCTTCGGGCAGGTTCGCCAACAGGCCGAGCAGGGCGCGGTCATGCAGCACGACCATGCGCTCCTTCGGCTTCAGCCAGATCACCGCGTCGGCCACGGTCTCGGCGTCGATCAGCTTGGCCTGGGCGACAGCGCGGTCGGGCTCGATCTCGCCACGCCGGCGCGGCTGGACCTGCGGCAGCATCGCCTCATGGGTCGCGCGCAGCATCGGATCGGCGTGGAGCGCGGCGAGCCCGTCGGCATCGTCGTAGCCGGCCTGGGCGAACTCCGCCTGCAGCGCGTTGGCGCGCAGGGCGATCGCCGGCGGATCGCCTTCCTCCGGGGTCATGAGCAGCCCACGGCGCTTGAGCCAGAGGCCGAGCGCCAGGTGTCCCGAGGCCCATGACAGCGGGATCGCCAGCACGAGGCCGACGATGGTCGGCGACATCCAGGCGAACAGCGAGGTCGCGATCATGAAGGCCGAGAGCCCGGCGACGAGGCCGAGCAGCGTGTGGGTGCGATGCCGACGGACGATGTCCCTGAACGGAATCGAGCCGTCGTCGCGGCGCTGCGGGTTCCAGCCGGTGTCGCGGCCGACCAGGATCTGGAAGACCGAGCCGGACTGGATCACCATCATGATCGGCGCGAAGAAGGCCGAGAACAGGATTTCGAGCAGGGCCGAGAGGACGAGGCGGATGCCGCCGCCGCAGGCGCGGCGGAGCTTGCGGTCGAACAGCGTCAGCAGCAGGCCGAACAGCTTCGGAGCCAGCAGGATCGCCATGGTGAGCCCGAACAGGTTGAGCGCGCGCTCCGGGTCGAAGCGCGGCCAGATCGGAAAGAGCCGGAACTCCTCGGTGAAATATTCCGGCCGGGCGTAGTTGACCTGCAGGACGATCAGGATGCCGACCACGAGCTGCATCAGCCAGAAGGGCGAGGCGAGATAGGCCATCATGCCGGTGGCGAAGTGCTGTCGGGTCGCGAGGGTGAGGCCCTTGGCCCCGATGATGCGCGAATGCTGCAGATTGCCCTGGCACCAGCGCCGGTCGCGGGCGGCGATGTCGATCAGCGAGGGCGGGCTCTCCTCATAGGAGCCGGTCAGGTCCGGCAGCATGTAGACCGACCAGCCGGCGCGCCGCATCAGCGCCGCCTCGACGAAATCATGGCTGAGCACATGGCCGCCGAAGGGCGGCTTGCCCTTGAGGTCGGGCAGGCCGCAATGCTCGGCGAAGGCGCTGGTGCGGATGATCGCGTTGTGGCCCCAGTAATTGCCGTCGCGGCCGGACCAGATCGCGAGGCCCGTCGCGATCACCGGGCCGTAGACCCGTGCCGCGAACTGCTGCAGGCGGGCGAAGAAGGTGTTGCGGTTGATGATCAGCGGCAGCGACTGGATGATGCCGGCGTCGGGATCCGCCTCCATCGCCGCGGCGAGGCGCACGATGCAGGTGCCGGTCATCAGGCTGTCGGCGTCGAGCACGACCATATGGGCGTAATGCCCGCCCCAGCGCATGACGAAATCGGCGATGTTGCCGGCCTTGCGGTGATGGTTCTTCGGCCGGTGGCGGTAATAGATGCGCGCGTCGGGCCCGAGCCGCTGGCGCAGGGCGAGGAAGGCGCGCTCCTCCGCCACCCAGATGTCGGGATTGGTGGTGTCGGAGACGATGAAATAGTCGAAATGGGCGCCGAGCCCCGTCGCTTCGATCGACTCGCGGATCGCCGCCACCGCGGCGAAGGTCCGCGCGGTCGATTCGTTGTAGATCGGCATGACCACGACGGTCTTCCGGGTCAGCGTCTCGGCGCGCGGGCTCTGCATCAAACGGAAGAGCAGGGCGAAGAAGCCGATCACGGCGCTGGTGAAGGCGAGCGCGATCCAGGAAAAGTTCACCGTGAACAGCACGAGAAGCACGTACTGCAGGAAGGTCGTGCGGCTGACCGACACGACGTGATACATCTCCCAGGCGCCGTAGGCGGTGAGCAGCAGGGCGCCACCGAAGACGAAGAGCCGCACCAGCCAGGGCGTGCGCCAGGCGTCCGGCGCGGCCGGCTTGCGCGCCTCCGAGGGCCGCCAGCTGCGGAAGGACTGGACCGGCATCTCCAGCCGGTTCTCGGGCGGCGTCGCCTCGACCGGCACCGGGCAAGCCGCTCCCGACACGGTCTCGGCCTGGCGGGCAAGTGCGTCCACGGTCACCAGGTCCACCGATTGAGCAGGGTTTCCGAGACCGGCTGGCCGCCGGCGTCGAGCACGAGCCTCAACTCGGAGAGCGTCTCGCTGCCGGGGTCGACTTCGAAGGCGACGCGCATGGTCCGGCGCTCCGGATAGGGCCAGAGCCGCAGGTTCTGGATCGAGCCCGGCGTCGCGGTGATGGTGGCGCGCGTCGCGGCCACGAGCGCGGCATCGCCGAGCTTGTCGCCGGTGAAGTCGACGAGAAAGCGGCGGCGGCGCGCCTGCGAGCCGCGGCCCTGGCGGATGCGGGTGGCGACGGCGAGAGGCGGCCGTTCCGGCGGCTGCCAGCACCAGGCCTGGCGGTAGGCGATGGTCGTCTCGCTGCCGGCGGCGATCGGCTGGCGCGGACGCCAATAGCTGATGATGTTGTCGTTGAGCTCGGACTCGCTCGGGATCTCGATGAGCTGCACCGAGCCCGGCCCCCAGTCGCCGAGCGGCTCCATCCAGACGCTCGGCCGGAGCTCGAAGCGCTGGTCGTCGTCGACGAAGGCATTGGGGTCGCGCTCGCGCTGGATCAGCCCGAAACCGCGCGGATTGGAATCCTGGAAGGAAGAGACCTGCAGGCTGGCGGGATTGCTGACCGGCCGGTAGATCCACTCGCCGTTGCCGGTGAACATCTGGACGCCCGAGACCTCGTGGACCGCCGGCCGCAGATCGTCGAAGCCGCGCCGGCTCTGCGGGCCGGAGAGATAGGTGCCCATCACGCAGCCGAAGCCGACATGATCGAGATTGGCGCGGGCGAACAGCGTCATCTCGACATCGACCAAAGTGATGTCGCCGGGACGCAGCGTCATACGCACCGCGCCGGTGACGCTCTCCGAATCGAGCAGCGCGTGGATGACGAGTACGCCGGCGGCCGGGCTCGGCCGCTCGATCCAGTAGGCGCGGAAGAACGGGATCTCCTCGCCGCGCTGCTCGCCGGGGCGCAGGATCAGCGCCCGGGCCATCGCCCCGAAATTCTGGCCGCGGGCCAGCGAGCGGAAGAAGGTCGCGCCCTGGAAGAGCGCGAGCTCATAGGGCCGCTCCAGCCCGGCGGAGACGCGGAAGCCGGAGAACTGCAGGTCGAGCCCCGCAGGCGGCGGGGCGACGCGGCCATAGTTGAACTTGCCGGGATCGAAGGCGACCCGCCTGACGACGTCGTCCTCGACCGTGAACAGGTTGACCGGAGAGGAGAAGACATAGCCGCGGTGGAGCGGCTCGACCGTGAAACCGCGATTCTCGCCGGCCCAGATCATGCCCGAGGGCTGCGCCCTGATCCCGACATACTGGTCGAAGGGCAGGGTGGCATAGCCTTCCGGCAGGTCGGTCGCGACCAGCGGAACCATCGGGCGGCGCGAGAGGACGCGGGCGGCCTCGACGACGAGGGCGGGGTCGAAGCGCTGCCCTTCGGCGATGACCGATTGCACCAGCCCGGCCCAGCTCGCCGGGGCCTGCGCCGCGGCGGGGGCGACGGCGAGCCGCGGCGCGATGGCGCCGGTCGCAGCGAGGCTCAAAAATCGACGGCGATTCAAGGATTTCGACATCAGGTCCAACTTGGGCCGGCAAAGCTCTGCCGCCATGCGCTTCTAGAGCATTTCGCGGCGCGCTGAAAAGCATGGCGCAAGGCCAAAGGCGAAAAAATGGACGCCTTGCATGCAGGAACGCCATGCCAAAAGCGGGGTCAAGCTATGTCGATTGTTGGGCGCCGGGCCGATGACGGTGCGCTCGCCGGGCTTTGCCAAATCGGCTCCCTATCGGCTATCCAGCGCCGATGCGGCGCGCGCCGCCAACCGGGACGGCGGCCGCGAGCGGCCGCGCTTCCCCGCGGAAGATGTGACAGGACGACCATGACGGACATGCAGCCCGCCCGGACCTGCCTCGCCATCGTGCTGGCGGCGGGCGAGGGGACCCGGATGAAGTCGGCGCGGCCGAAGGTGCTGCACGAGATGGCCGGCCGTTCGCTGCTCGGCCATACGCTGGCGGCGGTGACGGCCGCCGGCGCCGATGCGATCGCCGTCGTCGTCGGACCCGACCGGCCGGACGTCGAGGCGGAGGTACGCAAGCATGCCCCGCACGCCGCGGTCTTCGTCCAGAGCGAACGGCGCGGCACGGCGCATGCGGTGCTCGCGGCGCGCGAGAGTTTGACGGCCGGCCATGGCGACGTCCTGGTCGCTTTCGCCGATACGCCGCTGGTGCGCCCCGAGACCTTCGCGGTCCTCCGTAACGCCGTGCGGGACGGGGCTGCCGTGGCCGCCCTCGGCTTCGAGGCGCGCGATCCGACCGGCTATGGCCGCCTCGTCACGCGGGACGGCGAGCTGCAGGCGATCGTCGAGCACAAGGACGCCGACGAGGCGACCCGCGCCGTCACGCTCTGCAATGCCGGGCTGATGGCGCTCGACGGCGTGCAGGCGCTGTCGATCCTGGAGGCGATCGGCCACGCCAATGCGCAGAACGAGTACTATCTGACCGACGCCGTCGCGGTGGCGCGGCACAAGGGATTGCGGGCGGTGGCGCGCGTCGCGCCCGAGGCCGAGGTGCAGGGGGTGAACGACCGCGCCCAGCTCGCCGCGGCGGAAGCCGATTTCCAGCGCCGCAAGCGGCTGGCGGTGATGATGGCGGGTGCGACGCTGGTCGCGCCCGAGACGGTGTTCTTCAGCCACGACACCGTCGTCGGCCGCGACGTCGTGATCGAGCCCAACGTGGTCTTCGGTCCCGGCGTCCGGATCGCGGACAATGCCGTGATCCACGCCTTCTCGCATCTCGAGGGAGCGAGCGTCGGGCCGGGCGCCTCGATCGGACCCTATGCGCGGCTGCGTCCCGGGGCCGAGCTGGCGAAGGGCGCCAGGGTCGGCAATTTCGTCGAGATCAAGGCGGCGGCGATCGGCGAGGGCGCCAAGGTCAACCACCTGACCTATATCGGTGACGCCGAGATCGGCGCGAGGGCCAATATCGGCGCCGGCACGATCACCTGCAATTACGACGGTTTCTCCAAGGCCAAGACGATCATCGGCGAGGGCGCCTTCATCGGCTCCAACTCGGCCCTGGTCGCGCCGGTCAGGATCGGGGCGGGCGCCTATGTCGGCTCGGGCTCCGTCATCACCCGCGACGTCCAGCCCGACGCGCTCGCCGTCGCGCGCGGGCGGCAGATCGAGCGCGAGGGCTGGGCCGCGGCCTTCCGCGCCGCGGCCAGGGCCCGAAAGGCTGCGCAGTAGGCGCGGCCACGGCCCATTTCAGTCACAGTTCGACATTCAACGTGATTTCGCATTTGCGCCGTCGCGCATTATGGCGATGCGCATCGACATCAACGGACGAGGCACATCCATGTGCGGGATCGTGGGCATTCTCGGCAAGCAGGCCGTCGCGGGCCAGGTCGTCGAGGCGCTGCGGCGGCTCGAATATCGCGGCTATGATTCAGCCGGCGTCGCGACGCTCGAAGGCGGCCGGCTGAGCCGCCGCCGCGCCGAGGGCAAGCTCAGGAATCTCGAGGTGCGCCTGTCGAACGAGCCGCTCGAGGGGCTGATCGGCATCGGCCATACCCGCTGGGCGACGCATGGCCGGCCGAACGAGACCAACGCCCATCCGCATGCGACCGAGAAGCTCGCGGTGGTCCATAACGGCATCATCGAGAATTTCCGCGAGCTCAAGGCCGAGCTCGAGGCCGACGGCTACGGTTTCGAGACGCAGACCGACACCGAGGTCGTCGCGCAATTGGTCACCCGCGAGATGGATCGCGGGCTGGGGCCAGTCGAGGCGATCGCGCGGTGCCTGCCGCGCCTGCGCGGCGCCTTCGCGCTGGCTTTCCTGTTCCAGGGTGAGGAAGACCTGCTGATCGGCGCCCGCAACGGCCCGCCGCTCGCGGTCGGCGTCGGCGACGGCGAGATGTATCTCGGCTCGGACGCGGTCGCGCTCTCGCCCTTCACCAATCTGATCGCCTATCTGGAGGACGGCGACTGGGTCGTCCTCAACCGCCGCGGCGCGACCTTCTACGACCGCAGCAACACCCAGGTCGAGCGGCGCGCCCGCCAGGTCGCCGCCGGCGCCCTGCTGGTCGACAAGGGCAATCACCGCCATTTCATGGCCAAGGAGATCCACGAGCAGCCCGAGGTCGTCGGCCACACGCTGACGCATTATCTCGATATGGCCGCCGGGACCCTGCAGCCGCTGGAAGGCGTCGACTGGACCAAGCTGTCGCGCATCTCGATGTCGGCCTGCGGCACCGCCTATTATGCCGGTCTGACCGCCAAGTACTGGTTCGAGAAGCTGGCGCGCCTGTCGGTCGAGATCGATGTCGCCTCCGAATTCCGCTATCGCGAGCCGCCGATGCCGGCCGACGGGCTGTCGCTGTTCATCTCGCAATCGGGCGAGACCGCCGACACGCTCGCCTGCCTGCAATATGCCCGCAAGCAGACGCAGACGATCCTCTCGGTCGTCAACATGCCGACCTCGACCATCGCCCGCGAGAGCGACGTCGTGGCCCCGACGCTCGCCGGGCCGGAGATCGGCGTCGCCTCGACCAAGGCGTTCACCTGCCAGCTCACCGCACTCGCCTGCCTGGCGCTGACGGCGGCGCGCGCCCGCGGCGTGATCTCCGCCGAGCAGGAAGCGCAGCATGTCCAGAACCTGATTTCGCTGCCCGGGCTGATGGCCAAGGTGCTGGAGCTCGAGCCGCAGGCGGAGGCGCTCGCCCGTGAACTCTCCAAGGCCAAGGACGTGCTCTATCTCGGCCGCGGCACCGCCTACCCGCTGGCGCTGGAAGGCGCGCTGAAGCTCAAGGAAATCAGCTACATCCACGCCGAAGGTTATCCGGCGGGCGAGCTGAAGCACGGCCCGATCGCGCTGATCGACGAGGCGATGCCGGTCATCGTCATCGCCCCGCATGACGGGCTCTTCGAGAAGACCGCCTCGAACATGCAGGAGGTCGCGGCGCGCGGCGGCCGGATCATCCTGATCACCGACGCCAAGGGCGCGGCCGAGGCGGGGATCGTGCCGGAGGCGACGATCATCATGCCGGAGATGGACCCGCTCTTCGCGCCGATCGTCTATGCGCTCCCGATCCAGATGATCGCCTATCAGACCGCCGTCTTCATGGGCAAGGACGTCGACCAGCCGCGCAATCTGGCGAAATCCGTCACGGTCGAGTGACCTCGTCGCCGTCGGGTTCCGGCCGGCTCGCGACATAGCTGCCGGCCGCGAGCAGGCCGGCGCCGCTCAGCCAGAGCGCGATCGGCGGGGCATCGGTCGCCGCCACGATCACGAAGCTCAACGCCATCGAGCCGCAGGCGATGTATTTCGTCCTGCGGGCGATCGCGCCCGTGCGGCGCCAGCGCAGCACTTCCGGACCGAGCCGGGGATGGTTGACGAGCCAGCTCTCGAAACGTGGCGAGGAGCGCGAGAAGCACCAGGCGGCCGCGATCAGGAAGATCGTGCCCGGCATCACCGGCAGGATCACCCCGATGATGCCGAGCAGAACGCAGAGCCAGCCGACCGCAAGATAGAGCGGCCGATGCCAGCGGCGTTTAGATCTGGACGGTTCGGACACGAGGCCTATCGACGAATGGGGAGCTGGAGCATTCCGGAGAACTCGTTCGCTGGAATGCTCCAGCTCTTTGGGTCTACGCAATTCCGGACGCAAACCCGCTACGCAGTTTTGCTGGAATTGCCCTAGCCAGCCGCCTGCACTCGACTATCGTTCGATAGTGCGGCGCAATATGGTCAGGCCGCAAGAGCGATGGAGACCCGGATCGTCGATGACTGCCGCACGCACGCCCGATCCGCGTCTCGTCGTCCAGCCCGATCTGTTGCGGCCGACCTTCGGCACCAGGCTGCGGCGCTACTTCCTCACCGGGCTCGTGCTGGCCGCTCCACTCGCGATCACCGCTTCGGTGACCTGGTGGTTCATCAACCTGGTCGACGGAATGGTGAAGCCGCTGGTCCCGGCCCGGTTCTGGCCCGACAGCCATCTGCCGTTTCCACTGCCGGGATTCGGCGTCGTCATCGCCCTGGTCGGGCTGACGCTGCTCGGCTTCCTGGCGGCGAACCTCGTCGGGCGCACGCTGATCGGCGCGGGCGAGGCGATCCTGCACCGCATGCCGGTGGTGCGCGGGCTCTACAAGGGCGTGAAGCAGATCTTCGAGACGATCTTCGCCCAGTCCGGCACCTCGTTCCGCAAGGTCGGCATGGTGCAGTTTCCGCAGCCGGGCATGTGGTCGATCGTCTTCATCGCGCAGGAGGCGGCGCCCGAGATCGCCGGCAAGCTGCCCGACGGAGAGGAGCAGATCGGTGTCTTCCTGCCCTGCACGCCGAACCCGACGACCGGCTTCTTCTTCTACCTGCCGCGACGGGAGGTGGTGGAGCTCTCGATCTCGGTCGAGGACGGCGCCAAGCTGATCATGTCCGCCGGGCTGATCCAGCCCGGCGAAACGGCGCCGCGCGCCGCGGTCGAGGACCGCACCTAGCTCAGGGCTTCAGCGGCAGCCAGATCTCGACGACGCCGTTGCCGGTCGCGCCGTCGAAGCGCTCGTCCATCAGCTCGAGCGTCACGCCCATGGCGGGCTCGCGGCCCGAGGCGGGCAGCCAGTCGCGCCAGATCGATTCAAACGTTTGTTTGATGCCGGTGACATGGCCGCTGTGCTCGAAGACGGCGTAGCTCTGCTCAGGCACGCTCAGGCGCGTGAATTCCTCGGGCAGGTTGCCGAAGGACGAGACCTCGGCGCCGGCGATATAGTCGAAGGTCCCGTCATCTTCGCAATTATAGCTCGCTCCATAGGCGACATGGCCTTTCTGGCCGGGGATATGGCCGAAATGGGGAGAGATCCTCTGCCAGAGCAGCGGGATGCCCTGCGTGTTGTCGACCGAGAAACGGCCGCTGAAGCCGGCGATCAGCAGCGGCTTGCCGGTGACGAAGCGGGGTTCGGCGAGGGGCGTTCGGGATGCGGCGTGCATGGACAGAGGCTCCACGAGAGCGAGGGAGGAGAGGTCGCGCCGCGCGCGCAGCTCTTCCGGCGTGATGCCGAACTGCTCGCGGAAGGCGCGGGTGAAGGCCTCGTGAGAGCCATAGCCCCAGTCGAGCGCGACCTGGAGGATGTCGGGCGCGCCGCTCGCCAGCTGGCGCGCCGCTTCCGAGAGTCGGCGCTCGCGCACATAGCGCATCACCGAGCGGCCGGTCGCCACGCCGAAGGCACGGCTGAGATGGAAGCGCGAGACGCCGCTCACCCAGGCGATCTCATCGAGCGAGAGCTCGGAGGCGAAGCGGCTTTCGATGCACCAGAGGGCTTTCTTGATCGGATCCATGGCTCCCTCACGAAACGCCGGCACCATGGCGGAGGCAAGACGCGCCCGCTTGATCGGGATTGCTGTTTGGCTAGAGCCCGTTCCGATCAGCTTGCACCGCAAGCTGATCGGTAAAACGGTCTCTACACCGAAGCGAGAGACGGATTCACCGATCAGATTGATCCAATCTGATCGGATCCGGCTCTAGGTTCTGGACTCATAAGCCCTGAGCCAGAGTCGGGTTGATGCGAGGGTGACAGCTGCGAGGAAGTTTCTGGCGAGCTTGTCGAAGCGGGTCGCGACGCGCCGGAAGTGCTTGAGCTTGCAGAAGT
>NZ_FYAS01000004.1 GCF_900185715.1 Allobosea sp. CS1GBMeth4
ACATCCAGCGCCGGCTGCAGATCGGCTACAACCGCGCCGCCTCGATCATGGAGCGCATGGAGAACGAGGGCATCGTCGGACCGGCCAACCACGCCGGCAAGCGCGACATCCTCGTCGAAACCGGACGCGCAAGAGAAGACGAGGAGTGACACGCTTCTCGATGAAGCTCGCCGTCATTCCTGACAAGCTGCAATGCAGCGCAGCTCCGGACTCCCTCGAAGGGCGTCGAGCTCTACGATGGAGTCCGGCGCTGCGCTTCGCTACGGCCGGAATGACGGAGCATGTTGGATCAGGCTTCAGCCTGGGATGAAAGTTCAATCCGGCCAGGACAGCATGATCTCGTAGGCGGTCGGCTTGACGAGACGCATGTCCGGATCGGCGGAGGAGAATTCCCTGTCGCCGGAGAGCCGGTCGAGCGCCTTGGCGTCGGCGCCCTTGGGGTAACCGAAGCGGATCGTCAGCCTGCAGCCGCCGAAGGCCCCCGCGAGCTTGCCGCCGCGCCAGTCCGCGGCGGTGCCGGAATAGTCCCAGTCGAAGCCGAGGATGCCGAAAGGCCTGCCATTGGCGGCTTCGACCGCGGCGAGGGCGGTGCCGATGGCGAGGCGCTCTCCCGCCGGGCCCGCCACCGCCCAGGCCGAGCCTTCGCGGATATGGATCGTGCCGGGCTGCCGGCGCTTCTTGCCGTCGCGCCAGATCAGTTCGAGCCGGCGCTTGCGATCCCTCGGAAACAGGATGGCGCCGGCCACCTTCTCGCCTTCGCCGATCTCGATCCGCGCGCGCTGGACGTTTGCGGCGCCGAAGCTGCGGATCAGCGCCGCCTCGTCGGCGTCGGGGGCGAAGGGACCGCTGCAGGCGAGCAGATCCGCGGCTTCCGCCGCGGTCGTCCCGGCAAGGGCGAGAAACGCCGCCGCCAGTCGCGGCGCAAGAGCTGTTCCGATCATCCAGCGTCCCCTGCCGAAATGCGGCGGCCGGAGGGCGCCGCCCGCGTCAGAGCTTGGGAGGCTTTGAAGCACGATCGAAGACGGGTGTCGCCTCGGTCGGCCCGGCCGGGTCTGCGCCCGTCGGGATATCCTCGGCGGCCCGGCGCACGGCCTCCTCCTGCTCCGTCAGCCCGTCCATGGTGTCGTTGGCATCGCTGCCGGCGTCATGGACATTGGTCTCGTCGCTGGCCCGCCGGCGATCGCTGATCGGCGCCTCCGCCTCCGGACGAACGGAGGCGTCCTCGGGTCGGACAGGGTCGTTCTCGATGCGCTCGTCGAGCAGAGCGGGGTTCTCCCGCGGCTTTCCGTCCTCCGGCATGGCGCTGCTCCATTCCTGGTTTCCTGACCAACCAAGCGGCGAACTGCGGCATTGTTCCGCGTCGCCGCCGGCGAACCTTCGCAGGGCGCCGGCGTTGTCCGCAGAGGCATGAGGAGTGCGCCGATGACCATGATCCATCAGGCCGGTGGCCCGCCGGGTGGCGTGCCGACCAGCCCGACCCCGCCGCCCGAACTGCCGCCGATGACCCCTGGCGAGGTACCGCCGGCGCCGCCGGTCGAAACACCGCCCGACAGCGAGCCGATCGGCGTGCCGAACGACCCGCCGCCGGAGCTGCCGCCGAACGCCCCGCCCGAGACACCGCCGGCGACACCGGTCGATCTGCCGCCCTTGCGCGATCCGCGCCAGCCGCAGGAGCCGCGCCGATAGGAGGTTCCCTCATGGACGACGATCTCAGCGAGATGACGCCCGAGCAGTTGCGCGCCGAGGTCAGGCGGCTGCGCGCCGGCATCCGCGCCCATCGGGATTCGTCCGGGCACGATCTCTGCTGGCACCATCCGCAGCTCTGGGGGCTGCTGCCCGAGCAGGTCGACCCCGAGATCGCGGTGCCGCCCTGGCCGGCGTTCCTGCGCGGCTGCCTGCGCTATCGCGAGAGCCTGGAACGGCAGCGCCCGGACGCCGCCGTGTTCGATCGGGAGTACGGCGATCAGCCGCCGCAGCAGGCCGGGTGAGCCATTCGCGTCATGGTCGGGCTCGTCCCGACCATCCACGTCTCGGTTGATCAAGGACGGTGTTCAAGACGTGGATGCTCGGGCAGGCGCGCCCTCAGAGCGCCGGCCGGTCGCTCTCGCCGAGATCCCAGTAGAGCCCGGCCATCAGGCCGAGCGCCTCGCGCGGGATCGCGACCGGGACATGCTCGTTCGGCGCATGCTGCGAGCAGCCGGGATAGGAATGCGGCACCCAGATCGTGCGCATGCCGACGATGTCGGCGAAGATGTCGTTCGGCAGGCCGCCGCCGAGATTGGGCAGCAGCGCCGGCTTCTTGCCGGTGCTCTTCGCGAGCGAGGCCAGGGCCCAGTCGACCCAGGGATCCTCGGGGTCGAGGCGGGTCGCATTGAAGACCGCATCGCGCGCCTTGGTGACCTCGACCATGTCGAAGCCATGGCGCTTGAGGTGGCGCTGCAGCGCCGGGATGACGTCGTCGGGATCGATGCCGACGACGAAGCGCAGGGCGCAGCGGGCCCAGGCGCTCGGCGGCACGGCGTTGACCGGCGTTTCCGGCACGCCCGACTTCATCGCCAGCACGTCGAAGGAGCACCAGCCGAAGACCTGCTCGGCCGGCGACAGGCCGGGCTCGCCCCAGTTCGGATCAATCGTCGGCCCGTCGGGGCCGCCGTCGATCTCGCAATCGGCGAGGGCCTTGCGCACGGCCGCCGGCAGCTCCTTCGGCACCCATTCATGGATGCGGATCTGCCCGGTGGGCGAGGTGATCGAGGCGATGGCATGGGCGAGCTGGATCGCCGGATCGGAGAGGATGCCGCCCCAGTTGCCGGAATGGTGGCCGCCCTCGCGGGCGTTGATGGTGAGGTCGAAGGTGACGCCGCCGCGGGCGCCCAGGAAGATGGTCGGGCGCTCGGCGTTGAGGCGCGGCCCGTCGGAGGCGATCAGCACATCCGATCTGAACAGCTCCTTCTGCTCGGTGCAGAGCTCGCGCAGGCCGGGCGAGCCGCATTCCTCGCCCATCTCGATCAGGTACTTGACGTTGAAGCCGAGCGTGCCGCCGCGCGTCTCGAGCACGGATCTCAGCGCGCTGATGTTGATCAGGTGCTGGCCCTTGTTGTCGACGACGCCGCGGCCGTACCAGCGGTCGCCGCGCTCGGTGAGTTTCCAGGGCGAGAGGCCTTCCGCCCATTGCGCGTCGAGGCCGCGGATGACGTCGCCATGGCCGTAGCCGAAGATGGTCGGCAGGCCTTCGGCCTCGATCCGTTCCGCGAAGAGGAAGGGGCCCCTGGCCTTGGGATGGGTCAGCGTCCGGCAGGTGAAGCCGAGGCTCTCCAGCAGCGGGCGCATCTCCCTGTCGAGGTATTCGGCGAGGACCGGAGCCCTGTCGGGATTCTGGCTCTCGGTCGGCATCGCGACGAGCCGGGCGAGGTCGCTCTTGAAGCTGCCGGAGTCGAAATAGTCGAGCGCATGGGCGATGGCCTTGGCGCGGGTCATGATAGTCACTCCGTTGCAGGATCAGTTGCGCTTCTCGGGCGAGATCACGTCGCGCAGGCCGTCGCCCGCGAGGTTGATCGCGAAGATCAGCAGGGCGAGCGCCGAGCCGGGCAGGGCGATCAGCCAGAAGGAGAAGAACATGTAGGCCTTGGCCTCGGAGACCATCAGGCCCCAGGAGGGCAGCGGCGGCTGCACGCCGAGGCCGAGGAAGGAGAGCGCCGCCTCGAGCAGGATGGCGCTGGCGGCCTCCAGCGTCGCCACCACGATCAGGTGCGGGGCGATGTTGGGCAGGACCTCGCGCAGGATGATGCGGGCCGTGCTCGCGCCGGAGGCCTGCGCCGCCGTGATGTAGTCGAGCGAGCGGACCTGCTGCGTCGCGCTGCGCATGACCACGGCGAACCGATCCCATTTCAGCAGGCCGAGCACCAGGATGACGATCCAGAGCGAGGAGCCGATGATGGCGACGACGGCGAGCGCCACCAGGATCACCGGCATGGCGAGACGGGTCGTCACCATGAAGGTCACGGCCATGTCGATGCGGCCGCCGAAATAGCCGGCGAGCAGGCCCATGGTGGTGCCGATGAGCCCGGCGATCATCACGACGCTGATGCCGATCAGCAGCGAGATGCGGGCGCCGTAGAGCAGGCGGGAGAGATAGTCGCGCCCGAGCGGGTCGGTGCCGAGCGGGTGGAGCCAGTTGCCCTTCTCGTACCAGAAGGGCGGGATGTTCCGCGCCGTCAGGTTCTGCAGATAGGGATCGTGCGGCGCCAGCACCGGGGCCAGCAGCGCGATCACCACGAACAGCACGAGCAGGCCGAAGCCGAACAGGAAGGATTTCTGGGCCAGCGCCCGGCGCAGCAGCCGGCGGCCGCCGGTGACGTCGCTTGCGGCGAGGGGGAGGGAGGTCGCGTCGGTCATTCGTCAGCTCACCCTGATGCGCGGATCGAGCCAGGCATTGGCGATGTCGGCCAGCAGCGTCAGCAGGACGTAGACGACCGAGAGCAGCAGGACGATCACCTGCATCACCGGGAAATCCTTGTAGGTGATGCTCTGATAGGCGAGGTAGCCGAGGCCATCGAGCGCGAAGATCGTCTCGATCACCACCGAGCCCCCGAGCAGGAAGCCGAGCTGCACCGCCGTCAGCGCGACGACCGGAACGGCGGCGTTGCGCAAGGCGTGGGTGACGACAACGGCATAGGACGACAGGCCCTTGGCGCGGGCGGTGCGGATATAGTCGGCCGAGAGCACCTCGATCATGCCGGCGCGGATCAGGCGCATGAAGGCCGGCGCGATGTAGTAGCCGAGCGCGATCGTCGGCATGACATAGTGCAGCCAGCTGCCGGAGCCGGAGACCGGCAGCCAGCGCAGCGTGATCGAGAACAGCATCACCAGGATCAGCGCGAAGAAGAAGTTCGGCAATGCCTGGCCGACGACGGCGATGGCGAGCGCCAGCCGGTCGATCCAGCTATTGGCGTAGATCGCGGCGAGCACGCCGAGCGGGACCGAGATCAGGAGCGCGAAGGCCAGCGAGGACAGGCCGAGGATCAGCGTCACCGGCAGCTTGGCGAAGACGAGCGCGGCGACGTCGGCCTTGAAATAGATCGAGGTGCCGAAATCGCCGGAGAGCGTCTTCAGCAGCCAGTCGAGATACTGGACGACGAGCGGCCGGTCGAGGCCGTAGGTCTTGCGGATGACGTCGAGATCGGCCTGCTGGGCGCCCTCGCCGGCGATCGCGACCGCGATGTCGCCGGAGAGGCGCAGCAGGAAGAAGGCGATGGCCGAGACGGCGAGCGCGACGAGCAGCGCCAGGCCGAGCCGTTTGACGATGAAGCCGAGCACCGGGGCTTCCTTCAGTTTCTGAGGTCTAAGCAGTCATCCCGGCCGGAGCGAAGCGGAGAGCCGGGATCCATGCCTGAACCGTTCAGGATCGGCGCCGCTGCGCGGCTTGTCCGGGATGACCCGTTCGTTGGAAGGCCAGGGAACCCTTACTTCCAGCCCATCTCCCAGAAGCGGACGAGCTCGTCCGGATAGGCCTTGAAGGCGAGGTCCTTGCTGGCGACGTAATAGACCGGCAGCGAATAGAGCGGCACGGCATAGGCCTTGTCGGCGATCAGCTTGAGGCCGGCCTTGTAGGCTTCCTTGCGCACGGCCGGATCGACCGAGTTGTTGCCCTTCTCGAGGAAATCGCGGACCTGCGGGTCGCGGGTGATGTCCTCGCTGCGGAAGGCGAAGTAGTTCGGCGTCGCCGCCGAGACGTCGTTGACCGAGAAGGAGCCCCAGGTCTGATGCGTCAGCATCGCCTTGCCGGTGGCGATCTGCTCGCGCATCGCGGCGTATTGCAGGAAGCGCAGATTGGTCTTGATGCCGACGGCCTGGAGGTAGCCGATCAGCGCCTCGGTCTGGTTGCGCTCGCGATAGGCGACGATGTCCATGGTCAGGCTGGGATGGCCGGCCTCCGCCAGCAGCGCCTTGGCCTTGGCCGGGTCGTAAGGGTAGCGCGCCGCGCCCTCGTCGGTGCAGCCGAACTGCGAGGGGAAGCAGATGGTGTGGATGACGCGCGAGCCGGAGCCGACGATGTTCTTGACCATCGCCTCGCGGTCGATGGCGTGGATGATCGCCTTGCGCACGCGCTCGTCCTTGAGGGCGGGGGCGGGCGTGCCGTCGAGGATGTTCATCTGCATGAGGACGATGCGCATCGTCTCGCCGGAGACGACCTGCAGCGTCGGCACGGTCTGGAGCTGGTCGGCCTGATCCTTCGGCACGTGCATGATCAGATCGGCGCCGCCCGACAATATCTCGGCCATCTGGGTCTGCCGGTCGGGAATGAAGCGGATATCGACCTTGGCGACCTTCGGCTGCGGCTTGGGCGAGTCCTTGAAGTAGTCCTTGTTGAGCTCGAGCGTGATCGACTTGCCCGGCACGTAGTTCGTGACCTTGTAGGGCCCGGAGCCGACCGGCTTCTCGTTCTGCCCCTTCGGCCCGACCTTCTCGTAATACTCGTTCGGGTGGATCACCACCGGGCCGGCGAGATACTCGATCGCGGCCGGGAAGACCCCCTTGGTGGTCAGCCGGACCTTGTACTTGTCCAGTTTCTCCGCCTTGGCGATCCAGTTGACGTTGCCCTGGGTGACGACCTTGTTCTCGGGCTTGGAGATGAAGTTCAGCGTGTAGACCACGTCGTCGGCGTCGAATTCCTCGCCGTTGTGGAACTTCACGCCCTCGCGCAGCTCGAAGTCGATGGTCTTGTCGTCGACCTGCTTCCAGCTCTTGGCGAGCTGGCCCTTGTACTCGTTGGTGTTCGGATCGCGGTAGATCAGCGTGTCCCAGACATTGGCGCCGATGATCACGCCGATGCGGACATTGTTGAAGAACGGATCGACACTCTCCGGCGCCTGATCATAGGCGAAGCGGACGGTGTTGGCGGCCTTCTGGGCCAAGGCGGGCGTCGCAAGGGCGGTCGCCGCCAAAATGGTCGCGGCCAGGGCCGTGGAGGCCTTGTCGAAAAAGCGCATGTCTTCCCCTCGATGCGTCGTTCGGCAGGGCGGCCGGAGCCGCCGTCACGCCGGCGCCACAAACTCTGCACAGCTTCGTGCTTGCCGCCATAAGAATGAATCGAAAGGATCGTTGCCGAAGCGGCAAGGGGCGGGTACTGCAATCCGATGCAGACACCGGCCTTGCGCTATTTCCTGGCGGTGGTGCGGACCGGCTCGGTCAGCGCCGCGGCGCAGCGCCTGCGCGTCGCCGCCTCGGCGGTGAGCCGACAGATCACCAATCTCGAGAAGGAACTGGACGCCGCCCTGTTCGAGCGGCGCTCGCACGGCATGATCCTGACCCAGGCCGGCCAGACGCTCGCGGCCTATGCCCAGCGGCTCGAGCTGGAGAGCGAGCAGATCGTCAGCGAGATCCGCGAATTGCGCAGCGCCAGCAAGGGCCTGATCCGGATGGGGATCACCGAGGGCTTCGCGGTCAGCTTCATCCCGGAGACGATCTTCCTGTTCCGCCGGAAGCACCCGGACGTGGCCTTCGATGTCAAGGTGATGCCGTCGCCGGTGGTCACCGAGCATGTCCGCACCGGCCAGATCGATCTCGGGCTGACCTTCGTGCTGCAGCCCGAGCGCGGCGTCGCCATCGACTGGCAGTGCGCGACGCGGACCTATGCCTTCGTCGCGCCGCATCACCCGCTGGCCAAGCTCGATTCGGTCAGGATCGAGGACATCTTCGCCCATCCCGTCGCGGTGCTCGACAGCGAGGCGACGGTGCGCAAGATCGTCGACATCTATTTCTCGGCACGGGGGCTGACCGTCGATCCCGTGCTGACCTCGACCAATGTCGCGAGCCTGCGCCATTTCTGCAAACTGGGCGGCGCCGTGATGTTCGCAAGCTCGATCTCCTTCGCCGCCTCGATCCGCGACGGCTCGATCGTGGCGCTGCCGCTGAAGGATGGCGACCTGCCGCCGCGCAGCCTGCAGATCCACACCATGTCCGGCCGGAAGCTGCCGAGGATCGTGAGCAATTTCATCGCATTGCTGATCGAGGAGCTGCAGCGCGCCGACGTGCTGGCGGCGAGCGCGGCCCTGCCTGCCGCGGCGCCCGGGATCCGCCGCGCATGACGGTTCCGGCGAAGAACGATGCGCCCGAGATCATGGTGCCGCACCCGCACCAGCTGGTGGCGCGCGATGCGATCCTGGCGGCACGGGCGGCGGGCAGGCCGGGCTTCCTGCTCGGCGACCTGACCGGGCTCGGCAAGACGCTCTCGGCCTGGCTCGCGCTCGCGGCGATGCCGGAGCAGGAGGTGCTGGTGATCTGCCCGAAGGGCGCGATCCCGCAATGGCGGCGTACCATCGCCCATGCCGGGCTGCCGCCGAAGAAGCTGACCCTGATGAATTTCGAGCGGACCAAGTCACTGCTCGCCCCACCGCCGGCCAGCAACAAGCGTTCGACGCGGGCGAAGAACAACGAGCTCGCCAAGCATGGCACGCCGAAGCGGGTCTGGCCGCTGGTGGTGATCGACGAGGCCCATCGCATCCGCAATCCGAACTCTCAGCAGGGGCTGGTCTGCCGGCAGATGGCCGCGGCCGCCGAGTTCACGATCTATATGAGCGCGACGGCCGGGCAGGCGCCGCACGAACTCTCCTATCTCGCCAGGCTGCTCGCCGAGGCGACGGGTGCGCCCGGCGGCGAGCTCGACGGCTTCCGGGCGCTGATGAAGCGGCTCAGGATCGGCAAGGCCAAGGGGCGCTGGAAGAACTGGAGCTGGGAACCGAACGAGAGCGACCGCAGGGTGATGGCCGATCTGCTCTATCGCGGCGCCAACGCCATCGGCCTGCGTCGCCGGCCGGAGGAAATCGCCGGCTGGCCCGAGGTGCAGCGCGAGCTCGCTCCCGTCGCGCTCGATGCCGGCGAGCGCAAGCTCTACGATGCGACTTGGCGCGAGTTCCGGCGCGAGCTGGGCCTCGCCGGCGGTTCGACCCGCAAGCCCGCCGGCTGGGCCGCCGACCTGCGCTTCCGCCAGAAGGCGAGTCTCTTGCGCACCGCCGGCACGGCCGAGTTCTGCCAGGACCTGCTGGAGAATGACGAGCAGGTCGCGATCTCGGTCGCCTTCCTGGAGACCGGGGCGATGCTGGCCGAGAAGCTCACGGGCAAGGGCTGGCGCGTCGGCTCGATCACCGGCGAGCATTCGGGCGAGGCCAATGAGGCGACCCGGATCGCCTTTCAGACCGGCAAGCTCGACGCCGTGGTCTTCACCGTGAGCGAGTCGATCTCGCTGCACAGGGGCGAGATGCCGGGCGGCGAGCGCGAGCGGGCGCTCGTCGTCCATGACCTGCGCCACAGCGCGATCCAGCTGCAGCAGATCGAGGGCCGCTGCCATCGCGACGGCCAGCATGCGACGATCTTCTACGCCTATGCCGAGGACACGGTGGAGGAGAAGGTCGCGGCGACCGTGCTGGCGCGCATGGCGGCGATGGAAGGCCTTGCCGGCGACGAGACGGCGCTGCTCGACGCGATCGCCGGCGAGATCGAGCGGGCGGCGCAGGCACGCGAGGCGGCGTGAAGCCGCCGGGTTGACCGCTCCCCTGCGGCGGTGTCCCCTGCGGCGGGCAGGGAGGCGGCGGATCCGATGTTCGACGATCTCAACGGCAAGCGGATTCTGGTGACGGGCGCCTCGTCGGGGCTGGGCGCGCATTTTGCCCGGCTGCTGGCCGGCAAGGGCGCGCTGGTCGCCGCCGCGGCGCGCCGGACCGATCGCCTCGCCGAGCTGGCGCGCGCTTGCGAAGGGCTGCCTGGGCGGGTGGTGCCGCTCGCGCTCGATGTCGGTTCGGTCGCCGCGATCGAGCTCGGCGTCCCCGAGGCGGCCAGGCTGCTCGGCGGGCTCGACGTGCTCGTCAACAATGCCGGCGTCGGTGAGACCGAACAGGCGCTCGCGGTGAGCGAAGCGCAATGGGACGCGCAGCTCGACGTCAACCTGAAGGGCTGCTTCTTCGCGGCGCAGGCGGCGGCGAGGATCATGTCCGGGCGGGAGGGCGGCGGCGCGATCGTCAACATCGCCTCGATCCTCGGCGAGCGCGTCGCCGGCCGGGTCGCGCCCTATGCGATCTCCAAGGCCGGGCTGATCCAGATGACCAAGGCGCTGGCGCTGGAATGGGCGCGGCACGCAATCCGGGTCAATGCGCTGGCGCCGGGCTATATCGCCACCGACATCAACCGCGAGCTCTTCGCGAGCGAGGCGGGCGAGGCCCTGAAGAAGCGCATCCCGATGCGGCGCGCCGGCGAGCCCGCCGATCTCGACGGGCCGCTGCTGCTGCTCTGCTCCGATGCCGGCCGCTACATGACCGGTGCGGTGGTCGCGGTCGATGGCGGGCATCTGGTCAGCGGGTTGTAGGGCCGCTGCACGACCGTGTTCATTCCGGAGCGCTGCGGAGCAATCCAGGGGCGGCAGCGCTCCACGCCTTCCTGGATTGCTTCGTCGCTTCGCTCCTCGCAATGACGAGAATGTCCTCTTTCAAGCGCCCGGCAGCAGCTCCCGCAGCCTCATCAGCGTGATCTTCTCGACCTGGGCCAGCGCCGTGGCGAACTCCTGCTCCGGCGTGCCCTTCAGCCGCTCCTCGAAGGAGGCGAGGATGTCCGCCTTCGTCAGCCCCTTCACGGCGAGGATGAAGGGGATGCCGAAGCGCGCCTTGTAGGCCTCGTTCAGGGCGGTGAAGCGGGCGCGTTCGTCGCTGCTCAGGCGGTCGAGCCCGGCCGCGCCCTGCTCGCTCGCCGATTCCGGCGTCAGCTCGCCGGCGGCGGCGATCTTGCCGGCGAGGTCGGGATGGGCGTCGAGCAGCAGCTTCTGCCGGTCGCGCGGGGCCTGGCGCACCACCGCGACCATAGCCGCGTGCAGGCCCTCCGCGCTGTCCTCTGCGGAGGAGAGGCCGGCGGCATGGGTCTCCTGCGCGACCCAGGGCGAGTGCTCCCAGACCCGGCCGTAGACCTCGGTGAACAGCGCCCGCGGCAGGCGCGAGGGCACATAGCCACCCTCCGGCGGATGCGTCCTCACCCAATGGCGGGCGATGTCGAGCCGGGTCGCGACCCAGACCTTGTCGTGGCTCCGGACGTAGTCGAGGAAGCGGGCGAGCGCCGCGGCGCGGCCGGGCCGGCCGACGAGGCGGCAATGCAGGCCGACCGACATCATCTTCGGCGCGCTTTCGCCTTCGGCATAGAGCGTGTCGAAGGAATCCTTGAGGTAGGCGAAGAACTGGTCGCCGCTGTTGAAGCCCTGCGGTGTCGCAAAGCGCATGTCGTTGGCGTCGAGCGTATAGGGCACGGCGAGCTGCGGGCCGTGCGGGCCTGCGAGCCAATAGGGCAGTTCGTCGGCATAGACGTCGGCGGTGTAGAGGAAGCCGCCTTCCGCCATGGTGAGCGGAATGGTGTTGACAGAGGTGCGGCCCTGATAGCAGCCGAGCGGGCGCTCCCCGGCGAGCTCGGTCTGGATCCGGATCGCCTCGAGGATATGGGCGCGCTCGGTCTCGGCGGGCACGTCGCGGTAGTCGATCCATTTGAGGCCGTGGGTGGCGATCTCCCAGCCGGCCTCCCGCATCGACGCGACGATCTCGGGATAGCGCTGCAGGGCCGAGGCGACGGCGAAGACGGTCACCGGCAGCCTGCGCTCCGTGAACATCCGCCAGAGCCGCCAATAGCCGGCGCGCGCGCCGTATTCGTAGATCGACTCCATGTTCATGTGGCGCTGGCCGGGCCAGGGCGCCGCGCCGACGATCTCGGAGAGGAAGGCCTCCGAGGCGGCGTCGCCATGCAGGATGTTGTTCTCGCCGCCTTCCTCGTAATTGACCACGAACTGCACGGCGATGCGGGCCTCGCCCGGCCAGTGCGGATGCGGCGGGGTGCGGCCATAGCCGACGAGATCGCGCGGATAGGAGGAGGCGTTCATCGATCGATTCAAGTCCATGCGGCGGAGATTCAGGCGCGGCGTGCAAGCCGTTGAAAACAGGGGCGATCGTCTCAGCTGCCCCGATAGGTCGAATAGCTCCAGGGCGAGGCGAGGAGCGGCACGTGGTAATGCCCTTGCGGCTCGGCCACGGCGAAGCGGATCGGCACGAGATCGAGGAAGGCGGGGTCCGCCAGCGGCGTTCCGAGATGGCGGAAATAGTCGCCGATGGCGAAGGTCAGCTCGTAGCTGCCGACGGGTAGCCTGCCGCTGAGCAGAGGCTGATCGGTGCGGCCGTCGGCGTTGGTCACCGCGTCGGCGATGCGTTTGCGGCCGCCATCCGGCAGCAGCGCGTCGAGCGCGATCGCGACGCCCGCCGCCGGCTTGCCGTTGACCGTATCGAGCACATGCGTCGACAGACGCCCCATGCCGGATCCTTTCCCGTTCGCTGTGTTCGCCGAGCGGAATGCCGCTTGCCTTCCGGAAAAGGCCGAACCTAGTCTGGAAGCCGCATGCAAGTTCCATCCCGGATTCCGCCCTGTCAAATGGCGAAGCGGTTGTCGTCTGTGCCTCTCCCTCCCCCCGCTTGCGGTGGGGAGGGCTGGGGTGGGGGGCAGTGCCGCTCGGCGCTACGGTTCAGGACGGAGCTCGGGCTTTCCGGCCCCCCATCCCTAACCCTTTCCCACCGCAAGCGGAGGGAAGGGGATAGGTCTTGCGTCCGCGTTCATGCGGAGCCCGCCGGTGCTTGAGGCCTATCTGATGGAATGGGGCAGCCAGCTGCTGCGCTGGCTGCACGTGATCGCGGCGATCGCCTGGATCGGCTCGTCCTTCTTCTTCATTCATCTCGACGCCTCGCTCAGGGCCGCGCCGGACGCGCCGGTGAACGCGGTCGGCCAGCCGACGCAGTTCCTCGCCTGGCAGGTCCATGGCGGCGGCTTCTATGCGATGCGGAAATATCTGGTCGCGCCCGAGGTGCTGCCGAAGGAGCTGACCTGGCACAAATGGCAGGCCTACTGGACCTGGATCTCCGGCTTCTTCCTGCTGGTCTGGGTCTACTACGTCCAGTCCGAGCTCTATCTGATCGACCCGGCGGTGATGGCGCTCTCGCCGGCCGCGGCGGGGGCGATCGGCATCGCAGCCCTGGCGGGCGGGTGGCTGTTCTACGACCTCTTGTGCAAATCGCCGATCGGCAGGAACGACGCCGTGCTCGGCCTGCTCGGCTTCGGCTATGTCGTCGCGGCGAGCTGGGCCTTCGCCTCCGTCTTCTCGGGGCGCGGCGCGCTGATCCATACCGGCGCGCTGATGGCGACGATCATGTCGGCCAACGTCTTCTTCGTGATCATGCCGAACCAGCGCAAGACCATCGCCGCGATGGTCGCGGGTGAGGTGCCCGATCCGAAATACGGCAAGCAGGCGAAGCAGCGCTCGCTGCACAACAACTACATCACCCTGCCGGTGCTGTTCCTGATGCTGGCCAACCACTACCCGGTGACCTACGCCAATTCGGCGGCGATCCCGGCGCTGGTGGCGCTGATCATCGTCGCGGGGGCGCTGATCCGGCATTTCTACAATGTCCGCCATGCCGACCATGCGAGGTCGCCCTGGTGGACCTGGGCGGTGGCGGCGCTGGCGCTCTGGCTCGCCTTCTGGGTGGCGATGGCGTCCTCGCCCGGCGGGCGCGAGCGGCTCGGGCTGAAGCCGCTCGACCCGGGCAAGCCGGCGATGCTCGCGGGCCTGGTGCCGCCTTCGCCGGAGGTCGCCGACATCGTCACCGGCCGCTGCGCCATGTGCCATGCGCCCGAGCCGGCCTGGCCCGGCCTGCAGATCGCGCCGAAAGGCGTCCTGCTACACGAGCCCGAGCTGATCGCGCGCCAGCGCCGCGCCATCGGCGTGCAGGCCGTCCTGACCCACGCCATGCCGCCGAACAACCTCTCCGGCATGACCGCGGACGAGCGCCGCGTGCTCGCCGCCTGGGTGGCGCGGGCGCGCTGAGCTTTCGTCGGGCTGACCAGCCGCCGTCTCCAGGGAGCCGCGTGAGCGGCCGTCTTCAAGGCTGAGGGCTGAGGGACCGGACTTCGCCGGCAGCGTCATGTTGACGCCTCCGGGCGGGCGCCGAACGGCCGATCCGCACCGTTCAGTTTCATTCAGTTTCGGTTCACCTGCGAAACGCCATCGTCGCCGCGATCACATCGGCGTGATCGGCGCGCATTCGGCGTGGCCGGTCATGCCTCAGGGACCGGGGGGTCCAGTTGAAGGCCGTGTGGAGATCGGGCTCCAGCTACTGGCTGGCAGCCGCGCTGTTCTGTTGCGCCTGGATGGTGCTGTGCTGGCCCTGGCTGTCGGGGGCGGTGACGATTCCGTTCGACGCCAAGGCGCATTTCCAGGCGCAGATCCAGTTCCTGGCGCAAGCGCTGCACTCGGGCCAGTCGCCGTTCTGGACGCACAACGTCTTCGCCGGCTCGCCCCAGGTCGCAGACCCGCAATCGCTGATCTTCTCGCCGGCCATCCTGCTCGCGCTGTTCGACCCGTCGCCGAGCTTCCGCGCGGTCGACGCCTATGTGCTGGCGCATCTCCTCGTCGGCGGGCTCGCCATGCTGATGTTCTTCCGCGATCGCGGCTGGCATCCGGCCGGTGCGCTGCTGGCGGCGCTGGTCTTCGCCTTCGGCGCCTCGGCCGCCTGGCGCGTCCAGCATGTCGGGCAGATCGCGAGCTTCGCCTTCTTCGGGCTTTCCTTCTGGCTGACGGCGCGCATGCTGCAGCGCGCCTCGCTGCGCTACGGGCTGCTCGCCGGCTTCGCCGCCGGCATGATGGTGCTGGAGCCCGACCAGGTGGCGCTGCTGGGCGCCTACATCCTGATCGGCATGGTGGTCGCCTACTGGCTTTCGGAGGGCTGGGCCGGGCTTCGCTCCAGCCTGGCGCCGATCGCGGTCGCCTGCCTCGCCGGCCTCGTCACCATCGCGGTTCCGCTGCTCTGGACCTGGCTCTTCGCCGAGGCGACGACGCGGCCGGCGATCGACCTCGTCGAGGCGGGCCGGGGCTCGCTGCACCCGGCCTCGCTGCTGACCGCCTTCGTCGGCGACCTGTTCGGCGTGCGCGATCCGGCGACCGAGTTCTGGGGGCCCTACGCGCCCGACTGGAACGCCAAAGAGCTCTTCCTGTCGAAGAACATGGGGCAGGTCTATCTCGGGGCGCTGCCCTTCCTGCTGCTGATCGTCCCCGGCTTGACGCGCGGCTGGCTCTGGGACAGGGCGATCCGGCCCTACACCATCCTGTTCGTGCTAATGGTGCTGTTCGCGCTCGGCCGCTACACGCCGGTCTTCCACCTGGCCTATGACTATCTGCCGGGCGTCAAGGTCTTCCGGCGGCCGGCGGATGCGACCTTCCTGATCGGCGGCCTCGGGGCGGTGCTGGCGGGCTATCTGCTGCACCGCATCCTCAAGGAGGAGAAGCCGGCGGCGGTCTGGCGCGAACTCGGCATCGGCGCCGGTGCGATCGCGTTGCTCATCGGCCTCGCCCTGCTGGTGGCGCGCCAGGCCGGGCATCTCGGCGACGCCCTTCTGCCGAGCGTGACAGCCGCGGCCTGGTTCGCGACGGCGTTGCTGCTGCTCGGCGTCCTGACGCGCTGGCGCAATGCCGCGGCTCCGCTCGCCGCCAGCCTGATCGTGACCGGCGTCGTCGCGGCCGACCTCGCCGCGAACAACGGCCCGAACGAGGCGACCGCGCTGGCGCCGGAGGTCTACGACGTGCTGCGGCCGGAGACCAAGAACGAGACGGTCGCCGTGCTGAAGAAGCTGACCGTGCAGCCGTCCGATTCGGCCCGGCGCGACCGGGTCGAGCTGCTCGGCATGGGCTTCGAATGGCCGAATGCCGGCATGATCCACGGTTTCGACCACACGCTGGGCTACAATCCGCTGCGGCTCGCCGAATTCTCATCGGCGGTCGGCACGCGCGATTCGATCGCAGCGCCGGGCGAGCGCGTGTTCACGCCGCTGTTCCCGTCCTATCGCTGCCGCCTCGCCGACGTCCTCGGCCTGCGCTACATCGCGACCCGGGTGCCGATCGGCCAGGTCGACCGTTCGCTGCACGACGGCGACCTCAAGCTCGTCGCCTATACCAAGGACGGCTACATCTACGAGAATCCGCGGGCGCTGCCGCGCGCCATGTTCGTCGGCGGCTGGCAGCTCGCCGATTTCGAAGGGATGAAGGCGACCGGGAAATGGCCGGAGGCCGATCCGCAGCGCGTCGTCCTGCTCGAGCAGGAGCCGGAGCCCGGCGTTCCGGAAGGGCCGACCACGGCGAATGCCGAGGTCAGGCTGAAGCGTTACCGCAATACCGAGGTCGAGATCGAGGTGACGAGCGCGCAGCCCGGCTTCGTCGTGCTGAACGACATCTGGCATCCCTGGTGGAAGGCCGAGCTCGACGGGCAGGAGGCGATGATCCTCAAGGCCAATGTGCTGTTCCGCGCGGTGCAGATTCCGGCCGGGACGCACAAGATTCGCTTCAGCTTCCATCCGCTCGACGGCGCTATCGCCGAACTCCGCGACCGCGTCGACCCGCCGGAGGAGGAGGGCGTGGTGGCCGAGGCGCCCTCGCATAGCGGCCCGTCCGGCTCGCTGGCGACGCGGATCGGCCCGGTGCCGGCCGAGCCGGTGGCGCGCCCCGCTCAGGACATGGCCGCGCATGACAGGGCGGCGGAGACCGCGATGTCGGTGCTGCGGTAGGGGCTGCGCGATCCCTTCTCCCCTTGCGGGAGAAGGCGGCGCGAAGCGCCGGATGAGGGGTCGCACAGGTCTTGAAAAATGTCGGAGAAGGTTGCGCTGAACGAGAGCATGCTGCGAAAACGCGGCAGCGGCCTTTCGCATCGAGTATGCTCTATACTCCTGGAATCGATCACGTTATCTGCATTTGGACGATTCCGTCCATATGCAGCGTGATCTGGCGATGTCCGTCGCGCAACCCCTCACCCTAGCCCTCTCCCGCAAGGGGAGAGGGGACAGCACGCGCCCTGCTCAGGCCACGCCGAGCTTCTTCTGCAGCGCGCTCGAGGACGTGGTGTACTGGAAGGTCAGCCGCTTCTCGGGATAGACGTAGCGATGGACCTTCTGGGCTGCGAGCGCCGCCTCGTGGAAGCCGGAGAGGATCAGCTTCAGCTTGCCCGGATAGGTGTTGATGTCGCCGATGGCGAAGATGCCCGGCACGCTGGTCTCGAACTTCTCGGTGTCGACCGGGATCAGGTTCTCGTGCAGGTTCAGGCCCCAATCGGCGATCGGCCCGAGCTTCATGGTCAGGCCGAAGAAGGGCAGCATCGTTTCGCAGGGGATTTCGAAGTCGGCGCCGGCATTGTCGCGGCAGATCGCGGCCTTCAGCGCGTCGCCCTCGCCCTTCAGCCCCATTACCTGGCCGAGCTTCAGCTCCATCGCGCCGGAGGCGACGAGGGCGCGCATCCGCTCGACCGAATGCGGAGCGGCGCGGAAATCGTCGCGGCGGTGCATCAGCGTCACCCGCCTGGCGATCGGCTGGAGGTTCAGCGTCCAGTCGAGGGCCGAATCGCCACCGCCGACGATCAGGATGTCGCGGCCGCGGAAGGCCTCCATCTTGCGCACGGCATAGTGCACGCCGCCGCCGTCACTGCGGCCTTCATAGGCTTCGATGCCGGGGATCGGCGGCTTCTTGGGCAGGAACGAGCCGCCGCCGGCGGCGATCACGATCGTCTTGGCCTCGAACACCGTGCCGACATCGGTGCGCAGCCGGAAGCGCGGGGCCTGCGCCGTGCCGAGCACCTCGACCTGCTCGACCATCTGGCCGAGATGGAAGGTCGCGCCGAACGGCTTGATCTGCTCCATGAGGTTGTCGACCAGCCCCTGGCCGGTGACGAGCGGGAAGCCGGGAATGTCGTAGATCGGCTTCTCCGGATAGAGCTCCGCGCACTGGCCGCCGACCTTGGGCAGGATGTCGACGAGATGGGCCCTGATGTCGAGCAGGCCGAGCTCGAACACGGCGAACAGCCCGCAGGGGCCGGCGCCGATGATCAGCGCGTCGGTCTCAACGGTTTCGCCCTCGACGGTGGCGGCGATATTCATCGGTCACGGTCCCTCGAGGCGGCTTGCGGCGCCGCCGGTCACGCACCCGTTGCCGGAAATCCGCGGGCCTGGCAATGCGACATGGCGCAAGGCCGGTCGAACCGGGCGGGGTCGACGCTGCAGCCGGGCTCAGCCACCGGTGTCGGCGACGAGGCCGGCCGCGGCGATACCGGCGAGCGCCGCCGCCTCGTCATTGTCCGAGGTGTCGCCGGAGATGCCGACGACGCCGATCAGGTTGCCGTCGACGTCGCGAAGGAGGGCGCCACCCGGCACCGGCACCACGGGTCCGCCGACGGACAGCGCGACGCCCTGGATGAAATGCGGGCGCTCCTGGGCCATCTTGTTGAGGGTGCGCGGTCCGACGCCGAGCGCGATCGCGCCATTGGCCTTGCCGAGCGCGATCTCGCCGCGCTTCAGGCTGGTGCCGTCCTGGGCCAGGAAGAATTTCTGCGCGCCGCGACTGTCGAGGACTGCGATGGCGAGCGGCTTCAGCCCGTTGTCGCGCGCATATTTCAGCGCGCCGTCGACGATCATGCTGGCCTGTTCGAGGGTGAGAGCGGTCATGGCTGGCCTTTCAGGCGGCGGCATCCCCGGCTTCGTGCGGCCGGAGCGGGCGACGTGGAGCAAGGGGAGGCACCGGGTCCGGTCTTGCAGTCGTCCTCACGAAGAGTCTTGATGAGCGGCCGCTTCGATGCGTGTTCCGCCGAGTGGATGCCACTTTGGTGCCCCGAACCTGCTGCAAAGCTGGCATGTTAAGCGAAGCCCGATCGTTCGGCCAATCCTGGCGGAGCGACGCGCCTGGAGAGCATGCTATGGGTCTGTTCAGTTTCATCAAGGAAGCCGGGGCCAAAATCTTCGGGTCGAACTCGGCCAGCGCGGCGACCGCGGATCAGCTCCAGAAGGAACTCGCGGGCCATGGCCTGCCTTCGGACGTCAAGATCGATGTGTCGGGCGACAAGGTGAAGGTCTCCGGCAAGGCGATGACCACCGAGGAGGCCGAGAAGATCATCCTAGCGATCGGCAACACCGCCGGCGTCGGCCAGGTCGAATCGGAGCTGATCGTCACCAAGGAGGCGCCGGCCGCGGTCTTCTACACGGTGAAGAAGGGCGACACGCTCTGGAAGATCGCCGAGGAGCATTACGGCAAGGGCAAGGGCGCCAAATATACCGAGATCGTCAAGGCCAACACGCCGCCGGTGAAGAATCCCGACCTGATCCAGCCGGGCTGGGTCCTGCGCATTCCGCCGCTGGCCTGACGACGAAGAACGGCGAGCGGCGCCGCTGCCGCTTGCCAGATAGTTGCAGTGGCAACTATTATCGCCGGGAGGCTGTCGGCGACAGCCTCCCGGCTTGCGTTGCGGCCGGTTTCCACCTCAATAGTGCAAGACGCGAGACGGGCCGGGCGGCGAGCCGCCGAAGGCCCGCGGCGGGGGCGACCCGAACAACCGAGGCATCCCAGGGGAGGGATAGATGACTTTTGACCGCCGCAGATTCCTGGCGCTCGCCGGCTCGGCCGTTGCCGCGCCCGCCGTGCTGCGCGCCACGCGCGCCGACGCCCAGGAGGTGACGCTGCGCATGCACCACTTCCTGCCGCCGGTGGCGAACGGGCATGCGAAGTTCCTGAAGCCCTGGGCCGACAAGGTCGGCGCCGAATCGAACGGCCGGATCAAGATCGACATCTTCCCGTCGATGCAGCTCGGCGGCACTCCGCCGCAGCTCTACGACCAGGCGCGCGACGGCGTCGTCGACATCGTCTGGACCCTGCCGGGCAACACGCCCGGCCGCTTCACCGGCATCGAGGCGTTCGAGCTGCCCTTCGTGCCGAACAAGCGGGCGCTGGTGAACTCGCTGGCGCTGACCGACTATGCCGCCGAGCACCTCAGGGACGAATTCAAGGACATCCATCCGCTTTGCTTCTGGGCGCATGATCACGGGCTGATCCATGCCAACAAGCCGGTGAGGACGATGGAGGACCTGAAGGGGCTGAAGCTGCGCTTCCCGACCCGCCTCGCCGGCGAGGCGCTGCGCGCGCTCGGTGCCAACGCCATCGGCATGCCGATCCCGCAAGTGCCGGAATCGCTGGCGCAGCGCGTGATCGACGGCTGCGTCGTGCCCTGGGAGGTGGTGCCCTCGATCAAGGTGCAGGAGCTGGTGAAGAACCACACCGAGATTCCGGGCTCGCCGACCTTCTACGTCGCGACCTTCGTCCTCGCCATGAACAAGGCGAAATACGAGGGGCTCGCGCCCGACCTCAAGGCGGTGATCGACAGGAACTCCGGCGCCGCCGCGGCCGCCATGGCGGGCAAGGTCTGGGACGAGCAGGCGGTGGTCGTCTCGGAGATGGTCAAGAAGCGCGGCAACACCATCATCACCATCGAGGAGGCCGAGGCGGCGCGCTGGCGCAAGACCACGGAGCCGGTGATCGAGGGCTGGCTCAAGACCGCCAAGGACAAGGGACTCGACGGCGAGAAGCTGCTCGCCGCCGCCCGCGCCGCGCTGACCAAGCATCAGAACGCGGCCTGAGCGCATGACCGACAGGGTGGGGGAAGCGCCGCCATCGCGCATCGACGCGGTGGCGGAGGCGGTCGCGCTCATCGGCGGGGTGCTGCTGGTCGCGCTCGCGACCATGGTCGTGGTCAGCGTGACCTTGCGCAGCGACCTGGTCGGAGCCGCCGGCGTGCCCGGCGATTTCGAGCTTGTGCAGATGACCACCGCCGTCGCCGCCTTCTGCTTCCTGCCGCTGTGCCAGCTCAGGCGCGGCAACATCTTCGTCGACACCTTCACCCTGAAGCTGCCGCGCCGCTGGCGCGACGGCCTCGACGCGCTCTGGGACGTGATCTACGGGCTCGCAATGGCGCTGATCGCCTGGCGCCTCGGCGTCGGCGCGCGCTCGGCCTACGCCAGCGGCGAGAACACCATGGTGCTGCAGCTGCCGAGCTATCTGCCGATCGCGATCTGCGCGGTGCTCGCCGGTTTCGTCGCGCTCGCCGCCTTCGTCAGCGCCAGCCGTCTGGCGAGGCAGGCCCGATGAGCGGCTTTTCCCTGGCGATCACCGGTTTCGCCGCGATGCTGGCGCTGATGGCGCTGCGCCTGCCGATCGGGCTCGCCATGCTGGTCGTCGGCAGCGCCGGCTATATCCAGCTCAACGGGCTCGAGCCGTTCCTGAACTATATCCGCACGACCCCCTATCAAATCTTCGCCAACTACACGCTGTCGGTGATTCCGCTGTTCGTGCTGATGGGGGCCTTCGCCGAACGCTCGGGACTGGCGGGCGACCTGTTCAAGGCGGCCTCCGCCTTCGTCGGCCATCGCCGCGGCGGCCTCGGCATGGCGATGATCGGCGCCTGCACGGGCTTTGGCGCGATCTGCGGCTCGTCGGTGGCGACGACGGCGACCTTCGCCCGTGCGCCCCTGCCGCAATTGCGCTCCTATCGCTACGATCCCGGCTTCGCCTGCGGCGTCACCGCCGTCGGCGGCACGCTCGGCATCCTGATCCCGCCATCGGTGATCCTCGTGGTCTATGCGATCTCGACCGAGCAGAACATCGCCAGGCTGTTCCAGGCGGCGCTGGTTCCCGGGTTGATGGCGACGGCGTTCTACTGCCTCACCATCTGGATCATGACGCGCCTCGACGGCAGGCTCGGCCCGGCCCATGAGCGCACGCCCTGGCGCGAGCGCGGGCCGCTTCTGGTCGGCGTCGTTCCGGCGCTGACGGTGGCGGTGATCGTCGTCGGCGGCATCTATGGCGGCGTCTTCACGCCGACCGAGGGCGCCTCGGTCGGCGCCTTCATCATGCTGGCGATCGGCCTGATCCGGCGCAGCCTCGGCCTCGACGGCATCAGGCAGGCGATCCTGCAGACCGCCGAGACCTCGGCGATGATTTTCGCCATCCTGCTCGGCGCCGAGGTGTTCAACGCCTTCCTGGCGCTGACGCAGGTCCCGACCGCGGCGGCGGAGATGATCGCCGCCTCCGGCTGGCAGCCCTATACGGTGCTCGTCGGCCTGCTCGTCTTCTACATCGTGCTCGGCGGCGTCATGGACGAGCTCGCCATGATCCTGCTCACCCTGCCGGTGTTCTTCCCGATCGTGACGGCGCTCGATTTCGGCATGCCGAGCGACGACATCGCGATCTGGTTCGGCATCCTCGTGCTGATCGTGGTCGGCATCGGCATGACCTGCCCGCCGATCGGACTCAACGTCTTCGTCGTCGCCTCGCTGGCGCGCGACGTGCCGGTGACGCGGATCTATCGCGGCGTCCTGCCCTTCGTCGCCGCCGACATCATCCGGCTCGCCATCTGCGTGGCATTCCCGGCGCTCAGCCTCTATCTGGTGAGGCTCCTGAACTGAGCGAGCCCGAGAGCAGCAGCATGATCGTTCACGACCTCGACATCGACGCCGTCAAGACAGGGCTGGCCGACGGCTCGATCCTGATCGTCGACGTGCGCGAGCCGCACGAATACGCGGCCGGGCGCATTCCGGGCTCGGTGTCGCTGCCGCTCTCGCGGTTCGATCCCGCCGACCTGCCGAACGAGCCGGGCAAGCGCGTGGTGCTGTCCTGCGCCGCCGGCGTGCGCTCGCTGCGGGCGCTGGAGTTCGCGCAGGCCGCCGGGCTCGACATCGACAGCCACTATATCGGCGGCTTCAAGGACTGGGCCACGCGCGGCGAGCCGGTCGAGCGCTGAGTATCGCTGCGAATCCCCTGGCTGTCATCCTTCGGGACTCAGCCTGCTGCTGCTCCTCGGAACGAGGGCTGTATTTGTCAGGCTGGCCCCACGGCCTTCCGGTTGCGGTTCAAGACGCCAGCACCGATAAGATGGCGCGGCCCGTAGATCGGCCGCGGTCTACCAAAAGGTGCCCTGATGAAGGCTTCCTCCCTGCTGAGTCTCGCCCTCGCAGCCCTGCTCTGCACCGCATCGGCGGCGCCGTCGGCCTTCGCGCAGGCTGCCCCGCAGGCCGCGCCGAAGCGGCCGGCGCAGGATCCGGAGCTGCAGGCGGCGATCGCGAAGTCGAACGCCTATACCGCGCTAGCCAACCGGACGCTGAGGGCGATCGAATCCTGGGACCGCTACAAGAGCTGGGTCGACATGAAGAAGGGCCCGACCGGCAAGGAGCGCTACATCTCCTACGGGCTCTACAGCCTGTATGACGTGACGAGCGAGATCGCCAAGGCCGAGGCGGCGACCGGCCAGGCGCCGGGGCAGCCGGAGCTCGACGGCGCGGTGAAGCGCTACATCGCCGCCTATCAGGAGCTCGCGCCGCTGATCACGCGGGCCGAGCGCTATTACGAGCGCAAGGATTATCGCGCCGACAACGCCGCCGAGGGCCGTGAGCTGCACGCCCGGATGGTGCCGACGGCCGAGGCCTTCCTGCGCGAGCGGGCAGCGTTCGACGGGCAGCTCGGCGCCTACAAGAGAGGCATCGACGCGCGCGAGCTCGCGGCGATCGAGGCGAGCGAGGGCCGCCAGGCGCGCTGGCAGCTGCGCAACATCATGATCAATGCGCGCGCCGTGATGGACCGGATGCCGAGCAACGAGAAGCCGATCGTCGATCTCGCCGCCTTCGATGCGGCGCTCGCCGGCTACGCTGCGGCGATCAGGGAGATGGACGCCTTCAAGGATAAGAACCAGTCCGGCGTGCCGATCATCGATTCGCAGGCCAGCTCCTGGCTCGGCGCGCTGCGCGATTTCCGCGAGAAGCTCGGCAAGTCGAAGGGCGATGTCCGCAAGGGCGCGGCGAACGATGCCAACCGGATCGTCTCCAGCTATAATATGATGGTGTCGCTGTCCGACAGCGCCGCCCGCATGATCCGCTGAAGATGAGGCGGCATTCCGGGACGCCGCAGAGCGGCGGGCCCGGAACCCATATCCGCTCCGCTACGGACGATACCGGAGGCTTTCGCCCACGGGATCGTCCTCGTGTCCATGGTTGCGGGGCTCCTCGCTGCGCGGGGCCCGGACTGGCGGTGTGTGTGAAATTGGCCGGCATGTATCGACAAGGCCCCGGCCTGCCCTAGAATACCCTCCATAGCGCCCGCTGGCCGGAAGCCTGCGCTCCATGCATTCCGGCCCCAGCATGCGGACCGGGGTGACGGCGCGGCGATCCTGCGCCAGTCTTTCTCATTCGAGTGATCCGAAGGAATTCTTGCCGATGCGTCCGATGAAGTTCGGGATGGGCCAGCCGATGCGGCGGGTCGAGGATCAGCGCCTGACCACCGGCACTGGCCGCTACACCGACGACACCGCGGTCGAGGGCGCGCTGCACGCCTATGTCCTGCGCTCGCCGCATGCGCATGCCAGGTTCAAGATCATCGACAAGGAGACGGCGCGCAAGCGCAAGGGCGTCAAGCTGATCCTGACAGGCGAGGATGTCGCCGATCTCGGCGACATTCCCTGCAAGGGGCTGATCAAGGAGGTCTCCGGCGAGCCCGTGAAGCCGACGCATGTGCCGGTTCTGCCGGTCGACACCGTGCGCCATGTCGGCGAGGCGATCGCCTTCATCGTCGCCGAGACGCTCGACCAGGCGCGCGATGCCGCCGAGGCGATCGAGATCGAGTTCGAGACGCTGCCCTCGGTCACGGGCATCGCCGAGGCGCTCGACGCCAAGGCGCCGCAGGTCTGGCCCGACCGGGCCGGCAACGTCGCCTTCGAGGCGGAGCAGGGCAATCGCGACAGGACGGAGAAGGCCTTCGCCAAGGCCGACCGCACGGTCTCGATCACCATCGTCAACAATCGCCTCGCCTCCAACTACATGGAGACGCGTGCCTGCATCGCCGAATACGACAAGGCGGGCAAACGCTGGACGCTGACGCTCGGCAGCCAGGGCAGCCACGGCATGCGCGACATCCTCGCCAAGAACGTCCTCAAGGTCGATCCGGCCCGGATCCGGGTGATCACCCCCGATGTCGGCGGCGGCTTCGGGACCAAGATCTTCATGTACCGCGAATACCCGCTGACCATGGTCGCGGCGGAGAGGCTGAAGCGGCCGGTACGCTGGGTCGCCGACCGGACCGAGCATTTCCTCGCCGACACCCATGGCCGCGCCAACCTCACCACCGCGACGATGGCCCTCGACAAGCGTGGCAGGTTCATCGGCCTGAAAGTCGACCTCGCCGCCGATATGGGCGCCTATCTCTCGCAGTATGGGCCCTTCATTCCCTGGGTCGGCACGACGATGACGCCGGGCTGCTACAACATCCCGGCCGTGCATGTCCGCTTCCGCGGCGTCTTCACCAATACGACGCCGGTCGACGCCTATCGCGGCGCCGGGCGGCCCGAGGCGGCCTATCTGATCGAGCGCCTGGTCGACGCGATCGCGCGCGAGACCGGCAGGACGCCGGACGCGGTGCGCGCGCAGAATTTCGTCAAGCCGAGCGAGATGCCGCACAAGACGCAGACCGGCCCGGTCTACGATTCCGGCGAGTTCGAGGGCCATATGCGCCGCGCCATGGAGGTCGCGGACTGGAAGGGCTTCAAGAGCCGTCTCAGGGCCTCGCAGAAGGCCGGCAAGATCCGCGGCATCGGCCTCGCCTGCTATATCGAGGCCTGCGGCGGCGGCGGGCCGGAGAGCTCGACCGTGATCCTCGAGAAGGACGGCACCGTCACCGTGCTGATCGGCACCCAGTCGAACGGGCAGGGGCACGAGACCGCCTATTCGCAGCTGGTCGCGCAGCATCTCGACATCCCGCTCGACCGCATCAGGGTGATCCAGGGCGATACCGACCGGATCGCCACCGGCTCCGGCACCGGCGGTTCGCGCTCGATCCCCGTCGGCGGCGCGGCGCTCAACGCGGCGACCGGCATCCTCGCCGACAATCTGAAGAGCCTCGCCTCGGACGCGCTCGAAGCCAGCCCCGGCGACCTCGAGATCGTCGACGGGGCCGTGCGCATCGTCGGCACCGACAAGAAGCTCGATCTCAAGGCGATCGCCAACCTGCCCGGCGCGAAGGCGGAGCAGCTCAGCGTCCATCAGAGCTGGACGCCGCCGGAGGCGACCTATCCGAACGGCACCCATGTGGTCGAGCTGGAGATCGATCCGGCGACGGGCGGCACCGAGATCCAGAACTATGTGGTGGTCGACGATTTCGGCGTGACGCTGAACCCGATCATGCTGCAGGGCCAGGTCCATGGCGGCGCGGCGCAGGGCATCGGCCAGGCGCTGATGGAGGAGATCCGCTTCGACTCGTCCGGCCAGATGCTGACCGCGACCTTCATGGACTATGCCCTGCCGCGCGCGATCGACATCCCGAGCTTCCATTTCGAGACGCGCAACGTGCCCTGCGTCACCAACGCCATCGGCGTGAAGGGCGCGGGCGAGGCCGGCGCGATCGGCGCCTGCCCGGCCGTCATGAACGCTATGGTTGACGCGCTCGACCGCGCCGCCGGCATCAAGGCGATCGACATGCCCGCGACGCCGGCCAAGGTGTTCGCGACCTTGCGGGAAGCGGGATATCGGCCCTGATGCAAGGAGGCATTTGCCTGTTTGCAAGGCCTTTCACGAGAATGCGACTTGGCGCTGTCCCGGTCGCCGGTTGATCTGGAAGAGTTCCAAACGGCGTCGGTCCCGGCGCCAGCCTTCCGGAGGATAACCACGCATGCTTCGCTCTGCTTTCGTCGCCCTCGGCCTCGCCGTCGGCGTCTCCGCCGTTCTGGCCCAGGCCAATCCGATCGCCGAGCGGCGCGACACGATGAAGGCCGTCGGCGCGGCGACACGCGAAGGCGCGGCGATGGCCAAGGGCGAAGCGCCGTTCGACGCCGCCAAGGCGCAGGCGGTGTTCAAGGCCTATGGCGACGCCGCCAAGAAGATGCCGGCGCTCTATCCGGACAGCGCCAAGACCGGCGGCGAGACCACGGCGGCGCCGAAGATCTGGGAGGACCAGGCCGGCTTCAAGGCCGCCTTCGCCAAGTTCGAGGCGGATGCCGCCAAGGGCGCGGCCGTGACCGATCTCGCCGGCTTCCGCACCGCCTTCGGCGACGCGACCAAGAATTGCGGCGGCTGCCACGAGGTCTATCGCATCAAGAAGTGACGGCGGATAAACGCCATCGGATTTGACCTGATCGACGGAGCGGGCTTCCTTTCGAAGGCCCGCTCCTTCGTATCGAGGTCGGTCGAGTCGCGCCGTGGCAGGCGCGCTGCTGCCGTGACAACAGGATGAGGAACCGATGCGCCGCCTGCTGATCACGCTTCTGGTCTTCATCGCGCTCGGCGCCGCCGGCTTTTTCGTCCTCACCGATCCCCGGCTGGTCTCGCCCGGCCCGGAGATCGGCACGCTGCCGGCGCCGGACATCGAGAACGGCAAGCTGCTGTTCGCGGCGGGCGGCTGCGCCTCCTGCCATGCGACGCCGGGGCAGGACGACAAGACGCGGCTGGGCGGCGGGCTGGTGCTGGATTCGCCCTTCGGCAAGTTCCATGCGCCGAACATCTCGCCGCATACGCGCGACGGCATCGGCAACTGGGGCACGGCCGATTTCATCCAGGCGATGACCGCCGGCGTCTCGCCCTCGGGCCAGCACTACTATCCGGCGTTTCCCTACACCTCCTACCGGCTGATGCCGGCGAAGGCCGTCGCGGATCTCCTGGCCTATATCCGCACGCTGCCATCGGTGGAGGGCAAGGCGCCGGCCCATGAACTCGCCTTCCCGTTCAACGTCCGGCGCCTCGTCGGCGGCTGGAAGCTGCTGTTCTTCGAGGGCGCGCCGTTCAAGCCCGATGCCGGCAGGAGCGAGGAATGGAATCGCGGTGCCTATCTGGTCAACGGACCGGGCCATTGCGCCGAGTGCCATTCCAGCCGCAACCGGTTCGGCGCGATCGTCCAGGCGACGCGCTTCGCCGGCGGGCCGGATCCCGAGGGCAAGGGCTGGGTGCCGAACATCACCCAGGCCGAGGACGGGCTCGGCAAATGGTCGAAGGCCGAGATCGCCGAACTGCTGAAGACCGGCTTCACGCCGAGCTTCGACAGCGTCGGCGGCTCGATGGCGGCCGTGGTGCGCAACATCGCGCAATTGCCGGAGGCAGACCGCCTGGCAATGGCCGAGTACCTGAAATCGCTGCCCGCCGTGCAGGGGCCGCCGCGGCCACAGAAGGCGGCGGGCGGGTAGAGAGCTAGGCTGCGTTGGCTTCCAGTGTTTCCGAGATCGCGGACAGGACCAGTTGGACATCAGCCGGCGCAGGCTCGACATCAACATCCCCGTGCACGATCCTGTTGCGCAGATCGATTAGCGACCGCACACGCCGTTCGAGTTGCGGTTCGATGTAGCCGTTCATTGCAAGCGTTTGCAGGACTGTGCCCGGTGTAAGTGGCTTGTTGGCTGTTTCTGGTGCCTTGGAATGCAGAGCAGCCTCCAAAAGTGACCATGCCATCACGAACGCCGCCCGGTGCTGTCCCTGGCTCGTCATTTTGTTCACTTCATCAATCCGCGCGCGGAGCTTTGATGGCGATCCCGGTCGGATCGCTATGCGTTGCACTTGGCTCGCGCCCATGAAAACAACGTCGAAACGCCAATCAGGGTGGCCGTCGAAAAGTTTGCGAATCCGCTGAAGAGACTCTTGTATCGTGGTCGAGTTTTGGCTCTTCACCTCGATAGCGACGTTCACCCCTGGCTTTTGAGCAATTGCATCTGGCCTATATGAACCCAAGAAGGCCGGAAGATCATTCGATGCTGGATGGATTTTGAAACTGAAACCCTGCTGCTCGTACCGCGAGCGCAAGCTTTCGAGAAACTCCGATTCTTGTAACGAAGCTTGAGCATGCGCCGCCATCAGAGCTTCCTCCAGGTCAAATCGTCGTCCACCCGAATGTAGACAACGGGGGCTGCCTTATCCAAGGCCGCTGCCAGTTGATCGGTTGGACTTGCAAAGGCTCGATCGATTTCCGGCTCGAATTTTTGAGAGACGACACGTTCGACCACGCTGTCGTCGAGATAGGCGACGCCTATGAGTGCATCCATTATCGGCTTTATGATGTTATCGATGTCGCCTTCCATCGGGGCATTCGCAAAGTAGTAAATCGTAAGCGCGAGTGCTCGCTCATCCAGAAATCCGACCTCATCGGTTTCTTGCCGTCGTCGACGGGCCGCTTCGGAAACTATAGTTCTCCAACGAGCTTTCGATCCGGCGCTGGCTCCAAGCGAGATCGGGGTGCCTTCGACGAAGAACTCGAGTGGGAAGAGCACAACTTGCTCCGGCATTCGCGTTATTCCGAGAGGCGCTCGAAGGCTCCCTTTAATCCATCACCGCCGCCTTGAGGATGCAGACCATCAGCGCCGTTCCCGGCTGGTCGCCGACGCAGCGGACGACGTGCTGCCGGTCGCAGCGATAGCGCAGGGTCTCGCCGGCCCTGGCGCGCTGGGTGATGCCGCCGACCTCGACCTCGAACTCGCCCGAACTGACCGAGAGCGATTCGATCGAGCCGCGCTGGTGGCCCTCCGAATCGAGCTCGCCGCCGGGCTCGGCGCTGACCTCGTACCATTGCAGCCATTCGACGGTCTTGATCCAGCCGATGATGGCGAGCCGCAGCTTGCCGTCCTCGGAGACCAGGATCGGCGTGTCGGACCGGGCGATCTTCTCGATGAAGGCCTCTTCCTCATTGGTCGAGAGCACGCGCTCGATCGAGACGTCGAGCGCCTGGGACAGCCGCCAGATCGTCGCCAGTGTCGGGTTGGTCTCGTTGCGCTCGATCTGGCTGATGATCGACTTGGCGACGCCGGACTGCTCCGCGAGCTCGGAAAGCGACAGGTTGTAGGCCTTGCGCAGCCGCTGGATCGTCTTGCCGAGCTGGCCCGAAATCACCTGCGCGCCGGATTCCAGCTCGCGGCCGCCACGTTCCCTGGTTTCGATGCCCATTGCGCTCTGCCTGTCGTCGCCCGCCATCCGTTTGGGAAAGAGAACGATTGTTTGTCCTAGCGGACAATGCCTCGGATCGTTTCAAGCGGCAAGTCGAGGGGCCTCAGACCGAGCGGGACGGGCCGGCTTCGCGCGTCTCCTTCTTGAGCAGGCCGAGCTGCTGCTCGCGCAGGATCACATAGATGCCGGAGGCGATCACGATCAGCGAGCCGAGGATCACGGCCAGGACCGGCCATTCGCCGAAGACGAACCAGCCGAGCGCCGTCGCCCAGATCATCGTCGAGTATTCGAAAGGGGCGATCAGCGAGGCGTCGCCATAGCGATAGGCCTGGACCAGCAGGATCTGGCCGAGGCCGCCGAGGATGCCGATCACGACGAGCAGCGCGAAATCCGTCCAGTCCGGGGTGGTCCAGCCGAGCGCGAGCGTGAGCAGGCCGAGCAGCGAGGTCAGCGACATGAAGTAGAAGACGATGGCGCCGGTCTTCTCGGTCTGCGTCAGCAGCCGGACCTCGATCGAGGCGAAGGCGGAGCAGAAGGCGCCGCCGAGCGCCAGCAGCGCCCCGATGGCCGGGCCGCCCGAGAGCCCGTGCCCGAAGCTCTGAGCGCCCATATGCGGGGAGAGCATCAGCAGCACGCCGAGGAAGCCGACGGCGACGGCGGTCCAGCGATAGATGCGCACGCGTTCCTTCAGGATGAGCGCCGCCAGCACCACGACGATCAGCGGCGCGGCGTAGCCGATCGCCACCGCGTCGGAGAGCGGCAGCAGATGCAGCGCGGCGAAGCCGAGGAACATGCCGGTCGAGCCGATGACGCCGCGCTTGAGATGGCCACGCAGATTGCTGGTCTTGAGCGCGGCCGGGAACTCGCGGCGCCAGGCCAGCCAGGCGATCAGCGGGATCAGCGCGAAGAAGGAGCGGAAGAAGACGAGCTCGCCGGTCGGGTAGCGCGAGGCCAGCGTCTTGATGCCGGCCGACATCAGCGTGAACGACAGGGCCGAAAGCAGCTTGAGGCTGATGCCGAGGAGCGGTGACAAGGGGAAAAGGTCGGGCACGAGGAGTGGAAGTCTTGTGCAAGACTTGTGTCCCTTAGACCACGGGCATGGAGCCGTTCCAAGCGTCGATCTTGCAGGACGGACAGGCAGCCGGCGGGACGCGATGGCGGTGCCGATCAAGCGAGGTGGAATTCGAGGATCTCGTCGCCATGATCGTCGAAGCTGCCGGTCGGGCGCCAGCCCAGGTGCCGGTAGAAGCCGTGGGACCGCATGGTGGGGTCTGGCGAGCAGCCGAGGAACAATCTGGCGAAGCCGAGCTCCCTGAACTCGTCAGCGACCAGGCCGAGCAACGTCTTGCCGACGCCCTGGTCCTCATGGTCCGGCAGGAGCGCGAGCACGGCGATCTCGCCGGTACGCCGCTCGCCGAAGCAATAGCCGACGATCTCGCCACCGACGGTGGCGACATGACCCGGCAGGCTGCCATCGGCGATGGCCGAGCGCCAGCTTTCCAGCGTGATGCCGCGCGCAGCCAGTCGCTCGACCGAGACGGCGTTCTCTCGTGTCCTGCCGCGCAGCAGGAGGCAGGCCGGCGTGTCGTCGGGAACGGCGCGCCGGTAGGCGATGCTCATGGTCGGCGGCGTCTTCTCGGCGCTCATGTCGAGGGCGCTTTCCTGCAAGCAAGGCCCGGGACCCATTCCGGAACCTTTCCGATAGAGGTTTCAGGAATGGATCCCGGATCTCCGCTTCGCTTCGTCCGCGATGACAGACAGGCGCGACCTTCCAGCGGGGGAGGAGCTGATCCTCCGCTGTCTCAGAAATTCGCCCGGAACGAGCCGCCGTCGATCAGGAAGTTCTGGCCGGTGATGTAGCCGGCATGGGCGCTGGCGATGAAGGCGCAGAGCTTGCCGAACTCGTCGGGCGTGCCGAGACGGCCGGCCGGGACGGCAGCGAGCCGCCGCTTCGTCGCTTCCTCGATGCTGATGCCCTGCATCTCGGCGACCTTGTTGGTCGCAGTCTTGATCCTGTCCGTGTCGAACACGCCCGGCAGGATGTTGTTGATGGTGACGTTGGCATGGGCGATCTCGCGCGCCACGCCGGCGAGGAAGGCGGTGAGGCCGGCGCGGGCGGCCGAGGAGACGTCGAGCCCGGTCAGCGGCGTGAGCACGCTCGCCGAGGTGATGTTGACGATGCGGCCGAAGCGCCGCTCGATCATGCCGTCGACGACGCGCTGCACCAGCTCGAGCGGGGTCGCCATGTTCTGCGCGACGCCTTCGAGCAGGGCCTCGCGCGTCACCTCGCGGAAGGGCTTGGGCGGGGGGCCGCCATTGTTGTTGACGAGGATGTCCGGATTCGGCGCGGCCGCGAGCAGCGCGTCCTGGCCGGCCCTGGTCGAGACGTCGGCGACGACCGCGACGACGTTCGCGCCGGTGCTGGCGCGGATCGCGCTCGCGGTCTCCTCGAGCGTCTTGGCGTCGCGGCCGTTGACGACGACCGCGCAGCCGGCCTCGGCCAGCGCCTGCGCGCAGCCGCGGCCCAGCCCCTTGCTCGAGGCGCAAACGATGGCCGTGCGGCCGGCGATACCCAGATCCATTGTCGTCTCCCGGAAAGGTCAGTTCCTGTGCGCGCAGGCAAAGCACGGTTTTCCCGCCGCGTCATCAAAGCGTAGTGCAAATCAGACACACGCCGGTGAGCCCGCTCCGGTCAGCTTGTCCGCAAGCAGACCGGAAAAGCGGTCTCAAACATGGGATGAGAGACGGATTCACCGCCGGATTGGTCCAATCCGAGCGGATCCGGCTCTCGCATCACACTGGATGGACCAGCGAGCATGAGCGACGACAGCGACGCCAGGCAGGTTCGCAGCATCTTCATCTCCGACCTGCATCTCGGCACGCGCGGGGCGCAGGCGGACCTCGTGCTGGAGTTCCTGCGCGCCTATGACGCTCCGACCATCTACCTGGTCGGCGACATCATCGACGGCTGGCGGCTGAAGAGCGGCTGGTACTTCCCGCAGACGCATAACGACGTGGTGCAGAAGCTGCTGCGCAAGGTCCGCAAGGGCTCGAAGCTGATCTACGTCACCGGCAACCACGACGATTTCCTGCGCGACTATACCGGCCTGCAGTTCGGCGGCATCACCGTGGTCGACGACGTCATCCACGAGACGGCCGACGGCAAGCGCATGCTGGTGATCCATGGCGACCTGTTCGACCTCGTGGTGCGCAACGCCAAATGGCTCGCCCTGCTCGGCGACTGGGCCTACACGATCGCGCTCGTGCTTAACCACGGCATCAACCGGGTCCGCCGCATCCTGCGCCTGCCACACTGGTCGCTCTCGGCCTGGGCCAAGCACAAGGTCAAGAACGCGGTGAACTATATCGGCGAGTTCGAGCAGTGCCTCGTCGACGAGGCGCGCCGGCACAGGGCCGACGGCGTGATCTGCGGGCATATCCACCATGCGGCGCAGCGCGAGATCGCCGGGCTGGGCTACATCAACACCGGCGACTGGGTCGAAAGCTGCACCGCGGTGGTCGAGCATGATGACGGCCGCTTCGAGATCGTGCGCTGGCCGCAGCACCGGCTGAAGGGCGGCAGGCCGGCCCTGCCGGCGCCAGCCGCGACACGTCCGGCGCCTGCACCGGGCCTGGTCGAGGCCGCCCGGGTCATGCTCTCCAAAAGTGGAAGCCATTCCTGGGGTGAGAGCGTGCCCCGGCATCTCGATCCGGCGCGAATTCTCGGCGTTCAGCCGGAGCCGGCCGAACGGAAGGCGCGCTGATGCGCGTCCTGATCGCCACGGATGCCTGGCGGCCGCAGATCAACGGCGTCGTGCGGTCGCTGGAGCGGATGGTCGAGGCGGCGCCGGAATTCGGCGTCACGCCGCACATGCTGACGCCCGAGGGATTCCGGCAGATCGGCCTGCCGTCCTATCCCGATATCCGCATCGCGCTGGCGAGCCGCCGGCACATCGCCGGGCGCATCGCCGAATTCGGCCCCGACCATGTCCATATCGCCACCGAGGGGCCGATCGGCTGGCTGACGCGGGCGGTCTGCCTTGCCCAGAAGCGCACCTTCACCACGAGCTATCACACCCGCTTCCCGCAATATGTCGCCGCGCGCTGGCCGATCCCCGAGAGCTGGAGCTATCGCTTCCTGCGCCGTTTCCACGATCCCGCGGCGGGCGTGATGGTCTCGACCGCCACGGTCGAGGCGGAGCTGCGCGCCCATGGCTTCGAGCGCATCCTGCGCTGGGGGCGCGGCGTCGACCTCTCCCTGTTCCATCCGCGCCCCGGCAGCGTGCTCGACCTGCCGCGGCCGATCTTCCTCAGTGTCGGGCGCGTCGCTGTCGAGAAGAATCTGGCGGCCTTCCTGTCGCTGCGCCTGCCCGGCAGCAAGGTCGTCGTCGGTGACGGCCCGGCCCGTGCCGACCTGCAGCGCGCCTTCCCGGAGGTGCATTTCCTCGGTGCGCGCGAGGGCGAGGAGCTGGCGGCGATCTACGCCTCCTCCGACGTCTTCGTGTTCCCGAGCCTGACCGACACCTTCGGCATCGTCCTGCTGGAGGCGGCCGCGAGCGGTCTTCCGGTCGCGGCGTTCCCGGTGCAGGGACCGAGCGACGTCTTCGCCGGCAGCCAGGCGGCGGTTCTGCACGAGGACCTGCGCCAGGCCGCGCTCTCGGCGCTGCGCCTGCCGCGCGAGGCAGGGCTCGCGCTCGCCGCCGGCCATAGCTGGCGCAGCAGCGCCGAGCAGTTCTACGGCCATATGCGGCGCGCGATGCACGCGGCGGCCGGGAAGCCGGCCCGCATCGAGCCGGCGCCGGCGGGGCTGTCCGTACGGCTGGAGGCGGCGGAGCGGAAGGAATTCGCCTGAGCCTTCGTCAGGCGCGCAGGGTCACAGCCTGCGCGAGCGGACATGGCGCGGCAGCACGCGGTCGGGCCCGCTCGCCGGCTTGAGCTCGCTGCGGAAATCGTCGCGGCGCTGGTGCACCGAGGCGATGACGAGGCCCATCGGGACGCCGAGCCCGACCAGCGCGGCTTCCGACAATTGCAGGCTGGCCTCGATCGTTTCCGGCACGGCGTCGTTGACGCCGATCTCGTAGAGGTGCCTCGCATGCTTCGCGTCGCGGGCGCGCGCGACGATGACGAGATCCGGCCGCATGCCGCGGGCCGCCGCAACGATGTCGTCGACGGCGCGGGGATTGTCGATGGTCACGATCAGGGCGGTGGCCTCCGCGACCCCGCAGAGGCGCAGGAAATCCGGCTTGGTGGCGTTGCCGTAGAAGGCGGGGCGGCCGGCGCGGCGCTGCGTCGCGATCAGGGCCGGGTCGGCGTCGACGGTGATGTAGGGGACCTTGTGCTGCTCGAGCATCTCGCCGACGAGGCGGCCGACGCGGCCGAGCCCGACGACGATGGCCCGCGGCGCATGATCGTGCGGCGGCAGGATGGCGGCCTCCGCCGGAAGGTTCACCGCCGGAGCGAGGCGGGCAGAGAGCGCCCGCGCCAGGCGCGCGGCGAGCGGCAGGCCGATCATGGTCAGCGAGACGCCGGCGAGCACCAGCGCGGCGGCGTTCTGGTCGACCAGCCTGGCGGCGACGGAAGCGGTCAGCAGCACGAAGGCGAACTCGCCGCCGGGGCCGATCATGATCGCGGTTTCGAGCGCAGTCGGCAGCGACAGCCTGAAATAGCGCGCGAGCAGGAAGGTGATCGCGACCTTGGTCAGGAAGAGCCCGGCGGCGATGCCGAGAATCGCGACCGGCTGGGCCGCGAGCGCCGCCGGATTCACGCTCATGCCGACCGTCAGGAAGAAGACGCCGATCAGCAGCGACTTGAACGGTTCGATCGTCACCTCGATGGCGCGGCGATATTCGGTCTCGGCCAGCAGCAGCCCGGCGATGAAGGCGCCGAGCCCCATGGAAAGTCCGGCCGCGGCGGCGATCAGCCCGGTGCCGAGCGCGACCAGCAGGGTCGCCGCCATGAAGCTCTCCGAGGAATCGGTCGAGGCGACGAGGCGGAAGAGCGGGCGCATGGCGAGGCGCCCGATGACCACGATGGCCGCGATCGCCGCGGCCGCCTGCAGCGCCGCCTGGGTCAGGCCGACCAGCAGCGAGGCGCCGCCCTGCGTGCCGAGCACGCTGACGAGGAAGAGCAGCGGGATCACCGCCAGATCCTGGCAGAGCAGAATGGCGAAGCTGGAGCGCCCGGCCGAGGAGGTGATGCGGCGATGGGCCGAGAGCAGCTCGACGACCATCGCGGTCGAGGACAGTGCGAGCGCCGTGCCGATCAGCAGCGCCGCGGGCGCTGGCTGGCCGAAACCATAGGCGACGGCCCCGATCGCCGCGGCCGAGAGCGCGACCTGGCCGAGGCCGAGCCCGAAGACGAGCCGGCGCATGGTCGTCAGGCGCTCGAAGGACAGCTCCAGCCCGATGACGAGCAGCAGGAAGGCGACGCCGAGTTCGGCGGGGCCGGCCAGCGCTTCGGCGTTGGAGACGGTGATGGCGCTGAGGAGCGGCACCTTGGCGACGAGGCCGCCGAGGCCGTAGGGGCCGAGCACGGCGCCGCAGGCCATGAAGGCGACGACCGAATTGACGCGGAAGCGCTTGGCGAAAGGCACGATCACGCCGGCCGTGGCGAGCACGACCACGGCGTCGCGATAGGCGGAAGGATCGATCGTCCCGGCCACGTCACCCTCTGGGAATCAGGCAAAGCTGCCGATGGGCAAGCTTTGCTTCGCAGTGCCTTGCAACACAAACCAAATCGCGCGACGGGCTGGCGAAAACTTGCCCCGTCGCCGGCCGGCCTCTAAGCACTGTGCCGTTCGCAGCGGCAGGACCTGGCTCTGTCCGCGGGTCAGCCACGCAGAGGACCTCGCATGCGCTTTACCGGCACCGCCTCCTACGTCGCCACCGAGGACCTGACGGTCGCGGTCAACGCCGCGATCCGGCTGGAGCGGCCGCTGCTGGTCAAGGGCGAGCCGGGTACCGGCAAGACCGTGCTGGCCGAGGAGGTCGCCGCCGCGCTCGGCGCGCCGCTGCTGACCTGGCACGTCAAGTCGACCACCAAGGCCCAGCAGGGACTCTACGAATACGATGCGGTCAGCCGGCTGCGCGACAGCCAACTCGGTGACGCCCGCGTCTCCGACATCGCCAACTACATCAAGCGCGGCAAGCTCTGGGAGGCCTTCGTCTCGCCGGTGCGCCCGGTGCTGCTGATCGACGAGATCGACAAGGCCGACATCGAGTTTCCCAACGACCTGCTGCTCGAGCTCGACCGCATGGAGTTCCATGTCTACGAGACCGGCGAGACGATCAGGGCGGCGCAGCGGCCGGTGATGATCATCACCTCGAACAACGAGAAGGAGCTGCCGGACGCCTTCCTGCGGCGCTGCTTCTTCCACTATATCCGCTTCCCGGACGCGGAGACGATGCAGCGCATCGTCGAGGTCCATTTTCCCGGCATCAAGAAGCGGCTGATGGAGGAGGCGCTGCGGCTGTTCTTCGAGGTGCGCGAGGTGCCGGGCCTCAAGAAGAAGCCCTCGACCTCCGAGCTGCTGGACTGGCTGAAGCTCCTCGTCGCCGACGATATCGGCCCCGAGGTGCTGCGCGAGCGCGATCCGCGCAAGCTGATCCCGCCGCTGCACGGCGCGTTGCTGAAGAACGAGCAGGACGTCTCGCTGTTCGAGAAGCTGGCCTTCATGGCGCGGCGGGAGAGCCGCTGAGGCGGACGCCCGTCGCGGTCTCGCAGGGCGGGATCGCGGTGGCGAGATCGACCTTGGGATCGATGGCGCGGACGGCTTCGACGAGGTCGAAATCGCGCATCAGCAGGACATAATCCTGTGTCTCCGACGTCCTGAGATAGCCGGTCATCGTGATCGGCTTGCCGGAGAGCTCGCCGAGCCGGCAAGCCTTGTCGGCACCGAGAGCGAAAGAGCCGCGATTGCCGCTGTTCTGCGGCCCGGCGAACATCTCCTCGCGGAAGGCGCCGAGGCGCGCGGCGTCGGCGGCACCGAGCCTGAACAGGGTGAAGCGACGCCCCGGCGAGACCAGTGCCGGCAGTTTCGCCAGCTCGACCGCGTCCCGCACCTCCTCCAGCACGACCTTGCGCTCATGCCGCCCGCCGTCCCGGGGCATGGCGACGATCGTCATGGTGACGCCGCCCGGCAGCGGGCGGATATCGGCGGGCAGGCTGATGCCGGCGCGCAGCTGCGTCAGGTCGGTCGTCCTGACGTCGATCTTCGACAGTTTCGGCAGCGAGCTCAGCGGGACATGGCCGCAGCCGGCGAGCAGGCAGCACAGCAGGAAATGGGCGGGCAGGGCAGGGCGCATCACAATTCTCTTGAAAGGGCTTTGACATTGATAAATTCGTCTATTACTTTAATTTTGTCAATCACGGAGTGTAAAAATATGGCACCGCTCGAAACGCCGACCCATGCTGGACCCGCCATGGCGAGGCTGCGTCGCGTCAGCATGGTCGCGCGCTTCCTGTGCTTCGCGGCGGCGACGCTGATGGCCCTCGGCGCGGTCTGGCTCTGGCGCGATCCCGAACTGCTCGCCGCCTATGTCCGGGGCACGATCGGGCTCAGCGTGCCGGTCGGTCCGCCGTCCGAGCGCGGCTACTGGATCGCGCTCGCGATCGGCCTCGTGCCCGCCGGCCTGTTCGTCGCGGCGATGCTGCGCCTCGCCGGCCTGTTCGGCCGCTTCGGCCGCGGCCAGGTGCTGGAAGAGGAGAATGCGCAGCGGCTGACGCGGATCGGCTGGCTGCTCACGGCGATGGGCGTGGCGACGCCGCTCTCGCGCATGCTGCAGAGCGTGGCGCTCACCTTCGACAACCCGCCCGGCCAGAGGCATCTCGCCGTCACCCTCGATCCCGGCATGTTCGGCGCGCTCGCGGCCGGGGCTGCGCTGGTCGCCTTCGGCCTCGTGCTGAAGGAGGCCGTCAGGCTCGCGGACGAGAATCAGAGTTTCGTGTAGGACGGGGCGATGCCGATCATCGTCGAACTCGATGTCATGCTGGCGCGCCGCAAGATGCGCTCCAAGGAACTGGCGCAGCGCATCGGGCTGACCGAGCAGCAGGTCTCCCAGCTCAAATCCGGCAAGGTGCGCGGCATGCGCTTCGACACGCTGACCCGGATCTGCGCCGTGCTCGACTGCCAGCCCGCAGACCTGCTGCGCTATGAGCCGGGCGCCGACGATCTCGCGCCGGGCTCGGGGCCGGACGAGGGGTAGCGCTCCTCAGCCGAAGCCGAGCAGCGGGCGGCCCTGCAGCGCCGCGACGAGAGCCGTCGCGGTGACCGCGGCATAGGCGGCGGAAACCGTGGCCAGGGCGAGGAGCCCGAGCCGGCTCCGCCGCGTCGCCAGCCGGAGCGCGAGGCCGACGGCCGGGATGATCTGCAAGGCGTGCAGGCCGAGGAAGTGGGCGACGCGCAGGTCGCCGACCGTCAGCGACCAGCCGAGGAACGGGATCGTCGGGTGGGCCTGCGGCACCGCGCCGACATAGTGCCCGCTCGGGCTGGAGCTGAGGATCGCACCGCTGGCGAGCCCGAAGACGCAGGTCAGGGCGAGGCCGACGACCAGCGACCAGCGCACGATCTCCGGCATCGGCGCGGCGTCGCGGCGGGCGAGGCCGTAGGCCAGCAGCCCGGGCGCGACCGTGAAGATCACCGCGCCGATCCCCATCACGGCGTAGAGGGCGATGCCGAGCCAGTCGTCGCGGTTGTAGTGCGAGGCTTCCAGCCGCGATGCGCGCCAGGCGATGTAGAGCACCTCGAGGATGATCGGCACGATCACCGGCCAGACGATGTAGCGTCCGGCCCAGGAGGCGCGGAAACGCTCGCCGGCGAGCGGCAGGACGACGGCCAGCGTCAACAGATAGACGGCGACCGAGATCTCGAACTTCAGTGGCTTGATCCAGGTGTCGACCCCGTGGAACTGCCGGACGTCGATCAGCCAGGCGAGAGCGGTCGGCACGGCCAGGGCGGCCATCGCGCAGGCCGCGGCGGTGAGGCGCGGCTCGAATTCGAGATCGCGCAGCCAGCCGGGAAGGCGGGCCTGGAAACGGGCGATCCGGTCCTCCCGGGCGAGGCGAAAGCAGGCCTCGATCAGGAGATAGGCGAGATAGCCGAACGGGCCGAACAGGAAGGTCGCCAGCAGCACGGGCAGCATCAGCCAGTGCGGGATCGCCTCGGCCTGCGAGCGCCGCAGCATCCAGTTGCCGAGGAAGAGGTCGAAGGCGAGGTAATGGACCCAGCCGGCGAGCAGCAGCGGCTTCGAGGCAAAGAGCGCCGCGACCGAATCGAGGGAGGAGAAGCCGCCCTTCGCATCATGCCAGTGCACGGCGATCAGCACGGCGTAGCCGAGCGAAAGCAGGGCCGGGATGAGCCAGCCGGCCAGGGCCGCCGAAAGGCCGCGCCAGCGCGGCAGCAGGATCAGCGCGAGCCAGCCGAGCACGGCGAGCTGGTTCGCACGGGCGAAGGCATCGTCGAGGGAGAAGGGCATGCGCGCTCCGAACTTGACGGTGTTCAGTTGCGGCGTTGTCCTATTCCGCTATCTTAACGGCGTCAAGTTTGAACTTGGCGCTCTCCGGACGAAGGCGTGGCGATGATGGCGGGCGGGGCGACGAAGCGAAGCGGCTATCATCATGGCGACCTGCGCCAGGCGATGATCGAGGCGGCCGAAGCGGTGCTGGCCGAGAAGGGCGTCGGCGGCTTCACCCTGCGCGAATGCGCCCGGCGGGCCGGCGTCTCGCCCGCGGCGCCGGCACATCATTTCGGCAATCTCGCCGGCCTGCTGACCGCGATCGCGACGCTCGGCTTCGATGATCTGTCCGAGACCATGGAGGCGGCCGTCGCGCGGGCGGTGGCGTCCGGCGGCGACCGGCTGGCGGCGATCTGCGAGGCCTATCTCGCCGTCGCGCTGAACCGACCCGGGCGTTTCCGCGTCGTGTTCGGGCGGCTCGGCCTGAAGAGCGGGGACGAGGAGCTGCGCCGGGCCGCCGTCCGCGCCTTCGGCATCCTGGTCCGGGAGACCAAGCTGGCGCTGGGGCGCGGCGTCGATGGCGGCGAACTGCTGACGCGCCTGCCGTCGAGCTATGGCGGCGATGCCGATCTCGCCGAGATCCTGTTCGTCTGGTCGGTCACCCACGGCTTCTCGACCATGCTGATCGACGGCCAGCTCGCGCCCTTCGACCAGCAGCCCGGCGGGCGCGAGCTCCTGCTCGGGCTCTATTCCGGCCGGCTCATGGAGATGCTGCGCGCCGCCATGCGAGGTTCCGCCGCCATGCCACTCGCAAATCCCGCCAGCCATGGTTAGATGGCGGCCATGCGCCGCCTGATGCTCCTGCGCCACGCCAAATCGGCCTGGCCCGCCAACACCGCCGATCGCGACCGGCCGCTCGCGACGCGCGGGCGCGAGGCTGCTCCGGTCATGGGCCGCTATCTCGCCGAAGAGCTGCTTTTGCCGGACCTGGTCCTGATCTCGCCGGCCAGGCGTACGGTCGAGACCTGGGAGCTGGTCAGGCCGATGCTGCCGGAGAGGCCGGCGACACATTTCGAGCCGCGCATCTACGAAGCCAAGGCCGAGCGCCTGCTCAAGGTCGCGCAGGAGACCGAGCCGGAGGTCCGCACGCTGCTGATGATCGGCCATAATCCCGGTTTCGAGGAGCTCGCGGCCAGACTCACCGGGCATGGCGACCGCTATGCGGCGGCGCGGATGGCGCAGAAATATCCGACCTGCGGGCTCGCGGTGCTCGATTTCGCCATCGAGGACTGGCGCGATCTCGCCGCGCAAGGCGGCAGGCTCGACCGTTTCGTCACGCCCGAATCGCTGGGCGAAGGGCCGGACGAGTGATGCGGACCGCCTGATGGCGTCTGGCTCCTATCTCGACGAGGCGCGCAATGCCGCGCTCGCCTTCGGCGACAGCCTGCTCGGGCTGGCGCGGCCGCGCCTGCGCATCGGCGTCACCGGCCTGTCGCGCTCGGGGAAGACGGTCTTCACCACCGCGCTGATCCAGAACCTGCTCGAAGGCGCGAAGCTGCCGGTGCTGAAGGCCTCGGCGGAGGGGCGGATCGCGCGGGTCAGGCTGGTGCCGCAGCCCGATCCCGAGATTCCGCGCTTTCCCTATGAGGCGCATCGCGCGGCGCTCTCGGGGCCGGACCGGCGCTGGCCGGAGTCGACGCGTCGCATCTCGGAGCTGCGGCTCGAGATCGACTACGAGCGTGCCGAAGGCTGGTTCAGGGGGCCGGCGACGCTGACCCTCGACATCGTCGACTATCCCGGCGAATGGCTGCTCGATCTCGCCCTGATCGGGCAGGACTATGCCGGCTGGTCGGCGCAGGCGGTCGCCGATGCGCGAAAGCCGCACAGGCTCGGCGTCTCGGGGGCGTGGCTCGCCGGTCTGGCGCTGCACGACCCGGCCGGCCCGGTGGACGAGCTGGCGGCCGAGGCTGCGAGCGATGTCTTCAAGGCCTATCTCGCCGCGCTGCGCGCCGATCCCGAGGCGGTGGCGGTGACGCCGCCCGGGCGTTTCCTGATGCCGGGCGATCTCGAGGGTTCGCCGGCCCTGACCTTCGCGCCGCTCGACCTGGCGCCGGGCGCCGAACCGCGGGCCGGCACGCTCGCCGGGCTGATGGCGGAGCGGTTCGAGGCCTATAAGCGCGTCGTGGTCGGCCCGTTCTTCCGCGAGCATTTCGCCAGGCTCGACCGGCAGATCGTGCTGGTCGACGCGCTGGCGGCGCTCGATGCCGGCCCGGCCGCGCTGGCCGATCTCGAAACCGCGCTGGGCCAGGCGCTCTCGGCCTTCGCGGTCGGCCGCAACAGCCTGCTCTCGAGCCTGTTCGCGCCGCGGATCGAGAAGGTGCTGTTCGCCGCGACCAAGGCCGACCATCTCCATCATACGAGCCATGACCGGCTCGCCGGCGTGATGTCGCATCTGGTCGCGCGCGCCGCGGCGCGGGCGCAAGGGGCGGGGGCCAAGGTCGAGGCGATGGCCTTCGCCGCGATCCGCGCCACGCGCGAGGTCCGCATTCGCGAGGGCCGCGAGGAGCTGCCGGCGATCGCCGGCGTCCCCGAAGCGGGGGAGGTGGTCGACGGAGAGGTCTTCGACGGGCAGGCCGAGGCCGCGATCTTCCCCGGCGATCTGCCGGCCCGGCCCGAGACGATCTTCGATCCGGAGGCGCCGCGCTGGCATGTGCGGGCGCCGCGTTTCCGGCCGCCGCTGGTCAAGCCGGATGCCGGCGGGCGCCTGGCGCCGCCGCCGCAGATCCGCCTCGACCGCGCGCTCGAATTCCTGATCGGCGACAGGCTGGCGTGAGGGAGGGCTCGCTATGAGCAAGGCGCCGCGCGCCGTCCGCCTCGATCCGCAGGACGGCTCCTCCGACGACACCGTCTTCGGCGGCCGCGGCGATGTCGCGATCGTGCCGGAGATGGAGCCGATCGAGCCCGAAGCGCCGGTTCCCGAAGCCGCGCGACGCCGGCGCTTCAGCTGGGGCAGCCTGTTCGTCGCGGCGCTGTCGGCCCTGCTGGCGCTCTCGATCGCCGTCTGGGCCGAGCAGACGATCACCTGGCTGCTCGCGCTCAACCCCGCCGTCGGCATCGCGGCCCTCGTCTGCGCCAGCGTGGCGGCGCTGGCGCTGCTGGTCATGCTGTTGCGCGTCCTGCGCGACATCCTGCGCGAGCGGCGGGTCGAGGCGCTGCGCGAACGCGCCGCGGCCGCCCTCGCTGCCGGCGATCTCGCGGCTGCGCGTGGCGTCGCCACCGATCTCGACAGGCTCTATGCCGGCCGGCCGGAAACGGCGAAGGGCAGGGCGGAGCTGTCGGCCCATACGCCGCAACTGCTGGCGGCGCGCGACCTGCTCACCGTCGCCGAGCGCAGCCTGCTCGCGCCGCTCGACGCGCTCGCCCAGGCGCAGGTGGCGCAGGCGGCGCGGCGGGTCTCGCTGGTGACGGCGGTGAGTCCGCGCGCGCTCGTCGACGTCGTCTTCGTGCTCGTCGCCTGCGCGCGGTTGCTGCGGGCGATCGCGACGATCTATGCCGGCCGGCCGGGAGCGCTCGGCCTGATCAGGCTGGCGCGGCAGGTGCTCGGCCATCTCGTCGTCACCGGCGGCATGGCAGCGGGCGACGCCGTCATCCAGCAGGTGCTCGGCCAGGGGCTGGCGGCGCGGCTTTCGGCCAAGCTCGGCGAGGGCGTGCTCAACGGGCTGCTCACCGCGAGGATCGGGCTCGCCGCCATCGCGGTCTGCCGGCCGCTGCCCTTCGTCGAGGAAAGGCCGCCGGGCCTGTCCGACGTAGCCGGAGACCTCTCCGGCTGGGGCGGCAAGGGCGAGTGAACCTCCGCCGTCATTCCGGGGCGACGCGCAGCGTCGAGCCCGGAATCCAGATCTGCCGGCGTTGCCGGAATGGACGCTGCCGTCCGAGCCTCTTTCGAAGAGCGCCGTGGTCATGGGCACCGGGCTCAGCCCTATCGGGCTGCCCCGGAATGATGGCGGCGCCCGGCAGAATTTGCCGGCAGGGGACGAATCTGCCCGGTCGGAAGCGTCGGGAAACGCTTCGAAAACCATCCAAGTCATTGAAATGGTTCAGGCATGGCCATGGCACAGGCCGTGCAAACTCACCCTCGGTTCGACATGCCGCCCATGGGGGGCGCAGGTCCAGGCCCGATGGCCAGGTGAGGTTGCGATGGGTGTTTTCAGTGCGCTGACGACGGCGGTGACGGGCATGCAGGCCCAGTCCTATGCCCTCGAAAATATCTCCGGCAACATCGCGAATTCGCGCACCGCCGGCTTCAAGCGGGTCGATACCAGCTTCTCCGACCTCGTGCCGGATTCGGCGCTGAACCGGCAGGTCGCCGGCTCGGTCGCCTCCTACAGTCGCGCCACCAACACGATCCAGGGCGACCTGAACGCGACCCGCATCGATACCAATGCGGCGATCAACGGCGACGGCTTCTTCGTGGTCGACCAGCGCCAGAGCGGCGTCGGCGCCTCGACCCTGTTCGCCAATTCGAATCTCTACACCCGCCGCGGCGATTTCGACTTCGACGCCGACGGCTACCTCGTCAACGGCGCCGGCTACTATCTCAAGGGGCAGAAGATCGATCCCGTCACCGGCCAGGTGATCGGCAGCCAGCCCGACGTGCTGCGCATCACCAAGGACCAGTTCCCGGCCAAGGCGACGACCGAGATCGAGTATCGCGCCAATATCCCGGCCTATCCCAAGACCAACGTCGCCAATACCAGCACGCCGGGCTCCGAGCTGCTGAACGCCGGCACCGGCTTCGGCACCAATCCGGGCACGACGGCCTCCGGCGGCACCGGCACCGTGGTCGGCAGCGACCTGACCACCTTCCTCAACCGCTCGATCCCCGGCGGCTCGGTCACCGTCTACGATTCGCTCGGCAAGGCGACGAGCGTCGAGCTGCGCTGGGCCAAGGTCTCCAACGCCGCCGCCGGCCCGCCGGCCGTCAGCGATACCTGGAACCTGTTCATCGCCGAGAACACCAGCGCCACCGGCGCGACCGTCGCCTATCGCAACGTCGACGTCGACATCACCTTCGATTCGACCGGGCAGATGACGTCGCCGGCCGGCGGCAACATCGCGATCCCGACCATGACGATCGGCGGCACGACGATCAGCGGCATCACCATCACCACCGGCGGCAACGGGCTGACCCAGAACGGCGACACCAGCGGGCAGATCGACGCCCGCAGCATCCGCCAGAACGGCTACACCGCCGGCACGCTCGACCGTGTCGCGATCTCGAACGAAGGCCAGGTGATCGGCACCTTCAGCAACGGCCAGGTCGTGGCGCTGGCGCAGATCGCGATCGCCCGCTTCAACGCCTCGAACGCGCTGAAGCGGCTCGACGGCGGTGCCTTCGAGGAGACGATCGAATCCGGCGCGCCGATCGTCGGGCTCGGCACCTCGCAGCTCATCGGCGGCAATGTCGAGCAGTCCAACACCGACATCGCCGACGAGTTCTCGAAGATGATCGTCACCCAGCAGGCCTATTCGGCCAACACCAAGGTGATCACCACGGCGCAGGAGATGCTGCGCGACGTCTTCAACATCATTCGCTGAGCGGCTGAACGCAGCCTGGCCCGACGGCCCAGGAGGGCCGGGCCGACGGAACGAGCCAAAGACGACAGGAGTTGACGATGGGTCTCAGCACCGCGCTCGGCACCGCCATTTCCGGGCTGAACAGCTCGCAGGTCGGTATCGGCGTCGTTTCGCAGAACGTCGCCAATGCCGGCACCGCCGGCTATGTGCGCCGCACTGTCTCGAACGTCGATTCGATCAGCGGCCGCACCGTCGGGATCAACAACCCGAACGTCCAGCGGCTGCTCGACCGCATCGTCCAGCACCAGCTCCTGCAGGAAAGCTCGGGCGCGGCCTATACCGCGACCCGCGCCCAGGTCTTCGCCAATCTCGACCAGCTCTACGGCGCGCCCGGCAGCGCGACCGCGCTGGACTCGATGTACAGCAAGTTCACCAGCTCGCTGCAGGCGCTGCAGAACGACCCGTCCTCCTATACCAACCGCACCGCCGTCATCGACGCCGCGAGCCAGCTCGCCAATCGGCTGCGCGGCCTGTCCGACGGGGTGCAGCAGCAGCGCGCCCAGGCCGAGGCCGGAATCGGCGCGGCGGTGACGCGCACCAACGAACTGCTCGACCAGCTCACCGACGTCAATGCGCGCATCGTCAACGCGCCGCAGACCTCGGCGACGGCGGATCTGCGCGACCAGCGCGACCGGATCATCTCCGAACTGTCGCAATATGTCGAAATCCGCACCGATGAGCGGCCGAACGGCTCGGTCAGCATCACCACGGCCTCCGGCACGCAGCTCTTCGATGGCCGCCCGACGATCCGGTTCGAATTCGATCAGCGCGGCAATATCGGCCCGCAGTCGCAATGGAGCAGCGACCCGGCCCAGCGCGGCGTCGGCACCATCGTCGCCCGCGACCTCTCCGGAAACAGCTTCGACGCGATCGCCAACAACACCTTCCGCTCCGGCGAGATCGGGGCCCTGATCGAGCTGCGCGACAAGACGCTGGTGCAGGCGCAAAGGCAGCTCGACGAAATCGCCGCCCAGCTCGCCAGCGCGCTCTCGGACCGCGAGATCGCCGGCACGGCCGTGACCGCTGGCGCCGCGACCGGATTCGACGTCGACCTCGCCGGGCTGCAATCCGGCAATTCGGTGACGCTCGACTACAAGGTCACCCCGGGCGGCCAGACCCAGCGCTTCACCTTCGTGCGCGTCGAGTCGGCGGCATCGCTGCCATTGCCGGCCTCGGCGCAGGGCGACGCCAACAACCGCGTCATCGGCATCGACTTCTCGGGCGGACCGGCCTCGGTCGCCGCGCAGATCCAGGCAGCGGTCGGCCCGGGCTTCGCCGTCTCCAACACCGGCTCGGTGCTGCGCATCGTCGACGACGGGGCGGCGGGAACGCGCGACGTCGTCGGTCTCACGGCCCGGCCGACGCAGACCTCGCTGACCGGCGGCACGGGCGAGCTGCCCTTCTTCGTCGATGGCCGCGACAACGGCGCCTATACCGGCTCCTATGAGGGCGGGGCGCAGTCCATCGGCTTCGCCTCGCGCATCGCCGTCAACCCGGACCTGGTCGCCGACCGCTCGCGGCTGGTGGTCTACGACACCAGCCCGATGACGCCCCAGGGCGACGCGACCCGGCCGGCCTTCCTCTACGACCGGTTGACCTCGAGCCAGCGCAGCTTCACCAATGCCACCGGCTTCGACGGCTCGACCGCGACCTCGAGCGGCACGGTCTCGAGCTTCGTCCAGCGCGTCGTGGCGGGGCAGGGCCAGGCGAGCGAGCAGGCCAAGCGCCTCGACGAGGGCCAGCAGGTCGCCTTCGCTTCGGTGCAGAGCCGCTTCCTCGAAGACACCAAGGTCAATGTCGACGAGGAAATGTCGACATTGATCGAACTGCAGAGCGCCTACGCCGCCAATGCACGGGTCATCTCCACGGTGAAGGAGTTGCTCGACGTGCTGATGAGATTGTGAGGAGATAGCCGATGACCATCACCGCCACCGGCGTCGGCGCCTATCGTCTCGCCAGGCCCAACCAGTTCGTCTCGATGCGCGGCCAGCTCGACGACCTGCAGCGCCAGCTGGCGACGCAGAAGAAGTCGGAGACCTATGCCGGCCTCGGCATGGACCGCGGCGTCAGCCTCGATCTGAACAATCGCCTCTCGATGCTCGACGGTTATCTGACCGGGATCGAGCGCGCCGACGTCAATCTCAAGCTGATGACGAAGGCGGTCGAGAATTTCTCCAAGCTCGCGGCCGAAACGCGCTCCGACGCGCGCCCGGACAGCTATGTCGAGACCTCGACCGGGCGCACCTCGCCGCAGGTCCTCGCCGAGGAGAAGTTCAAGCAGACGCTCGACCTGCTGAACAGCCAGGTCAACGGGCGCTATCTGTTCTCCGGCCGCACCTCCGATGTCGAGCCGGTGGTGAGCTATTCGCTGATCATGGACGGCGACGCCAGCCATGCCGGGCTGAAGCAGCTGATCTCCGAGCGCAAGCAGGCCGATCTCGGCGCTGCGGGCCTCGGCCGGCTGGTCACCGGCGGCGCCGGCACCAATGCGACGATCGCCGAGGAGGCGGCGGGGCTGCCCTACGGCTTCAAGCTGACCGGCGCCTCGAGCAGCAGCGCGGCGCTGACCACGGCCTACAATGCCGGGCCGCCGGCCGACATCGCCGTCAACGTCGCCGCGCAGCCGCAGCCGGGCGACACGCTGAAGATCACCCTGGCGCTGCCGGACGGCACGACGGAGGAGATCATCCTGACGGCGCGGGCGGAGGGCACCACCGGGGCCGCCGCCGACGGCTTCGTCATCGGGCCGGACGTCAACACCACGGCCGCGAACCTGCGCGCCTCGATCGGCGCGGCCCTGTCGCGCGAGGCGAATACGTCGTTGTCGGCCGCTTCGTCCCAGGTCGCGGCCAAGGACTTCTTCGCCGGCAGCCCGAGCAATCCGCCGCTCCGGGTGCCTGGACCTCCTTTCGACACCGCGACGGCCGCACCCGCGCCCGGGACCGCCGCCAATACGGTGATCTGGTATCAGGGCGACGACGCCGCCGGCCCGGCCAGGGCCACGGCGAGCGTCCAGGTCGACCAGGGCCAGCAGGTGGCGGCCGGCGCCCGTGCCAACGAGGAAGCCTTCCGCACCGGGCTGGCGCAATTCGCGATCATGGCGGCCGAGACCTTCCCGGCGAGCGATGCCAACTCGAAGCTGCGCTACGAGGCGATGACCGAGCGGGTGCGCAACACGATCGGCTTCCCGACGGGGACGCAGAACCCCGCGGAGATCATCGTCGAGCTCGGCTCGGCCCAGACCGCGATGGCTCAGGCCAAGGAACGTCACACCGCGACCAAGGACTATCTGAGCACGACGCTGTCGGGCGTCGAGGATATCAGCAAGGAAGAGGTCGCGATGCAGATCCTGGCGCTGCAGACGACCTTGCAGGCGAGCTATCAGACGACCTCGATGCTTTCCCAGCTGCGCCTGACGAACTATCTCTGACGCTGCCGCCTCGGCGGCAAAGGAAAACGGCCCGGAGCGAATCCGGGCCGTTTTTCTTTTGTCCGAGATGTCGTCGGCGCCGCGTTCAGCGGCCGCGCAGGCCGGCGGCGATCTCGCGGTTGATATTGACGAGGGCGGCGAGCGCCTGCGGCTCCGGCGCGGCGGCGACCTGGAAGGTGCGGTTGAAGATGAAGTTCGCCAGCCCGAGGATGTTGCGCTTGATCTCGACCGGCAGCGGATTGTCCTCGGCGATGACCGCCGAGACGAGCAGGGTCCAGAGCTTGCGGTTGTAGGTCAGGGCCTCGTCGAGCTCGCCGGAGCGGGCGCCCCAGTCGTCGACGATCATCTGGAGGCGGGCTGCGGCCTTGAGCAGCAGGCCGGCTTCGAGTTCGCGGGGAGACTGGACATTCTGGGCCGCCTTCGAGGCCGCGGCGTAGGCGCTAAATCCGCTTTGCATGCTCGAGCAGTTCCGCCTCGTAGGAGATCAGCTTCTTGGCAGCCTTGAGCGCCTTGTAGAGCTCGCCGCTTAAGATGCAGTTATTGATTTCGGAAACATGCGGCAGAGCGCTCGGCGCCGCCTGGAGGAAGTCGCGCACGAGCTGGAAGTAGATCTCGTGCTGCGTCGTCGGGTCGCCGGCCAGATACATGAGCTGGATGGCGAGATAGATCTTCTTCGCCGGCGTGTCGGCGGTCGCGGCGGTGAGGATGTCCTTCTCGCGCAGGATCGGCGCCTCGCCCTCGATGAAGAAGCGCGTGCGCTGCTCGTCGTTGCGGATGACGACCGAGCCGATGATGATGCGCTCGTTCGGCTTGAGCTCGACCTTGAGGGCCATGGCAGTCCCGCCTTCTGGCTGATGGGAAGGGAAGGTCAGCCGAACAGGCGCAGCACGCCCTGATCGGCCTGGTTGGCGAGCGAGAGGGCGGTCTGCGAGAGCTGCTGGCGCGTATTGAGCGCGAGCAGGCTGGCGCCTTCCTCGTTCGGATCGGCGAGGACGAGGTTGCCGGCGCCGGTGGTCAGCACGTTCGACAGTTCCTTGGTGAAGTCCTGGCGGGTCTGGGCGACCGAGAGGTTCGAGCCGAGGGTCGAGGCGAGCGACTTCAGCGAGGTCAGTGCGCCGGTCAGGGCAGCCGTCGCCTTCTCCAGGTCCATGTCGTTCTGGAAGTTGATGAAGCCGGCGAGCTGCGTGTTGATCGCGCGCGGGATGCCGAGGTTGTCGGCCGTCAGGTTCGAGCCCTGGATGTCGAGCTTGGTCTGGTTCCGCCCGGTCTTTTCGTTGAAGACGATGGTCAGGCGGTCGCCCGAGAGCAGGTTGATGCCGTTATAGCTCGAATCCTTGGCGAGATCGTCGATCTTGTCGCGCAGATCGTTGAACTGGTCGATCAGGTTCGAGCGCACGGCCGAGGTGACGTTCGACGAGGTGATGCTCGACGTGGCGACGGCGGCGTCGGCCGCCAGGAAGCCGATGACGGTGTTGCTGGAGCCACCCTGGGCGGCGGTGATGGCGGCCGGGCCGGCGTTGCCGACGCCGAAGCCGAAATCGACGGTTTCGGAACCCTTGCCCTTGACGTTGAGCTGGCCCTTCTCGTCGACGAAGGCGGTGACGAGCCCGGATTTGTTGATCTCGTTGACGATGTCGCGGACGGTCGTCGTCGACGTCAGCGCGAAGCTGACCTCATAGGTGTCGGAGCCGACGGTGATCGAGAAGGCGGCATTGGTGTTGGTCGTCGTGTCGATGCCGAGGTGACCGGGCGAGGAGGCGGTCGCAGCGACGGGTGCGGCGGCGGCAGGGGCGCCGATCAGCTTGTCGAGAGCGATGTCCTTCAGGCTCTTGCTGGTCACCGCGGTTTCCGCGGCCGTCGCCAGGGCCGTGCCGGCCTTGGTCGGCCTGTTCTGAGCCGCATCCGCCTGAGCCTGCTTGATGGTCGACTGCAGCGAGTTCACCAGCTTGGTGATGCCGTCAATGCCTTTGGAAGCGGCCTGAATGGTCTGGATGCCGTTCGAGATGCCGTCGAGCAGGCCGGTGAGCTGGCTCGAGCGATCGTTCAGCGAGGCGGCAGTGAAATAGTTGACCGGGTTGTCGATCGCCGAGTTGACCTTGCGACCGGTCGCAAGGCGGTTCTGGATCACGCCTTGCTGGGCCGTGGTCTGCTGGAGGGTCAGCAGGTTGTTGCGGACGCCGTTCGACAGGATCGTGTTGGCCATTTCAGGTCCCTCTGACAGCGCGCTTCGGCGCTCAACCAGCTTGCTCTGGGCCAACAATCCTTTGTTAAGGCTAAGAAACGGTTAATGGCGCGGCTCGGCTGACAACGAAAAAGCGGCGGAGCCGAGGCTCCGCCGCTCTTTTGACTTCGGCCCGCTTCTGCGGGGTGATCCGCGTTCTGCGGAGCGAAGATCAGAACAGGCGCAGGACGCCCTGATCGGCCTGGTTGGCGAGCGAGAGCGCCGTCTGGGCGAGCTGCTGACGGGTCTGCAGCGCGAGCAGGGAGGCGGCCTCGGCGTTGACGTCGGCGTTGGTCAGGTTGTCGGCGCCGGTGGTCAGGACGCTCGCCATGTCCTTGGTGAAGTCCTGGCGGGTCTGGGCGACCGAGAGGTTGGCGCCGAAGGTCGAGGCGAGCGACTTCAGCGAGGTCAGCGCGCCGGTCAGGGACTTGGTCGCGGCTTCCAGATCGGAGTCGTTCTGGAAGTTGGTGGTGCCGGCGAGCTGGGTGTTGCCAGCCTTGACGATGCCGAGGTTGTCCGAGGTCAGCGAGGTGCCCTGGACGTCGAGCTTGGTCTGGTTCTTGCCGGTCTTCTCGTTGAAGACGATCGACAGGCGGTCGCCGCCGAGCAGGTTGATGCCGTTGAAGCCCGAATCCTTGGCGAGATCGTCGATCTTGCCGCGCAGATCGTTGTACTGGTCGATCAGGTTCGAGCGAACCGCGGAGGTGATGCCCGAGGACGCAATGCCGGCGCCGGTACGATCCGCGGCGACGAAGCCGACAGCCGTGTTGGCGCCGCCGGTCTGCGCATCGGTGATCGCAGCCGCGCCGCTCGCCGCCGCCGAGCCGATACCAACCTGGAGGGCGTCGGAGCCGGTGCCCTTGACGTTCAGCTGGCCCTTCTCGTCGACGAAGGCGGTGGCGATGCCCGACTTGTTGATCTCGTTGACGAGATCGCGGACCGTCGCATTCGTGCCGTCGAACGAGGCTTCATAGGTCGTCGAACCGGCGACGATCGAGAGGCCGATGTTGACGTTGGCGGTCGCGAGACCGACGTTACCCGAGGTCGAGGCCGTCGCAGCGTTGTTGGCGGCGTTCGCATCGTCGTCGAGCAGCTTCTTGTCGAGGGCGATGTCCTTCAGGCTCTTGCTGGTGGCGACGACTTCCGCCTGGGTGGCGAGGGCCGTGCCGGCCTTGGTCGGCCTGTTCTGGGCCGCGTCGGCCTGGGCCTGCTTGAGTGTCGACTGCAGCGAGTTCACCAGCTTGGTGATGCCGTCGATGCCCTTGGAGGCGGCCTGGATGGTCTGGATGCCGTTCGAGATGCCGTCGAGCAGGCCAGTGAGCTGGCTCGAACGATCGTTCAGCGAGGCGGCGGTGAAGAAGTTGACCGGGTTGTCGATCGCGGAGTTGACGCGCTTGCCGGTCGCGAGGCGGTTCTGGATCGCCTGGGCCTGCGTCTGGGTCGACTGCAGCGACGACAGGTTGTTGCGGACGCCGGCGGAGAGAGAAACGGCCATTGTGAGATACCTTCCTGGTATGTTGCCTTCTGGCGTCGGACCGTTCTGGCCGCGACCCGTGGACCATCGGGTCCGATCTCGTAACAGCTGGTAAATTCGATCCGCCCAATTGCCTGCGATCCGGGCAAAGCCGGGGCGTGGTTAACGAGAGGTGACGGACCTCGCCTGAGCGGCCAGGCCCGACCGCCGCGGAACGAGACCAGGACAAGGAAAAGCCGCCGGCGGCGGTTCGTCGGCGGCGGCCGCAACGGGCGAGAGATGAAGACCGGCGCCGCAGCGCCCGGATCAGGCGATGCGCTCGATCTCGTGCGTCGGCGCCGCAGCGGCTTCGCGATCGCGTTCGATCAGCTCGCGCGAGAGGGCGCGCAGCTTGAGCAGGGTCTCGTCGGGATATTGCTCGACCACCTCGCCGCTCTCGCGGTTGGTCTTGCGCAGCACGATGCTGCGCGTCTTCGGGTCGACCTCGAGCCGGCGGTCGATCACCTCGCGCAGGTCCTGCTGGCGGCGCCGTTCCTCGAAACGGCGCTGCTGCATCATCTCGTCCTGGGCGCTCTGCTGACGCTGCGCGTCAAAGCGGCGCTCCTCGGCGCGGGCGCGGATGTCGAGCTGGACCGGCTCGCCGGCCGCGATCGAGCGCACCGTCTTCTCGGGGGCGAGCTCGACGGGTGCTGCGCCGTTCTGGACGGAGATATCGGTGCGGATCGTCGCCGGGACGGCACCGGTGGCGAACGTCTTGGGTGTCGCGCCGAAATCCATTCTGGACTCCTCTCGCAAGGCGGACTTCTTCCAAGAGCGAGACGATGCGGCAGAGAGTTGAATCTGCCGTTAGGGAAATTGGTAAATTTCTATGAATTCAGCGCATATTCTCTGATGCGATAGAGTTAATGTGCGGTCGGCCGAGTCATGGTCCAGATTAACGCTGTCGTCGCTCGCTTCCGGCGTCTGTTCGACTGGCCCGTCGGCAATCTGAGGCCGCCGCTCCGGCCATCGTGACTCTTACAGGCTCTTCGAAATCACCAATGGCCCGGCGTTCGGCCGGGCGAAGACTCCGGCGCCGACCGAGGCCGTCGGTCCATAGCCCGGCGCCCTGTTCTGCCGGTTGGTGTCGGTGGCGAGGTCGCGCATGATCGATTCCGAGATCGCGCGCGCGGTCGCCAGCACGGTCTGGTTCAGGTCGATCAGATCCTGGAAGGCGAGATGGGCGCTCTTGAGGCGCTTGACCCTTTCTGGCGCAAAGCGGGCGAGCGCCACCGCGTTCAGCTTGATCTGCTCGACGCCCTTCATATAGCTGCCGGCGAGCTCGGCCTTGCGCGCCTCGCGCTCCATCGCGTCCTTGAGCCGCCCCGCCTTGACCAGCCCGGTCTCCTCGCCGACGACATGGGAGAGGGCGCCGAGGGTCTCCAGCACCGCCTCGATCAACTGCTCGGCCTCGACCGCGCTGGAGACGCGCGGGCGCTCGTCGACGACGCGCAGGCGGTCAGACATTGCCGGCTCCCGCCGACTTGCCGGCCGCGGCCTGGACCTGGATCAGGTCGCGCATGATCTGGTCGGACAGGCCGACGCCGCCGGCCCGCTGCAGCTGCCTGGCGTACTCCTGGGACAGCATCGAGCGCCAGACGTCGCCGCCCGTGCCGTTCTCGCCGAGCGGCCCCTCGGTCCCGTTCGAGCTCATCATGGTCTGCGTGAAGTTCTCGAGGAAGACGGCCTCGAAATCGTCGGCGGTCTTCTTCGCCTTGCCGTTCTGCGCGCTGAGGGCGTCGGCGATGCCGCCGGCGAGATTGACGGCGGCGCCGATGGCGAGCTTGGCGGCGGGGGCGGCGAGGAGGGCACTCATTACATCACCTCGATGTCGGCTTGCAGCGCGCCGGCTGCCTTGATGGCCTGCAGAATGGAGAGCATGTCGCGCGGGCCGATGCCGAGGGCGTTCAACCCGTCGACCAGCTCGCGGAGGGTCACGCTCTCCCTGACCAGGGCGAGCTTGTTGGTGCCCTCGGTGTCGACCTTCACGTTGCTGCGGGGGACGACGACGGTCCGGCCGTTGCCGAACTCGTTGGGCTGGCTGACCTGCGGTTCCTCCGAGATCGTCACCGTCAGGTTGCCCTGGGCGACGGCGACGGTCGAGACGCGGACGTCCTTGCCCATGACGATGATGCCGGAGCGTTCGTCGATGATGACGCGGGCGCCCTGATCGGGCTCGACCCGAAGCTGCTCGATATCGGTCAGCAGGCGGATCATGTTGCCCTGGAAGCGCGGCGGGATCTGCAGCGCCACGGTCGAGGGGTCGGTCGGCTCGGCCGAGTCGCCGCCGATGAAGTCGTTGATCGCGGCGGCGATGCGGCGGGCCGTGGTGAGGTCGGGGTTGCGCAGCGACAGGCGCAGCGTCTTCAGCTTGTTGAGGGCGAAATCGATCTCGCGCTCGACCAGGCCGCCATTGGCGATGCGCCCGACGGTCGGGACGCCGCGGGTGATCTTGGCGGCCTCGGCCTCGGCCGAGAAGCCGGCGATCGCCACCGGGCCCTGCGACACCGCATAGACTTCGCCGTCGGCGCCGAGGAGAGGGGTCGCCAGCAGCGTGCCACCCTGCAGCGACTTGGCGTCGCCGAGGGCCGAGACGGTGACGTCGAGCCGGGTGCCCTGGGTGGCGAAGGGCGGCAGGTTCGCCGTCACCATCACCGCGGCGACGTTGGCGGTGCGCATGCTGGCGCCGCGGGTGTTGACGCCGAGGCGCTCCAGCATCGCCTGCAGCGACTGTTTGGTGAAGGGCGCGTTGTTCAGCGTGTCGCCGGTGCCGTTGAGGCCGACGACGATGCCGTAGCCGAGGATCTGGTTGGAGCGCACGCCCTCGACCGAGGCGAGATCCTTGATGCGCGAGAGCGCGGTGCCCATGCCGCCGCTGCCGGCGAAGGCGCTGCGCGAGACGCCGGCCTCGGCCGCGCCGCTGCGGGGCTGGCCGCTGCCGCCATTGCCGTTGCCGCCGCGGCCCTGCGGAGCCGCCGGGCCGAGATCGGCCGCCATGGCGGCGCCGGCCAGCAGCAGCGCTGCGAGCGGCGTCAGCAGATGGCGGAGGCGAAGGTGGCGAAGCATGAAGCACCGGGACGGATGTGACGTCGTCAACCCGTTGCGAAGAGCATGCCAATTGGAGAGAAAGCGAAAGCGCTTTTTAATCAGTATTTTAGGGATGTGTGGCCTGATCGGGCAGGGTGAGGCGGCCGGCGCAAAGCTGCCGCCCCCGGCAAATCCTGCCGGGCGGTTTACCGGTCGTTAACCACGTTGCCGGCACAAGGAAGCGGGTCGGCCAGCGTCCGTTCAGCGCCTTCGGGCAGACCTTGCGAGAGCGTGATGATCCGCATCGACCAGCGCAGTCCCGTCAGTTCGACCAGCCCGGCCAGGCGGAGCGGGGCGACGAGCGGCGCGAGCTTCCGCCTTCCGACCCGCGAGACCGCCACGGCGGCGCAAAGCGGGGCGGTCAGCCATGCAGGCTCGCTCGACGGGCTGCTGGCCGTGCAGGCCGAGGAGGACGGGCAGGAGCGCAAGCGACGCCAGGCGCGGCGCGGCCACGACCTGCTCGACGGGCTCGACCGGCTCAAGGCCGCGCTGCTGGCCGGGCGCGTCCAGGTCTCCGAACTGGAGCGGCTGAAGGCGGCGCTGTCGGCACGCCGCGAGACGACGGACGATCCGCGCCTCGACGAGGTGCTCGCCCATATCGAGCTGCGCGCCGCGGTGGAGCTGGCGAAGCTCGGACGCTGATCGAGCGGGCCCACGGAGCCGCGTTGTCTTGCCGGGGCAGGTCAGCGGATGAACTGATCCGCGAACTCGGGGCCGAGCCCGTTCTGCGCGTAATGCGCCCGGCATTTGTCGAGCCGGGTGAAGACGTCGTCGTAGCCGAGACATTTGCCGTCCGGGTCGACATAGATCATCGCGCCGTTGACCTGGAACATGGTGATCATCTCCTCGACGTCGGGATCGACCACCAGAGTATGGGTCTCGCCGGGCGCCTCGTAGACATAGGCGCCTTCGGTCGCGACCCAGTCATGTTCGAGATAGCGCCACTTGCCCTTCAGTACATAGCCGTGCACGGGCTGCGGGTGGCGATGGCGCGAGAGCACGCCGGCGCGGCGCACGCGCAGCAGGTTCATCCAGTAGCCGCGCGTCACCGAGAGGCACAGGGGCCGGAACCAGACATTGTCGTCGACCGGCACCCAGACGCGCTCGTCCTCGGGGATGACGTTCGGGACGATCAGCTCGGGCGGGGAATCCTTCGGCTGCGGATGCCGGTAGGGAGTCCAGCGTTCTTCGGCGCTGAGCTGGGCGGAAACCGGGCTGACCTTGTTCATCGACGTTCCTCCGCTTGATCTCTTGATTCAGCCGGCTTGGCGAGCGATTCAGGAAACGCCGCCATGCCGCTGATGTTTATGGTCTTTCCTGCCCGTCGTCACACGGCGAGATAGCCGCCGTCGACGGGCAGGACCGTGCCGGTGACGAAGCGGGCGGAATCCGAGAGCAGGAACAGGACGGCGCCGCCGACATCGGCCGGCTCGCCCCAGCGATTCATCGGTGTGCGCGACAGGATCGGCGCCGAGCGTGCGGGATCCTCGACGAGCGGGCGCGTCAGCTCGGTCGCGATCCAGCCGGGGGCGACCGCGTTGACGCGGATGCCGTCCTGCGCCCAGGCGGCGGCGAGCGACTTGGTCAACTGCCCGACGCCGCCCTTGGAGGCGGCGTAGCCCGGCGCGTAGGCCGAGCCGTGGAAGGTGAGCATCGAGGCGGTGTTGACGATCGCGCCCTTGGCGCGCGCCAGCTTCTCCTTCGCCGCCAGGCACATGCGCATCGTGCCGGTCAGGTTGACCTCGAGGGTGAGCCGGAAGGCCTCGATCTCGAACTCCTTGCCGCCGCGCTGGATCATGCCGGCGCAGTTGACCAGCGCGTCGATGCGCTCGCAGCCGGCCACGATCGCCGCCACCTGCGCGTCGCTGGTGACGTCGAGCCTGTCATGGCGGATCGCGGCATGGGCGGGCGTCGCCGCGACCTCGTCCCGCGTGAGGCCGGTGGCGAGGACCCGGTAGCCGGCTTGCGCGAGCGCGAGCGCCGCGCCGGCGCCGATGCCGCGGGTGCCGCCGGTGACGATGGCGAAGGGAGGCGAGGCTGTCATGGCGCCAATCTAAAACGGTTCGCAAGCTTGCCAACTGCGCCTGAAGCCGGGGCGCTCTGCGTCGGCGCGCCCGAGCCGCATCGTGCGGCCGCTGCTCCTTGCCCAAAAGGCCCGCTTCCCCCTTTGGACGGAACCCGCTAGGAAGCGCGCGGGCCGGCGGCGGTGCTCCCGCCGCACCGGATCGTTCAGTCTGACCAGAGCAGGGGTCGCATCACATGAGCAAGATCAAGGTCGCCAACCCGATCGTCGACATGGACGGCGACGAGATGACCCGCATCATCTGGCAGCATATCAAAGACAAGCTGATCTTCCCCTATCTCGACCTCGAGCTCGACTATTTCGACCTCTCGGTCGAGAACCGCGACAAGACCAACGACCAGGTCACGATCGACGCCGCCAACGCCACCAAGAAGCACGGCGTCGCGGTGAAGTGCGCCACCATCACGCCGGACGAGGCGCGCGTGAAGGAGTTCAACCTGAAGGAGATGTGGAAGAGCCCGAACGGGACGATCCGCAACATCCTCGGCGGCGTGATCTTCCGCGAGCCGATCATCTGCCGCAATGTGCCGAGATTGGTCCCCGGCTGGACCCAGCCGATCGTCGTCGGCCGTCATGCCTTCGGCGACCAGTACCGCGCCACCGACTTCAAGTTCCCCGGCAAGGGCACGCTGACGATCAAGTTCGTCGGCGAGGACGGCCAGGTGATCGAGAAGGAGGTGTTCAAGGCGCCGGCCTCGGGCGTCGCCATGGCGATGTACAATCTCGACGAGTCGATCCGCGACTTCGCCCGCGCCTCGCTGAATTACGGCCTGATCCGCAAATACCCGGTCTATCTCTCGACCAAGAACACCATCCTCAAGGCCTATGACGGCCGCTTCAAGGACATCTTCCAGGAGGTCTACGAGGCCGAGTTCAAGGCGGAGTTCGACAAGCTCGGCATCACCTACGAGCACCGCCTGATCGACGACATGGTCGCCTCGGCGCTGAAATGGTCGGGCGGCTATGTCTGGGCCTGCAAGAACTATGACGGCGACGTGCAGTCCGACACGGTGGCGCAGGGCTTCGGCTCGCTCGGCCTGATGACCTCGGTGCTGATGACGCCCGACGGCAAGACCGTCGAGGCCGAGGCCGCTCACGGCACGGTGACCCGTCACTACCGCGAGCACCAGAAGGGCAAGGAGACCTCGACCAACTCGATCGCCTCGATCTTCGCCTGGACGCGCGGCCTGTCGCATCGCGCCAAGCTCGACGACAACCAGGCCCTGGCCAATTTCGCCAAGCTGCTCGAGAAGGTCACGGTCGACACCGTCGAGGCCGGCGACATGACCAAGGACCTCGCCCTGCTGGTCGGCCCCGACCAGAAGTTCCTCTCGACCACCGGCTTCCTCGACAAGGTCAGCGACAATCTGCGCAAGGCGATGGCCGCGTAAGCGGTCGAAGCCTCGTTCGGAACGGAGAGCCCGGCCTCGCGGTCGGGCTCTTTTTGCGTGGATGATGGCTGCCGGCCGCCGGGACGAGCGAGAGCCGCTGCACGCCTCTACTTCCGGTTGATCGCAGGTGCTAGTGTCCCCCCGGACTGGGAGAGAGCAAATGACACGCCTTGGCATTTCTGGAATCGCGCTTTCGTTGCTCCTGATCGTCGAGCCGGCGGCCGCACAGCAGGTTTACAGCCGAGAACCTGCCAAAGGTCAGATCCGGAGCGGCCAGAAAGTGCTGGTCGACGATGGCCGCTGCCCGCGAGGGCAAATTCTCGAGGTGACCGGCGGCACCAATCCAGGACTCAGCGGACAGCATGGACGATCGACAGAGCGCCAACGCCGTTGCATTCCTCGCATGTGAGGTTGAACAGCCGAGGAGCGCGTCGGTGAGCGACAACTGGGACTTCTATCCGCTCCTGGTCGATAGCAGGCCGGCCTCGATCTATGTCGACTTGGGGCTGGCCGGGACTGCGCCAGTGAGAACCCAGCCGCATATGGGCTATGTCCGCGTGTCCATGCGGCAACCAAGAGAGGATGGTCTGTCGAGCAGTGAGGAGTTCGAAGCCCTCATAAAACTGGAAGATGCCCTCATTGACCGCGTGGCCGCCACCGGCGTCACAACCTATTGCGGACGAAACACGTCCAGTGGCTACCGGGATTTCTATTTCTACACGAGCGATCCCACGGCTTTCTCGGCGTCCGCTGAGGAGGCAATGGCGGATCAACCGGAATATGAATTCCGAACCGGAGCGCGGCTCGACCCTGACTGGGATGCCTACTTCAAATTCCTCTACCCGACGACCGATGACATGCAGCGCATCATGAACCGCAGGGTCACCGACAAACTCGCAAAACATGGCGATGTGTTGTCGAAGCCGCGCCCCATCGATCACCTTGCCCATCTGCCGAATGCAAGCGCGGCAGCAAGCCTGCTCGGCCTTCTCGGCGAGCAGGGCTTCACGGTCCATGAACCGGAGGCCGGTGACGGTTCCGTGATGTTGAGGTTCGAACGAGCCGATCGGCCCGACGCTCTCGATGAGGTGGTGATTCCCATTGCGCGCCGCATTAAGGAGCTGGGTGGAACTTATGACGGATGGGGCTGTGAAGTCGTCAGCTGATCAGTTCCGAACGTCCCGCCCGGGTCGGACGCCGATATGACCGAAACCTCCTCCGTCCTCACCGGCGGCTGCCAGTGCGGCGCGGTGCGTTATCGCCTGCTGAAGGCGCCGTACAAGGTCTCGGTCTGCTTCTGCCGGATGTGCCAGAAGGCGGTCGGCAGTTATTTCGGCGCCTTCGCGTCCTCGCGCATCGCCGATGTCGTCTGGACGCGCGGGCGCCCGGCGATCTTCGCCTCATCGGAGGTGGCCGAGCGCGGCTTCTGCCGCGAGTGCGGCACGCCACTCAGCTTCAGCTATCCCGGAATGGGCACGCTCTCGCTCACTGTGGGCAGCCTCGACGACGCGGCGGCGTTCGCGCCGACCCACGCCTATGGCGTCGAGGGCAGGGCGCCCTGGTTCGACGATCTCTGCCGCCTCGAGGGCACGCGCACGGAAGACGACATCCCGGCGGAGGAACTGCCGGCCTATCGTTCGCGCCAGCATCCGGACCATGACTAGATTTGAGTGTTCCGGAGATAGCCAATCCGATCTTGAGCCGTCTTTCCGGGGCAGGCCGATAGGCCTGAGCCCGGAACCCAGAACCGATGCCATGCCTTAAGAAGCGCGTCGATCACCGTGCCACTATGACGACCGGCATCGGTTCTGGGTTCCGGGCTCGCCGCGGCGCGGCGACCCGGCAAGACGGTGGGGGATCACTCCACCATGACCTCGCGTCGCGCCAGCACGCGCGGGCCGGTGAGTGGGGCGTCCATCACATAGCGCAATTCATAGGTGCCGGGCTCGGCCGGCGCCTCCAGCGTGCTCTCGACATTCTCGGCCGGGAAGAAGCTCGGGCCCTGCCCGTCGGCCGGCGCATCGGGCCGGACCAGCACGACGCGGTCGCGGTCACCATTGGGGCCGATGCCGCGCACGGGCAGGGGGTTGCCGCGGGCGACCCGGGCCGGGGCGGCGAGCGTCGCGGCCGGCGCCGTCGTCGCCAGCGGCTGACGCAGCAGGATGACGGGCTTGCCCTCGCTCTCGCCGAGCAGCCGCCATTCGTAGCTGCCGACCTCGCCCGGGGCCGGGAGCGACAGCACCGTGACCTGACCGAGCGGGGCGGCGACGATCGCGGCCTCGGGCGGGTCCGTCGGCCTGACGATCGCGAGGCGGGCATTGGCCGGGGCGCGGCTGACGAAGGCGGTCGCCATGGCGCCGGCCATCAGCGTGCGCGGCGCCGAGAGGCTCGGGCCCTGCGGCGGCCGCTGCGGGCGCGGCTGCTGGGCCGGGGCGCGCATCGGCGCGGCCGCGACAGCGAGGCCGATCAGCAGGGAGCGGCGCAGCATCGTCATCGTCCGCCGAGGCCGCGCAGATGCGCCGCCAGCTCGGGATGACGGGCGGTGAGCGCCCGGAAATCGATCGGATCGAGCACGAGCAGCTTGCTCGGCACGGTGGCGCGGGCATCGAGCCGCGTTTGCGCCGCAGGCTGGTCGACCGGAAGCTCGCCGAAATGGGAGCCTTCGTCGAGCTTCTCGCAGGCGGTCTCCCGGCGCAGCTCGACCTCGCCGCTGGCGACGAAATAGAGCGCCTGAGCAGGCTCGTCGGGACGCAGGATCACGGCGCCACCGCGGACGCTCTGGGCCCGCAGGACCCGCATCACCTCGGCGATCTCCGCCGCGGTCAGCCCGCTGAACAGCGGCACCCGCGCGATCATGCTCCAGGTGACGACGAATTCGCGGCGGTGGATCTCCTGGGCGAAGGCCGTCGCGATGATGCCGACCGGCAGCGCCAGCATGACGAGCCCCATCACCGCCGTGAGCGAGGCGAGGACCTTGCCGAGCGGGCTCACCGGGAAGGCGTCGCCATAGCCGACGGTGGTCAGCGTTACGATCGCCCACCACATCGCATCGGGGATGGTGCCGAACTTGTCCGGCTGGACTTCGGCTTCGGCGAAATGCATCAGCGTCGCCGAGACCAGCATGGCGCCGACCAGGATGACGAAGCAGGCGAAGAGCGCCTTGCGCTCGGCCGCGAGCGCCGCCGCCAGCGAGGCCATGCCCGGCGAATAGCGGCCGAGCTTGAAGAAGCGCGCCAGCCGGAAGAGCAGCAGGATCTTGAACTCGCCCATGCCGAACAGGGCGGTGTAGAGCGGGATCGTCGCCAGCAGATCGACCAGCGCTCCGGGCGAGACGAGATAGAGCCGCCGCGCCTGCCAGGCGCCGAGGCCGCGATAGCGCAGATGCTCCGGAGCGGTCCACAGCCGGACGGCATATTCGATCGTGAAGACCACGACGGAGACCCACTCGATCGCGACGAAAACGGGCCCGTAGGCCGCCAGGCCGGGGACGGATTCCAGCACCAGCGCCGTGACGTTGACGATGATCAGCGCCACCAGCCCGGCATGGACGAGCCGCGCCGAGAGGTCGTCGCCGGCGCCGTGGTCGATGATCAGATGCGCCCGCCGCCGCCAGCTCGTCCCAAGCTGCAGGGCGGGCGCCATGGCGGGATCAGCCCATCGCGGCGGCGACGGCGTCGAGAGCCGCCTGCGCCTGGTTTCCGTCCGGGCCGCCCGCCTGAGCCATGTCGCGGCGGCCGCCGCCGCCCTTGCCGCCGAGGCGCTCCGAGGCGGCGCGCACCAGCGCGACCGCGTCGAAACGCTCGGTCAGGTCGGGCGTGACGCCGACGACGACTCCGGCCTTGCCGTCGGCGGCGACGCCGACAATGGCGACGACGCCTGAGCCGACGCGGGACTTGGCCTCGTCGGCCAGGCTCTTCAGGTCCTTCATCTCGACGCCGGTGACGGCGCGGGCGAGCAGCTTCGCGCCGGCGACCTCGCGGATCGGGTCGCTCGCCTCGCCGCCCCCGCCCATGGCGAGCTTCTTGCGGGCCTCGCCGAGCTCGCGCTCGAGCTTGCGACGTTCCTCGACCAGCGCCGCGACGCGCGCCGGCAGCTCGGCGACCGGCGCCTTGAGCAGCCCGGCCATTTCGTCGAGCGCGACGCTCTCCTGCCGCAGATGGCGGCGCGCCGCCTCGCCGGTGAGCGCCTCGAGCCGCCGCACGCCGGCGGCGACGCCGGCCTCGGACAGGACCGTGACGAGCCCGATATCGCCGGTGCGGCCGACATGGGTGCCGCCGCAGAGCTCGACCGAGAAGGCCCTCGGCGTGTCGCCGTCGCGATCGGTCCCCATCGAGACGACGCGGACCTCGTCGCCGTATTTCTCGCCGAACAGCGCCCGCGCCCCCGACGCGATCGCGTCGTCGACCGACATCAGCTTGGTGTTGACCGGCTCGTTCTGCAGCACCAGCCGGTTCGCCATCTCCTCGACCCGGGCGAGCTCCTCGCGCGAGATCGGCTTGGGATGGCTGAAGTCGAAGCGCAGCCGTTCCGGCGCGACCTGCGAGCCCTTCTGCGCGACATGGTCGCCGAGGACGCGCCGCAGCGCCTCGTGCAGCAGATGCGTCGCCGAATGATTGGCGCGGATGGCGCCGCGCCGGCCATGGTCGACGACGAGCTCGGCCGGCCTGCCGATCTCGACCGTGCCGGAGACGACCTTGACCTGATGGGCGAAGACGTCGCCGAGCTTCTTCTGGACGTCGGTCACCTCGGCCCTGAAGCCGGGGCCGGCGATGGTGCCGGTGTCGCCGACCTGGCCGCCGGACTCGCCGTAGAACGGCGTCTGGTTGAGGATGACGATGCCGCTCTCGCCTTCCTTCAGCGTCGCGACCTCGGCGTTGTCCCTGACCAGGGCGGTGACGACGCCCTCGGCGCTCTCGGTGTCGTAGCCGAGGAACTCGGTGGCGCCGACGCGTTCGCGCAGCGGGAACCAGAGCGTCTCGGTCGCGGCCTCGCCGGTGCCGGCCCAGGCGGCGCGCGCCTTGGCCTTCTGCTGCGCCATCGCCGCGTCGAAGCCCTCGACGTCGACGCCGACGCCGCGGGCGCGCAGCGCGTCCTGGGTCAGGTCGAGCGGGAAGCCGTAGGTGTCGTAGAGGGTGAAGGCGATATCGCCCTTCAGCTTGTCGCCGGAGCCGAGACCCTGCGCCTCCTGGTCGAGGATGGCGAGGCCGCGCGCCAGGGTGGTGCGGAAGCGGGTCTCCTCGAGCTTCAGCGTCTCGCCGATCAGCGCCTGCGCCCGGATCAGCTCGGGATAGGCCTGGCCCATCTCGCGCACCAGCACCGGCACGAGCTTGTGCATCAGCGGCTCCTTGGCGCCGAGCAGCTGCGCATGGCGCATGCCGCGGCGCATGATCCGGCGCAGCACATAGCCGCGGCCCTCGTTGGAAGGCAGCACGCCGTCGGCGATCAGGAAGGCCGAGCAGCGCAGATGATCGGCGATGACGCGGTGGCTCGCGCTCATCGGCCCGTCGGAGGGGACGCTGGTCAGATCGGCGATGGCGCGGATCAGGGTCGCGAACAGGTCGATGGCGTAGTTGTCATGCGTGCCCTGGAGCACGGCGGCGATGCGTTCCAGACCCATGCCGGTGTCGATCGAGGGGCGGGGCAGGTTGGTCCTGATGCCGCCCGCGGCCTCCTCGTACTGCATGAAGACGAGGTTCCAGATCTCGATGAAGCGGTCGCCATCCTCATCGGGCGAGCCCGGAGGGCCGCCGGGGATGTGGTCGCCATGGTCGTAGAAGATCTCGGAGCAGGGGCCGCAGGGGCCGGTGTCGCCCATGCGCCAGAAATTGTCCGAGGTCGGAATCCGGATGATGCGCGAATCCGGCAGCCCGGCGATCTTCTTCCAGAGCGCATGGGCGTCGTCATCCTCGGAGAAGACGGTGACGGTCAGCTTCTCCTTGGGCAGGCCGAATTCGCGGGTGACCAGGGTCCAGGCATGGGTGATCGCCTGTTCCTTGAAATAGTCGCCGAAGGAGAAGTTCCCCAGCATCTCGAAGAAGGTGTGGTGCCGGGCGGTGTAGCCGACATTGTCGAGGTCGTTGTGCTTGCCGCCGGCGCGCACGCATTTCTGCGCCGTGGTGGCGCGGGCATAGGGACGCCTCTCCTGGCCGGTGAAGACGTTCTTGAACTGCACCATGCCGGAATTGGCGAACATCAGGGTCGGATCGTTGCGCGGCACGAGCGGGCTCGACGGCACCACCTCGTGGCCGTTCGCCTTGAAGTAATCGAGGAAGGTCGACCTGATCTCGTTGACGCCGCTCATCGCAATCTTGGCTCTGTTCTGGTGGGCCGGCCGGCCCGGCGCAGTGGTTCTAGTCAGCGCGCCGACGCCTGTCCAGAAAGCGCCGGCACGGATGCGGCACCGGCGAGCGCCGGCCGCAAAACGGCAAGGGCGGCCGAAAGGCCGCCCCCCGCACCCGATGGCTGCGCGTCGCCGCCTGGCGGCTCAGGCCTCGCCCTCGTCGAGATCCTCGGCGGTCGGGTCGGCATTCTCCAGGATGCGCTCGGCGACCAGGCCCGAATTCTGGCGGATGGTCGTCTCGATCCTGGCGGCGACGTCGGGATTGGCCTTGAGGAAAGCTTTGGCGTTCTCGCGGCCCTGGCCGAGACGCTGGCTGTCGAAGGAGAACCAGGCGCCGGACTTCTCGACGATGCCGGCCTTGACGCCGAGATCGATCAACTCGCCCGATTTGGAGATGCCCTCGCCGAACATGATGTCGAACTCGACCTGCTTGAAGGGCGGGGCGACCTTGTTCTTGACGACCTTGACGCGGACCTGGTTGCCGGTCGCCTCGTCGCGATCCTTCAGCGTCGAGATGCGGCGAATGTCGAGGCGCACGGAGGCGTAGAACTTGAGCGCGTTGCCGCCGGTGGTGGTCTCGGGACTGCCGTACATCACGCCGATCTTCATGCGGATCTGGTTGATGAAGATCACCATGCAGTTCGAGCGCGAGATCGAGGCGGTGAGCTTGCGCAGGGCCTGGCTCATCAGGCGGGCCTGCAGGCCGGGCTGGTTGTCGCCCATCTCGCCCTCGATCTCCGCCCGCGGCGTCAGCGCCGCGACGGAATCGACGACGAGCACGTCGATCGCGCCGGAGCGGACGAGCGTGTCGGTGATCTCGAGCGCCTGCTCGCCGGTATCCGGCTGGGAGATCAGGAGATCGTCGAGATTGACGCCGAGCTTGCGGGCATAGACCGGGTCGAGCGCGTGCTCGGCGTCGACGAAGGCGCAGACGCCGCCCTTCTTCTGCGATTCCGCGATGGTGTGGAGCGCGAGCGTGGTCTTGCCGGAGGATTCGGGACCGTAGATCTCGACGACCCGGCCCTTCGGCAGGCCGCCGACTCCGAGCGCGATATCGAGGCCGAGCGAGCCGGTCGAGACCGTCTCGATCTCGATCGCCTGCTGGTTCTTGCCCAGGCGCATGATCGAGCCCTTGCCGAAGGCCCGTTCGATCTGCGAGAGCGCCGCGTCGAGCGCCTTGGCCTTGTCCATCGAAGAGCCTTCCACCAGCCTGAGATTCGCCTGATTCACGACGTGCGCTCCTTATGGCAGGGGCGCGATCACATCTCAATCCGCGCCGAGGAGAGGACTATGGTCATGGTTTGTTCTCATGGGCAAGTTCTTTTTTTGTTCTCGCTCCAGCCGATGCCGGGCGTCCGCCGGCGCGGGGGAGGCGGCGGGGCCGCGGCGTGCGGGGCGTGATGCGCAGATCCCTGGCACGGCTTCTCCTCGTCCCGCTCGATCTCGTCGTCGGCGTCGCCATCCTGGTCGACGAGCTGCTGCGGCCGCTCTACCGGCCGCTCGTCGCCTGGTTCGCCTCGCTCAGGCTGGTGGCGCGGCTGGAGGCGGCGATCGCGCGGCTGCCGCCCTATGGCGCGCTCGTCGCGCTGGCGGTCCCCTTCGCCGTCGTCGAGCCGCTCAAGCTGCTCGGCCTGCTCCTCCTGGCGCGCGGCGCGTTCACGGCCGGCGTGGTGACGACGGCGATCGGCCATCTCGCCGGCTTCCTCCTGGTCGAGCGCGTCTACCAGGCCGGCCGGGCGCAGCTCCTGACGATTCCCTGGTTCGCGCGGATCATGGGCTGGATCGACGCGATCCGGCAGGCGGTGATCGGGCGGATCAGGGCGAGCGCGGTGTGGCGGCGGGCGGTCGCGCTCGGGCAGGCGGCGCGGCAGCGTCTGCGCGGCCTCAGGCTCTGGCTCGCCAGCCTGCGCGCCTGACGGAGACCGGGCGGGTGCCGCTGCCGGCGGGAGGTCAGTCCGGGCCGGCCTGCCAGGCGGCGGCGAGCCGTTCCAGCTCGAGCGTGTAGCAATAGAGCGCGAACACGATCGCGAGGAGCGGGCCGGAGCGCCAGAGCTCGGCGGGGTCGTAACCGCGCGACGCCAACTCCGGCAGATGACGCAGGAAATAGATCGAGGCCAGCGCGCCGCCGACGATCGCGCCGAGGCGGGCGGCGAAGGCCAGGAGATGCCCGAGCACGAGGCTGCGAAAGCCTTTCGGCACCGGCAGGCGGCGCAGCCGCGTCCAGTAGCAGATCTGGCCCAGCAGCATCGCGAGCACGACCTCCGCCAGGATGCCGGCCGGCAGCGCCTGCCGCTCGCCGAGCCGCTCGACCAGGATGCGGAAGGCGGCCTGGATGTGGAAGTGGATCACCAGCGCGCAGCCCGTCTGCACGACCAGCAACAGCATGTAGGCGAGAACGGGCCTGCGCGTGATGCGGGCACGATAGAAGGCCGCCCGACTCCGATCAAACCGCCTGGCTTCCGCCCGCGGCCGCCGCCAGCGCGGCGGCGGCTCGGCCGGCCGCCTCGACATAGGCCGGATCGCGATGGACGAGCATGACCGAGAAGGCGCCGTCCATCAGCAGCACGACCTGGCGGGCGAGCTCGTCGGGCGCGTTCGCGCCATGGCCGGCGCAGGCGCCGGCGAGCCAGCGCTCGAAGCCGGCCTTGTGGCGCGCGCCGATCCTGATCGCGGGATGGCCGGGAAGATTGGCGAGCTCGGCGGCGGTGCGCAGGAAGCCGCAGCCCTTCCAGCGCGGATGGCGGGCCGAGCGGGCGAGATTCTGGAAGATCGCCTCGATCTTCTGCGGCAGCCCGCCTTCGGCCTTGTCGAACCATCCGGCCATCAGCTTGAGATTGGGCTGGTCGCGCGCCTCGAGATAGGCGGCGACGAGCGCGTCCTTGCTCTCGAAATGATAGTAGAGCGTGCGCTTGGTCACGCCCGCTTTCTCGGCGACCGCGTCGACGCTGACGGCGCGGATGCCCTCGCCATAGAAGAGCTTGCTGGCGGCCTCGATGATGCGCCTGCGGGTCGGGCTGTCGGGTTCGGCCATGCCTTCATGTATACCGTATAGGTAGTATACATCGTCAAGTCTCGGGAGCAGCCTGCCGGTTCCTGAAACCGGAAGGAAGCCAAGGCCATGCCCGACAATGATCCCGTCCTGATTCAACAGCGCGAAGCGATTGCGACGCTGACGCTGAACCGCCCCGACAGGCTGAATGCGCTGAGCTACGGGCTGATCGACCGACTGCTCGAACTGCTCGATGCCATCGAGATCGACCCGTCGATCCGGGCGGTGATCCTGACCGGGGCGGGCGAGCGCGCCTTCTCGGCCGGGGGCGACATCCACGAGTTCTCGCGGAGCGTCGCGGCCGGGCCGGAGCAGGCGGTGCGCGATTTCGTCCGCCGCGGCCAGGCGCTGACGGCGCGGCTGGAGGCGTTCGGCAAGCCGGTGATCGCGGCGGTGAACGGGCTCGCCTATGGCGGCGGCTGCGAGGTCACCGAGGCGGTGCCGCTCGCCATCGCCAGCGAGCGGGCGATGTTCGCCAAGCCCGAGATCAATCTCGGCATGCCGCCGACCTTCGGCGGGACGCAGCGCCTGCCGCGGCTGGCGGGCCGCAAGCGCGCGCTGGAGCTTCTCCTGACCGGAGATCCGTTCACGCCGCGGCGGGCGCTGGAGCTGGGGCTGGTGAACGCGGTGGTGCCGCACGAGGACCTGCTTCCGGCGGCGCAGGCCCTGGCCGCGCGCATCCTGCGGCATTCGCCTTTGGCGGCGGCGAGCATCCTCACGGCGGTGACGCGCGGCATCAACGCCAGCATCGCCGAGGGGCTGCTGATCGAGAGCGAGCAGTTCGCCCGGATCGTGCCGACGGCCGATCTGCGCGAGGGGCTCGACGCCTGGATGGCGCGGCGGATGCCGGCCTATTCCGGCGACTGGTCGAACGTCGTCAAGACCGGCTGAGGGAGGCGGGGATGGGCGAGCATACGCGCTTCAGCCGCGAGGCCTTCGCCGCCTTCCGCGCCGACGACCGGCCGGGGCCCGTGCAGATGCTGAACCTGATCCGGCTTCATGCGGAGGCGCAGTATCCGGACGGGCCGCATGGCGGCGGCCACGAGGCGTTCGCGGCCTATGGTCGGATCAGCGCCCCGGTGCTGGCGCGGCTCGGCGGGCGGATCCTCTGGCGCGGCGGCTTCGAGCAGATGCTGATCGGCCCGGAGGGCGAGCGCTGGGATGTCTGTTTCATCGCGGAGTATCCGAGCGTCGAGGCCTTCGCCGCGCTGTTCCGCGATCCGGTCTATCGGGAGGCGATGGTGCATCGGCTGGCGGCGGTGAGGGACTGCCGCCTGGTCCGGTTGGCATCGGCGGAGCCGGGCTCGACCTTCGCCGGTTGATCCTTTCGGCCGGCCGCCTGCGCTTCGTCAGGCCGGCTTGCCGATGTCCGTCACCTTGGTGGGCGCGGCCGAGTCCTTGCCGCCGAGCCGGCGCGAGAGCTCTTCCATGACGAGGAAGATCACCGGGGTGATGAACAGGGTCAGCACCTGCGAGACGATCAGCCCGCCGACCACGGCGAGGCCAAGCGGCTGGCGCAATTCGGCGCTGGCGCCGGCACCGATCGCGATCGGCAGGGCGCCGAGGATCGCGGCCAGGGTCGTCATCATGATCGGCCGGAAGCGGCGCAGGCAGGCTTCGCGGATCGCGGTCCGGGGCAGCTCGCCGGCGCGCTGCAGTTCGAGCGCGACGTCGATCATCATGATCGCGTTCTTCTTGACGATGCCGATCAGCATCAGGAGCCCGATCACGGCGATGACCGAGAGGTCGAGGCCGAAGAGCTTCAGCGTCAGCAGCGCGCCGAGTGCCGCCGCCGGCAGGCCGGTCAGGATGGTCAGCGGATGGATGAAGCTCTCATAGAGGATGCCGAGCACGATGTAGATCGTCAGCACCGCGCCGGCGATCAGCAGGCCCTGATTGCCGAGCGATTGCTGGAAGGTCTGGGCGACGCCGGCGAAGCTGGTGGCGATCTGCGGCGGCAGGCCGAGCTGCGCCTTGATCGCGTCGACGCGCTGCACGGCCTCGCCGAGCGCGCGGCCGGCGGGCAGGTTGAAGGAGAGGGTGACAGCCGGGAGCTGGCCGAGCTGGTTGACGGTGAGCGGGCCGGCCTTGCGCTCGATCCGGGCGAAGGAACCGAGCGGCACGAGCGCGCCCGAGGAGGCGCGGAAGCGGATCTGGTCGAGCCGTCCGTCCGACCAGGCGATGCTGGGGTCGAACTCGATGATGACCTGATAGCTGTCGCTGGTGGTGTAGATCGTCGAGATCTGGCGCACGCCGAAGCCGGAATAGAGGCTGGAGCGCAGCACGTCGGCGGTGATGCCCATGGATTGCGCCTTGGCGCGGTCGACGACGAGGTTGGCGAGCAGGGCCTTGTTCTGCAGGTCGCTGGTGACGTCGACGAAGAGCGGATCATGGCGCATCGCCTCCAGCATCCTGCCCGACCAGTCGGAGAGCGCCGCCTGATCGATCGACTGCATCACGAACTGGTACTGGCTCTTGGAGGCGCGCGCGCCGATGTTGAGGTTCTGCACCGGCGACATGTAGGTCGCGATGCCCGGGATCGCCGCGAGCTGGCGGCGCAGTTCGCCAAGCAGCTGCTGCAAGGGCGGTCGCTCCTCCTTGGGCTTCAGCTCGACGAAGAGCCGTCCGGCATTGAGGCTGCCGGAGGAGCCGCCGGAGCCGATGCTCGAGGCGACATGGGCGACATGCGGCGAACGCCGGAAGACCGCCTCGACCTGCTGCTGCAAGGCGGACATGGCGTCGAAGGAGATGTCCTGGCGCGCCTCGGTCGCGACCTGGAGCTGTCCGATATCCTCCTGCGGGAAGAAGCCCTTGGGGATGGTCACCACCAGCCAGGCGCTGGCGGCGACGCTGGCGAGGAAGAGCATCAGCACCGTGCGGCGGTAGTCGAGACTGAGGTCGAGGCCGGCGCGATAGGCGCCGAGCAGGGCGTCGAAACCGCGTTCGAGGATCGCGAGGCGGTCCTTGCCGTCGCCGGCGCCGCGGGCGGCAGCGCTCGCGCCGAGCCGGGCGCACATCATCGGCGTCAGGGTCAGCGAGACGAAGGCCGAGGCGAGGATGGCGACGGTGACGACCACGGCGAACTCGTTGAAGACGCGCCCGATCACGCCGCCCATCAGCAGCACGGGAATGAAGACCGCGACCAGCGAGAGCGAGATCGAGACGATGGTGAAACCGATCTCGCTCGCGCCCTTCAGCGCCGCGTCGAAGGCGGAGAGACCGTCCTCCTCCATATGCCGGACGATGTTCTCCAGCATGACGATGGCGTCGTCGACGACGAGGCCGACCGCCAGCGTCAGGCCGAGCAGCGAGATATTGTCGATCGAGAAATCAAGCAGGTACATCGCCCCCAGCGTCGCGATCAGCGAGATCGGCACCGCCACCGCCGGGATCAGCGTCGCAGTGAAGCGGCGCAGGAAGAGGAAGATCACCGCGACGACCAGCACGATCGTCAGGCCCAGCGTGAACTGCACGTCCTCGACCGCCTGGCGGATCGAACTGGAGCGGTCGTTGAGCAGGCCGAGCGTGGTCGCCGGCGGCAGCAGCGACTGCATCTGGCCGATCGCGGCCCTGACGCGGTCGACGACCTCGACCGTGTTGGCGTCGGGCTGGCGGAAGACCGCGACCACGAGGGCGCGCGAGCCGTCATACCAGCTGGCGAGCTGCAGGTTCTCGACCGAGTCGATCACCCTGGCGACGTCGCCGAGCCGGACCGGCCGGCCGTCGCGGGTGGCGACGATGATGTCGGCGAACTGCGCGGCGTCGGCGAGCTGGGTCTGCGCCTCGAGCGTCAGCTGCTGCGGGCCGGACTGCAGGGTGCCGACCGGCGTGTTGGCGTTGGCGGCGGTGATCGCCGCCTGCAATTCGTTGATGCCGATGCCGCGGGCGGCGAGCGCAGTCGGGTCGACCTGGATGCGCACGGCATATTTCTGGCTGCCGAAGATCTGGACCTGCGCCACGCCTTCGACGGTGGAGAGCGTCGGCGAGAGCACCTGCTGGACGAAGGCGTCGATCCTGGAGAGCGGCGTGACCTCGCTCTTCAGCGCCAGGAGCAGGATCGGCGCGTCGGCGGGATTGAACTTGCGATAGCTCGGCGGCGTCGTCATCTCGGCCGGGAGCTGGCGCTGGGTGCGGGCGATCGCGGCCTGGACGTCGGCCGCCGCCGCATCGATATCGCGGTCGAGCGCGAACTGGATCGCGATCGAGGTCGACCCCTGCGCGTTGGTGGTGGCGATCGAGTCGATGCCGGCGATGGTGGCGAACTGCTTGATCAGTGGCGTCGCCACCGAGGTCGCCATGATCTCCGGCGAGGCGCCGGGCAGTTGCGCCGAGACGTTGACGACCGGGAACTCGGCCCGCGGCAGCGCCGCGACGGGAAGCGAGCGCCAGGCGAACAGGCCGCCGAGGATGAGCGCGCACGACATCAGGATCGTCGCGACGGGGTGGCGGATGCAGAAGGCCGAGACCGACATGGCGCGCCCTCACGGACTGGCGGTTTGCTGGCCGGCCAGCCTGACCCGGGCGCCGGGCGCCAGCCGCGACTGCCCCTCGGTGACGACCTTCTCGTCCTGCGACAGGCCGGAGGCGAGCGCCGCGACGCCGTTCTCGTTCGAGGCCACCTTGACCGGCCTCGCCTCGACCGTGCCGTCGGGGGCGACGACATAGACGAACGGGCCCTTCTGGCCCTCCTGCAGGGCGACCGACGGGATCGTCAGCGCCGCAGGCAGGGTGCCGAGCGCGACCACGACATCGACATACTCCCCAGGCCAGAGCCGGTGCGGCTCGTTCGTGAACAGAGCCTTCACGCCGACCGTGCCCGAAGGGATGTCGACCGCCGAATCGATGAAGGAGAGGTCGCCGGTGCCGAGTTCCTCGTGCGTGCCGGAGGCGAAGGCGGTCACCCTCGCCGGATTCTGCGCCGCGGCCGCCGTCCGCAGCAGGGCGAGGTCGCGCTCGGGCAGGGTGAAGGCGACGCGGATCGGGGCGAGCTCCGTCACGGTGACGAGGTTGGCGCTGGCGTCGTTGGCGCGCACCGCGTTGCCCGGCGTCGCCGTGATGGCGCCGAGCCGGCCGGAGATCGGGGCGGTGATCCTGGTGTAGCCGAGCCGGACGCGGTCGAGCGCCAGCGTCGCCTCGTCCGCCTTGATGGCGGCGGCGGCGACGGCCTCGTCGGCGGTGGCCTGGTCGAACGCCTGCTGCGTGCCGGCGCCCTTGTCGACGAGGCTCTTCTGGCGGGCGAGATCGGCGCGCTTCTGCGCCAGGGTCGCCTTGTCGCGCTCGACATTGGCCTCGTCGCGGGCGACCTGCGCCCTGAGCTCGCGATCGTCGAGGTGAAGAGCAGGTCGCCCTGCCTGACCTCCTGGCCCTCCCTGACGTGCTGCTCGGCGATGACGCCGTCGAGCCGGGACTTGACCGCGACGATCGCCGCCGGCTCGGCGAAGCCGATCGAACGGCGCGTGACCGGCACTTCGGCGCGCGCCGCGAGGATGGTCGTGACCGGGGTCGCCGGCGCCTCTGCGCGCCGTTCGGCCCGGGCCGGCTGCGGGCCGTCCTGCTGCCTGATCACGCGATAGGCGGCGAGGGCGGCGGCAGCCGCCGCGAGGGCTATGACGGCGTAACGTTTCATCGGCGGTCTCGGCGCAGCGCTGTCGAGGACGCGCCACTGTAGAGGCCGGGCGTGGCGACGAGCCTGTCCGCCGGATGAACTCTTGGTAATGCCGGCGGCGGCGGCCGGCGCGCTCAGGCCATCGCCGCCTTCACCGTCTCGACGAGCTGCTTCATCGTGAAGGGCTTGGGCAGGAAGTGGAAATCCTCGCCCTCGGGCAGGTTCTTGCGGAAGGCTTCCTCGGCATAGCCGGAGACGAAGACGACCTTGGTCGCCGGGTTGCGCTTGCGCAATTCGCCGAGCAGCGTCGGGCCGTCCATTTCGGGCATGACCACGTCGGAGATGACGAGGTCGATCTTGCCCTCGTGCTGCTTGAACAGATCGAGTGCCTCGACGCCGGAGGCGGCTTCGTGGACGGTGTAGCCGCGCGAGACGAGCATGCGGGCGTTGAGCGCGCGCACCGCGTCCTCGTCCTCGACCAGCAGGATGACGCCGGCGCCGGTATGGTCGGCGGCGGCCTTCTTCGGCGCCTCCCGGCTGGCGGCCTCGGCCGCGATGTCCTCCTCGGTCGGGACATAGCGCGGCAGGAAGATGCGGAAATTCGTGCCGCGGCCGACGACCGAGTCGCAGAAGACGAAGCCGCCGGTCTGCTTGACGATGCCGTAGACCATGGAGAGGCCGAGGCCGGTGCCCTTGCCGACCTCCTTGGTGGTGAAGAACGGCTCGAAGATCTTTTCCAGATGCTCCTGCGGGATGCCGGTGCCGCTGTCCTCGACCTCGAGCAGGACATAGTCGGCGGCGGGCAGGGCGTCGTAGCCGAGCTCGCCGACCTCGCCGGCCGGCACGTTGCGGGTGCGCACCTGCAGCTTGCCGCCGCTCTGCATTGCGTCGCGGGCGTTGACGGCGAGGTTGACCACGACCTGCTCGAGCTGGCCGAGATCGGCCTTGACCGGCCAGAGGTCGCGCCCCTGGCGGACATCGAGCGAGATCTTGTCGGCGACGACGCGCTTCAGCATCAGCGAGAGATCGGAGAGCACGTCGCCGAGCGCCAGCACCTGCGGGCGCAGTGTCTGCCGGCGCGAGAAGGCGAGCAATTGCCGGACCAGCGAGGCCGCCCGATAGGCGTTCTGCTTGATCTGCATGATGTCCGGGAAGGACGGATCGGTCGGCTTGTGGCTGGCGAGCAGGAACTCGGAGGCGTTGATGATGACCTGCAGCACGTTGTTGAAGTCGTGCGCGATGCCGCCGGCGAGCTGGCCGACCGCCTGCATCTTGCCGGCCTGGTCCATGTTGTCCTTGAGCTTGCGCTCGGCGGTGGTCTCCAGCGCGTAGACGATGGCGCGCTCGCCGTCGGCATCCTCGCTCGCCGGAACGGGCGAGAGATAGAGCCGGGCCGAGCGGCCGTCCTCGCCGGCGAGCGTCACGTCGAGTGGCGCGATCTCGCCCTTGCCGGCGAGCGCCGCCTCGAAGGCCTGGGCGAAGGCGCCGTTGCCGTTGACCAGCTCCTGGATCGTCGCCGGCTGGGCGCCGCCTTGCGTCAGGCGGGCGAAGGAAGCGTTCGAGCGCAGGATCGCGCCGTGGCGGTCGACGGTCGCGATCGCCATCGGCGTCGCATGGAAGAAGCGGGCGAAGCGCGCCTCGGCGTCGGTATGGCGGTCGGCCCCGGCCTCGCCGGCGGCGCGGTTGAGCACCAGCGTGCGCGAGGCCCCGGCGCGTCCGTCCTGGCCGAAGGCGACCTGATGGTGCAGCCGGACCGGCAGCGACTGGCCGTTGCGGCGGCGCAGATCGACGTCCAGCACCTCGATGCGGACATCGCCGGGCTGGCCGCGAATGGCCTGGATCAGCGCTGTGGCGTTCGGCGAGGCGATATCGTCGAGCTGCAGGCCGCCGGAACCGAAGCGGGCGAGATCGTAGTCGAGCCAGCCGGCCAGCGTCGCGTTGAGATAGGGCACCTCGCCATCGGCGTCGATGGAGAGGAAGCCGGCCGGAGCGTGGTCGAGATAGTCGATGGCGTGCTGGAGTTCCTGGAAGGCGTTCTCCTGGCGCTCGCGCTCGGGCGTGATGTCGGCGACGCTCCACAGGCAGGCGGGCCGGCCTGCGCGCGTGATCGGCGAGACGCGCACGCGATACCAGCCGACGGCGCCGCGCTGGTTCAGCGCCGGCTCGAGCCGGATCTCCTCCGACAGCCGGCGGCCGGCACGGGCGGCGGTGGCGAGGCGGTAGATCGCCTCCGAGACCTCGGCCCGGCCTTTGAACAGACGCTCGACCGGCGTGATCTCGCTGGCATTGCGGGCGCCGGCGAGGGCGAGATAAGCCTCGTTGGCGTAAACGATGCGGCTGTCGCCCTCGCTGACGACGATGCCGTCCTCGGCGCCGTCGACGATCGCCTTGGTCAGGTCGTTGCGCGCGGCGCGCCCGGCGAACTGGACCAGCCCGATCGCGAAGGCGAACAGGGAGAAGACGCCGACGACGGAGAGCAGCGCGAGCAGGCCGAGGATCAGCGGCTGCGCCCATTCGTTGGCGATGAAGCCGAGCGCGATCGCGGCGCCGACCAGGAGGCCGGCGACCAGAAGGATGATCCCGACATGGCCGGGCCGGTCGGAGCGGTCGATCGCGGTCGATGCCGTGCTTGCGCTCATTGCAGCGGGTCCGTTTCCTTCAATCGCCCGTCAGCGGTGGGTCGAGGCCGGCAATAGCCCAGGAAGGCCGGCCCAGCCAGCGAGTTAGGCGCGCCGGCGCTTCAGGCGCAAGACGTATCCGATGACTTCCGCCACCGCCTGATAGTGTTCGACAGGAATTTCGTCGTCGACCTCGACGGTGGCATAGAGGGCGCGGGCGAGGGGCGGGTTCTCGACGATCGGGATGCTGTGCTCGCCGGCGACCTCGCGGATCTTGAGCGCGATCGCGTCGACGCCCTTGGCGAGGCAGACAGGCGCGCCCTGGCCCTGCTCGTATTGCAGGGCGACGGCGTAGTGGGTCGGGTTGGTGATGATCACCGTCGCCTTCGGCACCTGCGCCATCATGCGCGAGCGGGCGCGCTGGGCGCGCAGCTGCCGGAGCTTGGCCTTCACCTCGGGATTGCCCTCGGTGTTCTTGTATTCGTCCTTGAGTTCCTGCTTGGTCATGCGCTGGCGCCGGTACCAGCTGAAGCGCTGGTAGCCGAAATCGCCGATGGCGATGATCGCGAAGATGGCGAGCACCCCGGCCATCAGCTTGACCGTCAGGACGAGGACGGCCGGCAGCAGGGCATGCACGTCCATCTGGGCGAAGCCCTGGAGCCGGTCACGCTCGCCCCAGAGCACGAGCCAGACGCCGACGCCGACGAGGAGGATCTTGGCGAGCCCCTTGGCGAAGTTGACCCAGGCTTCCTTGCCGAAGATGCGCTTGGCGCCGGCCATGGGCGAGATCCGGTCGAATTTCGGCATCAGCGGCTCGGTGGTCCAGAGCGGCTTGTGCTGGATCAGGGCGCCGGCGAGCGCGGCAAGCAGGATCAGACCGAGCGGCACGACGAGGGCGCCGAAGCCGGTCATCACCGCCTTGCTGGTGACATGGAAGAGGGCGCCCGCGTCGTCGGAGACCTGATGGGCGTTCATCAGGAAAGAGCGCAGCGAGAGCGCGGCGTCGCGGGCGGCGCTGCCGGCGCCGATCAGAAGCGCCAGCGTGAAGCCGCAGAGCACGAAGAAGGTGCCGATCTCCTGCGAGCGCGCGACGTCGCCCTTCTCGATGGCTTCGTCGAGCTTTCGCTGGGTCGGTTCTTCCGTGCGGTCTTCGTTCTCGGCGCCCTCGGCCATGCCCGAGCCTCCTCAGCCGCCGATGAACTGGCGCAGGAAGGCGCCGAGATCGTCGAGGAAGACGCCCATCATCACGCCGACCGCGGCGAGCAGTACCAGCATGCCGCCGAGGATCGAGGCGGGAATCGCGAGGAAGAAGACCTGGAGCTGCGGCATCAGCCGCGCCAGCACGCCGAGGCCGAGATTGAACAGCAGCCCGAAGACGATGAACGGCGCGGAGATCTGCACCGCGAGCGCAAAGCCCTGCGTCATCGCCTTGAGCGCGAGCGTCATCACGTCGCCGATCTCCGGGAAGCCGCCGGGGGGCAGCAGCCGGTAGCTCTCATGAATGGCGCCGAGTGCGAGGTGATGCAGGTCGGCCGCCAGGATCAGCGTGATGCCGAGCATGGAGAGGAAGTTGGCGAGAGACGGGTTCTGCAGGCCGCCGGTCGGGTCGACGGTGATGGCGAAGCCGAGGCCGAGCGTCTGGGCGATGATGAAGCCGGCGGTCTGCAGGGCGCCCATCAGCAGGCGCACGCTGGCGCCGATGACGAGGCCGACCAGGATCTCGCTGATCAGCAGCCCGCCCAGCCCGGCCGGGTCCTGCGGGATCGCGATCTGGCCGCGCGCCATCGGCAGGATGACGAGGGCGAGGAAGAAGGCGAGCGCGAGCCGGCCGCGCGAGAGGATGAAGCGCTCGCCGATGCCCGGCATCAGCATGACGAGAGTGCCGACGCGCGCGAAGACCAGCACGAACAGCGCGCTGATCTCGGGCAGGATGGCGATCTGCATCGGGCGGACCCGGCTCCCGCGCCAGCATGGCGCGCCGGCCTGAGTCCGCGAGAAGGACGCGCTGGCCGGCGCAGGACTCATTCGCCCGTGGCGATTCGGACGGCGACCCTGCCCATATAACCCGCCAGGGCGTCGCCCATGAACGGCAAAAACAACAGCATGGCCGCGAAGACGGCGATGATCTTCGGCACGTAGACCAGGGTCTGCTCCTGGATTTGCGTCAGCGCCTGGACGAGCGAGACGACGAGGCCGACGACGAGCGCGATCAGCATCAGCGGCGCCCCGGCCTTGAGGAAGACGAGGATGCCGTCGCGGGCGACGTCGAGGATGGCTGCGGAGGTCATCGGCTGGCGTTCCGTTCGGCGTTGGGCGGCGGGCCTTCAGACCGGCATCCGCATGATTTCCTCATAGGCGGCGATGACGCGGTCGCGCACCGCCACCAGCGTCTCGATCGCGGCCTCGCTCTCGGCGACCGCCGTGACCACGTCGACGACGTCGGAGCGGCCGGCGGCGACATTGGCGGCCTGGACGTCGGCCAGGCGGGCGCTCTGCGCCGTCGATTCCAGCGCCTTGCCGACGAGGGCGGAGAAGTCGGGCAGGCCGGCGCCGGCGCCGGCGAGGCCGCCGGTCGAGGCCGGCTTCTTCATCAGGCCGCTCGAACCGAGCCCCTGCATGGAGGCGTAGGCGCCGGCGGCGAAACTCGAGGTGGTCATCGGATCAGCTCCGCTGGTTGGTTCGGCGCGAATTCTGCCGCTCGGCTGGTTCCCGCCGAACGGCACGCGCGCTGCCGCGTCAGACGCGCAGGATGTCGATGGTGCGCTGGATCATCCGGCGCGTGGACGAGATCACGTTGAGGTTGGCCTCGTAGCTGCGCTGGGCCTCGCGCATGTCCATGGTCTCGACCAGGGAGTTGACGTTCGGCATGCGGACCTGGCCGCTCGCGTCGGCAGCGGGGTGCCCCGGATCGTATTTGGACCGGAAATCGCTGCGGTCGCGGCTGACGCGGCCGAGTTCGACGACCTGGGCCTCGAGCTCGCGGTCGAGCTTGCCCTGGAAGGTGACGATCTTGCGGCGATAGGGCTCGACCCCGGCGCGCTCCGGCGAGGAATCGGCGTTGGCGAGGTTCTCGGCGATGACGCGCATGCGGCCGGCCTGGCCCTTCAGGCCGGAGGCGGCGACGGCGAGGCTCTTGAGCAGATCCATGATGCGGCTCCTGCGCGACCCGGTTAGCGACCCTTGCCGATCGCGATCTTCATCAGCCCGAGCCCCTTGCTGTAGAGCGAGGCGGCGAGCTGGTAGTCCGACTGGTTCTGCGCGACCTTCATCATCTCGTCCTCGAGGTTGACGCTGTTTCCGCTCGGGGTGGTCTCGAAGCGCTTCGGATCGCGCGGATCGAAGCCGCCGCGCTGGCCGGAAAGGCCGAGATGCAGCGGCGAGGTCTGGGCCAGGGTCACGCCGCCATTGCCGGGCGGGGAGGGCGCGCGCAGGTCGTGCGGCTTGAAGCGGGGCGTGTCGGCATTGGAGACGTTTTCGGCGAGCAGCTTCTGCCGGGCCTGGTGCCAGTGCATCCGCGTCTTCAACGCTCCCATCAGGTTCAGGCCGTTCTCCGCCATGGCCGCCGATCTCCCCGGCGGCCGCGCGCCGCACTGGGTAAATATTGCCGGGTGCATGGTTAACGTGCCGTTAATTCCGCGCGATCCTCAGGATGATGTTAACCATCCGCTAACCATGTTTCTCGAATTGCCGGAGCTTATGGTATAGCCAACCCCGTCTATCCGTCTGAGCGCCCTTACAAAGAGCGGTCGGCGGCTGTCGCGTCGCTTCATGAGGCAGACCTTGCAGACTCTGTTTGGCTTCGAACTTTCCTCCGGGCTGCGTTGGTTCATCGCCTTCGCGATCGTGCTGCTCCTGGTCGCGCTGCTCGGCTTCTTCCTGCGGCGGATGAGTGGCGGCCGACTGAAGTTCAAGGGCCAGGGCGGGGGCCGCGCGCGCCAGCCGCGTCTCGGCGTGGTCGACGTCTACGATCTCGACCGGCAGCGCCAGCTGATCCTCGTGCGGCGCGACAATGTCGAGCACCTCGTGATGATCGGCGGCGCTTCGGATGTCGTGGTCGAGACCAACATCATGCGCAGCGGCGGGCGCGTCGCGATCCCGACGCCGGCCGAAGGCCTGGCCGAACGGCCGCTGGCGTTCGAGGCCGAGCCGCGCCAGCCCGCGGCGGAGGAGCCACGCCCGCTGCCGCCATCGCCGGCTCCGGCGCCGGTCGCGGCCGCACCG
>NZ_FYAS01000001.1 GCF_900185715.1 Allobosea sp. CS1GBMeth4
CTAGGTTCTGAACCCATAAAGGTTGCCGCCGCTGGTCTTGGCTGATTCAACGTCTCCGTCAGGAGGCTTTGATGGCGCGATACGATCTGAGCGAAGCGGAGTGGCGGCTGATCGAGCCGCTGCTGCCGAACAAGCCGCGCGGGGTGGCCCGGGTGGACGATCGGCGGGGGATCAACGGCATCTTCTATGTGCTTCGGACAGGCTCGCCTTGGCGCGACCTGCCGAGCCGTTATGGCCCGCACACGACGGTCTATAACCGCTTCAACCGTTGGGCCAAGGCCGGCGTCTGGCTCAGGGTGTTCGAGGCTCTGGCGGCCGGATCGCCAGGCTCGATGCACCTGATCGATAGTTCCATCATCCGCGCCCATCAGCATGCCGCCGGTGGAAAAAAGGGGGGCCGGATCACGCCATCGGCCGTTCTCGTGGAGGACTGAGCACCAAGATCAACGCCTTGGTCGACCAGGACGGGCTGCCGCTGCGGATTGTGCTGTCAGCGGGCCAGGCTTCCGACAAGGCCGCCGTCGAAGCCCTGATCGATGGCCTGAAGCCGGCCCAGGCTCTCGTCGCCGATCGCGGCTACGATGCTCGCGCCGTCATCGATCTCGTCGCCGCGCGGGGTGGCTGCGCCCACATCCCGACGCAGAAGGACCGCAAGGTCCAGCGCTCGATCGATCCTACGCTCTACCGCCAGCGCAACCTCATCGAGCGATACTTCTGCAAGCTCAAGCACTTCCGGCGCGTCGCGACCCGCTTCGACAAGCTCGCCAGAAACTTCCTCGCAGCTGTCACCCTCGCATCAACCCGACTCTGGCTCAGGGCTTATGAGTCCAGAACCTAGA
>NZ_FYAS01000005.1 GCF_900185715.1 Allobosea sp. CS1GBMeth4
CTGGGCGCGCCGATCCGCGCCGCGCTCGCGCGTGCCTTGCGCGGCCGGCGCTTCCTCGACCTGCTCTACAAGCCGGCGTCGCAATTCCTCGCCCCGCCACAGGACGAGACCATCGTCTGCCGCTGCGAGGAGGTCACGGCCGGCCGGGTCCGCGAGACCGCGATCCGCCTCGGCGTCACCGGCCCCAACCAGATGAAGGCCTTCCTGCGCTGCGGCATGGGTCCGTGCCAGGGCCGCCTGTGCGGGCCGACCGTGGTCGAGCTGATCGCACAGGCCCATGGCACGACCCCGGCCGAGGTCGGCTATTATCGCCTGCGGCCGCCGGTGAAGCCGGTGACGCTCGCCGAGCTCGCGGCGCTGCCGCAGACCGACGCCGCGGTGAAGGCGGTGGTACGGTGAGCGCCGGGCGCCGCAATGCCGATGTCATCATCGTCGGCGGCGGCATCCATGGCTGCTCGACGGCGCTGCATTGCGCGCTGCGGGGCATGACGGTCATCCTGCTGGAGAAGGACCATGCCGGCCGCCACGCCTCCGGGGTCAACGCCGGCGGCGTGCGCCAGCTCGCCCGCCATGTCGCGGAGATCCCGCTCTCCAACGCCTCCATGGCGCTCTGGCACCGGATCGGCGAGCTGGTCGACGACGATTGCGGCTTCACCTGCGACGGCCAGGTGCTCGTGGCGGAGACCGCGGAGGACCTGGCGGACTGCAGGGCGCGCGTCGACGACCTGACGCTGCGCGGCTTCCACCATGAGGAGCTGATCGACGCCCGGCAGCTGCGCGAGCTGGTTCCCGCCGTCTCGGAGAGCTGCCCCGGCGGCATCGTCTCGCGGCGGGACGGGGCGGCGATCCCGCTGCGGGCGACGCAGGCCTTCAAGCGCAAGGCGCAGAACCGCGGCGCCGTCATCCGCGAGGGCGTGCGCGTCGACAGGGTTCGCCGGGAGGGCGCGGTCTGGCGCGTCGAGACCGACGCCGGCAGCTTCGCCGCGCCGCGCCTCGTCAACGCCGCCGGCGCCTGGGCCGACCGCATCGCCGCCGATCTCGGCGAACCGGTGCCGCTCGAGGTGATCGCGCCGATGCTGATGATCACCGCGCCGATGGCGGCCTTCATCGAGCCGGTGGTGATCATGCTGCGCCGGAAACTGTCCTTCAAGCAGTTCGCCAACGGCACGGTGCTGATCGGCGGCGGCTATCGCGGCCGGGCGCTGCGCGACGAGAACCGCACGATCCTCGACTGGCGCAAGCTGGCCGCCAATGCCGGAACGGTCTGGGACCTGTTCCCGATCATGCGCGGCGCGCCGATCCTGCGCGCCTGGGCCGGCATCGAGGCGCGGATGCCGGACGACCTGCCGGTCTTCGGCCCGAGCGCGAGGCACGAGGGCGTCTATCACCAGTTCGGCTTTTCGGCGCATGGCTTCCAGCTCGGCCCCGGCGCCGGCGCGGTCATGGCCGAGATCATCGCGACCGGACGCAGCAACGTCCCGGTCGACGGGCTCGGCATCGCCCGCTTCGCGCCGCAGGCGCATTGACCATCCTCAACCAGCAGAAAGGGACCATCATGGCCATCAAGCGTTCCATCCGCACCCCGATCCAGAACCGCATCGTCGAGGTCGGCAATCTGGTCTTCGTCGGCGGCGTCATCGCCGACGACACCACCCAATCGATGGGCGCGCAGACCCGGAACATCCTGACCAAGATCGAGGGCTATCTCGGCGAGGTCGGGCTCGACCGCAAGGCGATCGTGGCGGCGCAGAACTTCGTCACCGACCTCGCGCAGAGGAAGGAGATGGACGCCGTCTGGACGAGCTTCTTCGGCGACGACATGCCGACTCGGGCGACTGTCGGCGTCGCCGATCTCGGCGGCGGCGCCATGATCGAGATCGTCGTCACCGCCGCCCGCGCCTGACGACGCCGCGCGCGTGATCGCCCGGCCCTATCGGATATCGGCCGAGCTCAGGCGCGGCCAGCCGGCGTCGGCGCGGGCGATATAGGTCTTCGTCCGGCGAAGCCAGCTGTCCTTCACGCCGAGATCGTAGTTGAGAAAGAGCCGGCCGCCGACGATCGACCAGGCCTCCGGCTCGATCTTCACCAGATAGCCGCGCGAGGTCCCATAGGCGCAGAAGCCGCCATAGGCCGGCAGATAGCGCTGGGGATCGGCCTCGAACAGCGCCTTGTGCTCGGCACTGGCGAAACGCCAGGTCGCGCCGCCATGGCGGACCGCGAACTCGGACTCGCCGGGCCGCGGGCCGCCCTCGCGGAAATAGGCGACCGGATCGTAGCCGCGGATCGCGAGCCCCTCCGGGGAACCGAGGGTGTTGACCGGGCGGGGCATTCCCGCCCGGGTTTCGGCCTCCGCGCCGGTCGCGGCCGCCAGGGCTGCCGCCGCGAACCCGATGAAGGCGCGCCTGTCGAGCATGGCTCGTCCTCGCGTCGCGTTCATGTCGAGCGCGCCTCGAGCGCCTCGAAGACATGGGCGGCGAGATAGCCGTAGATGGCGTGGCCGACGAGGCTCATGAAGGACAGGCGCGGCACGTCGCTGAGCAGGACCTGCTGCCCGGCGAGCGGGGCGAAGAAGGCGAGCGCGATGAAATAGGTGATGACGCCCCAGATCCAGCCATCGGCCGGCATGCCGAAGCTCTTCAACCAGCGCGTCAGCACCCAGTAGCCCAGCGGATAGAACAGGAAGCCGGTGGCGAAGTGCAGCAGCTTGGCGACCGGTGTCGAGAGCGTGACGCCGAGCTGATGCGCGAACAGCGACTTCACCAGCTCGGGCGGCTCGAGCGGATACTCGGCGAACCAGGCCGTGGGCACCGAGGAGAACAGCTCCCAGAAACCCAGCCCGGCGAAGCCGCCGAGAGCGAGATTGATCACGGTGCGGGTCGAGGGCAGCGCGAAGCCGCGGGTCATGGTCGCGGTGGTCATGATGTCGTCCTTTCGAGGGGTCCGTGGGCGGTGGCGAGCGGGGCGGAGGCGACGGCGAGAGCGACAAGGTGTCCGGCGCCGCGGCTGCGCAGCAGCGCCAGCCTGCGTGCGGCGAAGAGGTTGGGGCCGCCGCGCCGCTTCAGGCGCTGGCCGAGAATCTCCGCGGCACGGTCGTGCTGGCCGGCGCGGATCAGGCTCTCCGCATAGGCCTGCTCGAACAGGTCGCGCTGGGCGTGGCTGCCGCCGATGGCGGCGAGTCCGTCGCGGGCGGCGCCGAGCAGGCGGGCGGCTTCGTCATGATCGCCTTCATGGAAGGCGATCAGCCCGAAGGCGGCGAGCGCGCCCTTGCGGGCGGCGGCACGCCGCTCGCCGCTGGGATGGGCCCGCGCATCCTCGATCAGGCTGCGCGCGATGGCCTCGGCTCCGTCGGCATGGCCGGCGCCGAGCAGCGAGAGGGCATAATGCAGGTCGGCGAAGACGAGGCGCCCGTCATGGATGCGGCGCTCGGCCTTCGCGGCGAGCTCCTCCCAGCGATCGCCGACATCGACGCCGGCATAGCCGAGTCGTGCCAGCAGCGAGGCGCCGTTGGCGATGTCGCGGTAGTCGTCGGTTTCTTCGGCCCGGATCTCCTCGTCATAGAGCCGCAGGACCTCGTCCGTCTCGCCGCGCTCGAGCCGGAACAGCGCCAGGTGCCAGACGATATGGAAGCGCAGATTGTTGGCATGCGCCCAGGCACGGCCGTCGCCGAGCCAGGCGATGCCTTCGTCGGCACGCCCGGTCATCTCCAGCACATGGGCGACGGCATGCCGGCCCCAGACGTCGCGCGGGCTGAGAGCCACGGCGCGGCGGCCGGCCCGCTCGGCCTCGGCGTAGAAGCCCTGCTCCTCCAGCGCGAAGGCATGGCAGCCATGGACGAAGCCGGCGAGCGGGTGGCTCTCGCCGAAGCCCGGGGCGATGCGCCCTAGCGTCGACAGCATCTCGGCCTGGTCGCCGAGCATGAAGCGCAGCCCGTGCGCGAGCTTGAGCGCCAGCACGTCGCGGGGGTGGGCCAGCAGAATCGCCTCCAGCCGCTCCGCCGCCCGGCGCGGAGCGTCGCCGAGCCAGAGCGCCAGCGCCTCGACGACCATCGCCTCGCGCGGCGTCACCGGCCGCAGGAGCGCTGCCGCCTGCGCCCGGGCCAGGCAGTCGCGTGCCGGCGCCGTCAGCTCGGCGCGTGCAAGCGACAGCAGCATCAGCCCCTTCACGGCGTGGGCGAGGGCGAAGTCGGGATCGGCGACGAGCGCCCGGGCGAGATGCTCGGGCGTGGTGGCGGCATGCGCCAGCAGCGCCTCGAGCAGGTCGTTCCAGGCGAGGCGCGCAGCATCGCCGGAAACGGTGATGCGCATGCCGGAGAGGTCGTGATGGATGGCGTAGGACATGGGCTGCTCCGTTGCCGCGCTGATGCCGGCGCTCTTCAGGGAGTTCGAGAGACAGGCGATCGAGCGGCGTTCAACTCGCTTCACGGAGCCGTGTGGGGACTCCGGAACCGGCTGCCGGCGCGCTCTGGCGGCCGGCGGCGTGTCCGCCTCCCGGCCCGGCCCATGGTGCGCCCTTGAACCAGCCGACGACCACCGCCGTGGCCAGGATCAGGGCGAAGCCGGTCAGGTTGAGCAGCGCCACGGCCAGCTCGCTGCGCCCGGCCATGTCGGCGGCGACGCCGAGGAGCCTCGCCAGCACGGCGCTGGCCAGAAAGGCCGGAAGCGATTGGCGGCCGATCAGGACGAGGAGATGGCCCGCCCCCCGGTCGAGCCTGTGGCGCAAGGGCTCGATCAGGCTCAGGACGAGATAGGCGACGGCGAGGAAATGCAGCACGCGCAGGATGTGCAGATCGGTCTTCTCGCTGGCGGGAAGGACGAGGTCGCGCGCTGCCTGAGCCGCGGGCCAGAGCTCGAGGATGCCCCAGAAGGACAGCGGCAGCGACAGCAGGACCGACAGCGCCGCCAGCGCCATCAGCCGCCGGTCCCCGAGCCGGGGCACCGGCAGCCATTTCATGCCGATGAAGAAGCCGATGAAGAAGATCAGCTGCCAGGCGAAGGGGTTGAGGAACCAGCCCGCGCCGGTCCAGGGGTTGCCGGGCGGGTTCAGCCCCGTGGTCCAGACCGCGGCGTAGAGCCCGAGCGCGATCAGGAAGGGCAGGCCGGCATGGAGGCGACGGCCCAGCATCATCACCGGCACCAGCGCCAGGATGACGAGATACATCGGCAGGATGTCGAGATAGTCCGGCTGCCAGGTCAGGGTGGCGAGGCCGAGCAGCGCCCGCTCCGGATCCGCCGCCAGCGGCGCGAACTGCCGCGCGAGCTCGGCGAGGCCGAAGGCCTGGTCCAGCGCGGCGGCGAGCGCGATCAGCGCCAGGACGAGGCCGATCTGGGCCCAGTAGACCTGCCAGATCCGGTAGAGGATGCGCGCGGTGCCGAGCCACAGCCCGCGGCGCGTGAAGACGCCGCCGAAGGCGAGCGCGCTGGCGAGGCCGGAGCAGAAGACGAAGAGCTCGGCGCCCGACGAGAAGCCGAAGCGCGCCGGGATGAAGGCGTTCCAGCTGTTCTCCGGCAGATGCGCCACGAAGATGATCAGCATGGTCAGCCCGCGGAAGAGGTCGAGGCGCTCGTCGCGGGGCCGCTTCGCAGCCGGAATGGAGACCCCGGCCATCAGAACGCCCCCGCATAGCAGGCGGCATCGATGCGGCAGGCCAGCAGCGTGAAGCCGTCGCGCCGGAACGCGGCCGCGGCCTCGCGCGCGAGGCTGTCGCGATCGCCGATCGTGACGCCATGGCCGCCCATCGCCCGCGCTACGGCGGCGAAATCGCTCGCGCCGATATCGACGCCGGCCCGCGCCAGACCGAGCTGGCGCTGCTTCAGCGCGATCAGCCCGAGCGCCTCGTCGACCAGCACGACCAGCACGACCGGCAAGGCGAGGTCGCGCAGCGTCGCCAGCTCGCCCAGCACCATGTCGAGACCGGCATCGCCGACGAAGCACAGGGTCGGCCGGCCGGAGCCGAGCGCGGCGCCGGTCGCCAGCGGCAGCGCGCAGCCCATGGTGCACAGCCCGCTCGACTGCAGCAGGCGGCGAGGCCCGTCGCAGCTCCAGATCTGGCTGAGCAGGATCCGGTGCGCGCCGGAATCGGCGGTCGCGACCACGCCCGCCGGCGCGATCCGGCGCAAGGTCTCGAAGACGGCGTGCGGGCCCCATTCCTCGGGCGCGGCGAATGCGGCGCGGAAGGCGCGGCGGACCGCCGCCGGCTCGCCGTCCGGCCAGGCCGCTTTCGGCGCGAGCCCATCGCCCAGGCGCGTCAGGATCGTGCCGACATCGCCTTCGAGCAGGAGGGTGGAGGTATGCATGCCGTGCTGCACCGGCTCGGCGACGATGTCGATGACAGGTTTTCCGGCCGGCCAGGGTTCCCGCCAGCCCTGGCGCATCTCGACCGGGTCATAGCCGGCCAGGACGATCAGGTCGGCCGCCTCGAGCAGCGGACGGACGATCGTGTCGGCCTTGGGCGACAGGCCGATGGCGCCAACCACCCGCGCATCGTCCTCCGGAACCAGCCCCTTGGCCTTGTAGCTGGTGAGCAGCGGCGCGCCGGCGCGGGTCAGGAATCGGTCGAGTTCGGCGGCTCCGCCCTGATTGACGAGGTCGAGCCCGGCGATGACCAGCGGCCGCTGCGCGGCGGCGATCAGCGCCTGCGCAGGCTGGAGGTCGGCCGGGATCGCAGAGGAGGCGGACGGTATGGCAGGGACGGCGCGCCGGGGCGTGCGGGCTTCCGCCACCGCGATCGGCAGGTCGATATGGACCGGGCCGGGACGGCCGCGACGGGCGATGGCGATCGCCTTGGCGACGACGAGTCCCTCGCTGCCGGGCGCGACCCGGAAGCTCGCCTTGACCAGCGGCCGCAGCACCGCCTGATGATCGAAGATCTGATGCGTATAGCTCTCGGCCAAGTCCTGATCGACGCAGCCGGTGACGACGACCAGCGGCACATGATCCTGCTGCGCGTTGGCGACCACGTTGACGGCATTGGCGACGCCGGGACCGAGCGTCGTGACCAGCACGGGCAGGGCGCCGGTCGCATGCCAGAGCCCTTCCGCCATGAAGCCGGCGGCGTTCTCGTGCCGGGCGAGCTCGAAGCGGATGCCGGCGCGGCCCAGCGCATCGACCAGCGCCAGGACCTCGCCGCCGGGAATGCCGAAGGCGTGCGTCGCGCCGGCCGCGGCGAGCCCGCCGGCCAGCAGATCGGCTCCGGTGACCAGGCCGCCCGGGATCGCCTGCGCATCGCGGGCTGCTGGGATCGTCTGGTGGCGCATGCTGTCTCTCCGGCACGCCGCATCGGCGGCTTCGCGGGAGAGATCGCCCGGCAAGAGGCTTTGGTTACATCCTGGCCGCGCTTTCCTCGCCCGGTCACGGGCTTGTGAGGCCGGCGCCGCCATGCAACGGAATAGGCCGGATCGACCTCGCAGCGGCGGGAAAGGCAGCCGGCCCCTTTGTCTCTCGACGACCTCGAACAGCAGCTCCGGCCCGCCTTCCTCGCCGCGCTCGCCGGCGACGCCGCCGCCTACCGGCGCTTCCTCGACGCGATCAGCGCCCGGCTGCGCGGCTATCTGCGCCAGATGCTGGCGAGGGCGGGACGCAGCGAGGCGAGCGAGGCCGAGGACGTGCTGCAGGAGACGCTGCTGGCCCTGCACCTGTCGCGGCACACCTACGACCCGGCGAGCCCCGTCACCGCCTGGGCCCATGCGATCGCGCGCTACAAGCTGGTCGACCATCTGCGCCGATCCGGCCGCCATGCCGGCAACCTGCCGCTCGACGACGACGCCTTTCAGCTCGCGGGACCGCCGGAGGACGCTGCAGTCGAGGCGAGGCTCGACCTGGCGCGCGCCATGCAGGTGTTGCCCGAGCGCACGCGCCGCCTGATCGACCGGGTCAAGCTCCAGGGCGCAAGCGTCTCGGAGGCGGCGGGCGCGGCCGGCATGAGCGAGACCGCGGCCAAGGTCGCGATCCATCGCGGCCTGCAGGCCATGGCGAAATTCCTCTCGAGACGGGGAGTGAAGCCGTCATGACGCGGCTGCGGCATCACTCCGTAACCTTTCATGGGTCCGCCGCGAATTTTCGTTCGGACCAGGGCATTTGCGAAGATCCGCCATGCGAACCGACGACCTGATCTCCCTGATGAGCGCGAGCAGCCGGCCGGTCGACACGGGCTGGCTGCGCCGTGCCACCTGGCTCTGCGCGCTGGCGGCGCTCGCCGCGACGGCCGGGCTCGTGCTGCTGACGCTCGGCGCCCGAGCCGATTTCGCTCAGGTCTGGATGACGCCGCCGGTCGTCGCCAAGGCCGCGCTCGGCGCCAGCGTCGCCGTCATCGCGCTCTCGCTGTTCCACAGCAGCCTGCGGCCCGGCCTGCGGCCGGCGCGGCGCCTGCCCCTGTTGGCGCTGCCGTTCCTGGTCGCGGCCGGCTGGGCCCTGTACACGCTGGCGCAGGCGCCGGCCGAGCAGTGGGACGCGCTGATCTTCGGCCGCCACTGGCGCGCCTGCCTGATCGCGGTTCCGCTCTATGCCCTGTGCCCGCTCATCGTCCTGATGGCGCTGGCGCGCCGCGGCGCACCCGTCGACCGCCCCCTCACCGGGGCCTGTGCCGGCCTTGCCTCGGCCGGGCTGGCGACCATCGCCTACAGCCTGCATTGCCCGGCGGACACGGCGCCCTTCCTGGCGATCTGGTACACCATCGCCATCGCGCTCGTCACGGGCCTCGGCGCGCTCGTGCTGCCGCGCCTCCTGCGCTGGTGACCCGCGGCCGCCCCGGATCCTAGATCTCCTGCGCGTCCAGCCTTCGATAGAGCGGCAGGGCCAGCGGCGCGATCCGGCGGACCAGGCCTTGGAAGGGCTGCGCCTTCGGCGCCGAGAGCGGCAGGCCCAGCGTCTCCGGCGCGACGCCCTGCGTCGCCTTCGCCAGCTCGCGGCCGAGCGAGATCGACAATGCGACGGCGCGGCCATTGCAGCCGACCCAGCCGAAGCCGTTCGGCCCGAGCTGATGGATGCGCGGATAACCCGGCACTTGCGGCTGCAGCAGATTGTCGGGCGTCATCCCGACATAGCCCGACCAGACATAGTCGAACTCGACCTCGCCGAGCTGCGGCCAGAGCCGCTTCAGCCGCGCCGCGACCGTCGGGCGCAGATTGGCGCCACCCGTGCCGGGCAGGATCGCGGCGCCACCGGTGACGAGACGGTTGCGGGCGTCCCAGCGGGCGAAATAGAGCTCGCGATGCGTGTCCGACATCGCCTGGCGGCCGGGGATGACGGTCCTGGCGACATTGTCGCTGACCGGCCTGGTCGCCATCTGCCAGGACAGGACCGGAATGACCTCCCTGGCGATCTCCGGGGCGAGATCAGGCGCGAACTCGCCGGTATAGGCATTGGTCGCCAGCACGAGCGCCCGCGCGGTCACCGAGCCCTTCGCCGTCGTCACCAGCCAGCGGCCGTTCCGGTGCACCATGCTCACGGCGGGCGAGCGCGCATGGATGGTCGCGCCGAGCCTGAGCGCGACCTCGGCCAGGCCGCGGGTCAGCGCGAGCGGATTGATGTGGCCGCCGGTGCGATTCCAGAAGCCGCCGAACCAGGCATCCGAGCCGAGCATCTCCGCTGCCGCCGCACGATCGAGCAATTCGACCGGGGCGCCGATCGCCGACCATTCCCTGACGCGCTTTTCGGCGAGCTTGAAGCGCCCCGGCGAATGCACCGGCTGAACCCAGCCGGCCTGCTCGGCTTCGGCCGGAATGTCGTATTTGCGCACGAGGTCGAAGAGGTATTGCGCGCTGTCGCGCAGCACCGCGTTGAAGCGTTCGCCGGCCTCGCCATGCCTGGCGACCATGGCGGAGGGATCGTGGCCGGCCAGCGTCGGGATCACCTGGCCGTTATTGCGCCCGGAGGCGCCCCAGCCCGGTTCCGCCGCTTCCAGGATGGTGACGCCGACCCCGCTCTCGCGCAGATGGATCGCGGTCGAGAGGCCGGTGAAGCCGGCGCCGATCACCACGACATCGCTCTCGATTGCGCCTTCGAGCGTCCCGAGCACAGGACCGGGCGGGGCCGTGGCGGCCCAGAGCGATGGCGGCCAGGCGACGGAGGAGGGGGCAGTCATCGGCGGCGTCTTTCGGCTGGGCATCAATGAGCGAGGGCCCACATGGCGGGCCAGCCTTATCCTTGCCGCCATGTCCGCCAAGCTGCAAGCAGGGTGTTCCCGGCCGTTCTTTCGAAGGAGGAAAATTTTCTATTTTTCTCGGCTGAGACGAACGGATTCTACCGAATTTTTGCTTCTCCGCTCGTCTCCTTGAAAATTCTATTCTCCCGAGGCTATGTCTCCGGCGCAGCGGGGGCTGCTGGAATCGTCATCCCGAAACGGTTGCGCCCTAACTTCCGTTCGGATGAACTCTCCCTCCGCTGGGTTCTGGTCACAAGGGGGCGTCATGCCGCTCAAGCACATCCTCGGCCTCGACCACGTCGTGGTGACGGTTCGCGATCTCGACGCGTCCGCCCGGCAATGGCAGCGCCTCGGCTTCACCGTCTCGCCGCGCGGCACGCATTCGCCCATCCTCGGCAGCGGCAACTACACGATCATGTTCGGCGACGATTACGTCGAGCTGCTCGGCATCCTGGCCGAGACCGAGCACAACAAGCCGACCCGCGACTTCCTGGCGGAACGCGAGGGCATCGAGCGGGCCGCCTTCACCACCGACGACGCCGCCGCCGGCGCCGCCGAGCTCAAGAGCCGCGGCCTCGAGCCGCTCGGCCCGGTTCATTTCGGCCGCCCGGTCGACCTGCCCGGCGGCGGCAAGGGCGAGGCCAGGTTCAACGTCTTCCGCTGGCCGCTCGACGAGAATCCCGGCGGGCTGCGCATCTTCGCCTGCCAGCACCTGACGCGGGAGACGGTCTGGATCCCGGAGTTGCAGAGCCATGCCAACGGCGCGAGCCGCATCATCCGGGTCGAGGTGCTCGCCGCCGACGCCAAGGCCGCCGCGGAGCATCTGAGCCGGCTGATCGACGAGCCTGTGACGCAGCAGGACGATGCCTGGCTGGTGCCGTCCGGCGGCAAGCGCGCCGATATCCTGTTCTACGACGCCGACGGCCTCGCCCGGCGCTATCCGGACGCCGTGCGGGCCGGCGCCGCCCCGGCCGGAGCGGCGGCGATCGTGCTGGCGAGCGACGACCTCGCCCGTGCCGCCGAGGCACTCGGCTCCGCCGGCATCCGCCATGGCGGCGCCGTCAGCGTGCCGGCGGTATCCGCCAATGGCGTGATCGTGAGCTTCCTGCCGCGATAGCGCGGCAGCCCTCCCGCCCCGTTCGAATTGACGAGCGCCTGCGACCACCGCATCGTGCCGGGGTGCCGGCCCAGGAGATCATCCATGGATATGACCCGCCGCGCCGCGCTCAGGACCAGCGCCGCCATCGCCTCCAGCGTACTGTTCCCGATGCGCTCCTTCGGCCAGGAAACGCCGCGCAGGGGCGGCGTCTTCACCGTCCACTACGGCGCCGAGCAGCGCCAGCTGAACCCCAGCCTGCAGGCCTCGACCGGCGTCTACATCATCGGCGGCAAAATCCAGGAGCAGCTGGTCGATCTCGACGCCAAGGGCCAGCCCGTCGGCGTGCTCGCCGAAAGCTGGGAGGCCGCGCCCGACGGCAGGACGATCACCTTCAAGCTCCGCTCCGGCGTGACCTGGCATGACGGCAAGCCCTTCACCTCCGCCGACGTGCAGTTCACGGCGATGGAGATGTGGAAGAAGATCCTGAACTACGGCACCACGCTGCAGCTCTTCCTCACCGCGGTCGACACGCCCGATCCGCTGACGGCGGTGTTCCGCTATGAGCGCCCGATGCCGCTCAACCTGCTGCTGCGCGCCTTGCCGGATCTCGGCTATGTCTCGCCGCGCCATCTCTACGAGGGCAAGGGCGACATCCGCCAGAACCCGGTCAATCTCGCGCCGGTCGGCACCGGCCCGTTCAGGTTCGTGCAGTATGAGCGCGGCCAGCACGTCATCGCCGAGCGCAACCCGAACTACTGGCGCGCCAATGCGCCCTATCTCGACCGCATCGTCTGGCGCGTGGTCACCGACCGCGCCGCCGCCGCCGCCCAGATGGAGGCGGGGCAGATCCACTACAGCCCGTTCTCGGGCCTGACGATCTCGGATTCGGCCCGCCTCGGCAAGGATCCGCGCTTCATCGTCTCGACCAAGGGCAATGAGGGCAACGCCCGCACCAACACGATCGAGTTCAACTTCCGCCGCAAGGAACTCGCCGACATCCGCGTCCGGCGCGCCATCGCGCATGCGCTCGACATTCCGTTCTTCATCGAGAACTTCCTCGGCGACTTCGCCAAGCGCGGCACCGGGCCGATCCCCTCGGTCTCGACCGATTTCTACCCGGCCGACAACGGCCCGCAATACCCGTTCGACAAGAAGCTCGCCGCCAGCCTGCTCGACGAGGCCGGCTTAAAGCCCGGCGCAGGCGGGACGCGCTTCTCGCTGCGGCTGCTGCCGGCGCCCTGGGGCGAGGACATCACGCTCTTCGCCACCTTCATCCAGCAATCGCTCGCCGATGTCGGCATCAAGGTCGAGATCGTGCGCACCGATGGCGGCGGCTATCTCAAGCAGGTCTATGACGAGCACGCCTTCGACCTCGCCACCGGCTGGCACCAGTACCGCAACGATCCGGCCGTCTCGACCACGGTGTGGTACCGCTCCGGCCAACCCAAGGGAGCGCCCTGGACCAATCAATGGGGCTGGACCGATCCGGCGATCGACAAGATCATCGACGATGCCGCGACCGAGGTCGATCCGGCCAGGCGCAAGGCGCTCTATGGCGATTTCGTCCGGCGCGCCAATACCGAGCTGCCGATCTGGACGCCGATCGAGCAGATCTTCCTGACGGCGATCAGCGCCAAGGCGCGCAACCATTCCAACACGCCGCGCTGGGGCTCGTCCTCCTGGCACGATTTGTGGTTGGCGGAGTGACCTCTCCGCTCACCCCCACAGCCGAAGCCGGCCAGTTCCCATGCGTGTCCTGACTCTCGCGGGGCGGCGTCTCGCCGCCTCGATCCCGACCCTGATCCTGATCCTGGTCGGGGTCTTCCTGCTGCTGCAGCTCGCGCCCGGCGACACGGTCGACGCGCTGATGGCGCAGATGGGCGGCGGCGATGCCGCCACCGCCCGCCAGCTGCGCGAATTCTACGGGCTCGACCTCTCGGTCTGGGCCCAGCTCGGCAATTATCTCTGGCGGCTGGTCAGGCTCGATCTCGGCTTCTCCGCCATCTACGGCAAGCCGGTCGCGACGGTGATCGCCGAGCGGCTGCCGGCGACCATCCTCTTGATGACCGCCTCGCTCTCCTTCGCCTTCTTCTTCGGCCTGCTCCTCGGCGTCGTCGCGGCGCGCGGCGTCAACAAATGGCCGGATACGCTGATCTCCACACTCGGCCTGATGTTCTACGCGATGCCGACCTTCTGGTTCGGGCTTATGGCGATCGTCGTCTTCTCGATCTATCTGCAATGGCTGCCGGCGGGCGGCTTCGAGGACATCACCGTGAGCTATACCGGCTTGCGGCGGACCCTCGACATCGCCCTGCACCTGATCCTGCCGACGCTGACGCTCGGCCTGTTCTACATGGCGATCTATCTGCGCATCATGCGCGGCTCGATGCTCGAGGTGCTCAACCTCGATTTCGTCCGCACCGCCCGTTCGAAGGGCATGGACGAGACGCGCGTCGTGGTCCGCCATGTGCTGCGCAACGCGCTGCTGCCGATGGTGACCCTGATCGGCCTGCAGGCCGGCACCATGCTCGGCGGCTCGGTCGTGGTCGAGAGCGTGTTCTCGCTGCCCGGCCTCGGGCGCCTCGCCTATGAATCGGTGATCCAGCGCGACCTCAACACCTTGCTCGGCATCATCTTCGTCTCGGCGCTGCTGGTGATCGCGGTCAACTTCATCGTCGACCTGCTCTATGCCCGGCTCGACCCGCGCATCACGGCGGGGAGCTGAGCCATGGATCTGGTGAAACGCTATCTGCGCAGTCCGGCTGCCGTCATCGGGCTCCTGCTGCTCGTCCTCGTGCTCGCCATGGCCGCGACCGCCGACCTGTTCTATCCGCGCGACCCGCTGGCGCTCGCCGGGCGGCCGCTGATCTGGCCGTTCAGCAATCCGCGCTTCCTGCTCGGCACCGACAATTCCGGCCGCGACATCGCCGCCCAGATTTTCCATGGCGCGCGCATCTCGCTGCTGATCGGCGGGGTCGCGACCGCGATCTCGATTATGATCGGCATCACCATCGGCGCCTTCGCCGGCTATTATGGCGCTTTCGTCGACACCGCGCTGATGCGCGTCACAGAGGCCTTCCAGACCCTGCCGAATTTCCTGCTGCTGCTGGTGCTGGTCGCCGTCTTCGGCTCGACCCTCACCACCGTGACGATCGCCATCGGCATCGTCTCCTGGCCGGCCTCGGCCCGGCTGACGCGGGCCGAGTTCCTCTCCCTGCGCAATCGCGAATTCGTGCAGGCGGGCCGCACGCTCGGCCTCAGGGATGCCAGGCTGATCTTCGGCGAGATCCTGCCGAACGCGCTGCCGCCCGTGATCGTCTATGCCAGCGTCGTGATGGCGATCGCGATCCTGCTGGAGAGCGCGCTCGCCTTCCTCAAGCTCTCCGATCCCAACGTCGCCTCCTGGGGCAACCTGATCGGCGCCGGCCGCGACGTGCTGCGCGTGCAATGGTATGTCTCGGCCATTCCCGGCATCGCCATCCTGATCACCGTGCTCGCGGTCTCGCTGGTCGGACAGGGCCTCAACGACGCCCTCAACCCGAGATTGAAGCGCCGATGAGCCCGATCCTCGTCCTCGACGACGTCAGCGTGCGGCTGCCGGCCGGCGGCGACCGCTCGCACGCCATGGCCAATGTCTCGCTCTCGCTGGCAGCGAACGAGATCCTCTGCGTCGTCGGCGAGTCCGGCTCCGGCAAGTCGATGACCGCCAACGCCATCATGCGGCTCCTGCCCGGCGGCGTCGCCATCGACGGCGGTCGCATCCTGTTCGAGGGGCGCGACCTCTGCAGGCTCGGCGAGGCGCAGATGCGCGAGGTGCGCGGCGCCGGCATCGCCATGATCTTCCAGGAGCCGATGACCGCGCTCAACCCGCTGCGCACCATCGGCGACCAGATCGGCGAGATGTTCGAGCTGCACACCGACTTGCCGGCCGCAGAGATCGCGGCCCGCACGCTCGCCCTGCTCGAGGAAGTCCGCATTCCCGATCCGGCGCTCGCCTTCAGGGCCTATCCGCACGAGCTCTCGGGCGGCCAGCGCCAACGCGCCATGATCGCCATGGCCCTGGCGCTCGATCCGAAGGTCCTGATCGCCGACGAGCCGACCACGGCGCTCGACGTCACCACCCAGGCGCAGATCCTGAAGCTCATCCGCGACCTGCAGCGCCGCAAGGGCACGGCCGTCCTGTTCATCACCCATGATTTCGGCGTGGTCGCCGAGATCGCCGACCGGGTCGCCGTGATGCGAGAGGGTCGGGTCGTCGAGGCGGGTGCGACCGCGGCCGTGCTCGGCGAGCCCCGGCACGCCTATACCAGGCAGCTCATCGCCGCGGTGCCGCCGCTCGAGGCGCCGCCGCCGCGACAGCTCTCCGGCGAGCCGATCCTCGCCCTCGCGCATGTCTCGAAGACCTACCGCACCGGCGGCTTCCTCGGTCGCGGCAAGCGCGTCACCCATGCCGTCAGGGATGTCTCGCTGGTGCTGCCCAGGGGCGCGACGCTCGGCATCGTCGGCGAATCCGGCTCGGGCAAGTCGACGCTGGCCCGCTGCCTGGTGCGCCTGATCGATCCGGAGAGCGGCGAGATCCGCCTGAACGGCGTCGATCTCGCCGGTTTGAGCCGCGAGGAGATGCGGGCGGCGACGCGCCGTATCCAGATGGTGTTCCAGGATCCGTTCGCCTCGCTGAACCCGCGTCGCAAGGCCGGCGAGGCGGTGGCGCAGGGGCTGGTCGTTCACGGCATGGCGCGGCCGCAGGCCCTGGCGCGCGCCAGGGAATTGTTCGGCCTGGTCGGCCTCGACCCGGCCGCGACCGAGCGCTATCCGCACGAATTCTCGGGCGGCCAGCGCCAGCGCATCGGTCTCGCCCGGGCGCTGGCGCTCGAGCCGGAGGTTCTGGTCGCCGACGAACCGGTCTCGGCGCTCGACGTGTCGGTGCAGGCGCAGGTGCTGAAGCTGCTGGCGGAACTGCGCGAGCGCCTCGGCCTGTCGATCGTCTTCATCACCCATGATCTGCGGGTGGCGGCGCAGGTCTGCGATCTCGTGGCGGTGATGCAGCGTGGCGAGGTGGTGGAGGCCGGGCCGATCGGCGCCGTCTTCGGCGCGCCGCAGCATCCCTATACCAGGGAATTGCTCGCCTCGATTCCCGGCCGCGAGATCGGGGCCGGCCGACGCTTCGCCGAGGAGCCGACGGCCTGATCCGCGAGGACGGCAGCCGATCGCGTCATCCGGCCTTGGGCGCCGTGGAAACGAAAAACCGCCCGCGAGGGCGGTTTTGCATGTCGGGAGCCGACGCATTGATTTGGTTGCGGGGGCCTGAAACCACCGGGAGCATTTGCGAGAAGGTTCCGCTCCTGCCGCGAAATCGGCTTGCGGCTCCTCGCCGAGAAAGCGGCACGGCCAAAGCCGTCTAGACCAGACAGCCGCCGCACCTCCATCGCCATCCTCGATGCGCTGAAGATGTTTCCCGGCCCGATCATCGAGCTGCACATCTCCAACATCCACCTGCGCGAGGCGCATTATCACAACTCCTATGTCTCGCTCGCCGCCACAGCGATCATCGCCGGCCTGGGGTCCAGGGGATATGCCGTCGCGGTGAAAGCCGCTGTCGACCTCTGCGCGCAGTGAGCGTCTCCGGCGTCGTTATGTGAGGCCAGCGAGGCGCTTTCCTTTGCTTCGTTCTCGGAGGCCGGACTCAAGGGCTGAGCGGGGACTGGGATGACGAAGCAAGGGCGGGACATCTGATCGGCACTTGGCATTGGGGTCGGTGATGCTTTGCTCCTTCCCAAGCAGACCGATCTTCAACGGCGCTGGCGCGGCGGGTAACGTACCGCGGGTGGATCACCGGTCGCCAGTCCTGTGACCAAGCCGCTAGAGCCGGATCCAGTCAGTTTACCGAGCGCGCTGGCACACCTTTTGCTCAGCCTTCCGCGTAAGCCTAAGCTCGTGACGAACATGTTTTGGGGAGGAGACCGATGGTGCTGATCGTGAACCGGCGCTGTGTGCTCGGAATGGGTGTGGGTATCGCTTCGACGGCGCTGGCGTCCGGCAGCTTCGCTCAGGGCAAGAGACCACTGAGCGTAGCCGCGATCTATACGGTCCCGGTCGAGCAGCAATGGGTCTCGCGCATCCACAAAGCGCTCAACGCTGCCAGGGATCGCGGCGACATCACCTACAAATTCTCCGAAAACGTCGCCAATACCGACTACGAGCGCGTCATGCGCCAATATTCGACCGAGGGCGCCGATCTCGTCGTCGGCGAGGTCTTCGGCGTCGAGCGCGCGGCGCGCAAGGTTGCGACCGACTTCCCCAAGACCGCCTATCTGATGGGCTCTTCGTTCCAGCCCTCGAAGCCGAATTTCTCGGTCTTCGACAACTTCATCCACGAACCCTCCTTCCTGACCGGCATGGTGGCAGGCAAGGCGACCAAATCAAACGTCATCGGCCTCGTCGGCGGCTATGCGATCCCCGAGGTCAACCGGCTGATGAACGCCTTCATGGAGGGCGCGCTCTCGGTCAATCCGCAGGCCAAGTTCCTCGTGACCTTCATCAACTCCTGGTACGATCCGCCCAAGGCCAAGGAAGCCGCCTTCGCCATGATCGACAAGAAGGCGGATGTTCTCTACGCCGAGCGCTTCGGCGTCACCGACGCGGCCAAGGAACGCGGCGTCAAGGCGATCGGCAACGTCATTGATACCGCTGCCCAATATCCCGGCGTCATCCTGGCCTCGGCACTCTGGCACATGGAACCGACCATCGACCGGGTCATCAAGAACGTTGCGACGGGCACTTACGAACCCGCCGATTACGGCGTCTACAGCTACATGGCCCATGGCGGCGCGAGCCTCTCCCCGCTCGAACCCAAGCTGGTGCCGCAAGAGGTCATCGACATTGTGAAGGCGAAGGAGAAGGACATTCTCGACGGCGGCTTCCGTGTGAATGTCAACGACGCCGAGCCGAAGTCGACCGCTTGAACGTCGCGGGCCTAGCCGCCGCGCCCGTGCTGGCGCTGCGCGGCATCACCAAGCGCTTCGGCGCGCTGACGGCCAACTGCGCGGTCGATCTCACCCTGCACAGGGGTGAGATCGTCGCGCTGCTCGGCGAGAACGGCGCGGGCAAGACGACGCTGATGAATATCCTGTTCGGCCACTATCTGGCCGATGAGGGCGAGGTGCTGGTCGCTACGCCCGAAGGCGAACTCAAGCCACTGCCGCAGGGCTCGCCTCAGGCGGCGCTCGACGCCGGCATCGGCATGGTCCACCAGCATTTCACCCTGGCCGAGAACCTGACCGGGTTCGAGAACATCGTGCTCGGGCTCGAACCGTTGTTGGGACTGGCGCATGGGCGCCGCGCCATGCGCCGTACCGTCGACGCCCTGATGGCGCGCACGGGGCTTTGCGCCCGACTCGACATCCGGGTCGCGGAGCTCGGCGTCGGCGAGCGCCAGCGCATCGAGATTCTCAAGGCGCTCTCACGGCGCACCCGCATCCTCGTACTCGACGAGCCGACGGCGGTCCTGACCCCGCAGGAGGCCGAAGGCCTCTTCGTGGCGCTGCGGGCCCTGGCCGCTTCGGGCTTGGGCATCGTCTTCATCAGCCACAAACTCGACGAGGTGCTGGCCTTGTCGCAGCGGCTCGTCGTGCTGCGCGCTGGCCGCAAAGTCGCCGACCGGCCGACAGCCGGCGCCGACCGCGCGCTGATCGCGAAGCTGATGGTCGGCGAGGAGGTCGAGGTCGAGCGACCCGCACCAGCACATCCCGGCTCCATTGCGCTCGAGCTCATGCGCGTCTCGGCCGGCTCGGGCCGCACGCGGTTGATCGACGCGACGCTCACCTTGCGGCAGGGCGAGATCCTCGGCATCGCAGGCGTGTCCGGCAATGGTCAGTCGAGCCTCGCCGGGCTGGTCGCAGGCCTGCTCAGGCCGGAGAGCGGCACAATCACGGTATTGGGCCGACAGGGTGCGGCGAGCCCGGCCGAGCGGCGCCGCGACGGAGTCGGGCGGCTCGCCGAGGACCGCCATCGCGATGGGATGGTCGGAGATATGACGGTCTCGGAGAACCTCGTGATCGAGCGGCGCGGCGGGATGCCGTTCAGCCGCCTTGGGCTGTTGCGGCCGAAGGCGATCCGTGCGGCAGCGCAAGATGCGATCGCCTCCTATGACATTCGCTGTCCCGGCCCCGATGCGCCGCTGAGGCTGCTCTCCGGCGGCAATATCCAGAAGCTGCTATTGGCGCGGGCGCTGGCGGGCAGCCCCCACCTCATTCTCGCCAGCCAGCCGACGCGGGGGCTGGATGTCGGTGCGACGGTCAGCGTTCACCGCCGATTGCGCGAGGCCGCCGGGGCGGGTGCGGCCGTTCTGCTGATCTCGGAAGATCTCGACGAGCTTTTCGCGTTGAGCCATCGCATCGCGGTGATCCATGGCGGGCGGCTGACGCCGGCGGCCGATGCGTCCGGGTTGAGCACGGCCGAGATCGGGCTTGCCATGGCGGGGGAAGCGTCATCCGCCTTCGGAGCGCTGGCATGATCCGCTTCGAGCCGCGCACGCAGCCCTCGCCACTGCTCAGAATCGTAATCCCCATCGCCTCGGCGCTGGCCGCGTTGCTGCTGTCGATCATCGTCCTGGCGCTGACCGGGGCTCCGGCCGGCCGCGCGATCGGCCTGCTGGTGGCTGGCGCTGCCGGCTCCGTCTTCGCGCTGACCGAGACGCTGACGCGGGCGACGCCGCTGATCCTCACGGGGCTCGCCGCGGCCGTCGCCTTCCGCTCGCGGCTCTGGAACATCGGCGCGGAGGGGCAGCTCTATGCCGGGGCGCTCGCGGCGGTGGCAATCGGCTCGGGCGCCATCGCAGGGCCGCCTTGGCTCATGATGCCGCTGGTCTGCCTGGCAGGGGCGCTCGCCGGCGGGCTCCTGATGCTCGGACCGGCGCTGCTCAAAGCCAAGCTTGCGGTCGACGAGGTGGTGACGACGCTGCTCTTGAATTTCGTCGTGCTGCTCTTCGTGCAGATGATGCTCGAAGGGCCGCTCAAGGATCCGATGGGCATGGGCTGGCCGCAATCGGCTCCGGTCCTCGACGAGGCCGCGTTGCCCAAGCTCGTCGTGCAGATGCGGCTCCATGCCGGGCTGATCGTCGCGCTCCTTGCGGCCTTGTTCATCGCCTTCCTGCAGCGGGCGACGGTGCTCGGCTTCGAGATGCGTGCCGTGGGCGGCAATGCCAGCGCCGCCGGCTTCGCCGGCATCCCGGTCGCGGCGACGCTGGTGAAAACCGGCTTCATCTCCGGCGCGCTGGCCGGGCTCGCCGGCTCCGGCGAGGTCGCGGGGCTGAAAGGCTATCTCACCAGCGACCTCTCGCCCGGCTTCGGCTATGCCGGCATCGTCGTCGCCATGCTGGCGGCGCTGGAGCCGCTGGCGGTGGTTCCGGCCGCGATTTTCATCGCCGGCATCTTCGTCGGCGCCGACACGATGAGCCGTAGCCTTGGGGTCTCCAACTATTTCGCCGATCTGGTCGTGGCGCTTTCACTGCTCTCGGTCCTCGTCGGCTCGCTCTTCCTGCGCTATCGCCTGAAACGGGTGGGAATCGCATGAGCGCGGCGTTCGAAATCCTGCTGCAGGCCAATTTCTGGGCGGCGGCAATCCGGATCGCGACGCCGCTGATCTTCGGTGTGCTCGGCGCGTTGATCTGCGAGCGAGCGGGCGTCCTCAACCTCGGAATCGAGGGCATCTTCGTAGCCGGGGCGATGGCGGGCTGGCTCGCGGTCTATCTCGGCCTGCCCTTGTGGCTCGGCGTCGCTGTCGCGGCTGCCACAGGGGCGTGCCTCGGCCTGCTGCACGGCTGCCTGACGGTAATTCTCGGCCTCTCGCAGCACGTCGCCGGCATCGGCATCACGCTGTTTGCGACGAGCGCCTCCTATTTCGGTTATCGTGTCGCCTTTCCGACTGTGACGACGCCGCCGCGCATCGAGCCCTTCCAGCCGCTCGGCCTGACCTGGCTGGAGGCTGTGCCGATCGTCGGCCCTGCCCTGTCGCAGCAGACGGCGCTGACATGGCTCGCGTTCGCGGCGGTCGCGCTCACCGCCTTCGTCCTGGGGAAGACGCCGCTCGGGCTGGCGATCCGGGCCGTCGGCGACAGCCCCGCTTCCGTCGATGCGCAAGGCCTTTCCGTCGCCAGGCTGCGGATGGGCGCGCTCGCCGCGGGCTCGGCGCTGATGGCCATGGGCGGCGCTTTCCTGACCATGTCCGCCTTCAACGCCTTCTTCTTCGGCATGATCAACGGGCGCGGCTGGGTCTGCATCGCGCTTACCGTCTTCGCCTCCTGGCGGCCGGGCAAGGCGCTGCTCGGCGCCCTGCTCTTCGGCGCCTTCGACGCCTATCAGCTCAGGCTCCAGACGCTCGCCGGCGGCCTGGTGCCGAGCCAACTCTTCCTGATGCTTCCCTATCTGCTCTCGATCGCGGCCTTGATCCTGGTGGCGCGCAAGGCTGACTATCCGCGCGCCCTGATGAAGCCCTACATCAAGGGCGAGCGCTGATCCTTTCGCGAGCGACGACCTGCCATGCAGCCCGATCTCCTCATTCGCCAGGCCAATCTTCCCGAGGGCGGTGCACCGGTCGACATCGCCATCGCGGATGGGACTATCGTAGAGATCGCGCCGCGCATCGCGATCGAGGCGCGCGAGACCATCGATGCGGCCGGCCGGCTGGTCAGCCCGCCCTTCGTCGACCCGCATTTCCATATGGATGCGACGCTCTCGCTCGGCCTGCCGCGGTTGAACCGCTCGGGCACGCTGCTGGAAGGCATCGCATTATGGGGCGAGCTCAAGCCGCTGCTGACCCATGAAGCCGTGATCGAGCGTGCCTTACGCTATTGCGACCTCGCGGCTTCGCAGGGGCTGCTGGCGATCCGGAGCCATGTCGACATCTGCGACGATCGGCTGCTGGCCGTCGAGGCCTTGCTGGAGGTGAAGAAGCGCGTAGCGCCCTATATCACGCTGCAGCTCGTCGCCTTCCCGCAGGATGGCTATCTGCGCAGCCCCGGCGCCGTCGACAATCTGAAGCGCGCGCTCGATCTCGGCGTCGACATCGTCGGCGGCATCCCGCATTTCGAGCGCAGCATGGTCGATGGCGCAGAATCCGTGCGCCAGCTTTGCCGCATCGCCGCCGAGCGCGGCCTGCCTGTCGACATGCATTGCGATGAGACTGACGATCCGATGTCGCGCCATGTCGAGACGCTTGTGCAGGAGACGTTGCGGCATGGCCTGCAGGGCCGCGTCGCCGGCTCGCACCTGACCTCGATGCATTCGATGGACAACTACTACGTCTCGAAACTGATCCCGCTGATCGCAGAGGCGAAGCTGCACGCCATCGCAAACCCGCTGATCAACATCTGCATCCAGGGCCGGCACGACACCTACCCGAAACGCCGCGGTCTGACGCGCGTGCCCGAATTGATGGCGGCCGGCGTCAACGTCGCCTTCGGCATGGATTGCGTGATGGACCCCTGGTACTCCCTGGGCGCGGCCGACCCACTCGACGCCGCCCATATGGCGGTGCATGTCGGGCAGATGACCTCGCTGGCCGCGATGAAGCAGTGCTTCGACGCGGTCACGGTCAATGCCGCCGCCGCGATGGGGTTGGCGGATTACGGCATCGCCGTCGGCAAGCCGGCCGATCTCGTGCTGCTCGATGCGCGCGATCCGATCGAGGCTATTCGCCTGCGACCGCCACGGCTCGCCGTCCTCAAGGGCGGGCGAGTGATCGCAAAGGCCAGGCCACATGAGAGCATGCTCGACATCGCGGGCCGGCCGAGCCGGGTAGCAGCCGCCCACTACGCCCCGCGTGCCCCGGCGGGCGCAGCCGTGACGTGAGCCCCATTGCGGTGCCCGAACGAAGGCGCGGAGCGGCACTGTGACAGGGACTTCGACATGGCCACTTTAATATCCCATGCCAGCGATGGCGCGATGCGAACGGTGATGTCAGTCAATTCGAGGGTGCGAGGATCGAACGTCTGATTATGGCGGATCTCGCCCGGGGCCAGCATCCGACGGACTGGGGAGGCGGATGAAGTCCTGCGCTCAGGCATCAGCATTCAGAGTGCAGTGGACGTCCCTTCGGTTGACCGAGTCTACAGTCCCGTTCGCTTTCCTCCCGTCGCGGCAAGCTGCTCGGCAGCGCGCTTCGCAAGCGGGGACTTGGAAGGTCCGAGGACTGCATAGCCCAGTTCACCGGTGAACCAGAAATAGGCCGTGATGGCGCCGTCCTGCCGTGAGCCCAGCTCCGCCTTGCGGGAATTCGTGAGCGTCTTGACATAGATCGCGATCGGCTCGCCCACCGGGTCGGCGTAAACGAACATGCCGCCCGGCCCCTCGTCGCTGGCGAGCAGGCGCCCGCCCCGGAAGGCCAAGCCGATAGCCGAAAGATCGGGCACAACGATGTCATGCCTGAGGTGCTGCGAGACCATCTGCCTCATGGCCGCCGCCTGAGTCGCAGGAAACTCGACCATATCGACCGATCGGCCCGCGAAAGCGCGAAACGCGACCACGGCATCCGCCATCGGTGGTCGCGCAGCGACCGGGGCCGGCTCCTGCCGAAACAGGAGAGCGCCCAGCAGACCGCCGACGGCAAAGAGGCACAGCCCGGCGGCCCATTGCTGGTAGCGGCCGATGTACAGCGCAGACCGACGCCGCCGGACCTCGGACAGGCGCAGCGACGGCGGGATCGGTTCGGCCGACCTCGACTGCGCCGCAGCTCGCAGAGCCTCGGTATCCGCACGCTGTTGTTCGACGCGGTGCCGCAGTGCCGGTTCGGCGGCCAGGAAAGCCTCGACCTCGCGCTGCCGGTCCGGCACCAGGCGGCCATCGATGAAGGCCTGGATGTCGTCATCGCCGATCGGCCCCGAGCGCAGCATCACTTGATTCTCCGGAAAGGAGTGACGTTGCCTCCTTCCAGCTCGATGCGCAGGCGCTCGCGAGCCCGGCTCAGGCGAGACATCACGGTTCCGATCGGCACGTCGGTCACCCTTGCGACCTCCTCATAGGTCATCTCCTCCACCGCAACCAGTTCGAGCACGATCCGCTGCGCCTGCGGCAGCCGCACCAGCGCCGAGAGCGCATCGCCGAGATGGAGAGCCTGGCTCTGGTCTCCCGACGGGTCGGTGCAGTCAGCACCGTCGTCATGGGTGAAACGGGCCCATTCACGCTGGCGGCTACGCCCTTGCGTCCTGTGCAGGTTGAACAGGATCTGGAACAGCCATGCCCTGACGCTGCCTCGCTTTTGGAGTTGGCGCCAACGCGAGAGGGCTTGCAGCAGCGTATCCTGGACCAGTTCGTCGGCATCGTCGGCGTTGCGCGCGAGCGAGCGTGCAAACCGCCTCAAGGCGGGGATCTGGGCCTCGATATCGAGGTCGGAGACGCTGCCTAACATGATCAGGGGCCCCGGTTACCGCTCAACGAGGGGTATTCGTCGCTGCCGCGCCGAAGCGCCTCGAGGCGTCCGCGCATGCCCTGCATTTCGGTCTGCTGCCCGGCGAGGATGGTTTGCGCGATCTCGCGCACGAGCGGGTCGCGTCCGTCGCGCAGCACGAGCCGCGCCATTTCGACGGCACCCCAGTGATGCGGCACCATCATGACGAGGAAGTCGATGTCGGGATTGCCGGACGGCGGATCGGCGTGCATGTCCTGCATCATCTTCTCCATGCCGACATGCATGTCCCTGATGAACCCGTCATAGCCCGCCGGGGAAGACGGGACCGGCGCGACCGGAGCCGGGCTTGCCGGCGGGCCCTGGACCGGCGCCTGCGGGGGAGTCGCACCACTCTTCGGGCCATGAGCGTGATGGGCTGCATGCCCGCGATGCTGGGCGAGCACCGGCCCATTCGTCATCAGCGCCAGGATTGTCCCGAGCGAGAAGGCCATCGTCTGCTCCTCTCACGCGGTCGCGCTGCGTGCGCCGGGGCGCACATAGACGAGGTTGATCGACTTCTTGTTGCGCAGCTTGCCCGACGGCAGATCGAGAGTCCCGAGCGGGATCTGCTTGACGAAGCGCGGGCGCAGCGGATCCACGACGTCGAACACACAGCAGACCGTCTGTCCGGCATGGGGGGAACCGGGCAATTCGTCCAGTTCGTGGGCGACGTAGAGCTTGCTGTTGGACGGGTCGGTCCAGATGCCGTGCGCCTCGCCGCCATGACTGAAGAAGTGGCCGACGACACGACGCCGGCCGGCCGGCGCAGACCCGTCGATGATGGCGATCCGGCTGGCGGCCCGGCCCTCCGGCCCGTCATCGTCGACCCGGCCGAAGGTTACATAAGCGACGCTGCCGCGTTCGTTGCGCACGAACTCGACATGGTTGGGACGGGCCCGGTCGCCGAGCGGCAGATGGTCGAGAAGCTTGTGCTCCGCGCCGGCATCGTACACCGAAAGGCCATCGGCGAGCTTCTGGGTGATCCAGAACTCGCGACCATCGGGGCTGATCTTCAGGAACGGCGCGAAGCCGAAGCGATCCTGCGCCGAGGTATCGATCGTCGCCTTGCGCTCGGTCGTCGAAAAGCCCTGAGCGTCATATCCGACGCTGAACACGTCGATGCGCGGCATCTTCTGCGAGATCACGAAGGCGGTCTCGCCGCCGGCCGAGAACCAGACCATGGCGGGCCCAGCCAGGACGGGCATGAAGCGGCGGATCGCCGCCCCGCGCGGCAGTTCACCCGCCGATTCCGCCAGGGCGCGCTGGACGTCGATGACGGCGAGCCTGTTCTCGCCGCGCAGCGCGACCCAGATCTCCTTGCCGTTCCGGGTGAAGGTGGGCTCGTGCGGCTCGCGACCGACGAGGATGCCTGAGGTCAGGGTATCGGGCGTCGTCGTCGGAGTGGCCACCGGGTTGGGCTGATTGCCAATGACCTTCAGCGTGACCGCATCGACGAGGTAGAGATTGCTCGTGCCGCGGCCAGCGGTCGCGAAGATCCGCGAGTCAGGCGACGGTACACAGCCATGGATCGAGATCGCGCCGTGATAGAGCGGCTTCTGGATCATCTCTCCATGTGTGGGCGTGACGTTGCCGGTCACGAAGCGGAACGGAGGACGAGAATCCTCGTCGAAGCTGGTCAGATTGACTGTCGACAACACCTCATCCGACACCGGATCGATGACACTCAGCGTGTTGGAATCCTCGTTGGTGATGAAGACACGGTCCCCCGCACGCGGGCCCGACTGCGCAGCCGGCGTCCGGGCTCGGCCCGGGTTGGCTCCAAGCGCCGCAGCGGCAACGGTCGCCTGGATCACGGCGCGGCGGCTCGGGCCATTTGCGATTCTGCTCGACATATCCTGCTCCTGTTACGGGAGTGAGATGTGCGAGAGGCGCAGACTATTCCGTCCCGATTTTCGTTTCACGCTTCTGTGAAGCGGTGCCCGCAGGTCGCTGCATTGCATGGCAGTACACGAAGAAGGTGCCAGGATGGCGCCTCGTGGTCGGCAAGCCGGATCTTCGGCGCAACGAACGCAGTCGCATGCGCGGTCCGATCCGGCCTTGCGTGGCAGGTGCCGAGGCGCAGGCCTCGCGCCTCGGCACCGGGAGATCACCGGAGGGCAGGGCTATAGCCCGTACTGACGCCGGATGATGGCGGCCGCTCGCTCGCCGACAATGGCGCAAGGCGCCTGGGTGTTGCCGGTCGTGACGCGCGGCAGCACCGAGCCGTCTGCAATCCGCAGGCCGTTGATGCCATTCACCGCGAGCCTTGAATCCACCACCGCCATATCGTCGGTGCCCATCTTCGCGGTGCCGCACTGATGCCAGTAGGTGACGGCTGCATCACGAATGAACGAGTCGTCGATCGGCCGATTCGCGCCGGGGATGCGCTCTCCCTGGACGAAGGGGCGGAAGGCGTCGCTGCTTCCGATCTCGCGACAGAGCTTCACGCAAGCTCGGGCCGCCTCCAGATCCCGCGGGTCCGACAGCATGTTGGCATCGACGACGGGCATAGCGGCCGGATCGGCGGACTTCAGGCGGATCCGGCCACGACTATAAGGCCGAGCAAGCCCCGCGAACATCGTCCAGCCATGAGCCGGCACACCCATCACGGCTGTCCGCTCGCTCGGGACGGGGAACTCCACCTGGCAGAAGAGGAGATCCGGCTCGGTCAGATCCGGGCGGCTTTTCCAGTAGAGTTTCGCCTCGCTGCCACTGTTTCGCGGTGCGATCGGTTCACGGTATTCCCACGTACATCCGAAGGAGACGTGATCCTGCAGATTTCGGCCGACCCCGGGAAGGTGCTGCAGGACGGGAATTCCGAGCCGCTCAAGCTCCTCGCGATCACCGAGCCCGGACAGCATGAGCAGCTTCGGCGTATTGATCGCTCCGGTCGAAATCACGACCTCCGTCCCAGCCTTGATGGCCGAGACTGTGCCGGCGCGTTCGATCTCCACACCCGTGGCGCGACGCCCATCGAACAGGACCCGGCGAACCAGCGTCCCGGTGAGGATCGTCAGGTTCGAACGATCGGCAATCGGCCGGACATAAGCCTGAAACAGGGAGTGCCGCCGCCCTTCGCGGACCAGCATGTCGGTATAGGCAACGCCGCCTACACCCTCCATCATCTCACCGTTAGGGTGATCGAATCGCGGGATACCGAGGCCTTCCGCCGCCTCGAGCAGGGCGCTGGCGATGGGGCTCGGGCTTTTTGCGGGTTGGACCCATACGGGGCCGGACGTGCCCCGGTAGGCGGGATCCGGCTTGCCCTGCCAGTTCTCGATCCGGCGATAGATGTCGAGGACGGACCCGTAGTTCCAGCCATCGTCGCCGGTCTTGGCGGCAAAGTGATCCCAGTCACTGCGGTGGCCGCGTGCCCAGACCATGACGTTCACGCTGGAGCCGCCGCCCAGACCTTTCCCCATCGACATGGACAGCGCCCGGCCTCCGAGATGCGGATTGGGCTCGGCCTGGAATCCCCAGTCGCGATCCGTCCCAAGATTGGTGGGCCACAATGCGGGATCCATGACGGATTCCACCTCGTCGGTCGGACCGGCCTCGATCAGCAGGACGCTGCAGGCCGGGTTCTCGGCCAGGCGGCCCGCGATCACCGATCCAGCTGCGCCGGCACCGCAGACGATGAAATCATAGGTCGGTTCGAGATTGGCGCTGCGCCCGAGCTGGTTCTCGCGCGCGCGTCGTTCGAAGCCCCCGGCATCACCGGGAACGGAAGCGTTGGTCATGGCTTGATCTTTCCAGTTCGGCGCAAGGCCGGTTCAGGACTGCGCAGGGGTGGCCGAGCGGCTATCTCGTGCCGACAGAGGTCTGGCGAGCAGCCTGATCGATCACATCGGCAATGATCCGCGGCTGGGTCATGAACAGTGCGTGGCTGGCCGAAACCTTGGTGACCCTGGCGCCGATGCGCTTGGCCATGTGGTCCAGCATGGCCTGATCGAAGGCCTTGTCCTCGCTGGCGATCACCGCCCAGCTCGGCTTGGAGCGCCAGGCGGCGTTCTTCAGCTTGGTGCCGAAGGCAGACAGGTTGATCGGCACCTGGGAGTCGCGCAGGAAGGCGACATCGGCGTCGGTGGCATCATGGGCGAAGCCGGCCTTGAACCTTTCGCGGTCGACGAAGGCGAAGCCATCGGGCGCCTTGTCGAGGACGAACTCCGTCGCGGGCGCAAAGCCTTCATACTGCTGGGCCGTGGTCTCGCCGGCATCGGGGGAGAGCGCCGAGACATAGACCAGCCCGGCCACCTTCGGATCGACGCCGGCTTCGGTGATGACGGTGCCGCCCCAGGAGTGCCCGACGAGGATCGTAGGCCCGGCCTGCCGGTCGAGCGCTCGCTTGGTTGCGGCGACGTCGTCTTCGAGGGAGGTCAGCGGGTTCTGGACGATCGTCACGCGGTAGCCGCGAGCCGTCAGCAGGTCGTAGACGCCCCGCCATCCCGATCCGTCTGCAAACGCCCCATGGACGAGAACGACATTCCTGGCAGACTGGGCGGCGGACAGCTGCGGGCCATTCGAAGGCTGGGCGAGAGCGGTGTGAGCGACAGTGCCGACGGCAGCTGCAGCGACCAGAGCGTTGCGAACGGGCTTGATCATGAGACTGTTCCTCAGTTTCACATGTCGTAATAATTATTGTTGCGATAATGTTATTGCCGGCGCCGCTGCGCTTGTCAATCTGAATGATGTCGCGATATATGTTGTTGAGATCACGGTTCCGTGAGCCGCACCGAAAGGGCCGCCGATGACCAAAGGCACCACCGCTCCGCCAGTGCCGCTGGAGGACCAGCTCTGCTTCTCGATCTACTCCGCTGAGATCGCGATCCAGCGGTCCTATAAGCCACTTCTCGATCAGCTTGGGCTTACATATCCGCAGTATCTCGTGCTCAACGTTCTGTGGCGCGAGGACGCTCAGACCGTCGGCGGCATCGCCCAGCAGCTGGCCCTGGAATCCAGCACGCTGACGCCATTGCTAAAGAGGATGGAAGCGGCCCGCCTGCTGCGTCGCACTCGCAATCCCGAGAACGAGCGTCAGGTCATCATCGCGCTCACTCCGGAAGGTGACAGCCTTCGGTTTCGTGCCGGTTGCCTGAACGAAAATCTGCTCCTGGCATCCGGACAGACGCCCGGCCAGCTCGCCGAGCTCAATCGTCTGGTCCGGCAGCTTCGCGATGCGATCTACAGCCATGCCGGCGCCTCGGAGGGTGCTGAGCCAGGGCCGGTCACTGCCCCCGAGAGCTGAATAGCGAAGGCGAGCGCCGCCTCGATGTGAACTCGCAACAGGTCGTCCATCTCGTCCCGAGCGAGGAAACTGAGGTTGCGAAGCCTCAGAGCGCTCGGAGGAGGACCGGATGGACAACCTGTTGAGAGCTCACATCGAGGTTCAACTCATTTCTGAAGCCATGCCAACCAAGCCAGACCGCCCGGCTATCCGAGCTGGCTGATCGTCCGGCGGTCTGGGGCCTGGCGGAGGTCTATGGCCGGCGCGTCGCCGAGCTGGGGAGCCTGCTGGAGGATCCGGAGTTGCGGGAGGAAGCGATTGAAGCGATCCGGTCGATGATCGAAACGACCGTGGTGGCGCCGTATGGCGGCGGTGGCGTCTCGCTTGAGCTGCACGGGGACTCAGCGCGGATTCTGGCGCTGTGCTCCGAACAAGCGAAAGCCCCGTCTC
>NZ_FYAS01000019.1 GCF_900185715.1 Allobosea sp. CS1GBMeth4
GCGGAGGCGGCGCGGCAGGCCGGCATTCCGGCGCTGACGGCCGAGGTCGAGGCCGCGGCGCGCGTGCTGGCGGCGCCGGCGGCGCGCCTGATCGCCAAGGGCGAGGAACGCCCGCTTCTGCTCGGCGAGGTCGAGGCGCTGCTCGCCTCCGGACGCCTCGTCGTCGACGCCTGCCGCAATGTCGTGCGCGAGGCCGGCACGGCGGTGCCGCTCGCGACCCGGCCGGTGCTGTTCGCGCTCGCCCGCAGCCTGGCCGAGGCCTGGCCGGGCGACGTCTCGCGCGAGGCACTGCTGGCGCGGGCCTTCCGGGCGAAGGAGGCCGACGAGTCGCACCGCGCCCGGCTGCGGGTCGAGATCGGGCGGCTGCGCGCCGAGCTGCACGGCATCACGGAGATCGTCGCGACGCGGCGCGGCTTCGCCCTGAAACCGCGCCGCGCCGCCGAGCTCGTGGTGCTGGCCCAGCCGCTGGAGGAGGCCCATGCCGAGGTGCTCGCCCTGCTCGCCGATGGCGAGGCCTGGTCGAGCTCGGCGCTGGCGCTGGCGCTCGGAGCGAGCCAGCGCAACATCCAGCGCGCGCTCGAGGCGCTGGCCGAGGCCGGCAAGGTGCAGTCCTTCGGCAAGGCGCGGGCGCGGCGCTGGCTGACGCCGCCGGTGCCGGGTTTCCCGACAGCCTTGTTACTCCCGGCTCCGCTGCCGGATGGCTAGACCCTGTGACGGTCCAACCGAACAGAGGAGATCATCCATGACCAGGACAGCCACCATCGTCCGCGAATACGGCCCCTTCCCCGGCGTCGAAGCCATCCATGGCGTCAGCTATGATGGCAGGCAGGTCTGGTTCGGCTCGGGCGACAGGCTCAATGCGCTCGATCCGGAGAGCGGCGAGACGGTCCGCAGCTTCGACGTGCCAGCCCATGCCGGCACCGCCTTCGACGGCAAGCACCTCTACCAGATCGCCGAGGACCGCATCCAGAAGATCGACCCGGAGAGCGGGCGCGTGCTCTCGACCATCCCGGCTCCGGCCGGCGGCGCCGATTCCGGCCTCGCCTGGGCGGAAGGCGCGCTCTGGGTCGGCCATTACCGCGAGCGCCAGATCCACCAGATCGACCCGCAGACCGGCAAGGTGCTGCGCACGCTGCAATCCGACCGCTTCGTCACCGGCGTGACCTGGACGGAGGGCGAGCTCTGGCACGCGACGTGGGAGAACGACGAAAGCGAGATCCGGCGCATCGACCCCGAAAGCGGCAAGGTGCTGGAGAGCGTGCACATGCCGGAAGGGACCTTCGTCTCGGGAATGGAGGCGGGCGGCGACCGCTTCTATTGCGGCGGCGGCAAGAGCGGCGTGATCAGGGCGGTGAGCCGGCGCTAGAGCCCGTGCCGATCAGCTTGCAGCGCAAGCTGATCGCATCCGACTCTGGATCGCGCTGCCTTCGGACGGAAGTGGCCAGTTTAGAGCATGCTCGGTGCGAAAACCGTTGCCACTTTTTCGCAGCCTGCTCCAAGGCCGGGCCGGCCGCCCCGGCCCCGTCGCATCCGGCCGGCGCGGCGCGAGCGCTCCGGCCGGCGCCCTCACCATCGCCGGAAGCTCATCTTCGTCGCGGCGAAGGGCAGCGCGGCGATGCCCTCATAGGTTCCGGCCATGACCGAGACGTCCTTGCTGCCGAGGAAGCCGAACAGCTCGGCATTGTAGTCCTCGTCGTTCCACTTGACGCGGATGGTGGTGGCGTTCTTGAGCGCGTAGTTGCCGGAATTGTCGACGCTCGGGACCGGGCAATAGGCCATGCCCGGCGCCGTCTTGGCATAGACCACCGTGCCGTCAGGGTAGAAATAGTAGTAATAGGTGTTCGGGAAATCGGTGACCTGCCACCAGCCGACGAGCCAGGCCGGCGCGACGAAGGACGGCTTGGGCGCAAGCACCTCCCAGAACAGCACCGCCGGGCGGCCCCAGATCCAGTCGAGATTCATCATCGCCGTGCCGCTCTGGTTGTTGGCGATCGGGGCGCCGTTCTGCAGCACCCGGGTCTTGTCCCAGATCTCGGTATGCGCCCCGGCATAGCCCTCGCGATAGGCGAGGATGCCCTGGCGGCCGGCGAGATATTGCTCCATCGCCTTGCGGGTGCTGCGCTTCGGCGTCTTGACCACCTCGGGCTCGCCATAGGCGTCGGTGAGATGGGCCTCGAGCTCGTCGACCGCCCCGAGATGGTAGCCGCCGTCCAGCAGCGTGTTCGCCCGCCTATGGCTGGCGGAGGGAATGCGGTGCTCGCCGCCGACCGCATTGAGCGCCCAGCTGACCTGGAAGCAGCAGGGCGTGTTCAGGCCCTTCTTCTTTTTCTGGTCGTTGGGATGCGTCTTGTTCCACTCGTCGATCTCCTTGTTCTCCTTGATGATCGGCGCGTTGAGGCTGTCGAAGTGCTTCTTCATCACCGCCGGCAGCGCCGTATGGGGCGGGTAGCTCGCGATCAGCTTCGCGGCATCGAGGCGCAGCTTGCCGTCCTTCAGGCCTGACATCGCGTCCCTCCTGCGGTTGCGGACGCCGGCTGCGCTGTGGAACCCATCTCGCGAGCACGAGCCGTCCAAGCCATTCGAGGCGGCGATTATGCCCTTGCGTCAGGCGGGTTCAACAGCCGAGTGACGCAAGGTTCCGGCGCAGGACGCCGGAGCATGGCCGAGCGACACGGCCCGGCGGAGCCCGCGCTTGCCGGTTCGGCTCTAGCGCACCACGCGCCCGCGCAGTCGGGTCCCGTCCGGCAGCCGGCAGGAGCAGCGCGCGCCGGCCCGGGCCCGGCTCGGCGCGGCGCAGGTCCGGCGCGGCGTCCGGCAAATCGCCGCCAGCACGCCTTGCGGCGCTGGATCCTCGGCCGCGCCGTAGCGCGGCATATGGATCGGGTTCGACGATCGCGGCGCGCCGCGCGGGGTGCCGCCCTGGTCGAGCGGCGGGCCGGCGCCGGGTATGCCCCCCGCCCCCGGCGCATGCAGCCTGATATCGGGCGTCGAATCGAAGATCGAGGGCGGCCCCAGCCCCTGGCGCGGCCCGCCCGGCGTCAGCGGCGCATTGCCCGGTGTGCCGATCTGCGCGGCGGCGGGAGACAGGAGCAGCAGCGCGGCGAGCGCTGCCGGAATCCTCGCGCGTGCGGTCATCGCGTCCCTCGTCTTCCGCCCGCCAGGGGCCGGCGGGAATGATCCCGGCGATCCTGACCTCCGATGCGAGACCGGGCAAGCCGGAGGGATCGCGCTTTGCCGGGACCGGCGGCGGCGCTATGCTGCTCCGGCCGGCAGCCTCCGGCCTGGGTCGCGAAGGCGTGCCGGTTGTCTCCCAGCCGGGGAGGACGCCATGGGACGCAAATTCATCGACTGCCGTGAATTCCCGAGCGAGATGAACTGCTCGATCGCGATCAGCGCCGACACGGACAGCGAGCTTCTGGAGGCGGCCGTCCAGCATGCCGTCTCCGTGCACGGGCATCAGGACACGCCCGAGCTGCGCGAGCAGCTCAAGGGCGCCTTCAAGGACGGCACGCCCGCCGAGCAGGCGCCAGGCCGCGCCGCCTGAGCGCGTTTCGCCCGGACCGAACCGTCATTGCGAGCGCAGCGAAGCAATCCAGGGACGCTGTTCGCGGCCCTAAGCCACGCGCGATCGGTGCTGCGGGCATGGCGCGACGACTACAACCGCGTGCAGCCGCATAACGGCATAAGCGGGCTACTCAACGGATTTTCCAAGCCGGAAACCGAATAAAGGAGTCGATAGTCTCGGTTGAAAGAGACCCAACGAAGTTATTGCCCCAGCTACAGTCGCTACGCGAAGCGCAGGTTTCAACAAGGATTGGAATCGACTTTTTGCAGACGTTCCGGAGCTTTATCCGGTACAGCTTCGTGACCCCGGTCGAGTTCGAGGTCGACCGTCCAGCCTCACGGATGCATTGGTTCGGATCGCCAGGGTCCGTTTTCTCGGGCTGTCTTCGAACCGGGCCGCCTTGGACCGGCATTTCCTCGCCAGTTGGCGTGCGAACGGCGGAGAATGAGCACCGGCCACCAGTGTAGCCGCCCGGATCCCAGAACCCCGTCCAGGTATTTCCCGAGACCTGCCCGCTCCATGTCGCCGTTGCACCTTTCACGATTAACTGGTTTCCGCTTCGGCTTACGGAAACAGTGCCCATGCGAGCAGAAGTGCCAGATCCACCGCCCTCGGATGAAATGCTTAACGTGTCATCGGTCCATAGCGCCCAGTAATTGCACTGCAAATTCAGCTTCCAATCGCCGGCGATGCGCGTCTGCGCGAAACTACATACCGGAACCAAGGCGATCAACATGGCGAGTAAGCGGAGCATGTTAAGTTCCCCTGCGTCGTCACAGGGAAAGAAGCTCGGAAACCAGAGATTCGCAATGGCGTGGCTCATATCAGCGCCAAATGACGGAAGGTTGCCGGGATTTGGAACTGCTGCACTCGCGGAAGAATGAACGAGAAGCCCCGCCAGGCTGCGAGCGAGGCGACACGCTGTCGGTCATGGCGGGATCGTCGTCCATGCCCCGATGCAAAGCCGTGCGCCCGGTGCGCGCCCAGCAAAACTCGCTCAGGCGCGGTCCCCTCGGGGACAACATCGAAAGCTCAACGGTTTCAAAGCGAAGGCGGAAATGGTGCCCAGGGGCGGAATCGAACCACCGACACTGCGATTTTCAGTCGCATGCTCTACCAACTGAGCTACCTGGGCATCCCTGCGAAGCGCGCCGCGCTTCGGTTGGTGCGAGGCGATATAGAGGGATGGCGGCGGGCTGTCCAGCCGACAAACGATCCAGCCGGCGGGAAAATTTCGGTCCAGCCTGCAAAGGCCCGGAAACCACGGTCGGCAGGGTCTTTTGCCGTGCTGCGCGCGGCTGCTGCGCCGGCCCGGCAGGTTGCGGCATGGCTCAAGTCGCCGATATCGATCGTCGCCCGGGAACCAAAGCGCGGCGGCCGGGTTGATGCGGCGGCGCCGGTGATGGCGCCGTGCCTACCGCCGAACTCGAGCAAGCCGCGGATGTACCGGTGGCTCGATCGCGCGGGAGGCGGAATCCGGGCGATGCGCCCCACGGAAAGTCCTGACCCGTCGATGCGGCGGTCAGCGGCCCGGTGTCTCCCCCACGCGGGAGCGCCGGGCCTTTCCATGTCCGGGCGCCGGAATTGTCCGGCGTCGTCTTTCCGGCCGCAGCCTCCGGGTCGGGCCTTCGGGGGGCCGAGGACAGGCTCCGCGGAGCGCCGGACTCCATCGCAGAGCTCAGCGCCCAGCGATGGAGTCCGGAGCTGCGCGCCTGCGGCGCTTGTCCGGAATGACGGCGGCGATGATCGGACCGCCCTGGTCAGCCGTCCTCGTCGCGCCGTGTCGGCGCCTCCTCGGTCTCGTCCAGCGGCTCGCCCGGGATCACGTAATTGCCCTTGAGCCAGCGGCCGAGATCGATGTCGGCGCAGCGGGCCGAGCAGAACGGCTTGAAGCGCTGCACCGCGGGCTTGCCGCAGATCGGGCAGGGCCGCGCCGGCGGGGCCGGGTTCTCGGGTTTGTCAGGCGCCATATTGCAAGGTCACTCCGCCATCGACAGGAAGCTCGATGCCGGTGACATAGCGCGCCTCGTCGCTGGCGAGGAAGAGGGCGGCCCAGGCGACGTCCCAGGCCTCGCCCATATGGCCCATGGGCACCTGCGCGTCACGCTTGGCCCACATCGCCGCGACGTCGCCTTGGCCGTAGGACTGGGCGAGCCCGGCCGAATGCTCGACCATCGGCGTCTTCATCAGCCCGGGCAGCACCGCGTTCACCCGGATCTTCTCGCGGGCGTACTGGGCCGCGGTGGTGCGGGTGAGCTGGTTCATCGCCGCCTTGCTGGCGCCGTAGCTGGCATAGGGCACGCCGGTGTGGCGGATCGAGGCGATCGAGGAGATATTGACGATCGAACCGCCCTGCCCGCTCTGCGCGAACTGGCGCTGCATCACCGGGATGACGTGCTTCATCGCCAGGAAGCAGCCGGTCAGGTTGACCCTGAAGACGCGTTCCCAGGTCTCGAGCGGCAGGTCGACGACGCTGCCGACCTCGGCGATGCCGACATTGTTGTCGAGCACGTCGATGCGGCCATAGCGGGCGAGCGTCGCCTCGACGAGGGCCCTGAGATCGTCCTCGCTGGTGACGTCGGTGCGGATCGCGACGGCCTCGCCGCCCTCCTCCGCGATGATGCCGGCCGTCTCCTCGGCGGCCGCGAGGTTGCGGTCGGCGCAGACGACCCTGGCGCCCTCGCGGGCGAACACGGTCGCGGTCGCCTTGCCGTTGCCCCAGCCCGGGCCGATCGAGCCCGCCCCCGCGACGATCGCGACCTTGCCTTCGAGACGTTTCGTCATGCCAGTCTTCCCTGCCGGTGTTTCCTGCCCCGCGCGGCCGTTCGCTGCCGGCCTTCGCGAGCGCGCCACCATCGGCACTCGGCGCGGCCGGAGCAAGCGCGCGCCATGCAGGCCGCCATGCGCCGCCCTGCCCGCGCCCTCAGGCGAACCGCGCGGCCGCCAGGGCGACGGCCGCGGTCAGGCCGGCGACCAGCGCGAACCAGGGCCAGAGCGAGCGCAGCGCCTGCCCGGTCTCGGCGGTGGTCGCTTTGGTCAGGACCTGGCCCATGGTGACGCGCACCGGGCTGACTGCGGTCAGCAGGCTGCCGGCGACGATGGCGGCGGCGATCACGGCGAGCCTTGCGTCGCCGGCCGGGACGAGCGCGGTGGCGAGCGGCATCGAGACGGCGCCGGCACCGGTGTTCGAGCCGGTGAGATAGCCGCCGAGCGCGCCGGCGACCGGGACGATGCCGGCCGACCAGGCGCCGAGCACGGCGCTGACCGCGAGGCCGATGCCGCCGGCGAGGCCGGAACCGACCATGATCCAGGCCATGCCGACGAGCAGGAAGGTCAGCAGCACCGCGCGGCCGGCGCGCTGCACGGTCAGCCGCACCAGCGCGCCGGCCTGCCGCGCGCCGCCATGGCGGGTGGCGACGACGAGCGCGATCGCGAGCAGGGGCAGCGCCGGCGAGAGCAGCGGCGCGAAGGCGGAGGCGTCGGCGAAGGGCTTGAAGGAGAGGTGCTCCAGCCGGTCGTGGATCGCCGGGACCAGCCGCATCAGCGCCAGCGCGACGACCAGCGCGCCATAGGGCGCCAGCCGCGCGAGCAGGCCGAGATCGAGCCCGGCCATGCCCCTGACGCGCAACAGACGCAGCAGCATGACCGGCGCCAGCGCGGCCATGGCGGCAAGCTCGATCGGCAGGACGAGATTGGCGACGACGAGCAGCGCCATCAGCAGGGCGCCGAGCCCGGACCATTCGAGGCGCTCGCGCAGCGAGGCCGGCAGCCCCGCCAGGCGGGCGAGGCGCCAGAACAGCGGCAGCAGCGCCGCGAACAGCAGAGCGGTGACGAGCGCGATCCGCCAGAGCAGCTCGGCGAGCGCGACGCCGGCGATGTCGGCGCTGATCCTGGTGCCGATGCCGAGCGCGCCCCAGGGCACCAGGATCTGGCTGAAGGTCGCGAGCGCGAGCGCCGGAGCCTTGTCGACACCGAGGCGGCGCGCGCCCGAGACGGCGACGACATAGCCGACGCCGAAGCCGGTCGAGGTTTCCAGGAACGGCCCGCGCAGCAGGCAGGCCTCGGCGAGCGCGCCATACCCGGGAGGCGTGGGCTCGGTCTCGGCCTGCGCCCGCTCCAGGCTGAGCGAGAAGGCGAGCCCGGCGACGATGACGAGCACCGCCGGCAGGCCGATCCAGGCGCCGGCGGCGAAATGCAGCGCCACCGCGAGCGCATCCGGCCGGGCCGGGCCGGCGATGAAGGCGACCAGCGCGGCGCAGAGCGTGCCGAGCGCGCCGGCGGCCAGCGCCGAGCGCCCGGAGAGGATCAGGCCGAGGAAGAGGATGAGCGGCGCGAGCCAGATCAGGATCATGGCCGGCCGGCCCGCCCCCGCTCAGCCGACATTCAGCCAGCCGAGGCGGACCGGGAAGCCCTCGCCGCCGAGCAGGTTGACCGTCTCGTAGAGCGGCAGGCCGACGACGCCGGTATAGGAGCCGACGAGCTTGACCACGAAGGAGCCCGCGATGCCCTGGATGGCGTAGGCCCCGGCCTTGCCGCGCCACTCGCCCGAGGCGAGGTAGTTCTCGAGATCGTCGCCGGAGAGCCGCTTGAAGCGCAGGCGCGTCTCGACCAGCCGCTCGCGGATCGCGCCCGAGGGCATCGCCAGCGCGACGCCGGTATAGACCCGGTGCGCCCGGCCCGAGAGCAGGCGCAGGCAGGCGGCCGCCTCGTCGACGATCTCGGCCTTGGGCAGGATGCGCCGGCCGACGGCGACCACCGTGTCGGCGGCGAGAACATAGGCGCCGTCGAGATCGGCCCGGCCCTCGAGCCCGACGCGCGCGGCCTCGGCCTTGGCGCGGGCCAGCCGGCGGGCGAGATCGCGCGGGCGCTCGCCCTTGAGCGGGCTCTCGTCGAGATCGGCGGGCAGGAGGGCGTCGGGCTTGAGGCCGGCCTGCTCGAGCAGAGCAAGGCGGCGCGGCGAGGCCGAGGCCAGCACCAGCTTCGGCCGCCAGCCCGGCGGTTTCGGGGAGCTGAAGAGATTCAACTGTGTCGGCTCGCTGCGCGTCGGGTGCGGGTGTCCCGCAAGGCTTTAGAGCATGTCGCGCCGGCCTGGGAACCACTTTTGCGAGCCGGCCCCTGCCCGGCCGGAGTGCTGCCGGGCGACGATGCGCGGCCCGGGGCTTTCGCATCCTCCGAGCATTGCGCGCAATTTGGGCGCCGCCATGCACCCGTCGCGGATTGCGCTAAGTCATTTAGATTGCCACATCGGGGACCGGGCCGGCGGAAGACTGCGGGGCCGGGCCGGCGGGCCGGCCCCTGAAACACTGGAGAGCTTGCGCGATGGCGTCACGGACGGGATCGGGATCGACGGTCGTGCTGGCTGCGAACGCGCAGAGCGTTCTCACGGCCATGGTCGCGATGCAGGTCGATGCCGGGCTCACCATCGCGATGCGGCTGCCCCTCCTCGCCAGGGGCGCCTTCGGCGATGTCGGCGGCCAGCGCGAGGCGAGCAAGGCCGTGGTCGAGAAGGCGGTCGCGATGGCGGAGAGCAGCTTCGCCGTCGGCCATGCCGCGGCGCTGTTCTGGTGGAGCATGGCGCTCAACCCGCTGACCCCGAGCGGCCTCGGCGAGGCGGCGGCCAGGGCCGCCCACAGCACGCTCGAGCCGTTTTCACGGCGCACGCGCGCCAATGCCAGCCGGCTGACGGGGCGGCGCTAGATCTTCGGTTCCGAATCCGCCTCGACCGCCGCTTCGGCTGCGGCCGGTATCATCGCCCCCGCCGCATGGTCGCGCTCCAGCTTGCGGTAGCGCGCGACGCTGACCGGAATCAGGGCGAGATAGGCGGCGACGGTCAGCGCCAGCATCTCGAAGGGATAGGCGAAGAGCAGCCCGGCCACGACGACGACGGCGACGAAGATCGGCAGCACCTGATCGCGCGGGATGCGGGTGCCGAGCGTCTTGCCGGCATAGCAGGGGATGCGCGAGATCGTCAGGAAGGCGATGAACAGGATGTAGAGGCCGACGAAGGGCGCGCCATAGTCCTGCACCGGCAGGCCGATGAACTGGAGATACAGCGGCAGCATGGCGGTGATCGCGCCGGCCGGGGCCGGCATGCCGACGAAGAAGTTCTTCTGCCATTCCGGCCGGCTGGGATCGTCGATCATCACGTTGAAGCGCGCGAGCCTGAGCGCCATGGCGCAAGCCAGGGTCAGCACGATGACCCAGCCGAAGGAGCGCAGATCATGCAGGACGAAGGTCCAGAGCACGAAACCCGTCGCCACGCCGAAGCAGACGAAATCCGAGAGCGAATCGAGCTCGGCACCGAAACGCGAGGTGCCCTTGAGCAGGCGCGCGAGACGCCCGTCGATGCCGTCGAGCAGCGCCGCGACGAGGACGCAGATCGTCGCCGATTCGAATTTGCCGTCGACCGCGAGCCGCATCGCGGTCAGGCCCAGGCAGAGGGCGATCAGCGTCACGACATTGGGAGCGATCAGCCGGAACGGGATCGGCTTGAAGCGGGCGCGCTTGGGCTCGACGCGCTCGGGCTCGAAGGGCGGAAAGAGGTCGCTCATATCAGCGGGAATACGCGGTTTTGCGGTAGGAGGCTAGCGTGGGAGCGCCAACATGCCCCCTCTCCCCTTGCGGGAGAGGGCTGGGGTGAGGGGTCGAGCGACGGTTGCCGGCCTTGGCCTGCCAGAACGCAAACCGAAGGCGGCTGAGCGGCCCCTCATCCGGCCGGTACGCGGCCACCTTCTCCCGCAAGGGGAGAAGGGAAGGCTCAAATCCCCCGGAACGCCCGGGCGATGCCATTGCCGGAGAAATCCGCCAGCACGGTCTCGCCGGCGATCGCGGTCTGGCCCTCGCCGACCAGCGGAACGACGCCCTGCGGCAGGTAGACGTCGACGCGCGAGCCGAAGCGGATCAGGCCGAAGCGCTCGCCCTGCCCGAGCTGGTCCCCCTGCTTGACGAAGGGCACGATGCGGCGGGCGATCAGCCCGGCGATCTGGACGACGCCGACGATGCCGGCCGGCGTCTCGATCGCCAGCGCGTTGCGCTCATTGTCCTCGCTCGCCTTGTCGAGCTCGGCATTGAGGAAGAGGCCGGGCGTATAGGCCATCTTGAGGATGCGCCCGGCGACGGGGCTGCGGTTCACATGGCAGTCGAAGACGTTCATGAACACCGAGATGCGGGTCATCGGCTCGGCCGGCAATTCCAGCTCCGGCGGCGGCACGGCGGTGGCGATCTGGCTGATCCGGCCATCGGCAGGCGAGATCACCAGCCCCTCGCGCTGCGGCACGATGCGCACGGGGTCGCGGAAGAAATAGCAGATCCACAGCGTGATCAGCGTGCCGACCCAGCCGAAGGGGGCCCAGAGCTGACCGAGCACCAGCGTCGCCACCACGCCGATGGCGATGAAGACATAGCCTTCCTTGTGGATCGGCACGATCAGCCGGCGGACGGAGTCGACGAGAGACATGGGCGATAGTCCTGTTGCTCTTGTTGGCGCGGGCTCGCGCGCGGCGCTTCGCGGCGGGGTTGCAGCCACGGGACGGCGAAGCTGTTTAGGCTCTTGCGGGCTTTTGCGAAAGAGGCGCGGGGATGGCGCGACAATCAATCCCCGCCCGCGAAACCCGTCCTATGCTTCACCCGTCCCCCCGACCAAGGGGGCTGTCGCGAGGCATCGTGCGGCCGGGCGGGAGAGCGGTGTCCGTTCTGAACAGCCGTTGCGGGCTGGAATGGCGGAGGGCCTCGTCCGGGCGAAGCCGGGTCCTGCCCGACCCGAAGGCACGGCGAGGCGCCATCAGAGAACCGCGCGCGGGGTTCGGGAGCGGCGAGCATCGGCCGCCTCGACATTCGACATCGACATTCGACACAGCGGCGAAAGGCTGCCGCATCCGGACCCCGCGCACCCCTCGGGACGGCGCTTGCCTTCAAACCCTCGCGGCGGGAGCCGGCGGGGCCAATGGCGTGCGCGTAGCCGCAATCTGTCGATCCTTTGCGAACCTTGCCGCGCGCAAGTAAGAGCTTTCGGGAACGAGCCCTGCTCAGCAGCTTGCCTCTATCGGCCAGATGATATTCTCAAGATCGAACAGGCTCCCGATCCGAGCTTCCCACCCTTCGATGTAGATGTGCCGCAGATCGCTCGCACGATGCAGAACCATGAGCGTGAGCAGCCTTCGCCGCATCTCGGCTCCCAACGCCTTCGGCTCCAGACCATACCCTTCCAGGAGGCTGCGGACGCGATTGGGCAGACCCGCGCACATGAAAGCGCTCGGACCGAGAAGATCGTATTCGCGCCAGCCGGTCATGACGTCGCCGAAATCGATCAGAGCGGCGAGGCGCCATTGCCCCTGTTCTTCGGCGAGAAGGAAGTTCTCCGGTATCCACTCGCCAGTCAAGATTACGGGTGACGCATAGAGCGGCACGGTCGCTGGCACGTCTTGGAGCAGCACTTCGAGATCGGATAGGAGGCCTGATGCGAGGCCCTGACGACGGTGCCGCTCGACACAGCCAACGACCTGTCCGGTGATGAAATTCGGCCAAGAGGGTTCGATGGTCGCAAGTTCGCCGGGCACCACCGATTGCACATCCGCTATCGTCCGGCCGATTTCCCTGAGCACACGCTCCTTCTGCGGTTCAGCCAAGGTCGGCCAAGCCACCGATCCGAGAATGCCATGCAAACGGGTCATAATGAGGTAGGCCCAGCCGTCGCGATCCCCCTCAGCGATGATCTGAGGAATAGGAACCGAGAGCTTTCCATCCAGTAGGCGAAGGGTCGTGCGCTCGGAAACGAACTGGTTCCTGTAGAGAGGCGGAAATAGCTTCAGCACGACGCTGCCGTTCAGATCGACAACGAGATTTGTTCCAGTCTGATAGGGCGCGAGCGCGTCTGCTGAGACATTTTCCGATCGGGCGATGTCCTTGATGTAGGCCTGCCAGTTTTCCGGCTTCGCGCGCCAATTCGCGAAGACCTGAGTATCGGTGATGATCGGGAATGTGATCATGTTCGCTCGCAGAGATCAGGTTCTCGCTCTTTCCTTGACTGGGGGGCCTCACCCCACCGCCTGCGCCGCCGCCCTGCCCGCGATCCGGCCCGAGAAGATGCAGCCGCCGAGGAAGGTGCCCTCCAGCGCGCGATAGCCGTGCAGGCCGCCGCCGCCGAAGCCCGCAGCCTCTCCGGCCGCATAGAGCCCCGGCACCGGTTCGCCACCCTGCCCGAGCACGCGCGCCGAGAGATCGGTCATCAGCCCGCCGAGCGATTTGCGCGTCAGGATGTTGAGCCTGACCGCGACGAGCGGGCCATGGGCTGGGTCGAGGATGCGATGCGGCTTCGCCGTGCGGATCAGCCGGTCGCCGAGATAGGCCCGGGCGCCGCGCAGCGCCGTGACCTGCAGGTCCTTGCCATAGGGGTTGTCGGCATCACGGTCGCGCGCCTCGATCTCTCCGCGCAGATGCGCCTCGTCGATCAGCCCGGCGCCGCCGAGGGCGTTCATCCGGGCGACCAGCCGCGAGAAATCGCTTTCGACGATGAAGTCCTCGCCCTGCTCGAGGAAGGCCTGGACCGGCGCCGGCATGCCGGCCCTCGCGCGCTGGACGACCTGGCGCCAGCTCTTGCCGGTGAGGTCCGGGTTCTGCTCCGAGCCGGAGAGCGCGAACTCCTTGGCGACGATGCTGCGGCTGGCGACGAACCAGGAATGATCGAAGCCGGTCCGGCGCAGATATTCCAGCGTGCCGAGCGTGTCGAAGCCGGGAAAAAGCGGCACCGGCAGGCGGTTGCCGCGCGCATCGAACCAGAGCGGGGACGGGCCGGGCAGGATGCGGATCGCATGCGCCGGCCAGATCGGCGCCCAGTTGGCGATGCCCTCGACATAGTGCCACATCCGGTCGCCGTTGATCAGCCGGCCGCCGGCGGCTTCGGCCACGCCGAGCATCATGCCGTCGACATGGGCCGGCACGCCCGAGAGCATGTGCCTGGGCGGCTCGCCGAGGCGCCGCGGCCAGTTGCGGCGGACGAGCTCGTGATTGCCGCCGATGCCGCCGGAGGCGACGATCACGGCCTGGGCCGCGATCGCGAAGCTGCCGGTCACGGTGCGCGAGCTCGCCTGGCCGCGCGCGGCCGCGCTGTCCTCCAGAACCTCGCCCGCGACGCCGTCGACGGCGGCGCCGCTGCGCCTCAGGCCGGTGACGCGGTGGCGGAAGCGCAGCTCGACCAGCCCCCTGGCTTCGGCCTCGGCGATGCGGCGCAGGAAGGGTTCGAGCAGGCCGGGCCCCGTGCCCCAGGTGACGTGGAAGCGCGGCACGGAATTGCCATGCCCGGTGGCGAGATAACCGCCGCGCTCGGCCCAGCCGACGACGGGGAACCAGCGCACGCCCTGCGCATGCAGCCAGCTGCGCTTCTCCCCCGCCGCGAAATCGAGATAGGCCTCGGCCCATTGCCGCGGCCAATGGTCCTCCGGCCGGTCGAAGCCGGCCGAGCCGAACCAGTCCTGCCGGGCGAGAGCGAGCGAATCCCTGATGCGCAGCCGGCGCTGCTCGGGCGAATCGATCAGGAAGAGCCCACCGAAGGACCAGTGCGCCTGGCCGCCGAGCGACTGGCGCGGCTCCTGCTCGACGATGACGACCTTGCGGCCGGCATCGGCCAGTTCGGCCGTGGCGACGAGGCCGGCGAGACCCGCGCCGACGATGACGACATCCGCGTCGAGCGCCATGCGCCCTCCCCGCTACGAGACTCCCGCTGTGGCCGAGCTTGCCGAGAAATCGGCGGATCGCAAGGGAGCCGGGGCTGCGCGGCTCAGGCCGGCCGCGGCAGCGGCACGCCGGCGCCGAAGCGCCGCGCCGCCAGCACTGTCAGCGCGAGGAAGACGACGAGAGCCAGCGCCTGGGCGATCGCGAAGGCCGGCTCGCTCTGGGTCGGCGCCAGAGCGTGCAGCGCCGGCACCTTGAGGAAGAGCTGCGCGATCAGCACGAAGACCAGGAGATAGAAGGCGAGGACCGCGGCGATCGCATAAATCCGGCGCCAGGCCTCGCGCAGGCCGAAGCCGTAGAGCGCAAGCCCGGCGACGACGATCAGCGCCAGCGAGATCGCGCCGACGACATGCGAGGGCAGCACGCCGGCGAAGGGAAAGGCATAGCCGGTGGCGCTGGTGGCGAAGGCCGTCGACAGGAAGAGGCCGTTCCAGCGCTGGCTGAGATGGCCTTTCAGCAGCGCCGCCGTCATCGGCACGCCGGCGACGATCGCGATCAGGCTGAGCCAGGTGTGGAAGCCGACCAGAGTGGTCGGATCGAGCACGGACATGACGGTTCCCCCCGCGAACCGGCACTGTGCGTCAGGCCATCGCGGCCGCCAAGCCGCAATTTCGAGCAGCGCCGGAGAGGCCGGCTCACGGCATCAGGCTGACCCTGACGCTCTCGCCCTCTTCCTGCGTCGCGCGCTGCAGCGTCGCCTTGGCCTCGTCGACCTGGCGCTGGCGATTCCAGAGCGCGGCGTAGACGCCGTCCGCGGCAAGCAGCTCGCGATGATGGCCGCGCTCGACGATCACGCCCTTGTCGAGGACGATGATCTCGTCGGCGTTGACCACGGTCGAGAGCCGGTGCGCGATGACGAGCGTGGTGCGGCCCTCGCTGACCCGGTCGAGCGCATCCTGGATTTCCTTCTCGGTGAAGGAATCGAGGGCGGAGGTCGCCTCGTCCAGCACCAGCACCGGGGGGCCCTTCAGGATGGTGCGGGCGATGGCGACTCGCTGCTTCTCGCCGCCGGAGAGCTTGAGTCCGCGCTCGCCGACCGAGGTCTGGTAGCCTTCCGGCAGAGACTTGATGAAGCGGTCGATCTGGGCGAGGCGGGCCGCCTCCTCGATCTCGGCCTCCGTCGCCTCGGGCCGGCCATAGCGCAGATTGTATTCGAGCGTGTCGTTGAACAGCACCGTGTCCTGCGGGACCATGCCGATCGCCGAGCGCAGCGAGACCTGCTGGACCGCGGCGATGTCCTGGCCGTCGATCAGGATGCGCCCGCGCTGCGGTTCGTAGAAGCGGAAGAGCAGGCGCGAGATCGTCGACTTGCCGGCGCCCGAGGGGCCGACGATCGCGACCGTCCGCCCGGCCGGCACCGCGAAGGAGACGCCGCGCAGGATCGGCCGCTCCGGCACATAGGCGAAATGGACATCCTCGAAGGTGACGGTGCCGGCGCGGACGTCGAGCGGCGGGGCGCCCGGCCTGTCCTGGATCTCCGGATCGCGGCCGATCAGCGAGAACATCTGCTCGATGTCGAGCGTCGCCTGCTTGATCTCGCGGTAGACCGTGCCCATGAAGTTCAGGGGGATGTAGAGCTGGATCAGCATGGCGTTGATCAGCACGAAGTCGCCGACCGTGTTGGTGCCGGCGCGGAAGCCCTGCACGCACATCACCATCGAGATCGTCAGCCCGATCGCGAAAATCGCGGCCTGGCCGAAATTGAGCCAGGCGAGCGAGGTATAGGCCTTGATCGAATTGCGCTCGTAGCGCGCCATCGAGCGGTCGTAGCGGGCGGTCTCGCGCGCCTCCGCGCCGAAATACTTCACCGTCTCGTAGTTGAGCAGCGAGTCGATCGCCTTGGCGTTGGCGTCGGTGTCGGATTCGTTCATCTGGGCGCGGATGGCGATGCGCCATTCGGTGGCCTTGATGGTGTAGGCCATGTAGCCGACCACCATCGCCACCAGCACGACGACATAGCGCCAGTCGAACAGCCAGAGCAGCACGGCGACGATCAGCGAGACCTCGATGATCACCGGCACGAGCTGGTTCAGGCCGAGGCGGACCATCTCCTCGATGCCGTTGCGGCCGCGCTCGAGCACGCGGGTCAAGCCCCCGGTCTTGCGCTCGAGATGGAAGCGCAGCGAGAGATGGTGGAGATGGCCGAAGGTCTGCAGCGCCAGCGTGCGCACCGCATGCATGAAGACAGGCGCGAAGATCGCATCGCGCAACTGCACGAAGGCGGCCGCGCCGACGCGGGCGACGCCGTAGATCACCGTCAGCGCCAGCGGCGCGCCGACCAGGAAGGGCAGCCAGTCCGACAGCGTCGTCGCATTGCCGGCGAGCGCATCCGTCGCCCATTTGAAGGCGAAGGGCACGCCCATCAGCACGAGCCGGCCGATCACCAGGAGCACGAAGGCCGCGACCACGCGCCGGCGCAGATCGGCCCGCTCCGGCGGCCAGAGATAGGGCCAGAGCGCGCGGAAGGTGGCGATGAAGCCGGAGCCGGGCTGGAGGACGGCCGAGCGTGCGAGGGGTGCAGGAGCCGGCGTGGCGGGCGAGGACATTGAAACGCTTCCAAAGGAAAGCGCCGATATAGGCGGATTCTCTTGGGAATGCAGGGGGCGGGGATGGAAATTGCGGAATGGCCCGCCTCGTCCTCCGCCGTCATTCCGGCCGCAGCCCCCGGGTCCGGCCTTCGGCCGGCCCGAGGACAGGCTCCGCGAAGCGCCAGAATCCATCATGAAGAACCGCGCTCTACGATGGATTCCGGAACTGCGCGGCTCCGCCGCTTGTCCGGAACGACACGCCCTTCCCGGCGGACGACGAGCTGATCGGGATCACCCCTCCCCTGCGTTCCGCCACATGATATCCGCCCGCCGGCTGCCTGCGATGACCAGCCGCGCGTTCGGCAGGTCGTTGCCCTCGACCCAGGCCCGCGCCGCCTGCTCGCCGCGGCCGAGATCGGCCCAGCGCGCGAGAAGCCGGCGCTCCAGCTCGGCCATCGGCACGTCGAGGAAGACGGTCAGGTCGAAGAGCGGCGCGAGGCCGGACCAGGGCGCCCGGTCGAGCAGGAGGTAGTTGCCCTCGACCAGCACATAGCGCGCCTCGGCCGGGACCATCGCCGCGCCGGCGCGGGCGAGATCGGCCTCGCGATCGAAGACCGGAACCGCCACGGGCGCCTCGCCCGCCCGGATGCGCTTCAAGGTCGCCGCCAGCCCGGCGCAGTCGAAGGTCTCGGGCGCGCCCTTGCGATCACGCAGCCGCATCGCGTCCAGAACGGCATTGTCGAAATGGAAGCCGTCCATCGGCACCAGCGCCGCCTCGCCCGCCGGCAGCGCCGCGAGCAGGCGCTCGCCGAGCGTCGACTTGCCGGCGCCGGGCGGGCCGGCGAGCGCGACGACGATGCGGCGCAAGCCGCGCGCCCGCGCGACGATGCGGGCGGCGAGGTCTTCGACGGTGGGCATGGCCGCTCCCTGCCTTGTTCTCGTCGCAACTGCGATGTCAGACTGCCGCGAAGCCTTCAAGGCCGTGCCCGGAGAGGATTTCCATGACGCTTCGACGCATTCTCGCCGCCGCCTGCGCGTTCGCGCTGCTGCCCGCCCTGCCGGCACTCGCCCAGTCCCGGCCGCCGGCGCAGGTCAAGATCACCAATGGCCGCTCCGTCCCGCTCGAGTCGCTGGAGATCACCACCACGGGCGAGCAGGCCCGGCTCGTCGCCAAGCTGTCCAAGCCGCTGGCGCCCGGCAAGAGCGTGTCGCTGAAGCTGAACAAGCCCGCCGGCTGCAGCTACTACGTCCTCGGCAAGTTCGGCGACGAAAGCGAGAGCGACAATGAGGGGATCGACCTCTGCAAGGAGAAGTCGCTGCGGCTGACGGATTGACCTGCGAGCCGTCAGCGGCGGCAAGCATGTCATGCTCGGGCTTGACCCGAGCATCTCTGAATCCAGCCAGCTGGTCATGAGATTCTCGGGCCTGCGCTTCGCTCCGCCCGAGAATGACAGCTGAATGGCTACGCCGTCGCGCCTTCGCGCATCAGCTTGTAGGTGATCGAGTCGACCAGGGCCTGGAAGGAGGCGTCGATGATGTTGGCGCTGACGCCGACCGTGGTCCAGCGTGCTCCGGTCTCGTCGGCGGATTCGATGAGCACGCGGGTGACCGCGTCGGTGCCGCCCTGGAAGACGCGGACCTTGTAGTCGACGAGGCGCAGCCCTTCGATCAGGGACTGATAGCGGCCGAGATCCTTGCGCAGGGCGAGGTCGAGCGCGTTGACCGGGCCGAGCGCGCTCTCGGCGACCGAGATCAGCAACTCCGTGCCGACCTTCACCTTGACGATCGCCTCGGAGAAGGTGACGAGCTCGCCGAGCGCATTGTAGCGGCGCTCGACATTGACCTTGAAGCGCTCGATCTCGAAATAGGCCGGCAGCTCGCCGAGGATACGCTTGGCCAGCAGGTAGAACGAGGCGTCGGCGCCCTCGAAGGCATAGCCCTGCGCCTCCTTCTCCTTCAGCTCCTCCAGCACGCGCGACAGGCGCGGGTCGTCGCGGCCGAGCGTGACGCCGATGCGCTCCAGCTCGGCGACGAGGTTGGACTTGCCGCCCTGGTCCGAGACCAGCACCTTGCGGACATTGCCGACCGCGTCGGGCGCGACATGCTCGTAGGTGCGCGGGTCCTTCAGCACGGCCGAGGCGTGGATGCCGGCCTTGGTGGCGAAGGCCGAGGCGCCGACGAAGGGGGCATGCCGGTTCGGCGCACGGTTCAGCATCTCGTCGAGGGCGCGCGAGACATGGGTGAGCTCGCCGAGCTCGGCCTCGCCGACGCCGACGCTGAAGCGCCGGGCGTAGCGTTCCTTCAGCTTCAGCGTGCCGATCAGCGTGACGAGATTGGCGTTGCCGCAGCGCTCGCCGAGGCCGTTCAGCGTGCCCTGGACCTGGCGCGCGCCGGCCTCGACCGCGGCGAGCGAATTGGCGACGGCGCAGCCGCAATCGTCATGGGCGTGGATGCCGAGATGCTCGCCCGGAACGACCCTGGCGACCTCGGCGACGATCCGGCCGACCTCGTCGGGCAGCGTGCCGCCATTGGTGTCGCAGAGCACGACCCAGCGCGCGCCGGCCTCGTAGGCCGTGCGGGCGCAGGCGAGCGCGTAATCCGGATTGGCCTTGTAGCCGTCGAAGAAGTGCTCGCAGTCGAGCATCACCTCGCGGCCGGCCGCCTTCGCGGTGGCGACGCTGTCGCGGATGCCGTCGAGATTCTCCTCGAGCGAGATCTCGAGCGCGACATGGACGTGATAGTCCCAGCTCTTGGCGACGAAGACGATGGCGTCGGCCTCGGCCGCGAGCAGCGCGGCGATGCCGGGATCGTTGGCGGCCGAGCGCCCGGCCCGCTTGGTCATGCCGAAGGCGGCGAATTTCGCCCGCCGCGTCGGCTTCTCCGCGAAAAACGCCGTGTCGAGCGGGTTCGCGCCGGGATAGCCGCCCTCGACATAGTCGACGCCGAGCGTGTCGAGCAGAGCCGCCACCGCGCGCTTGTCGTCGAGCGAGAAGTCGACGCCGGTGGTCTGGGCGCCGTCGCGCAAAGTCGTGTCGAAGAGATGGATGCGGGCGAGCTTCCCTTCTCCCCCTGCGGGAGAAGGCGGCCGCGCAGCCGCCGGATCAGGGGTCGCGCCGCCCTGCCCGTCATGCCCACCCTTGTGGCGAGCATCCACGTCTCGGACACCGCTCTCGGCCGACGAAGACGTGGATGGTCGGGACAAGCCCGACCATGACGATGAAAGGTCGCCGCTCATAGCCTGCCCCTCAGCCGGTAGCGCAGCACCTTCGGCATCACCATGGCGAGCATGACGAGCTTCATCGCGATCGAGAGCGAGCCGCGGCGGCGAATCTTCGAGGCTTCGATGGTCATTGTTCTTTGGTTTCTTTCAACACGTTGACGTCGTGGATGGTCGCGCCGTCGAGGTCGTTCCAGAGCGTGTCGCCGACCTCTTCCGGGTGATGAAGAATCTCGTCATTCCAAAAGCGGCGAATGCGAAAGCCTTGCGCCTTCAACCAGATATCCCGCCGCTCGCCATAACCGCTCTCGGCATGCTGGCCGCCATCGGCTTCCACGACCAATCGCTTCGCCGGACAGACGAAATCGACGATATAGGGCCCGATCTGGACCTGTCGCCGGAACTTGAAGTCGCTGAACCGGCGATCACGAAGCAAATGCCAGAGCTTGCGCTCAGCCTCGGTCGGCTCACGCCGCATGGCGCGGGCTCGCGATTTCAGAACCTCCCGACGCGTCGGCGCGGGCCCCCCTTCTCCCCCTGCGGGAGAAGGTGGCCGCGAAGCGGCCGGATGAGGGGTCGCGCTGGCGTTTCCAACTTGCGGCTCCAAAGGCGCAGGGCCGGCAGCGTCGCGCGACCCCTCACCCCGACCCTCTCCCGCACCGAAGTCGGCTGCAGCCGACTTCGGCAAGAGAAAGTGCCCATCTCCGGCAAGCCTGAGATGGGTGGGAGAGGGGGCTGCGTCGCGGTTCATCGCTTCACCTCCCAGGTGGTCATCGGCTCGCCGGTTGCCGGATCCTTGCCGTCCTTGAGCGCGATGCCCATGGCGGCGAGCTCGTCGCGGATGCGGTCGGATTCGGCGAAGTTCTTCGCGCGGCGGGCGGCGAGGCGGGCGGCGATGAGCGCTTCGACAAGCGCTGTGTCGACACCCGCTCCTGCGATCTTTGAGGCACGCCAAGAAGCAGGGCTATGCTGAAGCAAGCCGAGAATTCTAGCTGCAGCAACGACGGCCGAAGCGGAGGCCTGGTTACGTATATCCCACCCCAATGAGCCTCCCATTGTCATCGCCCCAGCCTGGCTGGAATTGAACAGCGGGTAGAGCTCGGAAACGGCGGCAACTGTATTTAGATCGTCGAACAGAGGCTCCACGACAGAGCTGATCGGTTCGACCTCTTCGTCAATCACAATTCCGTCTAGCCACTCGTACCACCGATCCAGCGTCTTCTCCGCCTCTTCCAGCGCCTTCACCGTCCAATCGATCGGCTGCCGATAATGCGTCTTGAGCATGGCGAGCCGCAGCACCTCGCCGGGCCATTTGCGCCCGCCGAAGGTGTCGGTCGCCAGCAGCTCGTTGATCGTCACGAAGTTGCCGAGGCTCTTCGACATCTTCTCGCCTTCGACCTGCAGGAAGCCGTTGTGCATCCAGTAGTTCGCCATGCGCGGCGCGCCTTCCGCCCCGCCGAAGGCGCAGCAGCTCTGGGCGAGTTCGTTCTCGTGATGCGGGAAAACGAGGTCGATGCCGCCGCCATGGATGTCGAAGACGTTGCGGGCCGGATCGTCGCAGGTGAGGCCGCCGCCGAAGGGCGTCAGCAGCTTCGCCATCGACATGGCCGAGCACTCGATGTGCCAGCCGGGACGCCCCGGTACGGTTATCCCCTCCGGCGCGCCGTCCGGCCAGCCCCAGCCCGGATCGACACCCGCGCGGCTCGGCTTCCACAGCACGAAATCCATCGGATCGCGCTTATAGGGCGCGACGTCGACGCGCGCGCCGGCGACCATCTCGTCGAGCGAGCGGCGGGCGAGCGAGCCGTATTTCGGCGCGTCCTTCAGGCCGGCGACGGCCGGCACATGGAAGAGCACATGCTCCTGCGCGACATAGGCGATGCCGCGGGCGATCAGGCGGCGGATGATCGCCTGCATCTCCGCGATATGGCCGGTGGCGCGCGGTTCCTCGTCCGGCGGCAGGCAGCCGAGCGCGGCGACGTCGGCATGGAACTGCGCCGTGGTCGTCTGCGTGACCTTCGCGATCGCCTCGTTCAGCGGCAGGTCGGGATAGTCACGCGCCGCCCGCGCGTTGATCTTGTCGTCGACGTCGGTGAGGTTGCGGGCATAGCGGACATGGTCGGCGCCGTAGAGGTGCCGCAGCAGCCGGTAGAGCACGTCGAAGACGATCACCGGCCGGGCATTGCCGATATGGGCGTAGTCGTAGACCGTCGGGCCGCAGACATACATGCGCACGTTCGAGGGATCGACGGGGGTGAAGACCTCCTTCGTCCGCGTCAGCGTGTTGTAGAGCCTCAAGGTCGGCGACATCGCAGCAGGTCCTGGCGAAAGGCGAAAACGGGCATCCTGGCCGCTGGCCGGGGCGCTGTCTGTCGGTTCGCTTTTGAGACGAGGACGTGAGCAGCCGGCCAGCGAAAGCTAGCGGCAAATAATGCAGATAATGGCGAGGGCTCGCGTCATCGTCCCCTGATGCGCCCGGGCTGCGCTTACGTCAAGTGGCAGCTTCGCAACGCCCGCGCCGCATCTGCCCGCCCTCCCGCGATTTCCGCTCTTTCCGCCGCAATGCCGCCACAAGCGGCGGACGGTCTGCGCGCAACCAACCTTGCCGTGGTTCACGCGGCCTTAACCATTTGGAACCAGTTTGTGATGTCGAAGGTTCAGGAACCGTCGAAACTCAGGGACAGTCTCATGCGCCGCGCCGTCGCTCTGGTCGGGCTCTTCGGAATCCTCGGCGCCGGCATGTCGCTCGCGCTGCTGCCGGCGACCGGCACCGTCGCCGCACCCAAGGCCGAGCGCACCTATCTGATCCCCGCCGGAGACGGCTACGGCGTCGCCGACTGCATCGCCAGCAAGTCGGAATGCGGCCAGATCGTCGCCGACGCCTGGTGCGAGGCCCAGGGCCATCGCGCCGCCACCGCCTATGGCGTCGCCGCCCGCGAGGACGTCACCGGCTCGACGCCGCGCCCGGCCGGCCTGGCGCAGGCCGAGCAGCCGCTGACGATCACCTGCGGCGGTTGAGGCCCGCGCTCACCTCACCCATTCCGAGCATTTCGCGACCTCGCCGGTCCCGCCCCAGGGCATGATCGGCACGCTGGACGTCGAATTCTGCGGCGAGCCCTCGATCAGCTTGTCGGTGTAGACCATGTAGATCAGCACGTTGCGCTTGGCGTCGCAGCCGCGGACGATCTGCATCTTCTTCCAGATCAGCGAGCGGCGCTCGCGGAAGACGACATCGCCCTGCGAGGCCTTCTCCTTGAAGCGGATCGGGCCGATCTGGCGGCAGGCGAGCGAGACGTCCGAGACCTCCTCGGCGACGCCGAACATGCCGGAGACGCCGCCCTTCTCGGGCAGGGTGTAATGGCAGGCGACGCCCTCGACGACCGGATCGTCGACGCCGTAGACGGCGAGCTTGTCGTCCGGGGTCAGCATCTTCCAGACCGTCGACTTCTTGAAGATCAGGTCCTCCTGCGCCGCTGCCGGCGCGGCGACGCCGGAGAGCGCGAGCAGCGCCGAGGCGGCGAGGAGGCAACGACGAAAGCTCATTCCAAATCTCCCCGGCATGTTCGGCAAAAGTGCTCCGACTTTTGCGACAGGCGCATGCCCAACCGCGTTATCCTGCGGAGCGGCCGGCAGGATATGGGATGGCGCGCCCGGCCGCACCAGTGCCGGGAGCCCTGAACCAGCGGACTGCGACACTCAGCCCGCGAGCGGCCTGAACGCCAGGTAATAGCCTGCGATCGCGCCGATGAAGCCGAGCCCGGAGAGGACCAGCTTCAGCCGGGCGAAGCCGCTGGCGAAGGCAACCGTGCCCTCGTCGAGGATCGGAAAGCGGTCGAGCAGGCGGGCGATGGCGAGGTTCTCGGCGACGTCGCAGAGCCCGCCGAAGAGCCAGCCGCCGCCGCACAGCGCCGCCACCCACCAGGGATAGCCGCGCATGGAGAGGCCGGCGACGATCAGGGCGCCGACGATGGCGTAGACCAGCGCGAAGGCGAGGTCGGCCGGCAGCAGCCGGTTGCGATAGATCGCCCGGCGCTCGGGGCCGTAGAGCGAGAACAGTTTCTCGACATCCTCCCTGGTGAAGCCGTTGAGATCGCTCTCCAACGCGCGGTCGACCTTGAGGCTGCGGGCCCAGAGCCAGGAGAGCAGCAGCGTCAGCACCACCAGCACCGGCCCCCAGAAGAAGAAGCCGAGCGGGATCAGGGTGGAATAAAAGGTCGGCAGTTCTTCCATCGGCGCAGGGGCTCCGGCTCGGGCGGGCTTACGGGGATTCGCCGTCTTTCCGGGGCTTCGCGTCAGCGAAGAGCCCGGAACCCAGAACCGATGCACCTCATCGAGACGGCGAGACGGCCCCATTGCCTCTCTGAACAAGGGCATCGGTTCTGGATTCCGGGCTCAGCCCTGCGGGCTGCCCCGGAAAGACGGCATTGTATCCGAGCCGAGCCTACCCCGCCTCGCGCGCCAGCGCCACGGCCTCGCGCAGGAGCGCCTCGTCGCCGATCTGGTTGGCGAGGATCAGGACGAGGCGGGCATTGAGCGCGGCGCTCTCGCGCTCGCCGAGATCGCGATGCGCCTGTGCCAGCAGGCGGAAGGCGGCATCGGGATCGGCGAAGCGCGATTCGCGCGCGAGCCGGCCGGCGGAGGCATCGGAGACCTCGGTGCTCATCCCCTGCCCTCCATCCGCTCGATCGCCGCCGCGACCGCGGCGCGCGTGGGTCTCCTGAACCGGGCGGCGACATGGCCGTCCGGCCGCAGCAGCACGGCCGCCCCGCCATCGAGGGCATAGCGCCGGCACAAGGTCGCGTCGCCCGGAGCCGGCTCGATCGCGAGGACGTGGTCGGGCGCAAACGAGAGCGCCCCTTCGCCGAGCAGGATCGCCCGCCCCTTCGCGAAGGCCTCGCTCAGCCAGGCGAACGCGCCGCCCTGCAGCGGCGCGTCGAGGAAAGGCGCGCCGGGCGCCAGCCCGCCCTCCGCGTCGTCGTCCTCCGTCGAGAGCGGCGAGCCGGCATAGGCCGAGGGCAGCGAAAGCCGGCCGGAGTTGACGAAGCGCTTGGCGAAGCCGGTCAGCGGCGCCAGCGACAGCGCCGCCTCGCGCAGCAGGCGCTCGCCGGGCGAGCGTGGCGCGATGAAGTCGGTCGCCCGCGTCGAGTTCAGGATGTTCTCGTCGGCGGCGGCGGTACGCTCGCGGTCATAGCTGCCGAGCAGGGAGACCGGGCTCCGGCCCTGCACGACCAAAGCCAGCTTCCAGCCGAGATTGTCGGCGTCCTGGATGCCGGAATTGGCGCCGCGCGCGCCGAAGGGCGAGACCTGATGGGCGGCATCGCCGGCGAAGATCACGCGGCCGTGCAGGAAACTGTCGAGCCTGCGGCACTGGAAGCGGTAGACCGAGACCCATTCCAGCGCGAAGTCGCCATGGCCGAGCATGCGCTCGATCCTGGGCCGCACGATCTCCGGCCGCTTCTCGTGATCGGGGTCGGCGTCGGGGCCGAGCTGCAGGTCGATGCGCCAGACATCGTCCGGCTGCCTGTGCAGCAGCGCCGACTGGCCGGAATGGAAGGGCGGATCGAACCAGAACCAGCGCTCGGTCGGGAACGGCGCGGTCATCTTCACGTCGGCGATGAGGAAACGGTCCTCGAAGGCTTCGCCGCGGAACTCCAGCCCGAGCAGATCGCGCGTCGGCGAACGCGCGCCGTCGCAGGCGATCAGCCAGTCGGTTTCGAGAGAATAGTCTCCATCCGGCGTGGCGATGGTCAGCGCCGCCCAGTCCTCGCGGACGTCGAGCCCGGCGAGGCGGTTGCTCCAGCGCAGATCGACCAGCGGCTCGGCCAGCACGGCGTCGACCAGCGCCGCCTCGACATGGAACTGCTGGAGGTTGATGAAGGCCGGCTGCTTGTGGCCGCCCTCGGGCAGGAGGTCGAACTCGTAGAGCTCGGCCTGCCCGCGAAAGACCCTGCCCTTGCGCCAGGTGACGCCCTTCCCGACCATCGCCTGCGCCAGACCGAGCCGGTCGAAGATCTCGAGCGTGCGCTTGGCGAAGCAGATGGCGCGCGAGCCCTCGCCGATCCGATCGGCATCGTCGATCAGCACGACCGGGATCTGCCGGCGCGCCAGATCGAGCGCCAGCGTCAGCCCGACGGGCCCCGCGCCGACGACGACCACCGGATGCCGGACAGGCGTCGACGCATCCTGATCCGGACTGCGGCGATAGGCGAACTGGCGGAAGGGCTGCATCAAGCCGACTCCTTGACCGGTACGCGATACGTATCATAGATTAAATAATGATCCTGAGCTTCGCCGACAGGGATACGGAGCGCTTGTTTCGCGGCGAAGCCTGCGCTGCCCGCTGGCGAGCGATCGAACGGATCGCACTGCGCAAGCTCGATATGCTCGACGGCGCCGTGACGATTGGCGATCTGCGCTCGCCGCCGGGAAACCGCCTGGAACCGCTCAAGGGCGATCGCAAGGGGCAATGGAGCATCCGGATCAACGACCAGTGGCGACTCTGCTTCCGTTGGGACGGCGACGGCCCGGCGGATGTCGAGATCGTCGACTACCATTGAGGAGAGATGGCGATGGCACGGATCAGAACCCATCCCGGCGAGGTCTTGCGCGAGGAATATCTCGAGCCACTCGGAGTGAGCGCCCGCGCGCTCGCCAAGGCGCTCGGCGTACCCGGCAATCGGATCAGCGACATCCTGCGCGAGCGCCGTGACGTCTCCGCCGACACGGCGATCCGGCTCGGCCGCTATTTCGACACCGATCCGCGCTTCTGGCTCAATCTCCAGGCCGCTCACGACCTGTCCAAAGCCGAAGCCGAGCAGGATTATTCCGCAATCCATCCCCGCGCCGCCTGATCGCCTTCAGCCCCTGAGCTCCGCCCACATCTGGCGGTCGCGCTCGTCGGTCCAGATGCGCGGATGGTCGAGGCCGCCGGCCTCGTCATAGGCGCGGGTGACGTTGAACGGCAGGCAGTGCTCGAAGATGACCCAATCGCCATAGGCGGGCTTCAGCGCCTCGTGCACGCGCTCGAAGGTCTCGCGCAGCGAGCGGCCGGCGGCGACATGGCCCTTCACCGCCTCGTAGAGGTCGGAAAGGAAGGCGCGCGTGCCCTTGATGCCGTCGGCGACCATGCCGCGATTGGTCAGCGCCGCGCCGCGGCCCGGCACCATGGCGGCCGGGGCGAAGGCGGCGAGCGCATCGAGCGTCGTCGGCCAGTCGGTGAAATGGGCGTCGCCGCAATAGGGGGTCGCGCCGTATTCGACGAGGTCGCCGGCAAAGATCACGTTGCTGTCGGGCATCCAGGCGACGATGTCGCCGGCGGTGTGGCCGCGGCCGAGCCTCATCAGCCTGACCTCGCGGCTGCCCAGCCAGATCGAGGCGTTGTGCGAGAAGGTCGTGCTCGGCCAGGTCAGGCCCGGGCGGATCGAGTCGGCGCCCTGGAAAAGCCGCGGGAAGCGGCCGATCTCGCTCGCCTTGTCCTCCTCGCCGCGCTCGACGATCATCGCGCGCGCCGCATCCGAGCAGACGATCTCGCGGGCGCCGTAGGCCGGCGCGCCGAGCACGCGCACGGCGTGATAATGCGAGAGCACGACATGGCTGACCGGCTTGTCGGTGACCTCGCGGATCTTGGCGATGACACGCTGCGCCATGGTCGGCGTCGCCTGCGCGTCGAAGACGAGCACGCTGTCGTCGCCGACGACGATGCCGCTATTGGGGTCGCCTTCGGCGGTGTAGGCGTAGACGCCCTTGCCGATCTCCTCGAAGGAGACGGTCTTCTCGCCGAGATCGGCGGTGGAGGCGAAAGCGGGGGAGGACATCGAACCACCTCGTAAGCTTGTCGATACTGGCGTCATGCTCGGGCTTGACCCGAACGTCTCAGGCCGCAAGGGGCGCTGGGAAGCGCCTCCTTGTCAGGAGATTCCCGGGTCTGCGCTTCGCTTCGCCCGAGAATGACGGCGCGGGCTACCCCGCATGCGGCAGGATCTCCTGCTCGATCGCGCCGAAGATCGAATGGCCGGCGGTGTCCTTCATCTCGATGCGGACGCTGTCGCCGAAGCGCAGGAAGGGCGTCTTGGGCGCACCGTGCCGGATGGTCTCGACCATGCGCTGCTCGGCGATGCAGGCATAGCCGAGCCCTCCCTCCACGACGGGCCTGCCCGGCCCGCCATCGGCGTCGCGGTTGGAGACGGTGCCGGAGCCGACGATGCTGCCGGCGACGAGCGGGCGGGTCCTGGCGGCATGGGCGATGAGCACCCCGAAATCGAACGTCATGTCGACGCCCGCCTCGGGCCTGCCGAAGGGCTTGCCGTTGACCTGGGCGAGCAGCGGCAAATGGAGCTTGCCGTCCTGCCAGGCAGCGCCGAGCTCGTCCGGCGTCACCGCCACCGGAGAGAAGGCGGAAGACGGCTTTGACTGAAGGAAACCAAAGCCTTTCGCCAATTCGTTCGGAATCAGATTCCGCAAGCTCACATCGTTGACGAGCATGACGAGGCGGATCAGCCCCCGCGCCGCCTCGGGCGTGACGCCCATCGGCACGTCGCCGGTGACGACCGCGATCTCGGCCTCGAGGTCGATGCCGTAATCCTCGCTCGCGAGCCTGACCGCCTCGCGCGGGCCGAGGAAGGAATCGGAGCCGCCCTGGTACATCAGCGGGTCGGTCCAGAAGCTTTCGGGCATCTGCGCGCCCCTCGCCTTCCTGACCAGCTCGACATGGTTCACATAGGCCGAGCCGTCGAGCCATTGATAGGCGCGCGGCAGGGGCGAGGCGCAGTCGTGCTCATGGAAGCGGAAGGACGGCACCGAGCCGTGCTCGAGGCTCTCGGCGAGGTCGGCGAGGCGCGGCGCGCAGCGGTTCCAGTCGTCGAGCGCGCCCTGCAGCGTCGCCACCACCGGGAAGGCGTCGGTGGCGCGGGTCAGGTCGCCGGAGACGACGACGAGGCGGCCATCCCGGCCGTGCATGAGGGATGCGAGTTTCATCTCTTTTCAATCCTCGCCGAACAGTGATGATGGCAGCAAACCGATCCTAGAGCGGGATACGCGGAAACGCGAACCGGCCTTTCGCATGAATCCCGCTCTAACCTGTTGGATTCGATCACGTTCTATGATCTTGGATCGGCCTGATCCGGAAATCGTCGTGATCCAGGGAGGAAAGTCCATGCAACGCCGTACGTTTCTGAAGACGGGCGCGCTCGCCGCGGCCGCCGCGCCGATCGCGATGCCGGCGATCGCGCAGTCGATGCCGGAGGTGAAGTGGCGCCTGACCTCGAGCTTTCCCAAGCAGCTCGACACGATCTACGGCACCGCCCAGCAATTCGCGAAGCTGATGGCCGAGGCCACCGACGGCAAGTTCCAGATCCAGACCTTCTCGGCCGGCGAGATCGTGCCCGGCCTGCAGGCGCTCGACGCGGTCACCTCCGGCACGGTCGAATGCGCGCATACGCCGACCTATTTCTACATCGGCAAGGAGCCGGCGCTCGGGCTCGGCACCGGCATCCCCTTCGGCCTCAACGCGCGCCAGCAGCACAGCTGGTGGTTCTTCGGCGGCGGCGAGGAGATCGTCAACGGGGCGCTCGCCAAGTTCAACGCCTACTCGATCCCCTGCGGCAATTCCGGCTGCCAGATGGGCGGCTTCTTCCGCAAGGAGCTGACCTCGCTCGACGACCTCAAGGGCCTGAAGTTCCGCATCGGCGGCATGGGCGGGGCGGTGCTGGCCAAGCTCGGCGTGGTGCCGACGCAGATCGCCGGCGGCGACGTCTACCCGGCGCTGGAGCGCGGCACGATCGACGCGGCCGAGTTCGTCGGCCCCTATGACGACGAGAAGCTCGGCTTCGTGAAGGTCGCCAAATACTACTACTATCCGGGCTGGTGGGAGGGCGGCGCGATGCTGCACCTCGTCATCAACCAGGAGCAGTGGGAGAAGCTGCCCAAGCACTACCAGGCGATCGTCCGCAATGCCTGCGAGGCGGCGAACAACTGGATGCTCGCCAAATACGACGCGGTGAATCCCGGCGGCCTGCGCCGGCTGATCGCCCAGGGCGCGCAGCTGAAGGCCTTCCCGCAGCCGATCATGGAAGCCTCGCTCAAGGCGGCCGAGGAGTACTACGCCGAGACCTCGGCCAAGAGCGAAGCCTTCAAGAAGGGCTACGAGTCGATGGTCGCCTTCCGCGGCGAGAACCTGCTCTGGTGGCAGGTGGCCGAACTCTCCTACGACGCCTTCATGAACCGGCTGCGCAGCCGCTGAGTCGTTACGCTCCTGCACACCGTCATGCTCGCCCTTGTGGCGAGCATCCACGTCTTGACCAGCGCATTGCACCGAGGAAGACGTGGATGGTCGGGACAAGCCCGACCATGACGGAAAAGATGTGGCCAAGAACTTCGGGCTCTTCGCTGCGCGAGGCCCCGGAATGACCGCAGTGCTCACCATGCCTCGCGCTTGCTCGGGTCGAAGCGCTTCTTCAGCCCGCTCCAGCACTCGCTGTAGTTCTCCTGCAGCTCGGGCAGGCCGGCGGCATAGCCGGTCACCCGCTGCGGGAATCTGGTCTCGAACATGAACGCCATGGTGCCGGTGAGCTTGACCGGCTTCAGCTCGACGGTGCTGGCATGCTCGAAGGCCTGGGTGTCGGGCCCGTGCGGCAGCATCATGTTGTGCAGGCTGAAGCCGCCGGGCGTGAAGCCCTCCGGCTTGGCGTCGTAGACGCCGTAGATCAGCCCCATGAACTCCGACATGATGTTGCGATGGTACCAGGGCGGCCGGAAGGTATTCTCCGCCACCATCCAGCGCTCGGGGAAGATGACGAAGTCGATATTGGCGGTGCCGGGCGTCTCGGAGGGCGCCGTCAGCACGGTGAAGATCGACGGGTCGGGATGGTCGAAGGAGATCGCGCCGACCGGCGAATAGTGCCGCAGATCGTATTTGTAGGGCGCGTAGTTGCCGTGCCAGGCGACGACGTCGAGCGGCGACTGGCCGAGTTCGGTCGAGAACAGCTCGCCGCCCCATTTGGCGTAGAGGGTCGAGGGCTCCTCGATATCCTCATAGGCCGCGACCGGGGTGAGGAAGTCTCTGGGATTGGCGAGGCAGTTGGCGCCGATCGGCCCGCGATCGGGCAGCGTGAACGAGCCGCCATAATTCTCGCAGACATAGGCGCGCGCCGGCCCGCCCATCAGTTCGACGCGGAAGACGACGCCGCGCGGGATGATGCAGATCTCGCCCGGCTCGATCTCGATGATGCCGAATTCGGTGAAGAAGCGCAGGTTTCCCTCCTGCGCGACGACGAGATACTCGCCGTCGGCGTTGAAGACGTATTCGCGCTCCATCGACGCCGTGACGAGGAGCATGTGCGCCGCCATGCCCGCCTGGGTATCGGCATCGCCGGCGGTGGTCAGGGTGCGCAGGCCGGTGAGGAAGGTGAGCTTCGCCTGCGGCAGTGGGATCGGGCTCCAGCGCAACGGTCCGAGCGCAGGCGGCGTCTCGTCGCGGCAGGGCGCGGTGCGGATCAGCCCCTTGTCGACCGGCTTCCAGCGCCCGCCATGCTTGACGCTGGGGCGGATGCGGTAGAGCCAGGAGCGCTCGTTGGAGGAGCGCGGCGCCGTGAAGGGCGAGCCGGAAAGCTGCTCGGCATAGAGCCCATAGGCCGCCTTCTGCGGCGAGTTGCGGCCGACCGGCAGCGCGCCCGGCAGGCTCTCGGTCTCGAAGGAATTCCCGAAGCCGGACATGTAGCGGCGTCCGCCCCGGACCTGCTCGCCGAAGCTCGACTGAACCGTGGTCTGCACGTTCATGGCTGGGCCTCCTCCTGTCTCGCCGCTTTGACAGGCGCTGCCGTTGCGCAATGATCGCGGGCGCGGCCTTCAGCGGCTCGTGTCCCGCCCTGGTTAGTTACATGTGCAACTAATGTCAACGAAGCAAAAGCCCGCCGACCGCGCCCTGCATCTCGAGCAGTTCCTGCCCTACCGCCTCAACGTCGTCGGCTTCTTCGCCAGCCGGGCGCTCGGGCGCGTCTACGGCACGCGCTTCGGCATCGGTATCCCGGAATGGCGGGTGATCGCGCAGCTCGGCGAGTTCGGGCAGCTGACCTCGCGCGACATCGGCGAGCTCTCCCAGATGCACAAGACCAAGGTCTCGCGCGCCGTGACGGAGCTCGACAAGCGCGGGCTGGTGACGCGCAGCGAGAACCGGGCCGACCGGCGCGAGGCCTTCGTCGCGCTGACGCCGGCCGGCCAGCGCATCTACGCCCAGATCGTGCCGCTCGCACTCGCCTTCGAGGAGCGCTGGGTCGAGGGCATCGCGGCGGAGGAGTTGCGCACCTTCGAGCGCGTGCTCGCCGTGCTGACCGAGCGCGGGCGCCACCTCGCGGGCGCCTATCACGCCGAGGAAGCGTGATCCCGCGAGCGCCCGTCATTTGCCGTCATCGGCGCGATATGCGAAGCGCTGACTGACGAAAAGCGGGCGCCGAATCGGCGGTTCCGGGCCGGTGTCCGGGCGCCTCCTTAGTTCCGTCGCGTTTCTAGCATGTGCTTCGCCGGTGCCGACCACCGGCGTCGGCGCAGGACGAGCCACAGGGATTCCACGCTGCCTTCGATGATTTTCGCCTCGCTCCGACGCGCGCTCGCCCCGGCGCTGGCCTTCGCCGCGCTTGCGAGCGCGGCCGTGGCGCAGTCGCCGGCCTGCGACAATTGGCGCGCCGAGCTCGCCGGGCTGCAGGGCCAGCGCGGCGGCGATGCCCGCGCCGCCCAGGCGGCGCAGCGGGTCGCCGGCCAGCTGGCGCAGCTCTCCAGCCAGTACCGCGCTTTGGGCTGCGACCGCGGCGGCTTCCTGTTCTTCGGCGAGCAGCCGCCGCCGCAATGCGGCGGCATCCGGGCTCAGCTCGGGGCGCTGCAATCGCAATACGCACAGCTCCAGCAGCAGGCGCAGGGCGGCGGCATCGAGCGCCGCCGGGCCCAGCTCGCCGCGCTGATCGACAATAATTGCCGGGCGCAGCCGCGCGGCTTCTTCGAGACGATCTTCGGGCTCGAGCCGCGGCGCGGCGAGATCGATTCGACCTTGCCCGAGCTCGACCCCGACGAGCCGCGTGACCCCGCCGAGGGTGGCGGACGCCAGGGCGGGCCCTACACCGTCTGCGTGCGCAGCTGCGACGGCTACTTCTTCCCGCTCGCCAACAGCCCCGGCGGGCGCGAGGGCCAGGACGAGATGTGCCAGTCGCTCTGCCCCGGCACCGAGACGCTGGCCTATGGCATGAGCAGCGGCGGCGACATCCAGAACGCGGTGGCGCGCACCAGCGGGCAGCCCTATTCCGCCCTGCCCAACGCGCTGAAATACACCCGCAGCTTCGACGCCGCCTGCACCTGCCGGGCGCCGGGGCAGAGCTGGGCCCAGGCGCTGGCGAACGCCGAGCAGATGCTCGACCAGCGCAAGGGCGACATCATCGTCACCGAGCAGCGCTCGCAGGAACTGTCGCGGCCGAAGCCCGAGCAGCCGCAGCGCGGCAAGAAGGGCGCGGCCAATGCGCCCGAGGCCAAGCCGGCCGCGCCGACCGGCCCGGCGCCGACCATGCTCCAGGCCGCTCCCGGCGACGAGCCGACGCCGGCGGCGAACGTGCCGACCGCCAGCACCGAATCCGCCGGCGTCGGCCCGCAGCAGATCGACGGGGAGAAGACGCTGCAGCAGGGCGACGGGCTGAAGCGCGAGAGCAAGAGCGTCACCGGCGAGCGGCGCACCGTGCGCATCGTCGCGCCGAACCTCGCGCCCAATCTCGGCGTCGGGGCGACGGCGCGGCCCTGAGGCCGCGGCAGGCTGGAGGCCCGCGAGCCCCGTCCCGGGGAGGAGGCGACGCCCGCGTCTCGAAGGATGAGGGCCGGCCCCTGTTCGGAGGAGGCGGCGCCGCCATGCGCCGGAAGCAGTCCAGGCCAAATCTCGCGCGGCTGACCAGCCCGGAACGCAGGGCTTAGATCGGCGTTCACCTGCCGGCGCCGCGACTGCTCGCGCCGCCACCCGATCCGGAGCGAGCCATGTCCGACCCAGCCATCACCACGCCGGCCCCTCGCGGCCTCGATGTCGCCGACACCGCGCGACGGCTCAAGGCGATCTTCATCGGCTCGGTCGGCAATCTGGTCGAATGGTACGATTTCTACGCCTATACCGCCTTCGCGCTCTATTTCGCGCCGAAGTTCTTTCCCTCGCACGATCCGGTGGTGCAGCAGCTCAACGCCGCGACCCTGTTCGCCGCCGGCTTCATCGTGCGCCCGATCGGCGGCTGGCTGTTCGGCCATCTCGCCGACCGCTACGGGCGCCGGCTGTCGCTGACCGTCTCCGTGCTGATGATGTGCTTCGGCTCGCTGATCATCGCGGCGACGCCGACTTACGAGACCATCGGCTTCGCCGCGCCGGTGCTGCTGGCGCTGGCGCGGATCATCGAGGGGCTGAGCCTCGGCGGCGAATACGGCGCGAGCGCGACCTATCTCAGCGAGATCGCCGATCCCGAGCATCGCGGCTTCTATTCGAGCTTCCAGTACGTGACGCTGATCGGCGGGCAGCTCACCGCGATCCTGGTGCTGCTCCTGCTGCAGAACGTCTTCCTGACCCATGAGCAGCTCGTCGACTGGGGCTGGCGCATCCCGTTCGTCATCGGCGCGCTGCTGGCGATCACCGCCATGTTCATGCGCCGGCACATGCACGAGACCGAGGCCTTCACCGCGGCGAACGCGGTCAAGAAGCGGGAGAGCTCGCTGCGCGGCCTGCTGAAATACCCGCGCGAGGTCGCGATCGTGGTCGGGCTGACGGCGGGCGGCACCGCCGCCTTCTACACCTTCACCACCTATATGCAGACCTTCGTGAAGCAGACGGTCGGCCTCTCCGACATCGTCACCACCTATGTGATCGCCGGCTCGCTGATCTTCGCCTCGCTGCTGCAGCCGCTCTACGGCGCGCTCTCCGACCGGATCGGCCGCAAGCCGCTGCTGATCTTCTTCGGCGTCGCGGGGACGCTGCTGACCGTGCCGATCCTGACGACGCTGGCGCAGACGAAATCGCCCTTCGTCGCCTTCCTGCTGATCTCCGGCGCCTGGCTCTTCGTCGCCGGCTACACCTCGATCAACGCCGTGGTGAAGGCCGAGCTGTTCCCGACATCGATCCGTGCCACCGGCGTCGCCGTGCCCTATGCGCTGACCATCTCGATCTTCGGCGGCACCGCGCCGGCGATCGCGCTGTTCTTCAAGCAGCAGGGCCACGAGCAGTGGTTCTACTACTATCTCTCGGGCGTGATCTTCGTCTCGCTGCTGGTCTATGCGACGATGCGCGACACCAAGCACGCCTCGGCGATGCACCGGCACGAGTGAGGGCCGGGACCGTCATTGCGAGCGAAGCGAAGCACCCCCCGGCAGAAAACCAAACCCTGTCCGGATTGCTTCGTCGCTTCGCTCCTCGCAATGACGGGGCGGCTTACGCCCTCTCCCCCTTCAGCCGCTTCAGCGCCTTCTCACGCCCGATCAGGGGCAGCAGCGCCGCCAGTTCCGGGCCATGGTCGCGGCCGGTCAGGGCCTGGCGCAGCGGCATGAACAGCGCCTTGCCCTTGGCACCGGTCGCGGCGGCGACGGCCTGCGTCCAGCTCTTCCACGTCGTCTGATCGAAGGGCTCCGCCGGCAGGAGGGAGGCTGCCGTGGCCGCGAAGGCCGCGTCGGCGACGAGCGTCTCGACCGGCCCCTCGACCACCTGCCACCACTCCCGGGCCTCGGCCAGCCGCGCGAGATTGCCGCGCACGGCGAGCCAGAACGGCTCGCTCGCGGGAATGCCGAGCTGCCTCAGCCTGTCCTCGACCGCGGCGAAATCGAGCTGGTGCAGGGTGCGGGCCGAGAGCGTCTCGAGCTCGTGCTCATCGAACCTGGCCGGGGCGCGCGAGACATGGGCGAGATCGACCAGCCCGGCGAGCTCGTCGAGGCTGGAGACCGGCCGCACCGCGTCGGAGGAGCCGGTCAGCACCGCCAGCGCCGCCACGGCGAGCGACTCGATGCCGGCCTCACGCAGGCCCCTGAGCGAGAGATGGCCGAGGCGCTTCGACAGCCCCTCGCCGCTCGCCGTGGTCAGGAGGTTGTGATGGCCGAAGGCCGGCAGCGCGCCGCCGAGCGCCTGCATGATCTGGATCTGCACGGCGGTGTTGGTGACGTGGTCCTCGCCGCGGATGACATGGGTGATGCCGATGTCGAGATCGTCGACGACCGAGGGCAGCGTGTAGGGATAGGTGCCGTCCTCGCGCACCAGCACCGGATCGGAGAGCGAGGCGCAGTCGACATGGGACGGGCCGCGCACCAGATCGTTCCAGCCGATCTCCTCCCAGTCGAGCAGGAAGCGCCAATGGGCCTTGCGGCCCTCCGCCTCGAGCCGGGCGCGGTCCTCGGCGGTCAGCTTCAGCGCGGCGCGGTCATAGACCGGCGGCAGGCCGCGGGCGAGCTGGCGCTTGCGCTTGCGGTCGAGCTCGTCGGCGCTCTCATAGCAGGGGTAGAGCCGCCCCGCGGCGCGCAGCTTGCCCGCCGCAACGTCGTAGAGCGCGATCCGCTCCGACTGCCTGATGCTGGCATCGGGAACGACGCCGAGCCAGGCGAGGTCCTCGGCGATCGCTTCGGCGAATTCCGGCTTCGAGCGCGCCAGGTCGGTGTCGTCATAGCGGAGCAGGAAGCGCCCGCCATGACGCCTGGCGAAGAGCCAGTTGAACATCAGCGAGCGGGCGTTGCCGATATGCAGATAGCCGGTCGGCGACGGGGCGGTGCGGACGAAGGGAGCGCTCATGGCGGCTGCTTGTCGCGCGGGAACGGCGCGAGGGCAAGGGCACGGCATGGCCCCCGGAGAAGGAGATCGACAACCGCCCAGATTGACGCAAGGGTGGGCGGCAACGGCGATGCCGATATCTGCGCGGGAGGCGAGGATGAGCATCACGGCTTCGGTCGGGTTCGGCGGCAAGAACACGGTTCCCGACACCCGCCTGGTCCAGGCGATGATCAACCCGCATGCGGCGACGCTCGGCATCGACCAGCTCGAGGTCGACGGCGATTGCGGGCCGCTGACCAGAGGCGGGATCAAGCGCTACCAGCAGGTCTTCCTCAAGATGGCGCACCCGGATTCGCGGGTCGATCCGGGCGGCCAGACCTTCCTGCACATGGCCAACAACCCGGCTCCGGCCGGCGTCGTGGTCAGCGCCTCGCGCCTGCCGGTCAAGCTCAAGGCCGGCGACTTCCTGCAATTGCCGGTGGTGATGGATCCGGCCGACGGGACGGTGCAGGACGCCTACACCGCCTTCGAATACGAGATCTTCGACAAGGGCGCCCGCATGGTCGGGAACGACTACGCCTTCGGCGTTCCCAACGAGATCGAGGTCTGGCCGAACGCGCAGGTCAGGATCGGCGTGACGCTGACACCCGCCCTGCTGGCGCATGAGCAGTTCCACTACGATGTCGGCTTCGTCGTCTGCCGGGCGCTGGCGCACCAGCTCACCATCGCCCGCGCTCCGACGATCGCCGGGCTGGTCAGCCAGCTCAACAGCCTCGTCGAGCTGCACATCAACAAGCGCGTCAAGCTGATCCAGCGCCGCTACGACATCGACACCCAGCACGGGCTCAACGCCAAGTACCAGCGCATCTGGCTCGACCGGATGACCGCCTGCCTCGCCAATCCGGCGGCGAACCAGATCGGCGGCTTCTGGCTGTAGGGCGCCGTCATCTTTCCGGGGCAGGCCGTCAGGCCTGAGCCCGGTACCCATGAACACGGCGCCGCTCCAGCCGTCATGCTCGCCCTTGTGGCGAGCACCCACGTCTTGAACACCGCACGCGATCAGTGAAGCGAAGACGTGGATGGTCGGGACAAGCCCGACCATGACGGGAAGGGCCAGATTGTGACGGAAAAGTCGGTGTTCATGGTTTTCCGGGCTCGCCGCTATGCGGCGCCCCGGAATGACGGCGCGTTCCTCGGACTAAAAATCGAAGCTCTCGCTTCCCGCCTTGCCGACGCCCTTGACCAGCGACTGATCCGGCTCGTGCGCCGGCTCGCCGGGGTCGCGGAAGCGGTTGACGATCGGATAGCGCCGGTCGCGGCCGAAATTCTTGCGGGTGACCTTGACGCCCGGCGCCGCCTGCCGGCGCTTGTACTCGGCGAGATAGAGCAGGCGCTCGACCTTCTGCACCGTCTCGAGATCGTGGCCGCGGGCGACGATGTCGGAAAGGCGCATCTCGTGCTCGATCAGGCAGGCGAGGATATCGTCGAGCACCTCATAGGGCGGCAGCGAATCCTGGTCCTTCTGGTTCTCGCGCAGTTCGGCCGAGGGCGGCTTGACGATGATGTTCTGCGGGATCACCTCGCCATCCGGCCCGAGCGCGCCCGCCGGCTTCCAGCGGTTGCGCAGGGCCGAGAGCCGGAAGACCTCGGTCTTGTAGAGATCCTTGATCGGGTTGAAGCCGCCGTTCATGTCGCCATAGAGCGTGGCGTAGCCGGCCGACATCTCCGACTTGTTGCCGGTCGTCACCACCATCGGCCCGAACTTGTTCGAGATCGACATCAGCAGCGTGCCGCGCACGCGGCTCTGCAGGTTCTCCTCGGTGATGCCGCGGTTGGTTCCGGCGAAGAGATCGGCCAGCGCCCGCTCGAAGCCCTCGACCGGCTCGGCGATCGGGACGACCTCGTAGGCGACGCCGAGCGCGTCGGCGCAGGCCCTGGCGTCGACGAGGCTCTCCTGCGAGGTGAAGCGATAGGGCATCATCACGCAGCGCACGCGCTCCGCCCCGAGAGCATCGACCGCCATGGCGGCGCAGATGGCGGAATCGATGCCGCCGGAAAGGCCGAGCACCACGCCGGGGAAGCGGTTCTTCTCGACATAGTCGCGCAGGCCGAGCACGCAGGCCGAATAATCGGCCTCGTCGCCGCTCTCGAGCGCCGCGACCTCGCCCGGCAGGCAGCGCCAGCCCTCGGGCCCGCGCTGCCATTGCGTGATCGTCACCGCCTCGCGGAAGGCCGGCAGCTGGTGGGCGAAGCTGCGGTCGGCATTGAGGACGAAGGAGGCGCCCTCGAAGACGAGCTCGTCCTGGCCGCCGAGCTGGTTGAGATAGACCAGCGGCAGGCCGCTCTCGACGACGCGCGCGACGGCGACGTTGAGCCGCTCCTCGACCACGCCGCGGCGGAAGGGCGAGCCGTTCGGGACGAGCAGGATCTCGCCGCCGGTCTCGGCGATGCACTCGACCACCTCCTCGCCCCAGATGTCCTCGCAGATCGGGATGCCCAGGCGGACATGGTCGCGGAAGACGATCGGCCCCGGCAGCGGGCCGGGCTCGAACACCCGCTTCTCGTCGAAGACGCCGTAATTCGGCAGGTCGACCTTGAAGCGCACCGACTGGATCTGGCCGGCATCGAGCAGGGCATAGGCGTTGTAGAGCTTGCCGTCCTCGCGCCAGGGCAGGCCGACGAGCACGGCCGGGCCGCCATCGGCGGTCTCGCGGGCGAGTTCCTCGCAGGCCTTGCGGCAGGCGTCCTGGAAAGCCGGCTTCAGCACCAGGTCCTCGGGCGGATAGGCCGCGAGGAAGAGCTCCGGGAACATCACGAGATCGGCGCCGCCGGCGGCCGCCTCGCGGCGGGCGGCGCGCACCTTCGCGGCATTGCCGGCGACGTCGCCGACGATCGGATTGAGCTGGGCGAGCGCCAGGCGGAAGGAAGTCGCGGTCATGAATTGGATTTAGCCTGCCTGCCCCTGCCCCAGCAACGGCCCGATGTCGCAGACGGCCCTGCCGCGAGGACATCGTTCAAATTTTTAACCCGACGTTAGGGTTAACCGCGCATGAATCGTCTCCGAGCCGGTGCATCCCCCGCCGCCGGCCGCGTTCGGAGAGACAGCGATGCGTGCTGCATCAATCGCCGCCCTCGCCCCCGTCCTGATGATGGCCTGCGCGCTGCCGCAGGCAGCCCGGGCGGCGGATTATCTCAGGGGTTCGCAGATCGAGCAGCCGGTCGAGCCGCCGCCGCTGTTCGGCGGCGGGCGCTTCGACTGGTCCGGCTTCTATGTCGGCGGCGGCGCCGGCGTGAGCGAGACCAAGTTCAAGCCGGGCGAAGGGTTGCGCGCATTGGCCAACTCCGCCTTCCGCAACACCGACCTCGTCGCCGAACGCGACATGGGCTCGTTCATCAACGACCTGCCCGACAAGCGCGACAGCGGATCCCAGTTCTTCGGGATCGTCGGCTACAACTATCTGTTCGACGATGTCGTGCTCGGTCTCGAAGCCGACTATACCCGCTCCGGCCACAATTACCGCGTCACCGATTTCATCTCGCGGCGCAGCGCCCTGTCGACCGGCAACGTCTACGACTGGTCGATGACGACCAACCAGGCGGCCAAGCTCGACGACTATGCGACGCTGCGCCTGCGCATGGGCTGGGCCTATGGCAGGATCATGCCCTTCGCCACCATCGGCGGCGCGCTCGGACGCTTCAACACGGCTTCGACGATCGACGCCGACATTGCGATCGTCAGCAATGCCGGCCAGGCCAATGAATCCAGCGTGCGGGCTGTGGGCTACCCGCTCCGCGTCGGCTCGGTGAAGAAGAACACCTACGCCTTCGGCCTCTCGGCCGGCGCCGGCGTCGACTGGGCCCTGACCGACAATCTGTTCCTGCGCGCCGAGTACCAGATCATCCGCTTCGCCGAGATCGAAGGCACTACGACCACGGTCAATACCGGCCGCGTCGCCGCCGCGCTGAAGTTCTGACGACCCCATAATCCCCGAAACGAGAAGGGCCGCAGCGCTGCTGCGGCCCTGTTTCGTCGGCGGGAGCGCCGCGGCTCACTCGGCCGCTTCGACCTCCGGCCGGGTCCGGCCGGCGCGCTCGCGCTTGAGCAGGTCGGCGACGAGGAAGGCGAGCTCCAGCGCCTGCTCGGCGTTGAGGCGCGGATCGCAGACCGTGTGGTAGCGGTCGTTGAGATCGGCATCGGTCATGCCGCGGGCGCCGCCGGTGCATTCGGTGACGTTCTTGCCGGTCATCTCGAGATGCAGGCCGCCGGCATGCGTCCCTTCCGCCTGGTGGACGGCGAAGAAGTTCTTCACCTCGCTCAGGATCAGGTCGAAGGGCCGGGTCTTGTAGCCGCTCGCCGCCTTGACCGTGTTGCCGTGCATCGGATCGCACGACCACACGACGTTGCGCCCTTCCCGCTTGGTGGCGCGCACCAGCGCCGGCAGATGGTCGAAGACCTTGTCGGCGCCGAAGCGGCCGATCAGGGTCAGGCGGCCGGGCTGGTTCTGCGGATCGAGCACCTCGATCAGCTTCAGGAGCTCGTCCGGCTTCAGCGACGGGCCGCATTTCAGGCCGATCGGATTGCGGATGCCGCGGAAATACTCGACATGGGCATGGTCGAGCTGGCGCGTGCGGTCGCCGATCCAGACCATGTGGCCGGAGGTGGCGTACCAGTCGCCGGTGGTCGAGTCGACGCGGGTCAGCGCCTGCTCGTAGCCGAGCAGCAGGGCCTCGTGGCTGGTGTAGAACTCGGTGGTGCGCGTCTCCGGATGCGCTTCCGGGTCGATGCCGATGGCGCGCATGAAGTCGAGCGACTCGGTGATCCGGTCGCCGAGCTCCTGATAGCGGTGCGACTGCGGGCTGTCCTTGACGAAGCCGAGCATCCAGCGATGCGCGTTGTCGAGATTGGCGTAGCCGCCGGTCGCGAAGGCGCGCAGCAGGTTGAGCGTCGCGGCCGACTGCCGGTAAGCCTCGAGCTGGCGGCGCGGATCGGGGATGCGCGCCTCGCCGGTGAAGGCGATGTCGTTGATGATGTCGCCCTTGTAGCTCGGCAGCTCGACCTCGCCGATCGTCTCGTTCGGGGCCGAACGCGGCTTGGCGAACTGGCCGGCGATGCGGCCGACCTTCACCACCGGCGAACCGCCGGCGAAGGTCAGGACCACCGCCATCTGCAGGAACAGCCGGAAGAAGTCGCGGATATTGTCGGCGGAATGCTCGGCGAAGCTCTCCGCGCAGTCGCCGCCCTGAAGCAGGAAGGCCTCGCCGGCCGCGACCTTGCCCAACGCCCGTTTGAGCTTGCGCGCCTCGCCTGCAAAAACCAGCGGCGGAAAGCCGGCGAGCTGCTGCTCCACCGCCTTCAAGGCTGCCTGATCCGGATAATCCGGCATCTGCTGGACGGGCTTTGCCCTCCAGCTGTCGGGCGTCCACCGCTCGGACATGGGTATTGCTCCTGATTTCACGCGCCGCGCCAGCCTTGACCTCGTTCGGGCGCGACGGCCGGCCTATACACCCGCGGGCGGCCGCTGACCACCATCGTGGCGCGGAGCGTGCCCGCCGCCATGCCGCAGCCCGAAAGAGCGAGTCCCGCCAGGGAGATGGCGCGGCCGGCTGTCAAACCGATTCCGGGCTTTGCCATGCCGGTTCAAGGCGCTTCGAACCTGATTCAACCGGGCCCGGAGCCCGATCAGCGATCGGCGGTCGGGTGAGCGCGCGACGGTGCCCGTTGATGCGAAAGGCGGATCAATCGTCCCGGCATTTGCATTTCACAGGCGCTTCCAGAGGCCGTTGTCTCGGCCGGGCGGTGCGAGCGAAACTGCCCGCGACCAACAACGCCGATCACGGCGACGGGAGGGATCATGAGACGTCACGTTCTGGCGGCCGCTTTCGGCCTGGCCTGCGGCCTCGGGGCGGCGCAGGCGCAGGAGCCGATCAGCCTGCGGGCGATGGGCTCCTTCCATGTCGGCGGCAAGCTGGTCGAGATCTCCGGCCGACAGGTGAAGGATGTCGTGTTCACGCCGGGGGGCACGCCCGCCCGCGTCGACCCGAACGGCACCTACCAGACAGGGCAGATGTATGTTCAGTACTTCCTGCCGCAGAACGAGCGCGGCAGCGTCCCGCTGCTGCTCTGGCATGGCGGCGGCATGACCGGGGTCAACTATGAGACGACGCCCGACGGGCGCCAGGGCTGGCTCGAATTCTTCCTGCGCAAGGGCTGGGCGGTCTACAATTCCGACGCCGTCGAGCGCGGCCGCTCCGGCTGGGCGATGTATCCCGACGTGATCCCCGGCGAGCCGCTGTTCCTGACCACGGCGAACCCGTTCGAGCGCTTCCGCATCGGCGCGGCCGGCGGCTACGACGCCGACGCGGGCAAGCGCAGATACCTGCCCGGCAGCCAGTTCCCGGCCGAGGGCTACGACAACTTCGTCAAGCAGATCGTGCCGCGCTGGACCTCGACCGATCAGATGATCATCGATGCCTATATCGCCGAGGTCGACAGGGTCTGCCCCTGCGTGATCTCGTTCCACAGCCAGTCCGGACAGTTCGGCTTCAAGGTGGCACAGGCGCGGCCGGACAAGGTCAAGGCGCTGATCGCGGTCGAGCCGGCCGGCATCGGCGATCCGGCCAAGGCCGCGGCGCTGAAGGACATCCCGGTGCTGATGGTGTTCGGCGACTATATCGAGCAGGATTCGCGCTGGCCGGCGATCCGCAGGACCGCGACCGATTTCGGCGACAAGATCACGGCGGCGGGCGGCTCGGTCGAGGTCGTCAACCTGCCCGCCGTCGGCATCAAGGGCAACTCGCACATGCTGATGATGGACAAGAACAACCTCGCCGTAGCGCAGCTGATCCAGGACTGGCTGGCGAAGAAGGGGCTCTACAGATAGCGCGCCCGCGCGTCTGCGCGCCGTCCCCCGCTCGCGCTCGCGGCGCTCGCGTCAGAGCACGCTCTTGCGCGGCGTGCGCATGGTGACGAGCTCTTCCGCGGCGCTCGGATGCAGGGCGATGGTGCGGTCGAAATCGGCCTTGGTCGCGCCCATGGTGACGGCGATGGCGACCGACTGGGCGATCTCGCCGGCATCGTGGCCGAGCATGTGGACGCCGATCACCCGATCGGTCTGCGCATCGACGACGAGCTTCATGTAGATGCGCTCGTCGCGGCCCGAGATCGTCGCCTTCATCGGGCGGAATCCGGTCTCGAAGATGCGCAGCTCGCGGCCGGCGGCGAGCGCCTGCTGCTCGGTGAGGCCGACCGTGCCGAGCTCGGGCGTGGTGAAGACGGCCGAGGCGACGAGCGTATGGTCGACCGTCCACGGCTTGCCGCCGAAGGTCGAGTCGGCGAAGGCGTGGCCCTCGCGGATCGCGACCGGAGTCAGGTTGACCCGGTCGGTGACGTCGCCGACCGCGGCGATCGACGGGACGCTGGACAGCGAGGCGGCATCGACCAGGACCTGCCCGGTCGGGCCGAGCTTGACGCCGGCGGCCTCGAGGCCGAGCCCGGCCGTGTTCGGGCGGCGGCCGGTGGCGACGAGGACGACGTCGGCATCGATCGGCGCGCCATGGGCGCAATGGGCCCGGCGCGTGCCGTTAGGCAGCAACTCGATGCGATCGACCGTGCAGCCGAGGCGCAGGGCGATGCCGGCATGGCCGAGCGCATCGCGCAGACGGGTGCGCAGGTCCTCGTCGAAGCCGCGCAGGACGTTATCGCCACGGTGCAGCAGGGTGACGGCGACGCCCAGGCGGGCGAAGACGCTGGCGAATTCGAGCGCGATATAGCCGCCGCCGACCACCAGCATGCGCCGCGGCAGGCTGGGAAGATGGAAGATCTCGTTGGAGGAGATGCCGAGCTCGCCGCCGGGGATCGGCGGCTCGAAGGCGGGACGCCCGCCTGTGGCGACGAGGATGTGGCGGGCGCGGATCGTCTGCCCGCTCTGCTGGAGCCTGACCTCGTGCGGCCCGGCGACGACGGCGCGTTCCTCCCTGATCGCGACGCCGGCGCCGTCGAGGCCCTTGCGGTAGAGGCCGGAGAGCCGCGTCACCTCGCGGGCGACGGCGTCGCGCAGCGTCGGCCAGTCAAAGACCGGCCTGGCGAGCTTCCAGCCGAAGCCGGCGGCATCCTCGAACTCGTCGGCGAAGCGGCTGGCATAGACGAAGAGCTTCTTGGGCACGCAGCCGCGGACGACGCAGGTGCCGCCGATACGGTCCTCTTCCGCGATCATGACCCGGGCGCCGTGGCCGGCGGCGATGCGCGCGGCGCGCGTGCCGCCCGATCCCGCGCCGATGACGAAGAGGTCGACGTCGAACTCAGCCATGATGGTCTCCCTGCCGCGGCGCGGCGTCGATCGTGGCATCGCTGCCGAACCAGAGAATGGCGGCTCCGAGCGCGGCGATCCACCAGCCCTGCCAGGCGCCGTGCCCGACGGCGGCGATCGCGAACGCCGCGGCGAACAAGGCGAGCCGCGGCGCCAGCTCCGGCGCCGGCCGGCGGCGCAGGCCGGCGAGCAGCAGAAGACCCGCGAGCGTCAGCAGCCCGGCGCCGATCGCGCCGGTCTCCGCCCAGGCCTGCAGCGGCATATCGTGCGGATGCCCCACCCCCAGCAGCGTCCTGTGCGCCGCGGAGACCTCGGCCGCGACCTCGTGCTCGTGCATGGTCGCGGAGGTGCCGAAGCCGGCGCCGGCGATCGGCCGCGCCCGCGCCACCTCGCCGAAGCTGTCCCAGATGTCGATCCGGGCCCGGGCGCTCATCACGTCGAGACGATCGAGCACGAAGGACGGCACGAGCCGCTCGGCCATCGGACCGAGCACCGGAGCGAGCGCCATGGTCAGGACGAAGGCGAGCGCGGTCGCCGCGAGAGCGAGGCGCGGCGCCAGGGCGGCGAGGGTCCAGCACAGCATCAGCACCAGCGCGCCGAGCTTGGCGGCCTCGCTCTCGGAGCGGAAGACGAAAACGAGGACGACGGCCGCCAGCAGCGCCGCGAGGGCTCGATCCGGCCAGCCGGCCGGCCGCGACCAGAGGCCATGGACGGTCGGAACCGCGAGCAGCAGCAGGACGATGGCCGGACGATTGAAGACGAAGGCCATCATCTTGCCGGTGCCCAGCGCCGCGCGCTGCGACAGCCCCGAAGCGAGCTCGACCATCACCAGCGCCGCCGCGACGATGATCGCCAGAGCGAGCGCGCGCAGCAGGCGCGGCGCCGGCCGCCACTGGCCGGATACGGCGATCGCCAGAGCGAGGACCACCGGCAAGACGAGCTCGCCCCAGGCCTGCAGCGACGACGGCGGCCGATGGCTCCAGCCGATCGAGACCAGGGCCCAGGCGAGGAAGGCGGCGACGATGGGCGCCGGCATGGCGGCGAGCAGGCGGCGCAGGCGGGCGGCGATCGCGGCGGCGGGCCCGGTCAGCAGGGCCGCACCGAGGAAGGCGGCGGCGGCGAGGCCGAGCATCAGCGGGGCGGAGCGGTTCGCCAGCCACATGGCGAGCGGCATCAGAACGAGGCAGGCCTCGCCGACCGCGCGAAGGGCCCGGCTCGCCCCTCGCTCGCCCGCGCCGGGCAGCAGATCGGGATGGGCTGACGGTGGGATCGGACTCATGGGCGCCGGCTTACGCGATGGCGGATGGGCCGCCTAGAGGTTTGCGCCGATGGCGGCCATTCGTCGAATGTCATGCGCCCGCGAGGCGTCAAAGCGAAACATCTTGACTTGTGATTATGCAATCGGGCGCAATTGATCCGCGGTCCGATGCAGTGCCACAGGCGAGCGTCAACAATCGGCGCATCGAGCGCGCCACCGGGGAGGTAACTATGCTCACGTCCTTCTTCAAGCGCGGGGCCGTGGCCGCCGTCGCTCTCGCAGGCCTCACCACGGCGGCGTTCGCCCAGATGGAACTGAAGATCATGGCCCCGGCCGCGCCCGGCGGCGGCTGGGACGGCACCGCCCGCTCGATGCAGCAGGCGCTGACGGCGGCGGGCATCGCCAAGAGCGTCCAGGTCACCAACGTCACGGGCGCCGGCGGCACGATCGGCCTCGCGCAGCTGATCGGCGCCAAGGGCGACGGCCACCAGCTGATGGTCAACGGCTTCGTCATGGTCGGCGCCATCCTGCTCAACAAGTCACCGGTGAACCTGACCCAGGTGACGCCGATCGCGCGCCTGACCGCCGAGGCGGAGGTGATCGTCGTTCCGGCCGATTCCCCGCTGAAGACCGCCAAGGATCTCGCCGAGCGCCTCAAGGCCGATCCCGCCAAGGTGACCTGGGCCGGCGGCTCGGCCGGCGGCACCGACCATATCCTGGCGGCACTGTTCGCCCAGGCCGTCGGCGCCGACGCCAAGAAGATCAACTACATCCCGTTCTCGGGCGGCGGCGAGGCGCTGGCCGCGATGCTCGGCGGCCGCGTCACCGCCGGCATCTCCGGCTACGGCGAGTTCGAAGGCCAGATCAAGGCCGGCAAGCTGCGCGTGCTCGCCGTCTCCTCCGCGAAGCGCCTCGCGAATGCTCCCGACGCGCCGACGCTGAAGGAGCAGGGCATCGATCTCGAGCTGCTCAACTGGCGCTCGGTCGTGGCGCCTCCCGGCCTCTCGGCCGACCAGACCAAGGCGCTGGTCGACGCCACCGACAAGATGGTCAAGTCGAAGGAATGGCAGGAGATCCTGAAGGCCCGCGGCTGGGACGACGCCTATCTCGCCGGCGCCGCCTTCGAGGGCTTCCTGAAGGAAGAGATCGCCCGCGTCTCCAAGGTCATGACCGAGGTCGGCCTGGTGAAGTGAGCCGACAGCGGCAAGACTGATCGCGGGGCCGGGAAACCGGCCCCGTTTTTTCCTCTCCCGGCCGCGACGCGGCGGGCAATGACGGATCGCCGAAATGAGCCAGGAGCCCCTCGCGCACCGACCGGACAAGCCGGCCCTCCTCGTCGGGCTGCTGCTGCTCGCCGTCGCCGCGATCGTCGGCTACGACGCCTCGACCCAGACGATCACCTCGAATTACGGCCTGGGGCCGACGGCGATGCCCTATGTCGTCTGCGCCGGCCTCGTCGTGCTCGGGCTGGCGCATCTCGTGGTGGCCTTTCGCGAAGGGCTGCCCCGGCCGGAGGAGGCCGACCGCAGCGCGCTGCTCTGGATCGCGGCCGGCCTCGCCGGGCTGATCGCCTCGATCGCGCTCGGCGGCGGCTTCGTACTGGCGACCACGCTGGTCTTCGCCTGCACCGCCCGCGGCTTCGGGCGCCGCGCCTTCCTCGTCGATGCGATCATCGGCTTCGTGCTCGGGCTCGTCATCTTCCTGGTCTTCGCCAAGCTCCTGACGCTGATCCTGCCGTCGGGTCCGTTCGAGCAGCTCTTCCTCTGAAGCCGAAGGCGGGTACACCATGGACACTCTGCTTGCCCTGCTGAACGGCTTCAGCGTCGCCTTCGAGCCCTCGAAGCTGCTGTTCTGCCTGGTCGGCGTCTTCCTCGGCACCGCCGTCGGCGTGCTGCCGGGCATCGGCCCGGCGCTGACCGTCGCGCTCCTGCTGCCGGTCACCTTCAAGCTCGACCCGGCCGGCTCGCTGATCATGTTCGCCGGCATCTACTATGGCGGCATGTATGGCGGTTCGACCACCGCCATCCTGCTCAACGCGCCGGGCGAGAGCGCCTCGCTCGCGACCGCGCTCGAAGGCTCGAAGATGGCGAAGGCCGGCCGCGGCGGCCCGGCCCTGGCGACCTCGGCGATCGGCTCCTTCGTCGCCGGCCTGATCGCCACGATCGGCCTCGCCTTCCTGGCGCCATGGCTGGTCGAAATCGCGGTGAAGTTCGGGCCGTGGGACTATTTCGCCCTGATGATCGTCGCCTTCGTCACCGTGTCGGCGACCTTCGGCGATTCCCCCCTGCGCGGGCTCACCAGCCTGTTCGTCGGCATCACCCTCGGCCTGATCGGCATCGACAAGCTGACCGGCCAGGCGCGGCTGACCTTCGGCGTTCCGGAGCTGCTCAACGGCGTCGAGGTGACGACGCTCGCGGTCGGCCTGTTCGCGGTGGGCGAGGCGTTCTACGTCGCCTCCAAGCGCTTCCGCGAGCCGGAGGAGATCATCCCGATCAAGGGCTCGCTCTGGATGAGCAAGCAGGACTGGAAGCGCTCCTGGGCGCCCTGGCTGCGCGGCACGGCCTATGGCTTCCCGATCGGCGCGCTGCCGGCCGGCGGCGCCGAGGTGCCGACCTTCCTGTCCTATTCGACCGAAAAGAAGCTCTGCAAATACCCGGACGAGTTCGGCAAGGGCGCGATCGAGGGCGTGGCAGGACCCGAAGCCGCCAACAACGCCTCCGCGGCCGGCACGCTGGTGCCGCTCCTGACGCTCGGCCTGCCGACTTCGGCGACCGCGGCGATCATGCTCGCCGGCTTCCAGCAATACGGGCTCAACCCCGGCCCGCTGCTCTTCGCCGAGAAGCCGGACCTGGTCTGGGGCCTGATCGCCTCGCTGTTCGTCGCCAACGTCATGCTGGTGATCCTGAACCTGCCGCTGATCGGGCTGTGGGTGAAGCTGCTCGCCGTGCCGCAGCCCTGGCTCTATGCCGGCATCCTCGTCTTCGCGACGATGGGCACGCTCGCTGTCAACAGCTCGCCGGTCGAGCTCGGCATGCTCTTCGCCTTCGGCTATCTCGGCTATCTCATGCGGCGCTACGACTATCCGGTCGCGCCCATGGTGGTGGGGCTCATCCTCGGCCCGATGGCGGAGGCGCAGCTCAGGCGGGCGCTGCAGATCAGCCTCGGCGACCCGATGATCCTGCTGGAGAATCCGGGCTCGGCGACATTGCTCGGCATCGCCTTCATCGCCCTCGTCGCGCCCTTCGTGATGAAGGGGCTGAACCGCTTCAAGGCGGCCGAGGACTGATCGCGGGAGGCGCAACCGGCGCGCACGCCCCGGTTGCGCCCGAACCATTATGGCGTGACTGTGTTCTCCCCTTCACCGGCCCCGCGGCCTGTCGAGCGAGGATGAACCATGAGCGATACGACGCTGTCTCCGTCCGCCGTCCAGAGCAAAGCCGCCGAGCCGAGCCTCCACCGCGTGATGGGCCCCTGGCTGCTGCTGCTCTTCATCGTCGGCGACATTCTGGGCACCGGCATCTACGCGCTCACCGGGCAGGTGGCGAAGCAGGTCGGCGGCGTGGTCTGGCTGCCCTTCCTGGTCGCCTTCGTGGTCGCGATGATCACGGCGTTCAGCTATCTCGAGCTCGTCACCAAGTATCCGCGCGCCGCCGGCGCGGCGCTCTATGCGCACAAGGCATTCGGCGTCCATTTCATCACCTTCATCGTCGCCTTCGCGGTGATGTGCTCGGGCATCACCTCGGCCTCGACCGCCTCGCGCGCTTTCGCCGCCAATATGTCTAGCGCGTTCGGGCTCAACCTCGCCGGAGGCATCGGCATCACTCTCCTCGGCCTCGCCTTCATGGCGATCGTGGCGGCGGTGAACTTGCGCGGTGTCGGCGAGAGCGTGAAGGCCAATGTGGTGCTGACCTGCGTCGAGCTGACCGGCCTGCTGATCGTGATCTTCGTCGGCCTGTGGGCGATCGCCGCCGGCCAGGGCGACGTCTCGCGCATCACCCAGTTCAAGCCGGCGGGCGACGGCGGCCTGTTCTGGCCGGTGATCGCGGCGACCACCCTCGCCTTCTTCGCCATGGTCGGCTTCGAGGACTCGGTCAACATGGCCGAGGAGACCAAGGACCCGACACGAATCTTTCCGAAGATCCTGCTCGCCGGCCTGGTCATCACCGGCGCGATCTACGTGCTGGTCTCGATCTCGGCGATCACGCTGGTCTCACCCGAGCAGCTCGGCGAGGGCGAGACGCCGCTGCTCAAGGTGGTGGCGGCCGGCGCGCCGAACTTCCCGATCTGGATTTTCGGCTTCATCACCATGTTCGCCGTCGCCAACAGCGCCCTGATCAACATGCTGATGGCGAGCCGGCTGGTCTACGGCATGAGCCGCGAGCACGTGCTGCCGCCGGCGCTCGGCAAGGTGCACGCGACCCGGCGCACGCCTTATGTCGCGATCGCCTTCACGACGCTGCTCGCCTTCGCGCTGATCACCTTCGTCGGCGAGGTTCCGGCGCTCGGCGGCACCACCGCGCTGCTGCTGCTCTGCGTCTTCACCGTCGTCAACATCGCGGTGCTGATGCTGCGCAAGGACAGGGTCGAGCACGAGCACTTCCGCACGCCGACGCTGCTGCCGGTGCTGGGCGCGGCCTTCTGCGCCTTCTTCGCCGGCCCGTGGACCGGGCGCGACCCGGTCCAGTACAAGATCGCCGGCGTCCTGGTCGGGATCGGCATCGTGCTCTGGCTGGTCACGATCATGGTCAACCGCGCCGCCGGCGTGCGTCCGAGCGAGCCGACCATGGAGGATATCGGCGGGCACGGCCCGGTGAACTGAGGCTTGAGCCCGTTCCGATCGGCTTGCACCGCAAGCAGATCGGTAAAGCGGTCTCCAAGCTGAAAGTGAGAGACGGATTCACCGATCAGATCGAGTCAATCTGATCGGATCCGGCTCTTGGCCGAAATGGACAAGGCCGCCGGTTCACCCGGCGGCCTTGTCTCGTTGACGGGGCCTGCGGCTCAGAGCTGGTGGCCGCGCTTGCGCATCTCGGCCTGGAAGAGGTCGTAGAGGCGGTTGCTGGTCGCCGTGCTCCAGGGCTGCAGCAGCGCGAAGATCTCGTCGATCACCTGCGGGCGATAGGAGTTGTAGCGCTGGCCGACCGGCGAGTTGAAGAAGGCGGCGACCTCCTTCAGATCGGCCTCCGTCATCTTGCTGGCGAAGATGCGGGCCGAGGAGTCGACGATCTCGTCGCGGCGCAGATCGGCCTCCGCCTTGAGCGCGGTCAGGACCTCGTCCATGTCCTTCTTCAGCTCCGGCCGGGTCGCGCCGATGTTCTGCCGGACGCCGGCGACGAACTCGGCGTAGATCGACTCGAAGGACTGCGACAGGCCGGAGGAGATCACCACTTCGCGGGCGGCCTTGAGGTGCTCCGGCGTCGGCGCCTGCTGCGCCAGCGCGGGCACGGCGAACAACGCCAGCGAGAGAAGCGCGCCTGCCAGGCTGTGACGGATCATGCGGTTACCCCTTCGTCGATCGTCCGGAATGCGGCGATTCCATTGTTTTGCGCGGCAACGTCCCTGACCGGGCGCAGCCGCCGGCCGCTCTTAGAGCATGTTCCGCAAAAGTGGAAACCACTTTTGCGACGGGAACATGCAGCGCGGTCGGCCGTCAGCGGCGCTCGGCGGCAGGATCGCCGAGGACGCGCACGCCGTCGGCACCGGCGAGAAAGGCTGCCGTCGCGAGGCCGAGGAAAAGGCCGTGCTCGACCACGCCGGGCACCTGGCTGAGCGCCAGCGCCAGAACCTCCGGCAGCTCGATCCGGCCGAGATGGGCATCGAGGATGTAATGGCCGCCATCGGTCAGGAGCGTCGAGCCGTCGGGGCGGCGGCGCAGGACGAGCTCGCCATGCGCGCCCGCCGAGGCGATGGCGGCCGCGACCGCCCGGCGCGTCGCCTCCAATCCGAAGGGCACGACCTCGATCGGCAGCGGGAAGCGGCCGAGCGTCTCGACCTGCTTGCCGGTGTCGGCGATGACGATCATGCGCTTCGAGGCGGCGGCGACGATCTTCTCGCGCAGCAGCGCGGCGCCGCCGCCCTTGATCAGCCGCAAGGCGCTGTCGAGCTCGTCGGCGCCGTCGACGGTGAGGTCGAGCTCCGGCGTCTGGTCGAGCGTCGACATCGGGATCGACAGGCTGATCGCCTGCGCCTGCGTGGCCTCCGAGGTCGCGACGCAGACGACCTCCAGTCCCGCCGCCACCCTGGCGCCGAGCCCGTCGACGAAGTGCTTCGCGGTCGATCCGGTGCCGAGGCCGAGCCGCATGCCCGGCCGCACCAGCTCCAGCGCCGCCAGCGCGGCGGCCTTCTTGAGATCCTCGCTCACGCGCCGAGCCCACCCATCAGCATGTACTTGATCTCGACGAACTCCTCGATGCCGTGGAGCGAGCCCTCGCGGCCGAGGCCGGATTCCTTGACGCCGCCGAAGGGCGCGACCTCGGTGCCGAGAATGGCCGAGTTGACGCCGACCATGCCGTATTCGAGCTCCTCGGCGACACGGAAGGCGCGGCCGAGATCCTTCGTGTAGAAATAGGCCGCCAGGCCGAAGGGCGTGTCGTTCGCCATCGCGACGACCTCGTCCTCGCTCTTGAAACGGTAGACCGGCGCGATCGGGCCGAAGGTCTCCTCGCGCGTCACCAGCATCCGCGTGGTGACGCCGGCGAGCACGGTCGGCTCGTAGAAGGTGCGCCCGAGCGCATGGCGCCGGCCACCGACCATCACCTTCGCACCGTGGGCGACCGCGTCGGCGACATGGCGCTCGACCTTCTCGACCGCGCGCGCGTTGATCAGCGGCCCCTGCACGACGCCGACCTCGGCGCCGTTGCCGACCTTCATCCTCGCGACCTCGCCGGCGAACTTCGCGACGAAATCGTCATGGATGCCGTCCTGGACGAAGAGCCGGTTGGTGCAGACGCAGGTCTGCCCCATATTGCGGAACTTGGCGATGATCGCGCCCTCGACCGCCCTGTCGAGGTCGGCATCGTCGAAGACGATGAAGGGCGCGTTGCCGCCGAGCTCGAGCCCGACCTTCTTCACGGTGGCGGCCGCCTGCTGCATCAAGAGCTTGCCGACCGGAGTCGAGCCGGTGAAGCCGATGAAGCGCACCGCCGGATGGGCGGTCATCACGCCGCCGATCGCGACCGCGTCGCCGGTGACGATGTTGAGGACGCCCTGGGGGAAGCCGGCCCGCTCGGCGAGCGCGACCAGGGCCAGCGCCGTCAGCGGGGTGTCGGGCGCCGGCTTGACCACGAAGGTGCAGCCCGCCGCCAGGCCGGGCGCGCATTTGCGGGTGATCATCGCCGCCGGGAAATTCCAGGGGGTGATCGCGGCACAGACGCCGACCGGTTGCTTGGCGACGATGATGCGCGAATTCGGGAAGGGCGAGGGAATGGTCTCGCCATAGATGCGCTTGGCCTCCTCCGCGTAGAACTCGACGAAGGAGGCGGCGTAGGCGACCTCGCCGCGCGCCTCGGCCAGCGGCTTGCCCTGCTCGGCCGTCATGATCTGCGCCAGATCCTCCTGGTTCGCCATGATCAGCTCGAACCATCTGCGCAGGATGAGCGAGCGCTCCTTGGCGCTCTTGCGCGCCCAGGGCTTGAAGGCGCGCGCGGCGGCCTCGACCGCGGCGGTGGTCTCGTCGGCACCGAAGCGCGGCACCTTGGCCAGGACCTCCCCCGTCGCCGGATTCTCGACCGGATCGACGCCCTCCCCGATCCAGGCGCCGTCGACATGGCATTGCGAACGAAGGAGCGAGGGATCCTTGAGGGTGAGCATGCGAGCCTCGGCGGTCGTGAATGGGGGTTGCCGGCGCTCTAGCACGCGGCGCGAGCGCTTGCCGATAGCAAAACGCCGCATGCCGGCGGTGCAGGATCAGAGCCTGCTCTAAAATGTCCTCAGGACGAGGGCTGCGGGTTCTCGAGCGGGCCGCTGGCGCCAGCGCTACTTCGCCATGGGCGTGCAGACGACCTTGTCGTCGAAGACGTAGCAGACGCTGAGCTCGCCGGTGCGGACATTGGCGCGGAAGATGCCGCCTTCGCGCTCATGGCGCGAGGGAACGAGCACGTAGTCGCTCGGCGCCTGCGGGCCTGCGCCCTCCCCGGCCGGGAAGCAGACGGTGACGCCGACGCCACCCTCCTTGAGCTGGAACTGGCAGGCGCCGACCTCGCCGGTCGCCTTGTCGATGCGATAGACGCGGTTGAGGTCGGTCTGCGGCGCCGGCGCGAACTCGAAGGGCGCGGCGAGCGCCGCCCCGAGAGCCGGGACCGCGAACAGGCCGGCGCCGAGCGCCCGGACAAGGAAACGGCCAAAGGAGCTTCCGGAACAGCTCGACAGTCTCGGCACCGCTACGACCCTTTTCGACGATTCGGGCGGAGGCTATCATGCTGCTCGGCGCCGATCACCTTTATGACTCGCTCTTGCCATCGTGGCGTGCAAGGCTCGCTTAAGGTCGCTCCTTCATGGTGCTTCCAATGGCAAAGCTCCGCCATAGGAGCCGGGATGACTGCAGCCCAGTACACATTTCACCTCGCAGGCTTCACGCCTGAGACGCTGCCGATGGCGAGACTGGCCGATTATCTGAGCGATCTCGCTCAGCTTCTCGGTTCGAAGGAGCACGTCCATCTCGATCGTATACAGGCCGGGAGCATCGAGCTCGCGGTGGCCGTCGACCAGGAGGCGCGGCCTCTTGTGGGTCCGCGCGTGCGAAGCGCTGCGCTGGGCGAAGGTCCCAACGATGCGCTAGCCGCGTGGCTCCGACTGAACGAGCGGCTAGGGAAGGACGGCGCAAGCGCCACGCTCAAGCTTCCGGGCGGCGAGGTCATTCCCTTTCCCGGAGCAGCGCCACTGTCGAAGCCGATTGGTCCACTGAGGCAAGAGACGACGATTCAAGGACGTTTGGTCCGCCTACAGGGTAATGGCGACGATGTCTCTGTAGGTCTGGACGATGAAGAGGGGCTGATTGGCCGGATCGTGGTTCGCGCGGAACTGGCGCGTGAACTCGGCAATCATTTTCACCGCCACGTGCGCCTTTCGGGTCGCGGACGATGGCGCCGCAATGCAGAGGGACAGTGGTGCCTGGAGCATTTGGATGTCGCCGGCTTTGTACCGCTTGACGACAAGCCCCTTGATGACGTGCTCCGTCATGCAGGCAGCCTGCTTCCGGAGGGCTCCGCGCAGAAGGCTATTGATCTGATCCACGAACTAAGGCGCGCATGATCGTAGTCGATGCGAACTTTCTTGTGCTGCTCCTGGATCCCGGCGCAATGCCTCACCTCGATCGAGGCCGTGAGCGCGTCGAATTCTTCATCCAAGAACTAACTCGGCAGAAGACCGAGCTTGTCATTCCAGCGCCAGTTGTAGCGGAGATCGTCGCCGGACGGATCGAGCGCATCGAAGAGATCGTTGCCACTCTTATCCAAAGCCGCTTTTTCACAGTCCAGCCGTTCGATGCTGTAATCGCTATCGAGACCGGCGAAATGATCAAAAGAGCACAGGACCGTATTCCTCCTGCGGAACGACTGCCCGGATGGCGTGTCAAGATGAAATACGACGCGATGATCGCCGCAACAGCCAAAGTGCGTAGGGCTAAAGCTATTTGTACCGACGACTACGGTCTGCGCATACATCTCCGAGACAGCGGAATCGACATCATCTGGATCGACGATCTGCCGCTTCCGCCAGAAGATCCACAAGGTGCCTTTGAGGGCGTCTAAACGGCTTGCCAAGCCGTGTCTCCCGGCCTTTATGCGGGTGACCACGCTACAGGATGGATCATGTCGCCTCCCCCGATCGTCGTCTTCGATCTCGACGGCACCCTCGCCGAGACCGCTCCCGACATCATGCGCACGCTCAACGTCATCCTCGAACAGGAGGGGCTCGCGGCGCTGCCGGTCGAGCGGGCGCGAGAACTGGTCGGGGCCGGAGCGCGCGCCCTGATCGAACGCGGCTTCAAGGTCAGCGGCCGCCCGCTCGAGGCCGACCGGCTGGAGCAGCTTTTCGAGACCTTCCTCGGCATCTATGCCGACGGCGTCGCGGGCAGCAGCTTCATCCATGAAGGGGTCGGCGAAGCGCTCGACGAGCTCGCCGCCGACGGCTTCGTCTTCGCCGTCTGCACCAACAAGCCGCTTCGCCACACCCGGCTGTTCCTCGACCATTTCGGGTTGAGCGAGCGCTTCGCCGCGATCGCCGGCCGCGACAGCTTCGCCTTCTGCAAGCCCGATCCGCGGCATCTGACCGAGACGATCGCGCAGGCCGGCGCCGACCCCGCGCGTGCAGTGATGATCGGCGATTCCCGCACCGACGTGAACACGGCCCGCGCCGCCGGGATTCCGGTGATCTGCGTGCCGTTCGGCTATACCGACGTGCCGGTCGAGGCGCTGGCGCCCGATCTGGTGATCCAGCATTTCAGCGAACTGCCCGATTCCGTGCGCCGGCTGGTCGGGCGCGAGCCGGTCCTCGCTGCGCATTCTTGACGGCGCGGGCGCGCGCCACTAGGAACAGCGCGGTCCGGGCGGCTAGCTCAGCGGTAGAGCACTCCCTTCACACGGGAGGGGTCACAGGTTCGATCCCTGTGCCGCCCACCATTCCCTTTCCGATTTGACGATTCGTCGGCGCGCTGAGCGGAGCGAGCGCACGACCGCGCAATGTTCGAGCAAGCCGACGCGCCGATCCCTCCACCGGGGCCACCGTGGAGACAGGATCATGCGTTTCGGCAATGGGCAGTCGGCGGCGTTCGCCGGCCGCGCCCTGCACGCCTATCTGGATTTCGTGAAGCGGACGACCCGCTTCAAGCCGGCGATCCCGGGGGCGAGGCCGTGGGAGCGCAGCCGCGAGCCCTTCATCGCGCTGACCTGGCACGGGGGCTCGCGCGCGCCACGGGCCGGCCGATCTACCTCTTCGCCGCCGTGACCAGCGCGCGCCTCGAGCTCGACAATTGGGACAAGGCCAGCATCGCCCTGCCCTTCGGCCGCGGCTGCGTGCTCTGGTCGGAGCCGCTCCATGTCCGTCGCTGCGCGGACGCGCGCGAGATGGGCCTGATCGCGCTCGACATCGCCGGCCAGCTCGACGACCTGCATGCCACGGCCCACCGCCTCCTCGCCCGGCGTTGAGTCTCGGCGCCGGTCGATCGGGAAGCCGTCAGCGGCCGGGCGGCGCGCAGTCGGCCGGCGTGGCGCAGATCCGGCCCGGCGGGCGCAGTTGCTCCGTCGCGCCCGCGGGCTCGACGACGATGCGGCTGAGATCGCCGGAGAAGCGCAGGCCGAGGCCGGAGGAGATCAGCACGATCCGGGCTCGGGGCGAGGCCAGGATGGTGGCGTTGGCGCCGGCGAGGAAATGGGCGCTGCCGCCGAGGCTGGCATAGGTGCCGAACACGTCCTCCCTGCGGTCGAGCCCGTAGACCAGCATGATCACCCGGCCGTAATCGGCGCCGAGGCCGATGCCGACCGAGAGCGCCGACCAGCTGACCGGGATCGGGTTTCCGTCGGAGAAGCGCAATTCGCCGCTGCCGTGCCGCCCGCCGAGCACGAAGGAGCCGCTGAGCTCGCCGCCGACGATATAGGCGTTCGGCTCGCCGAAGAGCGCGAGCGAGCGCTCGATCGGGATGCTGACCGTCCTGGAGGCGGTGTCGAACACGCCCTCGACCAGGCGGACGATGTCCTGCCGCGAGGTCGTCGGCAGCTGCCCAGCCCGAATATCCCCCTCCGGCGCCTGCGCCTGCGCGAAGAGCGGCGCGAGGACCAGCAGCGCCGCCAGCAGAACGCGCAGCGCAGGCCAGCTCCGGACGAGGCGGAACGCACGCATCAGGCCGGCAGCTCCGGGAGAGAGTTGAACGGCAAGGGCGATACGGTCCATGCAGAGACAGGAAGGGGCGAGGAGCCCCGCTGCGCCATGCATATCCTGATCGAGGTTCCGTGACGACCCGCAATGCCGCATCGATCGCCACCGGGCCGTGTCCGGCGGGCCTGCCGTTCCGGGCGGCTCGCGACGCCGCCCGGCAGCGTGACGGATACCGGCCATGACGTCGCTGTCGCGCGCCCTCACCATCCGGCTGTCGCTGTTCGGCATCGTCCTGTTCACCGCCTTCATCGGCGCCGTCATCGCCTTCGCGCTGGTCACGGAAGATCCCGGCGTCCTGCGCAACGACGTCACCTCACAGATCATCCAGCAGAGCGTCCGCCAGCCCTCCGGCGACGCCTTGCAGGTCGAGAAGACCGCGGGGCTGACCCGGATCGAGCAGAGCAGCCCGACGCTCTGGTACCTGGTGTCCGACGGACGTTCCGTCGTCGAGTATGCGCCAGAGTTGCGGCCGGGCCTGCCGATCGATATCCGGCTCGACGGCCCGACCATCGCCGCGCAGATGCGGGTCGGCGGCGACAATGCGCTCGCCTTCGACGTGATCGAGAAGGACGGGACCCGCATCATCGTCGCGACCGGCGGCGGCCGGCCGGGCTGGGACCTGATCCTCGGCTATCACCTGCGCGGGATCGCCGGCTCGGCGCTGGCGATCTCGGTGATCTTCGGCCTGCTGATCGCCGGCGCGATCGCGATGTCGGCGTCCTATATCGGCGAGCGGCTGCGCAGCGCGGCCGAAGCGGCGGCAAGGATCGACCCGAGGGCGCCGCGCGGCCTGCTGCCGACCGAGGAGACCGCGATCGAGCTGATGCCGCTGACCACCGCGCTCAATGCCGCGCTCGACCAGATCGCCGGGACCATGGCGGTGCAACGGCGCTTCATGAACAATGTCGCGCATGAGCTGCGCACGCCGCTGACCGTGATGCGCAGCCGGATCGACGCGCTGCCGGACGACCAGACGCGGCTCGCGCTCACCACCGATGTCAGCCGGCTGACCACCATCGTCTCGTCGATGCTGCAGCTCGCCCGGCTGCACAGCACCGAGCTGCCCTTCGAGCCGCTGCAGCTCAACCGCATCGCGCGCGCGGTGCTGGCCGATCTCGCGCCGCTGATCCTCAGCAACGGCGCCGATGTCGCGCTCGAGGAGGAAGGCGACCGCCGCTCGCCGATCGAAGCCAACGAACCGACGGTGCGGGCAGCCATCGCCAATCTCGTCGACAATGCGCTGCGCCATGCCCAGGCGAGGTCGACGATCCTGGTGAAGGTCATCGACGGCGCTGTGATCGAGGTCGCCGACGACGGGGTCGGCATCGCGGCCGCCGACCGCTCGCAGGTGACCGAGCCGTTCAACCGGATGTCGCAGAGTTCGACCGGCGCCGGGCTCGGCCTGACGATCGTGCGGGACATCATGGCCGCCCATGGCGGGACGCTCACCATCCTCGGCCGGCCGGGCGGCGGTACCGTGGTGCGTCTCGCCTTCCCGCCGCGCGAAAGCGAGGGCGCCTGAGGTGCGGCGCTTCGGTTGAGATTGCCCGTCGTTCCAAGGCTTCACGCAGCGATGAGCCCGGACAGACGGCGTGTTTCAGCACACCGCTTCCGACACCCGCAGCATGTAGCCGATGCCGCGCAGCGAGGTGATCTCGACGCGGGCGCCGGCCTCCTTGAGCTTGCGCCGCAGCCGGGAGATCTGGGCCTCGAGGGTGTTGGATTCGATCAGGTCGTCGAAGCCGTAGACGGCCTCGATCAGGACGTCGCGGGTGACGACGCGGCCGACGCGCTGGACCAGCGCCTCCAGGATCAGCGCCTCGCGCCGCCGCAGATCGAGCCGCTCCGGGCCGACGCTGGCGCAGCGGCCCTCGAGATCCAGCGAGAGGTTGCCGGCCGTGATCACCAGCGAGCGCCGGGGATGACGCCGGCGCATGATCACACGCAGCCGCGCCAGCAGTTCCTCCGGCTCGAAGGGCTTGACCAGGTAATCGTCCGCTCCGCCGTTCAGCCCCTCGATCACGTCCATCTTGGCGTCGCGGGCGGTCAGGATCAGGAAGGCGGGCCGCGTCTCGGCCGCGCTCAGCGCCTTGACGATCGACAGGCCGTCGCCGTCGGGCAGCTTCCGGTCGACGATGGCGACGTCGAACGGGGTCGAGCGCAAGGCGGCGAGCGCCAGCTCGATCGTGGCCGTGCGATCGGCGATCAGGCCGGCATTGGTGAGGAGCGAGGACAGGAAAGCCATCAATTGTGGCTCGTCCTCGACGATCAGTGCGCGCATGGAGGGGACAGATCAGGGTGCACGGATGGAGCGTGATGCCGGAATAGGGGCGAAATATCCAGACGCATCGCACTCCATCCATGCCAGGGCACGGCCACGGGGCCGCAGGATGATCCGGGCCGGTCGCCGGCCCGGAATCTCGGGGTTCAGAACCGGTAGTTCAGGCCGGCCTTGACGAGATGCTCGCTGACGCCGACGCGGGCGCGGCCGCCGCTGAACTGGAAGGCCTGCTTGCCGAGCGAGACGTAATTGTATTCGAGCTTGGCCGAGAGGTGGTCGGTGATGCCGTATTCGGCGCCGGCGCCGACGACATAGCCGAGCTTGCTCTTCTCCTTCGAGACAAGGCCGTCGCTCGCCTTCAGGCTGCCATAGGCGACGCCGCCGAGGCCGTAGACCAGGAAGCGGTCGAAGGCGAAGCCGGCTCTGGCCTTCAAGGTGCTGACATAGCGCATGTCGGCGCTGATGCCGCCGGCGCGCCTGGCGTCCTTGCCGAGCCCGCCCGCCGAGATGTCGGCCTCCAGACCGGTGACGAGGCCGCCCATCTGGAAGTTGTAGCCGAGCTGGCCGCCGAGCAGCAGCTCGTTGCGGCTCTTGCGGGCGGTGCCCTCGAAACGGTCGAAGGCGCCGCCGGCATGCACGCCGACATAGACGCCGTTCCAGTTGTAGGCACGCGGCTGCGTATAGGCCGGCCATTCCTGCGCACGCACGGGGCGATCGGCCGCCGCGGCAGGAAGCGCGAGCAGGGCCATGAGGCCGAGGCCGGCCATCGGGATGAGACGGGACATGAAGACTCCTTGCGGCGGCTTCGTCGCCGCCGACGCATCAGGCTTGCGACCGCGGCGCCGCGCATCGGGCCGGGTCAGCGCCGTGCAGATTGCGGGCGAAGATTACGGCAACGTTGCCCGGCGACAGGCGGAGCGGAGCGCCGGAATTGCGGTGCGATCGCCGCGCAGTGCGCCGCTGCGGCCGGAATGACTGCCCAATCCGATCGAAAGGGCTCAGCCCTGGGCGACCCGCCCCGGGCGCGTCTGCGCGCCTCTCGTGCTCGCCCATTCGGCCAGCGGCGCGGTCGCCATGAACTGCTCGATCGCGAGCAGCGTGATGTCGCCGGAATGGCCGGAACGGCGCAGGCCGAGAATCAGGCGCGCGAGCCACTCGCGATGGGGAGTCTCGAACGGGCCGCCGATCGGGCCGACATGCTGCCACGCCTCGTGAAAGGCGAGGCTCAAGGCAGCGAGTTCTTCCGGCCCGGCATTGACTTGGCACGCAGGCATGGCGAGCCTCCCGGAGTTTTCCGAAACGGAGCAGAGCCCGCCCGGCATTGCAATCGGAAGTTGCCTTGGGACGTGATTGTAAGGCGAATGACGGGTTAACGGCAATCGCCGGGATCGTCGCATCGCAGCCGACTCGCCAGGGCGGGCGCGCAATCGCAGGCGCAGGCCAGGAGGGCCGCCGCAGCGCCGCGCCTTCGCCCGAAAACCGCCCAGATCGAGCCAAGCAGACCCGCAGACGACAGCGCCTGTTGCAGCGCCGCAACGGGCGCATCGAAAGCTCGGAAGGTCGCGCCGATGTGAAGACCGATCGATTGAACGGCAGCCACCGCTCTGCCAGAGATTTGGGGAATTGTTGACGTTTTTCCGTCACCTTTCCTCGCGCCCGCCCATCCCCGAACCGCCCCCGAGGCCGCCATGCTCCGCTTCTTCCGTTTGGCCCTGATCGCCGGCACGGCCTTCGCCGCCACCGCGACCGCCGCCGTCGCCGAAATCGACCCGCTCACCCGCCAGCCGCTCGTCACCTATGTCGACCCCGCCAAGGCGCAGGCGACCGCGATCCCGCGCGAGATCGTCTCCTATGACGGCAAGCAGCGGCCCGGGACGATCGTGATCAACACCGCCGAGCGCCGCCTCTATTTCGTGCTGCCCGAAGGCAAGGCCGTGCGCTACGGCGTCGGCGTCGGCCGTCCCGGCTTCGAATGGGGCGGAACCCAGACCATCACCCGCAAGGCCGAGTGGCCGAGCTGGACGCCGCCGTCGCAGATGCTGAAGCGCCGCCCCGACCTGCCGCGCTTCATGCCCGGCGGCCCGGAGAACCCGCTCGGCGCCCGCGCCATGTATCTCGGCTCGACGCTCTACCGCATCCACGGCTCGAACGAGCCGGAGACGATCGGCCAGGCGGTCTCCTCGGGCTGCATCCGCATGCTGAACGAGGACGTGATCGACCTCTACGAGCGCGCCAAGGTCGGCACCCGGGTGGTCGTGGCGCGCTGAGCCGCGGCACGTTTCAAGGATCGCGGAAGGCCGGCGTTTCGCCGGCCTTTTTGTTTGGCGCTTGGCTAACGGGCTGTTTGGTAACGGAGAGTGTGACCGCTTTCGACCTAAGCTGACTTCCTTGGGCAGCCGCACTTTTCGCAAGCCTCTTCCCAGAGGAAACGCAGTCCCAATTCGTTGGCCAATTGCTCAACGCTCTCAAGGGATTGGCAAATCGATGATTCACCGAATTCCGCAGCAGCTTCAAGAATCATTCGCGACAACGCTCCCTGTCGCAACCAGCCATGAAGCCGTGGAAGTGCTGTCAGGTCGTGGCGCCGGGCAAGCCCCACCATCGCCTCTTCTTGTACGTTCTCGCTCTCATCTTCTAAGCACCGATGGAGAGCTACGGTGACCTCCGCTCTATCGACATCAGCGTGCGCGAGTAGAAACGTCGCCCAGTCGCGGTTGGAGAGATCGCTGTCGCGTGTGTAATACAGCAGCATATGCAAATTCGCGTCGGCGAACTCGCTTCCAGTGAGCGGCACCTCGCCATTCGCGACCATGATGAGAAAATCTGACGCCGGTTGGTAAAGCTCGCTCATGAGGTCTGATATTGGGCAAGCGCGCTTAATGGCCGCTTACGACCCGTTGCGGGCCTGACGCCCACGCGGCAAATTTGCTGTAACTAGGAGGCACGAGCGTGTGCAACTCAGTCATCGCGAACGGGCGTTCGTATGACACGCCTCGGCAACTAGCGATGCTCATCGGCGGCGAAGACAGACTCATCTGGCAAAGCCAAAATCCGTTTGTGCGCTGGCCGGAAGGCAAGGACTGGCACGACTTGGATTTGTGCCTCTGCCCCATCGACCTAACTGCAACGCTTGAAAAGGCGGGATTGAGCTACCGACGGGGCGACGATCCTATGGAATGGTTCGTGTCGCCGCGCTCATGACGGCCGCTGTCGACCCATCGTTGACACGGCGCGCCGGCAGCATCGCCCTCTCACCGCCGCCCCCGCTCCCGCGACAGGCCCTTCGCCGCCAGCGCGTCGCAATAGGCCTGCATCTTCGCCTCGCCGTGCCGGCCGAGTTCGCGCAGATAGTCCCAGCCATAGATGCCGGTGTCGTGCATGTCGTCGAAGGTCAGGCGCACGGCGTAGTGGCCGACCGGCTCGACCTTGAGGATCTCGACCTCGCGCTTACCCGGCACGGTCTGCTTCTGGGACGGGCCGTGGCCCTGCACCTCGGCCGAAGGGCTCTCGACCCGCAGCAATTCGGCCGGCAGCGCATAGCTCGCCCCGTCCTCGAAGGAGACGTGAAGGGTGCGCCTGTCCTTCGACAGGCGGATCTCGGTCGGCCAGGCTGACATCTTCGTGTTCTTTGCCAAAGGGATGTGACGATCGCCGCTATTGACGCCGCGCGCGGCGATGCCAATGTTCGGCGGGTTATAGCAATCCGGCGGACGCCTTGCACCGTGCGCGCAGGGGTCGATACGCGACAGGGACGAAACCAGAGTGCTGCAAGCCCCCGTCAAACCGCTGAGCCGCGCGCCGCTGACCGACCCGTTCGGCCGCGACATCTCCTACTTGCGCATCTCGGTGACGGATCGCTGCGATTTCCGCTGCGTCTACTGCATGTCCGAGGACATGGCCTTCCTGCCCAAGCGCGACCTCTTGACGCTCGAGGAGATCGACCGCGTCGCCAGCGCCTTCGTCATGCGCGGCACCCGCAAACTGCGCATCACCGGCGGCGAGCCGCTGGTCCGCCGCGACATCATGAACCTGTTCCGCTCGCTCTCGCGCCATCTGGCCTCGGGCGCGCTGGACGAGCTCACCCTGACCACCAACGGCTCGCAGCTCGCCCGTTATGCGCAGGAGCTGGCCGATTGCGGGGTGCGCCGCGTCAACGTCTCGCTCGACACGCTCGACCCCGACAAGTTCCGCAAGATCACCCGCTGGGGCGATCTCGCCAAGGTGCTCGCCGGCATCGAGGCGGCGCGCGCGGCGGGGCTGCGGGTCAAGATCAACGCGGTCGCGCTGAAGGGCGTCAACGAGGACGAGATCGAGGGGCTGATGCAGTGGGCCCACGGGCTCGGCATGGACCTGACGCTGATCGAGGTGATGCCGCTCGGCGAGATCGAGCCGGCGCGGCTCGACCAGTTCCTGCCGCTCTCGCTGGTGCGGGCCCGGCTGATGGAGCGCTACACGCTCGACGACGATCCGTACCGCACCGGCGGGCCGGCGCGCTATGTCCGGGTTGCCGAGACCGGCGGGCTCGTCGGCTTCATCACGCCGATGACCCATAATTTCTGCGAGAGCTGCAACCGCGTGCGCCTGACCTGCACCGGTACGCTCTATATGTGCCTCGGCCAGGAGGACGCCGCCGACCTGCGAGCCCCGATCCGCGCCTCCGGCGACGACGCCCTGCTCTACCGGGCGATGGACGAGGCGATCGCCCGCAAGCCCAAGGGCCATGATTTCGTGATCGACCGCAGGCGCCCGCGCGCGGCGGTGGGACGGCATATGAGTGTGACCGGGGGCTAATCGCTCTCTTCGTCCGGCGCTCGCCACCAGACATGGCCGTCGGCGGGGGGCGGCACCGGAAAGGTGCGGGTCTCGATCGCATCGACGGAGCGCTGCTCGCCACCTGCCTGCCAGTCAGCGAGGACCTTTTCGACCGAATGGCGGCTCTGCGCAGCGATTCCGATGTGCCTGCTTGCTTTCCAACCGGCCGGCGCCTGCTCGTGATCATGGCGGTGTGGCAGGCCATAGCTGCATTTCAGGCAGATATAGGCCAGCGACTCCGTCCAGTCTTCGAGGTAGGCGACACCGGGCGCCTGCGATCTCAGCAGCGGCGCGAGCTCATCCTGGTCGGCACAGGTCACGAAGGCTGTGAATGTCGGGAAGAGTGAAGGTTCCCAGCGCTCCAGCGCGTTGAAGACGGGGACGACCTCGCCGCGAAGGTTGCGCTGGCCCGTCGCAGCTCCGTCATGCAGCACGATATCGTCGTAACAATAGCCGCTCTCAGGAAGAGGAATGTTCAGGAGCCGTGCGCGCACCGGGTCGATGCGCCTCGCAAACAGCGTCTCGCCATCGCCCCAGGCGTTCAGGCGGATGCTGACGACACCGAAATCCGCCTGGATCGGCCCCTCTTCGCCAGGCAACGCGATACCACATCTGGCCCATTGGTCGCGGGCGACGTTCCAGTCCCTGATCGCAGTCGCCGCGATCCCCGCATTCCAGGCGGAGGCTTCGTCGAACTCGTCCTGCAGCGATTGGGACATGAGGTTGTGGCGCAGAGCGTCAGGCCATCGCCTGCGGTATTTCTGTGCAAGCCCGCGCATGTAGTGAAGGCTCGCGATGTCTGGATATCGCCGGCTCAACTCATCAAAATACAGCAGCGCCCGGTCGAGCTCGCCCTGGCCGATGGCTTCATTGGCAAGTTTGTCGAGCTCCAGCGTCTCGATCGCACCGACATCCTCACCCATCTCGCTGACGCTCTCTCACCTGCTGCGCCTCGCCACCACCGATTAGTAGCTGAACCCCGTCAGTTTTCTATCCTTGCGCGCAGACAAAGCATCTCATGGTCCTCGACGTGGTCAGCGCCCGCGCAATCCGCGCACGATGGTCGCCGCCCGCCTGAGGGCGGTCACGGCGGTGCCCAGCGCGACCAGCCAGAGCGCGACAGCCAGCACCTCGTTCTGCCCGCGCCAGAGCGGCTCCGGCAGCGACAGCAGCGCCGCCGCGGTGATCGTCGCCATGCGGTGCTGCTTGGCCATCGGGCCGGAGAAATCGGCCGGCAGCCCGCAATTGCGGCCGAGCTCGCGGGTGTAGGCGGTCAGCACCGCAAAGGCGGCCGCCGCCCAGCCGAGGGCCGGCGCGCCGATGCCGTAGCCCACGCCGGCGAGGATGAGGATATCGGCGATCCGATCGGGAAACTCGTTCCAGAACGGGCCGTCGGCGGCCTGCTTGCCGCCCTCGATCGCAACCATGCCGTCGAAGAGGTTGCAGAGCAATCTGAGCTGACAGAACAGGGCGGCGGCAAGAAGCAGGGCGGCGCGGGACCCCGGAGCCGCCGTGCCCGCGAGCCAGAAGGCGGCGCCGGCGACGGCCGCCATCGCCATGCTCGCCATCGAGATCTGGTTCGGCGTGATGCCGCTGGCGCTCAGCCGGCGCGCGACCGCCCGGGCCCAGCCGGTGTCGCGGCTCGCGAGCGGACGCCGGTCGCTACCCTGGGCCATGGTTCATCGCCTTCCTGCTCCGCCACAGCGAGAGATTGTAGAGCGCCGCATAGCTGGTCGCGACGGTGAGCGGGACGGCGATCGTCCTGGCGATCTCGGGCGTGCCGCCGATGGTGTGGATGAAGGTCAACAGACTGGCAGATACAACACCGGCGATCGCCGGCGGCGCCAGCAGTGCGGCCAGGCCGATGAAACGGCTGGCGAGATATTCGATGCCCCGTTTCAGCAGCAGGGTGATGAAAGCGGACAGCGTGCCCTGGATCAGACCGGCGAGCAGCGGCGCCGGCATCGCATGGGCGCGGTTGGCGAAGGCCGCCCAGCTCCCCATTGCGAGGAAGGCGAAGCCGACATGGACGATGCTGCTTCGCATCAGGCGCGCGAGCGGCCGGGTCACGTCGTCGACCAGCCATAGCGGACGAGGTGGAAGAAGATCGGGGCGGAGAACACCACCGAATCGAGCCGGTCGAGGAAGCCGCCATGGCCGGCGATCAGCTGTCCCCAGTCCTTGATGCCGCGATCACGCTTGATCGCCGACATGACGAGCCCGCCGAAGAAGCCCATCAGCACGATCGCCAGCGCCAGGAAAGCCGCCTGCAGCGGGCTGAACGGCGTCATCCAGGACAGGGCGGCGCCGACGGCCGTCGCGCTGAGCGCGCCGCCGAGGAAGCCCTCGACCGTCTTCGACGGCGACAGCCTGGGCGCGATCTTCGTCCGGCCGAGCAGCTTGCCCCAGACATATTGCAGCACGTCGCTCATCTGCACGACGATGACGAGGAAGGCGATCAGCAGGACGTTGCGGCCCTGATAGCCGGGAATGTCGAGGCTGAGCAGCGCCGGAACATGCGAGGTGCAGAAGACGCAGATCATCAGCGCCCACTGCACCTCGGCGATGCGCACGAGGAAATGGTCGGTGTCGCCGCGCAGCGCCGCGACGATCGGCATGAGCAGGAAGGCGTAGACCGGGATGAAGATCGAATAGAGGCCGTACCAGTCGATCCAGATCAGGTAGTACTGCACCGGCAGCACGACGAAGAAGCCGGCCGCCAGCGCCCAATGGTCGGCCCGGCGCGTATTGGTCAGCGTGATGAATTCGCGCAGGGCGGCGAAGGAGCAGAAGGCGAAGAGCACGGTCACGCCGGTCTTGCCGCCGATCAGCGCCAGCCCCATCAGCACGACCATCACCCACCAGGCGCGGATGCGGTCGTTGAGATTCTCGATCACGGCGTTCGAGCCGTCCGGCGACAGCCGGCGCTGCAGCCGGTAGCCGATCGCGGAGGCCACGATCAGCACGGCGAGCAGCCCGCCCAGCACGGCGACGAGATGCGGATGCGGCATGGTCATGGCGCGCTCGCCTTCGGCGACAGGGCGAGCAGCGCCGCCTGCGCCCTCGCCAGGAAATCCTGCTTCGTCTCGCCCTCGGCGCTGGAGAGCGCGGCGCCGAAGCTGACGGTGCAGATCAGCGGCACCGGCACGAACTCGCCCTTCGGCATGACGCGGTTGAGATTGTCGATCCACACCGGCACGAGCGCCACGTTGGGCCGCGCCTGCGCCAGGTGGAACAGACCACTCCTGAACGGCAGCAGCGGCGCCTCCGTCGTGTTGCGCGTGCCTTCCGGGAAGACGATGAGAGAGGCGCCGGCATCGAGCGCCTCCGTCATCTGGACGATCGGGTCTCTGGTCCGGGTCGCGGGATCGCGATCGATCAGGACGGCGTTGAAGACGTCGCAGCCGATGAAGCGCCGCAGCCGGTTCTTCAGCCAGTAATCGCTTCCGGCGACCGGGCGGGTCGTCGATCTCATGCGGCGCGGCAGCACGGTCCAGATCAGGACGAAATCGCCGTGGCTGGCATGATTGGCGAAATAGATGCGCTGCTCGTCGGCCGGGGCGACGCCGTCCCAGCGCCCGCGGACCGCCGTGATGAAGCGGGCGAAGAACAGGATGAGCGCACCAGCCAGGCTGGTCCCGATCTCGCGCATCCGCCCCTTCCCTTCCGTCAGCCTGCGAAGACGTAGCCTTCATCTCGAGCGCTGTCGATCTTGGCGGGGGCTGGGGCGAATTCGACGGCGGGGCTCCGGCGGAGTGGCCGGAGAAGCCCTCCGACTCGGCCGCCTCGCCCGGCCTGTCGCGGCATCGCCTGACACCGGGTCCGTTCCGGGCGCCCGCAGCCTCGCCTCATGTCGCCCTTCGGCGGCGATATTGCGAAGCGGGGCGCGACAACGGCAGATAGTCACGGCCAGCGGACTCGACTGGCGGGACCTGACGGTGCGGCGGCCAGCCGAAGCGACGGAGGCAAGGTGACACGCAAGATCGGCATCGCCGTGATCGGCCTGGGCCCGGCCGCCCAGCCCCATTCGCACGGCCTGGTCGACCTGGCGGAACGGGTCGAGGTGCGGCACGTCGCCAGCCGCTCGCCGGAGCGGCTCGACGCCTATCGGCAGCGCTTCCCCTTCCCGGGCACGACCGATCTCGACGCGGTCCTCGCCGACGGCACCGTCGAGGCGGTGATCGTGCTGACGCCGCCGTCGAGCCATCTCGAGGTCGGGGCGCGCTGCCTCGCCGCCGGCAAGCATGTGCTGGTCGAGAAGCCGCTGGAGCTGACGGCGGCGCGCGGCGAGGCTCTGGTCGCGGCGGCGCGGGCTTCGGGCAAGGCCTTCGGCGTCGTGCTGCAGCACCGTTTCCGGCCGGCGAGCCTGCGGCTCAGGGCGGCGCTGGAGAGCGGCGAGCTCGGCAGCGTCGAGGCCGGCCTGCTCGTCGTGCCGTGGTGGCGGCCGCAGAACTATTACGACGAGCCCGGGCGCGGCACGCTGGCGCGCGACGGCGGCGGCGTGCTGCTGACGCAGGCGATCCACGCCTTCGACCTGTTCCGCTCGCTGGTCGGCATCTCCAGGGTCGTCGCGGCGCAGGTGCGCACCACCGCCCTGCACCGGATGGAAACCGAGGACTATGTCGGCGCCCTGCTCGAGACCGGCAATGGCGCGCCGGCGACGCTGGTCGCCACCACCGCGGCCCATCCCGGCCATCCCGAGCGCATCGAGATCATCGGCAGCAAGGGGCATGCGGCGCTGGTGGGCGGACGGCTGCAGCTCTCCTTCCTCGACGGGCGCTCGGAGGTGGTCGAGGCCGAAGGCAGGACCGGCAGCGGCGCCAACATCATGGACTTCCCGCACGACGCCCATCGCGCCGTGATCGCCGACTTCCTCGACGCGATCGAGAGCGGGCGCGATCCGATGGTGACGGGAGAAGAGGCCCTGACCTCGCAGCGCTGGATCGAGGCGATCCTGGCGGCGGGGCGCGGCTGATCAGGCCATCCGATAGGCCATGCGCACGCCGCCCCAATGGCGGCCGGCGACGCGCACCGGCGCGTCGACCTCGCGCATCAGCTGGATGCCGGCGCCGCCCATGTCGCGATGATAGGACTGGATGACGAAGGGCCGCGTCGAACGCGCCGCCGTGATGCCGGCGCGGTCGTCGAAGATCCGGCGGTCGCGGCTGTAGGCGGGGTCCCAGTCCGGATCGCCGGGCCGCTGCGGCTGCGAATATTCGGGATGATGGACCGGGATATAGCCGTTCCGGTCGATCGGCAGGGTGAAGACGAGGCGTGGATCGCCCGCCCTGGCCTGCTCCATCACCGGCGGGAGGATCGCCTGCAGCACCGGCAGGGCCCGGGTGGCGAACTGGCGCGGATTGGTGTCCGGGACCGGGACGTAATCGGTGTCGAACAGCTCGTCCTCGCTCAGGCGGCCGGTCCGCAGCGCCGCTTCGAGCAGCGCCGCGATCCGGTGCGCGAACTCCTGCGCCTGCTCGATCAGCGGGCGATAGCCATGCTCGATCTCGGCGAGCCGGCGGTGCAGCGCGGCATGGGCCGCCTCGTCGCCGCGCTCGAAGGCGACATGGAGGCCGAGATCGCTGCGCGCCATCACCCGGCAAGGCAATGACGGCAGCACCTCGATCGCCAGCATGCCGCGCGCGCCCGGCTCGATCTCGCCCTCGGCCAGGGCGAGCAAGGCGCCGCCGAAGCCGAGATCGATCGTCCGGCCGGAGGCGACGCGGCCGCCGACATCGAGCCGGACCGGGCACTCGGCCGGAAAGCGGTCATGCTGGCGCCTGTCGGCGAAGACGGTGTGGCGCAGCGTCGGGACGAAGCGCTCCAGCAGCCCTTCCGCCTGGCGTGTGCCCTCGGCAAGGGCGCGCCGCGCATCGGCATTCTCCTGGGCGGCGGCGAGCGCGACGCGGTCGACCTCGGCGACGCGGTCGCGCACCGTGTCGATGAAGCGCGCGGTCGCCTCGGCGCTGCGCGACAATTCGGCCGCGGCCGCCGCCTGCTCCTGCGAGGCCTCGCCGACGGTCGCCATGACGGGGTTGACCTCGCCGACCAGGCGGAAGGCGTCGGTGACCACGGCTGCAGAGCCCTGCGCCGCCTGGTTCAACCGGTCGACCTGGCTGCGGATATGGTCGACGGCCTCGCGGACGCCGAGCGAGAGCGACTTGACCTCCTGCGCGACGACGCCGAACCCCTTGCCCGCCTCGCCGGCGCGCGCCGCCTCGATGGTGGCGTTGAGCGCGAGCAGGTTGGTCTGGCGGGCGATCTCGGCGATGGCGTCGACGATCGAGCGGATCTCGCTGGTCGCGGTCGCGAGGCCGTTGATCATCGCAGTCGCCTCGGCGGCGCGCTCGGCGGCGGTGTCGAGCATGTCGCGGGCGCCCGTCATCGCGGCGCCGACCCGTTCGGCCGCTTCGGACACCTGCAGGGTCGCGGTCGCCAGCGCGGCCGAGTTCTCGCTGGCCTGCACGGCCGCTTCGCGGAGCTCGGCCATGCCGCCGCGGATCTCGCGCGAGCGGATTTCGGACCGCTCGGAGCACTCCTCCGCCTGGTCGAGCCCGTCATTGAGACGGCGCATCGCCGCGACGACGTCGCTCTCCAGCTCGTTGATCGCCTCGCTGATCGAGGTCTCGGCCGGGGCGGGCTGCTGCGGCGGTGGCGAGGCCTCGACCGCGGCTTGCGGCGAGGCCGACGCAGATGGGCCGGCGCGGCCCAACAGGCGCCAGACTGAGCGAGCAAGCATAGGCATTCCCGGGGGCGACACAGGAAGCCGAACCATGCACCGGCAGGGTTAACAAAGCCTGAGCCCGCGGCCGGCAGCATGATCGTCGCAGGCGCCGGCCGAGCCCTCCCCGCCCTGGGCGCAGATGGGCTCCGCGACCCGGCGGGATGGACCCGCCCTGCCCGCCCGCCTAGATTGCCGGCAGATCCGACCGGTGGCGAAGCCGGCACCTCAAGGACGGCCCATGAGCTCATCGCACTACGACGTGATCGTCGCCGGGGTCGGGGCGATGGGGTCGGCCGCCTGCTGGCATCTCGCGCAGCGGGGGCAGAGGGTGCTCGGCCTCGAGCGCTTCGACCTCGGTCACACGATGGGCTCCTCGCACGGTCTGACGCGGATGATGCGCCTCGCTTATTTCGAGGGCTCGCATTACGTGCCGCTGGTCAAGCGGGCGCACCGGCTCTGGGGCGAGACCGGCGCCGCGGCCGGGCTGAAGCTGCTGCACGTCACCGGCGCGCTCGACCTCGCGCCGGAAGGGCTCGGCCCGATCGAATCCTCGCTGCAATCCTGCCGCGACCACGGGCTCGAGCACGAGGTGCTCGGGCGCGAGGCGATCGCGCGGCGCTTTCCCGCCTTCCAGCTGCCGAGGAGCCATGTCGGGCTCTGGCAGCCGGATGGCGGCTTCCTCGCCTCGGAGAAGGCGATCTACGCCCATGTCGGCCTGGCCCAGGCCAGAGGCGCCGACATCCACACCGGCGAGCCGATGCTCGACTGGCAGCCGACCGCCGATGGCGGCGTCACCGTCCGTACGGAGCGTGGCAGCTATTCGGCGGGGCGCCTCGTCATCACGTCGGGCGCCTGGATCGCCGATGCGGTGCCCGCGCTCGCGCCGCGGGTCAGGACGATCCGGCAGGCGATCGGCTGGTTCACCACGCGCCGGCCCGAGCTCTTCCGCGAAGGCGCCATGCCGGTCTTCACCCTCAGCGTCGAGGAAGGCAATTTCTATGGCTTCCCGCTCTATGAGCATCCGGGCTTCAAGCTCGGCGGGCCGCATTTCGGGCGCGAGCCGATCGACCCGCGCGATCCGGACCGGACGCCGAGCGCGACGCAGGTGCGGCTGCTGCGCGAATGCCTGGCGCGCTACCTGCCCGACGCGAACGGTGAGCCGCTGACGGTCCGGGGCTGCATCTACACCGTCTCTCCCGACGAGGGCTTCATCATCGACGCGGTGCCCGGCCTGCCGCAGGCGGTGTTCGCCTCGGCCTGCTCCGGCCACGGCTTCAAGTTCGCCAGCGCAATCGGCGAGATCCTGGCCGAGCTCTCGACCGGCGCCCGCCCTGCCTTCGACCTTTCCGCCTTCTCCCTCTCCCGTTTCGCCGCCTGAGCCCGTAAGCACGGACGAGCGAGCGCGAATCGCCATGGTTCGGCCCGTCGAGCGGGCGGCGCCGACAGCCCGACAGGACCCCATCTTGGCCACTGCCGCCCAGAACCGCCGCGGGATCATCGCCATGACGACGGCGATGTCGCTCTTCTGCTGCAACGACGCCCTGATGAAGCTCGCGCGCGAGGCCTTCCCGACCGGCCAGGCGGTGACGCTGCGCACCGGATTCGCCATCCTGGCCGGCCTCGCCATGGTCGCGGTGATGGGCGACTGGCGCAAGCTGCCGCTCGGGCTGAGGCCGCTGGTGCTGGGGCGCGGGGTGGTCGAGGCGCTGTGCGCGCTGACCTTCATCTGGGCGCTCGGCCTGCTACCGCTCGCCAACATCACGGCGATCCTGATGGCCTCGCCGCTGCTCATCGTCGTGCTGGCGGTGCTGCTGCGGATCGAATCGGTCGGCTGGCGCCGGACGCTGGCGCTGGCGGTCGGCTTTCTCGGCGTCCTGATCGTGATGCGCCCGAGCGCTGCCGGGTTCAGCGCCGCGGCGCTGATCGCCCTCGCCAGCGCCGTCCTGGTCGCTGTGCGCGACCTGACCACCCGGATGATCGGCGACGACGTGCCCTCGACCGTGATCTCCCTGACCACGACGCTGATCGTCGGCATGCTCAGCCTCGGCATGGGCGCGCTGGAGACCTGGCATTCCCCCTGGCGGGTCGAGACCGTCTACCTGGCGCTCGCCGCCATGCTGGTGACGGCAGGCGGCTACTGCGTCATCAGCGCCTTCCGCAACACCGATGTCGGTGTCGTCGCCGGCTACCGCTACTCCGTCGTGCTCGTCGCCGTGCTGCTCGGCTGGCTGGTCTGGGGCGAGACGCCCGACCCGATCGCCTTCGCCGGCATCGCGCTGGTGGTCGGCAGCGGGCTCTACACCCTGCATCGCCAGCGCGTCCGCCCGGATTCGCAGCTGAAGCCCGAGAGCCAGAAGCCGCTATGAAGGCCGGGCCCGCGCTCACCGTCCTCGTCGCGATCTCGACGCTGCAGCCGATCGCGCTCAACATGCTGGCCCCGGCGACGCCGGCGCTCGCCCGCAACTTCGCCACCAGCTACGCGACGATCCAGCTGACGCTGACCCTGTTCCTGGTCGCGGTCGCGCTGACGCAGCTCGCGGTCGGTCCGCTCTCCGACCGTTTCGGCCGCCGGCCCTGCGTGATCGGCGGCACGGCCCTGTTCATGCTGGGATCGGTGCTCGGCGCCATGGCGGAGAATGCCGGGACGCTGCTGTTCGCCCGGGTGCTCGAGGGCGCCGGCGCCGGCACCACCTTCGCCCTGGCGCGCGCGATCATCCGCGACACGGCGAGCCGCGACGAGGCCGCCAGCCAGATCGCGACCGTGACCATGGTCATGGTGGTCGCCCCCATGGTCGCGCCCTATCTCGGCGGCCATATCGAGACGAGCCTGGGCTGGCGCATGATCTTCTGGGTGATGGCCGCGATCGCGGCGGTCGTCCTCGTGCTGGTCACGGCGCGCCTGCCGGAGACGGCCCCCAATGTCGGCGTCCGCACGTCGCTCATCGGCATCTTCCGCGCCTTCCCGGATCTCGCGCGCGATCGCAGCTTCATCAGCAATGTCGTCGCGCTCGCGATGACCTCGGCCTCGTTCTTCGCCTTCATCGCCGCGGCACCGTTCATCGTGGTCGAGACGATGGGACGCGGCTCGGACACTTACGGCGCCTACTTCGTCCTCAACGCCCTGGGCTACATGCTGGGCAACTTCGCGATGTCCCGGTTGGTCATCCGGCACGGCACCACGCGCATGGCCCGGCTCGGGGTGACGATCTCGTTCGCGGGGACGAGCGCCGCCTTCGCGATCTCGCTGACGCCCTGGTGGACGCCGCTGACGCTGTTCCTGCCGCTGGTGGTGAACGCGATCGGCAACGGCCTGACCCTGCCGGGGGCCACCGCGGCGGCGCTCTCGGCCAGGCCCGAGCTCGCCGGCTCGGCCGCCGGGCTGGCAGGCGCGATCCAGCTCGGCTCGGGCGCGCTCGCCACCGTGCTGATCAGCTGGCTGGTGGCGCATTGGCCGCCGGCGCTGATGGCGATGATGTGGCTGATGCTGGTCGTCGCCCTGCTGGCGTTGCGCAAAGAGCCGCATAGGCGAAAGGACTGATCCACAGCGCCTTGCGCGGCGCAATGTTGTGCGGCATGTAGCTTTCGTATAACCGCCCTTCGCGAACCGCATGATGCGGCCGTAATCCACGAGGTCAGGGAGGACTGAGGTGGACGCACCCCTCGCTTTGAGCCGCGCGATCGACTCGCTCAACCGCAAGATCGGTCGCTCGGTCGCCTGGCTGATCCTGCTTGCCGTCGTCGTCTCCGCGGTCAACGCCATCATCCGCAAGGTGTTCAACATCTCGTCGAACGCCTGGCTCGAGCTGCAATGGGTGCTGTTCGGCGCCGTCTTCCTGCTCTGCGCGTCCTGGACGCTGCAGGTGAAGGAGCACATCCGCATCGACATCGTGAACAATCTGCTGCCGAAGCGCGTGCAGCAATGGATCGACCTGATCGGCCATCTCCTGTTCCTGCTGCCGTTCTGCGCCTTGATGGTCTACCATTCCGGCCCGTTCTTCATCCGCTCCTACCAGGTCAACGAGCAGTCGCTCTCCGCCGGCGGCCTGCCGCAATGGCCGGCCAAGGGCCTGGTGATCGTCGGCTTCTTCCTGCTGCTGCTGCAGGGCATCTCCGAGGTGATCAAGCAGATCGCGATCATGCGCGGCAAGCTGGACGACGATGCCCATGGCGGCGGCCACGCCGCCGCCGCAGAGGCCGAGGCCCTCCGCCTGATCGAGCAGGCGAAGGCCGAAGGTCTCGCCCCGTGAGCCAAGCCGCCTTGTCCCGGACCCGTTCCATGCTCCTCGCCCGCCCCGTCCGCGCCGCCGCGCTGCTGCTCGCGCTGACCGCCGCCGCCTTCCTCAGCCTGCACACCGGCGACGCGCATGCCGCCGGCATCGGCGACTTCCTGCGCGTGAACATGGCGCCGGTGATGTTCGCCGCGCTCGTGCTGTTCCTGCTGCTCGGCTATCCCGTCGCCTTCGCGCTGGCCGCCAACGGCCTGTTCTTCGCTCTGGTCGGCATCGAGCTCGGCCTGTTCCAGGAGAACTTCCTGCAGGCACTGCCGGAACGCATCTACGGCACGATGAACAACGACGTGCTGCTGGCGATCCCGTTCTTCACCTTCATGGGGCTGGTGCTGGAGCGCTCGGGCATGGCCGAGGACCTGCTCGACACGATCGGCCAGCTCTTCGGACCGGTCCGCGGCGGCCTCGCCTATGCGGTGATCTTCGTCGGCGCGCTGCTTGCCGCCACCACCGGCGTCGTCGCCGCCTCCGTGATCTCGATGGGCCTGATCTCGCTGCCGATCATGCTGCGCTACGGCTATGACCGGCGCCTCGCCTCGGGCGTGATCGCCGCCTCCGGCACCCTCGCCCAGATCATCCCGCCCTCGCTTGTGCTGATCGTGCTCGCCGACCAGCTCGGCCGCTCGGTCGGCGACATGTACGAGGGCGCCTTCGTTCCCGGGCTGGTGTTGGCCGGGCTCTATGCCGGCTATGTCTTCCTGGTCACGATGGTGAAGCCGGAGCGCGCGCCCGGCCTGCCGCCGGACGCGCAGACGCTGCGCGACGCCGACGGCCAGACCCGGCGCTTCTCGCTGCTGGTGGTGACGATCCTCGCCTTCGCCGTCGCCATCGTCTACATGAAGTACTTCACCAAGGTCGGCGCCGGCGCGGACTTCGTCATCCTGACCATGTCGGTGGCGGTGGCGGTCTCCTTCGTGATCGCGCTGATCAACAGGCTCCTGAAGCTCAACCTGCTCTCGCGCATGACCGAGCAGGTGATCTTCGTGATGGTGCCGCCGCTGGCGCTGATCTTCCTCGTGCTCGGCACGATCTTCATCGGCGTCGCCACGCCGACGGAAGGCGGCGCGATGGGCGCCGCCGGCGCGATCCTGCTCGCCATCGGCAAGAAGCGCATGACCTTCGATTTGCTGCGCCAGGCGACGGAATCGACGGCGAAACTCTCGGCCTTCGTGCTGTTCATCCTGGTCGGCGCGCGCGTGTTCTCGCTGACCTTCTACGGCGTCAACGGCCATGTCTGGGTCGAGCACCTGCTGACCTCGCTGCCCGGCGGCCAGGCGGGCTTCCTGATCGTCGTCAATATCCTGGTCTTCCTGCTCGCCTTCTTCCTCGACTTCTTCGAGCTCGCCTTCATCATCGTGCCGCTGCTCGGCCCGGCGGCAGACAAGCTCGGGATCGACCTGATCTGGTTCGGCGTCATCCTCGGCGTGAACATGCAGACCTCGTTCATGCACCCGCCCTTCGGCTTCGCCCTGTTCTTCCTGCGCTCGGTGGCGCCGAGGACGGCCTACAAGGACAAGATCACCGGCAAGATGATGGAGCCGATCACCACGGGGCAAATCTACTGGGGCGCGGTGCCGTTCGTGGTGATCCAGTGCATCATGGTCGCGCTCGTCGTGCTCTTCCCGCAGATGGTGATGCACTACAAGAGCTCGGGCGTGCAGCTCGACCAGCAGCAGATCAACAAGCAGCTCGACAGCATCAGCATACCGGGGCTCGGCGGCTCCGGGGGATTGCCGGGGCTCGATCTCAACGCCCCGCCGACGCTGAACCTGCAATAGGGCCTGCGCGCCAGAACGACGAAGCCCCGGATCGGCCGACCCGGGGCTTTGTTGTTTCAGCCGTTATGCTCGGCGTGCCGGGCATCTTTGGCCGGACGGGACTCCGAGCAGCGTCTTCTCGTCATGAGATTCCCGGGTCTGCGCTTCGCTCCGCCCGGGAAACGCCAGCCTCACCAGCGCTGCCAGCCGTTGTTCAGATTGTTGTCGACCCGGCCGCGGCCGCTGACGACGGCGCGGACCTCGCCGAGGGAGGTCTGGCCGCGCGCCTCGCCATAGACCATCGCATCGGCGGCGGAGCCATAGCCGCGATTGCCGGAGGTCTTGCCGAACTCGACGCGCACGCCGCCGCCGACGCGGACGCAGGCCGAGGAGCCCTCCACGCGGACGAAGCCGGGCCCGTATTCCGGACAAGGCCGCATCGCCTGGACGGGCGCGGGGCGGGCCGCCGCCGGCTTCGTCTTCGCGACAGAGCGCCCCGGGATCGGCTCGCCGATCGACTGGGCGGCGGCCAGCGCCGGCAGGGCGATGGTCGCGGCGAGGATGGCGGCAGGCAGCTTCATGGGCGCCCCGATTGCGATGAAGCTGCAGTCTAGCGTCTTCAACGAGGCGGGACCAGGGCGCCTCGCCTCACTGCGACCGAACGCTCTCGGCGAGGATCGGCGCCGTCTCGACCGCGCCGACGCCGGGCACGATGCTCAGCCTGTCGACCAGTCGCGACAACGACCCGGCATCCTCGGTCTGCGCCAGCAGCACGGCATCGACCGGCCCGGCCAGCGAGTAGCAGGCGAGGACCTCGGGCCAGTCGCGGACGCGATCGAGAACGATCGTACAGGGCCGCGCGTCGATGCGCAGCGACAGCAGCGCGCGCATCGCCGGCGGCTTCGGCCTGTCGGCGAGCCGCACCGTGTAGCCGAGGATGATGCCGTCTCGCTCCAGCCTCGCGATCCGGTCCTGGATCGCGGTGCGCGAGAGCCCGGCGTCGCGCGCCAGGGCCGTGGCGGAGGCGCGGGCATTGCCCTCGAGCAATGCGATCAGCTTCCGGTCGATGGCGTCGAGCTCACCGTCGTTTCGCAAGCGACATCCCTCCAGAAACCGCCGATCGCAGCCCGTGCCGGCATCTTGCCTATGGCATGGACGCCGCCGGGGGTGAAGATTGCCGGCCTCTTCCAGCGACGGAGATCAGGAATGAGGACGATCAGGCCCCGCGACTTCACCGGCCATCGCGCCTGGGAGGCGCTCGACATCGACCGCATCGACGACGCCACGATCCGGCTGCACTGGACCGACCAACCCTATCGCTGGCACGTCAACGACGGGCCGGAGGTCTTCGTCGTGCTCGACGGCGAGGTCGACATGCACACGCGCGCCGGCGGCGTCGAGCACGTGCAGCGACTGGTGGGCGGCGACATCTTCCATGCGCAGGACGGCGACGCCCATGTCGCGCATCCCGTCGGCCCGGCGCGCGTGCTGGTCGTCGAGCGTGCCGGCAGCGTCTAGAGCATGCTCCAGACACTTGGAATCGATCACGCCGCATTTGGACGATTCCGTCCGAATGCAGCGTGATCTCGGACCTCCAGGAGCGGCGTATCGACACCAGCTCGCGCGAAGATGCTCCCCGATGTGAAAAATCCCCGGCCTCGCGGCCGGGGATCGAGGACAGCCCGCGCCGGCGGAGCGGCGCTCGCGCCCCTGCTCAGAGCATGTTCGCCGCGCGGGCGCGGATCAGGAAGTTGTCATAGGTGTATTCGGCGATCTGGAACCAGAGATATTCGTCGCCGCGGAAGGCCGACATGGCGTCGTAGACCTTCTTGAAGTCGGCGTTCTTGGCGCTGGTCTCGGCATAGACCTCCTTGGACGCCTTCAGGCAGGCTTCGAGGATCTCCTGCGAGAACGGCCGCAGCTGCGCGCCGCCGCCGACCAGGCGCTTCAGCGCCGCCGGATTGCGCGCGTCGTACTTCGCCTGCATGTCGACATTGGCGAGGCCGGCGGCCGTGGCCAGCACCGATTTGTAGCCCTTCGGCAGCTCGTCCCACTTCGCCGTGTTGATGAAGAAGTGCAGCGCGGCGCCGCCCTCCCACCAGCCCGGATAATAGTAGTAGGGCGCGACCTTGTTGAAGCCGAGCTTCTCGTCATCGGCCGGCCCGACCCATTCGGCCGCGTCGATCGTGCCCTTCTCCAGCGCCGGATAGATGTCGCCGCCGGCGATCTGCTGCGGCACGACGCCGAGCTTGCTCATCACCTGGCCGGCGAAGCCGCCGATGCGCATCTTGATGCCCTGCAGGTCGGCGACGGTCTTGAGCTCCTTGCGGAACCAGCCGCCCATCTGGCAGCCGGTGTTGCCGCCCGGCACCGCATAGATGTTGTACTTCTTGTAGAACTCGTTGAGCAGGTCCATGCCGCCGGCATGGTAGAACCAGGCGTTCTGCTGGCGGGCGTTGAGGCCGAAGGGCACGGCCGTGCCGAAGGCGAAGGTCGGATCCTTGCCGACATAGTAATAGGAGGCGGTGTGGCACATCTCGACGGTGCCGTTGGTGACGGCGTCCGCCGCCTGCAGGCCGGGAACGATCTCGCCGGCGGCGAAGACCTGGATCTGGAACTTGCCGTCGGTCGCCTCGGACACCGCCTTCGAGAGGACTTCGGACGCGCCGTAGATCGTGTCGAGCGATTTCGGGAAGGACGAGGTGACGCGCCATTTCACCTCCGGCATCGATTGGGCGATGGCGGGAGCCGCGATGACGCTGGCTGCGCCGCCGGCACCGGCGACTTTCAGGAATTGACGACGCTTCATCTCGAGAGCTCCTCCCAGAGCGATGGAGGCGCGCCGATGTTTTCGGTTCGCGCGCAAGAGCGCCAGAAGAAGCCATTCGCGGCGCCAGCGCAAGCTGGGCACATGACCCCCATGCGGTTTTCGCATGGGCATTTGGTCTAACCCCGTCTGCGCATCGACGCACCAGCCCGAGCGGAGACAGGGACGAAAAAGCCCGGCCTCGCGGCCGGGTTTCTCGGCGACGCAGCATTGCGTCCTGTTGCTTGCGCTCCGGCTTACTTGGCAGCGCGGTTGCGCACCTGGAAGATGTCGAAGGTGAGTTCCGCCACCTGCCACCAGAGATACTGGTCGCCGCGGAAAGCGACCATGGCGTCGATCGCCTTCTTGAAGTCAGGGTTCTTGGCCGAGATCTCGGCATAGAGCTCGTTGGAGGCCTTGAGCGAGGCTTCCATCACGTCCTGCGGGAACGGCCGCAGCTGCGTGCCGGCGCCGACGAGGCGCTTCAGCGCCGCCGGGTTCTGCACGTCGTACTTGGCCGCCATCTGGGTGTTGGCATAGGTGCAGGCCGCGGTCAGCGCCGCCTGATAGGCCTTGGGCAGCGCGTTCCACTTCTCCAGGTTGACGAAGGCGTGGACGCAGGGGCCGCCCTCCCAGAAGCCCGGATAGTAGTAATAGGGCGCGACCTTCGAGAAGCCGAGCTTCTCGTCGTCATAGGGGCCGACCCACTCGGCGCCGTCGATCGTGCCCTTTTCGAGCGCCGGATAGATGTCGCCGCCGGCGATCTGCTGCGGCACCAGGCCGAGCTTCTGGAGGACCGAGCCGGCGATGCCGCCGATGCGCATCTTCAGGCCGTTGATGTCGGCGACGCTCTTGATCTCCTTGCGGAACCAGCCGCCCATCTGGGCGCCGGTATTGCCGCATGGCAGGCCGTAAATGTTGAACTTCTTGTAGAATTCGTTGAAGAGCTCGTTGCCGCCGCCCTGGAACAGCCAGGCGTTCTGCTGGCGGGCGTTGAGGCCGAACGGCACCGCGGACGCGATCGCGAAGGTCGGATCCTTGCCGACATAATAGTACGAGACAGTGTGGCACATCTCGACCGTGTTGTTGCTGACGGCGTCGGCCGCCTGCAGACCCGGGACGATCTCGCCCGCGGCAAAGACCTGGATCTGGAACTTCCCGTCGGTCAGCTCGGAGACCATCTTGGCCATGACCTCGGCGCCGCCATAGATCGTGTCGAGCGATTTCGGGAAGCTCGACGCCAGACGCCACTTCACCTCGGGATTCGACTGCGCGACCGCCGGCATGGCGACAGCGGACGCGGCCGCACCGGCACCGGCGACCTGCAGGAACTGACGACGCTTCATATGGGACATCTCCTCGTTTCGACGTTCATCGCCGCGCGCGGGCTGCATTAGCATCGATGCGAGCGACGTTTATAGGACGACCTTGGTGTAATGCAGCGATGATCGGCAGCGGCGGCCCGAGGTGACCCACGGTTAGTCAGCCTGCTTCGATTCTATACTTGCACAAGATTTGCGCAGCACTCCCCAACTGTCGCATTATGGTCAACCAGCCCGGAACGCTCGACAATTGCGCGCTGAGCATGGCACGGCTGCACGGCAAGCGCATGGACCTTTTCCCCGGCCCGGTCAACCTCTTCCGGAACGAGCCTCGATCGCCTGGCCGGACGGCTGCGAACCGCCTCGCGCCACCGGCACGGCCGACGCCCGCAGGCAGGCGCCGCCGGGCGCCCGAGGCTTCTGCTGCAGCGCATGCGACGGTTGACGCGGACGGCCGCTTCCGGTTCGACCTGCGGCTGACTTTGCCCTTCCCCGGCCGGCTCCCCAGTATCGCGGGCCGGATCAACCCACGCGGAGCGAACCATGGATCAGGACAGGCTGGCGAAACTCAGGGCGCGCTATGCCGGGGCAAGCGGCGCCGACATCCATGATCCGCGTTTCGCCAAGGTCGCAGCCGACCAGTTCAAGGGCGACAAGCGCAAATGGCCCTTCGCCGACGTCGCCACCTTCATCAACGCCCCGTATCGGCCGGACGCGCTCGGCCAGCCCGATCTCGGCGGGCTCGACGTCGCGATCATCGGCCTGCCGATGGACCTCGGCGTGACCAACCGGGCCGGCACGCGGCTCGGCCCGCGCGCGGTGCGCGCCGTCGAACGCATGGGGCCGATGGACCATGTCAACGGCACCGCGCCGTTCGGCATGGTCAAGGCGGCGGATATCGGCGACGTCCCCTTCCGCTCGCGCTACTCGCTGGAGAGCTGCCATGAGGACATCGAGGCGACCTTCAAGCAGATCGTCAGGGCCGGCGTCTCGACGCTCGGCGTCGGCGGCGACCATTCGATCACCTATCCGATCCTGAAGGCGGTCGGCGAGAAGCGCCCGGTCGGGATGGTGCATATCGACGCGCATTGCGACACGTCGGGGCCTTATGAGGGCTCGAAGTTCCATCATGGCGGGCCGTTCCGCCAGGCGGTGCTCGACGGCGTGCTCGATCCCGAGCGCGTGGTCCAGATCGGCATCCGCGGCGGCGCCGAATATCTCTGGGAGTTCTCCTACGAGTCCGGCATGACGGTGATCCATGCCGACGAGGTCGACCGCATGGGCCTCGACGCCGTGATCGCCAAGGCGCTCGCCGTCATCGGCGACGGCCCGACCTATGTCTCCTTCGACGTCGACTCGCTCGATCCGGCCTTCGCGCCCGGCACCGGCACGCCGGAGGTCGGCGGCCTCACCCCGCGCGAGGCGCTCGCCATCCTGCGCGGCCTGAAGGGCCGGAACATCGTCGCCGCCGACGTGGTCGAGGTCGCCCCGCAATACGACGCGACCAGCAACACGGCGCAATGCGCGGCGCAGGTGCTCTTCCTCGAGCTCTGCCTGATCGCCGAGGCGCGCGCCGCCGGCAAGGGCAGGCCGTGACGCGCAAGGCTCCCCCGCTCGATGCGATCGACCGGCAGATCATCGCGATCCTGCGGGCGGAGGGCCGGATCACCAACCAGGCCTTGTCGGAGCGGGTCGGGCTCTCCGCCCGGCCCTGCCTGGAGCGGATGCGCCGGCTCGAGGCGTCCGGGCTGATCACCGGCTACGGCGCCAGGCTCGCGCCGGAGCTCGCCGGGCACGCCATCATCGCCTTCGCGCAGATCTCGCTGCGCGACCACTCGGTCGGCCGGCGCGAGCGGGTCGAGAAGCTGCTGCGCGCCTGCCCCGACGTCGTCGAGCTGCTGGTGATCAGCGGCGAGGCCGACTATCTCGCGCGGATCGTCGCGAGCTCGCTCGCGTCCTATGAGGAACTGACCGGCGCCTGGCTCGCCGACAGCCAGCTCGGCATCGCCCGGATCGCGACCACCTTCGCGCTCAAGGCGCTGAAGGATTTCGAGGGCTACCCGCTGCCGGAGGAATAGCCCTCCCGTCCGGCGAGATGGCCCTTCAGCATGGCGCGCAGCTCGGCGATGGCCGGGGCGCGCACGCTCTCGTCGTCATCGGCACGCAGCAGCGCCGCGACCCGGATCAGGTGCAGGGTCACGGCGGCGAGCGAGGCGACCCGCGTCTCGTCGATCGGCGGCTCGACGGCGCCGAGCAGCGCCGCGATGCGGCCGCGCAGGCGCGCGCGCGCCAGCTTCTTCACGGCAGGGTCGAGGCTGCGCCGCTCGCCGACGGCGAGGAAGGCGGGATTGGCTTCGAGATAGGCGACGAAGCGGGCAAAGAGCGCCTCCACCGCCGCCTCGACCGGCAGGCCGCGCACCTCGGCCGCGAGTAGGTCGAGCATGCCGGCGAGCGCATCGAGATGGCGCGCATGCAATGCTGCGGCGACATGCTCCTTGGTCGGGAAGAACTGGTAGAGCGAGCCGATCGAGGCGCCGGCGCGCGCGGCGATCTGCGTCATCGTCGCCGCGTCGTATCCGGCCTCGGCGAAGACCGCGCCGGCGCCGTCGAGCAGCGCCGAGACGCGCTTCAGGCCGCGGCTGCGGCGCGGCGCCTTGGCGTTCTTCTCCGGCGTGGGACTTGCTTTTTGTGAGGACATACTCATAAATCTAGAAACATGAGGATTTCCTCACATACAGGCCGGCTTCCGCAGCGCTTCCGACGGAGACGATGATGACCCTCCAGCTCGACCCTCGCAAAACCGCCCTCGTCCTCATCGACATGCAGAAGGGAACGCTCGCCTTCCCGCTCGCACCCTACGACCGGGCAACCATCATCGCCAGCACGGCCGCGCTCGGCCAGGCCTTCGCCGCGGCCGGCGCCCTGATCGCGACGGTCAACGTGGCGTTCGCGCCGGATCGCTCCGATCTGCCGCCGCAGGCCATCGACCAGCCGATGATGCTGCCGCCGGGCGGCTTCCCGCCCGATTGGTCCGAGCTGACGCCGGAGATCGCAGCGCTGCCCGCCGCCGTCCGCGTCACCAAGCGGCACTGGAGCGCCTTCTACGGCACCGAGCTCGACCTGCAATTGCGGCGGCGGCGGATCGAAACGGTGGTGATCGGCGGCATCGCGACGAATTTCGGCGTCGAATCCACGGCGCGCGACGCCTGGCAGCACGGCTACGACGTGATCGTCGCCGAGGATGCCTCGACTTCGGTGGGCGCCGACCTGCACGCCTTCGCCGTGACCTCGACGCTGCCGCGCGTCGCGCGGGTCCGCAGCGTCTCGCAGATCACGGCTGGCCTGACGCGGGCAGCCGCCTGACGGGAGGCCGTCGCGAGGTCAGCGTGCCGGCGCCGCGATCAGGCGCATCGCAGCCGGGATCGACGCCAGGCCGATATCGAGCTGGTCGGTCAGCACGTGGAACCAGTTGAAGCCGATATAGAGAGCGAGCCGCGCCTCGACCTCCCCCGCAGGAATGTCGCCGCGCGCGACGGCGGCGGCGAAGAGGCCGCGCACATCCTGCAGCCGATCGGGCAGGAACTTCTCACGCAGCACCGCGAGCGCATCGGGATCGCTCTGGGCTTCGGCGAGGAGCGCGCGGAAGGTGCGCCCCGAGGGCGTGCCGCACCAGAAGCTCCACAGCGCCGCGGTGTAGTCGGCGAGGTCGCGGGCGAGATCCTCGCTCGGCACGGCTCTGATGCCAGCCTTCTCCGCGGCATAGACCTCCATCAGCAGGTCGGCGCGGTTCTTCCACCAGCGATAAATCGTCGGCTTGCCGGCGCCGGCGCGGCGCGAGACCGCATCGATCGAGAAGCCGGCATAGCCCTCCTCCGCCAGCACGGCACGGGCGGCGGCGAGGATCGCCGCCTGCGACGCCGGGTTGCGCCTGGCCCCGATCGAGGCGCGGCGGGGCGGCGGCTCGGCTGTCACGGTCTCCGCCTCCCCTCTCCAGATCCATCGTCGATGCGAGCACGTCCTCTGCAAGCGCGCGCTTGCAGCAATCGACTTGATAACGGAACGGATCGTGTCTATCAATCATAACGAAACGGAACGTTTCGTTATGGAGCCAATGATGACCACCGCCGCCCGCCCCGTTCTGGCCCGCCTGCGCTTCCTGGGAACGCTGATGCTCGGCGCCTATCTGCTGATCAACCTGATTCTGGTCGCGCTGGCTCCAGTGACGATCGGCTGGTCGACCTGGTCGGTGACGGCGCTGGCCGTGCCGCCGATGGTGCTCGGTATGGTCTACCTGGTGATGCCGCTGGCGCGCCGCGGCATGAACGCCAGCGCGGCGGCGGCACGCGGCGAGGCGCGCTCATGTTCGGCGACCGCTTCGCCATGCCGCTGCTGGTCGGCGCCATCGCGCTCGGCACCGGTTGGCCCGCATCCGCCGACCAAGCGGCTCGAAACGCCATGCTCCACCCGATCAATCCTCCCGGTCCCGCCATTCCCGGCATCTCGCAAGGCATGCTGATCGAAGGAGGGCAACTCCTCGTCCTGTCGGGACACGTGCCCTTCGACGCACAGGGGCGGGTTCCCGAGGGATTGCCGGCCCAGCTCGAACAGGTTCTGCGCAATCTCGACGCCACGCTGCGCGCGGCGGGAAGCGATTTTCACTCCGTCGCCCGCCTGACGATCTATGTCCGGGATTATGCGCCGGCACAGCTCGCCGAAATACGCAGGGTACGCGACCGGTGGGTCAGCGCCGAACGTCCCCCAGCGAGCGCCTTGATCGGCGTCGCCTCGCTGTTTCACCCAGATGTGCTGGTCGAGGTCGACGCCCTCGCCATCGTGACACGCTGAGAGTCGTGCAGCCGAGAGGCACTTCATGACCGTCCCGAATCTGTCGCCGCCGCGACAGATTCGGCTGCATCGCGACGGCGGTGCAGTCCACCCCGGCTGCAACGGCGCGCCTATCCTCGAGGCGACGAGGGAGAACCGCCATGAATGCGATCGTGCTCGAACGCGAGGTCTGCGCACAGAATTACGCGCCCATGCCGATCATGCTGAGCCATGGCGAAGGGGTCTGGCTCACCGACGTCGCCGGCGTCCGGCGCCTCGACATGATGAGCGGCTACTCCGCCGTCAGCCTCGGCCATGGCCATCCGCGCATCCTGAAGGTGCTGAACGAGCAGGCGAAGCGCCTCGCCGTCACCAGCCGCGCCTTCCATGCCGAGCCGCTCGGCCCCTTCCTGGCGAAGCTCTGCGCCGTCGCCGGCCAGGAGATGGCGCTGCCGATGAACACCGGAGCGGAAGCGGTCGAGACCGCGATCAAGGCGGCGCGGCGCTGGGGCCACAAGGTCAAGGGCATTCCCGACGGCAGGGCACGGATCATCGTCGCCGACAATAATTTCCACGGCCGCACCACGACCATCGTCGGCTTCTCCTCGGAGGCGAGCTATCGCGACGGCTTCGGCCCGTTCGCGCCCGGCTTCGACAGCGTGCCATTCGGCGATGCGGCCGCCGCCGAGGCGGCGATCACGCCGGACACCGCCGCGATCCTGATCGAGCCGATCCAGGGCGAGGCGGGGATCGTAGTGCCGCCGGACGGCTATCTCGCGGCGCTGCGCGCGCTCTGCGACCGGCACGACGTCCTGCTGATCCTCGACGAGATCCAGTCCGGGCTCGGCCGCACCGGCCGCTGGTTCGCGCATCAGCACGAGGGCGTGACGCCGGACGGGCTGATCGTCGGCAAGGCGCTCGGCGGCGGGGTCTATCCGGTCTCGGCCTTCCTGTCCTCGCGCAGGGTGATGCAGCTGTTCGGGCCCGGCTCGCACGGCTCGACCTTCGGCGGCAATGCGCTCGCCGCCGCGATCGGCCACGAGGCGCTCCGCGTCATCGAGGAGGAGAGGCTGGTCGAGCGCTCGGCCGAACTCGGCGCTTACATGAGAGAGCGGCTCACGGCGATGACGGGCGGCCTCGCGAGCGAGGTGCGCGGGCGCGGCCTCTGGATCGGCGTCGAGATCGCGGAGGGTGCCGGCGACGCCAGCGAGATCGTCGCCCGCCTCGCCGATGCCGGCGTACTGACCAAGGAGACGCATGAGCGCACGATCCGCTTCGCGCCGCCGCTGACGATCAGCCGGGAGGAGCTGGACTGGGGGCTGGAGCGCTGCGAGAGCGTCTTCGCGACGCGCGAGCGCTGAGTCCATCGCAAAAACCGTGGGCCGCGGCTTTCGCCGCACTCGCGGAAAAATCGGCGGGCAAGAGCGATTTCCACAACAAAAACAGTTTCTTGCCTTGCGCCATCTTTGTGCGGACAGGCCCAGAAAAGCTGCAGCCCCCTACTTGCGGCCGGGCCCGATGATCGCACAAGCTGTCGCACCCATGCCGGACGGGAAGCCGAAACGCCCGGGCGGCCGCATCCAAGGGGAGGTCCCATGAAAGGTTTCGCGAAGTTCATCGCCGCCGCGGCGCTCACGGTCGCGGGCGCCACCGGCGCGCTCGCCCAGGCCAAGGAATGGAAGGAGATCCGGATCGGCACCGAGGGTGCCTATCCGCCCTACAACAATCTCAACGCCAAGAAGGAGCTGGAAGGCTTCGAGATCGATTACGGCAACCTTCTCTGCGAGAAGATGAAGGTGAAGTGCACCTGGGTCGTGCAGGACTGGGACGGCATCATCCCGGCGCTGCAGGCGAACAAGTACGACATCATCCTCGCCGGCATGAACGCCACCGACGAGCGCCGCAAGCAGGTCGACTTCACCTCGGTCTACAGCAAGACGCCGATCTGGATGATCGGTTCGAAGAGCGTGACCTCGACCGACATCTCGCCGGCGGCGCTGAAGGGCAAGACGATCGGCGCGCAGGGCTCGACGATCCACGCCAACTATGTCGAGAAATTCTACAAGGACTCGACGCCGCGCCTCTACCCCACGCAGGAAGAGGCCAATCTCGACCTGCTCAACGGCCGCCTCGACTACATCGTCGCCGACGCCCTCGCCCTCGCCGACTTCCTCAAGGGCCAGGGCAAGGACTGCTGCAAGAAGATCGCCGAGGTGAAGCGCGACGATGCGATCCATGGCGCCGGCGTCGCCGGTGCGGTCCGCAAGGCCGACACGGCGCTGAAGGCGTTGGTGGACAAGGCCATCGCCGAGACGGTCGCCGACGGCTCGCTGAAGAAGCTCGAGGACAAGTGGTTCAAGTACGAGTGAGCCGGCGCCGCTGACACCTGCCCGCCGGCCGGCCAAAGGCCGGCGGGTCCCGGTGCAAGTCCATTTCCGTTCGAGCGCGGCCTTGCTCCCAGCCCACGTCGTGTCGCGTTTCCCGACGGCGAACCGGTCCCCGGCTCCGCCTGGAAGCGCTCCAGCCCCTCGCGCGCCGGCCCTTTCATGTTCGACAAATTCGCTCTGCTCGGCTTCGGACCCGGCGGCTGGGGATGGGCTCTGCTGCAAGGCGCGGCCAACACCATCTCGGTGGCGCTCGCGACATTGCCCTGCGGCCTGGCGCTCGGCCTCGCCGTCGCCCTGTGGAAGCGGTCCGACAAGATGCTGCTGCGGGCGCTCGGAACGGTCTACACCACGGTCTTCCGCGGCGTTCCCGAGCTGCTGACGCTCTACATCATCTATTTCGGCATCCAGGTGCTGGTGCAGCAGCTCTGGACCGGCTTCTCGATCCCGCCCTTCGTCGCCGGCATGGTCGCGCTCGGGCTGGTGCTCGCCGCCTTCTCCAGCGAGGTCTGGGTCGGGGCGCTCAACTCGATCCAGAAGGGCCAGCGCGAGGCCGCCGCCGCGCTCGGCCTGTCGAAGGCGCAGGCCTTCCGGCTGGTGGTCTTCCCGCAACTGATCCGCGTCGCGCTGCCGGGTCTCGGCAACAACTGGATGGTGCTGCTGAAGGAGACCTCGCTGATCTCGGTCATCACGCTGCAGGACATCATGTTCATCGCGACGCGGGCCAATGTCGTGACCAAGGAGCCGTTCCTGTTCTTCGGCGCGGCGATGCTGCTCTATTTCTTCTTCTCGCTGGTCTCGGCCTGGGGCATCGGCAAGCTCGAGCAGCGCACCAATCGCGGCTACGCCGCCTTCGGCGGAGCGACGCGATGAGCTGGTGCGAGTATCCCGGCCAGCTGATCGGCAGCGAGGTGCTGCAGAACTATGGCTGCCGCATGGCGAACGGGCTGTGGATCACCTTCGAGCTGGTGGTGCTGTCGGTCGCGCTCGGCTTCGTGCTGGCGCTCGGCCTCGCCGTTGCCCGGCTCTACGGGCCGCGCTGGGCGAAGCTGGCCATCCAGGGCTACACCACCTTCTTCCGCGGCACGCCGCTGCTCTGCCAGCTTTTCCTGGTCTATTACGGCTTCGGCCAGTTCCGGCTGTTCTGGCAGGATGTCGGCCTGTGGTGGTTCTTCCGCGAGCCGTTCTACTGCGCCCTCTTCACCTTCACCATCAACACCGCCGCCTATCAGGCCGAGATCCTGCGCGGCGCCATCCAGTCGATCCCGCGCGGCCAGTTCGAGGGCGCCCTCGCGCTCGGCCTGCATCGCTGGGCGACGCTGCGCCGCGTGGTCCTGCCGCAGGCGATGATCCTGGCGCTGCGCCCGCTCGGCAACGAGCTGATCGTGATGATCAAGTCCAGCGCCATCGCCTCGCTGGTGACGCTGTTCGACCTGATGGGCGCGACCCGCCTCGCCTTCGCGCGCTCCTTCGACCTGTCGATCTATCTCTATGCGGCGCTGATCTATCTCGCGCTGACCGAGCTGATCCGCCGGATCTGGGACCGGATCGAGCTCAGGCTGACGCGGCACATGGCGCTGCGGTGAAGACGGCGCAGAACTTGACAATCCTTGCCAAAGATTGCCAAAATCGACCTTTATGGAGATCGATATGGCCACGATGAACGTGTCCTTGCCGGCTTCGATGAAGGACTGGGTCGAGGCTCAGACCGAGACAGGCCGCTATGCCAATGCGAGCGACTATGTGCGCGACTTGATCCGCCGGGATCAGGAGCGCAACGACAAGGTCGCCGCGATGCAGCGTTTCGTCGACGAAGGCCTGAACAGCGGGGTCAGTACAGATTCAAGCGACGCGCTCTTTGCCGCCGCCGTCCAGCGCGCGGCCACTCCATCCGGCAATCGATAGTGCGTTTTCGCCTGTCGCTGGCAGCAAAAGAAGACATCATCGGCATCGCCGAGCAAGGAATACGCCTCTTCGGTCAGGCCCAGGCCAGACGATACCATGACGAGCTGTTCGCGATCTTCGACATGATCGCGGCCTATCCCCGCATCGCACGGGAGCGCAAGGAGCTATCGCCGCCGATGCGCATCTACCCGTTCAAGGCGCATCTCGTGGTCTATCGTGTCGAACAGGACGGTAGTGTCTTGATCGCCCGTGTCCGCCACGCGCATGAAGATTGGGCAGAAGTCTAGTCACTCACCCCGGCAAGGTCAGCACCAGCGGGCCGTTGGCCGTCGCGACCACGGTGTGCTCGTACTGCACGGTCGGCGCGCGCGGCTCGGAGTAGAGTGTCCAGCGGTCGTCGCCTTCATGCTCGGCCCAGTCGGCGCCGAGCGACAGGAACGGCTCGACGGTGAAGACCAGCCCCTTCTGCATGACGCGGCGCTCGGAGCCCTCGGGCCAGGTCGCGATCTCCTTGGGCTCCTCGTGCAGCGAGTGGCCGATGCCGTGGCTGGCGAGGTTGCGCACCAGCGTATAGCCGTTCTTCTCGGCGAAGCGGCCGACCGCCTCGCCGATCCCGGCGATCGGCTTGCCGGCGCCGACCTGGCCGAGCCCGGCCCAGAGTGCGCGCTTGCCGTCGCGACAGAGCCGCTCGATCCGCCGATCGACCGGCGGCACCGCGAAGGACGCGCCGGTATCGGAGAAATAGCCGCCCTTCTCGGCTGAGACGTCGATGTTGACCAGATCGCCGGCAGCGATCCGGCGCGCTCCCGGAATCCCGTGCGCGACCTCCTCGTTGACGCTGATGCAGGTGGCGCCCGGGAAGCCGTAGACGGTCTCGGGGGCGGAGCGTGCGCCATGCCGCTCGAGCCTGTCGCGGCCGATCGCGTCGAGCTCGGCCGTGGTGATGCCCGGCTCGAGCGCCCGCCCCATCGCCGCCAGCGCATCGGCCACGATGCGGCCGATCTCGCGCAGCCCCCGAAGCTCGTCGTCATTGGTGATCGTCATGACCGGTTCCTGACGGATTCCGCCGAGGGCGGCAAGCGTATGATCCTTGCGGAATCGCGATCGCTGCTATCGCGCCTGCATCGCTTCCCTCGCCCACCCGGGCGCGCTAAAGCCGCTGTGACCTTTCGGATGATGCAGCGGAGCACCTCATGGCCAAAGTCGCTTTCCTCGGTCTCGGCGTGATGGGCTATCCCATGGCCGGCCATCTCAAGGCCAAGGGCCACGAGGTCACCGTCTACAATCGCTCGCCGGAGAAGGCGCAGAAATGGGTGGCGCAGCATGGCGGCGCCTCCGCGCCGACGCCGGCCCAGGCCGCCGAGGGCCAGGAGATCGTGTTCGCCTGCGTCGGCAACGACGACGACCTGCGCTCGGTGACCACGGGCGAAGGCGGCGCCTTCGCGGCGATGGGCAAGGGCACGGTCTTCGTCGACCACACCACCGCCTCGGCCAATGTCGCGCGCGAACTCGACGCCGCCGCGCAAGCGGCCGGCTTCGGCTTCATCGACGCGCCCGTCTCCGGCGGCCAGGCCGGCGCCGAGAACGGCGTCCTGACCGTGATGTGCGGCGGCGCGCCCGAGACCTATGCCCGGGTCGAGCCGGTGATCGGAAGCTTCGCCCGGATGTGCAAGCTGATGGGTCCCGCCGGCTCCGGCCAGCTCACCAAGATGGTCAACCAGATCTGCATCGCCGGCCTCGTCCAGGGCCTCGCCGAGGGCATCCATTTCGCCAAGCGGGCCGGCCTCGACGTCGAGGCGATGCTGGAGGTGATCTCGAAGGGCGCCGCCGGGTCCTGGCAGATGGAGAACCGCGGCAAGACGATGAACGCCGACAAGTTCGATTTCGGCTTCGCCGTCGACTGGATGCGCAAGGATCTCGGCATCGTGCTCGACGAGGCGCGCAACAACGGCGCCCGCCTGCCCGTCACGGCGCTGGTCGACCAGTTCTACGCCGACGTGCAGAAGCTCGGCGGCGGGCGCTGGGACACGTCGAGCCTGCTGAAACGCCTGGAGCCGTAAGGGCGGACACAGTCATTGCGAGCGCAGCGAAGCAATCCAGAGCGGCAGAGCGCCACGTCGCCTGGATTGCTTCGTCGCTGCGCTCCTCGCAATGACGCTTGGGCTCACCCCACCAGCCGCGCCACCTCGGCCCGCAGCACCGGCACCAGCTCGGCCTCGAACCAGGGCTGTTTCCTGAGCCAGCCATTGTTGCGCCAGGACGGATGCGGCAGCGGCAGGATGCGCGGCCGGCGCTCCTGGGCGAAGATGCTGCGCCAGTCGGCAACGGTCGCCGTCAGGTCTGCCGCCGCCTTCGGGCCGAGATGCCAGGCCTGCGCATAGCGGCCGATCACCAGGACCAGTTCGAGATGCGGGAGCGCGGCCAGCACCCTCGCCCGCCAGGCCGGCGCGCATTCGCGGCGCGGCGGCAGGTCGCCGCCCTTGGCGTCATGTCCCGGGAAGCAGTGGCCCATCGGCACGATCGCGACGCGCGAAGCGTCGTAGAAGCGTTCCTTGTCGAGGCCGAGCCAGTCGCGCAGCCGGTCGCCTGAACGGTCGGTGAAAGGGCGTCCGCTGGCATGGACACGGGTTCCCGGCGCCTGGCTTGCGATCAGCAGGCGCGCGCTCTCCTGCGCCTGGATCACCGGCCGGGGCTCGTGCGGCAATGGCGGGCCATGGAGCGGCGCGTCGCGGCAGATCCGGCAGGCGCGCAGTGCGGCGAGGACGGCCTCGAGCGCTTCCGGCGGGCCGCTCCCCTGTCCGCTCCCGCTCATCGCCGCGCCAGCCGCTCCCGGCCGTGACGCCGGGAAATGAGCCCGTCGCAATGCCAGACCGGCGCCTTGTCGGCGTGCTTCTCGGGATCGCCCGGCTGGACGGTGGCGACGCCGTTGATGCGGCCGCTGCGGTAGGTCTTCAGCACGTAGAGCGTGCCGCTGCGCTCGACGGCGAAGCAATAGGTCCGGCGTGTCTCGTGCGGCCCGTAATAGTAGCAGACCGCGTCCTCCGTCGTCGTCCAGCAGGCGTCCGTGTTCTGCAGGTGGCGGTTATGCCCGGTCGCCCGGCCGTCCCGGTGATGGTATTCGCTGAAGGGCGCGCCGTTGTTGTAGCGGCCGGCCACGGTGTTGCCCTCGAAGAGCTGGCGGATCTCCTGGCCGGTCAGCCGCTCGACCGCAGCAGCGCCCGTCGCACCGGCGCCGAGCGCGAGCAGCGCCGCGACCGTCGCGGACCGCCTCATCGCGACGCCACCCGACGGGACATCGGAGCCTGCGGGCCGCCGCGCGAGATCAACCCGTCGCAATACCAGGGCTTGCCGCCGTCGCCATGATTGCGCGGATTGGCGAGCTCGACGGTCGCCACCGCGTTGATCCGGCCATTGTCGAGATTGCGCAGGATGTAGAGCCGATCGGTGAGCTCGACCGTGAAGCAATGCGTCGTCCGCTCGTTGGGCGGGCCGTAATAATAGCAGACGGCGTCGTCCTTGGTGATCCAGCAGGCGTCGCGGTTCTCCTGCCAGCCATTATTGCCGAGCGCGCGCCCGTCGGGGTCGTGATATTCGGTGAAGAAGCCGCCGCCGGTATAGCGGCCGCTGACCGTGTTGCCGCTGAAGGCCCGGTTGATCTGCTCGCCGGTCAGCTTCTCCGCCGCCGAGGCGGCGGCCGGAAGGATCAGCGCGAGCGCGAGCGCCGAGAGGCGCATGATCAGGCTTTCCAGCTCGGCCTGGCCGAGAGTTCGCCGTGCCAGCGCCGGATGTTGACGCAATCCTCGGGCAGCGGAACGCGCGAGGGCTTCATGAAGTCGATGGCGATGCCGGCGGTGATGTCCGCGACCGTCAGCTGGTCGCCGCAGACGAAGCGGTTGCCGCCGAGCTGCAGCTCGAGCAGCATGAGATGGTCGTCGATCATCTCGCGATTGGCTTCGGCCCATTCCGGAATCTGGTCCTCCAGCTCGGCCATGGCCGGGTGGCTGTGGCGGAACACGGCCGAGACGGCCGTGAACAGGCCGAGCTCGATCCGCCGGTTCCACATCTCGATCAGCGCCGCCTCCTTGGGCTCGGAGCCGAACAGCGCCGGCTTCGGATGCAGGCTCTCGATGTAGCGGCAGATCGCCATGGTCTCGGCGAGCGCCGTGCCGTCGTCGAGCACCAGCACCGGCAGGCGCTGGGAAGGGTTGATCCGGGTGAATTCCGGCGTCCGATGCTCCTTCCTGGCGATGTCGATCGGGACGAGCTCGGGCAAGGGCACGCCCTTCTCGGCGAAGAAGATGCGGACTCGCCGCGGATTGGGCGCCCGCCCGCCGTCATAGAGCTTCATGCCCTCTGCCTTTCGCCATGCTGGGACCACGCGGTTTCACGGTGCGGGCCCGGCTCTGTCAAGAGTTCAGCCCGCAAACACGGCGGCAAGACGACGAGCCGTCCGCCCGACGGAACAAGCCGCCCCTGCCGCGATTGATGGTCACGAGGGACGATCGCCATGCCGCAGGATTGGAGCTTCGTCGTCTGGATCGTCATCCTGGCCGTACCGGTCGGGCTGATGCTCGCCACCTTGTGGGCACGCTCGCGCGAGCCCGGCGCCGCGCAGCTCGGAAGCGCGTCCGAGGACGATCCGCGCGAGCCGCGCTGAACGATCAGCCCGGCGCGAGCAGGATCAGCGCAAGCGGCACCGCCAAGGCGGCCAGCACGGTCTGCAGCGCGCAGATGCCGGCCATCAGCGGCGCATCGCCGCCGAGCTGGCGCGCCATCACGTAAGAGGACGAAGCCGTCGGCAGCGACTGGAACAGGATGGCGAGCGTCGCCGCCGGGCCTCCGAGACCGAAGCCCTTCAGCGCAGCATAGGTCACCAGCGGCATCAGCACGAACTTGACGAAGGAGGCGACCAGGGCCGGCTTCATGCCGCGGCCGAGCGCATGCCAGTCCAGCGCCGCACCGACGCAGAGCAGGCCGATCGGCAGCGAGGCCTGGCCGAGCGCCTTGAGGAAAGCGTCGAGTCCGCGCGGGAGACCGAGGCCGCTGACCTGCAGCACGATGCCGAGAACGCAGGACATCAGCAGCGGATTGAGGGCGAGCCCCCGGAGAACGCCGCGCAGGGTCGGCTGAGCCGAGCCCCAGCGGGCGAAGACGAGAACGCAGAGCACGTTGACGGTCGGCACGATCGCCGCATTGGCCACGGCAGCCAGCGGCAGGGCCGACGCCCCGAGCATGCTCCCGGCCGCGCTCAGGCCGACATAGTTGTTGAAGCGGACACCGCCCTGGAAGACCGAGGTGAAGGCGGCATCGCCATAGCCGAGCCAGCGCTTCGCCAGAACCAGGATTCCGGAGACGACGATGATCGCGCTCATCAGCGTCAGCGCCAGCGCGGCGACGGGCAGCCCCCTGAGATCGGCCGTCGCCAGCACATGGACGAAGAGCGCCGGCAGGAGCACGTAATAGCTCAGGCGCTCCGCCTGCGGCCAGAACGCGTCAGGCAGGAAGCGCAGGCGGTGCATGCCATGGCCGAGCGCGATCAGCAGGGCGATCGGCACGAGCGCGAGCAGGATGGCGCCGATCATGCCGGCAACCCGGGTCGGCTTGCGGCCGGCGATGTCATGCGGGGAACAATCCTGAGGGAACGATAGCGGAAGGACCTTCTTTAGGTCGCTCGCGCCGGAGACGGAAATACCTCAACCGCCAACGGGATTGTGAAATCCGCATGGCCGAGCGGAGAGCTCAGCGCGGATGGCTCCTGCGCCACTCCTCCGGCCGCTCGAAGCGCAGCGCCCAGATGCCGCGCCCCGCCGCCTTCGCCTCGGCCTCCTCCGCCTGGTAGCCGCCATAGGCGAGCGCCTGGCCCTGGCGGACCAGCGCCGCGTTGATCTCGGCATCGCCCTGCCGGCAGCGCGCCAGCCCGCGGCCATAGCGGTCGACGCGCGAGACCGTGCAGGTGACGTTGCCGAGCGCCAGCATGGCCGCCAGCGCACGCCGTGCCTGCCGGCCGCAGGCGACCTGCCCGCCGCCCCGGTCCAGGCAGGTCTGGCGGTATTCCGGTGCGTCGATGCCCTCGAGACGGAGCTCCTCGCCGAGCAGCCTCAACGAATCGCCGTCGATCGCCTCGGCCGCGCCGACGAGGCTGCGGCCGGAGCCGAGGCGGTATTGCAGCACCGCGCCCGCGATCGCCAGAAGCACAAGGAAACCAAGGGCCACGACGAAATCGACCGAGCGGCCGACCCGCCGCCAGCCGAACGGCCCGTAATTGCTTGTCCCGAATCCGAAGCGCCCCATCAGGATAAGCTTAACGATTTATCGCCGATCATGGCGAGCCGCGGTGCGTCGGTGCGCGCCGGGCTGGAGCTCGTTTCCTCGGACCATGGCGGAATTGACAGCCGAACAGGTGCAGCGCGGTCGCGGGCCCGACCCGTCCGCGCTCGCGCGCCGCAAGCTGATCAACCGCGAGGTCCGGTCGGCGCGCGAGAAGCTGACCTCCTCGACCGGCCTCGAGCGCGCCTTCGACTACGAGCTCGTCCGGGTGTTCGCGCAATACCGGCTGAACGGCGCCGCCGGTGTGCTGCTGCTCGCCCTGCTGGTCGCCGCGGCCGCCTGCGTCTGGGTGCCGGTCTACAAGGTCTCGGGCTGGCTCGGGCTCGTCCTGCTGACCACCGGCTTCACGGCGCTGCTGTGCCGGCGCTTCCTGGCCGAACCCTCCGCCGCCGCACGCATCGCCTTCTGGCGCAGGCTGCTGCCGGCGGCGGAGCTGCTGCACGGGCTGTCCTGGGCGCTGCTGGCCACCCTGTTCCTCGGCGTCGACGCTCCCGGCGCCCGCTTCTTCGTGATGACGGCGCTGCTGATCGTCAGCGCGCTGACGGTCACGCTTGCGGCGACGATGCCGGTCGCGGTCTATTCCGGCCTGGTGCCGATCGTCGCGGCGATCGTCCTGTACTTCGCCGGACGCAACGACATCGACAGCGTCACCATGCTGCTGATGGCCGCCTGCGCGCAGCTGTTCTTCATCTTCCTGACCAATCGGCTCTATTCGACCTCGGTCGAGACCATCGAGTTTCGCGCCGAGAAGGACGCGCTGATCGCCGAGCTCGAGACCGCGACCGCCAATTCGGACGAAGCCAGACGCAAGGCCGAGGAGGCCAATCTCGCCAAATCACGCTTCCTGGCGACGATGAGCCATGAATTGCGCACGCCGCTCAACGCCATCCTCGGCTTCTCCGAGGTGATGAAGAACGAGGTCTTCGGCCCTCACGCCAACGCGGCCTACAAGGAATATTCGGGCGACATCCACTCGTCGGGCCAGCACCTGCTCACGCTGATCAACGAGATCCTCGACCTGTCGCGCATCGAGGCCGGCAAATACGAGCTGAACGAGGAGGCGATCAGCCTCGCCGGCATCGTCGACGACGCCGCGCACATGCTGAACCTGCGCGCCAAGGCCAAGGCCCAGACGATCCGCCAGGCGATCGAGCCGGACCTGCCGCGGATCTGGGCCGACGAGCGCGCCATCCGCCAGGCGGTGCTCAACATCCTCGCCAACGCCATCAAGTTCACCCCGCAGGGGGGCGAGATCTCGATCAAGGTCGGCTGGACGGCCACCGGCGGACAATATGTCACCATCACCGACACCGGCCCCGGCATCCCCGAGCACGAGATCCCGGTCGTGCTCCAGACCTTCGGACGCGGCTCGCTGGCGATCAAGACGGCCGAGCAGGGCTCCGGCCTCGGCCTGCCGATCGTCAAGGGGCTGATCGACCTGCATGGCGGCGGCTTCCAGATCAAGTCGAAGCCGCGCGCCGGCACCGAGGTGACGATCACGCTGCCGGCCGAGCGCGTCATGGACACGCTGCCGGCGCTTCCGGAGCCGGATGCGCGATCGGCGGCGTAACCCGCCGCCCGCTAGAGACCGTTTCACCGATCAGCTGATTCAATCTGATCGGATCCGGCTCTAAGCGACCCTGGAGAGGGCCGGTTCGCTCTCCCGCCCGGCCTCGATCTCCTCCCACCAATCGCCGAGCGCGTCGATCAGCGGCACGAGGCGAAAGCCCGCCGGGGTCAGCGTGTAGTCGACCCGGCGCGGATAGCCCTCATGGTCGATCCGCCGGACGATACCGGCCGCTTCGAGCTTGCGCAGTTCCAGCGTCAGCATGCGGTGCGAGACGGTCGGGTTGTCGCGCCTGAGCTCGCCGAAACGCTTGCTGCCGTCCTTCAGATAGTAGAGCAGCAAGGTCGGCCAGCGGCCGCTCAGCACCCGCATGACGCTTTCGATCGCGCAGTCCGAAACGACGTCCTTCATGCTCCGGTCCGCCTGGTTACAGAAAAGTGCGTGATTTACATGGGCCGGCGGGCGGCTAGGTTCCACCCCGCTGCGCAGCGTTTCCCAACCCGAATGGAAAACGCACGATGGAACCGATCCTCGTCTATGGCTACCCGTCCGGCACCTCGATGGGGCTGGTCGCGGCCCTCGAATGGCTGGGCCGACCCTATAAGCTCTGCCGCGTCGACATGCTCGGCGAAATGCGCGAGCCGCCCTACAGGCGGATCAATGCGCGCGTCGAGACCCCGGTGCTGATCACCGATCAGGGCCGCCCGCTCAGCGAGACCATGGCGATCGCCGCCTGGCTCGAAGCGCGCGACAGCGAACGTCGCATCAGCTTCGACCCGCTCTCGCCCGAGGCCGACCGGATGCACCAGCTCATCGGCTTCCTCAACACCGGCTTCACCAGCGCCTTCTACCCGCTCTGGGCCGCGCTGGAATTGCCCGAGCCCGATCCCGATTTCGCGGCGGCGCTGCGCCGCTTCGGACGCGAGCGGGTGATCGAGCGCCACGATCGGCTGGAGGAGATGCTCGACGGCGGCCGCTGGGTGGTCGGCGGCAAGCACACGCTCGCCGATGCGCTGCTCGCCGGCGTGGCGCGCTGGCTCGAATACCATGAGGTCGCCGAGATCTCGCGCTGGCCGAAGCTGCAGGCGCTACGCCGGCGGGTCGAGGCCGATCCGGCAGTGGTCTATGCGAGTGCTCTGGAACTCGGCGAGACGCCGGCCGCCAGCGGCGCCTGCAAGGGGCATCTGCCGCTGGCGGAGGTGATCGAGCGCTTCGGCGCCTGACAGGCGAAGACGCGCCGGGTCGAACGCCCGGCGCGGTCTTCGGAGCTACTCGCCCTTCCCCGCCACCCCGGCCTGCGCGAAGGTCGCCATGCCGGAATGGACGTTGGCTGCCGCCTTGACGAGGCCGGCGGCGAGCGCCGCGCCGGTCGCCTCGCCGAGGCGCATGTCGAGCGCCAGCAGCGGCTGCTTGCTGAGCCTGACCAGCGCCTGCGCATGCGCGCCTTCGGCCGAGAGATGGCCGGCGATGCAATGGTCGAGCGCCGAGGAGTCGAGCGCGTGCAGGATGGCGGCGGCCGCGGTGACGACATAGCCGTCGAGGATCACCGGGATGCGCTGCAGCCTGGCGGCCAGGATCGCCCCGCAGATCGCCGCCATCTCGCGGCCGCCGAAGCGGCGCAGCACCTCGAGCGGGTCGCTGAGATGGTTGGCGTGGCGCGAGAGGCCCGCCTCGACCGCGGCGATCTTGCGCTTCAGCCCGTCATCGTCGACACCGGTGCCGCGGCCGCACCAGACGGCGGCGCCGCCGCCATAGAGCGCGGCGAAGATCGCGGCGGCCGAGGTGGTGTTGCCGATGCCCATCTCGCCGAGCGCCAGCAGATCGGCGCCGCCGGCGAGCGCCTCCATGCCGAAGGCCATGGTCGCGACGCAGGCGCGCTCGTCGAGCGCGTCGCCTTCCGTGAAATCGCCGGTCGGCAGGTCGAGCGCGAGGTCGAAGACCTTGAAGCCGAGGTCATAGGCGGCGCAGATCTGGTTGATGGCGGCGCCACCGGCGGCGAAGTTCTCCAGCATCTGCCGCGTCACCGACTGCGGATAGGCCGAGACGCCCTGGGCGACGACGCCGTGATTGCCGGCGAAGACGCAGACCAGCGGCCGGTCGACCCGCGGCGGCGCCTTGCCCTGCCAGGCAGCGAGCCATTCTGCGATCTCCTCGAGCCGGCCGAGGCTGCCGGCCGGCTTGGTCAGCTCCTTGTCGCGGGCGCGCACGGTGTTGGCCGCCGCCATGTCCGGGCCCGGCATGCTGGCGATGAGATTGCGGATATCGTCGAAGGGCAGGCCGGAAGCGGGCATCGCAGACATCTGGGGAAGCCGATCTTGAGAACCTAGGGAATCGAGCGGTCCGAGGTCGCCGCCACGTTGCCGCTGCTGCTATAGGCTGGAGCGAGCGAAGACAATCCGAGGGCGGCGTGGCGCAAACCGAGAGCGATGATGCGACGCAGGCGACGCCGCCCGACGAGCCGCCGCTCTGGCCGGGCTGGCTGATCGCGACCGCGACCTGCATCCGCTTCTATTCGCGCCTGCCGGTGCCGGCGCTGCCGGGCGAGAGCGCCCATGCCGTGCCGGATTTCCGGCTGGTGCCGCGTGCCCTGCCCGTCGCGGCGCTGGCGATCGCCTTGCCGGCGGCGCTGATCGCGCTGCTCGCCGGCCTCGCGGGGGTCAATGCCGTGCTGACGGCGGCGCTCGCCGTGACCGCGCTCGTCGTGACGACCGGCGCCTTCCATGAGGATGGGCTCGCCGACTCGGCCGACGGGCTGTTCGGCGGGCACACGCCGGAGCGGCGGCTCGAGATCATGAAGGACAGCCGCGTCGGCACGTTCGGCGCGCTCGCGCTCGGCCTCTCGCTGCTGCTGCGGGTCACCGCGCTCGCGGCGATCCTGCAAGGCGCCGGAGCCTGGGCCGCGGCGGCGGCGATGCTCGTCGCCGCGCCCTGGTCGCGCGTCGAGGGCGTCCGGCTCCTCGCGACGGTCCCGCCGACCCGGCGCGACGGTGCGTCCGCTTCGGTTGGCCGGCCCGCACGCGGGGTGCTGCCGGTCGCCTACGGGCTGTCGGGCATCGTCGCGCTGCTGGCGGCCGCCGCGGGCGCCCTGCCCCTGGGCGGGGTGCTGCTCGGCCTCATCCTCTCGGGGCTGGCAGTCTCCTGGCTGTCGCGCATCGCGATCCGCCTGATCGGCGGGCAGACCGGCGATATCCTCGGCGCGGCGCAGCAGCTCGGCGAAATCGCGATCTATCTCGGCCTCGCCATCGTCATCGGCTGGGGCGGGCGTTGAGCGCGATCTCGACCCCCTGCGTCGAGATCTGCGTGATCGATCCCGCGCGCAGGCTCTGCGAGGGCTGCGGGCGGACGCTGCAGGAGATCGCGCAATGGTCGCGGCTCTCCGAGGCGGAGCGGCTCGCCGTCATGGCGACGCTGGAGGAGCGCCTCAGCCGTCAGCGAGACGGGCCAACCCCGCGCCGGTCAGCCTGAAGAACACCTTCTCCGGCTGCTGGGCCGCGCCCAGGCTCTCGTAGACGCGCAGCAGGCGCTCATTGTCGCGCGCCGCGGTCCAGTCGATCCGGCCGAGGCCCCGGGCCAGGGCCAGCCGTGCCAGCTCGGCGAGCAGCGCCCGTCCGGCGCCGAGGCCGCGGGCGGCCTTCGCCACATAGATCTCCTTGAGGAAGAAGCCGGGCCTGAGGCCGGGCCCCGGATAGATCGCCGAGAAGGCGGCGAAGCCGACGAGCGCGCCGTCCTGCTCGGCGACGAGCAGTTCGGTTCCCGCCGGCCGGCCCGTCAGACCGGCGCGGATCTCGGCGCCGGACGGGCAAGGCACATGGTAATGCGCCTGCATCTCGGCCATCACGCCGGCGAGCGCGGAATGGTCGGCCTCCTCGCAGGGGCGGACGCGCAGCATGAGGTCCGCCTCAGACGATCAAGGACCAGAAGAAGCGGGCGCAGACCACCAGCAGGAAGATGCCGAAGGCGACCTCCAGCCGGCGCTTCGACAGCCGATGGGCCAGATGCGCGCCGATCGGCGCCGTCCAGATCGAGGTCGGGATGAAGAGCAGGAAGCCGATCAGCGAGACATAGCCGAGCGAGAGCGGCGGCAGCAGGTCCATTTTCGGCCAGCCGGCATAGATGTAGCCGAGCGCGCCGGGGATCGAGATCAGCACGCCGAGGCCCGAGGAGGTCGCGACCGCCTGGTGGATCGGCCGGCCGTAGAAGGTCATGAACAGGCTGGAGAGCTGGCCGCCGCCGATGCCCATCAGGGCAGAGAGCACGCCGATGATCAGCCCGTAGATCCGCATCAGGAACGGCCCCGGCATGTCCTCGCCGAGCTTCCAGCGGTCGGAGGCGAAGAGCAGGCGCATGGCGCTGGCGAAGGCGACGGCGACGAAGACGGCCTTGAACACGTCCGGCGGGGCATAGCGGGCGATGACGCTGCCGCCGACGACGCCGAGCACGACGGGAACGGCCCAGATCCGGATGATCGAGGTATCGACCATGCCCTTGGCGAGGTGGGCCCGGTAGGAGCGGACGGAGGTCGGGATGATCACCGCGAGCGAAGTGCCGACGACGAGCGGCATGCGCACCTCCTCGACAACGCCGATCACCCGGAAGACCTCGTAGAGCACCGGCACGATCACGGCACCACCGCCGACGCCGAACAGGCCGGCGAGCAGGCCGGTCACGGCGCCGGCGAGCACCAGCGAGACGGCGAGGAAGATCAAATCGTTCAGGGGAATGCCGGCGATCATCACGCATCCGATCCAGGAAAGGTCGGGCCGGTCTTAGGGCTTTGGCGCGAAAGGGCAAGGTTCAGGCGGCAGGGCCGGCATGCGCGGGCCGGCGCGTCGCGACACGTTGCCGTGAGGGGGTCCTAGTCGCTCACCCCGTCCCGCGCGGCGATCGTCATGCAGGTCGCCGTCAGCATGGCACAGAGCTTTGGCCTGCCGTCGGTCACGGCGAAGACCTCGGCCATGGCGAGGGTCAGCGTGCGGCCAGCCTTGACCACCCTGCCCCTGGCGCGGAGCTCGTCGCCAGTCGCCGGGCTGAGCAGATTGATCTTGAATTCAGCGGTGAGCACGCCGTTGCCGGCCGGCATGGTGGTCAGCGCGGCATAGCCGGCGGCGCTGTCGGCGATGGACGAGACCGCCCCGGCATGGACGAAGCCGTGCTGCTGGCAGAGATGGGCCGAGACCGGCATGGCGATCTCGACCTCGCCCGGCGCGACGCGCACGAGCCGGGCGCCGAGCGTCGTCATGAAGGCCTGCCTGGCGAAGCTCGCCTCGATGCGGGCGAGGAGCGCGGGATCGACTGCCATATCGGCCTGCATTCTCTCACTCCGCCGCGATCGCGGGCGGCGCCTCGCGCTCGACATGCGCGACCGCGGCACGCAGTTCGGCCAGGCCGGCCCCCGCGGCGACGCAATGCTCGGCGAGATGGCGGCGGAACAGGCGCGAGCCGCGCCGGCCCGGGAACAGCCCGACGAGATGGCGGGTGAAGGCGTGGAGGCGCCCGCCTCGCTGGAGATGGGCGGCGATATAGGGCTCGAGCGCCTCCAACATCGCGAAAGCGTCGGCGACCGGCGCCGCCTCGCCGAACAGGAGCGGATCGACCGAGAGCAGCACTTCCGGGTTCTGGTAAGCCTCGCGGCCGAGCATGACGCCGTCGACATGGGTGAGATGCGGCCGCCATTCGTCCGGGGCGCGGATGCCGCCATTGAGCGCGACGATCAGGTCGGGATGGGCGGCCTTGAGACGATAGGCGCGCTCATAGTCCAGCGGCGGAACCTCGCGGTTCTCCTTGGGCGAGAGGCCCTGCAGCCAGGCCTTGCGGGCGTGGACGACGAGGGCATCGACGCCGGCCGCGCGCACGGCGGCCGTCAGCGCGTCGAGCGCGGCTTCCGGATCCTGGTCATCGACGCCGATGCGGCACTTCACCGTGACGGGGATGGCGACCGCCGCCTTCATCGCCGCGACACAGTCGCCGACGAGCGCGGGCTCGCGCATCAGGCAGGCGCCGAAGGCGCCGCCCTGGACGCGGTCGGACGGGCAGCCGCAGTTCAGGTTGATCTCGTCATAGCCGAAATCGGCGCCGATCTTCGCCGCTTCGGCCAGAAGGGCCGGATCGTTGCCGCCGAGCTGGAGCGCGACGGGATGTTCCATCGCGTCGAAGCCGATCAGGCGCTGCCGATCGCCGCGGATCACCGCCTGCGCCGTCACCATCTCGGTATAGAGCCGGGCACGGCGCGACATCAGGCGATGGACGATCCGGCAATGCCGGTCGGTCCAGTCCATCATCGGCGCGACCGAGAATGTGAGCTCCTGCTTTTCCATGCCCTTCTACAACATCACAGTGTCGGGTCGCACAAGCCGACCTGATCGACGCGGCGGCGAAGGCTCGCGAGGCGATGGCGGCGCCGAGCCCATCCAGATCGCTCGGCGCGGGGCCCGAACGAGCCCCGGGGACCTCATCGCCCCTCATATCGGCGAGATGCGCGCCCCGGGCAAGGTTCCCCTGCGCAACGAACAGGCCGTGCCATTCCGATGGGCGATAGCGGCCCGCCCGGGCCGCGCAGCGCTTGGGCGATCCATTCCCGGACGGGGGTTCGGGATCGGAACCATGACGGATAAGCTGATCCCGCGAATTGGACTGGAGGAAACCATGCTGGTCGGCGTCCCCAAGGAAATCAAGATCCACGAATACCGGGTCGGGCTGACGCCGGAAGCGGTCCGGGAATATGTCGCCGCGGGGCACGAGGTGCTGGTGGAAGCCGGAGCCGGCGCCGGCATCGCAGCCGCGGACGCCGATTACGCGGCGGCCGGCGCCGCCATCGCGGCGAGCGCGGCGGAGGTCTTTTCCCGCGCCGAGATGGTCGTCAAGGTCAAGGAGCCGCAGCCGACGGAATGGACGCAGCTGCGCGAGGGCCAGATCCTGTTCACCTATCTGCACCTCGCCCCCGACCCGGCGCAGACCGCCGGGCTGATCGAATCGGGAGTCACCGCCGTCGCCTACGAGACCGTCACGGATCGCTTCGGCGGACTGCCGCTGCTGGCGCCGATGAGCGAGGTCGCCGGACGGCTGGCGATCGAAGCCGCCGGCGCCTCGCTCAAGCGCCATGCCGGCGGGCGCGGGATCCTGATCGGCGGCGTGCCGGGCGTCCCGCCGGCCCGCATCGTGGTGATCGGCGGCGGCGTGGTCGGCACCCATGCCGCCCGCATGGCCGCGGGGCTCGGCGCCGATGTGGTGGTGCTCGACCGCTCCCTGCCGCGCCTGCGGCAGCTCGACGAATTGTTCGAAGGCCGGGTCCGGACGCGGTTCTCGACGCTCCATGCGGTCGAGGAGGAGGTCGTCGCCGCCGATGTGGTGATCGGGGCGGTGCTCATCCCCGGAGCGGCGGCGCCGAGGCTGGTCTCTCGCGCGCAGCTGTCGCGGATGAAGCGCGGCGCGGTCCTCGTCGACGTCGCGATCGACCAGGGCGGCTGCTTCGAGACTTCGCGGCCGACCACCCATGCGGATCCGACCTTCGAGGTCGACGGGGTCATCCACTACTGCGTCGCGAACATGCCCGGCTCCGTGCCGCTGACCTCCAGCTACGCCCTGAACAACGCCACGCTGCCGTTCGGACTGGCCATGGCGGGCAAGGGGCTCGACGCCATCCGCAGCGACCCGCATCTGGCGGCGGGCCTCAACGTGCATCGCGGCGAGGTCACCAACGCTTCGGTCGCGACCAGCCTGCGGATGGCCTACGTCCCGGTGGAGAAAGCCCTGGGGCCGTGACCGGGCGGGCCGGACCGGACTGATCGCCGATCCGGCTCGCCGGCGGGCGGATACCCCGCCGGGCCGCCCGGCACCATCTTACGATATTGCCGCGCCCTGCCCCCCGTGCTGCGCTGTGCGATCACGGACCGAATCAGGCATGAACGCGCACGTCTATCTCGACAGCCTCAACCCGGCGCAGCGGCGGGCCGTCGCGCATGGCGGCGGCGCGGCTCCGGCGCCGCCGGTGCTGATCATCGCCGGCGCCGGCTCGGGCAAGACCAACACGCTGGCCCACCGCGTCGCCCACCTGCTCGCCTGCGGCGCCGACCCGCGGCGCATCCTGCTGATGACCTTCTCGCGCCGGGCGGCCTCGGAGATGACCCGCCGCGTCGAGCGCATCGCCCGCAAGGTGATGGGCGAAGCCGCCGGCGTCGCGGTCGACGCCCTGAGCTGGGCCGGCACCTTCCACGGCGTCGGCGCCCGGCTCCTGCGCGACCTCGCCGAGCAGATCGGGCTCGACCCGGCCTTCACGATCCATGACCGCGAGGACGCCGCCGACCTGATGAACCTCGTGCGGCACGAGCTCGGCTTCTCGAAGACCGAGACGCGGTTTCCGACCAAGGGCACCTGCCTTTCGATCTATTCGCGCTGCGTCAACGCCGAGCAGCCGATCGAGGAGGTGCTGCGGCTGTCCCATCCCTGGTGCATCGCCTGGGTGCAGGAGCTGAAGCAGCTCTTCGCGGCCTATGTCGAGGCCAAGCAGCAGCAGAACGTGCTCGATTACGACGATCTGCTGCTCTACTGGGCGCAGGCGATGACCGACGCCGAGCTCGCGGCCGATGTCGGCGGACGCTTCGACCATGTCATGGTCGACGAGTACCAGGACACCAACCGGCTGCAGTCCTCGATCCTGCTGGCGCTCAAGCCGGATGGCCGGGGGCTGACGGTGGTCGGCGACGACGCGCAGTCGATCTATTCCTTCCGCGCCGCGACGGTGCGCAACATCCTCGATTTCCCGCTGGCCTTCTCGCCGCCGGCGGAGGTGATCACGCTCGACCAGAACTACCGTTCGACGCAGGCCATCCTCGGCGCCGCCAATGCGGTGATCGACCTCGCCGCCGAGCGCTTCACCAAGAATCTCTGGACCGACCGCGCCGCCGGCGCGGCGCCGGAACTGGTCAACGTCCGCGACGAGGCCGACCAGGCCCGCTTCATCGCCGAGACGGTGCTGGGGAACCGCGAGGCCGGCGCGCTGCTGAAGCAGCAGGCCGTGCTCTTCCGCGCCTCGCATCATAGCGGGCCGCTCGAGATCGAGCTGACACGCCGGAACATCCCCTTCGTGAAGTTCGGCGGACTGAAATTCCTCGATGCCGCGCACGTCAAGGACCTGCTGGCGCTGCTGCGCTTCGCCGAGAACCCGCGCGACCGGGTTTCGGCCTTCCGCGTCATGCAGCTCCTGCCCGGCGTCGGGCCGAGCTCGGCCCAGCGCGTGATCGAGCACCTGGCGCAGGCGCCGGACGCCGCCGACGCGCTGCGCGAGGTTCCGGCGCCGGCCCGCGCCGGAGCGGACTGGCCAGCCTTCATCGAGACGGTCGCGGCGCTGCGTTCCGGCCGTTCGGGATGGCCAGCCGAGATCGAACGGGCACGGCTCTGGTACGAGCCGCATCTGGAGCGCCTCCACGAGGATGCGACGACGCGCCAGGCCGACCTGCTGCAGCTCGAGCAGATCGCCGGCGGCTATCCCTCGCGCGAGCGTTTCCTGACCGAGCTGACGCTCGACCCGCCCGACGCCACCAGCGACCAGGCCGGCGTGCCGCATCTCGACGAGGATTACCTCATCCTCTCGACCATCCACTCGGCCAAGGGGCAGGAGTGGAAATCGGTCTTCGTCATGAACGTGGTCGACGGCTGCATCCCGATCGATCTCGGGGCGGGCGCCAGGGACGAGATCGAGGAGGAGCGCCGGCTGCTCTATGTCGCGATGACACGGGCCAAGGACGATCTGCACCTGATCGTGCCGCAGCGCTTCTTCACGCACGGCCAGTCCGCGACCGGCGACCGGCACGTCTATGCGGCGCGCACGCGCTTCATCCCCAACGCCCTGCTGAAGCATTTCGAGCGGCGCGCCTGGCCGCTCGCGACGCCCGCCGGCGAGCGCTCCGCATCGACCGGACCGAAGGTCGATGTCCGCGCCAAGATGCGGGGAATGTGGCGCTGAGGCGCGCTCAGGCCGCTTCGCGGCTGAAGCGGCAGAGGAAGAGCCGGCTGCGCGGGAGGCACGGCGCTTGCCCAGAATGACGCTTCGATGTGAGCGAAAAGCGCTTCAGCGCTCGTGGATCGCCCGGGTGTGGGCCGGCAGATCCTCGTCCTCGAACAGGTTCGGATGCTCGGCCGCGATGCGCGGCAGCGCGTTCAGGATCTCGCGCAGATGGATGCGCATGGCGGTCGCGGCCATGTCGGAATCGCCCGCCTCGAGCGCATCGACGATGGCGTTGTGCTGGGTGATCAGCAGCGGGATCGGCGAGGTGCCGGGCAAGGAGAGATAGCGCACCCGGTCGGTCTGGGCGCGGGCGCTCTCGACCACCCTGCCGGCATAGTCGCAATCGACGATCTCGGCGATCGCCTGGTGGAACGCCTCGTCGAGCACGGTGAAGCGGGTGTAGTCGCCGCGGGCGGCCGCCGCGCTCTGCTCGGCGATCAGCCGGCGCAGCCGGGCGACGCCGTCCGGATCGATCAGGCGGCTCGCCGCCCGCGCGAGCGAGCATTCCACCGCCTCGCGCACGAAGCGGGCATTGGCGACCTCGCGCAGCGAGATCTTCATGACATAGGTGCCGCGGCTCGGCAGGATCTGCACCAGCCCGGCCTCCGAAAGCTTGATGAAGGCCTCGCGCACCGGCTGGCGGCTGACGCCGAAGCGGCCGGCGATGTCCTTCTCCGACAGCGCCTCGCCGGGCCGGAGCTCGCTGGCGATGATCGCCTGGCGCAGCGCCGCGACGAGCTGCGGCGCGATCGGGTCACGAAGCCGGAGCGAGACGTCCATCAGGCAAACTCCGCAGCCAACCCCGCTCTTATCATACCGGTATGGCGGCCGGCTGCCAAACCTCAGCCGCTGCGACGGCGCAGCAGGTAGGTGTCCATGATCCAGCCATTCTCGGCCCGGGCGGCTTCGCGCTCGCGAACGATCCGCTCCGACATCTCGGCGAGCGGGCCGGAGACCAGCCGCTCCTGCGGCGCGCCGAGATAGGCGCCCCACCAGATCTCCAGCCCGGCCGGATCGATCTTGGAGAAGGCCTGCTCGCCGTCGAGCATGACGACCGTGCTGCCGTCCTCGTCGCGGAAGCCGCTTTCGGCGAGCCTGCGGCCGGTGGTGATGGTGACCGGCTCGCCGATCCGGTTCAGCACCAGGCGATGGGCCGCCGCCAGGGCCTGGACGGATGTGATCCCGGGAACGACGTCATAGTCGAATTCCAGCCCGCGGGCCCGCACGGCCGCGATGATGCGCAGCGTGCTGTCGTAGAGCGACGGGTCGCCCCAGACGAGCAGCGCGCCGGTCTGCCCCTCGCCGAGTTCCTCGCGGAACAGGCGCTCGTAGCTCTCGGCCAGCGCCGCATGCCAGTCGTCGACGCTGCCGCGGTAATCGTCGCCTGCGGCGGCCCGCTTCGGCACGCTGAGCGAGACCGTGCGCCAGTTGTCGTGCTCGATATAGCGCCGGCAGATCTCCTCGCGCAGTTCGCGCAGGGCGGCCTTCTCGCTCCCCTTGTCCGGCACGAAGACGACGTCGACCCTGTTCAGCGCCCGCACCGCCTGGATCGTGACGTGCTCGGGATTGCCGGCGCCGATGCCGATGATCCTGATCCTGCGCATGGCACCTCCGCCGTGTTCGAGGTGCCGCATACACGATCCGGCAGGGGCTCGTCATGCTCGGGCGAATACCCGAGCATCTCTTTCCGGAGATTCTCGGCTCTACGCTTCGCTTCGGCCGAGAACGACGACCCTCTGACTACCCCAACAGATTCCGGATCGTGCGCATGAAGACGCGGGCGCCCGGCGCGATCAGGGCGTCGGGGAAATCATAGTCGGGATTGTGCAGCGGCGGGGTGCCCTCGCCGGCGCCGAGCAGGAACATCGCCGATTTCGAGGCGCGGCCGAACAGGCCGAAATCCTCAGAGCCACGCTGCGGCGGCGTCTCGCCATGGCCGATGCCCTCCTCGTCGCAGGCGCGGCGCAGATGCGCCACCGCCTCGGGATGGTTCTCGCAGTGATGGAAGACGTCGTGATAATCCATCGTCACGGAGAGCCCGTCGGCGGAAGCGGCCTCGCGCACCAGCGCCTCGGCCTGCGCGCAGAGCGAGCCCATGGCCGCATCGTTCAGCGTGCGCAGCGTCGCCCAGATCTCGCCGCGGCCGGGCGTGATGCCGAAGGCCGGCTCGCCCATGCCGGCATGGGTGATCGTGACGAGCCGATAGTCCGAATCGAGGCTCCCGCCCGGGCCGAGCGCGGTCAGCGCCGGCATCAGCCGCGCGAGCGCCCGCATCGGCGAGATCGCGTGCTCCGGCGTCGCGGCATGCGAGGTGCGGCCATTGAGCACGATCCTGAGGCCGCGCGAGGCGCAGTTGGCGGGCCCCTCCGAAATCCGGACGGCGCCGAGCGGCAGGCCGGGCTTGTTGTGCAGCGAGAAGGAGAGATCGGGCGCGATCTCTTCGAACTTCGGATCCGCGATGACGGCGGCAGCGCCGGCCCCGGTCTCCTCGGCCGGCTGGAAGAGGAGGATGGCGCGCCCGCGCTGCGGCCGCTGCCGGCCGAGCCCGCGCGAGAGCGCCGCGACCGTGGCCATGTGGCCGTCATGGCCGCAGAGATGGCCCTTGCCCGCGACCTGCGAGGCGTGCGGCACGCCGGAGAGATCCTCGATCGGCAAGGCGTCGAGCTCGCAGCGCACGAGGACGGTCGGGCCGGGCTCGGCGCCTTCGTAGACGGCGGCGACGCCATGCCCGCCGAGGCCGGTCACGATGCGATCGGGCGCAGTCGGTGCGAGGAAGCCGACGATCGCCTTCGCCGTCTCGCGCTCCTCGCCGGAGATCTCCGGCGCACGGTGCAGCGCGTGGCGCAGCTCGATCAGCTCGACCATGTCGGAATTGGTGAGAAACATGCCTGGCGCTGCCCCGGATGATTTTGTCCGAGCTTCGCCAGCGCAGCTGCCGGGTTCAACCCCTGTCGCCGCCCGACTCAGGCAGACGGCTATGCATCCCGGTCACGCCGCCAGCAATCCGAGGGCCCGCTCGATGCGCGAGCACCCGCCGCGGCCTCGCGCCTTGCGATAAGCGCGGCCGAGGCGACCGCTGGCATAGGCGTTGACCACGATCTCGTGGACATAGCTCTTGCGGACCACCGCCGGCGTGTTCACCAGCCGCTCGGCGATGGCGCGCATGATGTCGGCGAGCTGGCGCTTGCGGCCGCGCTCGCTGGCGGCGATGTCGGTGGAGAGCAGGAGCTCGGCCGCCGCGGCATTGGCGGCGAGCATGCGCAGATCCTTGCTCGACACCGGCAGGCCGGCGGCGTCCTTCAGGTAGGCGTTGATGTCGGCCGCGCTGATGGCGGCGACCGAACCGTCCTCGGCGCGATACTGGAACAGGCGCCGGCCCGGCAGGGTCTGCAGCCGCAGCAGGGCGCGGGCGAGCGGAGCATCGTCGCGGCCGCAGACGATCTCCTTGCCGGCCTTGCCGCGGAAGGCGAGCGTGACACGGCTGCCGCTCACCTCGACATGGCGCTTCAGCAGGGTGGAGGCCCCGTGGCTGCCATTGGTGCGGGCGTAGACCTCGTTGCCGACGCGGATATGGCAGCGGTCGATGACCGCGGCGGCGCAGGCGAGCGCCTTGCGGCGCGACAGCGTGCGATCCGCGAGATCGGCGGCGATGCGGGCGCGCAATCTCGGCAGGGCCTCGATCAGGCGGGCGAGCCGCTTCAGCTTGCGGCGCTCGCGCACCTTCTCCCAATCGGGGTGATAGCGATGCTGGAGCCGCCCGGCATCGTCGCGCCCGACCGCCTGGAGATGGGCGCGCGGATCGGCGGCGATCAGCACATCCTGATAGGCCGGCGGGATGGCGAGCGAGCGGATGCGCGCCAGCGTTTCCGCATCGGTGATCCTCATCCCCTCGGCGTCGCGATAGCCGAAATTTCGGCCGACCCTGACGCGGCGGATGGTGAGATCGTCGACGGTCACGCGGCGCAGGCGGCCCTTGCCTGCCGCGGCGCCTTCCCTGCCCTTCGCGACCATTCGCCCCTCCGCAACTCGCCCGGCTGCGGAGGAATGCGGGAGGCGGCGCGAGGTTCCTTCGTCATTGCGAGCGAAGCGAAGCAATCCAGGGGCGTAGAGCGCTGTCGCCCTGGATTGCTTCGTCGCTGCGCTCCTCGCAATGACGAGAAGTGCCCCTAGCGCTTCGCCCGGGCCACGATCTGCGTCGGGTTGACGAAGCGCAGCGCGATCACGAGCCAGACCAGCGTCGTCACCATGTAGATCACCGCCATGGCGTCGATCGACTGCACGGCGCGCACGCCGGCGGCGAAGACCGCGTAGTAGAGCGCGACCACCAGCGTCTGGCTGGTCGGGCCGGCGGTGAGGAAGGTGAGCTCGAACATCGCGATCGTGCGCACCAGCACGAGCAGCAGCGCGGCGAGGATGCCCGGCATCAGCAGCGGCAGCAGGATGTGGACGAAGAGCTTGAAGGTGCCTGCGCCGAAGACGCGCGCCGCCGCCTCGATCTTGGTGTCGATCTGCTCGATGAACGGGATCATCACCAGGATGACGAAAGGCACGGTCGGCACGAGATTGGCGAGCACCACCCCCGACATCGAGCCGGCGAGCCCGGTCCGGTAGAGCACGGTGGCGAGCGGGATGCCGAAGGTGATCGGCGGCACCAGCAGCGGCAGCAGGAAGAGCAGCATGATCAGCTTCTTGCCGGGGAAGTCGCGGCGCGCCAGCGCATAGGCGGCCGGCACGCCGATCAGGCCCGAGAGGAAGACGACGAGGAAGACGATCTGGAAGGTGACGGTGAGCACGTCCGAGAGCTGGAACTCGCTCCAGGCCGCCGAGTACCAGCGCGTCGTCCAGCCGGCCGGGAACCAGGTGCCGAGCCAGCGCGTGGCGAAGGAGCTCGTCACCACCGTCGCGATCATCGCGAACAGGTTGAGGACGAAGAAGCCGATCAGGGCCCAGTTGGCCGCGGCCCAGAGCCTGGTCGAGAGGCGGGTGTCCTTGACCATGGCGCTCACCCTTTCCCGCCACCGGCCGGGCCGCGATAGAGCAGGCCGCGTGCGCCGAGCACCGCGACGACGATGACGAGCTGGACCACGCCCATGATCATCGCCACCGCCGAGGCCATCGAATAATCGTATTCCTCGAAGGCGGCCTGATAGGCGGCGATCGAGATCACGCGCGTCGGCCCCGCCGGCGCCCCCAGCAGCACCGCCGAGGGAAAGACCGAGAAGGCCTGGACGAAGGAGAGGCAGAAGGTGATGGCGAGTCCGGGCAGGAGCAGCGGCAGGAGGATGTGCCTGAAGCGGTCCCAGGGCCCGGCGCCGAGCGTCGCCCCCGCCTGCTCCAGTGCCGGGTCGACCCCGGTGAGATAGGAGAGCGTCAGCAGGAAGGTGAAGGGAAAGCCGGTGATGACCAGCGAGAGCATCACGCCCCAGTAGTTGTGCAGCAGCTTCACCGGCGAGGAGATGATGCCGAGCGTCATCAGCGTGCGGTTGAACCAGCCCTGCGGGCCGAGATAGTTCAGCAGACCCTCGGCGACGAGCACGGTGCCGAGCGTGATCGGGATCACCAGGATGGTGGTCAGCAGGCGCTGATGGCGCATCAGCCGGACGCGGAAGGCGATCGGGATCGCCAGCAGCAGCGTCGCGATCGTCACCGGCAGCGCCAGCCAGAGCGTGGTGGCGATCGTGCCGTAGAGGAAGGAATCCGAGAAGAAGCGCTGGTAGTTCGCCAGCGCGCCGCCCGCCTTCGGCGTGAAGGACAGGAAGAGCCCGTAGAGGAACGGGTAGATGAACAGCGCCAGCAGGAAGAGCACCGCCGGCAGGACGAGCAGCGTCAGGCCGTCGAGGCCGCGCGCGGCCAGGCGCTGGCCGAGCGGGATCGCGGGCGTGGTGGTGGCGGGTGCGCTCATGCGCCCTCTCCGAAGACGAGGACGCTGTCGGGCTGGGCGGCGAGGCGGATGTCGGTGCCGTGCGGGATGCGGCTGTCGGCGAGGAAGGTCAGCGGCGTATCGTCGGCCATGCGGGCGAAGCCGACGAACTCGCGGCCGTGGAACTCGGTCGAGACCACTTTCGCCGGCAGTCCCGGATCGCCATCGCGCACCGGGTGAAGGTCCTCCGGGCGGATCGAGACATGGGCCGCCTCGCCTGGCCGGACCGGCGTGCGGACGCGGCCCACGAGGCCGAGCCCGCCGACCGTGACCGTCGCGAGGCCGTCGGCGACCGAAGCGACGCGGCCGGAGACCTTGTTGCGGAAGCCCATGAACTCGGCGACGTCGAGATGGTCCGGCCGCGAGAACAGGTCCTCCGGCCCGCCGACCTGGCGGATCTGGCCGTCGCGCATCACGACGATGCGGTCGGCGAGCGAGAGCGCCTCCTCCTGGTCGTGGGTGACGTAGATGGTGGTGGCGCCGAGCGTGTTGTGGATGCGCCTGATCTCGGCGCGCATCTCGAGGCGCAATTTGGCGTCGAGATTGGAGAGAGGCTCGTCCATCAGCACGAGCGGCGGCTGCACCGCGATGGCGCGGGCGATGGCGACGCGCTGCTGCTGGCCGCCGGAGAGCTGGCCGGGCAGCTTCTCCTCCTGACCCTGGAGGCGCACCATCGCGACGGCTTCGGCGACGCGGCGGTCGCTTTCGGCCCTGGCGACGCCGCGCATCTTCAGGCCGAAGCCGATGTTCTTCCGCACGGTCATATGCGGGAAGAGGGCGTAATTCTGGAAGACCATGCCGAAGCCGCGCTCCTCGGGCCGGAGCGGGTCGATGCGCTTCTCGTCGAGCCAGATGCCGCCACCAGTGGCCGGCAGCAAGCCGGCGATCAGGTTGAGCGTGGTCGACTTGCCGCAGCCGGAGGGGCCGAGCAGCGCGATGAACTCGCCCTGCCTGATCGTCAGCGAGACGTCCTTGACGGCGTTATGCGTGCCGAAGTCGCGGCAGAGCCGGTCGAGCCGGAGTTCGCGGAAATTCGCGGCATGTATCGACATGAAGGACCATCGGGTTGGAACGGATGGGCTGGCGGCTGCCGGCAGGCAGCCGCAAGTCAACAGGCAGGTCAAGGGGGGCTGATGGAGGGCGGCGCATATCCCCTTCCCCCCGCTTGCGGTGGGGAAGGGTTAGGGATGGAGAGGCCGGAAAGCAGCGCTCGGGACTTCTTTCAGCGGAGCGCCGAGCGGCACTGCCCCCCACCCAACCCTCCCCACCGCAAGCGGGGGGAGGGCTTACCAACGGCGACCGCGTTGCGCCTCGAACAGCCGAGCAGGTTCACTTGCGCTTGGCGCCGCCGACCTGCTCGTCCCACATGCGGAAGGCGACGACCATCTTGTCGGGGTCGAGCGGGGTCTCCAGCGGCGCCTCGGCGATCAGCTTCTCGTATTCGGGCCGGCCGAATTCCCTGATCGCCTTCTGGCTCTCCTCCGGCGCCATTTCGAGGGTGACGCCCTTCACCGCCGGGCCCGGATAGAAATAGCCCTCGTCATAGGTGTAGGCCTGCTGCTCCTTGGTGAGCAGGAAGCTCATCAGGTCGAGCAGCACGGCGAGCTTCTCGTCGCCGACGCCCTTGGGGATGCACATGTAGTGGGCGTCGGTGACCCAGTGGAAACCCTTGATCGCGGCGACCCTGGCCTCCTTCGGCACGACGCCGAGAACGCGCGGGTTGATGTCCCAGCCGGTGGTGGTCACGGTCATGTCGCGCGAGCCCTCGCCGAGCTCCTTCATCACCGCGCCGGTGCCGGCGGGATAGTATTCGATGTTCTCGCCGAGCGCCTTGAGATAGGTCCAGGTCTTGTCCCAGCCCTTCACCGGATCCTTCGGATCGCTGTCGCCGAGGATATAGGGCAGGCCCATGATCCAGGTCCGGCCGGGGCCGGAATTGGCGGGCCGGGCATAGAAGAAGCGGTTCTTGTTCTGCCTGGTGTAGTCGAGCAGCTCCTGCGCCGTCGTCGGTACGGTCTTGACCTTGTCCGGCATGTATTCGAGCAGCGGCCCGGACGGATAATAGGTCACGACCACGCCCTGGCCGTTGGCAAGGGCCTGCATCTTGCTGGCGCCGTCGAGATAGATCTCGCCGAGCTTCGGCAAGGCGCCGGCCTGCTGCGGCAGCAGCGGAATCCACAGGCCCTGCTCGACGCCGGCCGAGAGCGCGTCCGTACCGGTCAGCACCATGTCGATGTCGACGCGGTTCGCCGCCTGCTGGGCCTTGATCTTGCCCGGCAGCTCGGGCGCGGGTGCCTTGGTGAAGGTGATGCGCGAGACGAAGTTGGGCTTGGCCTTGCGGTAGTTCTCGAACGCCTTCTGGGTCAGCGCCAGATTGCCGGCGACGTCGACGACCGAGAGCGCGACCGGCGAGGTCGGCAGCTTGAGCCCCTGCGCGAAGACGCCCGGCGCCGCCGCGAGACCGGCCATGCCAGCGACGCCGCCGAGGAATGCACGACGATGGATGATGTCCTGGACCATGTTCTCCCCTCCCGGCGGCCTCGCCGCCTGCTGTTTCCCCAGCCCCGTGGAAAGGTGCTCTTGCGGCACTTCCGACACCGGCGCTCACTGAAATTACGGCTTTCGGAGTTGACGCCTCCGTCAGGGCCGGTATCCTAGTATACTAGTGAACATGAGCTTGGCAATGGGCGTCGCCGCGACACGACAGAGCACCGACCAGATCCACCGGGCGCTGCGCGGCGACATCCTGAATGCGGCGTTGCGGCCGGGCGAGGCGATCTCGGAAGCGCGCATGGCGCTGCAGTTCGGCGTCAGCCGCACGCCCGTGCGGGAGGCGTTCAAGCGGCTGGTCGAGGAGGGGTTCCTCGTGGTGGTGCCGCAGGTCGGCACCTTCGTCGCGCCGATCGACCTCGCGGCCGTCTACGACAGCCAGTTCGTGCGCGAGACGCTGGAATGCCGCACGGTCGCCCTGGCGGCGCAGAAGATCGACGAGCCCGGAAAGGCCCGCCTCGCCGCCTTCATCCGGCAGCAGGAGCAGGCGCTCGCGGAAGGCGACCGGGCCGGCTTCTTTCGCAGCGACGAGGGCTTCCATGCGGAACTGGCACGGCTGTCGGGGCACCCGTCCGTCTGGCACCTGATCGAGAGCGTCAAGGCCCAGCTCGACCGGGTGCGCTGCCTGTCTCTCGCGACGGATGGCTGGTCGGAGATGATCCTCGGCGAACACCGCCGGATCGCCGAGGCGGTCAGCGCCGGCGACGAGGCCACGGCCGAGCGCACGATGCGGGCGCATCTGCGCACCGTGTTCGATGCCATCGAGACGATCGCGCGCGACCATGTCGACGCCTTCGCCACGCGGCTCGGCAAACCCAATTGACGATGCCGCGACAGCCGGCAGCCCTAGAGGACAGACGACGATGGAACAGACCTGGCGCTGGTTCGGCCCGGACGATGTGGTGACGCTCGCCCAGGCCCGGCAGGCGGGCGCGCGCGGTATCGTCAACGCGCTCCACCAGATTCCCTACGGCGTGGTCTGGAGCGTCGAGGAGATCGAGGCGCGCAAGGCGATCATCGAAGGCGACGAGAGCCTCGGCCTGCGCTGGGCGGTGGTCGAGAGCCTGCCCGTGCACGAGGACGTCAAAATCGGCGAAGGCGATCTCGAGGCCATCTTCGCCAATTACCGCCAGTCGCTGCGCAATCTCGCCGCCTGCGGCATCGAGGTGGTGTGCTACAACTTCATGCCGGTCCTGGACTGGACCCGCACCGACCTCGCCCAGCCTCTGCCGGGCGGAGGCACGGCGCTGCGCTTCAACCTGCACGAATACGTCGTCGTCGACCATTTAATGCTGCAGCGGCCGGGCTCCGACGAAGGCCATTCCGCCGCGGTGATGGACAGGGCCAGGGCCTGGTACGAGCGCTCTTCCGAAGCCGACCGCGCCAGGCTGATGGCGAACATCATGGCCGGCCTGCCAGGCGCCTATGACCGCTACGACGTGCCGGGGCTGAAGCGCATCCTGGCGCGCTATGCCGGCATGAGCCATGACGGGCTGCGCGCCAATCTGAAGCGCTTCCTCGAGGCGGTGATCCCGACCGCCGAGGAGGTCGGCATCCGCATGTGCATCCATCCGGACGATCCGCCGCGGCCGCTCTTCGGCCTGCCGCGCATCTGCTCCGACGAGGACGACATCGCCTTCATCCTCGGCGCGGTCGACAGCCCCGCGAACGGGTTGACCCTGTGCTCCGGCTCGCTCGGGGCCAATCCGGAGAACGACGTCCCGGGAATCGCGCGCCGCTTCGCCGAGCGGATCTGGTTCGCGCATCTGCGCAATGTCGCCAAGGATCCGGACGGCTCCTTCATGGAGGCCGAGCATCTCGGCGGCGATACCGACATGGTCGCGCTCGTCGACGTGCTGATGGCCGAGCAGACGCGGCGCAAGGCCGCCGGCTGGCGGCACTGGCGCATCCCGATGCGGCCCGACCACGGCCATGAGCTGCTCGACGATGCCAGGAAGGGCTCGTTCCCGGGCTATCCGGCGGTGGGACGCCTGCGCGGGCTGGCGGAATTGCGCGGCGTCATGACGGCGCTGGCGAGCGTGAGGGGGTATGCGAGCTGAGGCGGCCGGCCTCATCGCTTCGGAACCGGCGCGAAAGGGCGGCATGCTCGAGCTCGACCATCTGACGGTCATCGCCCCCACATTGCAGGAAGGCATCGCGCATGTGCGCGCCTGCCTCGACCTCGACGTGCCGTTCGGGCAGCGCCATCTCTATATGGGCACCTACAACCACCTGCTGCAGCTCGGCGGCACGACCTATCTGGAGATCGTCGCGCTCGATCCGCATGGCGATGCGCCGCCCTGCCTGCGCTGGTTCGGCCTCGACGACCAGCGGCAGGTCCGGGCGGACTGGGATGCGGGCCGGCGCCTGCGCGGCTGGGTGGCGAGGACCGACGCGATCGACGCCGTCATCGCCGGTCGCGAGCGCATCTTCGGCCGGAAACTCGCCCTGCCCTGGGACGAGCCGCTGTTCGACTTCGCCATCCCGGAAAGCGGCTCGCTTCCGCTTGCGGGCGCGGCTCCATCGCTCATCGACCGGCGCGGCAAGCCGCGCTCGATGGCGACGATGGCCGATCTCGGCGCCCGGCTGCGCTCGTTCTCGCTGGAGCATCCCGATGCCGGCCTGATCGCGACCCTCTATCAGGAACTCGACATCGACCGCCCGCCGATGATCGCGTCCGGTCGCGAGCTGCGCTATCGGGCGCGGATCGAGACACCGGCGGGCATGAAGGAATTGTCTTGAGCCAGCGTCGGGACGCAGACAGGCCCTAGGCTATCGGTACATCAAGACCCGGCCTGCCGGCAGGAGTTGAAGCAGATAGTCGAAATCCGTGACGTTCCTCGTGACGACCGTAAGCCCGTCCTTGTAGGCCTGGAGATACAAGATGCAGTCCTGCAGCGCCTTGCGGCGATGATCGTTCCGATAGCTGCAGAGACGGCATAGAACGCCCGAAAGGACGGCAGCACGGCCGAGCGTGTCGACGTCTGGAACTCTTATGCGATGCGCCGGCATGCTCTCGACGAGCTTTTCGATTGCGCCGATCACCCCGGCCGTTCCCGCATGGCCCGGGTCCAGGACGCCGACAGTATGCATGAGCTCCTGGATCGCGACCGCAGGGTGGTGGACATGGCGCGTATCGATCAACTGCTCGACCATAGGGTCCAATCGTCCCTGCAGCTGATCGATATAGACACAGGTGTCGAGAAGAAGCCCCGGACCCGCCAGATCTGCGCTCGTGACAAAAGGCAGATCCGTGTCGGAGCGTCGTGACAAAGCGACCGTCGGTCGTGCCAGACGCGCTGCAGACCTAAAGTCGAAAGCCGGCACGCTCAGAAGCCGAGCTCGATATCAGGATCCACAGCCCCTTTCACGCTCTTGAACGCCTCGGCGAAATTATCCTCCAGCGCCAGACTGGCCAAGGCGAACTCGATCAGTTGCGTGTTCTCCGTGATCCCTGTCCGCCGCTTGGCCTGCTCGACCAGGACCTTGCTCACGCGACCGGTTATGCGGCTGCCTTTTTCATTCAGCAGGCCCGAGGCCTTCGCCTTCTTCATGATCTCGGCGGCGACGCCCTTGAACTCGCCGATCGCGATATTTCGTGCGACCTTCCGGCCTCTCGCCGGCGTGGGCTTGCCCTCGTGATCGGACGCTTTCACTGTCCTGCGCGTCATCGCCCGCCTCTCGTTCGACAAAATCCGATATTTGTCGAACATACACCTTTATCGCTCGAATCCAAACCGCCGGCAGTCGTCGTTCGATCTCAACCGAGAACGCGCTGCTCCGCCAGATGCACCAGGCGGCCGCCGGCGATGGTCGCGACGACGCGCGGCTCGGGCCCGGGAGCGATCAGAACGAGGTCGGCGCGCCGGCCGGGCGCGACGACGCCGCGATCGACGAGCCCGAGCGCCTGCGCCGGCCCCTGCGAGACCAGCCGCCAGGCGGAAGCGAAGCTGGCGGCGCCGCTGCGCGCCAGGATGAAGGGCGCGAGCGGCAGGGCCGGATAATAGTAGTCCGAGGCCAGGATGGTGCAGAGCCCTGCCCTCACCATCTCCTCCGCCGCCGGGCAGCCGGTATGCGAGCCGCCGCGCACCACGTTCGGCGCGCCGAAGACGATGGCCTCGCCATGGGCGGCAGCCTCGCGCGCCGTCGCCTCGTCGAGCGGGAACTCGGCGACGCCGACGCCGAGGGCCCGGTACCAGCGCCGCATCTCCGGCGTCATGTCGTCATGCGACATGACCGGCACGCCGGCGGCGCGCGCCGCCGCGGCGAGGCGCTCGGTCGCGGCCGGGACCTCGTCGCGGCGGGCCCAGACATCGTCCACCAGCGCCGTGAAGTCCTCGTGCGTCAGGCCGGTGCGCTCGACCATCCTGGCGACCTTGTCCGGCCGGGCGCGCGATTTCAGGATGCCGCCGGTGTGGTCGTTGAAGGCGAGCACGCCGACGCGGCCCGATCCCAGCCAATCGATGATCTCCGCCTCGGCGGCGAGGTTGAAGGTCTCGTGGCGCAGATGGAAGCGCGTGTCGGCCCCGAGCCCGGCCTTCAGCGCCGCGATGCGCTCGACCAGCAGCCGGGCGTTCTCCGCGCCGCGCAGGCCGGGCTCCCAGGACCAGGTGACGCCGTGAAAGGCCGTGGTGATGCCGCTCGCCAGGATGGCGCGGTCGGCGTCGCGCAAGGCGAGGTCGATGGCGAAGGAGACGCCCGGCCGCGGCATGATGTGGCGCTCGAAGGCATCGCCATGGCAATCGACGATGCCCGGGAGGACGTAAAGACCGGCCGCATCGATGCGCAGAGCCCCGGCCGGAGCGGCGCCGTCGAGGCCGAGGATGTCCTCGCCCTCGGTGACCAGATCGGCACGGATCAGCGCGTCGTGGGCGAGCACCTCGCCGCCTGTAATATGCAGAGTCACGCCGCGTCTCCGTCGCTGAAGGGACGGCGCGCTTGGCCGCTCTTCATGACAGGGCGATGACGCCGGCCTCAGCCGGCGAGGAGCGCGACGCCCGCGAGCACGAGGCCGCCGCCGGCGACTCGGGCGAGAAGCGGGGCGCGGGCGGCAAGGGCGCCGGCCAGCAGGATGCCGACGAGGTGGAGCGCCGCCGTGGCGAGGACGAAGCCGAGCGCATAGGCGAGGCCGCTGGCGCTCTCGGGCAGCTCGGCGCCATGGGCGAAGCCGTGGAAGATGGCGAGGATGGCGCAGGCGAGCGTGCCCGCCGCCAGCGGCGGCGAGGCCTTCAGCGCGATCGCGGCGCCGAGGATGACCACCGAGAAGGCGATGCCGACCTCGACGCCGGGCAGCGCGCCGCCCGCCATGCCCCAGGCCCCGGCCAGCGCCATGGTGACGACGAAGGCCGCCGGATAGGCAATGCGTGCCTTGCCGCCGACCAGCCCGGCCCAGAGGCCGACCGCGACCATGGCCAGCACATGGTCGGGCCCGGTCAGCGGGTGCATCAGGCCATGGACGAAGCCGTCGACCGGGCCGGCGCCGGTATGGGCGAGAGCCGGCGCGGCGGCGAGGGTCAGCAGCATGGCGAAAAATCCGGTGGCGCGCATCATCAAACCATCCTCAGCTCAGAACCGGCGCCTTCAGGCCGCCGGCGGTCTCGATGAAGTCGACGACCAGGTCGACGCCCTCCCCCGCCCGCGTATTGGTGAAGGCATAGGGGCGCCTGCCGCGCATGGTCTTCGAATCCCGGTCCATCACAGCAAGATCCGCGCCGACATGAGGCGCGAGATCGGTCTTGTTGATGACGAGCAGGTCGGAACGGGTGATGCCCGGCCCGCCCTTGCGCGGGATCTTCTCGCCGGCGGCGACGTCGATGACGTAGATCGTCAGGTCGGCGAGCTCGGGCGAGAAGGTGGCGGCGAGGTTGTCGCCGCCGGATTCGATCAGGATCAGGTCGAGCGCGGGGAATTTGCCGCGCATCTCCGCGACCGCGGCGAGGTTGATCGAGCAGTCCTCGCGGATCGCGGTATGCGGGCAGCCGCCGGTCTCGACGCCCATGATGCGCTCCTCCGGCAAGGCGCCGGAGACGGTGAGGATGCGGGCATCCTCCTTGGTGTAGATGTCGTTGGTGATGGCGCAGATCTCGTAGCGGTCGCGCATGCGCTTGCACAGCGCCTCCATCAGCGCCGTCTTGCCGGAGCCGACCGGGCCGCCGATGCCGACGCGCAGCGGGCCATGGGGGGAGCGGGTCATGAGCGTCTCATCTCCTGATTGTCATTTGCCCGCGCCACACGTAGCGTTCGACTAACGGCCAAAAGGCTCGGGAGCGTGTCCTGATCGGAATCGTGACGATAGCGACCTATGGCACGGTGAATGGGTGGGGGACATTCAAAATGTATGCCTTGAATAGGTCCGTCCATGTCCTGCGGGTCATGACCGTAGCGGCTGTCTTTCTGGCGTTCGGCAGTAGGGCGGACGTCGCCCGTGCCCAGCAACCGAGTCCGGACAACGAAAAGCGCACTCTTGCGATTGAGATCACCCAGGCGAATCTGGAGGCTATCGACATCGACAAGCTCTCAGCCGCAGCCCTCGACCAGTCTTGGCGCAATAGCGGCAACAAGTCGAGCGAAGCTCGGCAGGTCATCTTATCGCTGGCTCCACTTATCCGCGAGGAAATCGAATCAATGAAGAGCGACCTGGTCAATATTACCTCGCGCTTCTACGAAGAGAATTTTGATGTAGAGGAGCTCAAGCAGATGCGCGCGTTTTCCGTCAGCCCTGTCGGTCGAAAGCACGCGCAACTCGGCGGAGAATTTACCGCGCGTCTGACCGTCACTCTGCAACAGACGATGGCTGCCCGCCGGCCAGCGATCGAAGCGCGCGTCAAGGCCGAACTGGAAAAGCGGGGCTACAAGCACTGAGCAGCCGGGCGAAGCCTACGACCGGAACAGCCGCGAATACTGGGTCTCGTGTCGCAAGCTCGCAAGGTCGGAGCGGAAGGCGCAGCCGCCGAGATCGTCGAGCGCCATCGCCTCGGCCCGGACCGCCGCCTGCTGCAACGCCGGCGTCAGCTTGGCGATGACCTTCTGGCCGTCGGTCTGGCCGACGATGCCGAGCCGGACGGCGGCCGAGACCAGGTTGGCGACGAAAGCGAGTGCGAAGGCCTCGAGCGAAGGCGCGAGCGGCAGGCCGTGGCCGCTGGCGGCGACGCCGACCGCGACCGGATAGGCGACGTCGCCCGGCCAGGCGGCGCGCAGGGCGTCGATGGCGGCGCAGGGCCACGAGGCCGCTATGGCGGAGGCGAAGGCGTTGCCCTGCGTCACCGTCTCCAGCCGGCGCTCGGCCGAGTTCGCCAGGGCGAGCGCCAGCTCCGCGACCTCGCGCAGCGCCGTCGCGTCACCCGCGCCGCTCGCCCGCCAGGCGGCGGCGAAGAGGATCAGGTCGTTGCGCAGCGCGCCGTGCTCGACCAGGGCATCGAGCCAATCGGCGAGGCCCTCGGCGCCCGTGAGATCGCCGGCCTCCAAGGCCCATTCCAGCCCGTGCGAATAGGCGAAGCCGCCGACCGGGAAGGCCGGCGACAGCCAGACCATCAGGGGCAGGAGCGCGCCCTGCATGGCTCAGTGATCGTGCTTGTGGCCCTTGTGGCCGTGCTCATGGCCGTGATGGCCATGGTCGTGCTTGTGGCCGTGATCGTCGTGATGGTCGTGGCCGCAGCCGCAGGAGGCGCCATGGGCGTGCTGCTCATGGCCGTGGCCATGGCGATGGCTGGCATGATCATGGTCGTGGCCGTGCTCATGACCGTGGTGATGGTCGTGATGGCCGTGGTCATGGCCGCAGCCGCAGGCATCGCCATGGGCATGGGCGTGATCATGACCGTGATCGTGATGATGATGCCCGTGGTGTTCGTGGCCGCAATTGGCGTGATCATGGTCGTAGGCGCCGCGCTCCGGCTGGAACGGCCGCTCGACCTCGCTCATCGTGCAGCCCTGGCCGCGGACCATCTCGGCCAGCACATGGTCGTGCTCGATATAGATCGCGTCGGTGGTGATCTCGGCCGGGGTGTGGCGGTTGCCGATATGCCAGGCGACGCGCATCAGGCGCAGCGGGTTCTCGGCGGTGATCTCGATCAGCTTCTGCGCCGCCGCCCTGATCAGCACGAGCGAGCCGTCCTCGAGCTTGACGGCGTCGCCGTCGTTCAGGGCCGTCGGCTTGTCGAGATCGAGCAGGATGTCGCGGCCGCCGTCGCCCTTGAGCGCGACGCGGCGGCGGTTGCGGTCCTCATGGTCGAGGGTGAGCGTCTCGACGACCCGGTCCTGCTTGACCGCGGCCTTGCGGACGACGGAGATGGCGCGCTGCATGACGAAACCCGTGGCGTGATGGATCAAAAGGCGATCAGTCGATCGCGGTCGCACCACTTCGACCACCGGAGCGGGCGCAAGGCAAGCCCCGGCATTCCCCCGGCACGGGAACCGGGATTCACAGCCCAATCCCTTAGCCGCTTAAATAATCGTGGTCCGGCGGCTGCCGATCCGATTAGATCGCCGGGGATCAGTGACCGGGGGAACCATCATGCTCAGGATTTCAGCACAGCTCGCCCGCAGTTTCGGCAGCGCTCTGGCGGGCCTCTGCCTCGCTGCGGCGCTGCCGCTGGCGGCTCAGGCCCAGACGACGCTCGAACGGGTCAGGCAGCGCGGGCATCTCGTCTGCGGCACCAGCCAGGGCGTCGCCGGCTTCTCGCTGCCGGATGCCCAGGGACAGTGGCGCGGCTTCGACACCGATCTCTGCCGGGCACTCGCCGCGGCGATCTTCAACGACCAGGAGAAGGCGAAATACATCTCCCTGGCGTCGAAGGACCGGCTGACGGCGCTGCAGAGCGGCGAGATCGACGTGCTGTCGCGGACCACCACCTGGACGCTCGGCCGCGATGCCGGCTTCGGCCTCAACTTCACCGCGATCAACTATTTCGACGGACAGGGCTTCCTGGTGCGCAAGAGCACGGGGGTGAAGGACATCAAAGCCCTCAACGGCGCCTCGATCTGCGTCGCACAGGGCACCACCACCGAGCTGAACCTCGCCGACTATTTCCGCAATCACGGCATGAAGTACGAGGTGATCGCCTATGCCGGCCTCGACGAGACGATCCAGGCCTATGAGGCCGGCCGCTGCGATGCCTACACCACGGATCTGTCGCAGCTGGCAGCCAACCGGATGAAGCTCAAGGTTCCGGCCGAGCACGAGCTCCTGCCCGAGATGATCTCGAAGGAGCCGCTCGGCCCCTGGGTCCGCCAGGGCGACGACGGCTGGTTCGATATCGTGCGCTGGACAGTCTACGCCATGCTCAATGCCGAGGAACTCGGCATCACCCAGGCCAATGTCGACGAGATGGCGAAATCGACCAATCCCGAGATCAAGCGCCTGCTCGGCAGCGAGGGCAAGTTCGGCGAGGGCCTCGGGCTGAGCAATGACTGGGTGGTGCGCATCATCAAGGCGGTCGGCAATTACGGGGAGAGCTTCGACCGGCATCTCGGCGCCAAGTCGCCGCTCAACCTGCCGCGCGGCATGAACCGGCTGTGGACGCAGGGCGGCCTGCAATACGCACCGCCGGTGCGGTGATCGCCTATAATCAACAACAAGCGTTTAGTCGCACTGGCTTGGACCAGTGCTACTAAATCGACGCCGCCGTCAGCGCGGCAGCGCCTTCACCTCGTCGTCGAACTTCTTCAGCAGGCGCGAGCGCTCGGCCGGGCTGCCCCAGCGCGGGGTGTCGTAATCGATCAGCTTGATCTCCTCGAATTTCGGCGCGTCCGGTGAGAGCTTCGCGTTCCTGTTCGAGGGGATCGAGTTGATCTTGAGCTTCGCGTTGATGTCCTGCGCCTCAGGCGACAGCGCGAAGTCGACGAACTTCCGCGCGGCCTCGGGATTCTTGCCGCCCTTGATCACCGAGACCGAGCCGGTCTCGTAGCCGGTGCCCTCGCAGGGAGCGACGATGCCGATCGGCGCGCCCTGCAGCTTCTGCGTCAGCATGTCGTGCATGAAGGCGATGCCGACCGCGGTCTCGCCGAGCGCCGTCGCCTTGACCGGGGCGATGCCGGACTTGGTGTACTGGCTGATGTTCCTGTGCAGGCTCTTGAGGAAGTCGAAGCCCTTGTCCTCGCCGAGGCGCTGGACGGTGGTGGCGAGGAAGACATAGGCCGTGCCGGACGAGCTGGGATCGGCGACCTGGACCTCGTCCTTGAACTTCGGATCGAGCAGATCGGCCCAGCATTTCGGCTCGGGCAGCTTCCGGCTCTTCAGGGTCTCGGTGTTGTAGCCGATGCCGAGCGCACCGAGATAGATGCCGGAGGTGCGGAATTTCGACTGCTCGGCATGGCGCCTGGCCCAATCGTGCAATTCGGCCAGCCTGGGCGACTTGTATTCGTCGAGCAGCCCCTCGGCGGCGGCCTGCAGATGCGGCTCGCCCGGCCCGCCCCACCAGACGTCGCCGCGCGGATTGGTCGCCTCGGCCTTGACCTGGGCGTAGACCTCGCCGGTCGACTTGCGCACCATCTGGACCTTGATCCCGGTCGCCTTCTCGAAGATCGCGGCGCCTTCGCGGCACTGCTCCTCGAGGATCGAGCAGTAGACGGTGACCTGGCCCTGGGCGGCGGCGGGCGTCGCGAGGGCGGCGAAAGCGACGCCGGCGAGCGCGGCGGCGTGGGTGAGACGGAACAAGGCAACCTCCCTGGTCGGCCGATTTTCTTTAGCCGACACAGGAAGCGAGCCGCTTCCGACTGTCAACCAGGATGTCCCACCCCTCGCATGATTGCCGTCATTCCGGGGCGGCCCAACCCACGACCACGACACGGCCAGGCGAAAATGTCGTCATTGCGAGCGTAAGCGAAGCAATCCGGGAGCGGCAGCGCTCTACGCCTCCTGGATTGCTTCGTCGCGTCGCTCGTCGCAATGACGTCGAGGCTCGCATTCCTGGATCCGGGTTCGCCGCCGCGCGGTGCCCCGGAAGATGCTCAGAACAGGAAATAGCGCTGCGCCAGCGGCAGCTCCTTCGCGGGCTCGCAGACCAGGAGTTCGCCGTCCGCCACCACCGCATAGGTCTCCGGATCGATCCGGATGTCCGGGGTCGCGTCGTTGTGGATCATGCTCTTCTTGGAGATGCCGCCGCGGGTGTTCTCGACCGCGACCATCTCCTTTTCGGTGCCGAGCCGGCCCTTCAGCCCGTTCGCCATCGCCGCCTGCGAGACGAAGACCAGCGAGGTCGCGCTCACCGCCTTGCCGAAGGCGCCGAACATCGGCCGGTAATGCACCGGCTGCGGCGTCGGGATCGAGGCGTTGGGATCGCCCATCGGCGCAGCCGCGATCGAGCCACCCTTGATGACGAGGTCCGGCTTGGCGCCGAAGAAGGCGGGCGACCAGACGACGAGGTCGGCGAGCTTGCCGATCTCGACCGAGCCGATATGGCGCGAGATGCCGTGGGCGATCGCCGGGTTGATCGTGTACTTGGCGACATAGCGCTTCGCCCGGAAATTGTCGGCGCCGGTCCCGGCATCCTCCGGCAGGGGCCCGCGCTGGAGCTTCATCTTGTGCGCGGTCTGCCAGGTGCGGGTGATCACCTCGCCGATGCGGCCCATGGCCTGCGAGTCCGATGACATCATCGAGAGCGCGCCGAGATCGTGCAGGATGTCCTCGGCGGCGATCGTCTCCTTGCGGATGCGGCTCTCGGCGAAGGCGAGATCTTCGGGAATCGACGGCGACAGATGATGGCAGACCATCAGCATGTCCAGATGCTCGTCGAGCGTGTTGACGGTGAACGGCCGGGTCGGATTGGTCGAGGACGGCAGGACGTTCGGCAGCCCGGCGACCTTCATGATGTCGGGCGCATGGCCGCCGCCGGCCCCCTCGGTGTGGAAGGCGTGGATGGTGCGGCCCTTGAAGGCGGCGACGGTGTCCTCGACGAAGCCCGACTCGTTCAGCGTGTCGGTATGGATCATCACCTGGATGTCGTATTCGTCGGCGACCGAGAGGCAGTTGTCGATCGCGCTGGGCGTCGTGCCCCAGTCCTCGTGCAGCTTGAGCGCGCAGGCGCCGGCCTCGACCATCTCGGTGAGCGCGCCGGGGAGCGCGGCATTGCCCTTGCCGGCGAAGGCGAGGTTCATCGGGAAGGCGTCGGCGGCCCTGATCATCTGGCCCAGATGCCAGGGGCCGGGCGTGCAGGTCGTCGCCAGCGTGCCGTGGGCCGGGCCGGTGCCGCCGCCGAGCATGGTGGTGAGCCCGCTCATCAGCGCATCCTCGATCTGCTGCGGGCAGATGTAGTGGATATGGCTGTCGAAGCCGCCGGCGGTGACGATCTTGCCCTCGCCGGCAATGACCTCGGTGCCGGGGCCGACGATGATCGTCTCCTCAGGCGCAAAATTGCCGAAGCCGGCCTGGATATCGGGATTGCCGGCCTTGCCGATGGCGCAGATGCGGCCGGCGCGGATGCCGATATCGGCCTTCACGATGCCCCAATGGTCGAGGATCAGCGCGTTGGTGATGACGGTGTCGACCGCGCCGTCGGCGTTCCTGACCTGCGACTGGCCCATGCCGTCGCGAATGACCTTGCCGCCGCCGAACTTCACCTCCTCGCCATAGGTGGTGAAGTCCTTCTCCACCCTGATGACGAGCTCGGTGTCGCCGAGGCGAACCGTGTCGCCGGTGGTCGGGCCGAACATCGCGGCATAGGCGTTGCGCGGAAAGGCGAAGGGCATGGGCTATCCTCGTCAACCAGCCGGCCGAGCCGGCATCTCGTCAATGCTACCGGCCGCAGCGGCGGCCGCCTGATCGAAGAGCAGATCGAGCGCGGCATTGAGACCACGGCAACCGGCGGCGACATCGGTCGCGAACCGCAGCCAATCGCGCCGGCGCGCAATGTCCCACCCCGCCGGCGGGTCCTCGGCGAGCTCGCGCAGGCCGCTGATCTTGTCGGCGAGCCGCAACAGGCGGGCCGCCTCGCTCTTCTCGCCGATCGTCTCGATCTGCATGCGATGCCGTTCCGCCTCCGGCAGGCTCTTGTCGTCGCTCACTTCGGCGACGAGGGATGCAACCCTGGGGCCAAACAGCTCCTCGATCTCCTCGAGCCCGATCTTCGTCTTCTCGACGACGTCATGCAGCCAGGCGGCCGCGACGAGGTCGGCATCGGGCTGCTCCAGCGCCTTGGCTAGCAGATCGGCGACCTCGGCGGGATGCAGGATGAAGGCCGGGCCGCTTTCGCCCTTGCGCGTCTGGCCGGCATGAACGCGCGCGGCGAAGCCGGCGGCATGCGTGACGAGGGCAATATGGTCGCGCAGAATACGATCGTATATGCGCATCGGCCGCTCCTTTCAGAACCGGCGGGTTTCTCCGTCCATCAGCCGTCGACAGGGATAGCACCGTCCTCGGTCCGCGCCTCCGCCGCGACCGCTGCCGATTTCTTCTTCGCCGCCGGCTTCTTGCGCCGCTTCGGCTTGCGGCGCGGGAGCTGCGCCTCCTGCAGCATTTCGAGCTGAACCTGCTGGATCTCGGCGAGACGCTGCCACTGCCGGGTGATCAGATGGTCGATCTTCTCGTGCAGGTGCCTGACCTCGAGCTCGGCCTTGAGGTTGACCTGGTAGTCGTTGAAGGAGCGCAGGCGGTCCTTCGCCTCCTGCCGCTTCTGACTCATCATGATGATCGGCGCCTGGATGGCGGCAAGGCAGGACAGGACGAGGTTAAGCAGGATGAAGGGGTACGGATCGAAGGCATTGGCCGCCATCGCGATATTCGCCGCCATCCAGCCGAACAGCACCACGCCGAAGCTGATCAGGAAGGCCCAGGAGCCGCCGAAGCTGGCGAGCCCGTCCGACAGGCGCTCGCCCAGGGTGCGCCGCTCGGCGAAATCGTCCTCGACATTCTCGGCGATGGTCTCCTGCCGGGCGATGCTTTCGGCGACCTCGCGGTCGAGATCGGAGTATTCGCCATGCTCCTCGCGCAGGATCTCCTCGACATAGCGGGTACGGTAGCGCGCGAGCTCCTTGAGGCTGATCAGGCTGCCGTCGTCGAGCTCGGGGAAGTCGCGCCGGATATGCTCGACCAGCGAAGGCCGCAGCGCCTCGAGCGCGATCAGGCTCTTGCGGCTGAGCTCAGCGCCGCTGATGGCGCAGACGCCGCGCTTGGCCTTGCCGGCGTCGGGCGTCGGGACGGACGGGAGCACAGCGTCGTCTTGCATTGCAGGCAGCCTTGGACTCGTCGTTCCAGCATGGCGTCGCGCGGCGAGGGAAGGAAGCCCCGATGCCGCCCGCGCGACGCTGACGGGCAATCGCGACGCAAATGCGGTCCGTCACCTCAGAGCTTGCCCATGACCTCCTGGCGGAAGCCGTAGACCTCGCGCTTGCCGGCGAGCGCGACGAGCCGGACCTCGCGGGTCTGGCCGGGCTCGAAGCGCACGGCGGTGCCGGCCGGGATGTCGAGCCGGAAGCCGCGAGCCCGCTCGCGCTCGAAGGCGAGCGCCGGATTGGCCTCGAAGAAATGGTAGTGCGAACCGACCTGGATCGGCCGATCGCCGGTGTTGGAGACGGTGAGCGTCAGGCTCTCGCGGCCCTCGTTGAGGATGAGCTCGCCCGGCAGCGTCGTGACCTCGCCCGGCTTCAGGCGGCCGGACGAGCCTCGGATCGGCTCGTGCACGGTGACGAGCTTGGTCCCGTCCGGGAAGGTCGCCTCGACCTGCACGTCGTGCAGCATCTCGGCGATGCCGTCCATGACCTGGTCGGCGGAGAGGACATGGGCGCCGCCTTCCATCAATTCGGCGACGGATCTGCCGTCGCGCGCACCCTCGACCACGAAGTCGGTGATCAGCGCGACGGCCTCGGGATGGTTGAGCTTGACGCCGCGCTCGAGCCTTCGCCTCGCCACCATGGCCGCCATGGCGACGATGAGCTTGTCCTTTTCGCGCGGCGTCAGATTCATGCCTTGACCTTCTCGTCCTCGTCTTCGGCGACTTCGTCCTCGTCGTCCTCGGCGACGTCGGCGTCCTCGCCGTCTTCCTCGTCCTCGTCCGTCCCGGTCTCAGCCTCGTCCTCGTCCTCGTCGTCGAGGCTGGCGTATTCGTAGGCGAAGACGATCTCGCCCGTCGCCGGGTCGAAGCTGCTCGAGGTCGACTCGTCGAAGGCCTCGATCAGCATCTCGGCATCCTCGGGGCCGTCGACATCGAAGCGGCGCAGGGCTTCCTCGCCCTCGCCCTTCAGCGCGAGCTCGATCGCCCAGCCGCGGGAGCCGGTATCATAGACGCATTTCAGTCCCTGGATCGCCAGCATGACGCTCTCCTCACGTTGACCAGGTGCGCGGCAGCGCACGGCCGATCACATGCCCGAGCAGCATGACGAGGGCGCGACGCAGCGCCTGCGCATCGGGCGAGAGGAGGCGGATCAGGAGGAAGCCGTCGAGAATGCCGGCGCCGGCCTCGACCGCGGCGAAGGCGGGATCGCCGTCGATCACGGCGCGGATGCCGGAGAGCTTGTCCGGCTGGCCCGGGCCCGCCACGAACACGGTCGCGGCGGCGCGCGCGCCCTGCCCGACCGCCTTGCGTCCCAGCGCCGCGTCGATGGCGCCGTCGAGCCGGAGATCCTCGGCGAAGATCAGCCTTCCCTCGCGGCGGATGCGCCAGCGGTCATGCAGCAGGCCGCGCGCCAGGCTCTCACCCATGGCGGAGCGGCCGAAATAGAGCGTCTCGGCGGCGATGAAGCCGGCATCGGCCGCGAGCGCGACATCGAGGCTGCGCGACAGGCGCGAGCCCGAGAACAGGATCGTCTCCTGCGGCAGCCAGGCGAGCTCGGCACCGGCTCCGACCTCGATCCGGGTCTCGACCCGCGTCTGGCTGCCCTGGCTGCGATAGATCTTCTCGGCGGCCTGCGTCGTCACCACCGCCCGGGCGCCGGGATCGAGGGCGATGCGCGTGACGGCACGGTCGCCGCCCGCCATGCCGCCGGCGGTGTTGATCAGCACCGCCTCGCAGCGCTCGTCATAAGCGGTGGGGAAGCGGGCGCGGTAGCCGCCGCTCTCCGCGAGCTCAAGGCGCATGGTGCGCGGGCCGACCCGGCCGAAGCGCAGGCGCACGCCGCCATCGGCGCGGACATAGTCCGGCAACAGCGGTTCGAGGGGCTGCGGCAGCGCGGGCGCGAACATGCGGGCGTCGATCGGCGAACGGTGCCGCAGTGTTCCGCGCCCTCCTTTGCCGGGCAAGAGGGCCCAGGCCGGAGAGCGCCCAAATAATGAGCAGATCGCGGCGCTATGGATGAGCCGCGAGGAAGGCCTCGACCTCCTCGCGCGTCGGCGTGCCGGCCCGGCCGCCGAAGCGGGTGCACTTGATCGCCGCCACCGCCGAGGCGAAGCGCACCGCCTCGCGTTCCCCCTGCCCTTCGGCCAGGGCCAGCGCGAAGGCGCCATGCCAGACATCGCCGGCGCCGAGCGTGTCGACCGCCTCGATCGGGAAGGCGGGCAGATGGGCGATGCCGCCCTTCTCCATGAAGAGCACGCCGCGCGGCCCGAGCGTCACCGCCAGCCAGTTCCGGGCATTGCGCGCGAGCGCCTCCAGCGCCGCCCGCGGCTCCTGCCCGCCGGAGATCTCGCTCAGCGCCTTCTCGCTGAAGGCGACATGGCTCGCGGTGGTGACCATTTCGGGATGGGTCGGCTGGCGGTCTCCGTCGATCACGCCGGGCACGCCCGCCGCGCGGGCGAGCTTCAGCGCGGCGAGCGAGCCTTCGCCCCAGCGCGTGTCGACCAGCACCGCGTCGACGCCGGCCGGCAGCGTCCCGGGCAGCCAGTCGGTCGCGAGCGGCGTCCCGGGATCGGTATAGGAAACGACCATCCGCTCGCCCTGGGCGTCGATCAGGATGGAGGAGACCGGCGAACGCAGGCCCGGAAAGCGCGGCGAGAGCGAGGTGTCGACGCCGTCCTGCCGCAGCTGGGCGACGATGGTGTCGCCGACCGCGTCGTCGCCGAGCCTGGTCGCCAGCCAGGCCTTGCCGCCGAGCCGGCCGATCGCGGCCGAACCGCTGCCGGCGCAGCCGCCGCCGGTGACGACGAGGTCGCGGGCCCGGTCCTTCTCGCCGGGATGGGGCACGCGCTCGACGCTGTAGACATAATCGAGCGTCGCGATACCGAGACAGAAGACGCCGGCCATGCCACTTAGGCTCCGAACCTGAATTCGCTGATCTGGCGATAGACCTCGCCGGGGCGCAGCACCGTCGACGGGAAATGCGGGAGATTGGGCGAATCCGGCACATGCTGCGGTTCGAGCGCGATCCCGGCGCAGGCGCCATAGGGCAGGCCGTCCAGCCCGGCGACGGGGGTATCCAGCTTGGAGCCGTCATAGACCTGCAGCGCCGGCTCTGTGGTCCACACCTGCATGGCGAGGCCCGAGCGGCCCGAACGCAGGGTCGCGGCATGGGCGAGTTCGAGGCCGGTCGCCGCCGTCGGCTCGCGGCGGTCGCGCCGGAGCAGGTAGTTGTGATCGTACCGGAAGCGCGCGCCGTCCGCATCGGTGCAGCGGATCGGCCGGCCCTTGCGGAAGTCGAACGGCGTACCGGCGACCGAGGCGAGCGAGCCGTCGGGGATCAGGTCGGCATCGACCGGCGTCATCAGATTGGCCCGAAGTTCCAGCTCGTGATCGAGGATGTCCGGCGCGTCGTCGAGGCGGAAATAGGAGTGATGCGCCAGGTTGACGATGGTCGGCGCGTCGGTGGTCGCGGTCAGCTCGATCCGCAGGGTCGCGGCGCCGGCCAGGCTGTAGCGGCAGAAGACCTCGAGCCGGCCGGGATAGCCGGCGTCGCCCGCGGGCGAGACCAGCGCCAAGGTCGCGCTCGCCTCGTCGTGATGCACCAGCGTCCAGGACCGCTTGCCGAAGCCCTGCCCGCCGCCATGCAGCGAATTCCGGCCGTGCTCGTTGAGCGGGGTCCGGTACTCGACGCCGTCGAGCACGAAGCGGCCGCCGCCGATGCGGTTGGCATAGCGGCCGGCGATCGCGCCCATATGCGGGGAGTGCTTCGGATAATCGGCGAAATCGGCGAAGCCGAGCACGACGCGCTGGCGCCCGCCCTTCGGGAGCGGCACGACGAGATCGCGCAGCACCGCGCCCCATTCCATCACCCGCGCCTCGGCCCCGCCGGGAGAGCGCAGCACGGCCTCGTGGATCGGCATGCCGTCGTCGAGATGACCGAACAAGGTCTTGGTCAAGGCAGAGCACTCCGAAGCTGGATGTCAGGCTCCGAAGCGGATGCCGTCGATATCGGTGTGGACGAAATCATTGCCCGTGTAGGCGAGCTTTAGGCCGGATGTCAGCGCCGCTGCATAGGCGAAGCAGTCGCCCATGTTGAGGCAGGCGGGGTGGTTGGTCAGACGATGATAACGGGCCGCGCAGACATGGGCGACGTTCATCTGCGCCATGCCCACTTCGATAATGTCGGCTTCGATCCGGTCGAGCAAACTCACGACTGCGTCGCGAGCGCTGACAAAGTCGATGCGCTTGACCGAGACGAGGCGAGAAGCCGCCTCGAACACGGCCAATGGCGAGGTTTGCAGCCGATCGGCCTCGGTGACCGCGTCCTCAATCGCGGCGATCTCCGGTTCTTTCAGTATGATCGCCACGATGATCGATGCATCCAGGAACATCAGGCGTCGCCGTATTCGCGATCCCAGAATTCCTTGTGAGTCAGCCCGTCGTCGATGGTCGGATACTGGGCGAGCCTTGCTTGCGCCGTTTCAAACGCAGCATGGATACGCGCCCGCCGCTGGGCACGATGCTCTTTTTCGAGCCGCAAAGCGTGGCCGATCGCCTCTTGCAATGTGCAATCGCGCTCCTGCGCCAACTCCCTCGCCAGGCGATCGACTTCGGGGTCCCTTATGAGGATAGCCATGCCGCCCTCCATGATATCACCATCTGATATCAGATGGTGATATCAGCGCCAACAACAACTGCGCCCGCCTCACCACGTCCCGGTGTTCGGCATGCTGAGCCAGGGTTCCGCCGGCGCCTTCGGCTCGCCCTTCTGCAGGATCTCGATCGAGATGTTGTCGGGCGAGCGGACGAAGGCCATGTTGCCGTCGCGCGGCGGCCGGTTGATGGTGACGCCGGCCTTCATCAGCCTGTCGCAGGTCGCGTAGATGTCGTCGACCTCATAGGCGAGATGGCCGAAATTGCGCCCGCCGGTATAGACCTCCGGATCCCAGTTATAGGTCAGCTCCAGCGTCGGGCGGCCGCGGCTGCCCTGCTCCTTCACCGCCGCCGCGTCATCGGGCGCAGCGAGGAAGACGAGGGTGAAGCGGCCCTTCTCGTTCTCGATCCGGCGGGTTTCGACCAGGCCGAACTTGGTCACGTAGAAATCGAGGGCGGCGTCGAGGTCGGTGACGCGGACCATGGTGTGGAGATAGCGCACTGTTCGTCTCCCGGGGTTGATCTGGCGGATGGATCGGGCCAAACCCGGCCGTATCCAAGAGGGCTCGCGCGGACCCATCATGAGCGAAACGCAGGATCGCACGCCAAACCCGGCCGGCCCGGTGTCGCCCGGAGAGGTCTCCCGGGTCAAGCAGAAGGCCGCGACGCTCTCCGTGATCGCCAGCGTGGTGCTGACGCTCGCCAAGTTCGGCGCGGCCCTGGTCTCCGGCTCGCTCGCCCTGCTGACCGACGCGCTGCAGGGGCTGATCGACATCGGCTCGACGATGTTCACCTGGTTCGCGGTGCGGGCGGCCGACAAGCCGGCCGATGACGAGCACCATTACGGCCATGGCAAGCTCGAGGCGCTGGCGGCGCTGCTGGAGACCGCGATCCTGTTCGGGCTCTCGGGCGCGATCCTGTGGGAAGCCGCCAACCGCCTGTGGACGGGCAGCGAGCCGCATGTCGCGGTGACGCCGCTCGTGGTCGGCGTGCTGCTGTTCTCGCTGATGGTCGACGCGACGCGCTGGCGCACGCTGACGACGGTCGCGAAGGAGACTCGCAGCGAGGCGCTCTCGGCCGAGGCCTTGCACTTCGCCACCGATTTCGTCGGCACGGCGCTGGTCCTGCTCGGCCTGGTGCTGACGCGGATCGGCGTGCCGATGGCCGACAGCGCGACGGCGCTGGCGCTGGCGCTGTTCATGATCGCCACCGCCTTCAGGCTGGGGCGGCGCACCATCGACACGCTGATCGACGCGGCGCCGAAGGGCGTCGCCGAGCGCCTGCGCGAAGCGGCGCAGGGCGTGCCGGGCGTCGTCAATGTCGAATGGCTGCGCCTGAGGCCCGCCGGCGGCGTCGTGCAGGGCGAGATCGGCATCCAGGTCTCGCGGACGCTGCCGCTCGATCGCGTCAGCGCGATCAAGGACGAGCTGCTGCGGGCGCTGGTCGCGGCGGAGCCGGATTCGGCGCTGACGGTCACCGCCAGCCCGGTCCAGGTCGACGACGAGACGGCGCTGGAGCGGGTGCTGCTGATCGCGCTGAAGATGAAGGTGCCGGTGCACCATGTCAGCGTCCACACGATCGGCGAGCGCCTCGCCGTCTCGCTCGACATGGAGGTCGACGCATTACTCCCGCTCGGCGAGGCCCACGAGGTCGCGAGCCGGCTGGAGAACGCGATCCGCGCCGAGTTCGGCGGCGAGACCGAGGTCGACACCCATATCGAGCCGATGGAGACCGGCCAGCCCTCCGGCCACAACGCGCCCTGGGAGGTGGTCGAGGCGATCGGCAAGGCGATCGCGCAGGAAGCCGCCCGCCTGTGCGAGGGCGGCGGCCCGATCCGCGACATCCACAGCGTCCGCGTCCGCGAGACCCGCAACGGCCTCGTGGTGAATTACCACTGCCGCGCCGACGCGGCGCTCGACATCGCCGCCGTGCACATGGCCGTCGACAAGATCGAGCGCAGGGTGCGCGAGGCCCGGCCCGATGTCTGCCGCCTGGTCAGCCATGCCGAGCCGGCGGTCACGGCCGGCAGGTTCCATGCCCTGCCCTGACGGCTTCCGCCGTCCTCTCCGGCTTCATAGATAAGAGCGACCGAAGGAAGCGAGCCGAGCCCATGCGCGCCGAAGACGCCCCGCTGATCCGCCTCGAGGACTACCGCCCCTCCGACTGGCTGATCGACACCGTCGACCTCGACATCGTCCTCGATCCGACGCGGACCAGGGTACGCGCCCTGCTGAAGCTCCGGCCGAACCCGGCCGGCCATGCCGGCGCGCCGCTCGTGCTCGATGGCGACGAGCTGACGCCGGACTCGCTGGCGCTCGACGATCGCCCGCTCGATCCGTCCGCCTATGCGGTGTCGCCGCAGGGGCTGACGATCGCCGCACCGCCGGCACGGCCGTTCTCGCTCGGGATCGAGACGACGCTCGATCCCAGCGCGAACACCAAGCTGATGGGGCTCTATCGCTCCGGCGGCGTCTACTGCACGCAATGCGAGGCCGACGGCTTCCGCCGCATCACCTATTTCCTCGACCGGCCCGACGTGATGAGCGTCTATACGGTCCGGCTCGAAGCGGACAAGGCGCAGGTGCCGGTCCTGCTCTCCAACGGCAACCTCGTCGCGGCGGCGGAGCTGCCCGGCGGCGAACGGCATTTCGCCGTCTGGCACGATCCGCATCCGAAGCCGGCCTATCTGTTCGCGCTGGTCGGCGGCAGGCTCGACCATGTCCGGCAGCCTTACGTCACGGCCGACGGCCGCAAGGTCGAGCTCGCGGTCTATGTCGAGCCGGGCAAGGCCGGGCGCGCCGGCTGGGCGCTGGACAGCCTCGTGCGCTGCATGCGCTGGGACGAGCGCGTCTTCGGCCGCAATTACGATCTCGACGTGTTCAACGTCGTCGCCGTGTCCGACTTCAACATGGGCGCGATGGAGAACAAGGGCCTCAACATCTTCAACGACAAATACGTGCTCGCCGACCCGCTGACGGCGAGCGACGGCGACTACGCCTCGATCGAGGCGATCATCGCGCACGAGTACTTCCACAACTGGACCGGCAACCGCATCACCTGCCGCGACTGGTTCCAGCTCTGCCTCAAGGAGGGCCTCACCGTCTTCCGCGACCAGGAGTTCTCCTCCGACGAGCGCTCGCGCCCGGTGAAGCGCATCGCCGATGTGCGCACGCTGCGCGCGACGCAGTTCTCGGAGGATGCCGGCCCACTCGCCCATCCGGTCAGGCCGCGTGCCTACAAGGAGATCAACAACTTCTACACACCGACGGTCTACGAGAAGGGCGCGGAGGTGATCCGCATGCTCAAGGCGCTGATCGGCGAGGACGCCTTCGCGCGCGGCATGGACCTCTATTTCGAGCGCTGCGACGGCACGGCCGCGACGATCGAGGAATTCCTCGACTGCTTCGTCGAGTCCTCCGGGCAGGATCTCGCCCATTTCGCCAGATGGTACGAGCAGGCCGGCACGCCGACCGTGGTCGCGTCCGGCAAATACGACGCGCAGGCGAAGAGCTATACGCTGCAGCTCGCCCAGTCGACGCCGCCGACGCCCGGCCAGCCGGAGAAGCAGCCGATGGTCATACCGGTCGCGCTCGGCCTCGTCGGCAAGGGTGGCGACCTGCCGCTCACCAGCATCTCGCCGGCCCTGAAGGCCGGCGGCGTGGTCGTGCTCGACCGTCCGTCGCTCTCCGTCACCTTCACCGATGTGCGGGAGGCGCCGACACCGTCGCTGCTGCGCGGCTTCTCCGCCCCGGTCAGGCTCGAGCTCGACCTCGGCGACAGCGAGCTCCTGACCCTGTTCACCGCCGACAGCGATTCCTTCAATCGCTGGCAGGCGCTGCAGACCGTGGCGACACGGGCGCTGGTGCGCGCCGGCAGGGGCGACATGACCACGCTGGATACGACGGCTTCGGCGCTCGCCGAGGCGCTGTCCGCCTTCCTCGCCGGCCCGGCCCAGGCCGACCCCGCCTTCGCGGCGCAGGCCCTGCGACTGCCGGCGCCGGCCGACATCGCCCGCGAGATCGGCGCCGATGTCGACCCGGCCGTCGTGCACGGCGCCCATCGCCGGCTCTCGGCTGCGATCGGCGCAGCGCTCGTGCGACAGCTCGCCGAGCTGCGCGGCAGCCTCGCCGAACGCGGCCCCTATTCGCCGGCCGCGGCTCCCGCCGGCCGGCGTGCGCTGCGCAACGAGGCGCTCGGCCTGATCGCACTCGGGGCTCCGGCCGAGGGCGCGCGCGCGGCGCTGGCGCAGTTCGCGGAAGCCGACAACCTCACCGACCGGCTCGCGGCGCTGGCCGCGATGACGCTCGTTCCGGGGCCCGAGCGCGAGGAGCTGATCACGCGCTTCGGCGAACTCTATGCCCGCGAGCCGCTGGTGCTCGACAAATGGCTGATGGCGCAGGCGCTCATCGCGGAGGACGGTACCCTCGCCCGGGTCAAGGGCCTGATGGGCCACCCCGCCTTCTCGCTCGGCAATCCAAACCGCGTGCGCAGCCTGATCGGCGGCTTCGCCGCCAACCTGACCCAGTTCAACCGGGCCGATGGCGAGGGCTACGGCTTCGTCGCCGACATCGTGATCGCGCTCGACCGGACCAACCCGCAGGTCGCCTCCCGCCTGCTCGGCTCGTTCAAGACCTGGCGCATGCTGGAAGCCGGGCGCCGGGCCAGGGCGGAGGCCGCGCTGCGCATGGTCCACAACACGCCGAACCTGTCACGCGACGTCGCCGACATCGCCGCCCGCTCGCTGGCCTGACGCGGGCGGCGCCGCCGATCTCCCGCTCCGCGTCGCGAGCCCCGCGGGCGGGATCGAGCAGCGCAGGGAACGCTTCCGGATCTCCGGCGCAGGCCGGGCCCGGACCCACGAGCACGGTCGCGCCGGAGGAGGCCTGGCGCAGGCAGCGGAGCCCCCGGACCGGCCCGCGCTCGAGGGTTGCGGGCCTGCCGCCGCGCAACGCCGCGGAACGGCGAAAAGGCGCTGCTCATCCCGCCGTGAATCCGCGTTAACCAGCCGCCCGGTCAAAGGTTAACGAAGTCCTGCGCGCGCAGGATTCAACCGATTCGCGACCACAACCCTTGCGCGCAAAAGCATCGAATTGGAGAAGTTTCCGCTAGACAAAATACCCCCTCCGGATTCAACTGACACTGATTCGGAGATGCGGCACGTCTCCCGATCTTACTGTCGGTACATCGCTTCCGAAGGGGGACGGGCATGACGCGTGCAGACGCGGCTTGCGCACACGTGCGCGCAAATTCAGTTCTCGGCGTAGCACGGTCCCTGACCCATCCGCTCTATCAGCGCTTCGAACAGCTGGAGCCGACGTTCCGGAAAGTCATTCCGGCGCTCGTCGCCGGCTTCGTCTTACTGCTTGCGCTCGGAGCGTATGTTCAAACCAGCGCCCTGCGCGACGACGCGCTCGACGATGCAGCAACGGACCTGGACGCACTCGCCGCATTGCTCGTGCGCGAGCTCGATCTAGCCTCGAAGGACGGCAAGCGCCCGGAAAGCACGCTGACTCCCTTGACGACCAGGCACATCGCCGGCCGCGGCCGCATCGCCTATGTCAGCGACGCCGGCGGCCGCGTCGTCGGCGGCGAGCCGGCGCTCGGCGCGAGCGAGCGCAACCTCGTCGACCTGCTCGGCCCCGGACAGGCGCTGACCGCCTTCGCCGACCGCGCCGGCGTCATGCCGATCACGCTGCCGGGCGGCATCGAAGCCCTCGCCACCGTCCGCAACCTCGCAGCCCCGCTGGGGCAGATCGCCGTGCTGCATCCGGTGAAGCGGGCGCTGTCCGCCTGGGAGGAACGCCGGCGCTCGATCCTCGTGCTGTTCAGCTCCGCGGCGATCGTGCTCGCCGGCATCACCGCCGCCTTCGTGCTGCAGTCGCGGCGCGCCCGCGCCGCCGACGAGGATTGCGACTGCGTGCGCGACCGCATCGACACGGCGCTCAGCCGCGGCCATTGCGGCCTGTGGGACTGGGACCTGGCCCGGGGCCGGATGTACTGGTCGGACTCGATGTACGCCATGCTCGGCTACGACCGCGCCGGCGAGTTCATGTCCTTCGGCGAGGTCAACGCCTTCATCCATCCCGAAGACGCCGACCTCTACGCCCTGGCCGATGCGGTCAGCCGCGGCGAGACCAATCATCTCGACCAGGAATTCCGCGTCCGCAACGCCTCCGGCGACTGGGTCTGGCTCAAGGCCCGGGCCGAGCTGGTGACGGACCGGCGCACCGGCGCGCAGCATCTCGTCGGCATCGTCGTCGACATCTCCGAGCAGCGCCGCATGGCGGCGCGCACCGCGACCGCCGACGCCCGGCTGCGCGACGCGGTCGAGGCGATTTCGGAAGCCTTCGTGCTCTGGGACGCCGAGCAGAAGCTCGTGCTCTGCAACGCCAAATACCAGCAGCTGCACAAGCTGCCCCCGGAACTGGTGAGGACCGGCACGGCCTATGAGCAGATCATGAGCCACAGCGCCCAGCCGAGCATCGACCGCGAGCCGGTGCGCAGCACGCGGGCGAGCTCCGGCAGCCACTCCTACGAGGCGAAGCTCTCCGATGGGCGCTGGCTGCAGATCAACGGCCGCCGCACCAAGGACGGCGGCTCGGTCTCGGTCGGCACCGACATCACCATGCTGAAGCAGCAGGAGGAGCGCCTGACCCGCTCGGAGCACGAGCTGCTCAAGAGCGTCACGGACCTCAAGGCCTCGCGCCAGAAGCTGGAAACGCAGGCCCAGCAGCTCGCCGAACTGGCCGAGCTCTACCTCGAGCAGAAGGCCGCAGCCGAAAGCGCCAACCGGGCCAAGTCCGAATTCCTCGCCAATATGAGCCACGAGCTGCGTACGCCGCTCAACGCCATCCTCGGCTTCTCGGAGATCATGGACGACGGGCTGTTCGGCCCCCTCGGCTCCGAGCGCTATGTCGAATATGTCCGCGACATCCGCTCCAGCGGCGGCTACCTGCTCGCTGTGATCAACGACATCCTCAACATGGCCAGGCTCGAATCCGGCAAGGTCGAACTGGAGAAGACCGAGGTCGCGCTCGACCTCGTGGTCGACGAAGCGATCAGCTGCCACCGCGAGGCGATCGCGCGCAAGCGGCTCTCCCTCACCAGCGATCTCGGCAGCGACCTGCGGCTCGAAGCGGACTCGCACGCCCTCTTCCAGATCGTCGAGAACCTCGTCGACAATGCGGTCAAGTTCACGCCCGAGGGCGGCAGGATCGCCGTGCGCATCAAGCCGGCGTCCGACGCCCTCAACCTCTATGTCGAGGACAGCGGCATCGGCATCCCGCGCGAAAAGCTCGGCCGCATCGGCCGTCCGTTCGAGCAGGTCGAGGGCGACCTCATCCGCAGCCATGGCGGGTCCGGGCTCGGCCTCGCCATCGCGCGCTCGCTGGCCGAGCTGCATGGCGGATCGCTCCGGATCCGCTCGATCATGGGCTCGGGCACGATCGTGATGGTCCACCTGCCGCTGAAGAGCCCGGCAGCCGCGGAGCTGGAACGGGCGGCCTGAACCCTCGCAGGCCTTCCTGAAGACGGCTCAGCCCTTCTGCGCCGCGCCCAGGATCTGCCTGAAGAGGCCGCGCACCATCGCCCGCCGCTCGTCGAGCTCGGCCTTCAGCATCCTGGCGTCCGGCAGGCCGACCGCCGTCGCGATCCGGCGCAGGACGCGCTCCGGGATGGCCTTGGGATCGAAGCCCTCTTCGACGGTGAAGCGCTGCCAGAGCTGGACGTCGCCGAGGAAGCGCGCCGCCCCCGCCAGACGCCCGGCATCCTCGGCCGTGACGACACCGGTGTCGCGCGCCGCGGCGAAGATCCCGGCCGTGGTCCGGGCGAGGAGCCGGGGATGGTCGTGACCATGGGCGAGCACCAGGAACTGCGCCAGGAAGTCGAGATCGGTGAGCCCGCCGGCGGCGAGCTTGAGGTCCCAGGGGTCGCCCTCGCCCTTCTCCCGGGCGATCAGCGCCCTCATCTCTGCGACCGCGGCGGCGACCTTGGCCGGCACGCGCTTGCGCAGCAGGATCTCCCGGATCGCGGTCTCGACCCTCGCTCCCAGCACGGCATCGCCGGCGACGACATGCGCGCGGGTCAGCGCCATCTCCTCCCAGATCTCGGCCTCGCCCTGGTGATAGGCCCTGAAGCCCTCGAACTGGGTGGCCGCCGGACTCTTGTTGCCGGAGGGGCGCAGCCGCATGTCGACCTGGTAGAGCGTGCCGCGCCGCGTCGGCACGGTCAGCGCCGCGACGAGACGCTGCGTGAAGCGGACATGCCAGGTCACCGGATCGAGCGGACGCCGGCCGTCGCTCGCCTCCGCGTCGTCCGGCCGGTCGTAGAGCAGCATCAGGTCGAGATCGGATGACGGGGTGAGCTCGCCGGCCCCGAGGCGGCCGAGGCCGAGCACGACCGTTTCGGCGCCTGCCACGAGGCCGTGATCGGCGGCGAAGGCGGCGCGGGTGTCGTCGAAGGCGGCGCGGATACAGGCCTGCGCCACGGCGGCATAGCCTTGCGCAGCCTGCTCCGCGTTGACCACGCCGGAGAGGAGGCGGGCGCCGACCAGGAAATTCTCCTGCCGGGCGGCGTCACGCATGCGGTCGAGCCCCTCCTCGACGCTGGGCGGCGGCGCGCCGATGATGGCGCGCACACGCTGCGCGACCTGTTCGGCGTCATGCCGCGGCGCGCTGAAGGCAGGGTCGATCACCGCGTCGAGCACGTGCGGGTAGAGCGCGGCGACCTTGGCGAGGCGCGGCGCGCTGCCGAGGATCTCGGCGAAGAGCTGCAGCAGCGCCTCGTGCGAGCGCAGCAGGGTGAGCAGCTCGACCGCCGCCGGCATGCGCACGAAGGCATTGTCGAGATGGGCGAGCGCACCGTCCGGGTCCGTCGTGCGGCCGAGCGCGACCAGCAGCGCCGGCGTCAGTTCCGTCAGCACCTCGCGGGCACGTGCACTGGTCACCGCGGGGCGCCGGCCGAAATGCCAGCCGCGTACCGTCTCGGCGGCGGCGGCCGGCTGGCGGAAGCCGAGCTTGCCCAGGGTCTCCAATGTCTCGGGATCGTTCTCGGTGCCGGTGAAGGAGAGCGACCCGGCCTCGCTGGCGAGGCTCGGCGCCTCCTCGAACAGGAGGGCGTAATGGCCCTCGACGCGCCGCGCATGCGCCTCGAGCTCCTTGCCGAAGGCCTTGGCCGAAGGATAGCCGCAGAAGCGGGCGAAGGCGTCGAGATCGGCGGCCTCCGCCGGCAGGGTCTGCGTCTGCTCGTCATGGCGCATCTGCAGCCGGTGCTCGATGGTGCGCAGCCAGCAATAGGACTCCGTCAGCTCGTCGCGCGCCTGCGGGCTGATCCAGTTCTCCTTCGTCAGCTCGCCGAGCATGTCGAGCGTGCGCGCTCCGCGCAGGGCCGGGCGCCTGCCGCCGAAGACGAGCTGCTGGGTCTGGACGAAGAACTCGATCTCGCGGATGCCGCCACGGCCGAGCTTGACGTTGTGGCCGGGCAGGCTGAGCGTCTCGAAGCCCTTCACCGACTGGATCTGGCGCTTCATCGCGTGGATGTCGGCGATGGCGGCGAAGTCGAAATATTTGCGCCAGATGAACGGGGCGAGATCGGCGATGAAGCGGCGGCCGAGATCGAGGTCGCCGGCGACGGGCCGCGCCTTGATCATCGCGGCGCGCTCCCAGTTCTGGCCGACCGTCTCGTAATAGGCATAGGCGGTCGGCAGGGCGACGGCGACATGGGTCGAGCCGGGATCGGGCCGCAGGCGCAGGTCGACGCGGAAGACATAGCCGTCGGGCGTACGCTCCTGGATGATGCGGGCGATCTGCTGGGTGAGCTTGACGAAGAAGCTCGACGGCTCGGCGACGCCGGCGGCTTCCGCCGTCTCCGGATCGAAGAAGACGACGATGTCGATGTCGGAGGAATAGTTCAGCTCGCCGGCGCCATGCTTGCCGAGCGCGAGGACGACGAGGCCGGAGCCCTTGCCGGGCGTGGCGGGGTCGGCGAGCGCGATCCGGCCGAGGCCCGCGGCCTGATGCAGCGCGTGCTCGCTGGCGAGCCTCACGGCCATGTCGGCGGTCGCGCTGAGCGCCGCGGTGACGGCCTCGACCGCCCAGGCACCGCCGATGTCGGCGAGAGCGACCAGCAGCGCCATCGCCTGGCGGAAGCGGCGCAGTTCGCGCATCAGGTCGGCGGTCGCGGTCTCGGGCGTGGCGAAGGCGGCGATGCCGGCGAGCAGCGCGTCCCGGCGTTCTCCCGGATCCGTGACCAGGGAGGCGAGCAGCCCGTCCGGGTCACGCCGCATGATCTGCGTCAGGAAGGGCGAATGCGCGAGGATCCCGGCAACCAGCGCGGCCGAGGCCTCATCGCCGGCGAGATGTGCGGCGAGGCGCTGCCCGGCCTCGGCATCGAACACGCGCTCGACCAGCTCCCCGCGCCAGATCGCCTCGACCTTGCCACGGGCCGGCAGGACAGGCGCCGCCTTCAGGCGCTCGCATAAGGGCTCGCCCACACTGACCTCCGCAACCACCGGCCCGGACCCCGTTCAGCCCACCGCGCCGTCGTCCGGTCGCCGCGGCTTGTCCGGAACGGCGGCGTCATCGGACCGACCGGGCCTCCGCGTCAAGCCGACTGGAACCCTGCGCCGTCCGGCGGCGATGTCGAGACCGCCGGCGCCTCCGCGGCCGGCCTGTCCACAGGATGCGGCTCGACGGGCAGCGACATCACGACATCGAGCCCCGGCGCATTGTCCGACAGCCGGATCGTGCCGCCATGCAGGCGGGCCACCGCCGAGGCGAGCGCGAGCCCGAGCCCGAAGCCCGGCTTGCTGCGGCTCTGGTCGAGCCGCACGAAGCGCTCGAGCACGCGGCCGCGATCGGCCTCGGGGATGCCGGGCCCATGATCGGCGACGCCGATCTCGACGCTCTCGCCGATACGTCGGGCGGCGACGGCGACGGTCGCCGGCGCGCCGCCTTCGGGCTTGCCGTATTTCAGGGCGTTGTCGATCAGGTTGGCGAGTGCCTGGCCGATCAATTCGCGGTTGCCGACTAGCGAGAGACCCGGCTCCACCGAAGCGGACAGGGTCAGCCCCGCTTCCTCCGCCAGCGGCTCGTAGAGCTCGGAGAGCCCGTCGACGATCTCGGCGAGGTCGAGCGGCGCCATGCTGTCGGTGATCTGGCGGGTCTCGAGCCGCGCGATCATCAGGAGCGCGTTGAACACCCGGATCAGCCCGTCCGCCTCGTCGATCGCGCCGTCGAGCGCGGCGCGCAGCTGCTCGGGCGACTGCGCTGTCCGCAGGGCCTCCTCGGCCCGGTTGCGCAGGCGCGTCAGCGGCGTCTTGAGGTCGTGGGCGATGTTGTCCGAGACCTGCTGCATGCCGCTCATCAACTCGCCGATGCGGTCGAGCATGGCGTTGAGGTTCTCGGCCAGCCGGTCGAGCTCGTCGCCGGTGCCGGCGATGGCGAGCCGCCCCTTGAGATCGCCCGCCATGATCGAGCGGGCGGTGTCGTTCATGCCGTCGATGCGCTTCAGCACGCGGCGCGCCACGAACCAGCCGGCGAAGCAGCCGAGCACGACCACGAGCAGGACCGACCAGCCGGCCGCGCGCTTGATCACGACGCGCAGCCTCTCGCGCTCCTCGACATCGCGGCCGACCAGCAGCCGGAAGCCCGCCGGCAGCATGAAGACGCGGACGATGGCGTGATTGGTCTGGTTGAGCGCCTCGGAGGAGCGGGCATACTCGATCTCGCTCTCGCCCTGCCGGTCGAGCGTGCCCGGCGGCAGCGCCTCGATATTGCCGGCGATGCGCTCGCCCAGCGGCGTGGTGACGAGATAGAGCGAGGCACCCGGCCCGCGCGAGCGCCGTTCGATGACCTGGACGAGCCGCCGGATGCCGCCGAGGCGCTGCTGCTCGGCCAGGCCCTGGATCTCGGCGTCGATGGTCGAGCGGATCTGGTCGTCGAGCAGGTTCTTGGCGTTCCAGGCGACGTAACCCAGCACGAAGACGGCGAAGAGCGCGAAGACGACGAGATAGATCGCCGTCAGCTTGAAGGCAGTGGTGCGGACGAGATGCGGCAGGAAGCGCAGGCGGCCGCCCGACGGCGGTGCTTCCTCGCCTGTCCGGGCCTCAGCGAGCTGTGTCACGGACCATGTATCCCGCGCCGCGGACGGTGTGGATCATCGGATGCTCGAAGCCCTTGTCGATCTTGGCGCGCAACCGCGAGACGTGCACGTCGATGACGTTGGTCTGCGGGTCGAAGTGGTAGTCCCAGACGTTCTCGAGCAGCATGGTCCGGGTCACCACCTGCCCGGCATGCTTCATCAGATATTCGAGCAGGCGGAACTCGCGCGGCTGCAGCACGATCTCCTCGCCGGCGCGGGTGACGCGGTGCGCCAGCCGGTCGAGCAGCAGATCGCCGATGCGGTAGGTCGTCGGTTCGGCGGCCGGCGCGCCGCGCCGGCGCGACAGCACCTCGACGCGGGCGAGCAGCTCGGAAAAGGCGTAGGGTTTGGGGAGGTAGTCGTCGCCGCCGGCGCGCAGGCCCTTGACGCGATCGTCGACCTGGGCGAGCGCCGAGAGGATCAGCACCGGCGTCGTCTCGCCCTGCTCGCGCAGCGAGCGGATCACCGAGAGCCCGTCCATGCGCGGCAGCATGCGGTCGACGACGAGCACGTCGTAGCCGCCGCCCTGGGCCATGGCGTAGCCCTCGAGCCCGTCGGGGGCGTGATCGGCGACATGGCCGGCCTCGCGGAGGGCCTTGACCAGATAGGCTGCCGCCTCGGCATCGTCTTCAACGATCAGGAGTCGCATGGCTGCAACCTAACCCAGGGAAAGCGGGTTCCGCAAAATCGGAGCCGCTTCTGCGAGCGGAGCAGGCCGTCGGCCGACCGGAACCCGCTCGAACGGAAAAGCGGCAGGCCGGAGGTGACGATCCGACCTGCCGCCGTGACGGCTGGCATTCCCGGCAGGGGGCGACGTGACAACCGGGAGAACCATCCGCCCGGGACATGCTCTTGCAAGTTGGACTGACGCTACGCGCCCGAGCATGCCCCGAAAGGATCGCTTCACGCCGCCGGCTGCCGGCCGACCTCGAAGCTGACCTCGCGCTCCTTGCCGTCGCGCCAGATCGTCAGGCTCGCCTTCGTGCCCGGCGCGAAGGTCGCGATCTTGCGCGAGAGCTCGCGGGCGTCGGCGATCTTCTCGCCGTTGACGGCCAGGATCGTGTCGCCGCGGCGCAGGCCGGCCTTGGCCGCCGGACCATTGTGCTGCGCCTCGGCGATCAGCGCGCCCTTGGCGTCCTTCAGGCCGATGGCGTCGGCGACCTCGGCCGTGACCGGCTGAATCTGCACGCCGATGAAGCCGCGCGCGACCGAGCCGTGCTCCTTGAGCTGCTCGACGACGCTCTGGACCGTGGCGGCGGGGATCGCGAAGGCGATGCCGACATTGCCGCCCGAGGGCGAGTAGATCGCGGTGTTGACGCCGACGACCTCACCCTTCTGGTTGAAGGTCGGACCACCCGAGTTGCCGCGGTTCACCGCCGCGTCGATCTGGATGAAATCGTCATAGGGGCCGGAGCCGATGTCGCGACCCTGGGCCGAGACGATCCCGGCGGTCACGGTGCCGCCGAGGCCGAACGGATTGCCGACCGCCAGCACCCAGTCGCCGATGCGCGGCTTGCCCGAAGCGAGCTGGACATAAGGATAATTGCCGGACTCGTTGACCTTGAGCAGCGCGAGATCGGTGCGCGGATCGGTGCCGATCACCTTGGCCGAGAGCGTCTTGCCGCCATCGGTGACGAGCTGGACCTCGGCCGCATTGGCGACGACGTGATTGTTGGTGACCACATAGCCGTCCTGGCTGATGAAGAAGCCGGAGCCCTGGGCGAGCTGCATGCGCGGCTGCTGCTGCGGCCCGCGCGGGCCGAAGCCCTCCTCGCCGAAGCGGCGGAAGAAGCGCTCGAGCGGATGGCCGGGAGGCAGGCCCTCGATGCCGGCCGGGCCGCTCTCCTCGTCGGCGCTGGCGACGACCTTGGCCTTGACCCGGACGGAGACGACGGCGGGCTTGACCCGGTCGACCACGTCGGCGAAGGACGGCAGCTGCGTCTGCTGCACGCCGGAGAGCTGGATCGGCTGCGCGATGGCGGCGCCGTGGCTGTTGAGGACGGTATCGGCGAGACCGGCCATCAGGCCGATGCTGAGCGTCGCGGCGCCGGCGACGATCGCGCCGCGCTTCAGGATCGAGCGGGCGGAGGCCGGCGAGCGGACGGTGACTTCGGGGGTGCTGTTCTCTTGCGTCGTCATGGTTCTCACCTCGATGCGGGAGGCAGGGCCTTCCCTGCTTCGTGACGAGGACCATGACGGCCGGCGCCTTACCCGGATTTCGCCCGACGATGACAGTTTCGTAAGGTTGGCGGACGCCAGACGAAGCGTGCTTGACGCCGGGACTGGCACGATGCTCCTTACGTCCGATGCGCGCGAAAAGAGCAGGTCGCAATGAGATTCGCGGTTGGACACCTGGCCTTCGCCGCATTGCTGTTCGTGGGAGACGGCGCCCTGGCGCAAGACCTGCCGGCCTATGAAACCGGCATCCGCCTGGCGCAGCGCCGCGGCTACGACGACGCCGAATGCTATGGACGGGTCTTCGCCAAACACGCGGTCGTCGTCGAACACCATAGCGGCCGGAAAAGCTGGTTCGCGGCCTCGACACCGGCTTACAACGCCGAGCTGCAACGCCGTTGCGGCGTCGACCGGCTCGGCGATCTCCGGCAGCGCAGGGCGGGCGCGTCGTCCGGCAGGGCAGGATCCGCCTATCGTGCCGGCCTGAGGGTGGCGACCCAGCGCGGATATGCCGGAGAGCAGGCCGCCTGCTTCGCCCGGACCTACGCGCACTTCGCCTATGAAACGCCCGTCGCCGGCAGCCCACGCGGCTACGCGGTTGCCGGAGGTAGCAGCAATGCTTACCGGGCGGAGCTTTTCCGGAGCTGCGGTATCAGCCGTTAGGCCGATCTAGCCGTCGCCGCGCTTCACCAGCTCGTCCAGCCTCGCCTGCTCTTCGGCCGTGAGCGCGGCATTGGCCGGGGCGAGGCTGCGATTGCGCCGGCGCCAGAGGAAGGCCGCTCCGATCAGCACGATCAGGAAGGGGGCGGCCCAGAGCGCGATCGTGCGCGCATTCAGCGGCGGGCGCAGCAGGACGAAATCGCCGTAGCGGGCCACGACGAAATCGACCACGGCCCTGTCGCTGTCGCCGGCGACCAGGCGCTCGCGCACCAAGACGCGCAGGTCCTTGGCGAGCGGCGCGTCGGAATCGTCGATCGACTGGTTCTGGCAGACCAGGCAGCGCAGGCCGGAGGAGATCGCGCGGGCCCGCTGCTCGAGCGCCGCGTCCTTCAACACCTCGCCTGGCTGGACGGCCCGGGCGGGACCGGCAAGGAGGGCGAGCGCGGAGAGGAGAAGCAGGAGGCGGCGCATCGCGGTCACTCGGCCGCCTGCGGCAGAGCCGCAGACGCCGCCGCCCGGCGCGGCGCGGCCAGGCGGAAGCGCCGGTCGGTCAGCGAGAGCGCCCCGCCCACTGCCATCACCAGCGCGCCGATCCAGATCAGCAGGATCAGCGGCTTGTCGTGCAGCCGCACCGCGATCGCGCCGCTACCGTCGGGCTCGCCGAGGCTGACATAGACCTGGCCGAGCCCGTCTGTGCGGATGCCGGCCTCGGTGGTCGGCATGGCGCGGGCCGTATAGACGCGCTTCATCGCCTCGACCGGCTTGAGCTCGGCCCCGTTCGCGACGATGCGGAAGCGCGCCGCCTCCTCGCGATAATTCGGCCCGATGCGGGGCGTCACCGCCTCGAGCGTCGCGGTATAGCGGCCGCTCGTCAGGCTCTCGCCGACCCTGAGCATGCCGATCGCCTCCGTGCCCCAGGCGACGGCCGCGATGCCGATCACGCTGAGGCCGACGCCGGCATGGCCGAGCGCCGTGCCCCAGGCCGAGCGTGGCAGGCCCTTCGCCCGCGACCATGCCGCCGAAGCGCTGCCGGCACGGCCGACGACACGCTCGCCGACTTCCCAGAACGCCCCCGCGACGAGAAAGACACCGAGGCCGATGCCGAGCGGCGCCAGGACCGGGCCGCCACGGACGAAAGCGAAGATCGCCAGCGTCGTGATCACGCCGAGCCCGAAGGCGACCTGGGCGCGCTGCGCGGCGCCGAGCAGGTCACCACGCTTCCAGGCCAGGGTCTGACCGATCGGCAGCAGCAGCAGCAGCGGCACCAGCAGCGGCACGAAGGTGGCGTTGAAGAAGGGCGGGCCGACCGAGATCTTATCGCCGGTCAGCATCTCCAGCACGAGCGGGTAGAGCGTGCCGATGAAGACGGTGGCGCAGGCGGTCGCCAGAAAGAGGTTGTTGATGACGAGCGCACTCTCCCGCGAGACCGGCGCGAACAGGCCGCCCTGCTTCAGCAGCGGCGCACGCCAGGCGAACAGCGCCAGCGAGCCGCCGATGAAGGCGATCAGGATGCCGAGGATGAACAGGCCGCGCTGCGGATCGCTGGCGAAGGAGTGCACCGAGGTCAGGACGCCCGAGCGGACGATGAAGGTGCCGAGCAGCGAGAGCGAGAAGGTCAGGATGGCGAGCAGGATCGTCCAGACCTTGAGCGCGTCGCGCTTCTCCATCACCACAGTCGAGTGAATCAGCGCGGTGCCCGCGAGCCAGGGCATCAGCGAGGCGTTCTCGACCGGGTCCCAGAACCACCAGCCGCCCCAGCCGAGCTCGTAATAGGCCCAGTAGGAGCCCATCGCGATGCCGAGGGTCAGGAAGGTCCAGGCCAGCAGGGTCCAGGGGCGGACGGCGCGCGCCCAGACCGCGTCGATCTTGCCCTCGATCAGCGCCGCGACGGCGAAGGCATAGGTGATCGAGAAGCCGACATAGCCGACATAGAGCAGTGGCGGGTGGATGGCGAGGCCGAGATCCTGGAGGATCGGGTTGAGGTCCTGCCCCTCGCCCGGCGCCGGAACGAGGCGCCGGAACGGGTTCGAGGTCAGCAGCGTGAAGGAGAGGAAGGCGACGCTGATGCTGCCCTGCGCCGCGAGCGTGCCGGCCCGCAGCTTCACCGGCAGCGAGCGGCGTGACAGCGCGACCAGCGCTCCGAACAGCACCAGGATGAGGCTCCAGAGCAGCATCGAGCCCTCATGGTTTCCCCAGACGGCGGTCAGCTTGTAGATCAGCGGCTGCGTCGAATGCGAATTGGCCGCGACGTTCTCGACCGAGAAATCGGACAGCGCATAGGACATCGTCAGGCAGCCGAAGGCGAGCGCGACGAGGAGGAAGCAGGCGATCGCGGCCGCCGGGCCGACCGCGGCCAGGGCCGGGTCGTTGCGGGCCACGCCCCAGAGCGGGACGATGGTCTGGACGACGGCGACGCCGAGCGCCAGCGCCAGGGCGAAATGACCGATCTCGACGAACACGGGCGCAGCCCTATTTCGAGGCCGGCGCCGCGGGCGCGCCGGCCTTGGTTTCGCCGGGCTGCCAGTGGCCCTGCTTCTTCAATGCGTCGGCAACCTCGCGCGGCATATAGGTCTCGTCATGTTTGGCGAGGACGGAATCGGCCCGGAAGCGCCCCGGCGCTTCCAGCACGCCCTCGGCGACGACCCCCTGCCCCTCCCGGAAGAGATCCGGCAACAGGCCGGTATAGCTGACGACGGCCTTGGTCTTTCCGTCCGTGACGGCGAAACTCACGCGCTGGTTGGGGCCACGCTCGACCGAGCCGGCCTCGACCAGCCCGCCCAGGCGCAGGCGGGTGCCGGGGCTGAGGTTCTTCTCGACGATTTCGGTCGGCCCGTAGAAGAAGACGATCGAATCGCGCAGCGCATAGGCGACCAGCCCGGCGGCGAGGCCGAGCACGGCGCCGGCCGCGGCGATCACGACAAGGCGCCGCTGCTTGCGCGTCATGCCCTTGCGCGGGGGTGTGGTGGGGATACCGGCCTGGATGGTCATCGTGCGGCCTCCTGCAGGCCGAGCTCGTTGCGCAGGCCGTCGAGGGCTGCCACGGCGGAGGGATCGGTTCCCAGCCGCTCACGCGCGGTCGCGAGCGATTTCAGCGCCGCCTCGCGCTCGCCGAGGACCGCTTGCGAGCGGATCAGCCGGGACCATTCGGCGAGGCTGCCGCCGCCTTCCGCCAGCCGCGCGGCGAGGCTGTCGACCATGCCGCGGATCGCGGTCGTGCGATCCGCCTCGGGCAGGCTGGCGATCGTCTCCGCGGTGCTGGGCTTGCCCTCCAGCCGCTCGAGGCGGGAGCGGACCGGGCCGGCCCACGGGGCTCCGGCCGGCGCGTCGGCGAGCAGGGCCTTGAGCGCCGCGATCGCGGCCGGCACCAGCCCGTCCTGTTCCTGCGCGATCGCCATGAAGAAGCGGGCGCGCGGATTGGCGGGTTCGAGCGCCAGGGCGGCGGCGAGGCTCTCGCGCGCCGCGGCGGTGACCACGCCGCCGGCGGCGAGCACCTGCGCCTCGGCCTGGCCGGCCTGGCGATCTGCGGTCGCGCCGTCGTAACGGATGGCGTTGGCGAAGGCCTTGGCGGCATCGTCGAAGCGGCCCTGGCGCAGATAGACCGGCGCCAGCACGCTCCAACCCTTGCCGTCGGTGGGGTTGGCGGCGAGATGCGCCTCGATCCTGGCCAGCGCCATTTCGAAATCCTGCGCCGGATTGGCCTTCATCCGGGCTGCGAGCGGCTGATCCGGGATGGTCGGCGAGCCATAGGCGCCGTAGATCAGCAGAGCCAGCAGCGGGACACAGGACAGCGCGATGGCGGACGCGGCGCGCCGGCGGCGCAGCGACGGCTCGCTCTCGCCGGCGGGCTCGGATTCCTCCGCCGTCGTGCGCAGCAGCCTGCGCGCAGCCTCGGCCTTGGCCGCCTCCGCCTCGGCCGCACCGATCAGCTTGCGCCCGAGATCGCGGTCGATCTCGGCCACCTGCGCGCGATAGAGCGCCGTCGCCCCGGCCGCATCGGCGAAGAGCGCGGGAGCCCGGCGGCCGAGCGGCCAGAGCACCGCCAGGACCGCAGCCCCCGTCATGGCCGCGAAGATGATCCAGATCAGCATGCGCCGTTCATAGCGTTTCCAAGGAACCTATTCATGTCCGAAGATGGCGACAAAGGGTCACGCGGACCTTGTCCGCGGTCAAACTGCCGGCAAAAGCAGGCGCGCCCGGAGTCCGCCGAGCGGCGAGGGCTCGAGCGAAAGCCCGCCGCCATAGAGCTTGGCGAGATCGACGACGATCGACAGGCCGAGGCCGGAGCCCGGCGTGGTCTCGTCGAGCCGGCGGCCGCGCTTGAGAACCTCGGCCATCGCCTCGTCGGGAAGGCCCGGCCCGTCATCGTCGATCAGCAGAGCAAGGCGCCCCTCCGGTGCGTCCACCTCGGGCGCGAGGCTGACCCTCACCTCCGAACGGGCCCATTTGAAGGCGTTGTCGAGCAGGTTGCCGAGCATCTCCTCGAGATCCTGCTTCTCGCCGCGGAACCGAATGCCGGGGGGGACGCTGTGGCTGCCTTCGATCGCCCTGCCCGCCGCGATCTTCTCGAAGGTCCGGATCAGGGCATCGAGCGAGGGCGCGATCTCGGAGACGCCGCCGAGCGCGCCTGACAGCGCGGCGGCCCGGGCGCGGTCGAGATAGTACTGGACCTGGTCCCGCATGATCGCGGTCTGGTGCCGAACCGTCTGCGACAGCGCGCCCTGGCCCGCCTCCGCCTCGTTCTGCATCACGCTGAGCGGCGTCTTCAGGGCATGGGCCAGGTTGCCGACCTGGGTGCGGGCGCGCTCGAGGATCTCGCGATTGGCATCGATCAGCTGGTTCAGCTCCCCCGCGAGCGGAGCAAGGTCGGGGGGGTAGCGCCCGGCGATGCGCGTGCTCTCGCCGGTGCGCACCGTGCCGACGGCGGCGCGCAGCCGCGCCAGCGGGCGCAGACCGAAGCGGACCTGGGCGATGGTCGATGCGACGAGCGCCAGGCCGAGGAAGAGGAAGGTCAGCGTCAGGGCGAAACGAAAATCGCGGATGTCGCCTTCGATCTCGTCCGCAGGGGCCGCGACCCCGACGGTGAAGCGGCCGTCCTCGCCGACATCGATCTCGCGCTCGAGCACGCGCAGGCGCCGCTCGTCCGGTCCCGAGATGTAGCTCTCGCGCAGGCCGCGGGCATTCGGGCGCAGATTCTGGTCGAGCAGCTTCGGCAATTGCCCGCCGACCAGCGAGCGCGAGGTGCGGATCGTCGGGCGCTCGCCGTCGAGCCTGATGATCTGCCAGTACCAGCCGGAGAGCGGCAGGTCGAAGCGCGGCTCGCCGAGATCGCCGATCGCCTGGCGCTCGGCTTCAGGCGGCGCCGCGAGATCGGCGACCAACTCCTTGATGTAGACGCTCAGGCGCTCGTCGAAGCCCCGCTCGGCGGCACGCCGGTAGAAGGTGGTGAGGCCGAAGCCGGCCAGGATCAGCACCAGCGCGCAGCAGATCGCGGCCGAGATGAAGAGCCGGGCGCCGAGCGAGAAACGCTGCCGCGTGACCGGCATGGCGGCCTCAGGGTTTCGCGGCGGCGATGTAGCCGAGGCCGCGCACGGTTTCGATGACGTCGACGCCGAGCTTCTTGCGCAGGCGGCCGACGAAGACCTCGATCGTGTTGGAGTCGCGGTCGAAGTCCTGGTCGTAGAGATGCTCGACCAGTTCGGTGCGGGAGACCACTCGCCCCTGATGATGCATCAGATAGGCGAGCAGGCGGTATTCGTGCGAGGTGAGCTTGACCGGGTTGCCGTCGACGACGACGCGGCTGGCGCGCGTGTCGAGGCGGACGGGGCCGCAGATCAATTCGGCTGTCGCATGCCCGGCCGCGCGGCGTAGCAGGGCGCGGACGCGGGCGAGCAATTCCTCGATGTGGAAGGGCTTGACGACGTAGTCGTCGGCGCCGGCGTCGAAGCCGGCGACCTTGTCGCTCCAGCGGTCCCGCGCCGTCAGGATCAGTACCGGCATGGTCTTGCCGGCCCGCCGCCAACCCTGCAGCACGGCGACCCCGTCGACCTTGGGCAGGCCGAGATCGAGGATGACCGCGTCATAGGGCTCGTTTTCGCCGAGATAGAGACCTTCCTCACCATCGAACGCCTTGTCGACGGCATAGCCGGCATTCTCCAGCGCATTGACGATCTGGCGGTTGAGGTCCTTGTCGTCCTCGACGACGAGCAGTCGCACGGCGGCTTTTCTCCGATTGGCGGATCAGGGACGCGGCATAGCCGAACTAACGGATATCCGCCACCTTGCCGGAGGCGCCGTCGAGCGTGACCCGGGCGACGCGGCCGTCACGCTTCATCGTCGTCACCACATAGACGAACTCGTCGCCCTGGCGGCAGAGCCTGATCCGCAGGACCTCGCCGGGCGCGGCCTCGCGGGCGTGGCGGGAGGCCGCGGTGGGCTGCATGACCTTGCCGTCCGACACCGCCTCGCGCGTCTCCTGGGCCGAGAGGCAGGAGATCGGCTGCGACGAGTCGGCCGTCACCACCGGCGAGGCGGCGGCAGTGACGAGCGCGAGAATCGCGGCGTTGGGGTCGAGCAGCATCATCGTCCTGCGCTAGCCCTGTGCGCGTGAATACGCCATGAACATCGGCGTGAGGTCGAGCCGACGCGGCCGCGAGGCTAGCTCAGCGAACCGTGACGAGTCCACGTCGGGCGAGGCCGGCTCCCGCGACGGCGCCGAGCTGCGACAGCTCGACGTCGAGCTCGGTCTGGGGGCTGCCGAAATCGGCGAGTTCGTCCGGCAGCTCGTAGAGCATGGCCGATGTGGCGACCTCGACGACCCTGCGGATTTCGCCGCCGGCGCGGATCGTGACGCGGTAGCGCTCGCTGTCTTCGCCCAGCGGAATCTCGGCGGCTTCCCAGGAATCGCCGTCGATCCGGCTGCGCCGGATCCAGCTCAGCGAGACGCCGGACGGCCGGCGGCGCGCCTGGAGACGCACCGGTGCGAGCGGCCGCAGCGGCGCGGCCGAGACCGTCGCCGACAGCTCGCGCATCGATGGCGCAGCGACATCCGCATCCGGCGGACCGATCCGATAGCGGATATGGCGGCCGATATCGTCGGGGCTCGTCGTCAGCGGGATCGCCGTGCCGTCGAGCACCACCACGCGCGCACCGGGAGCCAAGCTCCGCGCCGCCGCCGGTTCGGTGCCGCCGAGCCCGCGCACCAGCTGCGACAGGCGGAAGATGCGGGGCCCGATCAGTTCGACGCGCGCCGCCGTGACGATCTCGATCTCCCCCGTCGAATCGATGAGGGCGAGCGCGTTCGCGCCGGCCAGCGCGGCGTCCGGCGAAACCGAGGCCAGGACGCCGCCGCGCAGACGCATGTCGACGGAGGCGTGCCGATCGGTCCGCCAGAGCGGGCCCGGCGCGAGCTCCGTCAGGGTCTCGCCCATGATCGAGGCGACCTGGACCATTCCGGCCAGCGCGAAGGGCGTGCCCTCGCCCGCGCGCCAGATCGCGAGACCGCCGGGCCAGGGATCGGCGAAAGCCGCGAGCGACTGCAGCGGCGGCGGCGTCTCGCGCGCGATCGGGAGCGCGAGGATCAGGGCATCGGGCCGCCCCGCGATCCGCGGCGTCACCTTCGGAGTGCGCCCGGCCTCCCCCGCCCCGGCCGCCGTGCCGCGATAGATCGCCGGCTCGACGGCGCGCCCTTCGGCCCGCCGCGTCGGGCCGTCGCTGAGGCGGGTCAGCCGGAACAGGCGCGGCTGGCCGGCGACCGGGAGCGAGACGACGTCGCCGGCCTCGAGGCCGATGCAGCGCGGCGACAGCTCCAGCTCGAGCGTCTCGCGTCCGGCCCAGACCTCCTGCAGCCGTTGATCGGCGAGGCGCTGCCCCTCGGCCCGGCGCGTGACCAGCGGAAGTTCGACGGCGTTCTCCCGGCGCGCGGCTCCGGCGAGGCGGCGCGAGCGGGCGGTCGCCTGGCGATAATCGTTGTCGCCGTCGATATGGACCAGACGCAGCTCGCGCGGCAGCTCGCTCTCCTGCGCCCGGCGCAGCTCATAGGGCCGCCCCTCGCGATCGAGCACCAGATCGTCCATCGACAAGGCGCGCGCGACCGTGGCGGCGCGGCCGCGGAAGGCGAGCTTTCCGGACGAGATCGCCGCGTCGAAGCCGAAGGCCTGGGCGAGCGGCTCGAGCGCCTGCCGGGCGGAGATCGGCCGATCGAGGACATAGCCGTCGACGAAACCGTCGATCGCCAGTTCGTCGGGCGCGGGCAGGCCGTAATCGGCCAGGATGGCCCGTACCAGCCGGTCGAGCGTGGCGCCTTCGAGCCGTCCGTTGATCCAGTGGCCGGTCTCGTAGTTCGCCCCGTCCGCCCAGACCGAGGTCAGATCGGGAAAAGCCGGGAAAGGCCTGGCGTCCCAGGTCCAGACGAAGACGTTCGCCGGATCGACCATTCGCGAGCCGAGCGCCAGCCAGGTCGGGTTGCGCACGGGGTCGAAGCCGGGCAGCGCCGGGTCGAAGCCCGAGAGGATCGCCTCCAGCCCGCGCGCCTGGACCAGATCGTCGCGCATCCTCGTGGAGAAATGCGGATAGCCGCCGTCGGCCGATTTCGGATCGGGGAAGACGTTGGGCGCGTTCCCGCCCTTGTCGACGGCGGGCACGCCGATCTCGGTGAGCCAGACGGGCTTCGAGCCCGGGAGCCAGCCGGTTGCGCCGACCTCGACGCCGGCGGAACGCTCGACATGCTGATTGAGCCACCAGTTCGGCAGGTCCTTCGGCCGGAAGACCCAGGGCTTGCCATGGGTGCCGTCGGTGATCGGCAGCCGGGCCTGGGCGTAACGGGCGGAGATGTCGGCGTAGTGCCAGTCGTAACCTTCTCCGGCTGTCAGGCGGCTGCGCAGATAGTCGACATCGGCAGGGCCGCGGGCAATGGCGAGATCGGCATGATCCGGCGTGTCGCGCCAATCCGAGAGTGGCGCATAATAGTCGATGCCGATCGCGTCGATATGCGCGCCCGCCCAGAGCGGATCGAGCGGAAAACGAACCTCCTGCCCACCCTCGCGGACATGGGCGCCGTACTCGGTCCAGTCGGCGGCGTAGGTCAGCTTCGTCACAGGCGGCGGCAGGATCGCCCTGACCTCGCCCGCGAGCGCGATCAGCCCCTGCACCATCGGGTAGGAGCCGGCTGCGCTGCGCACCCGCGTCAGGCCGACGAGCTCCGAGCCGATGATGAAGCCCTCGACGCCCCCGGCCGCCTTCGCCAGCATCGCGGCATGGAGGACGGCGCGCCGGAAGCTCCACTCCGCCGGCCTGGCGCAGACGACCTTGTCGCCGTCGAGGGAGAAATCGGCAGCGACGGCGGAGCCGAGGAAGGCCGCGATCTGGCTGCCGGCCTCCGCCGTGCCGTCGGGGGATCCGGGCAGGCCCGGCGCGGGCGAGCAGGTGATCCGGCCACGCCAGGGATAGGGTGGTTGCGAGGGGTTTCCGGTATGCGGATCGGGCAGCGCGTTGTTCTGCTCGATATCCATCATCACGAAGGGATAGAGCACCACCTCAAGGCCATAGACCTGGCGGAGCCGGCGGATCAGCGCGACCACCGTCTGGTCCGACGGGGTGCCGCCATAGGCCGGCTTGCCGCCGGACTGGGTGACGACGCGCGCCCCGGCACGGTCGATGCCCGCCACCGACCAGGTGGAGTCCGGCGTGTTCTTGTCGGCGATCTCCACCCGGGGCGCGACGGTGCAATGGCCGGCGCGCAGATCGTCGCCGAACCAGCTCACCACCAGGGACACGCGCCGCAGGCTCGGGCACAGCCCCAATAGGTGGGCGATCGCTCCGTCGACATCGGTGGCGCTGTGCAGCTGGTGCCTGTTCTCGGCGATGCTCACCCCGGCTTCCGGCTCCTGATTCACCAGGGTCGGCTGGTAGATGAACTCGCTCGCACCGGGGATCAGGGTGACGGCGCGGATCATCTCGCCCAGGCCCGGTACCGCTCGCACCACCTCGAAGGAGAATTGCGGCACGCGGTTGCCGTAGCCGGCGAGCGGAAAGCGCTCGAACACGACATAGGCCATGCCGCGATAGGCCGGAGCCTCCCCCGCCTCCTTCGCCGCGATCAGCGGATCGAGCTCCTGATTCTCGAAGCCGCGATGGACCCGCAGCGCGACCGTGTTGAGATCGACTTCGCGACCGTCGGCCCAGATGCGGCGCAAGAAGGCGATCGGCCCCTCGCAAATCGCGACCGCGAGGTTCGCATGATAGCTGTAGGTGGTCTCGTAGGTCTTCTGCGCCTTCTGCCCGCCTTTCCCGCCGCTCTTCGTGCGGGTGACGGTGGTCGTCACCACTTCCTCGAAGCGCGTGGCCCAGATCAGCTGACCGCCGAGCCGGGCCCGGCCGTAGACGCGCGGGACCGGCGCGCCTTCCGTCGAGGCGAGGCCGTCGATCTCCTTCAGGCGCGGCCCCTCGACGATCCGTGTCCCGCCAGCGCCGCCGAACAGTCCCTGGTCGAGCCGGGCGCCGGCGAGCGCGCCGAGCGAGCGGCCGATCATGGCGCCGAACGGGCCTCCGACGGCGGCGCCGAGGACGGAGCCGGCGACCTGCAGAACGAGCGTGGCCATCAGAGGTCGAGCTCCGGAAATGCGAAGGCATGGCTGAGATGGCGCCGCCACCAGCCGGTGAACGCGACCTCGCCGACCGACGCCCCGTCATGGGCGTGCAGGATGCGGTCCGGCTCGGTCATGATGGCGCAGTGCGACGCCGGCAGATGCGCGCGCCAGCGGAAGAGCAGCACGTCGCCGGGGCGCGCGGCCTCGATCGCCACGGGCATCAGGTGGCGCTCCGCGGCCTGCGCCAGCGTCTCGCCATGACCCTGCTCGGCCCAATAGGGCGAATAGGGCGGCGTCGGCTCGGGCTCGCTGCCGTAGAGGTCGCGCCAGACGCCACGCACGAGGCCGAGGCAGTCGCAGCCCACTCCGCGCAGCGAGGCCTGGTGATGATAGGGCGTGCCGAGCCAATCGCGTGCCGCCGTGACGATGCGCCCCCGCAATGGCGTGGTGCCGTTCATCGGAACAGGCTCCCGCCGTCGAACGGTCCGGCGCCAGGATCATCGGCGCCGGCGCCGCCAATGATGAAGTCGTTGCCCGGCAGATGCGGGAAGCCGCGGAAATTGACGCCGTTGCCGAACTTGTTGCGGCAGGTGGCGAAGCGCTTGTCGCAGCCGGCCTCCGCCGTGAAGGCGTCCCCGACCATGATCGGCCGCGGCGCGGCCTGCCAGAGCTGCAGCACGACAGTGCCGCCATCGGCGCGATGGCTGCGAATCTCGGTGGCGAAGCCGGGATTGGCGCCTGCCGTGAAGACCAGCCGGCCGCCGCCGAGGTGGCCGTCACCATAGCCGGAGAGCGCCGGCGCAGTGATCGAGAGCCGTCCGTCGGTTGCGGCGACGACCGCGGCGGACAAACCCGGCGTGACGCCGCAGCGGGCATCGCCGAGATCGGCCGAGCAATTCGCGGTGTAGAGCCGGCCGCGCTCCTCGTCGAAGGCCTTGCCGAGGCCGCGCACCTCGGCCGTGAAATTGCTGTCGCTGCGCTTCACCTCGCCGACGAAGCCGCTCTCCAGCAGGATGCGCTGACCCAGGTCAGCCCAGTTCACCAGCCAGAGAAGGACGCGCGCATCGTCGTAGAGGCCGCGTGACAGGTCCTCCTCGCCGAGCCCGCTCGCGGCCAGCGCGCCCAGGACCTCGCCGCCGCCGGTCGAGAAGCCGAGTTCCGAGCTGGTCTCCGCGGCTTCCAGGCCGGATCGGGCGAGGAACTGGATGCCGTCGAAGGACAGGTCACGATCATGGTCGGTGAAGCCGAGGACGAGCCCGTCGCGGCGCGTCAGGCTCCAGCAGCGGCAAAGCGTGGTCGCCTCGCCGGCGACATGCGCGGCGAGTGCCGGGGAGAGTATCCGCATGGCGAGCCTCAGTCGGCGATTTCGACGATCGGAATCCTGGGAATGTCGCCGGCCTCGAAAGCCGACAGGTCGACCTCGATCGCATCGGTGTCGAAGCGGACCGGGACGTCGAAGGCGAAACCGGCGCTCACGACCGAGCCGGCCGGAGGGACATGACCGATGGCGAAGGTGATCTGCCCGCTGGCGTGATCGCAGGACACGGCCGCCGGCTGCGCCTGCACGATACCGTCTACGGCGATCAGCACCGTGCCTGCCACGGGCTTGGCGATGCGGCGGATATAGGGAGCGTGCAGGCCGCCATAGAGCTTGCACAGCTGGAAGATCCGGCTCGCGCCGTCGCCGATGCCGATCTGCTGGTCGTTCGCCGCGGGCGAAGCGGACGGGGCGCAGCTCTTCCAGTCGAGCCGATCGCGCCAGCGGAAGCCGTAGAGCCGGCCACGCCGTTCCTCGAAGAAGGCGACGACCTCGGCCAGTGCATCCAGGGTGCGGATGCCGACGCCGGCATCGTAGCGCCGCCGCGAATGGGCCCAGCGGCTGTTGCGGACCTCTCGGCCGGAAGCGAGCGTCACCACCTGGGTCAGCCGCTCCGGCCCGCCCCGGGCACCGCGTGCGATTTCCGTCGGAAAGCGCACCTCATGAAAGCCGCTCATGCCGCCTCTCCATGCCCTGACACGGTGCCGTCTTCAGAGTGCGCGGCTGCCGCGCGCGACGGCCCGGGCGATCGCCGCCGAGACCTGCGCCTCGGAGCGGCGGAAGCTGTCGGCGTCGGGCGTCGAGACCTGGACGGTGACGCTCAACGGACGCCGCTCGCCGCCACCGGCCCGCACGCCGAGCTTGCCGTCGGGACCGCGGGACAGGGGCATGATCGCTTCCGCCCCGCGCTCTCCCATCAGCCCGAGCCCGCGGCCCATGGCGAAATAGGACGGTGCGGCGACGACGCCGCCATCGGCGAAGAAGGTGGCCGGCGGAGCGCCGCCGCCGGTGCGGCCGCCGAAGAGGCCCGCCAGGCTGTTGATGCCGGAGCCGATCCAGCTCGAGATCGTGCTCTGCAGCGGCTTCAGCGCCGATTTCAGCAGGGTCTGGCTCAGCGAGGTGCCGATGCTGCGCAGCACGTCCTCGAAGCGCTTGCCCTCGACGACGCCGCTGACGAAGGCCGAGGTGATCGACTTGCCGAAGGCCTGCGCGGCCTTGGTCAGGTTCTGGGTCAGCATGTTCAGCGTGCGCAGGCCGCCGAAATCGAATGCGGAGGAGGTGTCTTCTTCAGCCATCGGGAAGCGCTTTCAATCGAGGGGTTCGTAGGCGACATCCGGATGCGCCTGCATCAGGGTGCTCAGCGCCGCGCGCGAGGGCGCATCGCCCGCCAGCAGCGGCCGATAGGCCTCGATCGCGGCGAGAATCTCGCGCGGGCTCGCGGCCCAGAAGGCGTCCGGCGTCCAGCACAGGCGCCCGAGCCCGAAAGCCATCGCCTCGCGCCAGGGAAAGGGTACGGCCGCCGGCGTCGCTAGGATGCCGGCGGCTCCGGAGGGCGTGACTGCTGCGCCGTCCCCGCCGGGGCGAAGGTCGCGTCGAGCAACGTGATTGCCGCGGCGATGGCGCCGTTGAGCCCGCCGTCGAAGGGCAGCGCGGCGACCTCGTCCACGGCCAGCATGCCGCCGGCGCCGCGCAGCCCGGCAGCGAGGATGCGCGCGATGTCGCGGGCCGAGAGCCGGCCGGCGGCGAAGCGCTCGCCCAGCGCCGGCAGGTTCTCGACGCTGAAGGCGTCCTCCAGCTCTGCGAGCGCACCCAGGGTGAGTCGCATCGGCAGCGCCCGCCCCTCGACCATCAGGGCGACCTCGCCCCTGTAGCGATTGACCATCGGATCCCCCGTCAGGCGAGCGTGAAGGCGAGCTGGCCGGCCGATTCCAGCGACAGCTCGAAGGTGACCTCCGCGGCATGATCGCCACGATATTCGAGCGTCGAGAGCTGGAACGGCCCGGTGATCGTGCCGAAATCGGGCACGATCACCTGCCAGTCGCGGATCGCGCCGTCGAAGAAGATCTGGCGGACCAGCGCATCCGATGTCTCGTCCTTGAAGATGCCAGCCCCGCTGATGCTGGCGCGGCGCATGCCGGCGCCGGCGAGCAGCTCGCGCCAGCGCCCGGCCGATTCGGCATGGGTGACGTCGACCGCCTCGGCGTTGAACGCGATCTGGCGGGCGCGCAGGCCCGCGACGGTGACGAAGCTGCCGCCGGCATCGGCGGCCTTGAGCAGCAGGTCCTTGCCATTCTGGGCGGGCATCGGCTCTCCTTTCATTCGGTCAAAGCGTCTCGGTGACGGCCCGGAAGGTCAGCGTCACCGTCGGCAGATGGGTCTTGGGATCGCGGGCCAGCTTCGAGGCGAGCCAGGTGAGATTGACCAGCCGATGGCCCTCCGGCGCGAGCGGGGCGTTCGCCAGGCTGGCGACGATCGCCGCGGCCGCCTCCAGCGCCTTGCTCGAGGAGGCGCTCTCCCCGGCCCAGACGACGAGGGAGAGCCTCTGCTCGCAGCCGCGGTCGCTGCCGGTCGACCAGTCCTCGGCCGTAACCTCGCCATGCACGACGTAAAGCCCGGCCATGGCCCGCGGCGGTTCGTCATGGATTCGCCCGGCGCCGATCAACGCCGCCAGTCCGGCATCGGCCGCGAGATGCGCTTGGACGGCGCGCCGCAGCGGCAGGATGGCGTCGCTCATCGGCTCACCTCCTCGGCCAGGCAGACGAGGCGGCGGCCGCCGCCATCGGGATCGCCGACCGCACGGATATCGAAGATCTGCTCGCCGTCGCGCAGGCGCTGGCCGGCATCGACGCCGGCGCGCCAGCGCAGGGTGATCCGGTGGCTCGCAGCCTGTTCGGGCCGCTCGCCGCGCCAGCGTTCGTCGCCCGAGAGCCATTCGACCTGGGCCCAGACCGCGGCGAGGATCTCGAAGCTGCGAAGGCGGCCGCCGGCGCCGTCCGAAATCTCGACCGGCGCCTCGAGCAGCAGGCGGCGGCGCAGCGCGCCGACGGGACGGCGGCCTTTCGACGTCTCGCGGAGCATCACAACCTCGCGCGTCGATATGGAGCGACCAGCGCGGCGATCTCGGCCGGCAGCCGCGCGGCGTCGCGGCTGACAACGTCGCCGCGATGCTCGAACCAGCGGCAGGCGAGCCGCAGCACAGCCTGGCGCAGCGGCGCCGGGACCGTGTCGCGCGTCGTGCCGAAGCCGGCGACGAGGTCGATCTCGATCCCGGCGCGGTCGCGGCCGGGCTGCGGGACAGGGCCTGCGATCGCGACCAGCGGCGGATCGGAGCCGGCGACCAGCGTCAGCGAGGAGGGCGCGACCGGCTCGGCGCCGCCTTCGGCGGGGTAGACGCGGGCCGCGAGCAGGCTGCGCGCCGGAGAGAGCGGCAGGCGAATCTCGCCGCCCTGCGGCCAGCGATCCAGCGCGAGGCGCCAACCCTGCTCGATCAGGAGGCGCCCGGAGGCCGCCTCGATCATCAGCCGGGCGGCGGTGATCAGCGTCGCGAGCAACTCATCCTCGTCATCGGCGAGTATCCGCAGAAAATCCTTGGCTTCCGACAGCGAGACGGGCTCGATGGCCGGCGGCGTCAGGGCGAGCGGCGTCATGATCTGTCCTTCCTCGGGTTTGAACGACGCCCGCGATGCGCTATCGAGCCCGCCCGACAGCGGAGGCCTCTCGATGCACGGCAGGACGGTGATTGGACTGGTGATGCTGGCGGCGGCGCTCGCAGCGCCGCCCGCCTCGGCCGTGGTCGGCGGTCGCGAGGGCGGCCCTGGCGCCGATGCGACCCTGATGGTCCTCAATGCGCGCGGCGGCGTTTGCACCGGGATCGTGCTGTCGCGCCGCGCCATCCTCACCGCCGCTCATTGCGCCGATGCCCGGATCGATCTCCGCATCCACTGGCGCGAGGGCGGCGAGCCGGTGCTGATCGAGCCGGCGGCGATCGCTCTGCACCCGGAATTCAACTCCGGATCGGTCGCGAACCGGCAGCGCTCGATCGATCTCGCGCTCATCAGGCTGGCGGAGCCGCTGCCGGCTCGCTTCTCGGCCGCGACACTGGTCGATGGCGGCCTGCCGCGGGCCGGATCGCCGGTCACGCTCGCGGGCTACGGTGTCGCACGCGAAGGCGAGGCGAAGACGACCGGCACCTATCGTTCGGCCTCGCTCACCGCGGTCGAGCCCTACGGCCCCGGCCGCGTCCTGATCTGGACGGCCGACCCGGCGGCGGGCGGCAAGCGGCCGGGAGCCGGGGCCTGCCAGGGCGATTCCGGCGGGCCGATCGTCGCAGACTCAGGAGGCGTCGTCGCCGTCACGAGCTGGTCGACAGGTCCATCCGGCAAGCAGTGCGGCCTGCTCAGCCAGGGTGTTCTGGTCTCGCCTCAGCGCGGCTGGATCGATCGCACCTTGTCCGGCTGGGGCGAGCGTGCGGACTGGACCACCGCACCTTGATGGCGTCGCGGCGCGAACAGCGCTGGACTGCGCCGCACCAAACCATAAACTGGCATCATGGCAGCGATGGCCTCGACCATGTTTCTCAGCAGATGCGCGGCGACCGCCGCGCTGGCAATTTGCGCCGGCCTGCAGATGACTGCGCCGGCGCAGGCCGTGATCGGCGGCACGAAGGCGCGTAGCGTCGACGGGGTGCGCGCCTCGACCTTGCGGATCGAGACCAGCCGCGGCGAGCTCTGCTCCGGCGCTGCGATCTCGTCCGAGCTGGTCCTGACGGCGGCACATTGCCTGATGACCGGCGGCTCGGTGCGGGTGATCAGCCTCGACAAGCGCTTCCGCAACCGAACGCATGCGGTGGCGGCGGTGCTGCCGCACCCGTCCTTCGTTCCCGGAACGACGCCACGGACCCAGCCGGGCGCCGATCTGGCGCTCCTGCGGCTCGCTGCGCCGTTGCCGGCCGACATCCAGCCGCTCTCGCTCGGCAGCGGCCTGTGGCAGGGCGAGACCGTGACCATGGCCGGCTTCGGCCTCGCCTCGGAGAACAACAAGAAGACGGCGCGCGTGCTGCGCGAGGTGACCTTGGTCAATGCCGGCAACTACACCACAGCCAACACGGTCAAGGTCGCGGTCGACACCGAAAACCGAGGCGAGGTTCTCGGCGCCGGGGCCTGCCGTGGCGACTCCGGCGGGCCAGTGCTGCGCGGCCCCTCCGGATCGCGCGATCTCGTCGGCATCGTCTCCTGGTCGAGCGGGCCGCTCAGCTCGCGCGTCAAGATGATCTGCGGCGGCTTCACCGCGATCACCCCGATCAGCGACCACCGCGCCTGGATCGCGGAGGCGAGCGAGCGCCTGCTCAATTACGACGAGCCGCGCCAGGTGCGCGAGACTGCGCGCCCGAGCGCGAGCTACAGCTGGTGGTTCGGCCGCTGACGCGCCCGAAACGAAGCTCAGGCCGAGAACGCCAGCCCCTTGATCGCAGCGAAATCCTGCACGCCGCCGCCGACGCGCTTGGTGGTGTAGAACAGAACATGCGGCTTGGCGGAGTAGGGATCGCGCAGGATTCGGACGCCCGCCCGGTCGACGACCAGATAGCCGCGCCGGAAATCGCCGAAGGCGATCGCGACCGTGTCCGTCGCGATGTTCGGCATGTCCTCGGCCTCGACCACCGGGAAGCCGAGCAAGGTCGCCTGCGCGCCCGCCGCTGCCGGCGGCTGCCACAGATACTGGCCGGTCGAGTCCTTGAACTTGCGCACCGCGGCCTGCGTCTTGCGGTTCATCACGAAGCTGGCGTTCTGTCGATAGCCGGCCTTCAGCGCATAGACGAGATCGACCAGGACGTCGGACGGGTTCGCGGCCGGGAAGGCCCCGGCGACGCCGGTCTTCAGCGTGCCGATATTGCCCCAGCTCCAGCTGGCGTCGGCGACGGTCGGATAGGCGAGGAATCCCTTCGGCTTGTCGATGCCGTCGCCGTCGACGAAGGCTGCGCCCTCCTGTTCGGCGAATGCGCTCTCGACCTCCTCGGCGATCCACTGGTCGATGTCGACGATGGCGTCGTCGAGCAGGGTCTGCGTCGCCGCCGGCATGGCGTAGAGCTCCATCGCCGGGAAGGAGAGCTCGGCGAGCGTCGGCGTGCCGGTCTGCGGGCGCGCGGCCGTCTCGGCGACCCAGCCGGAGGCGGGGCCGGTGGTCGAGAACGCCTTCTTGTAGGTGCCGGAGGAGATGGTCCGCACCGTCGCGATCGAGCGGATCGGCGACACGGTGGCGAGGCGACGCAGGATCTCGCCCTCGACGGTCGACGGCGCGAGATAGCCGCCATCCGGGCCGGACCCGGCCGACAGGGCCTTGGCTTCGAGCCGCTTCAGCCCGAGCGCCTCGCCGTGACGGACATAGGCCGCGAAGGCGGCCTTGTGCTCGGCAACGGCCGGGTCGCGCTCCTCGCTCGCGCCCAGCGCCGGGCGATTCCGGTCGAGGCTCAGCCGGTCGAGGCGGCGGCGCGTGTCGTCGAGCGCGTGGTCGAGACGGGCGAGCTTCTCGTCGGTCAGGACGTCGCCGCCCATCCGGGTCTCGAGCTCGGCCAGGCGCTCGTCATTGGCGGCGCGATAGGCCTCCAAGGTGTAGCGCAGATCGTCATAGGCGGCAGCGACATCTCCGGTCGCCTTGGTCTCGGGAGCCTGGTTCGGCGCAGTCATGGGAACTCCTGTGGTTGTGCGGCTTGAAGGGCGATGTCAGGCGAAGGCGGCACGGCCGGGCGGACGCAGCGCCTTGACGGCGCTGACGCGGGCCTGCGGCAGCATCGGGAAGGTGACGAGCGAGATCTCCCAGAGATCGACCTTCACCAGCCGGCGCAGGCCGGAGCGCGGCTCGCTGCGGACGCGCTGCGAGCGGAAGCCGATCGAGAGCCCGTCGACCGCGCCGTCGCGCATCAGGGCATGCAGCTCGCGGGCTCGAGCCACAGCGAGGGAGAGCCGGCCGCGGACGTAAAGCCCGCGCGAATCCTCGCGCAATTCGAGCCAGCGCCCGATCGGTTCGGTCGGGTCGTGCTGCCAGAGCATCTTGATTCCGGCTGCGCCGCGGCGGGAGAGGCTGTCGCGGAAGGCGCCGGGCTCGACCACGTCCTTGCCGAGATCGGCGATGCGGAACAGGCTGGCATAGCCCTCGAAGGCGCCGTCGGGCTCGACCCTGGCCAGCGGTTGCGCCAGGAACTTGGCCTCGCGCGTCAAAGCGGGGCAGCGGAGCGTCGCGGCTCTCATCGGGCCCCTCCCCGCCCGGCGCGGCCATTGGTGTCGAGCCGCCCCAGCGTCTCGAAGAAACGACCGAACACCTCGCGCGGCGGGCGGCCGGAACGCGGCGCGGCGGTGGCCGACCGGATGCCGGCCGGCGCCGGCCGGGGTGGCGGCTTGCCGGCGGTCTTGCTCATGAATCTCCTCCCTCGTAGCGGGCGTTGAAGCGGGCGAATTCGCGCACGAACTCGTCGAAGCGCCGGTTGGCGGCGATCAGCTCGCGCAGGGCGAACAGCGCCAGCCCCGAGGCGCAGAAGGCCCAGAGCAACAGCGCGAGATGGCCGAGATCGCCGCGCGCGACGATGCCCGCCGCGGCTTCATCGAACGGACTCATGACGACACCTCCCGGCGGCCGTACCCGACCGCCTCGCGCTTCTCGTCCTCGTCGAGGAAACTCGCCGCCTCGACCCGCCGCCAGAGCGATTCCCGCTCGTCGGCCAGCACCTCGATCGCGTCGAGATCGGGCTCGAGCGTCAGCGCATCGCCGAAGGCCGGGCCGAGCCATTGCGCCAGCGACTGGGCCGTGCGCCGGATCAAGGGGATCAGCGTCTGGCGCCAGAAGGCGCGGTTGGCCTCCGCGAAATTGGCGTGGGTGTTGTCGCCGGGCAGGCCAAGCAGCAGCGGCGGCACGCCGAAGGCGAGCGCGATCTCGCGCGCGGCGACGCCCTTGGCCGCGACGAAATCGAGCTCGGCCGGCGACAGGGACAGCGGCTTCCAGTCGAGCCCGCCTTCGAGCAGCAGCGGCCGCCCGGCATTGCGGGCGCCCTGGAAGCCGTCCTCCAGCTCCTGCTTCAGCCGCTCGAACTGCGCCTCGGTCAGGGTGCCGCCCTCCGGACCGTCATAGACCAGCGCACCCGAGGGGCGCGCGGCATTGTCGAGCAGCGCCTTGTGCCAGCTGCCCGCGGCATTGTGGACGTCGAGCGAGCAGGCGGCGGCCTCGACCGGCGAGAGGCCGTAATGGTCGTCGACCGGGTGGAATAGCGAGAGATGCAGGATCGGCGGCAGCGCACCCTCATCCTGGCGGAAGCGGATGGTCTGGGCGCCGACGGTGTAGTCATAGGCCTCGGGCCAGCCGTCGCGCCCGGGCACCACGCGCATGCGGTCGGGCCGGAGCGCGTAGAGCTCGCGCGGCTCGCGGCCGATGCTCGCCGCCTCGACATAGGCGTTGCCGGCGACGAGCAGGTGGCCGTAGAGCATCTCGCGGAAGGCGATGCCGCCCTGGCGCGGATTGGGCCGCTCGATCAGCGCCAGGGCCGGATGCTCCGGCATCTCGCGTTCACCGGCCTTGGCGATCAGCGGCGTCTGCGCCGCCGCCTCGGCGATCAGCCGGACGCAGCGATGCACCACCGGATTGCGCTGGTAGCCCTCCCTTGCCAGGGCGCCATAGTCGCGGGGCGTCCAGATCGGGCGCCCGGCCTCGTGCAGGGCGATCAGCGGCCCGACACGCGAGCGTTTCTGCTCCGGCGCGGCGGGGCCGCGCAGGCTGCGAAGGAAATCGAGCATGGGTTTCTCGCTATGAAGCGCATGAGATGCTCGGCCTTGAGCCGAGCATCTCATGCAGGATGGTCCTGAGATTCCGGCTCCGCTTCGCGGACCGGGAATGGCGGCTGGGCCTAAAGCCCTCTCACCCGCGGCCGGCCCTTCGGCCCGAGCATCAGATGCGTCAGCGCCCAGACCAGCGCGTCGAGCCGGTCGGGCGAGCGCCCGGAGCTCAGGCCGGTGGGGCCGAAGTCACACATCTCGTCCTCCAGCGCCGGGAAGGTGCCGGCATGGCGCACCCGGCCCTGCGCGTAGAGCGCCGCCACCGGCTCGGCCCTGAGGAACTTGCCGCGCGAGGCCCGGACCGGCGTCACCGGCACACCGGCGTCGACCTCGCGGATGACGCTTCCCACCATCTCGCCGCCTTGGTTGACCTCGACGACCAGCGCGTCGGCCTCGAGCCGGCGATAGAGCGCGACGGCGGCCGCAGCCCATTCGTGCGGCTTGGCGCCGGCGAGCGTGGCATCCGCCAGGACATGGCCGGTGCCGTCGCGATCGAGACCGGCTGCGACGAGCCCGCAGCAATCGGCCCGCTTCGACGAGGAGGCCGGCGGATCGACCGCGACGACGATCCGCGCCAGAGGCGGCGCCTCGTGCTCGCGGCTGTCCTCGATCAGAGAACGACTCCAGAGCGCATCAGCGCTCTCCTCGACGATCTCGCCTTCGAGTTCCTGCCGGCCGAGCCGCGTGCCGCCATAAGCCTGCTGCACGCTGTCGAGAAAGCTCGGCGCCAGGTTGAAGCGGTTGGCGCGCGTCGCCGCCCGGCTGACGGCGACGCGCGGATCGTCGAGCAGCCGCTTGATCAGCGGCAGCGGGCGCGGCGTCGTCGTCACCACCTGGCGCGGCCGGTCGCCGAGTCTCAGGCCGAGCTGCAACATGTCCCAGGTCTCCTGGAGATTCGGCCATTTCGCCAGTTCGTCGGACCAGGCGGCGCCGAATTGCGGGCCGCGCAACCCTTCCGGGTCCTCGGCGGTGAACACCTGCGCGATCGCGCCATTGCCCCATTCGAGCCGGCGCCGCGACGGCGACCAGACCGGCTTCTCCCAGCGATGATGGATCGCGAGCAGACCGGAGACGCCCTCGATCATCACGTCACGGACCTGTGCTTGCGTCTCGCCGACGAGGGCGATGCGGCCGACGGGCTCGCGCGCTATGGGGGCCAGCCCCAACGCCATGCCCTTGACCCACTCGGCCCCGGTCCGTGTCTTGCCGGCGCCACGGCCGCCAAGAACGAGCCAGGTCCACCAGGGCGGCAAGCGACGGGACTTCTGGTCGGGCCGCCCGTAATAAGTCCACTCCCGATCGACGAGCCTAACCAGCTCCGGCGTCAGATCCGGCAGCAGCTTGAGGAACAGCTTCACCTGCGTAGTCTGCGATAAGGCGTTCCATGCGTCGTGCCAGCTCTCGTCGCAGCTCTTCGACCCGGCGCAGTCCTTCAGCGGGGCTGGGCTCATCCTCGGGCTTTCCTCCCTCCCCCGCCGCGGCAGTATCCAGCGCGACCAGCTCGCGCACGGTGCGGGCCAGCGTCGCCAGCGTCTTGGCGTCGGCCTCGCTCGCGGCCGTGCCGGCCGGCAGCTCGGCGAGATGCGCCTCATGCGCTTCGAGCTGGGTCTGCGCCGCCTTCCAGAGCTTGCCGATCACGGCCTTGCGACCACCGCTCCGTGCAGGCTTGCGCTTCGCCGCCGGCCGAGCCGGGGCCGCATCGTCGTTGTCGTCGATCATCGGAAAAACCTTTGCTCGCGAACCGACCCGTCATTCCGGGGCAGGCCGAAGGCCTGAGCCCGGAACCCAGAACCGATGCCACCTCCGGAAAAGGCGGCGCCAGCGTTGCGTCATCTTTCCATGATGTGTCGGTTCTGGGTTCCGGGCTCGACGCTTCGCGCCGCCCCGGAAAGACGGGCGAGTTTGCGGACTACTGCGTCGGACATGCGAAAACCGCCGGCTGGGCAGCGCGGCGGCTTCGTTCGTCTCAGGCGCAATTCGTGAGCGTTCTTAATCTCTATCCGATCAGCGTCACGATGTCAAGGACAAAATTCCTATCCCCAAGAGAGAGGCCTCACACCTCCTCCTTCTCCACCCATTTGATCTGAGTCTGCGGCTTGTAGGCGTCCATCTTGTCGAGCAGCGCCGCCGGATCGGTCTCCATCATCGCCATGTCGCGATGGGCCTGCCACATGAAGCCGGCCCTGGTGGTGTTGTCGAGGAAGGCGGCGAGCGGGTCGTAGAAGCCGGCGATGTTGAGGAAGCCGAGCGGCTTGCCGTGGATGCCGAGCTGGCCCCAGGTCCAGATCTCGAAGATCTCCTCGAAGGTGCCGATGCCGCCGGACATGGCGATGAAGCCGTCGGAGAGCTCGGCCATGCGCGCCTTGCGGATATGCATGGTCTCGACCACGTCGAGCCGGGTCAGCTTGTTGTGGCCGACCTCCTTCTCGCGCAGCGCCCGCGGGATCACGCCATGGACCTCGCCGCCGGCTTCGAGCGCGGCATTGGCGACGATGCCCATCAGGCCGACGGCGCCGCCGCCATAGACCAGCGTCAGGCCGCGCCTGGCAATCTCGGCGCCCATGGCGCGGGCGCCCTCGGCATGGACGGGATCATGGCCCGGGCTCGAGCCGCAGAAGATGCAGACCGATTTCATGAGGCGAGTGCCTGCAGGATGCGGGCCCAGGAGCGCTGGCCCTTATGGAAGGAGGAGAGGTCGTATTTCTCGTTCGGCGAATGGACGCGGTCGTCGTCGAGGCCGAAGCCGACAAAGAGCGTGTCGAGGCCGAGCGTGCGCTTGAAATCGCCGCCGACGGGAATAGAGCCGCCGCTGCCGATCGAGACGACGCGGCCGCCCCATTCCTCGGCGAGCGCCTTGCGCGCCTTCTGCAGCACCGGGGAATCGACCGGCACCGCCAGCGCCGGCGAGCCGGAATGGCCGATGAACTCGGCCGTGACATCCTCCGGCAGGCGCTCGCGCACGAATTGGTGGAAGGCGGCGGCGATCTTCGCCGGGTCCTGATCACCGACGAGGCGGAAGGAGACCTTGGCGGAGGCCTTGGCCGGGATGACGGTCTTGCTGCCCTCGCCGGTATAGCCGCCCCAGATGCCGTTGACGTCGCAGGTCGGGCGCGACTGGATCTGCTCGATCAGCATGCGGCCCTTCTCGCCGATCGAATGCTTGAGGCCGACCTGGCCGAGGAACTCCTTTTCGGTCAGGTTGAGATCGGCCCATTCGGCCTTCTGCGCATTGGTCGGCTCGTGCACGCCCTCGTAGAAGCCCGGGATGGTGATCCGTCCGCTCTCGTCGTGGATCTCGGCGAGGATCCTGGTCAGCACATGGATCGGATTGGCGGCCGCGCCGCCGAACAGGCCGGAATGCAGGTCGCGGTCGGCCGCGATCAGGGTCACCTCCTGATAGACCATGCCGCGCAGGGTCGAGGTGATCAGCGGCGTCGCCCGGTCCCACATGCCGGTGTCGCAGACCAGCGCGAAATCGGCCTTCAGCTCGGCGGCGTTGGCCTTGATGAAGCCCGGCAGGTTGACCGAGCCAGATTCCTCCTCGCCCTCGACCAGTATGGTCAGGCCGACCGGCAGGTCGCCGGTCTCGGCGAGCGTGGCGCGGATTGCCTCGATGAAGGTCATCACCTGGCCCTTGTCGTCGCAGGCGCCGCGGGCGAGGATCGCCTTGCGCCCCGGCTCGATCTCCTTGACGACCGGCTTGAACGGATCGTTGTCCCACAGCACCAACGGATCGACCGGCTGAACGTCATAATGGCCGTAGAACAGCGCATGCGGGGCGCCGGGCTTCGGGCGATGCGCAAGCACGACCGGGTGCCCGCCAGTCTCGCGCAGCTCGGCCCTGAAACCGAGGCCTTCGAGATCGGCTCGCAGCCATTCAGCAGCCTGGCGAGTCTGCGCATTGAAGGCCGGATCGGTCCCGATCGAAGGGATTTCGAGCCAGGACGACAGGCGCGCCAGCGAGCCGTCGAGATCGGCGTCGAGGCGGGAGAGAACTGCGGGAAGCTGGGACATGGCGCTCACTGGAGGCTGATTCCGGTGGCGCCATCATGACGGTTCGCCAGCCGGATGCCAGCCGTCCGTGCGCATGACGGCGTGCTTCATAGGACGCCTCTACGCCTCGTCCATGTCTTCCGGCCACATCCGGGCACCGTGCAGGACACGAAGAATCCGGATCTTGCCTGCGGTCACAGCATAGACGGCGATATAGGGCGTGCGCGCAACGATCAGTTCACGGGTGCCCGCGACCCTGCCGGGCCTACCGCTCTCCGGAAACCGAAGAAGGTGCTGCACAGCCGAGGCGATCCGCTCGTCGATTTCGGCAGCCGTTTTCGGATTGTCGGCCTCGATGTAACTGAAAATCTCGTCGCGGTCGGCAAGAGCGAACTGCGACCAGACCAAACGCCTCAGGCTTTTCCGCCGGCCTTGCGGAGGGCCGTCGCACGGCGCTCGGCGAAGCGAGCCTCGGCCTTGGCGTCCTCGACATCAGGACGCTCGTCCGCCAGAGCCTGCAATACCTTGGCGCGGAACCAGGCGTCGTGCGCCTCGCTGTTGCTGACAAGTTCCAGCGGCAACGCGCCCTCATTAGCCGTACGAGTCAGCAGGATGCGCACGGCGTCGGACACGGTCAGGCCCATGCCTTCAAGGACCGCCGTCGCGCGGTCCTTCACGTCGGCGTCGATCCGCGCCTGCACCAAAGCATTCGAGGCCGTCACGATGCTCCCTTCAGAACACAACGTAATGCATTTGAATGACAACCGCCAGATGCAAGCCGAACCTTGCTACCGCCGCCCGCCGGTCAGCGAGCCGAGCACGCCGCGCAGGATCGCGTTGCCGACCTGCCGACCGATCGTGGTCGCGGCCGAACGCGCGGCGGAGGTGAGGACCTTCTCGGCCATGCTCTGCGGCAAGGGGCCGCCGCGCGAGCCCGGCCCGGTCTTCGGACGTTCCCGCGTTCCGCCGAGCCAGCCGCCGATCGTGTCGAGGATGCCGCCGCCCCCCTCCGTCGAGGCCTCGACCGGCGAGCCGTCGCCGTTCAGCCCCTTGCGCTTCATCAGCGCCTCATAGGCGGAGTCCCGGTCGACCATGGTGTCGTATTTGCCGGCGAAGCCGGAGTCGCGCAGGCACTGGGCCCGCTCCTGCGGCGTGATCGGCCCGACCTGCGCCATCGGCGGGGCGATCAGGCAGCGCTCGACCATGGTCGGCGAGCCCTTGCCCTCGAGCGTCGACACGAGGGCCTCGCCGACGGCGAGCTGGGTGATCGCCTGCTCGGTGTTGATCTTCGGGTTCTGCCGGAAGGTCTCGGCGGCCGCCCTGACCGCCTTCTGGTCGCGCGGGGTGAAGGCGCGCAGGGCGTGCTGGACGCGGTTGCCGAGCTGGGCCAGCACGGTGTCGGGGATGTCGAGCGGGTTCTGGGTGACGAAATAGACGCCGACGCCCTTGGAGCGGATCAGCCGCACCACCTGCTCGATCGCGGTCAGCAACGCCTTGGGCGCACCGTTGAAGAGCAGATGCGCCTCGTCGAAGAAGAAGACCAGCTTGGGTTTGTCGAGGTCGCCGACCTCGGGCAGCTGCTCGAACAGTTCCGAGAGCAGCCAGAGCAGGAAGGTGGCATAGAGCCGCGGATTCGCCATCAGCTTGTCGGCGGCCATGATGTTGACGATGCCGCGGCCCTCGCGATCGGTCTTCATCAGGTCGCCGATGTCGAGGCCGGGCTCGCCGAAGAACAGGTCGCCCTTCTGGTTCTCCAGCACCAGCAATTGCCGCTGGATGGCTCCGACCGAGGTGGCCGAGACATTGCCGTACTTCGTCGTCAGCTCCGAGGCGTTCTCGGCGATGAAGGCGAGGACCGCGCGCAGGTCCTTGAGATCGAGCAGCAGCAGCTTCTGCTCGTCGGCGATGCGGAAGGCGATATTGAGCACGCCTTCCTGAGTATCGTTGAGGTCGAGCAGGCGCGCCAGCAGCAGCGGCCCCATCTCCGAGATCGTGGCGCGGACCGGATGGCCCTGCTCGCCGAACACGTCCCAGAACACTGTCTTGAACTGGTCGGGCTCATACTTCAGCCCGAGCTCCTCGGCGCGCTTGACGAAGGGCGCCTTGGCATTGCCCGGCGCAGCGATGCCGGAGAGGTCGCCCTTGATGTCGGCGGCGAAGACCGGAACGCCATGCTTGGCGAAGCCCTCGGCCAGCACCTGCAGCGTCACCGTCTTGCCGGTGCCGGTCGCGCCGGTGATCAGGCCATGACGGTTGGCGAGCTTCAGCAGCAGCACCTCCGGCTTCTCGCTCTTGCCGATCAGGATCGTGCCGTCATCCGCCATGGTCGCGCCTGTTCCGTTGCCATAAGGTCGTCGGATGGGTGTAGCGAAACGAGAACTGGGGCGGAAGCATGAAGATCGCTTCCGCCCGAGATAGTTTATGTGTAAACTATCTGCCGGAGCAGCGATTGGCTCGACATGAGAGGACCGCACGATGGATGAATTGATCTCCCGCATCATGGCCGCTTCCGGCCTCGACGAGACGCTGGCCAAGAAGGCGGTCGGGATCATCCTCGCCTTCCTGCAGAAGGAAGGCCCCTCAGCCGAGATCGGCCAGCTCTTCGCTGCCTTGCCGGGCGCGCAGGAGCTCGCCGCGGCCGAAGGCGGCGCCAAGGGCGGGCTGCTCGGCACGATCGGCGGCATGATGGGCGGCGGCGGCGTGATGGCGCTCGGCGGCCAGCTGATGGGCGCGGGCCTGTCGATGGGCCAGATCCAGAGCGTCTCGAAGGAGATGTTCGCGGTCGGCCGCGAGAAAGCCGGCGAGGACGCGATGGGCGCCATTGTCGGCGCGATCCCGGGCCTCGGCCAGTTCGTCTGAGCCGGCGCATCCGGCGCAGGATGCTGGAACGCCGCCCTCGCGGGCGGCGTTTTCGTTTGCGAGCATAGACGTTTCCCGTCGCCGGGATCGGCATTTCGGCACGGCTTTCCGACGAACGGGGCATTTGCGTTCGCCGCGAGCCATGGCAATCAGGACTTCGCGGGCGCACAATGGGCCGCCAATCGGCGTGGGTTTCACCGCCTGACGGGAATGGCGGGAGGAACGCGTGCAAGGAGTTCGCTGCTGATGACCTCGACAGTCCTCGCCGCCCTTCCCTTCATGGACGCCTTTCCCAGGCCGGATGAAGCGCAGTGGCGCGCGGCCGTCGACAAGGTGCTGAAGGGCGCCGATTTCGAGCGGAAGCTCGTCGGGCGGACGGCGGACGGCATCCGCATCGAGCCGCTCTACCCGGCAGCTACCGGGCAGGACGCCCGCCCCCTGCGAGCGCAGGCCGGGCGCTGGCACGTCGCGGCGCGCGTCGACCACCCCGACGCGGCCGAAGCGGCGAGGCTGGCCCTGGCCGAGCTCGAAGGCGGAGCGGATTCCCTGAGCCTCGCCTTCGCCGGAGCCCCGGCGGCGCGCGGCTTCGGCCTGAGCACGCCCGACGTCGAAGCGCTCGACGCCGCGCTGGCGGGCGTCATGCTCGATCTGGTCAGGCTGCGCCTCGACCCCGCCCCGGGCGGGCGCAAGCAGGCGCTGCTGGTCGCCGATCTCGTCGAGCGGCGCGGCCATGCCCCCGCTTCCGTGAAGGTCGATTTCGGCATGGATCCGCTCGGCGTGCTCGCGAGCAGCGGTGCGCTCGCGGTCTCGCTGCCGGAACTCGGCAAGCGTATCGCCGAGACGATCCGCAGCTTGACGTCGCGCGGCTTCGCCGGCCCCTTCCTCGCCGCCGACGGCCGGACCTGGCACGAAGCCGGCGCCACCGAGGCGCAGGAGCTCGGCGCGGTGCTCGCGACGGCGGTGAGCTATCTGCGCCTGCTGGAGGAGGACGGCTTTTCGCTCGCCGAGGCGCGCGACGCCATCTCCTTCACCCTCGTCGCCGACACCGACGAGTTCGTCACCGTCGCCAAATTGCGAGCCGCCCGCCTGCTCTGGGATCGGGTCCAGCGCGCCTGCGGGCTCGAACCCAGGCCCGTCTTCATCCATGCCGAAAGCGCCTGGCGCTCGCTGACCCGGCGCGATCCCTGGGTCAACCTGCTGCGCGGCACCATCGCCGCCTTCTCGGCCGGGATCGGCGGCGCCGACTCGATCGGGGTCCAGCCCTTCACCGCGGCGCTCGGCCTGCCCGACGGCTTCGCCCGGCGCATCGCCCGCAATACCCAATTGATCCTGCTGGAAGAAGCCAACCTCTGGCGGGTCGCCGATCCGGCCGCCGGAGCCGGCGGTTTCGAGGCGCTGACGCAGGCGCTGTGCGAACAGGGCTGGCGCAAATTCCAGGATCTCGAAGCGGAAAGCTCCGGAGACCTGACCGGGATCGTCGGCGCGCTTGCCAACGGCCATATCCAGAAGGGGTTGGCGCGCGAGCGCGACGCGCGGGCCAAGGCGATCGCGCTCCGGCGTGAGCCGATCACCGGCACAAGCGAGTTCCCGAACCTGTCGGAAGCGGCGGTCTCCGTGCTGGCGCCGCCGCCCGCCGCCTCGGCCGAGCGCGCCGGTAGCGACGACGCGATCACCGTCGAGGCGCTGCCGAGCATCCGCCTGGCCGAGCCATTCGAGGCGCTGCGCGCCAGCGCCGACATCGCCGCAGCCGCCGGCGAGCAGCCGAAGGCCTTCCTCGCGACGCTGGGCGCGATCGCCGGCTTCACCGCCCGCGCCGGCTTCGCCCGCAACCTGTTCGAGGCCGGCGGCATCGCCGCGACCTCCGGGGACGGTTTCGCCAAGACCGGCGCAACCGATCTCGACGCGCTCGTCGCGGCCTTCCGGGCCTCGGGCGCGAAGCTCGCCTGCCTCTGCGGCTCCGACGAAAGCTATGCCGCCGAGGCCGTCCCCGCCGCGACGGCTTTAGCCGCAGCAGGCGCCACGGTCTGGGTCGCCGGCCGCCCGGGCGAACAGGAAGCGGCGCTGCGCGAGGCCGGCGTGACGAATTTCGTCTTCGCCGGCTGCGACGCCATCGCCGTGCTGCAGGATGCGCTGGCGATCGCCACATCCCCGGTCAGCACCAGCAAGGGGGGATGATGCCGATCGCGCTCACCATCGCGGGCTCCGACTCCAGCGGCGGCGCCGGCATCCAGGCCGACCTCAAGACCTTCGCCGCGCATCAGGTCTATGGCGCGAGCGTGATCGTCGCGCTGACCGCGCAGAACACCACCGCCGTGACGGCGATCCATCCGGTGCCGGCCGGTTTCGTCGCCGCGCAGATGGATGCCGTCTTCGACGACCTCGCCGTCGATGCGGTCAAGATCGGCATGCTCGCCACCGCCGAGCTGATCGAGACCGTCGCCGACGGGCTGGAACGCCACGGCGCCCGGAACATCGTGCTCGATCCGGTGATGATCGCAGCTTCCGGCGGGCGGCTGCTCCAGGAGGACGCGATCGAGGCGCTGAAGCGCCGCCTGCTGCCGCTTTGCACGATCGTCACGCCGAATCTGCCAGAAGCCGCAGCCCTGCTCGGCACCGCCGTGGCGGAGACGGAGGACGCGGCAGCCGAGCAGGCCGAGGCCCTGCTCGCGCTCGACGCCGCCAATGTGCTGGTCAAGGGCGGACATGGCAGCGGCGCCGACAGCGTCGACACCCTGGTCGGCAGCAGCGGCCGCCGCGAGCGCCTGGTCGCGCCGCGCATCGCGACGCAGAACACCCACGGCACCGGCTGCACGCTATCCTCGGCGATCGCCGCCGGCCTCGCCCACGGCATCGCGCTCGACGAGGCCGTCGCCCTGGCCAAGCGCTACATCTCGGCCGCGATCGCGGCCTCGGACGCGGTCAAGGTTGGCCGCGGCCACGGGCCGGTGCATCATTTCCACCATTGGTGGGACAGACCAGACGGGAACAAGCCATGACCGCGATCCCGGATTTCACGAAGCTCGCCTTCGCCGATACGGCAGGCGCCGCGGCCACTCCACAGAGCACTGGCGAGCTCTGGCAGACGCCGGAGGACATCCCGGTGAAGCCGCTCTACACGGCCGCCGATCGCGATGGCCTGCCTTTCGTCGACACCCTGCCAGGCATCGCGCCCTATCTGCGCGGGCCCTACCCGACGATGTACGTCAACCAGCCCTGGACGATCCGGCAATATGCCGGCTTCTCCACGGCCGAGGACTCGAACGCCTTCTACCGGCGCAACCTCGCCGCCGGGCAGAAGGGACTCTCGGTCGCCTTCGACCTCGCCACCCATCGCGGCTATGACAGCGACCATCCGCGGGTCGCCGGCGATGTGGGCATGGCCGGCGTCGCGATCGATTCGATCTACGACATGCGCACGCTGTTCTCGGGCATCCCGCTCGACCAGATGAGCGTGTCGATGACGATGAACGGCGCGGTGCTGCCGGTGCTGGCGCTCTACATCGTCGCGGCGGAAGAACAGGGCGTGCCGGCGGCCAAGCTCTCGGGGACCATCCAGAACGACATCCTCAAGGAGTTCATGGTCCGCAACACCTATATCTATCCGCCCTCGCCCTCGATGCGGATCATCGGCGACATCTTCGCCTATACCTCGGCCAACATGCCGAAGTTCAACTCGATCTCGATCTCCGGCTATCACATGCAGGAGGCGGGGGCGACGCAGGACCTCGAGCTCGGCTACACGCTCGCCGACGGCGTCGAATACATCCGCGCCGGCCAGCAGGCGGGCCTGGGCGTCGACGTCTTCGCGCCGCGGCTCTCCTTCTTCTGGGCCATCGGCATGAACTTCTTCATGGAGGTGGCGAAGCTCAGGGCCGCGCGGCTGATCTGGGCCAAGCTGGTCAAGGATTTCGGGGCGCAGAACGAAAAGTCGCTGCCCCTGCGCACCCATTGCCAGACCTCCGGCTGGTCGCTGACCGCGCAGGACGTGTTCAACAACGTTCCGCGCACGATGATCGAGGCGATGGCGGCGACGCAGGGGCATACGCAGTCGCTGCACACCAACGCCCTCGACGAGGCGCTGGCCTTGCCGACCGACTTCTCGGCCCGCATCGCCCGCAACACCCAGATCCTGCTGCAGCAGGAAAGCGGCACGACGCGGATCATCGATCCCTGGGGCGGCTCCTATTATGTCGAGCGGCTCACCGCCGAGCTCGCCGCCAAGGCCTGGGGCCACATCCAGGAGGTCGAGAAGCTGGGCGGCATGGCCAAGGCGATCGAGGCCGGTATCCCGAAGCTCCGGATCGAGGAGGCCGCCGCCAAGACCCAGGCACGCATCGACGCCGGCCAGCAGGCGATCATCGGCGTCAACTGCTTCAAGCCCGAGAACGAGGCGGCGATCGACGTGCTCAAGGTCGACAACGCCTCGGTCCGCGCCCAGCAGCTCGACAAGCTCAGGCGCCTCAAGGCCGAGCGCAACGAGGCCGAGACGCAGTCCGCGCTCACCGCCCTCACCAATGGCGCGGCGGGCAATGGCAACCTGCTCGATCTCGCCGTCAAGGCGGCGCGGGCCAAGGCGACCGTCGGCGAGATCTCGCTGGCGATGGAGAAGGTGTTCGGGCGCCACCGCGCCGAGATCAAGGCGATCTCGGGCGTCTACAAGCGGGAGGTCGGCGAGATGAACCCAGCCGTGACGCGCGTGCAGCTGATGTGCGAGGCCTTCGAGGAGGCCGACGGGCGCCGCCCGCGCATCCTCGTCGCCAAGATGGGCCAGGACGGGCACGACCGCGGCCAGAAGGTGATCGCCTCGGCCTTCGCCGATCTCGGCTTCGACGTCGATATCGGCCCGCTCTTCGCCACCCCGGACGAGGCGGCGCGCCAGGCGGTCGAGAACGACGTCCACATCGTCGGCGTCTCCTCGCTGGCCGCCGGCCACCTCACGCTGGTGCCGGAGCTCAAGGCGGCGCTCGTCAAGGCCGGCCGGCCCGACATCATGATCGTCGTCGGCGGCGTGATCCCGCCGCAGGACTTCGAGGCGCTCATGGAAGCCGGCGCCTCGGCGATCTTCCCGCCCGGCACCGTCATCGCCGATGCGGCCGAAAAGCTGCTGGAGGAGCTCAACCGGCGCCTCGGCTATACGCAGCGCAGTGCGGCGGAGTGAACCGCCGCGCCCGGTTCCCCATGAAGGTCACCAATCGTCGCGCCAGCGATAATAGAAGCGCGGCGGCGGAGGCGGTGGGCCGTAGAAGCGCGGGCCGTAATAATGGCGCCGCCAGCGCGGCACGCCCCAATAGCCGTAGGGCGGCGGTGCGCGCCAGCCATAGGCGGGGCCATCGTAATAGGCCGGCTGGATCAAGACGCCGGCCTGCGCTTCGCTGGGCGATGCCGCACCGATCCCGAGCGCGGCGGCAGCGACGAGGCCGGCAGAAGCGAGCGTGCGAAACATCATGATGTCTCCTCTTGCCGGAGCGGAAGGAGGTTCCGCTCTGGTTCGCAGTCTCGCGCGGCCGGGCTGAACCGGTTTTGAGCGGGATGTTCAGGGGGCGTTTAGGTCAGCGCCCCGCCAGCGCCTCGCGCTTCATCAGCAGCGACGCCCCGATCACCGCGACCGCCACCGCCGCGATCATGATCGTGCAGGCGGCGTTGATCTCGGGCGTGACGCCGAGCCGGATCGCCGAGTAGAGCCGCATCGGCAATGTCGTCGCGCCGGGGCCGGTGGTGAAGCTCGCGATCACGAGATCGTCGAGCGAGAGCGTGAAGGCGAGCATCCACGCGGCGGCGACCGCGGGCCAGATCAGCGGCAGTGTCACGGTGAAGAAGGTCGCGAACGGCGTCGCCCCGAGATCGCGCGCCGCCTCCTCGAGCGAGCGGTCGAAGCCGGCGAGCCTCGCCTGCACGACGATGCAGGCGAAGCCGAGGCTGAAGGTCGCGTGGGCGATCACCACGGTCCAGTAGCCGCGCTCGACATCGCCGGCGACGAAGAGCAGCAGCAGCGACAGGCCGGTGATCACCTCGGGCATCACCAGCGGCGCCATAACCATGCCGGAAAACAGAGTGCGGCCGGCGAAGAACCGGTAGCGGGCCAGCGCCAGCGCCGCAAGCGTCCCGAGCACCGTCGCCAGCGTCGCCGAAACCAGCGCGACGCGGATCGTCAGCCAGGCGGCGTCCAGTAAAGGCTCGTTGCGCAGCAGCGCGCCATACCAATGCGTCGAGAACCCGCCCCAGACCGTCACCAGCCGCGAGGCGTTGAAGGAATAGGCGATCAGCGCGACGATCGGCAAATAGAGGAAGGCGAAGCCGGCGACGAGCGCGGCGAGATGGAAGGCTCCGAAGCGCCTCATCGCGCATCCCCCGGCGCCGCTCCCCTCGCCCGCTGCAGCAGCATCAGCGGCAGGACGAGAACGACGAGCAGCACGATCGCCACAGCCGACGCCAGCGGCCAGTCGCGATTGGAGAAGAACTCGTTCCAGAGCACCTTGCCGACCATCAGCGTGTCGGAGCCGCCGAGCAGGTCGGGAATGACGAACTCGCCGATCGCAGGGATGAAGACGAGCGCCGAGCCGGCGAGGATGCCGGGGCGCGAAAGCGGCAATGTCACCGTCAGGAAGGTCGCGAGCGGCGTCGCACCGAGATCGGACGCGGCCTCCAGCAAGGTGCCGTCGAGCTTCTGCAAGGCCCCGAACAGCGGCAGCACCATGAAGGGCAGGTAGGAATAGACCATGCCGATCAGCACGGCGGCGTCGCTGTTGAGCAGGCGCAGGGGCTCGGTCGTCAGGCCGCTTCCCATCAGCGCCATGTCGAGCAGGCCGTCCGGCCGCAGGATGCCGATCCAGGCGTAGACGCGGATGAGGAACGAGGTCCAGAACGGCAGGATGACGAGGACGAGCAGGATGCCCTGCCAGCGCTTCGGCGCCAGCGCCATCGCATAGGCGAGCGGATAGCCGATCGCGAGCGCGATCAGCGTGGTCAGGGCCGCGATGCGCAGCGAGGAGAGATAGCTCTGCCAGTAGAGCGGGTCGTCGCCGAGCAGGCGGAAGTTCTCGAAGTCGAGCGCGCTCAGGAACTCGCCGAGCTGACTGATGCCGGGGAAATGCGGCGCATAGGGCGGCAGGTCGGTCGCGGCGTCGGACAGCGCGATCCTGAGCACGATCGCGAAGGGCGCGAGGAAGAAGGCGACGAGCCAGAGATAGGGAATGGCGGCGACCAGAAGGCCGCGCCCCGCGCCGCCGCTTCGGGGAACCGGCATGTTCACGATAGTGCTCCGCGGTCGTTCCGGGACGCTGCGTCGCAGCGAGCCCGGAACCCACGACCACGACGCTCCCTGTCATCGCGAGAAGCGAAGCGACGAAGCAATCCAGAGCCGCCTAGCTCTACGCCCAGCTGGATTGCTTCGCTGTCGATCGCAATGACGGAGTGGAAACCCGACATGTCGTGTTCATGGGTTCCGGGCTCAGCGCTGCGCGCTGCCCCGGAATGACGGAGGTAATTCCCGAGCGCGCTCACGACGCCAGCACCATGCCGGCCTCGACGTCCCAGGAGAGCCAGACCCTGTCCTCCCAGGCGAAGGGCCGCTCGATCCGGCGTGTGCGGTTGGTCAGCGAGACCTTGAAGAGCTGTCCCCCGTCGCCGCCGACCATGACCTGGACCATGGTCATGTCGCCGAGATAGCCGAGGTCCCAGATCTCGCCCGCGACCTTGTTGACGCCCTGCGCGGGCTCGTCATGGCTGAGCGCGATCTTTTCCGGGCGCAGGCCGACGGTGAGCGCATCGCCCGGCTGGCAGGCCGGCGCATCCTCGTCGAGCTCGATCGGACCGACATGCTGGTTCTCCAGCCTGACGAGATCGCCGTCGACGGCAGTGACCTTGCCGGCGATCAGGTTGATGTCGCCGACGAACTCGGCGACGAAGCGATTGGACGGCGCCTCGTAGATCAGGTCGGGCGGCGCGATCTGCAGCAGCCGGCCATGATCCATCACCGCCATGCGGTCGGCCATGGTCATGGCCTCGTCCTGATCGTGCGTGACCACCATGAAGGTCAGGCCGAGATCGGCCTGGAGGTCCATCAGCTCGTACTGCGTCTCCTCGCGCAGCTTCTTGTCGAGCGCCCCCAGGGGCTCGTCGAGCAGGAGGAGCTTGGGCTGCTTGACCAGGGCGCGGGCGAGCGCGACGCGCTGGCGCTGGCCGCCGGAGAGCTGGTCCGGCCGGCGCTTCTCCATGCCCTTCAGGCGGACGCGGCCGAGCATGGCATCGACGCGCGCGGCGATCTCGGCCCTGGGGAGGCCGTCGCGCCGGAGCCCGTAGGCGATGTTGTCGCCGACGGAGAGATGCGGAAACAACGCATAGGACTGGAACATCATGTTGACCGGCCGCCGGTGCGGCGGCACGGCCGTGATGTCGGCGCCGTCGAGCAGGATCTCGCCCTCGTCGGGCTGCTCGAAGCCGGCGAGCATGCGCATCAGCGTGGTCTTGCCGCAGCCGGACGGCCCGAGCAGGGCGAAGAACTCGCGCTGGTGGATCGACAGCGACAGCCGGTCGACCGCGACCGTCGCGCCGAAGCGCTTGGTCACGTTGCGGAACTCGACCAGCGGCCTGGCGGTGGGGTCGTTCCAGGGCTGGAAGTCGCGCCGGACGCTGCCGGGCGAGGCGCGCCTTCCAGCCGCCTCCGGCCGTTTCACCGCCCGCTCTTGACGCGGGTCCACAGCCGGTTGACCAGCCGCTGCGTCTTCTGGTCGTAAGGCGTGATCGTATAGAGCCGTGCCATCACCGCCTCGGGCGGATAGATGCCGGGATTGTCGCGGACCTCGGCCGACAGCAGCGGCCTCGAGGCGATGTTGCCATTGGCATACTGGATGAAGTCCGAGTTCTTCGCCGCCATGTCGGGCCGGTTGACGAAGTCGATGAACTTCAGCGCCGCGTCCTGATTGCCGGCGTCCTTCGGGATGACGAAGGAGTCGAACCACATCAGCGCCCCTTCCTTGGGGATGGAATAGGCGATCTCGACCTTGTTCTTGGCCTCAGAGGCGCGCTTCCTGGCCTGCAGCACGTCGCCGGAATAGCCGACGGCGAGGCAGATGTCGCCGTTGGCGAGCGCGTTGATGTATTCCGACGAGTGGAATTTCTGGATGTGCGGCCTGATCTTGCGTAGCAACTCGCCGGCCTTGTTGAGATCGGCCTCCTTCTTGGAGTCCGGATCGAGGCCGAGATAGCGCAGCGCCGCCGGGAACATCTCCTCGACCGCGTCGAGCACGTGCACGCCGCAATTCGAGAGCTTCTTGAGCTTCTCCGGATCGAAGACGACGCTCCAGCTGTCGATCACGGCGTCGTTGCCGAGCCGCTCCTTGACCTTGGCGACGTTGTAGCCGATGCCGGTCGTGCCCCACATATAGTTCACGGCGAACCTGTTGCCGGGATCGTATTTCGACAGGCGCTGCTGGATCTCCGGCCAGGCGTTCTTGAGGTTCGGCACCTTGGCGCTGTCGACCGGGGCATAGAGGCCGAGCGGAATGTGCCTCGGCAGGAAGGAGGCGGTGACGACGACGAGGTCGTAGCCGGTCTTGCCGGCGAGCAGCTTGGTCTCGACCGTCTCCATCTGGTCGAACGTGTCGTAGACGACGGTGATGCCGGTCTCTTTCTTGAAGGCGTCGAGCACCTCCGGATTGACGTAATCCGACCAGTTGAAGATGCGCAGTTCCTTGCTGTCCTGCGCCTCGGCCGGGCCGGCGGCGAGAGCGAGCCCGAGAGCCGCCGCGGCGGCCAACCTATGCATAACCGACGTCACCGTGCGCAATCTGCCCCTCCTCCGATGTCGCGGCCGCACGCTAGCAGCTTGCCGGAAAGCCTCAACCTCGATTTCGTGATCGGCGACCTCGCGCCGCGCCTTGTGGCGCCTGGACATCGCCCCCTATTTTCCACGGAAGCATGGTCCGGCGCCTTCTTCTCTTCTTCGCAGTCGTTTTTCTCCTGCCTCTCGGCACTCACGCCGCCTGGTGGCACTGGCAGCCGCTGGCCTCCGACTGGGCCCGCGCCGACTGGTCGAGCGCCGCGCTGCTCCCTGCCCCAGCCATCGAGCCCGAGGCGACCGTCCATATCTTCGCCGCCCGCGTCGGCCGCTGGCGCGGCGTCTTCGCCCATCACTCCTGGGTGGTGGTGAAAGAGAAGGACGCCTCGGCCTATACGCGCTTCGACGTGGTCGGTTGGGGCAACCCGGTGCGGGTCAACGTCCGCGTCGCCGATGGCCGCTGGTACGGCAATGTTCCCGAGGTGGTCGGCGAGATCAGGGGCGCGGCGGCCGAGGCGCTTATCCCCCGCATCCGCGAGGCGGTGAAGAGCTATGGCTACAGCAGCAATGGCTCCTATGCGGCCTGGCCGGGACCCAACTCGAACAGCTTCGTCCAGCACATCCTCGCCGAGGTGCCGGAGCTCGGCCGCGCCCTGCCGCCGACCGCGATCGGCAAGGACTGGCGCGAAAGCGGACTCTACGCCGGCTTCACGCCGAGCCGCACCGGCCTGCAGGCCTCGCTCTATGGGCTCGCCGGCATCACCCTCGGCTGGGTCGAGGGCGTCGAGATCAACCTGCTCGGCCTCGTCGCCGGCTTCGACCTGCAACGGCCGGCGCTGAAGCTGCCGGGCTGGGGGCGGGTGGGGCTGTGAGCCATTGCCGTCATTCCGGGGCGCTGCGATGGCGGCTCACCTCTTCAACGGCGATGTTCATAGATTCTGGGCTCATCGCTGAGCGATGCCGCGGAGTGACGGCGCAACGCCTCAGTTCCGCAGCACCAGACAAGCCCCGCCCGCCTGCCGCAGGCGGTTGCAGGCCAGAGTCGCCTCGCGCAGGCTCTGCGCCGGCAGCCTGACGCGGTAGAAGCGGCCCCTGCCCCGCCCCGCGACGGCCGATCCTAAAATCATGGTCGGCTTGCCGGCGAGCAGCGAGGAAAAGCGGGCCACGACCCGCTGATAGGAGGCGACGGCGCGCGCCTTCGAGGTGTTGCCGGCGAGCTGCACGCCGAACGGGCCATAGGCGCCCTCGACCAGCACGGCGGGGGGGGTGATGCGGATCGAGGCCACGGTGGCGAGACAGTCGGTCTCGTCGCGCGTCGCCGGCGGCGGAAGCTCGCCGGCACCTAGCCGCCACTCCTCCACGGAACGGCCGGTGACGAAGCGGACATAGGCCTGCGTCTCGTAAGGCAGCATGCCGCCGCGCTCGACCCAGCGCGCCAGCCGGTTCGGCCCGCCATTATAGGCGGCCGCCGCGAGGCCGAGATTGCCGAACCGATCCTTCAGCGCCGCGAGGAAAGACGCCGAGGCCGGGATTGCAGCCTCGGGATCGAACGGATCGGCGAGGCCGCGCTCGTTCGCCGTGCCCGGCATGAACTGGGCGATGCCCTGCGCTCCGGCCGGGCTGACGACATGTGGCCGGAAGCTGCTCTCACGCCAGATCAGACGGGTGAGGAAGGCGACCGGAAGATCATGCGTCTTGGCGGCGCCGTCGATCAGCCGGCAGATGGTCTGCGCCACGCTCTCGGTCTGCGGCTCGGCCGGGGCCGGGCTGGCCGGGAGCATCACAGCGAACGCGACCACAAGGCTGGTCTGCCATCGTCCTTTGACTTGCGCTGATTGTGGTCGCCCACGTTCCATCGAATTCGCGCCGTCATCCCGGACAAGCGGCAAAGCCGCGCGGCTCCGGGATCCATCATGGGCCGCCGGCGCTCTACGATGGATTCCGGCGCTCCGCCTCGCTGCGGCCGGAACGACGGCGCAGCGGACCAAAGCGGACCATCATCATGGCGATCGCATCACGCCGCGTCGAGCGCCTGGGCCAGGTCCGAGATCAGGTCCTCGATGTTCTCGATGCCGACCGAGATGCGGATCAGCGCGTCGGTGAGGCCGATCTCCTCGCGCAGCTCGCGGGCGACGCCGGAATGCGTCATCGCGGCCGGATGCGAGACCAGCGTCTCGGTGCCGCCCAGGCTGACGGCGAGCTTCATGATCTGGAGGTTGTCGAGCACGGCAAAGGCCTCCTTCTCGCCGCCCTTGACGTCGAAGGCGAAGGTCGAGCCGGGCGCGGTGCACTGGCGGTCGAAGACGGGCTTGCGCGGATCGCCCTCGGCGAGGTCGCCGAGATAGTGCACCTTGGCGACCTTCGGGTGCTTGCGCAGGTATTCCGCGACCTTGCGGCCGTTCTCGTTGGCGCGCTGCATGCGGATATCGAGCGTCTCGAGCGAGCGCATCAGCATCCAGCAGGAATTGGGATCGAGCTGCGTGCCGAGCGAGCCGCGCCAGCCCTTGACCTGCCGCACCAGTTCCTTCGCGCCGCTGATCGAGCCGCCGACGAGATCGCTGTGGCCGCCGACATATTTGGTCAGCGACAGCAAGGAAAGATCGGCGCCGTGCTTCAGCGGTTTCTGGAAGATCGGCCCGAGCATGGTGTTGTCGACCACGACCGGCGGGCGGTGGCCTTGGCTCTCGCCGAGCTCGTCGGCGATCGCCTTGCACGCGGCGAGGTCGACGAGGCCGTTGGTCGGGTTGGCCGGGGTCTCGACCAGGATCATCGCGACGCGGCCCTTGGCGGCGGCAGCCTGCGCGACCTGGCGCATCTGCGCGACATCGACGCCGTCCGTGAAGCCGAAGGCGGTGACGCCGAAGGCACCCATCTGGTTCTTCAGCAGCGTCTCGGTGCCGCCATAGAGCGGGCGGCTGTGGACGATGGTATCGCCCGGGCGCAGGAAGGCGAAGCAGGTCGTCGCGATCGCCGCCATGCCGCTGGCGAAGACGGCGCAGGCTTCCGCCTCGTCCCAGATCGCCAGGCGATCCTCGAGGATCTCCATGTTCGGATGGTTGAAGCGCGAATAGACCAGACCCGATTTCTCGCCGGGCTTGAGCTGGCGGCGGCCGGCGGTGAGGTCGAAGAAGTCCTTGCCCTGCTGGGCATTCTCGAAAACGAAGGTCGAGGTCAGGAAGACGGGCGGCTTGAGCGCGCCTTCCGACATGGCCGGCGAATAGCCATAGCCCATCATCAGGGTCTCGGGATGGAGCCGGCGATTGGCGATCCGGTCCTTGTGGTAATTATCGTCACTCATGACTGCCTCCTCGCCGGTGCCAGCGCGGCCCCGCAACGCGAGCCTAGGCCGATCGCAAGGCCATTGCATGAACGATCATTCGTATTCTAGAGCAAGTTTTTGCAGCTTCCTGCCCTACTGAGTGCCCAGAGGAGCAGATCATGCTCGATACGATCGACCGCCGCATGCTCCACCTCCTGCAGGAGGATGGCCGCATGACCAATCAGGACCTGTCCGAGAAGGTCGGCCTGTCACCGACCCCATGCCTGCGCCGGCTCAAGCGGCTGGAGGAGACCGGCGTCATCAAGGGCTATTCGGCGATCGTCGATCCGAAGGCCTATGGCCTGCCCTTCAGCGTCTTCGTCTCGGTGCGCCTCAGCCAGCAGAACCAGGAGCACATCGCCGAGTTCGAGAAGGCCGTCGAAGGCTGGTCCGAAGTGGCCGAGTGCTACCTGATGACGGGAAGCCAGGACTATCTGCTGCGGGTGCTGACCGACGGCATCGAGGGCTATGAGCGCTTCCTCAAGCAGAAGATGACGCGGCTGAAATGCGTCCAGTCGGTCGAATCCAACTTCGCCCTGGCGACGATCAAGAAGCGGGTCGGCCTGCCGCCGCTGTAGCTCAGCCGCCGGCGCGGTCGATCGCCCGGCGCACCACCTGCGTGACCTCGCTGTTCGACAGGAAGAGGTCGTGCCGCAGCAGGCTCCAGCCGCGCCCCGCCGTATCGGCGACCCGCACGCCGAGCTGCTCCAGCCGCTCGCGGTCGGCGGAGCCGGCGCGGGCGACGCCGCCGGCGATGCGCGAGGAGACCGCGAGCGCCTTGTCGCCGGGATCGACGATGACGGTCATGCGCCGGGCGATCGAGCCGAGCCGCGGCACGGTCTGCTCGAAGGCGTCGATGTCGACGTCGGGCGAAGCCAGCACCACCGCGCCGATCCGGTCCGACAGGCCCTCGAAATCGCGCAGCTCGCGCAGGCCTTCCAGGGTCAGGAAGCTGCCCATCGAATGCGCGACGATGTTGATCCGCCCGATCGTCGGATTGGCGACCAGCGCCTTCAGGGTCTGGACGAAGCCGTCGCGTGACCAGAGCGCGCTTTCGCGGTCATAGGCATAGGCGAGCAGGCCGCCGCCGGACGGCCAGGTGAAGAGGGCGGTGCGGCCGTCGAAGGCGAGCGCATGCGAGAGCTGGCCGGCGCTGCGCGCGGCCGATTCGAAGGTCTCGTTGAAGCCGTGCACGTATAGCAACACGTCGCGGCCCGTGGCGGCCTCGGAGAAGGCACGGGCGGCGTCGGCGGAGCTGCGCCGGGCGACGCCGAGCACGGCCCAGTCGCCGCTGACGACCGAGCTCACCTGGGCCGCGACACCCCGCCCCGGCGCCGACAGCCTGACCTCGGCGAAGGTCAGCCCGCTGCCGCGCTCCGAGCCGAAAAAGGGCGGCCGGTCGCCGGTCGGCTTGCGCGTGGTCGCGACCAGCAGCTGCGGCTCCTTGCCGAAGCTGGAGGAATCCGCGGGCCCGATGAAGGGAGAGACAGAGGCTTCGCTCTGCGCGCAGCCAGCCAGTCCGAGCCCGAGCAGGGCGACGAAGGAGCGGCGTGAAACGGCGTGTCGCGAAGGCGAGGTCACTGGCGAGATCCGGAATTTGGGGGTGCGAACCTTCTGGCCGCGCAATCCTTAAGGCCAGACCAACGCGGCCAGAATGGGGCAGGAGCGACCGATCCGTCGAACTCGCAAGGCGAGGCGGCAGGAACGCTTCCGCTGCGCGCCCTCTCTTGCTACCAGCGAGGCATGGTCGACCTGTCAGCACTCGGCGATGCGATTCTCAAGGGCGAGCGCGCGGCGCTGGCGCGGGCGATCACGCTCGCGGAAAGCCGGCGCGCCGACCATCGCGAACAGGCGCAGGCCCTGCTCGCCCGGCTCCTCCCGCAGACCGGGCATGCGATCCGCGTCGGCATCACCGGCGTGCCCGGCGTCGGCAAGTCGACGACGATCGATGCGCTCGGCAGCCATCTCACAGCGCAGGGCCGCAAGGTCGCGGTGCTCGCGGTCGACCCATCCTCGACGCGCAGCGGCGGCTCGATCCTCGGCGACAAGACCCGCATGGCGCGGCTGGCCGTTGATCCGAATGCCTATATCCGGCCCTCGCCATCGTCGGGCACGCTGGGGGGCGTCGCGGCCAAGACGCGCGAGACCATGCTGCTCTGCGAGGCGGCCGGCTTCGACGTCATCCTGGTCGAGACGGTCGGGGTCGGCCAGTCGGAGACGGCGGTGGCCGATCTGACCGATTTCTTCCTGGTGCTGATGCTGCCCAATGCCGGCGACGAGTTGCAGGGCATCAAGAAAGGCATCATCGAGCTCGCCGACATGCTCGCGGTCAACAAGGCCGATGGCGCGGGAGCGACCGCCGCGCGCGCCGCGGCAGCGCAATACAAGGCGGCGCTGCACATCCTCGCACCGGCCTCGCCGCTGTGGTCGACGCCGGTCGTGACGATCTCGGGCCTGACGGGGGCCGGCCTCGACACGCTCTGGGCGAGGATCGAGGAGCACCGAGCCCGCTTCGAGGCCAAGGGGCTGATTGCCGAGAAGCGCCGGCGGCAGGACGTGAAATGGATGTGGGCGATGGTGCAGGACCGCCTGCAGGCCAAGCTCCGGCACGATCCGGCGCTGAAGGCGCGCACGCCGAAGCTGGAAGCGGCCGTCGCCGCCGGCGAGATCGCGCCGACCGCGGCCGCCGACGAAATCGCGAAGGCGCTCGGCCTGTGACCCGGCAGCGGAGCCCGGACCTGCTCGTCACCGGCTTCGGCCCCTTCCCGCATGTCCGCGTCAACCCGACCGCCGGGCTGGCGCGGGATGTCGCCACCTCGTTGCGCCGGGCCGGCATGGCGGCCGAAGCCCTCGTCCTCGAAACCAGCTATGCCGGCGGTCTGCCCGCCCTGAGGGGGCATCTCGCCGAGACCAAGCCGCGCGCCGTACTGATGCTCGGCCTCGCCGCCCGCGCCCGCTTCGTCCGGGTCGAGCTGTTCGCGCGCGGCCGCTCCAGCCGGCTCCACGCCGACGCGCGCGGCGGCGGTCCGGCAGCGGCGGCTCCGGGGCGCTCCCTGCCGCAGCGGACCAGCGTCAGTGCCGGCACGGCGCTCGCGGCCCTGCAGCGCGCCGGCATCCGCGCCCGCACGTCGCCCTCGGCGGGGCGCTATCTCTGCGACGCCAGCTATGCGCTGGCGCTGGGCGCATGCGATCGGTGCGTCCCCGTGATCTTCATCCATGTCCCCTGGCTGCGACCGATGCCGGGGCTCAGGCCGCCCGGCACAGTGGGTGCTTTCCGCCCCGGACGAGAGCGCCTGATCGCAGCGTTGGCGGCAATGGGGCGCAGGCTCGCGATGGCCGGCCGATCGCCGCCGGGGCCCGCACGATAGGCGCAACGCGCGGCGAAAGCTCCCGCTCAGCCCGTTGCGCCGGCCGGCCGCACCATCTGCGTCGCGCGGACGCGGCCGACCTCGATGCCGTTCCAGTTCTTGAGGACGGTCTCGCGGAAGGGCGCGAAGTCCGCTTCGTCGCCCGCCTGCCGCGCCAGAAAGCGCTCGATCAGCGCGGTCATGGCGATCTCGGCGGCACGGCCGGCGCCGTCGTCGCATTTGAGCGCGATGCCGAAGCCCAGCTCCGGCAAGGCGCCGCAATAGACGCCCTCCGCCCCGGTCTTGATGAAGGCGCGGGCGCCGAAGACTCCCATGAAGCGGGTGTCGAAGCGGCCAGTTCCGGCGACCATGAACGGGTTGGCGGCGACCGCCTCGCGGATGCGCCGCGCCGCCTCGGCGCGTCTGGGACCGAAGCCATTGCCGGTGCCGAAGCGGGCGAAGCCGAGCGCCAGCGCCCTGAGCGGCACGGCATAGGTCGGGATCGAGCAGCCATCGGTGCCGGAGAGTTCGGCCGTGTGGGCGGCGCCCGTCACCTCCTCCAGCGCGCCCCGCACCGCCTGCTGCACCTTGTGGCCCGCCTTCACATAACCGGCCGGGTCCTCGTCGATGCCGCAGGAGAGACAGACGAATCCGGCATGCTTGCCGGAGCAGTTGTTGTTGAGCGCGGTCGGCTCGCGCCCGGCCCTGGCGAGGGCGCGCGCCGCCGCCTCGCCCATCGGCCAGTGCGCGCCGCATTCGAGACAGCCGGCGTCGCGACCGGCCTTCCTCAGCATGGCGAGCGAGGTCTCGGCATGGGCCTCCTCGCCGGAATGGGAGGCGACCGCGAGCGCGATCTCGGCCGGCGTCAGGCCATAGCGGTCGGCGGCGCCGCTCTCGAGCAGCGGCAGGGCCTGGAGCGCCTTGACCGCCGAGCGCGGGAAGACCGGCCGCTCGACATCGCCGAGCGAGAGCACGACCGCCCCGTCCGCATCGACGACGATCGCCGCGCCGCGATGGCGCGATTCGACCGTGCTGCCACGGGTCACTTCGGCGAGAACGGGGTTGTCCATCTGGCATCTCCGGCGGAACGGCATCGCCTTGTCGCGTTTGTCTCTCGACCTGTCAAAGCGCATGGCGCACAGTGCGGGCGCTGGGCCGATCAGCGCCCCGGCCACCCCGCCAGCTTGAGCAGAGCCATCGCCGACGAGGCTTGGCCCAGGATCCGATGAGCGACACCAGCACGGCCCCCGACTACGAGACCGAGTACAACAACCGCGCCCGGGTGCCCGAGCACCCCGGAATCATCGCCGGCTGGCAGCGCGACGCGGCGGCCTATCGCGAGGTCGCCGTGAGCGAGCTCGGCATCCGCTATGGCGAAGGCCCGCGCCAGACATACGACCTGTTCAAGCCCGTGACCGCGACGAGCGGGGCGATCGTGCTCTTCGTCCATGGCGGCTACTGGCAGGCGCTCGACCCGAGCTTCTTCTCCCATATGGCGCGCGGACTGAATCAGCGCGGCGTCCCTGTCGCGGTCGCAGGCTACGATCTCTGCCCGCAGGTCGAGCTCGGCCACATCGTCTGGGAGCTGCAGCAGGCCGCGGCCGCGATCTGGCGGCGCTACAACCTGCCGGTGGTCGCGGCCGGGCATTCGGCCGGCGGCCATCTCTCCGCCTGCCTGCTGGCGAGCGACTGGACGAATGTCGACGCCGGGCTGCCGGAGCAGCTGGTCCCGGCCGCCTACGGCATCTCCGGCCTCTACAATCTGAAGCCCCTGACCGAGACCAGCATCAACACGGCGCTGGGACTCACGCTCGAAGGGGCCGAACGCGAGAGCCCGCTGTTCTGGCCGGCGCCGTCGGGGCTCGTCATGGACGCCGTCGTCGGCAGCACGGAGAGCGCCGAATACCACAAGCAGAGCCGCCGGCTCGTCGACGTCTGGGGGCTGGAGGGCGTGCGTACCCAGTATGAGGAGATCGCCGGCGCCAATCATTTCACCGTTATCGCCGGGCTGGCCGATCCGCAGGACGCGATGACGCGCCGCATCGCCGAGCTCGCAGGCGCTTGACCGCCCCGCGGCAGGCTCTATCCAGAAGCGACAGGATTCCGGAGTGCGCGATGCAGACCTTCTTCGTCGAGATCAAATGCAGGCTCGGCAAGACCTATGAGGTCGCCAGCGAACTCGCCGATCGCGAGATCGCCTCGGAGATCTATTCGACCGCCGGCAATTACGACATCCTGGCCAAGTTCCATGTCGCGGCCGATGTCGACATCGGCCATTTCGTCGCCCAGAAGGTGCAGTCGATCCCGGAGATCGCCGACACCCACACGATCATCACCTTCAAGGCGTTCTGAGCGCCGCGGCGCCGGGTTATGAACAACTGTAAACTGTAGAAGAAAATTCTACGTCGCCCGCTGGCGGAGGCACCCCCGCTTGGCCTAAATAGCGCCAGAAATCGGGAGGTTCCCAGACATGACGACGATCACAAAATCCCTCGCGGCCGCCCGGGCGGCTGCGCTGGCCGCGCCGCTCGCCCTGCTCGCCGGCGCCGCCGGCGCCCAAGAGCTCAGGATCGGCCTGTCGGCCGAGCTCAGCGCGATGGATCCGCACTATCACAACGTCTCGCCCAACAACATGCTGGCCCGGCACATCTACGAGCCGCTTGTCGGGCAGGACGAGAAGCAGGCGCTGAAGCCCCTGCTCGCCGAGAGCTGGAAGGCGATCGACGACACGACCTGGGAGTTCAAGCTGCGCCAGGGCGTCAAGTTCCATGACGGCACGCCGTTCACCGCGGACGACGTGATCGCCACCATGCAGCGCGCCCCGAACGTGCCGAAGAGCCCGTCGAGCTTCTCAGCCTATGTGCGCGGCAAGGAATTCACCAAGGTCGACGACTTCACCGTCCGCGTGAAGACGGCGGCGCCGGCGCCGCTGGTCCCGACCGACCTCTCGACCTTCGGCATCATCCCGGCCAAGTGCAAGGACACCAGCACCGAGGACTTCAATCTCGGCAAGTGCACCACCGGCGGCACCGGGCCCTACAAGCAGGCCGAATACGTCGCCGGCGACCGCGTCGTGCTGACGCCGAACGAGACCTATTGGGGCGGCAAGGAGCCCTGGTCGAAGGTCACCTTCCGGATGATCACCTCGGCCCCGACGCGCGTCGCGGCACTGCTCGCCGGAGACCTCGACGTGATCGAGAACGTGCCGACCTCCGACGTCGCCCGCCTCAAGGGCGATTCCAAGCTCGCCGTCGCCAGCACGGTCTCGAACCGGGTGATCTATTTCCACATGGATCACTTCCGCGAGGTCTCGCCCTTCATCAAGGGCAAGGACGGCTCGGAGATCAAGAATCCGCTGCGCAACCTCAAGGTCCGCCAGGCGCTGTCGATGGCGATCAACCGCCCGGGAATCGTCGATCGCATCATGGAGAAGGAGGCGATCCCCGCCGGCCAGCTCCTGCCCGACGGCTTCTTCGGCACCTCGAAGAACCTGAAGCCGGTCGCCTATGATCTCAACGGCGCCAAGAAGCTGCTCGCGGAGGCCGGCTATCCGAACGGCTTCAAGATGAAGCTGCACGGGCCGACCAACCGCTATCTCAACGACACCAAGATCATCGAGGCGGTGGCGCAGATGTTCTCGCGCCTCGGCATCGAGACCGAGGTCGAGACGCTGCCGGCGGCGAACTTCTTCACCCGCGCCTCACAGGGCGGCCAGGGCAATGTGCCGGAGTTCTCCTTCATCCTGGTCGGCTGGGGCGCCGGCACCGGCGAATCCTCCGATTCGCTGAAGGCGCTGCTCGCCACCTTCAATCCGCAGAAGGGCATGGGAGCGACCAATCGCGGCCGCTATTCCAATCCCACCTTCGACGCGAAGCTCGAGGAGGCGCTGCGCACCGTCGACGACGCCAAGCGCGCTGCCGCCCTGGCCGAGGCGATGGAGATCAGCATGAACGATGTCGGCCTGATCCCGACGCACTACCAGCTGAACACCTGGGCCTCGCGCAAGGGCGTCAAGGTGCAGGCCCGCACCGACGAGTACACCCTCGCCACCGGCATCCGGAAGGAATGAGCCGGGCGGGTCGAGCATCGTCCGGGCTGGCTTGAAGCCCGGTCCGGACGGGGCGACACTCTTTTCCTGTTGACGTGCAGGGTGCCATCCCGCCGGCCCGAACCGGGCGGGATGGCGCCGCGCACCCAGATCCGGAAGGCACCGGACCATGCTGGCATTCGTCCTGCGCCGCCTGGCGCAAGCCCTCTTCGTCGTCGCGGCGATGCTCGTGATCGTCTTCTTCGGCGTGAACGTCGTCGGCGATCCGATCTACATGCTGATCTCGCCCGAGATGGACCAGCAGCAGATCGCCGAGACGGCCCGCGCGCTCGGGCTCGACCGGCCGATCTGGGAACAGTTCCTGGTGTTCCTGAAGAACGCCGCCCAAGGCGATCTCGGCCGCTCCTTCGTCCATGGCGAATCCGCCATCAAGCTGATCCTGCACCGCATGCCGGCGACGCTGGAGCTCGCCTTCGTCGCCCTGGTCCTGGCGATCCTGATCGGCCTGCCGCTCGGCCTCTATGCCGGGCTCAAGCCCGAGAGCCGGCTGTCGCGCTTCATCATGGCGGTCTCGATTCTCGGCTTCTCGTTGCCGACGTTCTGGGTCGGGCTGATGCTGATCCTGACCTTCGCGGTCAGCCTCGGCTGGCTGCCGGCGACCGGACGCGGGCCGACCGTCTCGATCCTCGGCTTCGAGACCTCGCTGCTCTCTCTCAAGGGCTGGCAGCATGTCGCCCTGCCGGCCTTCAACCTGGCCCTGCTCAAGATCTCGCTGGTGATCCGGCTGGCGCGGGCCGGCGCGCGCGAGGCGGCGCTGATGGACTATGTCAAGTTCGCACGGGCCAAGGGCCTGTCGCAGAGCCGGATCATCGGCGTCCACATCCTCAAGAACATCATGATCCCGATCGTCACCGTGCTCGGACTGGAATTCGGCTCGCTCGTCGCCTTCTCGGTGGTGACCGAGACGATCTTCGCCTGGCCCGGCATGGGCCGCCTGCTGCTCGAGGCGATCACCCGGCTCGATCGGCCGGTGATCGTCGCCTATGTCATGGTCGTCGTCGTGCTGTTCGTCACCATCAATCTCCTGGTCGACCTGATCTATTCGGCGCTCGACCCACGCGTGCGCCTGACGGAGGCGACATCATGAGCGAAGCCGCCCTGCCCGCCGCCGCGGCCACCCCGCCCGCCGCTCCCGCGAGGGAGGAGACGCCTTTCCGGCGTTTCGTCCGCTCCTTCGTCGAGGACCGGCTGGCGCTGTTCGGCCTCGCACTGTTTCTGCTGATCGTGCTGCTCGCCCTCGCTGCCCCGCTGATCGCGCCGCAGAACCCCTACGACCTGGCGAGCGTCGACGTGATGGATTCGCGCCAGCCGCCGGGCGCGGTCTCCGGCGAGGGCTTCACCATGTGGCTCGGCTCGGACGGCGTCGGCCGCGACCTGCTCTCCGGCATCCTCTACGGCCTGCGCATCTCTCTGATGGTCGGGGCCTTCTCCGGCATCCTGGCGGCGACGCTCGGCGCGGCGATCGGCCTGATCGCGGCCTATGCCGGCGGACGCACCGAGACGGTGATCATGCGCCTCGTCGACCTGCAGCTCTCGCTGCCGTCGGTGCTGGTCGCGCTGATCCTCGTCGCGGCCCTCGGCAAGGGCGTCGACAAGATCATCGTTGCCCTCGTGATGGTGCAATGGGCCTATTACGCCCGCACCGTGCGCGGCTCGGCGCTGGTCGAGCGGCGCAAGGAATATGTCGAGGCGGCGCAGTCGCTCGGCCTTTCCCATGCCCGCACCGTCTTCCGGCACATCCTGCCGAACTGCCTCGCGCCGGTGATCGTCATCGTCACCGTGCAGACGGCGCACGCGATCTCGCTGGAAGCGACGCTCTCCTTCCTCGGCGTCGGCCTGCCGCAGACCGAGCCCTCGCTCGGCGTCCTGATCGCCAACGGCTTCCAGTACATGCTCTCGGGCAGCTACTGGATCTCGGTCTTCCCCGGCTTCGCGCTGCTCCTGACGATCGTCTCGATCAACCTCGTCGGCGACCGCCTGCGCGACGTGCTCAACCCGCGGCTGGAGAAGTGAGCATGGCGCCAGTTCTCGAAGTCAGCGGGCTCAAGACCCATTTCTTCACCCGCGCCGGCACGGTGAAGTCGGTCGACGGCGTCTCCTTCCATGTCGAGCGCGGCGAGGTGCTGGGCCTCGTCGGCGAATCCGGCTCGGGCAAGTCGGTCACCGGCTTTTCGGTGATGGGGCTGATCGATCCGCCGGGCAGAATCGTCGAGGGCTCGATCAGGCTCAACGGCAAGGAGCTGGTCGGGCTCGACGAGGAGGGCTTCCGCAAGGTCCGCGGCCGCGAGGTCGCGATGATCTTCCAGGATCCGATGATGACGCTGAATCCGGTCCTGCGCGTCGACACGCAGATGATCGAGGCGGTCACCGCCCATGACAGGGTCTCGCACAAGGCGGCGCGCGAGCGCGCGCGCGACGCCCTCGCCAAGGTCGGCATCCCCTCGCCGGAGGAGCGGCTCAACGCCTATCCGCACCAGTTCTCCGGCGGGATGCGCCAGCGCGTCGCGATCGCGATCGCCCTGCTGCATCGCCCGCCGCTGATCATCTGCGACGAGCCGACGACGGCGCTCGACGTCACCATCCAGAGCCAGATCCTCGCCGAGATGCAGGCGCTCTGCACAGAGACCGGCACGGCACTGGTCTGGATCACCCATGATCTCGGCGTCGTCGCCGGCCTCGCCGACCGGATCGCGGTGATGTATGCCGGCCGCATCGTCGAGACCGGCCCGGTCGATCCGGTGCTCGACACGCCGCTTCACCCCTACACCAGCGGGCTGCTCGGCTCGCTGCCCGCCGAGGGCGAGCCCGGCGCGCCGCTGCGCCAGATCAGGGGCTCGACGCCTTCTCTGGCACGCCTGCCGCAGGGCTGCGCCTTCGCGCCGCGCTGCGACTATGCGCAGGCCGACTGCCTCGCCACCGCGCCGGAGCCGACCCCCTTCCCGGGCGGACGCGCCGCACGCTGCCACCACCCGCTGAACCTCGCCGGAGTCGCCGCATGAGCGCGCCGATCCTGACCCTCGAAGGCGTCTCGAAGCGCTTCACCAAGCCGCTCGACGCCGCCTCGAAATTCGCCAATCTGCTCGGCGCGAACTACAGCGAGCAGACCGTCCACGCCGTCGACAGCGTCGATCTCTCGGTCCGCCAGGGCGAGGTCGTCGGCCTCGTCGGCGAATCGGGTTGCGGCAAGTCGACGCTCGGGCGCGTCGTCGCCGGCGTCCACCAGGCGAGCTCCGGCCGCGTCTCCTGGCGCGGGCGCTACACGGACGAGATGTCGGCACCGGAGCGGAAGGCGGCGACGCTCGCCATCCAGATGATCTTCCAGGACCCGATGTCCTCGCTCAATCCGCGCCTGCGCGTCACCGACATCGTCGGCGAGGCGCCGGTCGTGCACGGGCTGGTGGCGAAGGCGCAGCAGGACGCCTATGTCGCCGAGGTGCTCGACCGGGTCGGGCTCGATTCGACCTATCGCCGCCGCTATCCGCACCAGTTCTCGGGCGGGCAGCGCGCCCGTATCGGCATCGCGCGGGCGCTGGCGGTCAAGCCGCAATTCCTGGTCTGCGACGAGAGCGTGGCCGCACTTGATGTATCGATTCAGGCCCAGGTCCTGAATCTTTTCATGAAGCTGCGCGACGAACTTAACCTGACTTATCTCTTCATCAGCCATGATCTCTCGGTGGTCCGCCATCTCTCCGACCGGGTCGTGATCATGTATCTCGGCCGCGTCGTCGAGGCCGCGCCGGCGCGCGAGCTGTTCAAGGGCCCGCAGCATCCCTACGCGCAGGCGCTGCTCGCCAATGTCCCGACGATCAGCGCCCGCAAGAAGCGTTTCGCGGCGCTGAAGGGCGAGATCCCCTCGCCGCTGCATCCGCCGCCCGGCTGCCATTTCCACCCGCGCTGCCCGATGGCGGGGCCGCGCTGCAGGGCCGAGCGCCCGGCGCTCAAGGAGATCGCCGCCGGCCATGTCGCCGCCTGCCATCTGCACGATGGCGGCGTCGGCGCGCTGGCGGCCTGAGCGGGTTGCGTTCTGAACCAGGATTATTGCCGCGACGGCGCTTGACGCGGACGGGCGTTCCGCGCGACCTCGGGGCTTGCAGCGACTAGCGCTGGCAGGCAGCCCGGGGGAACCGAAGCAATGAAAGGCACCTTGTCGACGGATCTCCGTTCGGGCGCGCTCGTCTATCACCGTCTTCCCAAGCCCGGTAAGCTCGAGATCCAGGCGACCAAGCCGCTCGGCAACCAGCGCGACCTCGCGCTCGCCTATTCGCCCGGCGTCGCCGCGGCCTGCGAGGCGATCGTCGAGGACCCCGCCCAGGCCGCCGAGCTGACCTCGCGCCAGAACCTCGTCGCCGTCATCACCAACGGCACGGCCGTGCTCGGGCTCGGCGATATCGGCCCGCTCGCCTCCAAGCCCGTGATGGAGGGCAAGGCCGTCCTGTTCAAGAAGTTCGCCGGAATCGACTGCTTCGACATCGAGGTCGAGCAGAAGAACATCGACAAGTTCGTCGACGTGGTCGCGGCCCTCGAGCCGACCTTCGGCGGCATCAACCTGGAGGACATCAAGGGCCCCGAATGCTTCGAGATCGAGGAGAAGCTGAAGGCCCGGATGAACATCCCGGTCTTCCATGACGACCAGCACGGCACGGCCATCATCGTCAGCGCCGCCGTGCTGAACGGGCTCGACCTCGCGGGCAAGAAGATCGGCCAGGTCAAGATCGTCGTCTCCGGCGCCGGCGCGGCCGCGCTCGCCTGCCTCAACCTCCTGGTCTCGCTCGGCGCGACGCGGGAGAACATCTGGGTCACCGATCTCGACGGCGTGGTCTACAAGGGCCGCAACACGCTGATGGACCGCTGGAAGGAGGTCTACGCGCAGGAGACCGAGGCGCGCACCCTCGCCGACGTCATCCCCGGCGCCGACATCTTCCTCGGCCTCTCGGCCGCCGGCGTGCTGAAGCCCGAGATGGCCAAGGAAATGGCGGCGAAGCCGCTGATCCTGGCGCTCGCCAACCCCTATCCAGAGATCATGCCGGAGGAGGCGCTGGCCGTCCGCCCGGACGCGATGATCTGCACCGGCCGCTCCGATTATCCGAACCAGGTCAACAACGTCCTCTGCTTCCCCTATATCTTCCGGGGCGCGCTCGACGTGCAGGCCACCACGATCAACGAGGCGATGAAGCTCGCCGCCGTGCGCGCCATCGCCGCGCTCGCCCGCGAGGCGACCTCGGACGTGGCGGCGCGCGCCTATGGCGGCGAGGCCTCGACCTTCGGCGCGACCTCCCTGATCCCCAACCCGTTCGACCCGCGCCTGATCCTGCGCATCGCGCCGGCGGTGGCGGAGGCGGCGATGACGACGGGCGTCGCCAAGAAGCCGCTGATCGATCTCGAAGCCTATCGCGAGGACCTGTCGCGCTTCGTCTTCCGCTCCGGCTTCCTGATGAAGCCGCTCTTCGCCAAGGCCAAGGCCGACCCGAAGCGGGTGATCTACGCCGAAGGCGAGGACGAGCGCGTGCTGCGCGCCGCCCAGGTCGCGATCGAGGAAGGCATGGCGATCCCGATCCTGATCGGCCGGCCCTCGGTGATCGAGACGCGCATCAAGCGCTTCGGCCTGTCGATCCGGCCCGGCGTCGATTTCGAGCTGGTCAATCCCGAGGACGACCCGCGCTATCGCGACTACGTCCAGACCTATCTCGACATCGCCGGCCGCCGCGGCATCACGCCCGAGGCGGCGCGGGTACTGGTGCGCACCAACAATACGGTGATCGCGGCGCTGGCGGTGATGCGCGGCGAGGCCGACGCGATGATCACCGGCCTGGAGGGCCGTTTCCTCTCCCGGCTGCGCCATATCCGCGACATCATCGGGCTCGAGCCCGGGGTGTGCGATCTGGCTGCGATGACGCTGATCATCACCAGCAAGGGCGGCTTCTTCCTGGCAGACACCCATGTGAAATACGACCCCACCGCCGAGGAAGTCGCCGACATGGCGGTCCTGGCGGCGGGCCATGTCGCGCGCTTCGGCATCGAGCCCAAGATCGCCCTGCTCTCGCATTCGGATTTCGGTGCGGCCGACACGCCGAGCTCGACCAAGATGCGCAAGGCGGTGAAGCTGATCCAGGAGCGGGCGCCGGAACTGGAATGCGACGGCGAGATGGAGGCCGACACCGCCCTCCTCGCCGCCATCCGCGAGCGCGTTCTGCCCTCCTCGAAGCTGAAGGGCGTCGCCAACGTCCTGATCTTCCCCAATCTCGACGCCGCCAACATCGCCTATCAGTTCGCCAAGGTACTGGCGGACGCGCTCCCCGTCGGACCGATCCTGATCGGAGCCGCCAAGCCGGTGCACATCCTCACCGGCTCGGTGACGGCGCGCGGCGTCGTCAACATGACGGCGGTCGCGGTCGCGGAAGCCCAGGGCCGCTCGGCCGCCGGATGACCTTGCGGGAACGCCTGTCCGGAACCGGTGCTGTGGCGGCTTTCCGAGCGAGGCCAGCAGCTTAGCGAGAGCGGTTGATACCGGCTTTTCGCTCTTGGCGGGCGCGGCGGGATAGGCTCATACTTCGCTTCGGGACGGGGAAAGGGGCCCGCCCCGGAACGTTCGGAGAGCGCCCATGCGTGAGATCCACCGCCAATCCGGATTCCGGCGCGCCATTCGGCCGCTCGCCCTGGCGAGCGGCCTTTTTCTTGCGTTCAGCAGCGCCGCCATGGCCCAGGCCGTATTCCATCGCGGCAATGACGGCGATCCCGAGACGCTCGATTCGCACAAGACCTCCACGGTGAGCGAGGCTCACCTGCTGCGCGACCTCTCGGAAGGCCTGGTCATCCACCACATCAATGGCGAGGTCGTCCCCGGCGTCGCGGAAAGCTGGACGGTGGCCGCGGACGGCAAGAGCTACACCTTCAGGCTGCGTGCCAACGCCAAATGGTCGAACGGCGACCCGGTCACGGCAGGCGACTTCGTCTTCTCGTTCCGGCGCATGGTCGATCCGGAAACCGGAGCGAAATACGCCAACATCCTCTACCCGATCCGCAATGCCGAGAAGATCAACAAGGCGGCCGAGGGCGCCAGGCCCGAGGACCTCGGCGTCAGGGCGATCGACGACCGCACGCTCGAGATCGCGCTGGAGCGGCCGACGCCCTATTTCCTCGAACTGCTGACGCACCAGACGGGGCTACCGGTCCATCCGGCCTCCGTGCAGAAATTCGGCAAGGAGTTCGTGAAGCCGGAGAACTGGGTCTCGAACGGCGCCTATGTCCTCAAGGAATTCGTGCCGAACTCGCATATCCGGCTGGAGAAGAACCGGGCCTTCCACGACGCCGCGAACGTCAAGATCGACACGGTCCTCTACTATCCCAGTCCCGACCTCGCCGCCGCCGCCCGCCGCTTCATCGCGGGCGAGCTGCACATGACGACGGACATCCCGGCCGACCAGATCCAGCAACTGCGCGAAAGGCTCGGCAAGGAGCAGGTCAAGGTCGCGCCCTATCTCGGCACCTATTTCCTGATCGTCAACACCGCGAAGAAGCCCTTCGACGACCTGCGGGTGCGCCGGGCGCTCTCGCTGGTGATCGACCGCGAATTCATCGCCGAGGAGATCTGGTCCGGCACCATGCTGCCGGCCTATGGCGTGATCCCGCCGAACATCGGCAACTATGGCGAGCGGGCCGAAGCCGATTTCAAGGCCTCCTCCCCGCTCGACCGCGAGGAGGAGGCGAAGAAGCTGCTCGCCGCCGCCGGATTCGGCCCCGGCATGCCGCTGCGCGTCCAGCTGCGCTACAACACCACCGACAACAACAGGCGGACCGCGATCGCCATCGCCGAGCAATGGAAGGCGATCGGCGTCGAGACCAGCTTCATCAACACCGACGGCAAGACGCATTTCGCGCTGCTGCGCGACGGCGGCGACTTCGACATCGCCCGCTATGGCTGGATCGGCGACTATTCCGATCCGCAGAATTTCCTGTTCCTGTTCCAGAGCGACAATACGGGCTTCAACTCCGGCAAGTACAACAACCCGAAGTTCGACGCGCTGATGAAGCAGGCGGCCGACGAGATCGACCTTGCCAGGCGCGCCGCGATCCTGCGCGAGGCGGACGCGATCCTCGCCGCCGAGGTGCCCTGGATCCCGGTGCTGTACTATTCCTCGAAGAATCTGGTCTCGCCGAAGCTTCGCGGCTTCCAGCAGAACCTGCGCGGCGCGCTGCCGACGCGCTTCATGAGCCTGAGCCCGTGACGAGAAGCACGTCATGGCCGGGCTCGACCCGGCCATCTCAGGCCGAAGCGGGCGACCGCCAGCGATCATGAGATGCTCGGGTCAAGCCCGAGCATGACGTAGGGACCGCCCCGTGCTCACCTACATCCTGCGCCGTCTCTCCGCCGCGATCCCGACGCTGTTCGTGATCGTGACGCTCTCCTTCTTCCTGATGCGCGTCGCGCCTGGCGGGCCGTTCGATCTCGAGCAGCCGCTCGAGGCCAAGGTGATGGAGAACCTGCGGCGCATCTACAAGCTCGACCAGCCGCTGTTCCAGCAGTACCTGACCTATCTGGCGGCCCTGCTGCGCGGCGATTTCGGTCCTTCCTTCTATTTCCGCGATTTCTCGATCGCCGAGCTGTTCGCGCAAGGGCTGCCGGTCTCGATGCGGCTCGGCGCCTCGGCACTGCTGCTGGCGCTGGCGATCGGCGGCCCGCTCGGCATGCTCGCCGCCTTCCGCCAGAACCAGGCGGCCGACCATGCCGTGATCGGCTTCGCCACGGCCGGCATCACCGTACCCAATTTCGTCGTCGCGCCGGTGCTGCAGATCGTCTTCGGCCTGAGCCTGGCCTGGCTGCCGGTCGGCGGCTGGAACGGCGGGGCCTTCCGCAACACCGTGCTGCCGGTCGCGACGCTCGCCCTGCCGCAGATCGCCGTGATCGCGCGGATGACGCGCGCGGCGATGATCGAGACGCTGCGCGCCAACCATATCCGGACGTTGCGGGCCCAGGGTCTTTCGACCTCGACCATCGCGCTGCATGCAGCGCGGGCGGCGGCGCTGCCGGTCGTCTCGTATCTCGGCCCGGCGGCGGCGAGCCTGCTCACCGGCTCGGTCGTGGTCGAGACGATCTTCGCCATTCCCGGCATCGGCCGCTATTTCGTCGAAGGTGCGCTCAACCGCGACTACACGCTGGTGATGGGCACGGTCGTCGTGGTCGCGATCTTCGTGCTGCTGTTCAACCTCGTGGTCGACGTGCTCTACGCGCTGCTCGATCCGCGCGTCAGGCTGGACTGAGCCGATGAGCGACACCGCCGCCTTCACCGTCCCGCCCGCCGGCCGCTCGCTCTGGCAGGACGCCCGCATCCGCCTGCTGCGCAACCGCGCCGCCGTGGCGAGCCTGGTGGTGCTGGCGCTGATGGCGCTCGGCTGCGTCGTCGGCCCGCTCCTGACCGGCCACCCTTACGACCGGGTCTATCAGGACTATGTCCGCGTCCCCGCCAGCCTGTCCTCCTACCCCAAGGCCGAGGCATTGCCCGGCGCCGTGCAGCGCATCGCCGCTCGGATCCGGGCGACGCCGAGCGAGATCGCGGCGCGGAGCGACCGCGTCCGGCTGGTGCTGACCGCGCAGCGGCCGATCGACCAGCGCCTGCTCGTCTATTTCGACCGCTCCGACCAGTTCGGCACACCGGTGATCGCCGGAAGCGAGCAGGAGGGGCGGCGGCTCGTCCTGGAGGTGCCGGTAAAGCGCCGCCATTTCCTGTTCGGCACCGACTCGAACGGCCGCGACCTCCTCACGCGCACGCTGATCGCCGGCCGCGTCTCGCTCGCCATCGGCCTGCTCGCCACCGGTGTCGCCCTGGTGATCGGCGTCGCCTATGGGGCGACCGCCGGCTATCTCGGCGGGCGCATCGACATGGTGATGATGCGCATCGTCGATGTGCTCTATTCGCTGCCCTTCATCTTCTTCGTGATCCTGCTGGTCGTCTTCTTCGGCCGGAACTTCGTCCTGATGTTTCTCGCCGTCGGCGCGATCGAGTGGCTCGACATGGCCCGTATCGTCCGCGGCCAGGCCCTCTCGATCAAACGCCATGACTATGTGCTGGCCGCCGAGGCGCTCGGCGTCTCGACCGGCGGCATCCTCAGGCGCCATGTCATCCCCAACACGCTCGGGCCCGTGATCGTCTACGTCACGCTGCTGGTCCCGAAGGTGATCCTGCTCGAGAGCTTCCTCTCCTTCCTGGGCCTCGGCGTACAGGAGCCGATGACGAGCTGGGGCGTGCTGATCTCGGACGGCGCCCGCGCCATCCAGGCGACGCCGTGGATGCTGATCTTCCCCGCCGCCTTCCTGGTGACGACGCTGTTCTCGCTCAACTTCCTCGGCGACGGCCTGCGCGACGCGCTCGATCCCAGGGATCGCTGAGATGGGCGCCCCCATCCTCGCCATCCGCGACCTCAAGGTCCGCTTCCGCACCAATGACGGGCTGTGCGAGGCTGTGCGCGGCATCGATCTCGATGTCGGCCCCGGGGAGTTCGTCGCGGTGGTCGGCGAATCCGGCTCCGGCAAGAGCCAGAGCGCGATGGCGGCGATGGGGCTCCTCGCCAGCAATGGCGAGGCGTCAGGCACCGTCCGCTATCGCGAGGTCGACCTGCTCGCGCTGCCGCCCGCGGCCCTGAACGGCTATCGCGGCCGGAAGCTCGCGATGATCTTCCAGGAGCCGATGACCTCGCTCGACCCGCTGTTCCGGATCGGCACGCAGATGGCGGCGCCCCTGCGCCAGCATCGGGGCCTGTCGCGCAAGGCGGCGCGGGCGCGGGCGCTGGAGCTGCTGAAGCTGGTCCGCATCCCGCATCCGGAGCGCCGGCTCGATTCCTATCCGCACGAGCTCTCCGGCGGCCAGCGCCAGCGCGTGATGATCGCGATGGCGCTCGCCAACGATCCCGACATCCTGATCGCCGACGAGCCGACGACGGCGCTCGACGTCACCATCGAGGCCGAGATCCTCGCGCTGATCGCCGAGCTCCGGCAGCGGCTGGGCATGGCCGTGATCCTGATCAGCCACGATCTCGGCCTCGTCCGCAAATATGCCGAGCGCGTCTATGTGATGAAAGCCGGCGAAGTCGTCGAGAGCGGCCCGGCGCAAGCGATCTTCGAGGCGCCGCAGCACCCCTACACCAGAGCGCTGCTCGCCGCCGAGCCGCAGGGCCGCAAGACCCCGCCACCGCCGGACGCGCCCGTTCTGCTCGAAGCCCGCGGCCTGCGCGTCAGCTTCGACCTGTCGCGCGGCTTCCTCAAGCGCGACCGCGTCGTGCTGCACGCCGTCGACGGCGTGGACCTGACGCTGAGGCGCGGCCAGACCATCGGCATCGTCGGCGAATCCGGTTCGGGAAAGTCGACGCTCGGGCGCGCTTTGCTCAAGCTGCTGCCCGCGTCCGGCCTCGTGCGCTTCGAGGACCGGGCACTGGGCCCGCTCGACCGTGCCGCGATGCGTCCCCTGCGCCGGAGCCTGCAGGTCGTGTTCCAGGACCCGTTCGGTTCGCTCTCGCCGCGCCTCACCATCGGCGAGATCGTCACCGAGGGACTGCTGGTGCACGAGCCGGGCCTCTCGCGCGCCGAACGCGAACGCAAGGCGGCGGCGGCGCTGACGGAGGTCTGCCTCGATCCGGCGCTGCGCAACCGCTATCCGCACGAATTCTCGGGCGGCCAGCGCCAGCGCATCGCGATCGCCCGCGCCATGATCCTGCATCCGGCGCTGGTCGTGCTCGACGAGCCGACCTCGGCGCTCGACCGCACCATCGAGGCGAGCATCGTCGCGCTGCTCAAGGATCTCCAGGCGAGGCACGGCCTCTCCTATCTCTTCATCAGCCACGATCTCGCCGTCGTCCGCGCCATGGCCGACGAGATCATGGTGATGAAGGACGGCAGGGTCGTCGAACGCGGACCGACCGAGGCGATCTTCGAGACGCCGCGGGAGGACTATACCCAGCGCCTGATCGCCGCGGCGCTGAAGCGCTGAAACGGAAAACGCCGCCTCGCGCAGCGAAGCGGCGTTCCGCCGGTCTCCGGCCAGGGGAAGCCACCGACACCGGCTAAAGTATTCCTATTATCGCATTTTCCTCACGCGAACCGGTATCCACGTCGCTCGAAAATGCTCTGACCGTCAGTTCTCGACATAGGTGATCTTGCCGTCCGCGCCCTTCTTCCAGGTGTAGACGGTGTAGTCGAGATTGGTGCGATCGCCCTTCTTGTCGTAGGACATGTCGCCGAGCACGGTCTTGAACGTCATGCCCGAATGCATCGCGGCGGCGATCTTCTTCGGGTCGAGCGATTTGGCCTGCTCGGCCGCCTGCTTCATGATCTGGACCGCGGCGTAGGAGTAGAGCGTATAGGCCTCGGGATTGATGCCCTTGGCCGCGAAGCGCTTGACCACCTCGGCCGCCGCGGCGCGCTTGCGCGGATCGGGCGGGAAGGTCATCAGCGTGCCCTCGGTGCCCGGACCGCCGATGACGGCGTATTCGTCGGAGGTGATGCCGTCCGCGCCCATCGCCACCGTCGTCAGGCCCTGGTCGCGCATCTGGCGCACGATCAGGCCGAGCTCGGTGTGCAGCCCGCCCCAATAGAGCAGATCGGCCTTGGCGGCCTTGATCTTCGAGACCAGCGCCGAGAAGTCCTTCTCGCCGGTGTTGACGCCTTCATAGAGCACTTCCTTGATGCCCGCCGCGTGCAGGCCCTTGCGGGTCTCGTCGGCAAGCCCCTGGCCATAGGTCGTCTTGTCGTGGACGACGGCGACGACCTTGCCCTTGAAGGTCTTGGCGATGTGGCCGGAGGCGACGACGCCCTGCTGGTCGTCGCGTCCACAGGTGCGGAACACGTTCCAGAGACCGCGTTCGGTGATCTTCGGATTGGTCGCCGACGGGCTGATCATCAGCATGCCGTTCTCGGCATAGACCTCGGATGCCGGCATGGTGACGCCGGAGTTGAAGTGGCCGACGACGAGCTTGACGCCGTCGCCGACGAACTTGTTGGCGACCGAGACGCCCTGCTTGGGATCGCCGACATCGTCGCCGCTCGAAAGCACGATCGTCTGGCCGAGGATGCCGCCCGCGGCATTGATGTCGGCCACCGCCTGCTCGACCCCGTTCTTCAATTGCGCGCCGAAGGCGGCGCTCGCGCCGGTCATCGGGCCAGCGACGCCGAGCTTGATCTGCGCCAGCGCCGCGCCGTGCGACATCGCGAGCACGCCCGCGGCGAGCGTCGCGACCCAATAGGTTCTCATCTCCGTTCTCCTCCACGGTCCAAGCCGTGGCCGGACGCTACGTCGCTTGCCTTAACCTGTAAATCTGAGATAGCTGGTTACATGACAGTCGATCGCACAGGCGGCCCCAGCCGCGCCGGTTCCTTGCCGCTCGTGGCGAGCGAGCTCGCCTTCGATTTCACCAACACCACCTCCGATCGCGGCGGTCCCAACCAGCTCGAGCATCTGCGCGAAGGGCGCGACGTGGTGATCTGGGCGCGTCACGCCAAGGTGATCAGCGACAGCGACCGGGATGCCGCCCTGGCCGCCGTGGCCGCTGACGAGGCGCTGGCGGGGCGCCTGCTCGACGAAGCGCTCGAGCTGCGCGACACGATCTACCGGATCGGCCTCGCGCTCAGCCGCCGCCAGCCGCCGGCAGAGGACGACCGGACGCGACTCGCTGCGATCCATGCGCATTGCCTGGCCTGCGCGAAGCTGTCTCCCTTCGGCGACGGCTTCGTCTGGCGCTGGGATTCGCAGCTGACCCTGAGCGAGGCGATCCGCGGGCCGATCGCACTCTCGGCGCTGACCGTGCTGACCCAGCAGAACCTCGCCCGCATCAAGCAGTGCGAGGGCGACCATTGCGGCTGGCTGTTCTTCGACACGACCAAGAACCGGCTGCGGCGCTGGTGCGAGATGGCGGTCTGCGGCAACCGCGCCAAGGTCCGCGCGTTCAGGGCCCGGCATTTCGAAGCGAAGACGACCGGCTGAAGGCATGTCCGCCGCGCGAACCGGCATCCGCTTCGCCCGAGCCTGCTCCAGCGCCGCCCTGCATCGGACGCCGGTCGGCACGCCGGCACGCGATCTCGCCTCGCGCCTCAGGCTCGGCTAGGAAGGTCCGTCCTTCCCGCATGAGACCCTCTCCATGAGCCGCATCGTCTACGTCAATGGCGCCTATCTCCCCGAGGAGGAGGCCAAGATCTCGATCTTCGACCGCGGCTTCATCTTCGGCGACGGCATCTACGAAGTCTCGGCGGTGCTCGGCGGCAAGCTCGTCGACTGCGAGGCGCATCTCGCCAGGCTGGAGCGCTCGGCGGGAGAGCTCGGCCTCGCCCTGCCCTGGTCGAAGGCCGAACTGGTTGCGATCCACGAGGAGCTCATCGCCCGCAACGACCTGGACGAAGGCAGCATCTATCTGCAGGTGTCGCGCGGCGCCGCCGATCGCGACTTCGCCTTCCCCAAGGATGCGAAGCCGACCCTGGTCCTGTTCACGCAGGCGCGGCAGTTCGCCGACACGCCGCTGGCAAGGACTGGCATCAAGGTGGTCAGCACGCCCGATCTGCGCTGGGCCCGCCGCGACATCAAGAGCGTCAACCTGCTCGCTCCGGTGCTGGCCAAGCAGTTCGCGGCCGAAAGCGGCGCGCAGGAGGCCTGGATGGTCGAGGACGGCGTCGTCACCGAGGGCGCCTCGTCGACGGCCTGGATCGTCAAGGGCAAGACCCTGATCTCGCGCCCGCTCTCGCACAAGGTGCTGCCCGGCATCACCCGCAAGGCCGTGCTCGCCTTCCTGGCCGAGAGCGGGTTCTCCTTCGAGGAGCGCGAGTTCACGCTCGAGGAGGCGCTCGACGCCGAGGAAGCCTTCATCACCTCGGCGACCAGCCTGGTGATGCCGGTGACGACGATCGACGGCCACAGCATCCACAACGGCGCGCCCGGCCCGGCGACGCTCCGGCTGCGCGAGATCTATCTGGAGTACGCCCGCAAGGGCGGCGTGCTGGGCTGAATGCGCGTCATGCTCGAGCTCGACCCGAGCACCTCAGGACAAGAACGCGCCCTATCCTGCGAGAGATTCTCGGGTCGCTGCTACGCCGCGCCCGAGAATGACGGCAACTCCACCCGCTCTCCCATGACATAGGTCGCGACGACGTTGCGCTCGTCGCCGAGCGTGACCAGGACGAAGAGCTCCTCCGCCAGCTCGCGCACCGTCTCCAGCCGGTGCGCCATCGCCCGTGTCGCGGCGGGGTCGAGCACGACGATATCCGCCTCGCGCCCCGGCTCGAACGAGCCGATCAGGTGATCGAGGCCGAGCGCCGCGGCATTGCCCAGCGTGATCGCGTGCAGCGCCGCGAAGGCCGAGAGCGACTGGCCCTGCAACTGCAGGATCTTGTAGGCTTCCGCCATTGTGCGCAGCATCGAATAGGAGGTGCCACCGCCGATATCGGTCGCGACCGCGACCTTGACGCCCTCGTGCCGGGCGCGGGCCCAGTCGAACAAGCCCGAGCCGAGGAAGAGGTTGGAGGTCGGGCAGAAGACCGCGACCGCGCCATGCTCGGCGAAGGCGCGCCATTCGCGCTTCGTCATATGGATGCAGTGGCCGAGGAGGCTCCTGCAGCCGAGCAGCCCGTAATCCTCGTAGATGCCGGCATAGTCGGCGGCGTCCGGATAGAGCTCGCGGGCGAAGGCGATCTCGGCCCGGTTCTCGTTGATATGGGTCTGGACGAAGCAGTCGGGATGCTCCTCGACCAGCCTCTGCGAAGCCGCCATCTGCTCCGGCGTCGAGGTCACGGCGAAGCGCGGCGTGATCGCGTAGAGCTGGCGGCCCTTGCCGTGCCAGCGGCCGATCAACGCCTTGCTGTCGGCGTAGCCGCTTTCGGCGGTGTCGGTCAGCGCCGGCGGGGCATTGCGGTCCATCATCACCTTGCCGGCGATCATTCGGGTGTTGCGCCGGTGCGATTCTGTGAAGAAGGCCTCGGCCGACCGCTTGTGCACGGAGCAATAAACCGCCGCCGTGGTCGTGCCGCTCGCCAGCAATTCGTCGAGCAGGAAGGCGGAGAGCTTCTCGGCATGGCCCTGCCGGGCAAGCTTCTGCTCTTCGACGAAGGTGTATTTGTTGAGCCACTCCATCAATTGCGCGCCATAGGAGGCGATCACCTGCGTCTGCGGCATGTGGAGATGGGCGTCGATGAAGCCCGGCATGATCAGGTGCGGGCGATGATCGGCGATGACGGCGCCCGCCGGCAGCGTCGGCATGAGTTCCTTCGCCTCTCCGGCGGCGCGGATCAGGCCGCCTTCGATGACGAGCAGACCGTCCTCGACATGGCGATGCGCGGCCTCGCCCGCCCGGTGTGGATCGTCGACGAACCAGAGAAGCCGGCCGCGCAGGGCCGATACCGCACCGTCTTTGCTCAAGGCTCGCCGCTCCGGCTCAAATCGCGATCATATCTGCACCAAATGAAAGCTTCCGGCCAAGCCGCGAACGTGCCTAATCTCAGGGCATGAACCCGATTTGCGAGCGGCAGTGCCGCGATGCGTGAGAACGTGCGTTTCCTGCTCGGTGACGAGCTGGTCGAGATCGCATCCTGCGATCCGACCCGCACCGTGCTCGACTGGCTGCGGCTGGACCGGCGCCGCACCGGCACCAAGGAGGGCTGCGCCGAGGGCGATTGCGGCGCCTGCACGATCGTCGTCGGCCGGCTCGACGGCGGCCGGCTGCGCTATGAGGCGATCAACGCCTGCATCCGCTTCCTGCCGACGCTGGACGGCTGCCATGTGCTGACGGTCGAGCATCTCAGGGGTTCCGACGGAGCGCTCCACCCGGTGCAGCAGGCAATGGTCGACTGCCACGGCTCGCAATGCGGCTTCTGCACGCCCGGCTTCGTGATGTCGCTGCTGGCGCTCTGGCTGAACGAGAGGTCCCTTTCGGTCCAGCGCATCGAGGACGCCCTCGCCGGCAATCTCTGCCGCTGTACGGGATATCAGCCGATCATCGCCGCCGCGCAGCGCATGAATGCCGCCGGGCGCGAGCAGAACCGCTTCGTCGCCGCGATGCCGACGATCACCGCCCGGCTGAAGGCGCTCGCGGACGAGGAGACGATCGCGATCGGGAATGGCGAGCGCCATTTCTACGCTCCCGCCACGGTCGAGGCGCTGGCCGAGCTCGTCAGCGCCCAGCCGCAGGCGACGCTTGTCGCCGGGGCGACCGATGTCGGGCTCTGGGTCACGAAGGGCATGCGCCGACTCGATTCGGTGATTTCTCTCGGCCGGATCGACGCATTGCGCGAGATCTCCGACGAGGGCGATCATCTGCGCCTCGGCGCGATGGCGAACCAGATCGCCGTGCGCGCGGCGCTCGCCGGCATCTCGCCGCAGCTCGACGAGATGATGCGCCGTTTCGGCGGCGAGCAGGTGCGCAATGCCGGCACGATCGGCGGCAATATCGCCAATGGCTCGCCGATCGGCGACCTGCCGCCAGCGCTGATCGCGCTCGGCGCGACGCTGGTGCTGCGCAAGGGCAACGAGCGCCGGGAGCTCCCGCTCGAAGCCTTCTTCCTCGACTACCGCAAACAGGACCGGCGGCCGGGCGAATTCGTCGAGGCTGTGCTGGTGCCGAAGCTGCAGGCGGGCGCACTCTACCATATCTCGAAGATCTCGAAGCGCTTCGACGAGGATATCTCCGCGGTGTGCGGAGCCTTCCATCTGCGACTGGACGAGACCGGCCGCGTCAGCGATGCCCGGCTCGCCTATGGCGGCATGGCCGGCATCCCGAAGCGGGCGAAGGCAGCGGAAGCGGCCCTGCTCGGCCGTTCGTGGGACAACGCCGCGGCCGCAGCCGCCTGCGCCGCGCTGGCCGAGGATTTCACGCCGCTGACCGACATGCGCGCCTCGGCCGCCTACCGGCTCAAGGTCGCCGGCAACCTGCTGCGTCGCTTCCTGATCGAGACGACTGCTCCCCGGACCGCGACCCGTGTCGCTGGCCTGCTGGCGGAGGCCGGCCATGGCTGACGCGCGCAAACGGCTCGACGCCTTTGAATCCCGGCCGATCGTCGGCTCGCCGCTGACGCATGATTCCGCCGAGAAGCATGTCGCCGGCGAAGCCCTCTACATCGACGACATCGCCGGGCCGGCGGGTCTCGCCCATGCCTGCCTCGGCCTCTCGACCATCGCGCATGGCAATCTGCTCTCGCTCGACCTCTCGGCCGTCGAGGCAGCGCCGGGCGTGCTCGCTGTCGTGACGGCCGCCGACATTCCCGGCGAGAACGACATCTCCTCGACGCATCGGCACGACGAGCCGGTGTTCGCGACGACGGAGATCCTGCATCACGGCCAGCCGCTCTTCGCGGTCGTCGCCGAGAGCCGCGAGCAGGCCCGCCACGCCGCGACGCTGGCGAGGGCGACCTGTGACGAAGGGCCTCCCCTGCTCGACGTCGCCGCTGCGCGTGCCGCCGGCTCCGATCTCGTCACTGAGCCGCTGAAGCTGGAGCGCGGCGACATCGCGGCCGCCCTCGCGGCGAGCCCGCGCCGGCTGAAGGGATCGATGGCGATCGGCGGCCAGGATCATTTCTATCTGGAGGGCCAGATCTCGCTCGCCATCCCCGGCGAGGACCAGGACATGCTGGTGCTGTGCTCGACCCAGCATCCGAGCGAAGTCCAGCACATGGTTGCCCAGGTCCTCGGCGTCGGCGCGCACGCGGTCACCATCGAGGTCCGGCGCATGGGCGGCGGCTTCGGCGGCAAGGAGACGCAGGCGAACCTCTTCGCCTGCGTCGCGGCGCTCGCCGCCCGCAAGCTGAAGCGGCCGGTGAAGCTGCGGCCCGATCGCGATGACGACATGATCGTCACCGGCAAGCGTCATGATTTCGTCGTCGACTACGAGATCGGCTTCGACGACGAGGGCCGCATCCACGCGGTCGATGCCGTCTATGCCGCGCGCTGCGGCTGGAACGCCGACCTCTCCGGCCCGGTCACCGACCGCGCTTTGTTCCATATGGACAATTGCTATTTCTATCCGGCGGTGCGGGCCCGTTCGGAGCCCCTGCGCACGCATACGGTCTCGAACACAGCCTTCCGCGGCTTCGGTGGGCCGCAGGGCATGGTCGGGGCCGAGCGCCTGATCGAGGAGGTCGCCTACGCCACCGGCCTCGACCCGCTCGATGTGAGGAAGCGCAATCTCTATGGCGGCGAAGGCCGCACGGTCACGCCCTATCATCAGCCGGTCGAGGACATGATCGCCGCCGAGGTGATCGACGATCTCGAGCACTCCTGCGATTACCGCGCCCGTCAGGCGGCGATCCGTGCGTTCAACCGCGAGAGCCCCGTCGTCAAGCGCGGCATCGCGCTGACGCCGGTCAAGTTCGGCATCTCCTTCACCGCCACCTGGTACAATCAGGCCGGCGCGCTGGTGCATGTCTATACCGACGGCACGGTGGCGCTGAACCATGGCGGCACTGAAATGGGCCAGGGGCTCCACCAGAAGGTGGCCCAGGTCGTGGCCCAGGCCTTCGGCATCGGCCTCGACCAGATCAGGATCACCGCGACGACGACCGGCAAGGTGCCGAACACTTCGGCCACGGCCGCCTCCTCCGGCTCCGACCTCAACGGCATGGCGGCGCTCGACGCCTGCGAGACGATCAAGGCAAGGCTCGCCGCCTTCGCCGCCGAGCATTGGCAGGAAAAGCCGGAAGCGATCGCCTTTCTGCCCGGACACGTGCAGGTCGGCGCGCGCGAGATCGGCTTCGCCGATTTGGCCAGGGCAGCCTATATGGCCCGCGTCCAGCTCTCCGCGACCGGCTTCTATGCAACGCCGAAGATCCATTGGGACCGCAAGGCAGGCAAAGGCCACCCGTTCTACTATTTCGCCTATGGCGCCGCCGCCGCCGAGGTCGCGGTCGACACGCTGACCGGCGAATACAGGGTCGAACGCGTCGATATCCTGCACGATTGCGGCAACTCGCTGAACCCGGCGATCGACAAGGGCCAGATCGAGGGCGGCTTCCTGCAGGGCATGGGCTGGCTCACCACCGAGGAACTGGTCTGGGACGAGAAGGGCAGGCTCAAGACCCATGCGCCCTCGACCTACAAGATCCCGGTCGCCTCCGACCGGCCGCGCATCTTCAACGTCGCGCTGCTGGAGAACGCCCCCAATCGCGAGCACACCATCCATCGCTCCAAGGCGGTGGGCGAGCCGCCGCTGATGCTGGCGATCAGCGTTCTGCACGCGCTCTCGGACGCCGTCGCCAGCGTCGGCGATCACCGCTTCTGCCCGAGGCTCGACGCGCCGGCGACGCCGGAGCGGGTGCTCGACGCGGTCGAGCGGGTGCGGGCGCTGGCGGAGGCGGCGCGATGACGCTCGCCGACTTCCTCGCCGCCAACCTGAAAGACGGCGCCGTCATCGTCCGCATCGCCGATGTGCAGGGCTCGACCCCGCGCGAGGCCGGCGCGACCATGATCGTCAGCGCCCGCGGCAGCGCCGGCACGATCGGCGGCGGCCAGCTCGAATTCCACTGCCTCGATCTCGCCCGCATCCTCCTCGACAGCGGCGGGCCGCAACAGGTCGCCGACATCCTGCTCGGCCCGCAGATGGGGCAATGCTGCGGCGGGCGCGTGCGGGTCGCGATGGAGAGGGCGACCGCAAGGCACCTGGGGACGCTCAGGCAGGACGAGGCAAAGGCCGCAGCCGAGCGGCCGCAGGTGCTGATCTTCGGCGCCGGCCATACCGGCAAGGCGCTGGCGTGCAGCCTCGCCCTGCTGCCCATCGCGGTGACTGTGATCGACGACCGGCCAGGCCAGTTCGCCGACGTGCCGGAGGCAATCACCTGCCTGCATCTCGACGACTCTGAAACCGCGATCGCCGCAGCCCGAGCCGGCTCGGCCTTCGTCGTCCTGACCCACAGCCACGCCCTCGATTACCGCCTCGCCGAGGCGGCGCTGCTGCGGGGCGACGCTGCCTATGTCGGCATGATCGGCTCGGGCACCAAGCGCGCACGGTTCGAGGCCAGCTTCCGCCGCCGCCATCCCGGCAGCGACGCCTTGAGGCATCTCACCTGCCCGATCGGCGGATCGGATGTGCATGACAAGCGTCCCGCGGTGATCGCCGCCTTGACGAGTGCCGAGTTGGTGCGTTGCTTGCTTGGCAGGAAGGCCAGCAAACGCGCGAGGACACCGAACCGTCATGACGCAGCCGCCTGATCAGACGGCGCCTTCGCGCCTGGCGCTCGCGCATGTCTCGAAGAGCTTTCCCGGGGTAAGAGCTAATCACGACATCAGCCTGTCCGTCCGCCCCGGCGAGATCCATGCCCTGCTCGGGGAGAACGGCGCCGGCAAGTCGACTCTGGTCAAGATCATCTACGGCGTGCAGCGTGCCGACGAGGGCGAGATCCGCTTCGACGGCCGGCCGGTGGAGATCGCCTCGCCCAAGGCGGCGCGCCAGCTCGGCATCGGCATGGTCTTCCAGCATTTCTCGCTGTTCGACGGCATGACCGTGCTGGAGAACATCGCGCTCGGGCTGGACGAGACGGTGCCCGCCGATGAGCTGAAGGCGCGGATCAGGACGATCCTCGACAGCTATTCGCTGCCGCTCGACCCGGATCGCGAGGTGCACACGCTCTCGGTCGGCGAGCGCCAGCGCATCGAGATCGTGCGCTGCCTGCTGCAGAAGCCGAAGCTGCTGATCATGGACGAGCCGACCTCGGTTCTGACGCCGCAGGAAGTCGAGCGCCTGTTCGGGACCCTGCGCCAGATCGCCGGCCAAGGCTGCTCGATCCTGTACATCAGCCACAAGCTGCACGAGATCAAGGCCTTGTGCGAGACCGCGACCATCCTGCGCGGCGGCAAGGTCGTCGCGACGTGCGACCCGCGCGTCGAGACGACGCGACGCATGGCCGAATTGATGATCGGCGCCGAATTGAAGAGCATCGAGCGGCCGGCCGGCGGCGGCGGGGTCGGTCCTGCCCGGCTCAGCGTCGAACGCCTCGACATGCCGGGCGAGCCGCCCTTCGGCACCAGCCTGAAGGGCGTCACCTTCTCTGCCCAGGCCGGCGAAATCCTCGGCGTCGCCGGCGTCGCCGGCAACGGGCAGGCCGAGTTGCTGATGGCGCTCTCGGGCGAGCATACTGCGGGCCGTGCCGATGCGATCAGGCTCGACGGCCGGCCGATCGGTCTCGCCGACGCCGGCGCACGCCGCGCCGCCGGCCTCGCCTGCGTGCCCGAAGAGCGCAACGGCCACGCCGCCGTGCCCGATTTCTCGCTCGCCGACAACGTCGTGCTGACCGCGCGCCATCGCCTGCCCCTCGCCCCGTCCGGGCTGATCCGCCAGGGGCCGGTCGAGCGCTATGCGGGCGAGGTCATCGCCCGCTTCGATGTCCGCACCACCGGCCCCGCGGCGCTGGCCGGCTCGCTCTCGGGCGGCAATCTGCAGAAATTCATCATGGGCCGCGAGATCGGGCAGAAACCCGAGGTGCTGGTTGTGGCGCAGCCGACCTGGGGCGTCGATGCCGGCGCCGCCGCGGCGATCCGGCAGGCCCTCGTCGATCTCGCCGCGCAGGGCTCGGCCGTCGTGGTGATCTCGCAGGACCTCGACGAGCTGCTCGAACTGTCGGATCGGCTTTGCGTGATCAACGAAGGCAGGCTCTCGGCGGCGCGGCCCGTCGCATCGCTGACGCTCGACGAGATCGGCCTGATGATGGGCGGTATCCACGGCGAGAGCTCCGGGGCGGAGCCGGCGCATGCTTGAGTGGCGGCGCCGGCGCGAGCCCAGCCGGGCGATGCTCTATCTGAGCCCGCTGATCGCGATCGGACTCACCATGGCGACGGGCGTGCTGGTCTTCGGCGCGATCGGCTATGACGGCCTTCGCGCCGTCGCGGCGATCTTCGTGGCGCCGCTGATCGAGCCGCAGCGCTGGCCCGATCTCGGCGTCAAGGCCGCGCCGCTGATCATGATCGCGCTCGGCCTCGCCATCGGCTTCCGCGCCAATGTCTGGAACATCGGCGCCGAAGGGCAATATGTGATCGGCGCGATCGCCGGCACCGGCGTCGCACTCCTGACCCACGACATGACCGGCTGGTGGATCCTGCCGGCCATGGCGCTCGCCGGCATTCTCGGCGGCGCTGCCTGGGCGGCGATCCCTGCCCTGCTGAAGGTCAGGCTGCAGGTCAGCGAGATCCTGACCAGCCTGATGCTGACCTATGTCGCGGTACAGTTCCTGTACTACCTCGTGCGCGGCCCGTGGAAGGACCCGGACGGCTTCAACTTCCCGCAGACCCGGATGTTCAGCGCCGACCAGACCCTGCCGGCGGTCGCCGAAGGCTCGCTCGTCCATCTAGGCGTGCCGCTCGCGGTCCTGCTCGCGCTCGTCGCCTGGTTCGTCATGAGCAAGACCGTCGCCGGCTACGCCGTGCGCGTCGTCGGCCGCGCGCCGGCGGCCGCACGCCATGGCGGCTTCGATGCCGACCGCGTCACCTGGGCGACCCTACTCGCCGGAGGCGGCCTCGCCGGCCTTGCCGGCCTGTTCGAGGCGGCCGGCCCATTCGGCCAGCTCACGCCGCAATTCCCGGTCGGCTACGGCTTCACCGCGATCATCGTCGCCTTTCTCGGCCGGCTCTCGCCCCCCGGCATCGTCTTCGGCGCGCTGGTGCTGGCCGTGACCTATGTCGGCGGCGAGATCGCCCAGAGCACGGTGCGCCTGCCCTCGGCCGCGACCGGCATGTTCCAGGCACTGCTGCTGTTCTTCCTGCTCGCGACCGATGTGCTGGTGCGCTGGCGGCTGGTCTTCAGAGCGAGGCCGGCATGAACGAACGGCCTACAGTGCTTCTCGGATCGCGCGACAAGCCCCCTCTCCCCTTGCGGGAGAGGGTCGGGGCGAGGGGTCGCGCGACGGTTCCGGCCGTGCGCCTTTTGAAACGCCAATCGGCAACGCTAGCGCGACCCCTCATCCGGCCGCTGCGCGGCCACCTTCTCCCACAGGGGGAGAAGGGAAGGCTTACCCCATGACCGCCGCCATCCTCGTCTCGATCTTCATGACCCTCGCCGCCGCGGCGACGCCGATCCTGCTTGCGGCGCTGGGCGAGCTCGTCACCGAGAAGGCGGGCGTCCTCAACCTCGGCGTCGAGGGCATGATGCTGTGCGGCGCCGTGGCGGGCTTCGCCGTCGCCTATTCCAGCGGAAGCGTGGCGCTCGGGCTCCTCGCCGCGACCGTGGCCGGCGTCGCGGCGGCGATGGTCTTCGCGCTGCTGACGCTCGGCCTCGGCTCCAACCAGGTCGCGACCGGCCTCGCCCTGACGATCTTCGGCATCGGCGCCTCCTCGCTGATCGGCGCCGGCTTCGTCGGGCGCACGATCGACCGGCTCGGGCCGCTCTTCCCGGCCGACTATGCGGCGCATCCCTGGCTGCGCCTCGCCTTCGGCCATGACGCGATCGTCTATCTCTCGCTCGCGCTCGTCGTCGCGGTCAGCCTGTTCCTGCGGCGGACGAAGGCCGGGCTGATCCTGCGCGCCGTCGGCGAGAACGCCGACTCCGCCCATGCCATCGGCTATCGCGTGCTGGCGATCCGCGCGGCCGCGACCGCCTTCGGCGGGGCATTGGCCGGGCTCGGCGGCGCCTATTTCTCGCTGGCGCTGACCCCGATGTGGGCCGACCGGCTGACCGCGGGCCGCGGCTGGATCGCACTCGCCCTCGTCGTCTTCGCGGCCTGGAAGCCCGGCCGGCTCCTGGCCGGCGCCTATCTCTTCGGCGCGGTCGCGACCTTCGAGCTCCAGGCCAAGGCGGCCGGCTGGAGCCTCATTGCGCCCGAGGTGCTGGCGATGACACCCTATCTTGCGACGATCATGGTTCTGACCATGATGTCGCTGGGACGACGGACCGGCGGACGGGATGCGCCCGCCTGCCTCGGCAAACCTTTCCCGACGCCCTGACGGCGCCGCAACCGACAACGGGGAACACGACCATGTCGACCATCATCACCCGCCGCACGCTCCTGGCCGGCGCAGCCGCGAGCTCGGTCCTGCCGTTCGCCGGCGCGCGTGCCCAGGCGCCGTTCGGCGTCGGCTTCATCTATGTCGGTCCGATCGGCGACCATGGCTGGAGCTGGACGCACGACCAGGGCCGCAAGGCGCTGGAGAAGGAATATGGCGACAAGATCAAGACCAGCTTCATCGAGAACGTCGCGGAGGGGCCGGATGCGGTGCGCGCCATCCGCCAGCTCGCCCAGGCCGGCAACCAGCTGATCTTCACCACCTCCTTCGGCTTCATGAATCCGACGATCCAGGTCGCCAAGCAGTTCCCGAAGATCAAGTTCGAGCACGCCACCGGCTATCAGCGCGCCGAGAATGTCGCGACCTACAATGCCCGCTTCTACGAGGGCCGCGCCGTGATCGGCACCATCGCCGGGCACATGTCGAAATCCGGCCAGGCCGGCTACATCGCCTCTTTCCCGATCCCGGAGGTCGTGATGGGCATCAACGCTTTCCACCTCGCGGCGAAGAAGGTGAACCCGAACTTCAAGACGAAGGTGATCTGGGCCTCGACCTGGTACGACCCGGCCAAGGAAGCGGACGCGGCCAAGGCCCTGATCGACCAGGGCTGCGACGTGATCAGCCAGCACACCGACAGCCCCGCCGCCCTGCAGGCGGCCGAGCAGCGCGGCGTCTTCGCCTTCGGCCAGGCCTCCGACATGAAGGCGTTCGCGCCCAAGGCGCAGCTCTCGGCCATCGTCGACGATTGGTCGGGCTACTACGTCAAGCGCGTCAAGGAGGCGATGGACGGCAGCTGGAAGAGCGGCGACGTCTGGGGCGGCATCAAGGACGGCATGGTCAAGCTTGCGCCCTATAACGACGCCGTGACGCCGGCGGCCCGCGCCGCCGCCGACGAGGTGCAGAAGGGCATCGTCGCCGGAACGCTCCATCCCTTCACCGGCGAGCTCAAGGACCAGAAGGGCACGCTGCGCCTGAAGGCGGGCGAGACCGCCTCGGACGAGATCCTGTCCAAGATGGACTGGTATGTCGACGGCGTGCAGGCGTAAGGCGGCAGTCAAGCCAGCGTCATGCTCGGGCTTGACCCGAGCATCTCTTGCCGGTGGATGCGCGGTCAGCGCCTTCTCGTCACGAGCTTCTCGGGCCTGCGCTTCGCTTCGCCCGAGAATGACGCTCTTCGCCACGCAAGAAATTCCCCATGAGAACCCCCTTGCAGATATTTTAAGCTTGAAACAATATGGCTGAGGCCGCCGTCTGGACGGGGATGGGGAACCCCGCCGGCGGCGCATTTGGCAGGTCCCGGGAGGACATCAGACATGACGCTCAAATTCAGCCTGTCGCTCGGTGCCGGCGTGCTCGCGCTCGGCCTCTCGGCCGCGCAGGCGCAGGAGCCCTTGAAGATCGGCGTGGTCAGCGTGCTGACCGGGCCCGCGGCCGCGCTCGGCCAGCAGGTCCGCGACGGCTTCCAGCTCGCGGTCGACCAGAACGGCGGCAAGCTCGGCGGCGTGCCGGTGCAGATCACCGTGATCGACGACGAGCTCAAGCCGGACGTCGCGGTCGGCAAGGTGCGCGGCTTCGTCGAGGGCGGCAAGGTCGACTTCGTCGTCGGCCCGGTGTTCTCGAACATCCTCGGCGCGATCGCCAAGCCGGTGCTCGATTCCGGCGCCTTCCTGATCAGCCCGAACGCCGGACCGTCGACCATGGCGGGCAAGGCCTGCCACCAGAACTTCTTCGTGACCTCGTACCAGAACGACCAGGTCCACGAGGTGCTGGGCAAATACGCGCAGGACCAGAACTACAAGAAGGCCTATATCATCGCGCCGAACTACCAGGCGGGTAAGGACTCGCTCGCCGGCTTCAAGCGCTACTTCAAGGGCGAGGTCATCGACGAGGTCTATGTCCCGCTGAACGCGCTCGACTTCTCCGCCGAGCTCGCCAAGATCGCCTCGGCCAAGCCTGACGTCGTCTTCGCCTTCCTGCCCGGCGGTCTCGGCGTCAACTTCGTCAAGCAATGGTCGCAGGCGGGGCTCACCGGCAAGGTGCCCTTCCTCTCGGCCTTCACGGTCGACGAATCGACCCTGCCGGCGCAGCAGGACGCTGCGGTCGGCATGTTCGGCGGCATGACTTGGGCCCCGAACATGGACAACCCGCAAACGAAGAAGTTCGTCGCGGCCTATGAGGCGGCCTACAAGATCGTGCCCGGCTCCTACGCCCAGCAGGCCTATGACGCGGCGCAACTGATCGACTCCGCGGTCAAGGCCGCCGGCGGCACGGCCGACAAGGACAAGCTGCGCGCCGCGATCAAGAAGGCGGACTTCACCTCGCTGCGCGGCAAGTTCAAGTTCAACACCAATGGCTACCCGATCCAGGACTTCTACCTGGTCAAGGTCGCCAAGCGGCCGGACGGCAAGTTCCAGACCGAGATCGCCCAGAAGGTGTTCGCGGATTACGCCGACCCGCACGCGAAGGATTGCGCGCTGAAGTGACGCGAAGCGTCATCCTCGGGCGGAGCGCAGCTTCGACCCGAGGATCTCCTTCCAAGAGATGCTCGGGTCGAGCCCGCGCATGACGGGATAGCTTTGCCATGACCGCCAGCCTCCTCATCGTCCAGATCCTGAACGGGCTGCAGCTCGGCATCCTGCTGTTCCTGGTGGCGGCAGGGCTGACGCTGGTCTTCGGCGTGATGGACTTCATCAACCTGGCGCACGGCGTGCAGTACATGCTCGGCGCCTATCTGGCGGTGACCTTCGTCGCGCTGACCGGCTCGTTCGTGCTCGGGCTGGTGCTGGCGCTGGCGGCGGCGCTGGCCATCGGCCTCGCGCTCGAATTCCTGGTCTTCCGCCATCTCTACGAGCGCGACCATCTCGACCAGGTCCTCGCGACCTTCGGGCTGATCCTGCTGCTCAACCAGAGCGTCAAGATGATCTGGGGCGCGGCTCCCCTCTCCGTCCCGGTGCCGGACTTTCTCAGCGGCAATGTCGCGCTGATGGACGGCATCCTCTATCCCGTCTACCGCTTCGCGCTGATCGGCGCGGGGCTTGGCGTCGGCGCCCTGCTCTGGTTCATCGTCGAGAAGACGCGGACCGGCATGCTGCTCCGCGCCGGCGCCTCGAACGCGCCGATGGTCTCGGCGCTCGGCGTCGACATCCGCAAGCTGTTCATGATCGTCTTCGCCTTCGGCACCATGCTGGCCGGCTTCGCCGGCGCGATGGCGGCACCGATCCTCTCGGTCGAGCCCGGCATGGGCGACACGGTGCTGATCCTCGCCTTCGTCGTGATCGTCATCGGCGGAATCGGCTCGATCCGCGGCGCCTTCGTCGCGGCGCTCATCGTCGGCCTGGTCGATACGCTCGGCCGCTCCTTCATGAACGATCTGCTCCGGCTGTTCATGAGCGCCCCCTCGGCACGGGCGACCGGCGCCGCCCTGTCCTCGATGCTGATCTATCTGCTGATGGCGGTGGTGCTGTTCCTCCGGCCCGAAGGCCTCCTGCCGGCGCGGGGGCGGACATGAGCGCCGCTGCCACGACGGCCGAGGTCACCAGCGTCGCGCCGCCGCCGGAGCGCGCCAAGGTCCTGCTCCCGGCCATCCTGTTCCTTCTGCTGGCGCTGGCGCCGCTCGCCGTCACGCTCGGCATGCCGGCCGGCTGGCTCGCCCTGCTGACGCGCGCGATGATCTTCGCCATCGCCGCGCTCTCGCTCGACCTGATCCTCGGCGTCGGCGGGCTCGTCTCCTTCGGCCACGCCGCCTTCATCGGGATCGGCGCTTACGTCACCGGCATCATGATCACCGAAGGCAGGAGCGAAGCGCTCGTGATCCTGCCGGCGATCCTGGCCGCCTGTGCGGTGTTCGGCGCCATCACCGGCGCGGTCTGCCTGCGCACGCGCGGCGTCGCCTTCATCATGATCACGCTCGCCTTCGGCCAGATGGTCTATTTCCTGGCGCAGGCGCTCTCGGCCTATGGCGGCGACGACGGGCTGACGCTCTACGAGACGAGCCGTTTTCTCGGCTTCGATCCGTTCGCGAACCGCATCGCCTTCTTCTACACGGTGCTGGCGGCCCTCGCGGGCGCCTACCTCCTGATCCGCGGCCTCGTCGCCTCGCGCTTCGGCCGGGTGCTCCGGGCTGCGCGGGAGAACCCGACCCGCGTCAGCGTCACCGGCTTCGACGTCACCCGCGTGCGCCTCGTCGCCTATGTGATCAGCGGCATGCTGGCGGGCTTGTCCGGCTTCTTCCTCGCCAACCACACCGAGTTCGTCAGCCCGGCCTTCATGTCCTGGCAGCGTTCGGGCGAGCTGATCTTCATGGCGGTGCTCGGCGGCGTCGGCTCGCTGCACGGCGCGATCATCGGCGCCATCGCCTATCTGATCGCCGAGGACGCGCTCTCGCATCTGACCGAGCATTGGCGCGCCATCTTCGGGCCGTTGATCGTCCTCTTCGTCCTGTTCACGCGCGGCGGCATCGTCGGGCTGCTGCGCAAGCTGGGCTCGCGCCATGGCTGAGCCGGTCCTCGCCCTCGACGGCGTGCGCAAATCCTTCGGCGCGCTGAAGGTGACCGACGGCGTCAGCCTCGCCGTCGCGCCGGGGGAGTTGCATGCGCTGATCGGCCCGAACGGCGCCGGCAAGACCACGCTGGTCCACCAGATCTCCGGCATGCTCAGGCCGGATGCGGGCACGATCCGCTTCCGCGGCCAGGACGTCACCGCGCTCGATGCGCAGAGGCGCGCCCGCCACGGCCTGGCCCGGACTTTCCAGATCACCTCCACCATCGCCTCGCTCTCGGCGCTGGAGAATGTCGCGCTCGGGGTGCAGGCCAGGGCGGCCCACCCGCTCTCCTTCTTCCGCAATGCCGCCAGCGACGAGCGCCTCAACCGTCCCGCCCGCGCCGCGTTGGACGCCGTCGGCCTGTCGGATCGCGCGCACATTCCCGCCGGCAGCCTGTCGCATGGCGAGAAGCGGGCGCTGGAGATCGCCATGGCGCTGGCGCTGGAGCCGGCGGCGATCCTGCTCGACGAGCCGCTCGCCGGCGTCGGCAAGGAGGAGGGCGAGCGGTTGATCGCGCTGCTGAGGAGCCTGAAGGGGCGCTACGCCATGCTGCTGGTCGAGCACGACATGGAGGCGGTCTTCGCGCTGGCCGACACCGTCAGCGTGCTGGTCTATGGCCGCGTCATCGCCTCGGGCGATCCGGCGAGCGTCAGGGCCGATCCGGCCGTGCGCGAAGCCTATCTCGGCGAGGAGGGCTGATGCTGACCGTCGAGAACCTCGATGCCGGCTATGGCGAAGCGCAGATCCTGTTCGGCGTCGATCTGTCGGTCGGCGCCGGCGAGGTCGTCACCCTGCTCGGCCGCAACGGCATGGGCAAGACCACGACCGTGCGGGCCATCATGGGGCTGATCCCGCCGCGCTCCGGGCGCGTCAGCTTCGGCGGCGTCGACCTCACCGGCAGCGCCCCGTTCCGGCTGGCGCAGGCCGGCATCGGGCTCGTGCCGGAGGGGCGGCAGATCTTCCCGACGCTCTCGGTCGAGGAGAACCTCGTCGCGACCGCGGCCAGCCGCTTCGGGCCGCCGCGCTGGACGCTGGAGCGCATCTACGCCTTCATGCCACGGCTCGCCGAGCGCAAGGCCAACCGCGGCAACCAGCTCTCCGGCGGCGAGCAGCAGATGCTGGCGATCGGCCGCGCCCTCATGACCAATCCCAAGCTGGTCATCCTCGACGAGGCGACCGAGGGGCTGGCGCCGATCATCCGGCAGGAGATCTGGTCCTGCCTGTCGGCTCTGAAGGCCGAGGGCGAGTCGATCCTGGTCATCGACAAGAACGTCGATGCGCTGGCGAGGATCGCCGACCGGCATGTCGTGCTGGAGAAGGGCCGGGTCGCCTGGCGCGGCACGAGCGACGAATTGCGCAGCGACAGCGCGGTCAAGGACCGCTTCCTGCATCTCTAGGGAGGACACCGACGATGAAGCCACTGACCGCCGGCGTGACCAGGGCCAATGAGGGGATCGATGCGATCTCCTGGAACATCCTCGGCCAGACCTATGTGCCGAAGACGCTGAGCGAATCGAGCTTCTCCTGGCACGCCACCTTCCCGCCCGGCACCTTCGTGCCGCCGCACATCCATCCGACCCAGGACGAGTTCATCTACATGCTGGAGGGCCGGCTCGATCTGGTGCTCGACGGCCAGGAATCGCATGCCCTCCCCGGCGATCTGATCCGGCTGCCACGCAACGTTCCGCATGGTCTGTTCAACAAGAGCGACGCGCCGGTGAAGTGCCTGTTCTGGGTCTCGCCGACCGGCCGGCTCTACGACCTGTTCTGGGCGATCCACTCGATGACGGAACAGAATCCGGCCGAAGTCGTTGCGCTATCGGCGCGCTACGAAGTCGACTTCCTGCCGCCGCCGCCCGAAGGCGCTTGAACGAAAGGCGGTTCGCGCGCCAGGGATGAAGCGGCCGGGCATCGGCCGCTCGTTCGGCCCTTGGCAGGTTGAGGCATCCGCAGAGGAGGTTTCGATGAAAACTGCCCTGTTCGCCTTCGCCGTTCCGCTGTTCGCAACCGCCGCCGAAGCCATGCCGCCGGCCGTACCGGCGCCGGCCGGCCTGCCGATCGAGCAGGTGCAGATGCAGTGCGACTATAATCGCTGCGTCGACGTGCGCACGGGCGTCTACACGCAGAGCACCTGTAACCGGCGCGGCTGCTTCCCGCTCGGTGGTCCGCGCGGCCAGCTCGGCCCCTATGGCGAGGATTATCGCTATGGCCGTGGTCGCCGCGGCTATTACGACGACGGCTATTATGGCGGCGGCTACTATCGCGGCCGGCGCCAGTATAGCGGCAGCCCCTATGGCGGCTGGTGACGGTCCGACGCCGGACAGCCGCGGTTAAGGATAAGCCGAACTTGCCGGTGAAGCCGGCGGCGATCGGGCGCATGATCTCGGCTCGAGTCAGAACGAGGGCCAGGACCATGCCCGCTCCCGTCACAGAACGCCGCCGCTCGGCCCGGACCCGAACCTTCATCGGCGGCAAGGTGATCTTCAACCAGCGTCAGTCGACCCTGGACTGCACAGTCAGGAACCTGTCTGACGATGGCGCTCTGCTGGTCTTCCCGGACAGCGTGACGCTGCCCGACCTGTTCGAGCTCTATTTTCCGCTGAAGCGCGAGAGCCGGATGGCGCGCAGCCGCTGGCGCGACGGCGACAGGATCGGGGTCGCCTTCGCCGCTCCGGCGAAGCAGGACGCCGAGCCGGTCCAGCTCGACCTGATGCGACGCCTGCGCCAGCTCGAGCAGGAGAACGCGGCGTTGAAGGCGCGCATCGTCGAACTGACGGAAGGCGCCTGACAGCGGCTCAGCGGCGTGCCAGCTGCTCCGCCGCGAACCCCGCCTTGCCGGCATAGGCCTTCACGATCTGCTCGCGCTTGCCGTAGGGCAGGACACGCTCGACATCGTCGAAGCCGTTCGGCGCGAGCGCCTCGACCGCGTCGATGACGCGCTCCGGCCCGCCGGCCCGGTTCATCGCGACGATCTCGGCCGTCGCCGGCAGGCGCCGGGCCTCATAGGCCGCCAGCGCATGGCGCGGGTGCTCGGCCCGGACCAGGAGGTCGGCGAGGCAGCGCGCGTCGAGGATGGCCTGCGAGGCACCATTGGAGCCGACCGGATACATCGGGTGGGCGGCATCGCCGAGCAGCGTCACCCGGCCATGGCTCCAGCGCGGCAGCGGGTCGCGGTCGCACATCGGATATTCCCAGAAGGTGCCGCTCGCCTTGATCAGGGCGAGGATGTCCACTCCCGGAACAGTGAAGCGGCGGGCGAAGGGCAGGACATCCTCGAGCCGGCCGGCCTTGGACCAGGCCTCCTTCGGCGGCGGCTTCGACGGATCGCCCGTGCGGATGTTGACGACCCAGTTGGTCAGGCGCGTTCCGGGCTTGCGGCCCTCGGCGATCGGATAGAGCACCAGCTTTCCGGCCATGCCGCCCGCGATGATCATGCTCTCGCCGTCGAGGAAGGCCGGCCAATCACAGGCGCCGCGCCACATCTGGACACCGTTCCAGCGCGGTCCTCCCTGGTTCGGGAAGTAGTGCGCGCGCACCGTCGAATGGATGCCGTCGGCGCCGATCAGAATGTCGGCGCGCGCCGTCTCGCCGGCCTCGCCCATTTTGGCATCGGCGAAATGCGCGGTGACGCCGCCTTCATCCTGCAGGAACCCCTGCAGGCGCCGGCCGGTGCGGATCGCATCCGGCCCGAGCCGTTCGGCCACCGCGTCGCGGATCACGCCCTGCAGCCGGCCGCGATGGATCGAGAATTGCGGCACCGGCGCGCCCGCATGCAGGCCTCGCGGCTCGCGCCAGACGGTCTGCCCGAACCGGTTCATGTAGATGAGCTCGTGCGTGCGGATCGCGACCGCGTCGAGCGCCGGCAGCAGGCCCAGCTCCGCCAGCTCGCGAATGGCGTGCGGCAGCGTGTTGATGCCCACGCCGACCTCGCGAATCTCGCTCGCCTGCTCGTAGACGGTCGCGGCGATGCCGCGTGCGTGCAGCATCAGGGCCAGTGACAGCCCCCCGATGCCGCCGCCGATGATGATGGCCTTCATGCTGCGATCCGCTCCCCTGAATTATTTCAAGCTTCAAATAACTGCGGGCGCCTTGTCAATCGCTCCACAAAGCTGGTGAAAACCGCCGTATTTTCGCGGCTTTTGACAGGAAGGAAGCCGATTGCTGTGCGTATGTACGGCCGATGCCGTCGTGTTCCGGCGGCAGGCATGCCAAATGGCGGGTTCGTGCGCGATTGCGCGTCGATTCGCCGCGACGTGCCGGAGCCTTTCGGGGCTCGGCACGACGTCAACTCAAACAATGATTGGTCTCAGGAGGTTTTCATGACCAAGAACGAACTGATCGCCGCGATCGCGGACGAGACGGGCAAGACCAAGGCTGATGTCTCGGCCATCCTCGGCTCGCTCGCCGGCGTCGTCGCCAAGACGCTGAAGTCCGGCGGCGACGTCACCCTCGGCGGCATCGGCAAGCTGGCCGCGGCCAAGCGCGAGGCGCGCGAGGCCCGCAACCCGTCGACCGGCGCGACGATCAAGGTTCCGGCCAAGACGGTCGTGAAGTTCAAGGTCACCAAGGATCTGGCCGACGCCGTCGCCTGAACCTCGTCGGACAGCGGCGGCCCAGCAGGGCCGGCCCCGGCCGGGTCGTCTCCATTCGATCCGGCTTTCCTATAAGGATGCGGATCGTTCGGCCGGCCAGCTTGCAGTGCAAGCTGGCTGGAACGGACTCGCGCCGCCGCTGCTTGACCTCGGGGCGCTGCTAGTGGTCTGCTTCCGATACTCGCATCGCCTGTCACGGAGCGGCGGCGCGAATGTCGGGATCGACAAGACCACTGGCAACTCCCTGATCATCTGGTGGAACTTATGAGTTTGACATTTGCTCTCAGCCTGACGCGAGGCCGGAGGCAAATGTCGAATTCGTTCCGCTAGTCGCAAGAGCGCGATGTTCCTTCGTCTTTTCACCGAGCTGCGGGCGGCCAAGGTGCCCGTCACCCTGCGCGAATATCTCGCGCTGCTGGAAGGTGTCGAGGCAGGGCTCGCCGAGTACCGCGTCGACGAGTTCTATTATCTCGCCCGCGCCTGTCTGGTGAAGGACGAGCGCCATCTCGACCGTTTCGACCGCGTCTTCGCCGAGGTGTTCAAGGGCCTGGAAACGCTCGGCGACGCGTTCGAACAGGTCGGCATTCCCGACGAATGGCTGCGCAAACTGGCCGAGAAATTCCTCACCGAGGAGGAGAAGGCCCAGCTTGAGGCCCTCGGCTGGGACAAGCTGCTGGAAACGCTGAAGCAGCGCCTCGCCGAGCAGAAGGGCCGCCATCAGGGCGGCTCGAAATGGATCGGCACCGCCGGCACCTCGCCCTATGGCGCCTATGGCTACAATCCCGAAGGCGTGCGCATCGGCCAGGACAAGAACCGCAACTTCCGGGCGGTGAAGGTCTGGGACAAGCGCGAGTTCAAGGATTTCGACGACACGCGCGAGCTCGGCGTGCGGAACCTGCGGATCGCGCTGCGCCGCCTGCGCAAATTCGCCCGCACCGGCGCGGCCGAGGAGCTCGATCTCGACCGGACCATCGCCGAGACCGCCAAGCACGGCTATCTCGACGTCAAGCTCAGGCCCGAGCGGCACAACGCCGTGAAGGTCCTGCTCTTCCTCGATGTCGGCGGCTCGATGGACTGGCATGTCGAGCTGGCCGAGGAGCTGTTCTCGGCGGCACGGGCCGAGTTCAAGCATTTCGAGCATTTCTACTTCCACAACTGCCCCTATGAGCGGGTGTGGAAGGAGAACCGGCGCCGGCACGACCAGGTGATCCCGACCTTCGAGGTGCTGCGCACCTATCCGGCCGATTACCGGCTCGTCTTCGTCGGCGACGCCTCGATGAGCCCCTATGAGATCGCGATGCCCGGCGGCTCGGTCGAGCACTGGAACGAGGAGGCCGGCGAGGTCTGGATGCGGCGGCTGACCGAGCGCTTCCCGAAATCGGTCTGGCTCAACCCGGTGCAACAGCACCTCTGGAGCTACACCCAGTCGATCCGCCAGATCGCCGGGCTGATGGGCGGGCGGATGTTCCCGCTGACGCTCGACGGCCTCGACGGCGCGATGAAGGCGCTGACGCGGTAGACCCCAGATCCATCATGCTCGGGCTCGACCCGAGCATCTCTTTCAGGAGATTCTCGGGTCTCCGCTTTGCTCCGCCCGAGAATGACGGCTAGAGCATGCCGCCATGAGCCTTGCCGACGACGACATCCCCCTGCCCTCCTGGCGCCAGCGGCCGCGGCCGGTCGGCTTCGAGATCGCCTACCGGCTGAAGGGCGACGTGCTGGAGGTCGATTCGACCCGCAAGGTCGACCAGGTCAGGCTGTCCGCCGTCGAACAGGTGCGCTTCCTCTATGCGCCCGGCAATGTCTCGGCGAAGGGCTACCGGACGCAGCTGCGGCTGAGCGACGGCCGGACGATCAGCTTCGGCAACCTGTCCTGGCGCTCCCTCACCGACATCGAGCGCGACGATGCGCGCTATCATGCCTTCGTCTCGGCGCTGTCCGCCGCGATCATCCGCGCCAGCCCGAAGGCGCGCTTTGTTGCCGGCAAGCCCTATCCGCTCTGGCTGGCGCTCGCGCTCGCCGGCGGCGGCGCGCTCGCCATGCTGAGCTATTTCAGCCTGCGCGCCCTCCAGCAGGGCGCCACCGCAGCCGCCGGGCTGGGGCTCGTGCTCGCGGCGGCCTCGTTCTGGCAGGTCTGGCCGATGATCAGGCTCAACCGGCCGAGGGACCTCGCGAGGGGCGAGGTCCCGGACGAACTCGTCCCGGGCCGGAGCGAGGGCTCGGCCGCCGCTACCTGACCACCAGCACCGAGCACTTCGCCCGCCGCACGATGGTCGAGGCGTTCGAACCGATCACATAGGCCAGCATGCCGGGCTCGTGCGACCCGATCACGATCAGGTCGGCGCCGCTGGCGTCGGCTTCGGCCAGCACCTCGCCATGGACCGATCCGACCAGAACCTTGGCCGAGACCCGCTCGGCCGGCAGGTTCACCTTCGCCGCGATCTCCGCGAGCTTGGCTTCGGATTCGGCCTGCTGGCCGGCGTCGAAGTCGGCCGGCACGAACTCCATATAGGTGATCGGCACGAGGGAGCGGACATAGACCAGCCGGATGGAGCCGTCCGATTGCGCCGCGAAGGCTTCGGCCGCGGCGATGGCGGGAGCCGCCAGATCGGCCTCGGCGAGATCGACCGGCACCAGAATCGATTTGTACATAGCACCCTCCTCCGGCGTGGCCCGCCCGGCAGATCATGGCCGGACGATCGGAGCCGACGCCGACCCACTATGTCGGAGCCGCTTCCCCCGAGGAAGAGTGTCGCGTCGTCGCGAACCCCCTCGGCTGCGGATCGTGGCGGCCCATCGATCGCGCCGGTGCATGCCAGCCATAAGGCGGTGGAATTTGACGAGGGGCATCGGGACCTCGACAGTCCGCCGCCGGGCCTTGCGCCGCGCTCGTGATCGGATGGACAGATGACCGAAGCCGCCTCCCCGGCCCCGCGCACCGGGCTGTTCGCCTCGCCCACGGCCTTCCTCATGGTGCTCGCCTTCATCAACTGGCTCGGCTACGCCAGCTGGAGCGCGCTGCTCAACAATTTCGCCAAGGAAGCCGCCGGCTTCACCGGGCAGGATATCGGCATCCTGCAATCGGTCCGCGAAATCCCCGGCTTCCTGGCCTTCACCGCCATCATCCTGTTCTGGATCATGCGCGAGCAGATGCTGGCCTATCTCAGCCTGCTGACGCTCGGCCTCGGCGTGGCGCTGACCGGCTATTTCCCCAGTCTCGGCGGCCTCCTGCTGACGACGACGATCATGTCGCTCGGCTTCCACTATTACGAGACGGCGCAGCAATCGCTGCAATTGCAGCTCTTGCCGAAATCGGAAGCGCCGCGCCTGCTCGGCAAGATCGCGGGGGCGTCGGCGGTGGCGCAACTCACCGCCTTCGGCGCGATCGCGCTGATCTGGCGCCTCTGGCAGCCGAGCTATGCGCATGTCTTCCTCGGCGCCGGCCTCATCGCGGTCGCGCTGACGGCAGCGGCGATGCTGCTCTTCCCACGCTTCCAGGGCGTCGTGCCGCAGAACAAGGGCTTCGTGCTGCGCAAGCGCTACTGGCTGTACTACGCCCTGACCTTCATGTCGGGCGCGCGGCGACAGATCTTCATGGCGTTCGGCGGCTTCCTGCTCGTCGAACGCTTCGGTTACGACGTCGCCGCGACCGCGACGCTGCTGCTGGCGACCTACGGCATCAACATGTTCGCCGGCCCCCTGCTCGGCAGCCTCGTCGGCAAGGTCGGCGAACGGGCGACGATCCAGCTCGAGAACGTCTCGCTGATCGCCGTCTTCATCGGCTATGCGCTCGCCAGCCACGGGCAATTCGGCGCGGCCGGCGCGCTCGTCGCAGGCGTGCTCTTCATCGTGGACGGCGTCTTCTTCACGCTCGTCCTGGCGCAGCGCACCTATTTCCAGAAGATCGCCGACCCCGCCGACATCGCGCCGACCTCGGCGGTGGCCTTCACCATCAACCACATCGCGGCAGTGTTCCTGCCGATCACCTTCGGGCTGATCTGGCTGCGCGATCCGGCGATCGTGTTCTATATCGGCGCGGCGGTGGCGACGGTCTCGCTCAGCCTGTCCCTGCTGGTGCCGCGTCATCCGGTTCCCGGACATGAGACCACGCTCGCGGCGCCGCCTGCGGCAGCGGCGGAATAGGCCACGCCCGTCTTTCCGGGGCTTCGCCCCGCGGAGAGCCCGGAGACACGGCCCGTTCCGGGCTCAGCCCTGGCGGGCCGGCGTGCGCACGACGAGCCCGTCGAGATCGTCCCGCACCCTGATCTGGCAGGAGAGGCGCGAGTTCGGGCGCACGTCGAAGGCGAAGTCGAGCATGTCCTCCTCCATCGGCTCGGCACGGCCGGTCTTCTCCGTCCAGGCCTCGTCGACATAGACATGGCAGGTGGCGCAGGCGCAGGCGCCGCCGCATTCCGCCTCGATGCCCGGCACACCGTTGCGGACCGCCACCTCCATCACGGTCGAGCCCGTCTCGCCCTCGACCGTTCGGCTGGTGCCCTGGGCGTCGATATAGGTGATCTTCGGCATCATGAACTCCGGCCCGCCTTGCGGCGGCTGCGCGGCTGGCGCGGTCGGGGGGAACCGGCCGGGCTTCCTGGCGGCGCCGCAAGCCGGTTCGCGGGAACGTCGTCCGCGAGGGCCCGCGGACATCGCATCTCTAGAAGATTTCGAAAGCCGATGAAACGGCGATGTCGACGGCGCCCGACGCTGCGGCGTCAGGCCGCGCAATCGAGCCGCGAGATCACCGCCCGCGCCTCGGCCGCCGCGAGCGTCAGGGCGTCCAGCGCGTCCTCGCGCGGCGCGGAACCGGCCTGGCCGAGCTGCTGCTCGATCCGGTCGGCGGCCTCGGCGACCTGCCAGGCGCCGATCGCGCGCGCGGCTCCCTTCAAGGTGTGGGCGGCGTCGCGGCGGAGATCGGCGTCGCCGCCATGGATGGCGCGCAGATGACGGGCGCATTGCTGCGCGAACAGCGTCAGCAGCTCGCGCTCCAGCTCCGCGTCGCCGCCGGTCTGGCGGGCGAGATGCACGAGGTCGATGGCACTCTGGGGCATGGGGAACTCGGTCTTCTTGCAAGCTGCGGAACGTGTGCAGCCTCCTGACCCATCAGGAAGCGCCGTTATGGTGAACGAGGCGTTAACGACGTTTGTGAATCAGACGGTCAAACGGGTTTCATTCCCTGCTTGCCTCAACTACCCTTCGAGACGGTAAACGATGGGCGTCGTGTCGCTTCACGGATCCGGCTGGAGGCTGCCGGCCCCGGCCCCGCGACGGAATGCGCCGCCCGTCGCGAGTAGCGTAGCGAGGCGGCATCCATGACCCGGCAGAACAAGCTCCAAGATCCGACCGAGGCGGCGATGTCGGCGATCGAGGAGGCGCTGAGGCTCGATCCGTCGAAGAGCGAGGGGGAGGCCTCGGCCGAGCCGAGGCTGCCCTCGACCGGGGAGAACGAACTCAGGATCGAGCTGCCGCGCGTCGAAGGCGCTCCTGCGATGCCGCCCGGGCCCGAAGCCATGCAGGAGCCGTCTGCCGCTCCGCCCCGCTCGGCCATCGCACCGGACACCAGCCGCGTCGCCAATGACGACCGCCGGGATTCCTCCTCGCTGGTGCAGGCCTTCGCCGCCCGCCCGTCGGGCAAGCCCTATTGGCTCGCTGCTCTGGCCTCGCTCGCCTGGCTGGGCGCCGTCGGCTTCACTCTGGTCAGCCGCTACGGCTCCTTCGCCGAGGGCCTGCCGGCCGGCATGGCCGCCTGGGGTCCGGGCCAATGGGCGCTGCTGGCGCTCGGCGCCGGCGCTCCGGTGGTCTTCTTCTTCGTGCTGGCAGCGCTCTACCGCCGGACCCAGGAGATGCGGCTGGTCTCGCGCGCCATGACCGAAGTCGCGCTGCGCCTGGCGGAGCCGGAGGTGGTGGCGACGGATTCGGTGCTGTCGCTCAGCCAGACCATCCGCCGCGAGGTCGCCGCCATGGGCGACGGCATCGAGCGCGCCGTGGCGCGTGCCGGTGAGCTCGAGACCATCGTGCGCGGCGAGATCGCGACGCTGGAGCGCGCCTATGCCGACAACGAAATCCGGCTGCGCTCGCTCATCGACGAACTGGTGAACCAACGCGAATCCGTGGTCGGCAACGCCGAGCGCGTGAAGTTCGCCATCAGCGGCGCGCATGAGAGCATCACCAAGGACCTCGAGACCGCCAGCCGCTCGATCGCGGAAGCGGTGGCGGAGGCCGGCGACCGCGTCACCTCGCGGCTCACCGACAAGGGCGACCAGATCACGCTCGCGCTCGGCCATGCCGGCGAGCGCATGGTCGACGAGATCAGCGGCCGCGGCAATGAATTGGTCGAGCGCCTGCAGTCGACCTCGCACGACGTCAGCGAGCGCATGACCAGCGCCAGCCAGTCGGTGACGGCGGTGCTCGACAACCGCGCCCAGGAGATCGCGAGCTCGCTGGAACGCACCGGCGCCGTGCTCACCGAGGGCCTGACCGCCGGCGCCCGCGACGTCACCCGCGCGATCAGCGAGACCGGGGCGCAGGTCGTGGAATCGCTGGCGAGCCGTGCCGAGACCGTCAACGAGACGCTGCGGGTCACCGGCGACACGCTCGCCCAGGAAATCTCGCAGCGCGGCGCCAGCGTCGCCGAACGGTTCGAGCAGAGCGGGCGCACGCTGGTCGAGCTGTTCGACGAGCAGAGCACCAGCCTGACCCTGCGCCTCACGGAAACCGGCGAGACGCTCCGCAACTCGATCAGCAGCGAGGGCGAGAGCGTCACCACCCGGCTCGCCGAAGTCGGCCGCGGCGTGCACATGCTGCTCGGCAAGCAGAACGAGCTGGTCGTCAACCGCATCCAGGAGGTCGGCGAGACCGTCCACGGCCTCATCGCCAGCCAGGGCGAGACGCTGGTCGAGAAGCTCTCCGGCACCGTCCAGACCGTCGACGGCCTGCTGCGCGAGAACACCGATTCGATCGTCCTGCGCTTCGACGAGGCCGGCAAGGGCCTCAACACCCTGATCGGCGAGCGCGGCGAGGAGCTGACCGCCCGGATCTCCGCCGTCGGCGCGACCGTGCACAGCCTGTTCTCCGAAGAGGCGAGCAGCCTGGTCACCCGCCTCTCCGATGTCGGCCACGAGGTGCGCAGCACGATCGGCGAACAGGGCGACCACCTGGTCGGCCGCCTGTCCGAGACCGGACAGCGCCTGCAGGAGGCGATCAGCGAGCGCGGCGACGGGCTGGTGCTGCGCATGGCCGAGATCGGGCAGAGCGTCGAGCACGCGATCGGCGAGCGTGCGGACACCATCGTCGCCCGCGTGGCCGATGCCGGCCGCAGCGTCGAGACGGTGATCGGCGAGCGCGGCGACAGCCTCGTCGCCAGGCTGTCCGACACCACCGAGGAGATTCACCGGACGCTCGGCGACCGCGCCGAAGGCATCGTTGCCCGCGTGGCACATGCCGGCCGCGACGTCGAGGCGGCGATCGGCGAGCGCGGCGACGGCCTCATCGCCCGGCTGTCGGAAGTCGCCCGCGAGGTCCACGCCACCATCGGCGAGCGTGGGGACAGCCTCGTCGCACGCCTGTCGGATGTCGGCAGCGAGGTCCAGACCGCGATCGGCAGCCAGCGCGAGACGCTGGTGACGCAGCTCGCCGATGCCGGCGCCAGCGTGCGCGATCTGCTCGCCGCAGAAGGCGAAGCGCTCAGCGGCCGCGTGATCGCCACCGGGCAGGACATGCAGGAGCTGCTTGCCGGCCAGAGCCAGGCGCTGGTCACCCGCGTCGCCGATGTCGGCCGCTCGGTCCACGGCCTGCTGGCGGAACGCGGCAACGCGCTGATCGACCGCCTCGCCGAAGCCAGCGGGACGGCGCATCAGCGGCTCGACGAGACCGGAGAGGCGCTGGCCGCCAAGATCCTCGCCGCCAGCGAGACCGCGAAGTCGGTCATCGACGACCAGCACAGCGGCTTCATCGCCCGGCTCGGCCAGGCGGGAGACGAGGTCGGCAGCCTGCTCGGCACGCAGCGAGACGCGATCATCGCCGGCCTCACCGCGACGGGCCGCGAGGTCCATGGGCTCCTCGGCGAGCAGAGCCAGATGCTGGCCTCCCGTCTCGGGGAGGCGACCAAGGCCCTGTCCGACGCGATCAATGTCGACGGCCGCGAGATCGCGGACCGCGTCACGGAGGCCGCGACGGCCCTGCGCGGCACCTTCACGACCGAAGCCGAGCGGGCGAGCAGCCTGCTCGCTGCCACCGGCAAGGATGTGGTGATCGCGCTGACCCAGCAGGGCGGCCGCGTCAACCAGGCACTCGCCGCCAATGCCGAGTCGCTGCTGCGCTCGGTCGACGCCCGCTCGCAGGCGCTCAACGAGTCGCTCGCCAGCAAGCACGACGCGCTCAACCGGCTCTTCGACGTCCAGGGTCGCGAGATCGAAGCCACGATCGGCGCCCGTCTCGGCGCCTTCGAGGAGATCATCGTCACCCGCGGCGGCACGCTGGCGGCCAAGCTCGGCAACGACGCCCGCTCCTTCACCGATGCGGTGACGCTGCGGCTCGGCCAGGTCGAGAAGCTGCTCGGCGAGGAAGGCCAGGCGCTGGCCGAGCGCATCGGCGAGCGCTCGCAGCAGGCCGCCGAGATCATGATGGCGCGCACGCAGGAAGCGGCCGCCTCGATGGAGGCGCAGATCAAGACCTTCGAGGAGCGCTCCAGCGCCAAGAGCGCCGAGATCGCGACCTCGCTCGACGGTCTCATCGTCCGCATCGACGGCAATCTCGGGGCCCGGGCCACGGCGCTCAACGAGGCGCTGGTCGAGCGCACTGTCGACATCGCCCGCGTCATGGCCGAAGGCGGGCGCGAGGTCACCCGGGCGCTCACGGCCAAGGCCGACGAGATCGGCGAAATCGTCACGAGCAAGAGCGAGGCGCTGACGCAGACGCTCGCCGAGAAGGCCGACAGCATCAATGCGACGCTCGGCGGGCGCGCCTTGCAGATCGCCGACACGCTCGACCAGAGCGTGGCGCGCTTCGAGGAGCGCGTCGTCAACCGGCTCGACACGGTCTCCGGCACGCTCGATTCCCGCGGCACCCAGATCGCGCAGACCTTGCAGGGCACGGCGGATTCCGTCGCCAGCGCCCTCGAGGCCCGCACCGAGGACCTGCGCGCCCTGTTCGAGGGCAAGGGCAACGGCCTGATCACCCTGCTCGACGAGCGCGGCAGCCAGATCGCCCAGACGCTGCAGGAGAAGTCGGACGGCCTCGCCGCCGCGCTGGCCGAGCGGTCCGACGAGCTGCGCGCCGTGTTCGACGAGCGCGGCGGCGGCATCCTGAACGCGCTCGGCCATCGCGGCAGCCAGATCGCGCAGGTCCTGCAGGAACGGTCCGACGGCATCGCCACGGCGCTGTCGGGACGGACGGAGGAATTGCGGGCCCTGTTCGACGAGCGTGGCGGCGACATGCTGAATACGCTCGACCAGCAGAGCCGGCATCTGGCCCGGACCCTGGCGGAACAATCGGAGGGGATGAGCGCGGCGCTGAGCGCACGCACCGAGGAGATCCGGACGCTGTTCGACGAGCGCGGCAACGGCGTCGTCGATGCGCTCGGGCGGAAGGGTGCCACCCTCGCCTCCCAGTTCGCGAGCATCGGCGAGGCGCTGGTCAACAACATCGAGAGCCGCGGCAGCTCCGTGGTCGCCGGCCTGCGCGAGCGCGGCGCCGAGATCAGCCAGGCGCTAGAGCTCGCTTCGAGCGCGCTGCGCGAGACGATCGAGACCGGCACGAACCAGTCGGTCGAAGCGCTGCTGAAGACCAATGAACAGCTGCGCAGCGAGCTCGGCAGCATGCTCGGCCGCCTCGGCGAGGCCAACAAGCTGATGCAGCAGATCGTCACGGGCGCGAACAAGAACCTCGCGGCGGTCGAAGGCAGCCTGTCCGGCCGGGTCGAGGAACTCCAGAACGTGCTCTCGACGGTGGTGCAGGAGACCAACCGCACCTCCGAGCAGGTCGCGAGCCAGATCGCGGCGCTGAAGGGCTATTCGGAAGGGACGCTGCGCGACACCGTCGCGCTGATCTCGCGGATCGACCAGCAGGGCTCGGCGATGACGGAGACCACGCAGGCCAATGCCGCGGCGCTGAGCGCCGTGGCGCAGCGGCTGGAGCAGGTCGAGGCCCGCGTCGGCAACGTCCTGGCCGACCGCAAGGAGGCGCTCGAGCACCTGCATGGGCTGATCGCGACGCGCACGGACGATATCGAGCAGATCACCCGCTCCTTCTCGTCGCTGCTCGACGAGTCGCTCAGCAATGCCGAGACGCGCACGCGCCAGCTCAGCGCCGTGCTCAGCGACGCCGCCGAGTCGACCAGCAGCGCCATCGCCCAGCAGTTCGACTCGATCCGCGCCAACAGCGGCCGCGAGCGCGAGCGCACGGCCCAGGCCCTGCGGACGGCTTACGAGGAGGTGGTGAACGAGGTCTCCGGCGAGCTCGCCAAGGTCACGGAGCGTTTCCAGAACGCCGCCGAGGACATGCGCGCCATGTCGGCGGAGATCCATCGCGAGCTCGAGACGACCCGAACCGAGCTCAAGCGCGGCGTTCTCGAATTGCCGCGCGAGACGCAGGAGTCGACCGCCGCCATGCGCCGCGTCGTCGCCGACCAGATCAAGGCGCTGAACGAGCTGACCGAGATCGTCTCGCGCTCAGGCCGCAGCAGCGATATCGCGCGTCCGCAGGGCGAGCGCCGGGGCAGCACGTATCAGCCGTCGACCAGCGTCTCCGCCTCGGTCGCCGTGCAGAGCGCGCCGGTGCTGACGGAGCCGCTGCGGGCCTCGATCGACCCGACACCGGAGCCGGTCCGTCCCGAGCCGCGGGCCCAGGCTCGGCCGGCCCCCGCCCCCGAGCCGGTGCGGCCGGAGGTCCAGCGGGTCGAAACAGCCCCGGCGAAGTCGGGCTGGCTCTCGGACCTGCTCAGCCGTGCCTCGCGCGACGATCGGGCGCCGGAGGCCTCGAGGCCGACGGCGCACAGCATCGAGAAGCTCGATTCGCTTTCGGTCGACATCGCGCGGATGATCGACCACGACGCCGCGGTCGAGCTGTGGGAGCGCTACAAGCGCGGCGAGCGCAACGTCTTCACCCGCCGGCTCTACACGCTGCAGGGCCAGCAGACCTTCGACGAGATCCGGCGCAAATACCGCCGCGATACCGAGTTCAAGCAGACGGTCGACCGCTATATCGAGGAGTTCGAGCGCCTGCTCGGCGAGGCGGCCAAGGACGACCGCGATTCGATGGTGGCGAAGACCTACCTCACCTCGGAGACCGGCAAGGTCTACACGATGCTGGCCCATGCCAGCGGACGGTTCGAGTAAGAGCAGCCGCCATCTCGGCGCGACCAGGGCCGCCCTCCCCGGAGGGCGGCCTTTTCGTGAGCGGATATTCGGCATCGGTCGGCCCGGCTAGAGGAAGCGCGGGCCGCGGGGCCGGCCCAAACCGACGAGGCGACGGTGGCAGGATGGATCGAGCGCGGAGAGCGATGGGCGCGCGCCGTCAAGCGGGATGTCGTGGCATTGTGGATCGCCGCGCGAGACTCTCGCACTCCCGTCCTGGCCAAGCTCGTCGCGGCGGCTGTCGCCGCCTACGCGCTCTCCCCGATCGACCTGATACCGGATTTCATCCCGATCCTCGGCTATCTCGACGACCTCGTCATCGTCCCGCTCGGCATCCTCCTCGCGGTTCGCCTGGTTCCGCCAGCCCTGATGCACGAGTTTCGCGAGCAGGCGGCGACCAGGGAACGGCCGGTCAGCCGAGCCGGGCAGATGGCGATCATCGGCCTGTGGGTCCTGGCGCTGCTGCTGACGGTATGGCTGATCTGCCGGCGATAGATCGCGGCGCGGTCCGCCGGCGCAGAATGGAGAGGCGTCGCGCGGGTGAGCCTGGGCCTCGCGAGACCCGGATGGCGCCTTTCCGCTCCGACGGGCTCAGCGCGCCCAGCGGGCGATCTGGATCAGCACCTGCGACAGCGCCTGGTCGAGAGCCTGCGCCGCCGCGGCCCCGTCGACGGCGCTGGCCGGCACGCGTGCCGAGAACACGCGGCCGCGCTGGATCTTGCCGGTGCGGTCGCCGACCAGCTTGGCCGTGATCTCGACCACGGCCTGGCCGCTGGCGGCGTCGATGTGGAAGCTGCGGATGTCGACGTTGAGCTGGAGATCGGGGACGATGCGCTCGCCGGGCCGGCCGACGGCGGCGATGCGGCTGCCGTTCTCGAAGGTCTGGATCAGGCGGGTCTGCACCAGGTTGGGCACCCGGTCGGCCCATTGCGCCCCGCCGAGGAAGGAGAGCGCGCCGCTCGAATCCTTGACGATCAGCCGGTCGGAATCGAGCGCCTGCACCGTGGTCGGCTGCGCGACGATCAGCACCCCGCCGCCACCGCCGATGCGGCCGAAATCGCGCGGCGCCGACAGATCATAGGTGGTCGGCGCCGAACCGCCGCCGCAGCCGGCCAGCAACAGCGCGCCGGCAGCCGCCAGAGACAGGGCGCGCAGACGATCGCGGAGCAGCGAAGGCGAAGTCAGCATGGTCATATCGAGCTAGCGCGATCCGCTGTACTGGGGAAGCGGCGCGCGGCCGCCGAAGATGAACTGCTGGGGATTGCGCTCGACATTGCGCAGCACGCGGTTCAGGTCGGACAGAGTGCGCTTGCCGTCGGAGGCGAGCGTCTCGAGATCGCGCAGGCCCGGCCCGGTGAAGCGGTTGATGCCGACCGTGATCTCGGCCGTGCGCTTGTCGAGATTGTCGGCGAGCACCCGGATCGACTTGGCCGCATTGGCGACCTCGGCGAAAGCGCCCTGCCCGTCCTGCGTGTTCAGGAACGCCTGCGCGGCCTTGAGCACGCCCTCGACCTGGTCGGCCGCGCGGTTGAGCTTGTCCGTGATCGAGGCGACGTCGCTGATCGCTTTCGAGACATCAGTGCTCGAACCGCCGAGCGCGGCGGTGAACTTGTCGATATTGTCGACGATGTCGGTGATCTTCTTCTGGTCGATCGAGCGCACGACCGCGGTCAGCTCCTCGCTCAGCGTGCCGAGCTTCTGCGAGAGCGGCGCGATGGTATCGGCGATCTGGCCGAAGCTCGTCATCAGCTTGTCGACATTGCCGGAATTGTCGCCGAGCGCCTGGGAGAACTTCTCGACATTGCGGACCGTGTTGGTGATCGATCCTGAATTGGTCTTGATCAGCCCATCCAGGTTGCCGAGCACCTCGTCGGCCTTCTTGGCGACGTTGCGGACCGATTCGATGATGTCCTGGAATTCCGAGCGCTCGGCGATGATGGTCGGCAAAGTCTCGCCGGGCTTCGCCTGCAAGACGGGCGCGTCCGGCTCACCACCGATGAGCTGCAGGGCGACCACGCCGGCGAGGCCCTGCGCCTCGATGCGGGCGCGGGTGTCGACCCGCAGCGGCGTCGTCTTGTCGACCTCGATCACGCTGAAGATGCGGCGTGGATCGTCGGGCTGCAGGCCGATCTGCTTGACCTCGCCGACACGCAGGCCGTTGAAGAGCACGCTGGAGCCGCGTCCGAGGCCGGTGACGGTGCCGGCGAAGATCACGCGGACATCCTGCTTGCGCCCGCCGCCGCCGCTGCCGAACCAGTAGACGAAGCCGAACATCGCCGCGATCACGGCGAGGGTGAAGAGGCCGACCAGGGCGTAGTTCGCACGGGATTCCATCGCGAGCGTCCGTCACGTCCTCGATTGATTCTCCGGCATGCGGGCGCGGGCGCGCTCGCCGCCGAAATAGGCCTTCAGCCAGGGATGATCGGAAGCCAGCATGGTGGCGAGCGGACCGACCGCGATGACATGCTTGTCCGCCAGGGCGGCAATCCTGTCGCAGGCTACGTACAGACTGTCGAGGTCATGCGTTACCATGAACACGGTCAGGCCCAAAGTCTGCTTGAGCGTCATGATCAGCTCGTCGAACTCGCTGGCGCCGATCGGATCGAGACCCGAGGTCGGCTCGTCGAGAAAGACGATCTCGGGGTCGAGCGCCAGCGCGCGGGCGAGCGCCGCGCGCTTGATCATGCCGCCGGACAGCTCCGAGGGCACCTTGTCGGCGGCGTCGGGCTTCAGCCCCACCATCTCGATCTTAAGCATGGCGAGCTCCTCGAGCAGGCGCGGCGAGAGCTTGAGATATTCGCGCATCGGCAGCTGGATGTTCTGCTTGACGGTCAGCGCCGAGAACAGCGCCCCCTGCTGGAACATCACGCCGAAGCGGCGCTCGAGCCGGCGGCGGCCGGGGGGATCGAGCCTGTCGACGTTCTCGCCGAAGACCTCGATCGTGCCGCGCTGCTTGCGCACCAAGCCGAGGATGGTGCGGGTCAGCACCGATTTGCCCTGCCCCGAGCCGCCGACGAAGCCGAGGATCTCGCCACGCAGCACGTCGAGATCGAGCCCCTCCATGATGACCTTGTCGCCGAAGGCGACCTTGAGATCGCGGACGCGGATCACGACCTCGGGCGCCGGCTGTGTCGTGTCCGGTGGCTCGGGCGGAGCGACCGATGTGGGCCTGTCGAGCATCGTCCGCCCGCTCACATCTCGATCGAGGCGAAGAACATGGCGAACAGCCCGTCGACCACGATGACCATGAAGATCGCCTTGACCACCGAGGCCGTCACCTGATGGCCGAGCGATTCGGCAGAGCCCTTCACCGCCAGCCCCTCGATGGAGGCGATCAGGCCGATGACGAACGCCATGAACGGCGCCTTGATGAGGCCGACGGCGAAATGCTGCCAGGTGATCACGGATTTCAGGCGCTCGAGGAAGGTGTCGAGGCCGATGCCGCCATAGAGCCAGCTGACCAGCCCGGCGCCGACCAGGCCGGACATCGCCGAGATGAAGGTCAGGATCGGGAGCGAAATGATCAGCGCCAGGATGCGCGGCACCACCAGCACCTCGATCGGATCGAGCCCCATCACCCGAAGCGCATCGATCTCCTCGCGCATCTTCATCGAGCCGATCTCGGCAGTGAAGGCCGAGCCGGACCGGCCTGCCACCATGATCGAGGTCAGCAGCACGGACAGTTCGCGCAGCACCAGGATGCCGGTCAGATTGACGACGAAGGCGGTCGCGCCGAAGCGCTGGAGCTGGAAGATGCCCTGCTGCGCGACGATGCAGCCGACCAGGAACGAGATCAGGACGATGATCGGCGCGCCGGCGAAGGCGATCAGCTCGACCTGGTTGACCAAGGAGGGGCCGCGGAAACGACGCGGCCCGAACAGGACGCCGACGCAGGCTGTCATCACCTCGCCGAGAAAGACCGCTCCGCCCGCGAGGTCGCGGCCGAAGCGGATGACGGCCTGGCCGATATTGACGAGCACGGTCACGAGCCCGATCGGGTGGACCGGAGGCCGGTAGTCGCCGGCCTCGTGCTCGACCTCGCGCAGGAGCACCGCGTGCTCCGGGCGGCTGCTGGTCACCTCGACCGCGACGCCGTGCGCCTGCCCCTCCTGCCGCACCTGGCCGAGCAGATAGGCACCGAGCGTGTCGAGCCGTTCGATCGCGGAGAGATCGAGCCTCGCCTGGCCGACGGAGCGGACACGCTCGGAGAGCTCATTCGTCAGAGCCTCCAGGCGCGGGGCCCGCTCGACGCTCCAGCGCCCGGCCAGCGACACGGCGAGGACACCGCCATCGTCGCGGTAGACCGCCTGCGGCTCAGCGTCGTTGACGACAGCCATGACGGTTCGCCCGCTCCCAGATCACGTTTGTCGCATTCGGGCGCTTACGCCCGAATGCGACAAACGTGATCGATTCCAAAGTTAGAGAGCATTGCTGCGGCGAAAAACCGGCTTCCACTTTTTCGCGCAATGCTCTCTGGCTCAGATTCGCCCCCCATAGCCTGTATCGCCGCGCGCCCGGTGGATGGCAAGCGCCGCAAGCAGCAGGCCGAGCAGCGCGACCGGCACCATCGCCAGGAAGACGCCCGGTCCCGACAGGCGATAGAGATAGCCCGAGAGAATGGTGGTCAGCCCCATCGCCAGCGCGCCGGCGGCAACCAGGCGCCCCTGCGCCGCCGCCCGGCGTGACTCCGGAGCGAGCGCCGACAGCGCAGCCAGCGAGCCGAGATGGGCGCAGCCGAAGGTGGCGCCATGCAGGAGTTGCAGGAGGAATGTGAGCGCCAGCCCGGAGTCCGCGCTCATCACGCCGAAGCGCAGCGCCGCCGCCACGGCCGCGAGCGCGATCCAGCGCAGGCCGGCGAGGCCCCGGGCGGCGATGCCGCCTCCCACCAGGAAGACGGCGATCTCGGCGAGGACGCCGACGGCCCAGAGCCAGCCGATCGCCTCGCCACTGAAGCCGAGGCTGCGCCAATGCAGCGAGCCGAAGGCATAGAGCGCCGCATGGGTGGCGTTGACGCAGGCCGCCGCGCCGATCGCGAGCCAGAAGGCCGGCCTGAAGCCGGCGGGGGAGCCGCCGTGCTGGACCGCCGGCGAGACGCCGCCGGGCGGAGACGGCGCCTGCAGGGCGGCGAGCGCCGCGAGCGAACTGCTGCCGGCCAGCACGAAGGGGATCAGCCAGGCGCCGTATTGCGCGATCAGATAGCCGCCCGCGAGGTTCGACAGCACGAAGGTGACGGAGCCCCAGAGCCTGACGCGGCCATAGTCCCTCAGCGCCCCGGCCTTCACCTGCGCGGTGGTCAGGACGTCGGCGAGCGGCACGACGCCCGACAGCGCGATCGCGCTGAGCGCGGTCAGAACGGCGATGGGGATCAGCTGCGCCTGCGGCGCCAGCGAGAAATACAGGAGCGCCGCCAGCGCATTCAGCAGCGCGAGCAGGATGTTGGGCCGCAGACGGTCGCCGAGGCCGGTGACCGACGAGGCGACGAAGACGCGCACCAGGATCGGGATCGCCAGGACATAGCCGATATCGACGTCGCTCAGGCCCTTCGAGCCGAGCCAGACCGGGAAGAACGGCAGATAGAAGCCGACGCCGAGGAAGTTCAGCCCATGCATGAGCGACAGGCGAACGGCCAGCAGGCGCGAAGGTCCGGTCCGGAGCGGCGGTGACATGCCCGTGGCAGCGATTTCTTAAAGAATCATCAGCAAGTTCGCAGATGGGCACTTTCGGCCGGCGAGATGCGATTCGGCCAGCCCATGGAGAGCAGTCTGGCCATGAGCGACGCGCGTTCGCTACCTCCGCTGAGTCCGGCCGACTACGACATGATCGCCGCTGCCGTGATGGAGACCACGCGCGGCCGTTGGTTCCTGGCCGAATACGCCCGGCGCAACCGGCAGGCCGACACCGAGATGGTGCTCGCCGCGATCGCTCGGCTCGAGCAGCTCTGCACGCTTCCCGCCGCCGGCGCGGAGCCCGATCCCGGCCTGTCCGAAACGGCACGCACGATCGCCGAACTGCGCGACGACCTCGATCGCGCCGGGGTCGCCGGCTCCTCCGCTCGCCTGTCGATCCGCATCCACGAGACCGCCTCCGGGATCATGGAAGCGGCCGAAGCGATCCAGGAGATCGCCTGGACCCTCCGCGAAGCCGGGTCCGCACCCGAGCTGTGCGACCGCCTCGACCGCCGCGCGACCGAGATCTCTGGCGCGACCACGGTGATCGAGGCCGGCGCGGATCAGATCGAAAAGGTCGCGGACACGATCGCGATGCTCGATTCGACCTTGCGCGCAACGGTCGATCACACGCCGCTGGCCCTGACGGAGCAGGCCCAGCCGGTCCCAGCCGCCGCTTCGGAAACGCCCAGGCGATCGGCCGCGAGGGCGGACACCGATCCGACGGACATCGACGTGGTCGAGGCCGGCACGCAGCAGCGCGCGCCGCTGAGCGAGGCCGGCCTGCATCCGCCGACCAAGCTCTATCGCCGGCGCAGCAGCATCCAGGTTGCCGAGGACGACATCGGCTTTTCCGAACTCGGCACCTCTCCGGAGTCGATCGCCGCTCCGCCGGCGGCCAGCTCCGCCCGTGTCGAGCTCAGCTATTCTGAAGCCGATCTGCGGGCGATCGGCTCGCTGCCGGTCGAGGATCGCCTGCGCTTCTTCGGCTGATCTCGCGGTTTCCTCCGCGAGTCCGAGGCCGCTTCGCCTGGCGATGCCGGGGACCCCCGGTTCAGTTCTCGCGCTTCAGCGCGCTCTCGTGCCAGCGCCGCAACAGGAGATGCGAGATCAGGCTGGTCGCCAGGAAGATGGCGATGCCCGAGAGCGAGATCATCAGCAGCGCCGCGAAGACGCGCGGGATCTTGAGCTGGTAGCCGGCCTCGAGGATGCGATAGGCCAGCCCCGATTCCGCGCCACCCGTTCCGGCCACGAACTCGGCGACGACGGCGCCGATCAGGGCGAGGCCGCCGGAGATCTTGAGACCGGCGAGGAAATAGGGCAGCGCCGCCGGCAGCTTGAGATAGCGCAGCGTCTGCCAGCGCGTCGCGCCATGCAGCTGGAAGAAGTTGATCAGGTTGTGGTCGGCCGAGTTCAGCCCGAGGATGGTGTTCGACAGGATCGGGAAGAAGGCGACGATCCAGGCGCAGATCAGCAGCGACAGGCCGATGTCGCCCGCCCAGATGATGATCAGCGGCGCGATCGCGACGATCGGCGTCACCTGCAGGATCACCGCATAGGGCAGGAGCGCCATCTCCAGCCATTTCGACTGGGTGAACAGCACGGCGAGCGCGACGCCGACGACGACCGCCGCCGCCAGCGCCAGGAAGGTGATGCGCAGGGTGATCCAGAGCGAGCCGGAGAGCGTGGCCCAGTCCGCGATCAGCGTCTGGCCGACCAGGACCGGGCCCGGCAGCACATAGGACGGCACCTCGTTCCAGCGCACGGCGAACTCCCAGAGCCCCAGCACCAGGAGGCCGACGGCGACCGGCGCGAGGAGGCGCGGCCAGAGGCTGGCCGGCAGACCGAGAATGGATGGCTCGGCGAGCAGGAGCGGGCGGGCTTCGGCATCGGTGCCGTCGTGCGGCACCGGCGTCGCGGAGGAGGAACTCATGCGCCGATCGCCTCCTTGAGCTTGGCGGAGGCGAGCCGACAGAGATGGGCGTATTCGGCCGAGGTCCGGAACAGGTCGTCGCGCGGATAGGGCGCGGCGACGTCGAGTTCGGCCATCACCCGCCCGGGCCGGGCCGCCATCACCACGATGCGCTGCGAAAGGTAGACCGATTCGAAGACCGAATGGGTGACGAAGACCGCGGTGAAGCGCTCGCGCCACCACAGGTTCAGGAGGTCGTCGTTGAGGCGGTGGCGGGTGATCTCGTCGAGCGCGGCGAAAGGCTCGTCCATCAGCAGGATCTTCGGCCGCATCACCAGCGCGCGGGCGATCGAGACCCGCATCTTCATGCCGCCCGAGAGTTCGCGCGGATAGGAGCTTTCGAAGCCCTTCAGCCCGACCAGCGCCAGCATCTCGGCCGCGCGCTGCCGCGCCTCGCGCTTCGGCACATGCTTCAGCACCAGCGGCAGCATGACGTTGGCGAGCGCATCGGCCCAGGGCATCAGCGTCGGGTCCTGGAAGACGAAGCCGAGATCGCGCCCTGCCCCGCTCTCTCCGGCCCCGGGCCAGTCGATCGTGCCGGAGGACGGGCTGCCCAATCCGGCGATCATCCGCAGCAGGGTCGACTTGCCGCAGCCCGAAGGGCCGAGCAGGCTGACGAACTCGCCGGCACCGAGGTCGAGATCGACGTCACGCACCGCGAGCGTGCCGTTGGCGAACTGCTTGGAGACCCGGCGGACGGAGACGAGCGGAGTTCCCCCCTCCTCGCGCGCCGTCACCCGATCTGTGCTCAGAGAGGCTGTGTCCAAAGGCCTGACGGTCCGTTCTGACGCGCGTATTGCATCTGGCTCGTCATTCCGGCCGCAGCGCAGCGGAGCGCCGGAATCCATCATAGGGCGGCGCGCTCTACGATGGATTCCGGAGCCGCGCCGCTACGCGGCTTGTCCGGAATGGCGGCGCAGGTTGAAGGAGTTCACGGCTTGCCGACGCCCTTGTTGATGAACTCGAGGCTGTAGGCCTTCTTGACGTCGAGGCCGGCGGGAACGACGCCGGCCTCGCTCATCGTCTTGTAGAAGCTCGCCCAGCGCGCATCGGTCATCGCACCGATGCCGAGCGTCAGCGCGTCGCCCGAGACCACGATGCCGCGCTCGTTCATCACCTTGAGCGCATAGTCGATCTTCTCCTGGTCCATGTCCGGGTTGTCCTTCAGGATCCGGGCATTGGCGGCGGCGATGTTGGGGCCGCCCTTCATGTATTCGGCCCAGCCTTCGAGCGTCGCGGTGACGAAGCGCTGCACCACGTCCTTCTTCTCGTCGACCATCTTCCGCGAGACGGTGATCGTCGTGTTGTAATTCTCGAAGCCGGCATCGGCGAGCAGGTGAACGACCGGCTCCACGCCGGCCTTGCGGATGACGAAGGGCTCGGAGGAGAGAAAGCCCTGCTGGCTCAGCTTCTTGTCGGCCAGGAACGGCGCCATGTTGAAGGTGTAGGGCCGGATCTGCTCGTCGCGATAGCCGAATTTCAGCTTGAGGAACGGCCAGAAGCCGACGCGGGCCTGCGCCGCGATCAGGATCGGCTTGTCCTTGAGGTCGGCGAGGGTGTCGTTGCCCTGCCCCGGATGCGAGATCAGGACCTGCGGGTCCTTCTGGAAGATCGAGGCGATGCAGAGGAAGGGCAGGTTCTCCTGCGCGAAGCTCAGCGCCTCCAGCGAATTACCCATGATCATGTCGACGCGGCCGCCGAGCAGGAGCTGGGTCGGATTCTGCTGCGGGCCGCCGGGACGCAGGTCGACGTCGAGCCCGTACTTCCTGTAGATGCCGTTGGCGAGGGCGAGATAGAAGCCGCCATGCTCGGTCTGGGCGCGCCAATTGGTCTGGTAGCTGACCTTGTCGAGAGTCTGCGCGTTGACGCGCGCACCCGGGACCGGGATCAGCACCGAGGCGGCGGAGCCACCGAGCAGGCCGAGCGCAGCGCGCCGGTCGAGGCGATATTTCATCGTCATGGCCGAACCCCCTCCATCATCTCACGAACCCGCCGCGCAAGGCCCTGCGCATGGCAAGCAGCTTGTATGCCACGGCGCGCGGGCCGCTGGAAATGTCGCGTCGGCCTTTCGCACAGGCGGGCCGCACCGGGGAAGCCTCCGGCCCGCATGCCATGCGCCTGCCGTGCGCCCTTCCCTCGCCATCCGCGGGCACTATGCTGTGCAGTCCTGCCGTCCTGAGACAGCAGGCGCGAATCGCGGATTCGCAGCCCTTGACCAACGAGATCCGAGACGATGACCGCACGCTTCTGGGGCGATCTGAGAACCACGGAATTCGCCGGGCTCTCGCCGGAGACGACCGTCGCCGTGCTGCCGCTCGCGGCGATCGAGCAGCATGGTCCGCACCTGCCGGTCTCGGTCGACACCACGGTGATGAACGCGATGCTGGCGCTGGCGATGCCGCAGGTGCCGGCCGGGTTCGAGGTGCTGGTCCTGCCGACTTTGGCGATCTGCAAATCGAACGAGCACCTGCATTCGCCGGGGACGCTGACCATTTCCTGGGAGAGCGCGATCCGCAGCTGGATCGAGATCGGCGAGAGCGTGAAGCGCGCCGGCCTGCGCAAGCTCGTGCTCGTCACCTCCCATGGCGGCAATGTCGACCCGATGAAGGTGGTGGCTCGCGAGCTGCGCGTCAGCCAGGGGATGTTCGCGGTCTCGAGCTCCTGGAGCAATTTCGGCCTGCCGCCCGGGCTCTATGACGAGATGGACGCCAGGCACGGCATCCATGCCGGCGACATCGAGACCTCGCTGATGCTGCATTTCCGGCCCGACCTCGTCGACATGAGCAAGGCCGAGCGCTTCGTGCCGCGCACGATCGAGATGGCCGACGAGGGCTATAAGTGGCTCAGGCCGACCGGCGCCCACCCCTTCGCCTGGATGGCGCAGGATGTTCATTCCTCCGGCGCGGCGGGCGATGCCAGCCTCGCCACCGCCGAGAAGGGCAAGGCGACGGCCGAGTTCCAGGCCAGGGGCTTCGTCGAATTGCTGGCGGACGTGGCGCGCTTCCCGCTGGCGAAGCTGCATGAGGCCGATTAACTTGCGTCATGCTCGGGCCGGAGGAGACCCTGCTTCAGCCATCCCGTCAGGAGATTCTCGGGTCTGCGCTGGGCTCCGCCCGAGAATGACGCCTCTGGCGTCAATCCGGATCGAGCAGCCGCGGGCCCGCGCCCTGCTTGCCGAGCTCGTCCCAGGGATTGTGCAGCGGACAGCTCTTCACCGAGAGGCAGCCGCAGCCGATGCAGTCCTCGAGATGGTCGCGCAGGCGCGTCAGCCGGTCGATGCGCCGCTCCAGCTCCTCCTTCCAGGCCGAGGACAGCCGGCTCCAATCCTCCGCCGTCGGCGTGCGCTCCTGCGGCAGCGCCTGGAAGGCCTCGCGGATGGTCCTGAGCGGGATGCCGGCGCGCTGGGCCACCTTGATGATGGCGACCCGGCGCAGCACCTCGCGCGGGTAACGGCGCTGGTTGCCGGCGTTGCGGCGGCTGCGGATCAGCCCCTCGGCCTCGTAGAAGTGCAGCGCGGAGACCGCGATGCCGCTGCGGCTCGCGACCTGGCCGACACTGAGATCGTCGGCAAAGGGAGTGCGGAACTGATGCGTCATCGCGCTTGACCTCAACATTACTTGAGGTTTTATAGAGGCGGCTCCGCTGCATCGCCAGCCCCTTTCGGAGCCTTTCATGCATCGTCCGCTCATCCCCCAGATCAAGGTCGCCGTGATCTACGGCAGCACGCGCCAGGGCCGCCTCTGCGACAAGGTCGCGGCCTGGACGATCGCGCAGATCGAAGGTGACGGCCCGTTCTCGGTCGAGTCCGTCGATCCCGGCGCGCTGGATCTCGCCGAGCAGAGGGCCAGGCTCGACCGCGCCGATGCGTTCATCGTCGTCACGCCGGAATACAACCGCAGCTTCCCGGCTCCGCTGAAGGCGCTGATCGACGCGACCAGCGCCGAATGGCGCGGCAAGCCGATCGCCTTCGTCTCCTATGGCGGCGTCTCGGGCGGCCTGCGCGCCGTCGAGCAACTGCGGCTCGTCTTCGCCGAGATGCATGCGACGACGATCCGCGACGGCGTCTGCTTCGCCAATGCCTGGGACCAGTTCGACGAGACCGGCCGCCTCGTCCAGGCCGACCGCGCCGAGCGGGCGATGGCGACCATGCTCGGGCAGCTGCACTGGTGGGCGAGCGCGCTCAGGACCGCCCGCAACACCGTGCCCTACGGCCAGTTCGCGGCGTGAGTGGCGTTCGGCGCGACCGACACGAGAAATCCGGCGGCTAGTTCGCGGCGGCCCTTCTCCTCAGGCAGCCGGCCGGAGGAGAATTTCCCGTCCGGGCAGCTCGCGATGGATATTTCGCCTGAAAACGCAGGCATCTAACGCCGCGATGCAGTTTGCTTCACAAATTCGAACTGGTCGCGGCAGCGGCATCCGGGAAGGATCGGGCGGACCGATCCTCCTTCCGCGGAGCCGCCATGCAGCTCAAACTCCTGCGCAACGCCCTGCTCAAGCTCAACTATGCCGGCAAGACCCTGCTGATCGACCCGGATCTCGGCGAGAAGCTCAGCCGCCGCTCGATCGCCGGCAGGTCGCAGAACCCGATGGTCGACCTGCCCGAGCCGATCGAGGAGATTCTCGCCGGCGTCGACCACATCATCGTCTCGCATCTGCACGCCGACCATTTCGACGAGGTCGCCAAGGCGCGAATCCCGAAGGACATCCCGCTGATCTGCCAGCCCGGCAACGAGGAGGCGATCCGGGCAGCGGGCTTCACCGACGTCACCCCGCTCGACCATTTCGTCCGGCTCGGCCCGATCGTGGTGAAGCGGCAGCCGGCGCAGCACGGCACCGGAGCCGTGGCCGAGGTGATGGGCAAGGTGATGGGCCTCACCCTGGAGGCGCCTGGCGAGCCGAGCGTCTACTGGTGCGGCGACAGCGTGCTCTACCCGCCCTTGCAGGAGGCGGTGGCCAAGGCCGAGCCCGACGTCATCGTCACCCATTCCTGCGGCGCGCTCTGGGACGGCACGCTGATCGTGATGGACGCGGCGCAGACGCTCGACCTCGCCGAGGAGGCGCCGCAGGCGGTGATCGTCGCGACCCATATGGAAGCGCTCGACCATGCCAGCGTCAGCCGCGCGGCGCTGCGCGAGGCGGCCCAGGCCCGTGGCATCGGCCGCGATCGACTGCTGATCCCGGCCGATGGCGAGAGCGTGGAATTGAGGGCGCCGGCGCAGGCCGGCGTTTGAACAGCGGCCGGAGGGGCGCTCCGCCAGGTCAGGTCACACCATCATTCCGGACAAGCGCCGAAGGCGCGCCGCTCCGGGATCCATCGCAGAGCGTCGAGCTCTGCGATGGATCCCGGCGTTCCGCTTCGCTCCAGCCGGAATGACGGCGGAGTACAGGTGAAGCCGGGCCCTACTCTCCCGCTTCGACCCGCTTGGCGTAGATGTCCTTGTACTGCTCGCGCAGCAGGTTCTTCTGCACCTTGCCCATGGTGTTGCGCGGCAGTTCGGCGACGATGAAGACCTGCTTGGGCAATTTGAACTTGGCGAGGCGCTGCTCCAGTGCCCTGGCGACGCCGGCTGCGCTGATGTCCGCGCCGGGCTTGGCCACGACCACGGCAGTGACGCCCTCGCCGAAATCCGGATGCGGACAGCCGATCACGGCGCTCTCGATCACGCCCGGCATCTCGTCGATCTCGGCCTCGACCTCCTTGGGGTAGACGTTGTAGCCGCCGGTGATGATCAGGTCCTTGCCGCGCCCGACGATGTGGACATAGCCGGCCGGGTCGATCTTGCCGAGGTCGCCGGTGATGAAGAAGCCGTCGTCCCTGAACTCGGCCCTGGTCTTCTCGGGATTGCGCCAATAGCCCTTGAAGACGTTCGGACCGTTGACCTCGATCATGCCGATCTCGTCTCGGGCGAGCTCCCTGCCGGTCTCCGGATCGGTGACGCGCACCGACACGCCCGGCAGCGGGAAGCCGACCGTGCCCGCCACCCGTTCCCCATCATAGGGATTCGAGGTGTTCATGTTGGTCTCGGTCATGCCGTAGCGTTCGAGGATGGCGTGGCCGGTGCGCTCGCGCCATTCGCGATGCGTTTCGGCGAGCAGCGGCGCCGAACCGGAAACGAAGAGGCGCATATGCTTCGTCGCTTCCCTGTTCAGCCGCGGATCCTGGAGGAGCCGCACATAGAAGGTCGGCACGCCCATCATGCTGGTCGCCCTCGGCAGGTACCTGAAGACCTGCTCCGGATCGAACTTCGGCAGCAGGATCATCGACGCGCCGGCGAAGAGGATCACATTGGTCGCGACGAAGAGGCCGTGGGTGTGGAAGATCGGCAGGGCGTGGAGCAGCACGTCGTCCCTGGTGAAGCGCCAATAGTCGACCAGCGCCAGCGCGTTCGAGGCGAGGTTGTCATGGCTGAGCATGGCGCCCTTGGAGCGCCCGGTCGTGCCCGAGGTGTAGAGGATGGCGGCGAGATCGTCGGCACCGCGATCGATGTCGGCGAAATCGGTCGCCGCGGCCTTGGCCCGGTCGAGCAGGCCGCCCGCGCCGACGCCGAGCGTCTCGAGCTTGGCGCCGGCCTTGTCGGCGAAGGGACGGTGCACCTCCGCCTTCGCGGGATCGCAGACGAACACGGCCGGCTCGGCGTCGCCGAGGAAGTAATCGATCTCCGCGGGGGTATAGGCGGTGTTGAGCGGCAGGAAGATCGCCCCGGCGCGGACGGTGCCGAGATAGAGCATCAGCGCCTCGATGCTCTTCTCGACCCGGACCGCGACGCGGTCGCCCGGCTTCACGCCGAGCGCCACCAGCGCATTGGCGAAGCGGGCCGAGACCGCGACCATGTCGGCGTAGGTATAGGTCCGGCCGTCGTCCAGGATCGCGAAGGGCGCTTCCGGCGCCGGCATGCGGGCCTTGATCAGGTCGAACAGGTGATTGCCCATGATCCGGGCTCCTTTCGGGCGTTACCGCAAGAAATCTTCAGCCCGCGCCCCGGGGCGCCGCGCCGGCGGCGTCGCGGAAGGATGGTCCGGATATCTCCAGGACCTTCCGAAGCATCCTTCGAGACGCGCCAGCGGCGCCGCTCGGGACGAGGACTCGCCCCTTCACATGACCTGAAGGGCTTCATGAATCAATTGGCGGCCGGCCGCAGCTGCTTCCTCACCGAAGAGGAGGCGACCACCGTGTCGCGGCTGGCGAAGGCCTCGTGGTTGGCCTCGATGTCGTCGAGGTCGTAGCGGTAGTTGACCATCACGCCGAGAGACTCGCGCAGGCCGCGCTCGGCGAGATTGCCGCCGACATTGATCCGCTCCAGCCGCGCGCCGTTGCCGAGATGGAAGCGGGCGACCGGGTCGATCACGCGCCCGGACGGCGTCCGCGCCCGCAACATGTAATGCGCCATCATCTGGCCGAGCAGCTTGTCGCGCCGGGCGCGCGCCGCTTCGTCGAGCACCGCGACCTCCGCCGGCGCCTGCATCAGCAGCGCCGCCTCCTCATTGGTCAGGCCGAGCGCGGCCGGCTCCGCAAGCGCCTGGCCGAGCCAGCGCGCGAAGCCAGGGACCGGCGAGAGCGTGACGAAGAGATCGAGCCCCGGCAGTTCCCGCTTCAGATCCTCGGCGACCTGCTTGATCAGGAAATTGCCGAAGGAGATGCCGCGCAGGCCTTCCTGGCAGTTGGAGATCGAATAGAACACCGCCGTGGTGGCGGAGGAGGCGGGCAGCACCGCGCGTTCTTCGCTCAGCACATCGACGATGCGGCTCGGGCTCTCGCGGGTCAGCGCCACCTCGACGAAGATGAGGGGCTCGTCGACGAGCTGCGGATGGAAGAAGGCGAAGCAGCGCCGGTCCGCGGGCTCGAGCCTGCGGCGCAGATCGTCCCAGTCCTTGATGGCGTGGACGGCCTCGTAGCGGATGATCTTCTCCAGCACATTGGCCGGCGTCGTCCAGTCGATGCGACGCAGCACGAGGAAGCCGCGGTTGAACCAGGAGGCGAAAAGATGCCGGAAATCGGCGTCGACCGCCTTGAGCTCCGGCTCCTCCTGCATCGCCTCGAACAGGCTCTCGCGCATCCGCACCAGCACATGCGTGCCGCCGGGCGCGAGATTCAGGCGGCGGAACAGCTCCTGCCGGCGCGGTTCCGACGCCTGGTGGAGCTGGCCGATCGTCGCGGCGTCGGGCGTCAGCCGATAGCGCTCCAGCGCGGCGTCGAGCCGCTCGCGATCGGGCCCGAAACGTTCCTGGAGCAGGCGGAAGAAGGCGAGCCGTCCAGCCTCGTCGAGCTGCTCCCATTCATCGAGAACCGCCTGCGCCAGCGCCATGCCGGACGCCTCGCCGCGTCCCGAGAGCAGGTCCTCGCAGAGCCTGTCGAGCGGGCGCCGGCGGTTCGAGGCGAAGCGCTCGAAATTGATCAGCGCCCGGCCACGGTCGGCGACGCTGGTCAGGAGATCGCCAAGAAACGCCATCTGCACCCCCAAGGCCTGCGGTCGGCGTCATCCTATACGAGTTTGCCGCAGTGCAAACGCGGGCGCCGCGACACGATCGCGCTATTTCAGCAGGTCCCACGCCTTCAGGAAGAAATCAGGCGCGCCGAAGTTCCCGGACTTCAACGCCACGACCATCTCCGGCCCGTCGACGACGCGGGTCCACGGCACGCCGGGATCGATCTCCGGGCCGATCTCCAGCGTGCGGATGGCGAGGCCCTGGACCACCGCGCCGGACGTCTCGCCGCCGGCGACGAGCAGGCGGGTGACCCCGGCGGCGTTCAGGAGCCGGGCGAGCTCGGCGAAGGCGTGCTCGACCGTCGCGCCGGCAGTCTCGCGGCCGAGCCTGTCCTGCACCGAGGCGACCTCGGCCGGATCGTCGCTGGAGTAGACGAGGAATGGCTTGTCGGCCGGCTGGGCGAGCGCCCACTCGGCCAGCATGGCCGGCGCCTGCCCGCCTGCCGCCAGCGCCAGCGGATCGACCTTCAAGGCGGGAATGCCGGCCGCGAGCGCCGCCCCGATCTGCCCGCGCGTCGCCGCCGAGCAGCTTCCGGAGATGATGCCGGCGCGTCCGGCCGGCGCCGGGAGATGGCTCGCCGTCTCGCGCCAGGGCAGAAGCCCCGCCTTGCGGAAGTTCTCGGGCAGGCCCATCGCGATGCCGGAGCCGCCCGTCAGCAGGACATGGTCCGAAATCGCCTCGCCGAGCACCATGAGATGGCCATTGTCGAGCGCGTCGGTGACGACATAGCGCACGCCCTGCGCCGCCAGCTCGGCCAGGCGCTTGCGCACCGCGGCGGCGCCCTGGTTGACCGCGGCATAGGATGCGAGCCCGACCTCGTGGCTGGTCTGCGCGCCCATCAGGCGCATCAGGTTCGAGTCCCGCATCGGCGTCAGCGGGTGGTCCTTCATCGAGCTCTCGTGCAGGGGCACATCGCCGACGAAGAGATAGCCCTGGAAGATCGAGCGGCCGTTGGCCGGAAAAGCCGGGCAGATAATGGCCTGATGGGCATTGAGCCGCTGCATCAGGGCGTCCGCGACCGGGCCGATATTGCCCTTGGCGGTCGAGTCGAAGGTCGAGCAGTACTTGAACAGGATCTGCCGCGCCCCGGCAGCGAGCAGCGCCTCGCAGGCCGCGAGCGAATCCGCCACGGCCTCGGCGACCGGACTGGTGCGCGACTTCAGCGCGACCACGACCGCGTCGGCTTCCGGCAGGCTGGCGCCGGCGGCCGGCGCGCCGATGACCTGCACGGTGCGCATCCCCGCGCGATTCAGCATGAGGGCGACGTCGGTCGCCCCCGTCATGTCGTCGGCGATCACACCCAGCAGCATCGTCCAGCCTCCCGCGCCGCCGTCACAAGCGCGTGAGCGGCGGGGGATTTGCATACCAGACTCGGCAGGCGCCGCGACAGGCCTCCGTCGCGCCGCCGCCATGCAGACGCAGGGCGGGACGATGCAGGCAGGCCGTCACACTGTATCCATTGCACCAGTCGCGGCGACATGGAATGCTCCGGATGCGAAGCGGGAGACGCGATGCGAGCCCTATCGACGATCATCGCGAAATGCGCCAGCTTGGTACCAAACGGAACCAGCTGGCGTGTTCGGGCCGACAGCCATCACGCCAGCACCGCGGCCGGGCGCAGCACGACCGCCACGCAACGATAAACCACAAAGGGGAACAGCGATGAAACGTCTCGCCGTGCTGGCTTCGGCCGCCCTGCTCGGCCTCGCGGCACTTCCGGCTCAGGCCCAGTCGCCGGCGACCTTGCGCATCGGCTTGCAGGAAGACCCCGACGTGCTCGACCCGCACAAGGCGCGCACCTTCGTCGGGCGCATCGTCTTCATGGGGCTGTGCGACCGGCTCGTCGACATCACGCCGGAGCTGAAGATCATCCCGCGGCTCGCGACCGAATGGTCGTTCTCGAGCGACGGGCTGACGCTGACGATGAAACTCAGGACCGACGCCAAGTTCCACGATGGCGAGACGTTCGACGCCGCGGCGGCCAAGGCCAATCTCGAGCGGGCGATGACGCTGCCGGATTCGCTGCGCAAGTCGGAGCTCGCCTCGGTCGCCAGCGTCGAAGCGCCCGATCCGGCGACACTGGTGCTCAAGCTGAAGCGCCCGGACGCGACGCTGCTGGCCCAGCTCACCGACCGCGCCGGGATGATGCTGTCGCCGAAGAGCCTTGGACCCGACATCAGCGCCAAGCCGGTCTGCTCCGGCCCCTACCAGTTCGTCGAGCGCGTCCAGAACGACCGGATCGTGCTGGACAAGTTCAAGGGGCATTGGGAAGCGGACAAGTACCAGTTCGACCGGGTCGTCTACCGCGCCATCCCCGACACCACCGTCCGCCTCGCCAATCTGCGTGCCGGCGAGCTCGACATGCTGGAGCGCCTCGCGCCGACCGACGTCAAATCGGCCAAGGCCGACAAGAGCCTCAAGGTCGAAAGCACCGCCAATCTCGGCTACCAGGGCATCACCATCAACACCAACCATGGCGAGGCCGCCAACCAGCCGATGGGCAAGGACAAGCGGGTCCGGCAGGCGCTGTCGCTGGCGATCGACCGCAAGGTCCTGAGCCAGGTCGTGTTCGAGGGGCTCTATGCGCCGATGAACCAGCCCTTCAATCCGGGCAACCAGTACCTTTCGGCGGACCTGCCCGTGCCGGAGCGCGACGTCGCCAAGGCCAGGGCGCTGCTCAAGGAGGCCGGACACAGCAAGGTGAGCGTCGAGCTCTTCGTCACCAACAACCCGGTCGACGCCCAGCTCGGCCAGGTGATCCAGGCGATGGCGCAGGAGGCCGGCATCGACATCCAGATCCGCTCGAGCGAGTTCGCCAGCCAGCTGCGCGACCAGCAGCAGGGCAAGTTCCAGATGAGCCGGATCGGCTGGTCCGGCCGCATCGACCCGGACGGCAACATCCACCAGTTCGTCACCAGCAAGGGCAACCAGAACGACGGCAAGTATTCGAACGCAGAAGTCGACAAGCTGCTCGACGAGGCCCGGACGATCTACGACGTCGCCGAGCGCAAGAAGCGCTACGACGCGGCGCAGAAGATCCTGCAGGACGAATTGCCGATCGTCTATCTCTACAACCAGACCGTCTTCTTCGCGCTGCGCTCCAACATCGAGGGCTTCGTGATCAATCCCGACGGGATGATCCGGCTTTCGGGACTGAAGCGGTCGTAACTGTGACGCCTCACCCGAACACCGGGGCGCCGTCATTCCGGGCGAGCATGGCTCGACCCGGAATCCATCGAAGAGCGCTGAACTCTACGATGGATTCCGGCGCTCCGCCTCGCTGCCGCCGGAATGACGACGAGCATGAGTTGATCCCATGTTCGCGCTGATCGGCCGGCGCCTCCTGATCGCGATCCCGACGCTGTTCCTGGTGTCGCTGTTCGTCTTCGCCCTGCAGCGGGCGCTGCCGGGCGACCCGTTCCTGGTCATCGCCGGCGAGGAGCGCGACCCAGAGGTGATCGCACGGCTGCGCCAGATCTACCGGATGGACGACCCCGTCGTCGTGCAGTTCTTCGCCTGGCTCGGTCAGGTGATTCAGGGCGATTTCGGCCGCTCGCTGCGCACCGGCGAGCCGGTGCTGAGCCTCATCCTGCAGAAGCTGCCGGTGACGATCCAGCTCGCCACCGCCTCGATCATCGTCGCGCTCGCCATCGGGCTCCCGGCCGGAATCGTCGCGGCACGTCGCAAGGGCACGATCGTCGACTACTCGGCCAGCGCGCTCGCCTTGTCGGGCCTGTCGATCCCGAATTTCTGGCTCGGGATCATGCTGATCCTCGTCGTCGCCGTGCAGTTGAAATGGTTGCCAGCCTCGGGCTTCGAATCGATCTTCGTCGATCCGAAGGCGGCGATCGAGCGCCTGATCATGCCGGCCTTCGTGCTCGGCGGCGGACTCTCGGCCTTCATCATGCGCCATACCCGCTCGGCCATGCTCGAGGTGCTGCGCTCCGACTATGTGCGCACCGCCCGGGCCAAGGGGCTCGACGAGGACACCGTCGTGCACCGGCATGCGCTGCGCAACGCGCTGATCCCGATCATCACCCTGTCGACTCTGCTGTTCGGCGAGTTGCTCGCCGGCGCGGTGCTGACCGAGCAGGTCTTCACCATTCCGGGCTTCGGCAAGCTGATCGTCGACGCCGTGTTCAACCGCGACTACGGCGTGGTGCAGGGCGTGGTGCTGTGCACGGCGCTGGGCTTCATCCTTATGAACCTCGTCGCAGACATCCTCTACATCCTCGCCAATCCGCGCCTGAGGAACGCCTGATGAGCGCGTTGACCGAAACCGGCGCCACCGGGACATTGCGGACGCGCCCGGGCGTGCTGCACCGGCTCGTCCGCAACCGCTCGGCGCTGATCGGCGGAGCGCTCGTGCTGCTCTTCGTGCTGATGGCGCTGCTGGCGCCGATCCTGCCGCTGTCCGACCCGCTGAAGTCGAACTTCCTCGCAATCCGCAAGCCCCCCTCGGAGCTGTACTGGTTCGGCACCGACGAACTCGGCCGCGACCAGGTCGCGCGCCTGTTCTTCGGGGCGCGGACCTCGCTCCTGGCCGGCATCGTCTCGGTCGCGATCGCGCTGGCGATCGGCATCCCCTTCGGCCTCGTCGCCGGCTGGTATGGCGGCTGGATCGACGCCGTGATCTCGCGCGTCACCGAGGCCCTGCTCGCCTGCCCTTTCCTGATCCTCGCCATCGCCTTCGCCGCGGTGCTCGGCCCCTCGCTCACCAATGCAATGATCGCGATCGGGCTCTCGGCGGTGCCGATCTTCATCCGGCTGGTGCGCGGCCAGGTGATGACGGTCAGGGCCGAGGATTTCGTCGAGGGCGCGCGTTCGATCGGCGCGCGCGACCTGCGCCTGATGCTGGTGCATGTCCTGCCCAACACGCTGTCGCCGGTGATCGTGCAGGCGACCCTGTTCATGGCACAGGCGATCATCCTGGAAGCCGCCCTCTCCTTCCTTGGCCTCGGCCAGCAGCCGCCCTCCCCGTCCTGGGGGCAGATGCTCAACGTCGCCAAGAATTTCATGGAGCAGGCACCTTGGATGTCGGTCGCGCCCGGCGTCGCCATCTTCCTGGCGGTCCTCGGCTTCAACCTGCTCGGCGACGGCCTGCGCGACGCGCTCGATCCCAAAGAATCCTGACCTACTGCCCAAGGATAGCCCCATGTTCACCACCCGCCCCGAGATCCTCGGCACGTTCGGCGTCGTCACCTCGACGCATTGGCTCGCGACCGCCGCCGGCATGGCGATGCTGGAGAAGGGCGGCAACGCCTTCGACGCCTGCGCCGCTGCGGCCTTCGTGCTACAGGTTGTCGAGCCGCATCTGGTCGGCCCGGCCGGCGATATGCCGGCAGTGTTCTATTCCGCGCAGACGAAGAAGGTCGAAGTGCTCTGCGCGCAAGGCCCGGCGCCGGCCGCCGCGACGATCAGGGCCTACAAGGAGCTCGGCATCGACATCATCCCCGGCGACGGCCTGCTCTCGACCGTGATTCCCGGCGCTTTCGGCGGCTGGATGACGCTGCTGCGCGACCATGGCCGCCTGCCGCTGCGCGAGGTGCTGGAGCCGGCGATCGGCTATTTCGAGCAGGGCCATCCGATGCTGCCGCGCGTCTCCGACACGATCGCGGGGCTGACCCATCTCTTCAGCGAGGAGTGGCCGACATCGGGGGCGGTCTACCTGCCCGGCGGCAGTGCCCCCAAAGCCCGCGAGCTCTTCCGCAACCCCGCCGCGGCCGCCACCTACAAGCGCATCCTCGCCGAGGCCGAGGCCGCCGGCGGCGACCGGCAGAAGCAGATCCAGGCCGCGTATGACGCCTGGTACAAGGGCTTCGTCGCCGAGGCGATGGACGCCTTCTGCCGCAAGACGGAAGCGATGGATTCGACCGGGCGCCGCCACAAGGGACTGCTCACGGCGCAGGATCTGGCGGGCTGGACGCCGCATTACGAGACCCCTGCGAGCGTGACCTATCACGGCTGGGAGGTGTTCAAGATCGGCCCCTGGGGCCAGGGTCCGGTCTTCCTGCAGACGCTGAAGATCCTCGAAGGCATCGACCTGTCCGGCATGGGCCCGGCGAGCCCCGAATTCATCCATCACGTCGCGGAAGCGATGAAGCTCGCCTTCGCCGACCGCGAGGCCTATTACGGCGATCCCGACTTCGTGAAGGTGCCGCTGGCGACGCTCCTGTCGGACGACTATGCCCGAGGCCGGCGCGAGCTGATCGGCAGCGACGCCTCGCTGGAGATCCGGCCGGGCTCCGTACCCGGCTTCGAGCAGCAGGTGGCGCAGGCGCTCGCCAATATCCGGATCGCCGGCCAGAGCGGCGCCAAAGGCGGCGCGACGGTCGGCGAGCCGACGCTGGCTGCGATGGTCGCCTCCTCGCGCCGCGGCGACACCGTCCATATCGACGTGATCGACCGCTGGGGCAACATGGTCGCGGCGACGCCCTCGGGCGGCTGGCTGCAGTCCTCGCCGGTGATCCCGGAGCTCGGCTTCCCGCTGAACTCGCGCGCCCAGGCCTTCTTCCTCGAAGAGGGTCTGCCCTCCTCGCTCGCGCCCGGCAAGCGCCCGCGCACGACGCTGACGCCGACCATCGCCTTCGAGAACGGCGAACCGCGCCTCGCCTTCGGCACGCCGGGCGGCGACCAGCAGGAGCAATGGCAGCTCGGCCTGTTCCTGCGCCGGGTCCATCACGGCCTCAATCTGCAGGAGGCGATCGACCTGCCGCTGTTTCACACCCAGCATTTCCCCTCGACCTTCTATCCGCGCGAGGCGCGGCCCGGCCATCTCACGGTCGAGGAGAGCGTCGGCGAGGCGACATTGGCCGATCTGGCGCGGCGCGGCCACAGGCTGGAGCGGGCGCCGGCCTGGACGGTCGGGCGACTGACCGCCGCGGAGAAGAGTGCGAATGGCCTCTTGCGCGCGGCGGCGACCCCACGTCTGATGCAGGCCTACGCGGCCGGGCGGTAGGAGGCCTGCTTCCATGACATGGTCCATCGTCGCGCGCGACGCCGCGACCGGCGCCTATGGCGTCGCCGTATCGACCTGCGCCTTCGCCGTCGGCTCGCGCGTGCCCTATGGCTGCGGCCGGGTCGGGGCGATCGCGACGCAGGCCTTCGTCAACCCGCTCTACGGCGTCGACGGCCTCAAGCTGCTTCAGGAAGGGCGTTCCTCGGTCGAGATCATCGCCAGCCTGACCGCGGCCGACGAAGGCCGGGCGCACCGGCAATTGCATGTGATCGACCGCGACGGCCGCACGGCGTCCTATACGGGCAATGCCTGCATCGACTGGTGCGGAGCGGTCGACGGGCCGCAGGTCTCGGTCGCCGGCAACATGCTGGCGGGGCCCCAGGTCGTGCAGGAGACGCTGAAGGCCTATGTCCAGAATTCGGGCCTCGACTTCGACGAGCGCCTGCTCGTGGCGCTCGAGGCCGGCGAGAAGGCCGGCGGCGACAAGCGTGGCCGGCAATCCTGCGCGATCAAGATCTGGGCCGGCGAGCCAGTGCCGAGCTTCGACATCAGGGTCGACGACCATGCCGATCCGCTCGCGGAGCTGCGCCGGATCTGGCGGGTGGCGCATCAGCGCTATGTGCCGTTCCAGAAGGCTTCGCCCTCGCGGGCGCGTCCGGCCGGCATCACCGACCGCGCCGAGCTCGACCGGCTGTGCAGCGAATACGCCGCGGCATGGAACGCGCGGCACCCGGAGTGACGATCGGCAGAGCCGATCGTCATGCTCGGGCTTGACCCGAGCATCTCGGAAACCAGTGTCTTCTCGTCATGAGATTCTCGGGTCGGCGCTGCGCGCCGCCCGAGAATGACGGCTGATCTCACGCCGCCCTGGCGGCGCGGCTCTCGGCCGCCCATTTAGCGTACCAGCTCTTGAAGCGGCGCCATTCGGTCTCGACATAGTTGCGCTGGGCGTCGGACAGCCTGTCGCTGTCGTTGAAATGACGCTCATAGGCCTTGTGCCCTTCCAGCACCATCAGGTGCTTGTAGTAGAGCACCAGGTCGACGCCCTCGTCGAAGGAGGAGAGCACGTAGAGCGCGCGCTCGAGCTCGAGCGCGTCGCGCTCGGCCTGCGGATCGCCAGCGGCGGCCTTCTCCGAGAGCGCGACGAGGTGCAGCACTTCCTTGGGCAGCGCGTTGCCGATGCCGGTGATCGCGCCCTTGGCGCCGCAACGGATGAAGCCGTGCGTGACCTGCGTGTCGACGCCGACCATCAGGGTCAGGCTGGGATCGCGATTGGTGATGTGCTCGGCCGCATAGGTGAGCGCGGCGCCGCCGCCGAACTCCTTGAAGCCGACGAGATGCGGATAGCGCTCATGCAGGGCGAAGAACAGGTCGGCCTTGGTCTCGTAGCCGTAATAGGGGCTGTTGTAGATCACCGAGGGCAGGTCGACCGCCGCCGCCAGGATGCCCTCGAAATGGGCGCGCTGGGCCTGCAGCGAGGAGCCGCGCGAGAGCACGCGCGGGATGACCATCAGCCCCTGCGCCCCGGCCTGCTTGGCATGGGCCGCGAGCGCGGCGGCGCGCTTGGGGTTCTGCGCGCCGGTGCCGACGATGAGCGGGATGCCCGCCTTCACCAGGGCCTCGACGCCTTCCATGCGCTGCTCGTCGGTGAGCAGCGGCCAGTCGCCCATCGAGCCACAATAGACGACGGCCGACATGCCGGCCTCGATCAGATGGCGGCCGGTGCGAACGAGTTCGGCATAGTCGACGGCGCCCGAGGCGGTGCAGGGGCTCATCAGGGCGGGAATGGTGCCGCTGAAGATGTTCTTGGTCATGGCTGGGTCCGCTCCGCGGGAGAAGTGCGGCTGCGGGCGACATGCCCGCAGCCGCGATAATAGGCCGAAAATCAGGCCGCGATCGACTTGCCGGCCTTGCGCAGATCGGCGAGCACCGGCGCCTTGGGCAGCCAGATCTTGTCGAACTCGGCGACGACCGCCTCGGCGTCCTTCGGGTCGGCGATCTTGAATTTGGCGCCGGCCGCCTTGAACTGCTCGACGAGCTTGGGCTCGTTCCCGGCGAGCGCGTCGATCTGCTCGTCGAGGGCGGCACGCACCGTCTTCTGGATCAGCTCGCGGTCGGCTGCGGGCATGCCCTGCCAGACGCGGCCCGAGGCGAGCGCGATCACCGGCATGAAGATGGCGTTCATCTGCAGGATGGTCTTCGAGACCTTGTCGAAGCGCTGGTTCCAGGAGAATTCGAGGTCCGCCTCGAGCCCGTCGACCTGGCCGTTGGTCATGGCGTCGAAGACCTGCGGCGTCGGGATCGGGGTCGGGGCAGCGCCGAGCAGCTGGTAGAAGTCGCGATAGACCGGCGTCGGGTTGATGCGCAGCTTCATGCCCTTGATGCCAGCGATGCCGTCGATCTCCTTCGCGGAGAAGACGGCACGCATGCCGGTGATGCCCCAGGCCAGGCCGACGCAGCCGGTCTCGCGCGGCAGCACGTCGAACAGCTTCATGGCGACGGGATCGCGCACCAGCTTGGCGATCTTGGCGGTCGAGTCGACGATATAGGGCGCGGTGATCGCGCCGATCGCCGGGACGCGCGAGCCGAGCTCGGCGGCCATGATCCAGCCCATGTCGAGCGCGCCGGACTGCATCTGCTGCAGCATCGCCGCCTCGTTGCCGAGCTGACCGGAGTGGAAGACCGTCAGGTTGAGCCGGCCGTTGGTCTCGGCCTTCAGGCGCTCGCCGACCTTGACGGCCGCGACGTTCCAGGGATGGCCGTTGGGAGTGAGGATGCCGAGGCGCAGATCCTTGCTCTGGGCAAGCAGCAGGGCCGGCTTGGCGATCGGCAGGGTCGCCGCGGCGGCGATCAGGTGACGGCGCGAGATGGTCATGACGGTACTCCCCTTATTGATTGGCAGGCGGGTTCACTTCACCAGGGCCAGCGACAGCCATGGGTAGATCGAGAGCAGGGCCAGGAGGACGCAGGAGATGATGAAGAAGGGCAGCGTCACCAGGAACATCCTGCCGGGCTTGGCCCCCGTCACCGCGGCGGCGACGAAGAAGCAGAGGCCGACCGGCGGCGAGAGCAAGCCGAGCACCAAATTGATCACCGCGACCACGCCGAAATGGCGAGGGTCGATCGCATAGACCTCGGTCGCGATCGGCAGCAGGATCGGCACAGTCATGATCAGGCCGGGAATGCCGTCGATCACCGTGCCGATGACGAGCAGGATGACGTTGACCAGCAGCATGAAGGTCACCGGATCCTTGGCGATGGCCTGGATCGAGGCAGCGACGGTCTGCGGGACCTTGCCGTAGACCAGCACCCAGGAGAACACGGCGGCGGCGGCGACGAGGAAGAGCACGATCGCCGAATAGACGCCGGCGCGCAGCATCATCTGCGGCATCTGCTCGAACTTGAGCTGCTTCGTCCAGTAGCGGCCGATCAGCGCCGCCGCGACCGAGCCGACGGCGGCCGCTTCCGTGGCATTGGCGAAGCCGCCCAGGATCGAGCCGACGATGACGATCGGGATCAGCAGCGTCGGCGCGGCGCCGAGCACGATCCTGGCGCGCTCCCGCAGCGAAAGCCTGTTGCCGGCCGGGTAATTGTAGACGAAGCCCATGCCGGCGATGATGAGGAAGAACAGGAGCGTCAGCAGCACGCCGGGCACGATGCCCGACAGCAGCATGTCGCTGACCGAGACCTGGGCCAGCACGGCATAGACGACGAACATCACCGAGGGTGGGATGATCGGGCCGAGCATGCCGCCATAGGCGGTGAGGCCGGCGGCGAAATCCCTGTCGTAGCCCTTGCGTTCCATCTCGGGGACCATGACCTGCGCCATGATCGCGACCTGCGCCGTCGCCGAGCCGAGGATCGAGGCGACGAACATGTTGGCGAGGATGTTGACATAGGCCAGGCCGCCCTTGAGCGAGCCGACGAAGGCCATCGCCAGGTCGACGATGCGGCGGGTGATGCCGCCGCCGTTCATGATCTCGCCGATGAGAATGAAGAGCGGGATGGCGATCAGCCCGTAACTGTCGACGCCGCCGAACATCTGCAGCGGATAGTTCGGCAGGAGCTGCATGTTGCCGGTCGCCGCGATGTAGATGATCGCGCCGAGGCAAAGGCACAGCGCGATCGGCACGCCGGCCAGCATGATGCCGAGGAAGGCTCCGATCGTGACGGCCATCAGTTCACCACCCCGTCTGCATTGGCGGCGAAGCCGGGCAGCTCCCGCCTGGCGACGAGGCCGATATCCTCGAACAGGTTCGCCAGAGCATGCAGGCTCATCGACAGGGCGAAGAGCGGCATGATCAGGTAGATTACCCAGGTCGGCCAGTTCAGGGTCTGGGTCCGCTCCGTGTAGATGAAGTTGAACGATCCGGCGGCGTACTCCCTGGCGTCGAAGCCGGCCTGCGCGATACCGACCGGATCGAGCCAGAGCCAGCACATCACGGCGAGCGCGATGCCGAACAGCAGCACGCCGAAGGTCGCGACCGCGCGGAAGATCGCGGCGCCCCGCGCCGGCAGGCGCTCGGTCAGCATCGTCACCGCGAAATCGAGCCGCATGCGCGTCATCGCCGAGGCGCCGATGAAGGTGAGCCAGACCACGCTGTAGACGGCGGATTCGTCGATCCAGTAGATCGGATGGCCGCTATAGCGGGTGACGACGTTGAGCAGAATCAGCGCCGAGAGCAGGAACATCAGAGCCTGGATGGCGCGCTGCTCCAAGCGGAGCAGGCGTCCGGATAAGGAGACGATCGCCTCCGGCACGGCCATGGAGCGGCTGTGCGCCGCGACAGCTTGATTGCTCATCTTGCCTTCCCCATGCCATCTTGTAGATTGTATAAAATCTACCTGTCAATGGCCTTCCACGACGCCATCCACTACGGTGCCAGCCGATGTCCCCGCCCCTGAAGCACCGCACCCTGTCCTCGGCGATCGTCGATCGTCTGCGCCAGGACATCCTCGACGGCAGCTATCCGGCAGGCTCGCAATTGCGGCAGGACGCGCTGGCACAGGCCTACGAGGTCAGCCGCATCCCGGTTCGCGAGGCGCTGTTCCAGCTCGAGGCGGAGGGCTTCGTCAGGATCGTGCCGCACAAGGGAGCGATCGTCTCGGGCCTGTCGCTGGACGAGATCAACGACGTCTTCGAGCTGCGCGAGCTCCTCGAGCCGCGCCTCCTGGCGAGTTCGCTGCCGGCCCTGACGGCGGAGGATTTCGCGGCCGTCGCCGGCATGGAAGCGGCGTTCGAGGAAGCGATGCAGGCCGGCGATGTCGGCCGCTGGGGCGTGCTCAACGCCGATTTCCACCTGGCGCTCTATGCCCGCGCGACCCAGCCGCGCACGCTGTCGATCGTCTCGGGGCTGCTGCAGACCAGCGACCGCTATACGAGGCTGCAATTGCAGCGCAGCTCATCGATCGAGCGGGCCCAGGCCGAGCACAACGAGTTGATCCGGCTCTGCCGCGCCGGAGCGATCGGCGAGGCGTCCCGCCTGCTGGTCGACCATATCGAGCTGGTGCGGCGGGACCTGGTGGCGTTCCTGGAGGAACGCGGGAAGGGATAACAGCGCCCTACCCCGTCATGGTCGGGCTTGTCCCGACCATCCACGTCTTCCTGCGGCAAAGGCGGTGGTCAAGACGTGGATGCTCGCCACAGGGCGAGCATGACGATTGGTTCCTGAGCAAAGTCGATCAGGTCAGCTTGCCGCGCGCCGCGACCGGCAGCTCGCCGATCAACTTGTCGCCGCGCACGGTCACCAGCCGGTCGACCATGTTGACGACGACGCAGACATGGTTGGGCACCACGCGCACGACCTCGCCGACATTGGGGCGCTCATTGCTGCCGGACAGGTCGAGGAAGCCGTGCTCCTCGGCGAATTGCGCGATGCGGGCCAGCGGGTATTCGAGGATGTAGCCGTGCCCGTCGAGCCCGCCCTTGTCGCTGGTCAGCGTCTTCGAACCGGAATCGAGGATGCCGCGCTCCGGGCCGGCCCGGCTGACCACCGTGGCGTAGACCGTCAGCGCGCAATCCTCCAGGCTCGCCACCCCGGCCGCGATCTGCATGCGGTCGTTGAAGATCGAGGTGCCCGAGCGATGCTCGGTCGCGCCCTTGAGCTTGCCGATGTTCGGGATGTTCGGCGAGCCGCCGGTCGAGACGATGCCGGCCTCCAGCCCGGCCTCGCGCAGGCCGGCATTGGCGATGTCGAGAAAGTCCTGCGTCGCCGGCCAGCCATTTTCCGGGGGATACATCAGGAAGCCGGCGAAGGTGAGGCCCTTCGACGCGGCGATCTGCTTCGCCAGCTCCACGGCCTCGCCCGGCGTCTCGACGCCGGCGCGCTTGCGGCCGGTGTCGCATTCGACCACGACCTCGAGGTCGCGCCCGGCGATCTCGGCCGCCCTCGGCAGGCCGGCGATCGTCACCGGATTGTCGGCGGCGACGATCATGCGCACGCGGCGCTGCAAGGCGCCCAGGCGCCCCAGCTTTTCCTCGCCGAGGATGTTGTAGCTGATCAGGATGTCGTCGATGCCGCCATCGGCCATGACCTCGGCCTCGCCGAGCTTCTGGCAGGTGATGCCGCGCGCGCCGGCCGCGACCTGCATGCGCGCCAGCTCCGGCGATTTGTGCGTCTTGATGTGCGGACGATTGGCGACGCCGGCGGCGTCGCAGGCGGCCTGGAGCCGCGCGATATTGGCCTCGACCTTGTCGAGGTCGATGACGACGGCCGGCGTGCTGTAGACGCGGGCGATTTCCTCGGCGAGCGCGGTCGTCACGGCAGCACCCGCACGATCGCCTCGATCTCGACAGTCATGTTGTTGGGCAGCGAGCCCATGCCGACGGCGGAGCGGGCATGGCGGCCATTGTCGCCGAGCACGGCGACGAACAGGTCGGAGCAGCCATTGATGACTTTGGGGTGATCGGCGAAATCGGGCGCAGCGTTGACCATGCCGAGCAGCTTGACGACCTCGACCTTGTCGAGCGAACCGGCCGCCTTCTTCATCGCCGCGAGCAGGCCGAGCCCGGTCTGCCTGGCATGGCCGTAGGCCTCCTCGATCGAGACGCCGGCGCCGACCTTGCCGGTCGGGTAGCTGCCGTCGGCGCGCTTCGGACCCTGGCCGGAGAGATAGATGAAGTCGCCGACGCGCTTGAAGCTGACATAGGTCGCGACCGGGGTCGGCACCTCCGGCAGGGTCAGCCCCAGCTCCCTGAGCTTGTCGTCGGCACTCATGCGTTTCTCTCCTCGGCGTCCAGATCGCTGATCATGTAGCGGGCGGCATCGTCATAGCTCGCAAGCCTGCGGGCAAGGGCTTCGTCATGCGCCTCGTGAAAGCCATGGCGACGCCAGAAGCCGGCTGAGTTGCCGACGGCGACCAGCGCCATGCGGCGGAACCCGGCCGAAGCCGCATGCGCGGCCAGCCCGGCGACGCAAGCGGAGGCCGCCCCGCTGCCGCGAGCGGCCGGCAACAGCGCCAGATCATGGATGTAATAGACATCCGCCGACTCGGGCAGCGCGCCGAGCAGGCTGTCGAGCGCGGGGACGTCGCCGAACCGCCAGGGATGGCTCAGCACATAGCCCCAGAGCCCCTGCCCGCCCGCCAGCACGAGGCAGCCCGCGGGGTGGAGCGCGAGCCGCTCGGCGAAGATCGCCTCGCTCTCCGGATAGTCGGGATGCACCTGCGCCGCCACAGCCGTCACCGCCGGCAGGTCGGCGGCTGCCATGGGGCGCCAGGAGTGTGAGGGTGCGACCATCGGAGCGATTGCGCGTCATGCTGGGCTTCCCCCGAGCATCTCAGACCGGAGAAGGCTTCAATCAGCGCCTTCTCGTCCAGAGTTTCTCGGGTCTGCGCTTCGCTTCGCCAGAGGACGACGCCTGTTCCTTACGCCTCGACCTTCCTGAACCTGTTGCTGCGCCTGGGGTGCCACCAGGCGCCCTTCAGCACCACGCCCTCGGAGACGATCTTGCGATCGCCGGTCAGGTGCTCGCCGACGACGTCGACATAGTCGAACTTGCCTTCCTTGACGGTGAGCACGGTGGCGTCGCCGAGCGAGCCGACCTTGAGCGAGCCGAGCTCCGGGCGCTTCAGCGCCATGGCGGCGTTCACGGTGGAGGCCGCGACGACGTTGGTCAGGCTCATGCCCATGCACAGGAACTTCGACATCGTGGTGACCTGGTCATAGGCCGGGCCGTCGATGCAGAGCTTGTGCACGTCGGAGGAGATCACGTCCGGCTCGAAGCCGTTGGCGAGCATGGCGCGCGTCGTCTTGAACGAGAACGAGCCCTTGCCGTGGCCGATGTCGAAGATGACGCCGCGCTTGCGGGCGGCGAGCACCTCGGGCTTCACCGTGCCCTGCGCCGTCGCGGGCGCGTTCGGGAACGGGCGGAAGGCGTGCGTCAGCACGTCACCCGGCCTGAGCATGCCGATCACCTCCTCATAGGACGGTGGCGGATGGTCGATATGGCACATCAGCGGCATGCCGACCTCGTTGGCGACCTGCAGCGCGATGTTGAGCGGCACCGTTCCGGAGGTGCCGGAGGCGTGCAGGCCGACACGGACCTTGATGCCGACGATCAGGTCGCGGTTCTTGTCGGCGACCTCGACGCAATCGATCGGGTTCATCATCCTGAGGTCGCCGCTCTCGCCGACCATGACGCGGTGGTCGAAGCCGTAGATGCCGGCATGGGAGACGTGGAGATAGGCGAGGATGCGCGCCTGGCTCTTCTCGATCACATGCTTGCGGAAGCCGGCCCAGTTGCCGGGGCCGGCCGAGCCGGTGTCGACCGAGGTGGTGACGCCCGAGGCCCGGCAGAACTCGTCGGCGTCGATGCCGAGCGAGGTTCCGCCCCAGTAGACATGGGTGTGCAGGTCGATCAGCCCCGGCGTGACGATGTAGCCGGAGACATCGCGGATCTCCTTCGCACCCTTCAGGTCCTTGCCGAATCCCGAGACCTTCCCGCCGGTGAAGGCGACGTCGACGACGCCGTCGTGCTTCTGTGACGGGTCGATCACCCGCCCGCCCTTGAGGATGAGATCGTGAGTCATGACTGCTCCCTTGGGAAACCGGGCGGGCGGGACCTTTCGCGTCAGGCGAAGCCGGCCGTCGCGCCCTTCTGAATGATCGTGAAGGCCTTGGCGAAGTGATGGTGCAGCTCGGGGATGTAGAGCTGCGAGATCGAGGAATCCTGGATCGGCGCGTATTTCGCGCCGCCATCGCGCGGGTCCGCCCCGCTCAGATAGGCGGTCAGGCCACGTCCCTTGAAGGCGTCGAGCCGATCGTCGAGGCGCGCGATGACGAGCGCGCCGCAATCGCCCCATTCATAGGGGATGGCGAAATAGAGCTTGGCGGCATAGGCGAGCCGCGACGAGCGGATGATGTTGGCGTAGCGCTGGATCGTGCCGTGGCGCCGCGCCGCCTGCTTCACCTTCACGAAGACCTCGTATTCGGCCCACCAGGGCCCGGCCGCGGCCCGCATCGGGTCCGCGGCGAAGCGGGCCGAGTCGCAGAAGCGGAAATAGTGCTGCCCGACGCTGAGATGGATGCGCTGGATGTGCGACATGCCGCCATTCTGGGTGCCGCCCGACAGTCCGCGTGCGGCCAGTTCGTGCGGGCCGATATTGGCCGGAAGGAAGCAGTTCTTGTTGAGGGGATCGGGGGACACGTCATCGCTCCTGTCGCGCCGCCGCGTGCTTCGGCTCGAGGAGCCGGACGCGGCATCGCGGAGCCCTTGGCAGGGTCAGAGCCGGTTCTCGACCAGGGCTGACGATCGCGGCGCGGGCGCCAGGAGGGTTCACGCGATCACCGCGCCCTTGCGTTCGACGATCATGCCGTAGGCCTGCGGCTCGCGGTGCCTGGCGAAGTTGAAGGTCGAGTTCCGGTAGCTGTTGCCGAGATCGAGATCGCAGCGGGCGATGACGAGCTCGTCCCCTTCCGTCACTGCCTGGGCTACCACCTCGCCGGTCGGCGCGATGATGCAGGAGCCGCCGATCTGGTCGACTCCGGCCTCGAGCCCGGCCTTGGCGACGCCGACCACCCAGGTGGCGTTCTGATAGGCGCCGGCCTGCATGACGAGCTGGTTGTGGAAATTGCCGAGCCTGTCGTGGTCGGGCGCCGGCGGGTTGTGCTTGGGCGTGTTGTAGCCGAGCACGATCATCTCGACGCCCTGCAGGCCCATGACCCGATAGCTCTCGGGCCAGCGCCGGTCGTTGCAGATCATCATGCCGAGCCGCCCGCCCATGGTGTTCCACACCGGCCAGCCGAGATTGCCGGTCTCGAAATAGCGCTTCTCGAGATTCTGGAAGGCGGCCTCCGGCCGGTGCTCGGGATGCCCCGGCAGATGGATCTTGCGATACTTGCCGACGATCCTGCCCGCCTTGTCGACCAGGATCGCGGTGTTGAAGCGGCGCTTGCGGCCCTCCTCGAAGGCGAGCTCGGGATAGCCGAGATGAAAGCCGATGCCGAGCCGCTCGGCCTCGGCGAAGAGCGGCGCCGTCTCGTTCGAGGGCATGGCGCTCTCGAAATAGCCGTCGATCTCCGCCTCGTCCTCCATCCACCAATGCGGGAAGAAGGCGGTCAGGGCTGCTTCAGGATAGACGACGAGGTCGCAACCGTTCGATTTCGCCTGCCGCATCAGCTCGATCATGCGCGCGACCGCCTGGCTGCGGCTCTCGTCGCGCTGGATCGGCCCGAGCTGGGCTGCGCCGACGGTCAGGATGCGGCTCATCGTCTGGTCTCCATGAATGCAGGCGAACCCGCTCTCTCCGCGCGGGATCGTCGGTCGCGTCCTCGGCCTGGATCAAGCCCCTGCGAGCGCAGGCGAGGGATGCTTCAGAAGCGGGTTCTCCGCCGGCGGCCGGTCATGCAGGTGACAGGCGGCGACATGGCCGTCCGCCATCGGCCTCAGCGCCGGCTCCTCGCTGCGGCAGCGATCGAAGGCGTAGGGGCAGCGCGTGTTGAACCGGCAGCCCTTGGGCGGGTTGACCGGGCTCGGCACGTCGCCCTTGAGCAGGATGCGCTCGCGCTTCATCGTCGGATCCGGCACCGGCACAGCCGAGAGCAGCGCCTCGGTGTAGGGGTGCTTCGGCGCACCGAAGATCTGTTTCTTCTCGCCCATCTCGACGATCTTGCCGAGATACATCACCGCGACCCGGTGGGTCATGTGCTCGACGATGGCGAGGTCGTGGCTGATGAACAGCAGCGCCAGGCCGAGCTCCTTCTGCAGGTCGCAGAGCAGGTTGACGATCTGCGCCTTGACCGAAACGTCGAGCGCCGAGACCGCCTCGTCGCAGATGATCAGCTCGGGCTCGGCCGCGAGCGCGCGGGCGATGCCGATGCGCTGGCGCTGGCCGCCCGAGAACTCATGCGGCCAGCGATGGACGGCGTCCCGCGGCAGCCCAACCTTGTCCATCAGCTGCATGGTCCGCTCGGTGACCGCGTCCTTGCCGGAGACGATGCCGAAATTGGTGATCGGCTCGGCCAGGATGTCGCGCACCCGCATGCGCGGATTGAGGCTGGAGAACGGGTCCTGGAACACCACCTGCACGCGCTGGCGCAAGGGCCGGAGCTTGCCGGCGGAAAGCTGGTCGATGCGCTGGCCGTCGAGGACGACCTGGCCCGAGGTGATGTCGAACAGGCGCAGGATCGCCTTGCCGACGGTCGACTTGCCGCAGCCGGATTCACCGACCAGCGAGAGCGTCTCACCGCGGGTGATGTCGAAGGAGACGCCGTCGACGGCATAGACATTGGCGGTGACGCCCGAGAGCAGGCCACCACGGATCGGATAGTGCTTCTTGAGGTCGTTGACCTCGAGGAGGGGCGCTGCCGTGTTCATGCCGCGACGGCCTCCTTCTGCGCGTAATGGCAGGCGGCGACATGGTCCCGCGCCTTGAGCTCCAGGCCGGGAGCGACCTGCCGGCAGAGATCGGTCACCTTCGGGCAGCGCCCGGCGAAGACGCAGCCCTCGATCTTCTTCTTCAGGCTCGGCACCAGGCCCGGGATCTCCGACAGCCGCTCGCTCTCGCCGACGAGCGAGGAGCCGAGCTTGGGCACCGCGCCGAGCAGGCCCTGCGTATAGGGATGGAGCGGGTTGGCGAAGAGCTCGCGCACCGGCGCCTCCTCGACCTTGCGCCCGGCATACATCACGACGACCTGGTCGGCGACCTCGGCGACGACGCCGAGATCGTGCGTGATCAGCATGATCGCCGCTCCGACGCGCCGCTTCAGGTCTCGCATCAGGTCGAGGATCTGCGCCTGGATCGTCACGTCGAGCGCCGTCGTCGGCTCGTCGGCGATGAGGAGCTTGGGCGAGCAGGCCAGCGCGATCGCGATCATCACGCGCTGGCGCATGCCGCCGGAGAGCTGGTGCGGGTATTCGTCGACGCGCCGGCGCGGCTCGGGGATGCCGACGAGCTGCAGCATCTCGACGGCACGCGCCTTGGCCTGCGCCTTCGACATGTTCTGGTGCAGGCGCAGCGTCTCGCCGATCTGGCGCCCCACAGTCAGCACCGGGTTGAGCGAGGTCATCGGCTCCTGGAAGATCATCGAGATCTCGTTGCCGCGGATGTCGCGCATCTCAGCGTCGGAACATTCGAGCAGGTTCCGGCCCTGGAAGCGGATGGCACCGGCCATCTTGCCCGGCGGCTCCGGGATCAGGCGCAGGATCGACATGGCGGTGACGGACTTGCCGCAGCCGCTCTCGCCGACGACGGCGAGAGTCTGTCCGGCCTCGATCGAGAAGGAGACGCCGTCGACGGCGCGGTTGATGCCGTCGGGCGTGCGGAAATGGGTCTGGAGCTTGTCGATCTCGAGCAGGGCCATGTCAGAGCCTCTTCGCCATGCGCGGGTCGAGCGCATCACGCAGGCCATCGCCGAGCATGTTCACGGCGAGCACGGTCAGCGACAGGAAGATGGAAGGGAACAGGATGATGTGCGGGCGGACCTGCCAGAGCGATCGCCCCTCGGCCATGATGTTGCCCCAGGACGGCGTCGCGGGCGGCACGCCGGCGCCGATGAAGGACAGGATCGCCTCGACGATCATGGCGCTGGCGCAGATATAGGTCGCCTGCACGCTCATCGGCGCGAGCGTGTTCGGCAGGATGTGCCGGAAGATGATCATCGGCGTGCGCGTCCCGGCCGCCACTGCGGCGTCGACATAGGGCTGCTCGCGCAGCGACAGCACGACGCCGCGCACCAGGCGGGCGACGCGCGGGATCTCCGCGACGGTGATGGCGATGATCACGTTCTGGACCGAGCCGCGCGTCAGCGCCATCAGGGCGATGGCGAGCAGGATCGGCGGGATCGACATCATGCCGTCGATGACGCGCATGATGATGCCGTCGGCCCAGCGCACGAAGCCGGAGAACAGGCCGACGATCAGCCCGGCGATCGAGGCCAGGGTCGCGACCGAGAAGCCGACGATCAGCGAAACGCGGGCGCCGTAGACGACGCGCGAATAGATGTCGCGGCCGAGCATGTCGGTGCCGAACCAGTACAGCTCCGACGGCACACGGGTGCGCCGCGCCGTCGAGATCGCCGTCGGATCGACGGTCCAGAGCAAAGGCGCGAAGACGGCGATGACGATCATCGCCAGCAGCAGGAAGCCGCCGATCGCGATCGAGGGGTTCTTGCGCAGGAAGCCGATGAAGCCGGTGAGCGGCTTCCTCGCCTTCAGCACGTCGGGCAGGTCCGGGGCGACCGCGAGATCGGCAGGGACCGGGGCGGGCTGCAGCGCGGTCAATAGCGTATCCTCGGATCGACAAGGGTGTAGATCAGGTCGATGACCAGATTCACCAGCACATAGACGAAGGAGAAGATCAGGACGACGCCCTGGATCACCGGATAGTCGCGCCGCAGGATCGCATCGAGCGTGAGCCGCCCCAGGCCGGGAATGGCGAAGACGCTCTCCGTGACCACGGCGCCGCCGATCAGCAGCGCGACGCCGATGCCGATGATCGTGATGATCGGCACGGCCGCGTTCTTCAGCGCGTGCAGGAAGAGGATGCTGTCCTGCGCCAGGCCCTTGGAGCGGGCGGTGCGGATATAGTCCTGCTGAAGCACGTCGAGCATGGTCGCCCGGGTGATGCGCGCGATCAGCGCGATGTAGACGGTGCCGAGCGTGATCGAGGGCAGGATCAGGTTCTTGAACCAGGGCCAGATGCCCTGCGACAGCGGCGTGTAGCCTTGCACCGGCACCCAGTCGAGCTTGAGCGCGAACATGTAGGCGAGCAGGTAGCCGATCACGAACACCGGCACCGAGAAGCCGAAGACGGCGAAGGCGACGACCGAGCGATCGATCCAGGTCCCGGCCTTCCAGGCGGCGACGACGCCGAGCGGCACGGCGATGGTGACCGCGAAGATCAGCGTCAGCACCATCAGGGAGACCGTCGGCTCGATACGCTGGGCGATGAGTTGCGTCACCGGCAGCGAGGTGAAGATGGAGGTGCCGAGATCGCCCTGCAGCACCCTGAAGAACCATTCCGCGAAGCGGACGAGATAGGGCCGGTCGAGGCCCAGGCTGGCGCGAATGCGCTCGACATCGGCGGGCGAGGCCTGGTCGCCGGCGATGACGGCCGCCGGATCACCGGGCGCGATATAGAGCAACGAGAAGACGAACAGCGCCACGAAGGCCATGACGGGGATCGTCGTGATGATGCGTCTGACGATGAAGGAAAGCATCGCTCACTTCGGTCGGAGGAGAGGCGCCGGGCCGATTGGAATTGGACTGGTCCGAAACGGTCCGGCGGGTGTAGTGCGGGCCGCCGCGCGTGCGGCGGCCCGGGGTTGCCGGTAGGCGCTCAGCCCTTGGCTACGTTCCAGAAGAAGGGCAGCGGGCCGCTGGTCACGCCAGTGACGTTCTTCCGCCAGGCCTGGTAGCCGAGATAGAAGCCCGTCGGTGCGTAGACCACGTTCTCGACGGCGGCCTTGTTGAGGCGGTCCATCGCCGCCTTCTCCTCGGCCTGGTCCTTGGCGTTGAACCAGTTGGTGACCTCGGCCTCGACCGCCGGCACGTCCGGCCAGCCGAACCAGGCCTTGTCGCCATTGGCCCGGATCGCCGTGTAGGAGGACGGGTTGATGCAGTCCGCGCCGGCGTGCCAGGTGTGGAACATGCTCCAGCCACCCTGGCTCGGGGGCGTCTTCTGGGCGCGCCGCGCGCCGACGGTGCCCCAGTCGGTCGCGACGAACTCGACCTTCATGCCGATGCTCTTCAGCAGCTCGGCCGTGACGTCGCCCATCGACTTGGTCGCCGACATGTCCTGCGCGACCACGCAGATCACCGGCTCGCCATTGTAGCCGGATTCGGCGAGGAGCTTCTTGGCCGCCGCGACGTTCTTCATCTTCAGCATGTCGCCGCCGGCCTCGGTGTAGAGCGGCGTGCCGGGCGTGAAGAAGCCGGGCAGCGGCTTCCAGAGCTTGTCGTCGTCGCCGACGATCGAGCGCATGTAGTCTTCCTGGTTCATCGCCGTCAGCACCGCCTGGCGCACCTTCAGATTGTTGAAGGGCGGGTGCAGGTGGTTCATGCGGAAGGCGCCGATATTGCCGAGCGGGTCGCCGATATCGACATTGATGTTGGCGTTGCCCTTGAGCACCGGCACGAGGTCGGAAAGCGGGGTCTCCCACCAGTCGACCTCGCCGCTCTGCAGCGCCGCGGCCGCGGTCGCCGCGTCGGGGATGATCACCCATTCGATCCGGTCGACCAGCATCTTCTTGCCGCCGGCGAGCCAGTCGGCCGGCTCGGAGCGCGGCACGTAGTCGGCGAACTTCTCGAAGACCGCCTTGGCGCCGGGGACCCACTCGCCGCGGGCGAACTTCATCGGGCCGGAGCCGACATATTCGGTGATCTGCGTGAACGGATCGGTCTTGGCGATGCGCTCGGGCATGATGAAGGAGCACGGCGCATTGTTCTTGGCGAGCGCCAGCAGCATCTTCGGGAAGGGCTGCTTCAGCTGCCACTTCCAGCTGCGGTCGTCGATCGCCGAGAGCTCGTTCTCGATCGCCTTGATCATCAGGCCCATCGGATCGCGGGCCTGCCAGCGCTTCAGGCTCTGAACCACGTCCTTGGCGAGCACCGGCGTGCCGTCATGGAACTTGAGGCCCGGGCGCAGCTTGAAGGTCCAGGTCAGCCCGTCGGAGGAGACCTCCTCGCCCTCGACCATCTGCCGCTGCGGCTGGAATTTCGAATCGATGCCGTAGAGCGTGTCCCAGACCAGCGCCGCCGCGTTGCGGACGACGTATTGCGTTCCCCAGATCGGGTCGAAATTGGCGAGGTTGGCCTGCGGCACGAAACGCAGAGTCTTCGCCGCGGCACCCTGCGAGAGCGCCGGCATGGCGAGACCGCCAGTCGCCGCCATGACGCCGGTACCGGCGGCAGTCTTCAGAAACCTTCTGCGATCCATCGCAATCCTCTCCCCTGAAACGGTGGCCTCTGATTGGGCGACCTTGCCTAGAGTGTGGGCAGAAAATCTCGCCTCTGACAACACGCTTGACGGGCCACCGACGCCCGAAAGCGAGCTTGCAGGGTTCGTGCCAAACGGAACCTGTTCGTGACTGGCGACATCGTTTGTACACAAATGACGCACAAGTCGCCCGCCCGAAGCAGAAAATTGCGCGCGACCGGCTAAACCGATTTGATCGGCGCGTCGACGCGAGCGAAGGGACGCGCCGCCTCGAACGCCGCGGCGGCCCGCATGACCAGCAGGTCGGAACCGAACGGACCGACGATCTGGAGGCTGGCGGGCAGCCCTGCCGAGGTCAGCCCGCAAGGCACGGCCGCAGCCGGCTGCTGGGTGATGTTGAACGGGTAGGTGAACGGCGTCCAGCGCGTCCAATCCTCGCCATAGCGGCCATGCCCGGGGGTATTGCGCCCGACGGCGAACGCCGGCAGCGGCAAGGTCGGCGTGAGCAGCAGGTCGAATCGCTCGTGGAACTGCGCCATCTGATAGGCGAGCGCGTTGCGCTGGTTCAGCAGGGCGTCGACATAGGTCGCGCCGTCGATCCGCTCCCCCATCTCCGCGACCGCGACGAGGCCGGGGTCCATCCGTCCGCGCGTCGCCGCATCCGCGCTGCGCAGGGCGAGCGCCGCACCGGCAGCCCAGAGCGTCATCAGCGTCTCGACCGGATCCTCGAAGCCGGGGTCGACCTCCTCGACACTGGCGCCCAGTTCTTCGAACGCCAGCGCCGCCGCATGCGCCAAGGTCGCGATCTCGGAATCGACCGGCACGTCGCCGCCGAGGCGCGGCGACCAGGCGATCCGCAGGCCGCGCACGCCGCGGTCCAACTCCGCCGTGAAATCGGGCGGCATGTCCTTGAAGGCGGTCATGTCGCGCGAATCGGGACGGCCGATCGCATTCATGGCGAGGGCGGAATCGCGCACGGTGCGGGTCAGCGGGCCGAGATGGGCGAGGAAGCCCATGGTCGAGACCGGCCAGGCCGGCACCCGGCCATAGCTCGGCTTCAGGCCGAAGACGCCGCAGAAGGCGGCCGGGATGCGCACCGAGCCGGCGCCGTCGGTGCCGAGATGGAGGCAGCCGAGATTGAGTGCCGCCGCGACGGCCGCGCCCGACGAGGACCCGCCCGGACCGGTCGAGACGTCCCAGGGATTGCGGGTGATGCCGGAGAGCGGCGAATCGCCGACGCCCTTCCAGCCATATTCCGGCATGGTGGTCTTGCCGAGGAAGACGCAGCCGGCCTCGCGCAGCCGCGCCGTCGCCGGCGCGTCCTGCTGGAAGGGCGCGTCGGAAGCGACGGCCGAGCCGCGCCGCATCGGCCAGCCGGCGACGCCGAGATTGTCCTTGATCGTCACCGGTACGCCGTCGAGCGGCCCCAGCGCCTCCCCCTTGAGCCAGCGCGCCTGCGCGGCCTCGGCCATGGCGAGGGTCATCTGCTCGTCGCGGACGACGAAGGCATTCACCTCCGGCTCGAAGCGATCGATGCGGGCGAGTGCATCCTTTGCCACGTCGACAGGCGAGAGTTCGCGGGCAGCGTAGAGGCCGCCGAGTTCGGCGGCGGAAAGCGAGGCGATGGCGGTCATGGCAACATCCGTTCGAGATCGGTTCGGAACCATGCCGTCATCCCGGGCAAGCGGCGTCAGCCGCGCAGGCCCGGGATCCATCGTAGGGCTCTGCGCCCTACGATGGATCCCGGAGCTCCGCTTCGCCCCGTCCGGGATGACGGTGGAGGTTCATGAGCACCCTGGATATCAGGCGTTGGCGGCGCGCCAGGCGGCGCTGAGCAGGACGTTGGCGCCGGCAACCATGTCCTCGTCGCTGCTGAGCTCGGCCGGATTGTGCGAAAGGCCGCCGATCGAGGGGATGAAGACCATCGCCGTCGGGCAGAGGCGGGACATCATCTGGGCATCGTGACCGGCCCCCGAGATCATCCGGCGGATCGGCAGGCCGAACTCGGCGGCGCTCGCCTCCACGCTGGCGATCAGCTCCTCTGCGAAGGGGGTCGCCGGAAAACGGGCGAGGTCGCGGAAGCTGATGGCGATGTCGTCGCGCGCCGACAATTCGGCGCAGAACTTGCGCACGGCAGCCTCGGCCTCGGCCAGCGGCGCGTCCAGCGGGTTGCGCAAATCGAGCGTCATCACGACGGTTTCCGGCACGACGTTGACGTTGCCGGGTTTGACGCGGATCACGCCGGAATTGGCGAGCTGGCCCGGGATCGTCTTGGTCAACTCGTTGGCGAAGATGTTGATGCGGGCCGCGGCGAGGCCGGGATCCTTGCGGTAGCGCATCGGCGTGGTGCCGGCATGGCTCGGCCGCCCGGTCAGGGTCAGCTCGAGCCAGCAGATCCCCTGGATGCCGGTCACGGCGCCGAGGCCGCCGCCCTCGCTTTCCAGCACCGGTCCCTGTTCGATGTGCAGCTCGAGATAGGCATGCGCCGGCAGGAAGCCGGGCCGCTCCGGCCCGTGATAGCCGATGCGCTTCAGCTCATGGCCGAGCACGGCGCCGTCGGCGTCCTGCTCGGCATGGGCGGCGTCGACGCTCATGCCGCCGGCCCAGACATAGGAGCCGAGCATGTCGGGATGGAAGCGCGCGCCTTCCTCGTTGGTGAAGGCGATCACCGCCATGTCGCGCTTCGGGGTCACTCCGGCGTCGCGCAGCGCCGCCAGCACCTCGACGCCGCCGATGACGCCGAGGGCGCCGTCGAAGCGCCCGCCGGTGCCGACCGTGTCGATATGCGAGCCCATGATCACCGCCGGCCCGTCCTCCTGACCCTTCAGGATGCCGACGATGTTGCCGATCGCGTCGACCCGGACGTCGAGGCCGAGAGCCGTCAACTCGCCGACCAGCCAGTCGCGCCCCTGCTTGTCCTCGTCCGTCAGCGCCAGTCGCCTGCAGCCGCCCTCGGGCGTCGCCCCGATCCTCGACAGGGCCGCCAGCCGCGAGAGCAGGCGCTCGCCGTCGATCCGCAGGTTGGTGCTCATATCGTCCATTCTCCATCGTAGGCATCTGCCCGGGGGCCGACGCGCAGCAGGCAGGAACCGGGCCGCCCGCGCAAGAGGCCGAGGCGCCAGCGCGGCGCGGAGCCGCAGCGCGCCACGCGCAGGGCAGCCCCGGCGCTCCGGAGCGGATCGCCGAAAGCGGGAACCGGTCGCCCGCCCGTCCGGGGCCGGACCCGATCATGATGAATTCGGATCGGATCAATCCAGAATCATCATGGCCCGAGGGCTGTAAAGCGGCACCCTGCCCAGATAAAAGGCAACCATGTCGCAGATTGCCCTCCCCTACCGCTCGGCGAGTCCCTGGCTCGCCGAGGTCAAGGCCATGCTGGCGCTGAGCTGGCCGATGGTCATGACCAATGTCGCGCAGACGGCGATGACGGCGACCGACGTGATCATGATGGGCCATCTCGGCCCCGAAGCGCTGGCGGCCGGCGCGCTCGCCTCCAATCTCTACATGGCGGTGCTGATCTTCGGTATCGGCGTGATGGCGGCGGTGGCGCCGATGGTCTCGATCGAACTCGGCCGGAACCGGCATTCGGTCCGCGACGTGCGCCGCACCGTGCGCCAGGGCTTCTGGGTCGCCGTCACGCTGGCCCTGCCGATGTGGCTGTTTCTTTGGCAGGGCGAGACCATCCTCAAGGCGATGGGACAGGACCCCGCCCTGTCGGAAGCGGCAGCCTCCTATCTGCACCTGCTGCAATGGGGCCTCCTGCCCTTCTACGGCTATCTCGTCCTGCGCGGCTTCCTGGCGGCGCTGCAGCGGCCGTTCTGGGCGTTCGTGATCGTGCTCCTGGCCGTCGCCTTCAACGCGCTCGCCAACTGGGTCCTGATGTTCGGCCGGCTCGGCTTCCCGGCGCTCGGCCTGCCCGGCTCGGGGCTGGCGACGACGATGGCCTCGACCCTGATGTTCGCCGGTCTCGCGATGGTGGTGTCGCTCGACCGTCGCTTTCGGCGCTACCATGTCTTCGGCCGCGTCTGGCGTGCCGACTGGAGCCGCTACCGCGCCTTCTGGCGGATGGGTCTGCCGATCGGGACCACGGTCGCCTTCGAGGTGGTCATCTTCAACGGCGCCGCCCTGCTGATGGGGCTGCTCGGCTCCACCGCGCTGGCCGCCCATGCGATCGCGATCCAGATCGCCTCGCTGACCTTCATGGTGCCGATGGGGATCGGCCAGGCCGGGACGGTCCGGGTCGGGCGCGCCTTCGGCGCCGGCGATCGCGACGGCGTCACGCGCGCCGGCACGACGGCGATCGCGCTGGCGATCGGTTTCATGTGCGTGACGGCGCTGACGATGCTGCTGGTGCCGCACTGGCTCGTCGCGCCCTTCCTCGACGCCAGCAAGCCGAAGGCCGCGGAGGTCGCTCAGACGGCGATGCTGTTCCTGCTCTATGCAGCGATCTTCCAGATCGCCGACGGCGCGCAGGTGGTGGGCGCCTCAGTCCTGCGCGGCCTGCGCGACACGCGCGTGCCGATGCTCTTCGCCGGTCTCGGTTATTGGGGCATCGGCCTGCCGCTGTCGGCCGCGCTCGGCTTCTGGACGCCGCTCGCCGGCGTCGGCATCTGGATCGGCCTCGCGGTCGGGCTCGGCGTCGTCGCGATACCGATGCTGGCGCGCTGGTTCGCCCGCGAGCGGCTGGGTCTGACGCATCGCGCCGGAGAGCGTCCGCCGGCGGACTGATTCCGGGCGGCGAACCCGAAGCCGCTAACCATAGGTTGCGATCGCGCCTGTCCTGGTGGAGAATCGGCGCTCGCCGTGCAAGGCCGCAAGGGAGCCTCCGTGACGCCAGAGGACATCGCACTGGTCCGTTCGAGCTTTGCGCAGCTGCATCGGCGCAAGATCGAAACGGCCTGCCTGTTCTACGAACGACTGTTCACCGACAGGTCCGAGACACGCGCTCTGTTCAAGCCCGACATCGAGACCCAGGCCGCCCGGTTGATGGACATGCTCACCGTGGCCCTCGCCATGCTGAACGACCCCGCCGGCCTCGAACTCCTGCTCAGGCGCCTGGGCGAGCGTCATCAGAGCTATGGCGTCCGGCCGGAGCATTACGCGGCCGTGCGCGCAGCGCTCCTGTGGACCCTGGAGACGTCGCTCGGGCCTGCGTTCACCGCGCAGACGCGGGTCGCCTGGATCAAAGTCTACGACCAGATGGCCGCCATCATGCTCGCCGCCCAGGACGATCGCCGCTCCGCCTGACCGTGCGGCCGCCGGACGGTGCGGGCGCCGCGACCGCCCCCAAGGCTCCGGCGCCGCTCAGAATTCCTCCCATCCGTCGTCGCTGGCGCGGCCATTGGCGACCTTGCGTGGCGGAACCTGAGCCGGGGCGGGCACGGCCCGCTCGCGGCGCGGCGCGGCCGCGCGGCTCTGGGCGAAGGCGGCCTCGGCGAGCTGGCGCAGCCGCTCCGGCTCGCTGCCGGCAGAGGCGGCTTCGGACCGGGCGGCGAGAGCCGGCGCCAACGGAACAGAGGACGGCGTCGCGGCGGCGGACCGGCTCTCGCTGGTGCGGAATCCGGCGACGAGGGCGTTGAGTTCGGCGATCTTGCCCGACAGCGCGCCGGCGCTGGCGGCGCTCTGTTCGGCGAGGGCGGCGTTGGCCTGGGTCATCTCGTCCATATGGG